>CACNEF010000001.1:0-625000 GCA_902619485.1 uncultured SAR116 cluster alpha proteobacterium
GAAACAGCTGTAAGAGTTGCGGCAGGCGCAATTGCATTTAAGGTATTAGAAAACAAGTTAAAAAAATCTATAAAAATTAGAGCTAGTGTAATCCAGTTAGGGCCAAATAAAATAGATCGTAAAAATTTTGATTGGAATGAAGTTAACAATAACCCTTTTTTTTGTGGAGATCCAAAAGCAGCTAAAGAATGGGGAATATGGTTGGACAATGTTAGGAAGAACGGGAATAGCGCTGGCGCGATAATTGAAGTTGTTGCTGAAAATGTGCCTAGAGGATTAGGAAGTCCAATCTATAAAAAATTAGATAGTCAAATAGCAGAAGCGTTAATGAGCATAAATGCTGTAAAAGGCGTAGAAATTGGTTCTGGTTTTCATTTAGCGTCTTTAACAGGTAGTGAAGCCAATGATGAAATTTATCCTGACAATAAAGGTGATTATTATTTTGGATCTAATCACTCTGGAGGAATATTAGGTGGAATTTCTTCTGGCCAACCTATAGTAGCTAAATTCATTGTTAAACCAACGAGCTCTATTTTAACAGAAAAAAACTCTATAAACCTACAAAATGAACCTATTAAGATTAAAACAAAAGGTAGGCACGATCCTTGTGTTGGCATTAGGGCTGTTCCTGTAGCTGAAGCTATGATGGCAATAACTATTTTAGATCAATTGTTAGAGCATGAAAGTCAAATTGGAAAGATTGAATAAAACATTTAATGAATTAAATTTTTGTGGCCATAATTAAAAATTCTTTGTTTCCACTAGGGCCTAAAATTGGGCTTTCAATAACTCCTAAAATATTCATATTAATTTCAAGTCCCATCCATTTTTTTATATCATTAATTACTATCTCATGTAGTTTAGGATCTCTAACTACGCCACCCTTCCCTACAAGACCTTTACCTACTTCAAATTGAGGTTTTATTAAAGCTACCAACCATCCATGAGGTTTTAGAAACCTAAGTCCTGAAGGTAAAACTTTCTTCAATGATATAAAAGATGCGTCACAAACTAAAGCATCCAAAGGATCTTCAATAATTTTATCTGTTAAATATCTGGCATTTGTTTTTTCTTTAACTATAACTCTTTCATCTTGTCTCAATTTCCAATCTAATTGCCCATACCCAACATCTACTGCATAAATTTTACTAGCTCCATTTGCTAACAAGACATCCGTAAAACCACCTGTGCTTGCTCCAATATCAAGTGCTATAATAGAATTACAGTCTAAATCAAATTCTAATATAGCATGATTTAATTTAACACCTCCCCTAGACACCCATGGATATGTTTTACCTTTTATCTCAATTTTTGAATTTTGTGATACTTGTTGTCCAGGTTTTTCAACACGCTTATTATCAGCAAACACATTTCCAGTCATTAGAATAGAATTAGCTTGCTCTCTACTTTTAGCAAAGCCTTTTAAAACCATAAGTTTATCTATTCGTTCTTTACTTATTTTGTAGGTCCTAAAATATTTTTAAAGTTTAGTTAGTAATAGATTTATTTTTTATATTCGACAAAGATATCATTTTAGAAACAACTTGCATTAATCCATCTGTATCTAAACCCGCTTTTGCAAGTTGTTCTTTTTGAGAAGCGTGATCTTGAAAATTATCTGGCATAGTTAAGCATTTAATTTCTTTATCGTGCTTATTAAGAAGGTCCTTAGATGATAAGAAATGTAAACAATGAGAACCAAATCCTCCTGCAGAACCTTCTTCTATTATTATAAATTTTTTATGTTCCTTCCATAATTTTTGAACTAATTGCGTATCTATTGGTTTTGCAAAACGTGCATCAGCGACGGTTATCTTTAAATTATATTGTAATAGATGATCAGCAACTTTCAATGCAGAACCAACTCTCGTACCTAAAGCAAGAATTGCTAAATCTTGTCCTCTTCTGATGATTCTTCCTTTACCAATTTTAACATCTTGTACAATATCGGTAATATCTACACCTTCTCCTTCACCTCTAGGATATCTACAAAAAATTGGACCATCACTATATTTCGAAGCAGTCATAACCATTTTTGCCAACTCTGCTTCGTCACTAGGTGCCATTACTACTACA
This sequence comes from uncultured SAR116 cluster alpha proteobacterium, assembly GCA_902619485.1. Taxonomy (GTDB): domain Bacteria; phylum Pseudomonadota; class Alphaproteobacteria; order Puniceispirillales; family Marisalimonadaceae; genus Marisalimonas. The sequence continues at coordinate 2,077 of CACNEF010000001.1, forward strand.
TTTGGTAAACAACAAAGGTATGCTAAATCAAATGAACCTGCATGAGTTGCTCCATCAGCTCCTACATATCCAGCTCTATCAAGCATAAATCTTACAGGTAAATTTTGTATCACAACGTCATGAACTACTTGATCATAAGCTCTTTGTAAAAAAGTTGAATATATAGCTACAAATGGTTTTAAACCCTCTGAAGCCATTCCAGCAGCAAACGTTACAGCATGTTGTTCAGCAATTCCAACATCATAAAATCTATCTTGAAATTTTTCTGCAAACTTATTTAATCCAGTTCCTGAGGGCATAGCGGCAGTTATAGCTAAAACTTTTTTATCCTTTTCGGCAATTTTACACAAAGTTTCTGCGAAAACATTAGTATAAGTAGGCGCGTTAGATATTGACTTAACTGAATCACCAGTAATTACATTAAATTCAGATACAGCGTGATATTTTTCGTGAGAACCTTTCGAAAAAGGATGTCCTTTTCCCTTTTCTGTTACCACATGAAGCAAAATTGGTTTATTTTGAGAACCATTTTTTAGATTTTTTAATATTTTAACCATGGATTTAACATCGTGACCGTCTATTGGACCTAAATAATTCATACCCATCTGACTAAAAATAGTACCTTCCGCATTTACTAAAAAATTTCTTGCGAGACTTTCAGCTCTTTTGGCTGTTTCACCAACTTCTTTAGGAAAAAGATTAACCATTTGTTTAGCAATTTCCCTTACGTTATTGAACGGTCGACTTGACACAACATTAGATAAATAATTGCTTAAGGCACCTACAGCTGGAGCTATGGACATATCATTATCATTTAAAATAATTAATAAATTAGTTTTCAACGCCCCGGCGTTATTAATTGCTTCATACGCCATTCCAGCACTCATTGCACCATCACCAATAACAGCAATTACATTGTTAGATTTCCCAAGTTTATCTCTTGCAACAGCCATTCCTAAAGCCGCAGAAATCGATGTTGAAGAATGTCCTGCGCCAAAAGGATCAAAAATAGATTCTGTTCGCTTTGTAAATCCTGAAAGGCCTCTAGATTTTCTTAAAGTAGACATTTCATGTCTTCTGTTTGTTAAAATTTTGTGAGGATATGCTTGATGTCCAACATCCCAAATTAATCTATCGTCGGGGGTGTCAAAAACATAATGAATAGCGATAGCAAGTTCAACAACACCCAAACCTGCACCTAAATGTCCACCTGTTTTAGACACAGTATCAATCATATCAGAGCGTAATTCTGAAGAAAGTTGATCAAGATCTTCTAATTTTAAAAATTTAAGATCATTCGGATTATTTACCTTATCGAGTAACGGTGTGGTAACAGATTTAGTTTTTTTATCTTTAATTGGCATTGATTAACTTAAACCTATAACAACAAACTTTAATTTATTTATTTCTATTTACAGTATATTTAGCTAAAGATACAAGATTTTCTGATTCTTGTTTAAATTTTTGTATCAAATTAATCGCTTTATTAGATTCCTCTATGGCTCTTTTTTTTGCTATTGCTCTACCTAAAATCGTTACAAAATTAGGTGTTTCATTTTTAGTATCTTGCCCTGCAGGTTTTCCCATTAAATCCTCATTACCATCATGATCAAGTAAATCATCAGCAATTTGAAAAGCCAAACCAATGTGATTAGCGTAGTTAATAAGATTACTTTTTTGATTGTTATTAGCATTTAATAAAATTGACGCCACATGAGCACAACAAGATATTAATGCGCCTGTTTTGTGATTTTGAATCCACTCTATTTGATTTAGATCTAAAGATTTGTTCTCTGTAAAGTCCATGTCAGCTTGTTGACCTCCAACCATACCATTTGGTCCAATAGCTTTCGCTAAAACAAAACAAATCTCAGATCTCTTTTCTGAATTAGAAATGAAATTGCTATCTCCTATTATTTGGAAGGCCCAACTTAATAGTCCATCTCCAGCTAATATAGCGGTATGATCGTCAAATTTTACATGATTAGCTGCCTTTCCTCTCCTAACAGGAGAATTATCCATAGCTGGTAAATCATCATGAATTAATGAATAAGAATGAATTGCTTCGATAGCTGATCCAACAGCAATTAATTCATTATATTTTGATTTCGAGAGAGTTTTACTATTTATAGCACTGATAAAACGTCCTGTTTCCAAAACTAAATAAGCCCTTATTTTTTTCCCACCACTAATTGAGGAGTATCTCATTGCTTCAAAAAGTTTAGAACTTAATCCATTACCCGATGGTAAATTAATATCTAAGAATCTTTCGATTTGTTGTGAATTTTTTTCAAGCTTATTTTGAAATTTAATCATAAAATCGTCCTAAGTAATTTTAGGATAAATTAATCAGATTTAAAAGGTGATAATTTTTTTGGAATAGTGTCAATATTTTCTGACGACTGTATAGTTTCAACCTTCATTTTTGCATCATGCAGTTTTTTTTGACAATAATCTTTTAATTGTGAGCCTCTATCATATGCTGCTATTGCCTCATCTAGTGAAGCATCTCCTTTATCAAGGCTATCTACAAGTTTTTCTAATTCTTGCATAGCTTCTTCAAAAGTTAATTTTTCTAGTTCATTATCATTCATAACAATTTAGAGTCATTTCAATATATTATTTTAAAATTTAACCCTTCAAAAAAATTTAATCAATATTTTACTTAATCATTTTAAGAGCATTTATTAATTTTTTACTAATATTAGTTTCAAAACCCGAATGACCTGCATCATCTACAACTTCAATTTTTGCACCAATCCAACAATCAGCAAGTTTTAGTGCAGTGAATGGAGGACAAATTACATCATGCCTTCCCTGCACGATAATGGATTTTATTTTAGAAATTTTATTTAAATTTTTAACAATATAGTTATCTTCAATAAAACAATTATTCATAAAATAATGTGTTTCTATTTTTGAAATTGCAAGAGCTTGCTCACCAGAAATTGGTCGTGGCGAATAATTAATAGAGGAGCAAGAATTTTCATATTCAGCCCAAACAGAAGCAGCTTTTAAACTTTGTGATCTATTATTACTATGAAGTTTATTATAGAACCATTCGAGAATATTATTTCTCTTATTTTGCGGTACTAACGATATAAATTTATTATAAGCTTCTGGAAAAAATTTTTTAATATCATATAAGAACCAATTTATCTCAATTTTAGTACCTAAAAAAATTCCTCTCAAAATAAAACCCATACACCTGTGAGGGAATTCAATACCATACAATAACGCTAAAGTGCTACCCCATGATCCTCCAAAAAGATACCACTTTTCTATATTTAATAACTTTCTTAAATCTTCAATATCTGAAATCAAAAGTTGCGTATTATTAAAATTTGTTTCAGCATAAGGAATACTTTTACCTGATCCTCTTTGATCAAAAAAAACCACCCTAAAAACCTTTGGATCAAAAAAACTTTTATGAGCATTTGAAAATCCTGCTCCAGGACCCCCATGCAAGAATAATAAAGGTATACCCTTAGGGTTACCGTATTGTTCGTAGTAAATTGAATGTTTGTTACCTACATTTAAATAACCGTTGTCATATGATGGGAGGCAATCAAAAAAAAAACTAGATTTTTTACTTAAATTTAACATTTGTTTAAATTTTTAAATGAAATTTATTAGGCTGCTTCCTCAGTATTATCATCAATGATCTTTTCTAGTTTTACAACAGCACTTTCCTTATCTGTGTTATCAACTGCTGCAAATTCACTAGCCAAACGTTCTAAAGCGGCTTGATACATTTGTCTTTCAGAATAAGATTGTTCTCCTTGATCATCTTTACGATACAAATCTCTTACAACTTCTGCAATTGAAACTAAATTTCCAGAATTTATTTTGGTTTCGTATTCTTGTGCTCTCCTTGACCACATAGTTTTTTTAACTTTTGCTTTACCTTTAAGGGTAATAATTGCTTCTTCCATCTGTACTCTACTTGATAAAGTTCTTAGTCCGGATTCAGTTGCTTTAGACAATGGAACTCTTAATGTCATTCTTTCATGTTCGAATCTTATTACAAGTAATTCTAGCTCGACATCTTCGACTTTACGTTTTTCTGTCCCAATTATTTTACCAACACCGTGACTTGGATAAACAACAAAATCACCAGGTATAAATGAGCTCACTAAGTTTTGATCTTTAGACAATTTAATCACCTATTATAAAATATTTCTATTTGAATTTATTTAAGAAATTTTAAAAAAGGTCTTATATCACAAAAACACATAAAAAACTAGCTGTAAGTCAATTATTTTATAGATTCTGAATAGTTCCAGGTTTTTTTGAACCATATTTTTGAAATTTACCCTCTTCATCAGTAAATTTTTCGTAATCAGGTAAAGGGTCAATTTTCATAGTAATGTTTGGCCAAATCTCTGACATTTCTCTATTATATTCTAACCATTCGTCAGCTCCAGGATCAGTATCAGCTTGGATTGCGTCTACAGGACATTCTGGCTCACAAACACCACAATCTATACATTCATCAGGATGAATAACAATGGTATTCTCTCCAAGATAAAAACAGTCTACGGGACAAACTTCAACACAATCAGTATGTCTGCAATTTATACATTTATCATTAACAATATAGGTCATATAACTCTCAAAATAACTGTGTTTAAACTAGAAAAATTATCATTACAAGTATTGATTTATTATAATTTTAATCTCTACCCATTAATCTGTCTGTTTGACGCCTTTCTCTTTTTGTTGGACGTCCAACTCTTTCCACAAACTTAATATCAATATTATTAGTTTCCTTTTTTGGAATAATTTCAATCGGTGTAATATCTTCGTAAAAATTAAGTGACTCTTGATAGGGACCTCTTCGACTGGGTATATCTAAAACTTTCAAGATCTTTATATTATCGTTAATTGTCATTGTTAAAACGTCACCAACAGATATCATTTTGTGTGGTTTCTGCGTAACTTGACCTGATATCCGCAACCTATTGGTTAGTACAAATTTTGTTGCAATGCTTCTACTTTTAAATACCCGGATATAGTATAAATAGATATCGAGCCTAAGTGTCTTTTTTTCTAAAATATTAGATATCATTTCATTTTTTAATTTTTATGGATTTTAAAATTGCAAATGGTGATAAAGGATCTGGTGATTTTTCTTTATTTTTTGTTTTTGAAAAATTTTTGATTTTATTATCTTTACTTTTAAAAGTTTTTTTATTGAATGTTTTGACTTTAGGTTTAAAAGGCTTCCTTTTTTTGTCAAAAATAATAATTGGGACTTGGTCAGCTAAAGTTGAAGGTTCTTCACCATACTTCGAGTATCCTAAATCATAGAGAATTTCTTCCATTTGAATTTTTGTTGCACCTGCAATGGATAACATGGTCTCATTAATCCTAAATTGACCATTTCTAGCTTCTGTCCTTATTAAGGCAGATAATCTTTCCGCAATGTCAGCTCTAAGAGCTAAATTCCCTAAAGGTACAAAACCTAAAGCCCTGTAAAACTCTTTTTTAACATTTGGTAAAATTATTATGCTCACGCGTCCATCAGGTGGGAAAGCATCTTTTGGAAAATCTTGATTATGAACAGACCATAATAAAGCTCTTAATTTTATTGCGGCTGGCTTCAGAAGATTAGGTAGATAAATAGTTTCAACACCTAATCTTAGCCCTAGTCTTGCTAAATTTCTTTTATCAACCTCTGACAAATTAATTGTGGACATTGATAAATTATTAATTTGTGCTGAACCTAATCCTTCATAAACTTGATATGCAATGCCAAGAGCTTTCCCAGAAATACTCTCACTATGCTTTTTTTCATCATCATTTGTTGTTAATGAAACGTTATGATTTTTTTCACTTTCACTTTCTTGTTGCTCAAAATTTAAAACTGGGTTTTTTAAATTAATAGCTTCAGATAAAATATTTTCTACATTCCCCTCAACTGCCTCATTTACTCTAATTTCTATTTGCTTAATCTGTTCGTCAGACAAAAATTCAGAATTAGTAATAATAATTTTTGGTGAATATAAAGTTTCACCATTTGTTAATTTTGCAACCTTGTTATTTTGCCATAAGATAGATCCATCATCATCAAACTTAAAAGCTGCGTTATCAGACATTAAAAGCTCTCTAACGCGTCTTTCAATTTCTTTGGGTAAAATTTTTCTTGCCGCAGATAAAATTGGACCAGCTTTTTCTCCTTCAGAGAGAGAAGGAACAAATTCAAAACCTTTTAATAATCCAACTTCTTCACCTTCAACAATTACCTTACCATCTAGTCTTATTAAAGCTTCCAAATTACTATGCTCTTTTAAAGTTTTATTTAAAATTACAATCCTCTTATCAACAAATCTTTGCGTTAATCTATTATGTAATTCGTCAGAAAGTTTATCTTCAATTGTTTTTGCTTCATTTTGCCAATATTCAGATTCATCTATCCATTTTTGTCTGTTTGTAATGAACGTCCAAGTTCTGATATTTGATATTCTATTTAATAGAGTATCTATTTCTCCATCAAATCTATTAAGCCTGTTTAGCTGAGACTTTATCCACTCATTATCTAGTTTTCCATTGGCTAATAATAATTCAAAAGTTTTTTCTAGCAAGCTAAAATGAACACCAGACAAGGAATTACTAAAATCAGGAATTTGACAAACATCCCATAATAAAATTAGTGCTTCTTTATTATTAATTTTATTTTTAATTGAGTTAATCTCAGATAAATAATTTAGGCAAAGTGCATCTAATGCTCCAACCTTTCTCCTCATAAAGTTAAACGTTGGATGGGCTTCTAATGAGCTAAGTAATGATTTCAATGAGTCAAAGTTTAATTCTGAATTTCTCCACCAAATATTTTTTAAAGGAAAAAAAGAATGATTTTCGATTTGCTCAATTGTTTCTTCATCAAACTTCAAATGATCCTCTACTACTCCAAATGAACCATTTCTTGAATGTCTTCCAGCCCTACCTGCTATTTGAGCAATTTCTGGGGGATTAAGGTATCGTGGTATTTTACCATCGAATTTTGTATCAGATGCAAAAGCAACATGGTCAATATCCATATTTAAACCCATACCAATGGCATCTGTTGCAATTAAATAGTCAACATGACCATTTTGATAAAGATTAACCTGAGCATTTCTTGTTCTAGGTGACAAGGCTCCCATCACAATTGCAGCACCACCTTTTTTTGTTCTAATTAATTCAGCAATTTTGTAGACTTCTGGAATGGAAAACGCAACGATGGCGGATCGAGGTTTCAACCTAGTGAGTTTTTTTACACCTATGTAGCTTAAAATAGATAACCTTGGTCTTATTTCTATTGAACAATTTGGTAAAATTTTTTGTAGTATTGGCTTTATAGTTTCAGCCCCAAGAAGAACTGTTTCTTCAGTTCCCCTTGTATTAAGAATTCTATCTGTAAATATATGTCCTCTATCAGGATCAGCTGCTAATTGTATTTCATCTATTGCTACAAAAGAAAAAGATCTTTCTAATGGCATAGACTCTACAGTACAACAAAAATATTTTGCGTTAGGAGGAATAATTTTTTCTTCACCAGTAACGAGAGCAACTTTAGATTTTCCAACCTCTGAAACTGCTTTATCATAATTTTCTCTTGCTAATAATCTAAGTGGGAATCCGATAATCCCAGAACTATGAGAGAGCATTCTCTCCATTGCATAATAGGTTTTACCAGTATTTGTGGGACCTAAAAGAGCTTTGACTTTAATATTTTCATTAATTGAACTATGCCTTAAATTTGATTGTTTTTTTGAGCTTAAACTCATAATAAAGACTCTCTTTATGTAAATATTTTAATGATTAGCTAATAATGAGATTTTATACAAAATCTAAGTGTCTTAATCAAAAAATTAATATACACTTTTAAAAAAATATTAGGTTAATAGTTGTTTTCTAGGGAAATAAAAACATATGAAACGTAGAGTCATTATTACTGGAGGTAGCAAAGGGATTGGTAAAGCTATAGCTGAACGCTTTGCAAAAGAAGAATGTGATATTTATCTGCTCGCCTCTAATAAAGAAAATTTAGAAAAAACCAAATCTGAATTACAAAGCAAATATTATATTAATGTAAATTATTATGCAGCTAATTTGAAAACAAAAACAGGATGTGAAAATGCTATTAAAGCTGTTGAAAAAGAGTTTGAAAATTTTGATACGTTGATTTTCTCAGCTGGAGCAACAAAAAGTGGAGATTTCCTTAAGCAACCAATAGAAGATTTTGAAGATGGATTTGCTTTGAAATTTTATAGTGCCGTTATATTATCCAAAGCGTTTTGGGCAACGTTATCTACAAACAAGGGATGGATTGTTTCAATTAATGGAGCTATGAGTCATTCTCCTGATCCATTTTTTATGGTTGGTGGTGCTGTCAATGCAGCTTTTCTAAACTTTACAAAAGCTCTATCTAAAAGAGGATTAGTTGATGGAGTTAATGTAAACTCTATCAATCCTGGCATGACATCAACTGATCGTTTGATAACTATTATACAAAATAATGCGGATAGAGAAGGTATAAGTTTTGTTGATGCAGAAAAAAATGCCTTAAAAAATATAGGATTGGATAGATTTTCAACTCCAGAAGAAGTTGCTGAATTAGCCTATTTCCTTTGTGATCCTAAAGTTAGGCACCTTACAGGGACAGAAATTAATTTAGATGGTGGAAAAAAACAAACAATATAAATAAGGGAAGTATAATGTTAAAAAAAGCTGCTTCAGTTTTTGTACAAACTTTAAAAAATCATGGCGTTGATCGTTTCTTTTGTGTTCCTGGTGAATCATATTTATCCGTAATGGATGAATTATTATATTCACCTGGAATTGAAGTTGTTACTTGTAGGCATGAAGGAGGTGCTGGCTTTATGGCTGTTGCAGATGCAAAGTGTACAGGTAATGCTGGTGTAGCTTTTGTAAGCAGAGGCCCAGGAGCAACAAATGCTTCAATTTCAGTTCACTCTGCGCATCAAGGCGGGGTGCCTATGGTTTTGTTTATTGGTCAAGTCAATCGTATTAGTACTGGTAAAATGCATTTACAAGAAATGGATTTCATCAAAACATTTTCTGATATGGCCAAACACGTAGAACAAATCAACACACCAAGTGAGATAGCCAATGTTACTGCAAGAGCATTTCACATTGCTGAAAGTGGTATACCAGGCCCTGTAGTTATAGCCATACCAACAGACGTTTTAGAATCTAAAGTTGAAACTGAAGATGTAAAACGTATTAAAATAAACCCTCCCTTAGCTTTCCCTGAAAAGGTAAAAGAGGTATCTAACTTATTATCAAATGCAAAAAAGCCAGTTCTGGTTGTTGGTGGGAAAGTACATATATCAACTAGGTCAAGAAAACTTGTAGAAAAAGTTGCAAAAGCACACAATTTACCAGTTTTATGTACATATGAGCATCAAGATATTATTTCCAATGATAACTTACACTATGCTGGAGAATTAGGTTTAAGACCCCCTGAACCTATAAGAAAAAATGCATTAGAAGCAGACTTAGTTCTGGTTGTTGGACACAGGTTTAATGGGGTACCAAATATGGCCTATAAATTTCCATCATCAAAACAAATCTTTATTCATGTAATACCTGATCCAAATACAATAGGTAAAATTTTTCGAACTGATATGGGAATAGTTGCAGATAGTGAGCATTTTTTAGAACAACTATCTAAGTTTTCAAACAATGATCCAAATAATGAAAGAAATGAATGGGTTAAACTTTGTCATTATCGTTATTTAAATAATGATGCAACTGTATCTCCAAGAAATGCAAATGACGGACTAGATTTTGCTCATTTCATCGATGGTTTAGGCAAAATAGCACCAGAAAACTCAATAATTACAAATGATGCTGGAAATTTTACAAGTTGGATGCATCATAGGTTTCCATTTAAATCTACTATGAAATTAATAGGCTCAGAAATTGGTGCTATGGGTATGGGAATTCCTGCAGGCATAGCAGCTGCACTGAGATTTCCAGATAGGCAAGTGTTTTCAATTGTTGGAGATGGCGGGGCTTTGATGACTGGTTCCGAACTTGCAACAGCAGTTGCTCAAAAGGCTAAAATAAGAGTGATCGTAGCTAATAATAATCATTATGGTACCATACGTTATCATCAGGAAGTTCACTTCCCGACTAGGGATCATTATGCAACAAATCTTGTTAATCCAGACTTTGCTAAGTATGGTGAAAGCTTTGGTTTAAAATGTTTTACTATAAATGAAACTGAAGAAATACTACCCACGATTAAAAGTGCAATGGAAGTAGATGGTCCATCACTTGTAGAATTTAAAATGAGCCTTGAATTAAATACTAGTACTACAACTATTTCTCAACTTCAAATTTGACAAAATAATTTATTATTGCTGTGGAGCATCAATAATTGTAAAAAAACCTGAAAACGGTCCTGAGCCTCCTCCACCATTTGGAGTATTATTTGGTCTAGCACTTCCAGTAAACATTTGAGCACCATAACCAGTAACATTGAATGTAAACTTAAATGAAATAGTAGAAGGAGTTATAACAACTGGATTATCCAATTCCATAACACCAACTAGTCTATCAACACCAGAACATGCTCCACTACCGTCATCATCTGAAGCGCCATCTCTTTTATCTAAATCCGAAGATCTCATAAGGTAACCATTTAGGATACCGCCAGAAAATCTAGCACCTAAATATTCACCGTCACAATTACCTGCCTGATTAAATTGAGTCAGAGTATCTGTACATTCTTGAGAGGGTGATGTAGTGCTTACAGAATCACATGCGCTTCCGGATGACTTTACGTAATAAGTAGTGCCGTCTCTTTCAAACTCAGCTTTAATATTAAATGTATTTTTTAAAATTATGTAAGGAAATGTATATGTTCCATTTACTGGTCGAGTTGAAGTCCCATTCAATTCTACATCTCCAAGAGCAAAATCATGAAGTGAACCATTTGTTTGATCAGTTGCAGTAAAGACTGTTGTACAAGTCGATCTATCTAAAGAAGTACCTGACATAGGATTGGTAGTGCAAAGACCCATTTCAAAAACAGATGCTTTATATAATTGCGGTGTAAAACGACAAGCAGTTGCTGAACCCGTAAACAAATGAGTGTCAGTGCTACATTCTTTAACTGTTTCTGCGGTAACTGCATCAGATTTGTTATTTAAAGATGAGAAAACAAAGACTGAAAAGATCATCAGAGCCAGCTTTATAAAATTATACATATTAAACTCCTCCTGCTGATGCAGTAAAGTTTGTTTGGATAACAATCTGATTTTTACGTCTTACTTTTTCTAACATTTTATCTTTCATTGAAGTATTATTAAATGCCTGGTCTGAAATTAAACTAGGAATTGCATCATCTTGTTGAGACGTGTCATCGCCAAGTACTATTTTGTAAGTCAGATTTATAAAATCAACATCAGTACCTGTATCAAAATCTTTTGTACCAGCCTCTAATATTACATTAGGAGCAATGGGTGTGTTTATTTGAAGACTGTAAGTTTTTCCCTTTGTATCAGATGTTTGATAACCTTCCCAAGTCCATTGTTTTGCAAATATCTTTGCTGACGGAATATAAGGAACTTGTCCACCTATTTCTATTTCGTATCCATCTAAAGCACGTTCAGTATTACCATTCCTACCAGTTTTAGCTCCACTTATCGCAAAATATTTATTTGCATTAACGTCAAAGGCAGAACTTCTTAATTCAGCACCAATACTCCATCTTGAGTGTCCATAATTATTTTCATAATCATGAAATGCATTAATCCCATAAATCCAATAGTTATCATCACTTAGCTGCCTATAACCAATGCCTAAGTTAAGAGTGTCTCTATTATTTTGCCTTATAATTGATCCTTGAAAAAAAGTCAGATTTCCTTCTGCTTCATTTTTAGATACAGGATTTATAGTTAGTAAGGTAAAGTTTGGATCTGCTGCAGATCTTCCCTCAATAGTAAGTTCGGTGTTGGTAAAAAATGAATTAAAACCATCTTCAAACTTTTGTATAGTTTTATCAATTATTGTATCTTTTAGCCTATCGGTATTACCTGCAGCGCTTACTTCTAAAAAAGTGAGCGGCATTGCAATTAATGATATAAGCAAAATATTTTTAAGCTTCATGAGGTACCTCAAGCAAATTTTAAAATTAATTAAAGTTCATTTAATTAAATTAAGCAAACAAAATCTTTGAATTTATATTTGTTACTTCTTGATAGCTTTGTATACTTCTGTGTGATCGGGATTACCTTCTAAAGTTCTTAATGCTTCTGAAAGATGAGATAAAACATCACTTGAAAGTGGTTTTTCTGAAGATAAATCTGTAATTAAACTATTGGCAATCGACACATCTTTAACCATTAAATCAAGTGCAAATCCTGAGTTAAATTTTTCAGAAATCACAAATTTATCTAGTTTAACTTCAGTTGTATTATTTTTACCTGTAGCTCCATTTATAATTTTCAAAAAATTTTCTGGTTTAATTCCAAAAGAACGAGCTGTTGCTAACGCTTCAAAACTTGATATTAATCCAGCAGCAGACACATAATTATTTAGAGCTTTTATGGCATGACCAGAACCTAATGGACCAGCAAATTGAACTTTTCCCATTACAGATAATAAATTACTTACTTGTTCTAAAATCTTCTCGTCACCCCCTGCCATAATCATTAAATCACCAGTTATTGCTCTTGCAACACCTCCAGAAACAGGTGCGTCTAAAAATGTTATGCCTTTATTTTTTAATTTCTTACCTAATTCTTGAGTTTCTCTAGGATCACTTGAAGACATATCTATAAATACTGATTTTAAATTCATTTCTAATAATTTTATGGCCATTTCAGAAACAATTCTTCCATTTGGTAACATGAAAATTATTACATCAAGACCACTAAATTCATTTATATCTTCAACTTGCTTCACACCAGATGATTTATCTATTTTAGCTTTTATGTCATATCCAAGAACATTACATCCTGATTTAACAATAAGGGGTGCCATTACAGAACCCATAGCACCTAGGCCAATAAATCCAATATTTTTAATTGTCATAAGCTCACCCATTTTTGTATTATATTTTTATAGTACCCTTAGAAACAAAGCTTTCAATCTCAAATTCTGAATAACCCAAATCAGTTAAAATTTCTTTGGTGTTTTCGCCAAGAGATGGAGCATGCAATCCCTCAGAAGTTTCATCTTCATTAAATTCTACTGGAAAACTTGGATACAATACTTTTCCCTCGGTTGGATGATCTTTGATTTTAAAAAAATTTATTTTTTTAAGATGTTCATCTTCAAAAAGGTCCTTTGGAAAATTTACTTTAGTCGCTGGTATATCTTTTTCTCTTAGATTTTTGATCCAAAAACTAGTATTTCTTTTTTTTAATTCTTCAGACAAAATCTTGTATAATTCATCAATATTTTGGTTTCTTGATTCTAATGAACAAAATTTAGGATCTTTCAAAATATTTTCTCTTTTTATGATACTAAAAAACCTTAACCACTGATCATCACTATATGGGAGTACAGCTATATATCCATCTAATGTCTTGTAAGGTTTTCTGTTTGGAGAAGATTGTCTAGGATAAATAGGTGGAGCTTTTGGTGGTAAAAAATTATAACCATATAAATGTTCGACTAAAGTAAAATCAACCATGGTTTCCATCATTGGAACTTCTAATTCTGTACCCTCTCCATTTTTTTCTCGATTATATAATGCGCTTAAAATTGACATTCCAAGCATTAAACCAGTAACTTTATCAGCCGTTGCTCCAGATGTGTAGCTTGGTTGATCTGAGTATGTTTCTTGATACGCAGCCATTCCACTTATTGCTTGAATTGTATCATCAAATGCTGGAAGTCCTGCATAAGGCCCTCTGGAAGAAAAACCAACTGCGTTTGCTGTAATAATCTTAGGGTTAATCTTAATAAAATCAGAATGTGTTAATCTTAATTTCTTTAAAGACGCCTTTCTAATATTTGATACAAAAACATCCGATTTTTTGATTAATTTATAAATTATCAACCGGCCGTCTGCTGATTTAAGGTCAACGCTAATACTTTTTTTATTCCTGTTAATATTTAAAAAAACTGCTGCCATTCCTTTATTGACACTAGGACCGATATATCTGGTATTATCACCAGAAAGTGTTTCAACTTTTATAATTTCAGCTCCCATATCAGCTAATAACCTTGTACAAAAAGGAACCATCAATATTGATGACGCGTCAATTATCTTAATACCCTTTAAAGGTGCTTTTTTCATCTTTTACTCATTCATTTAATTAAGTTTAAGAATTTGTAGTAAAAATAATTGAGTAATATTATTTATATAAATAGTTTAAAAAAACTCATTTATGTTACAAGAGTTTTTATTAATATTGTATAAAAATAACTTATGATCAATTATACAGGTACTTAATGCTTTATCTAAAAGATGTGATAATAAATAGAGGTTCTAAAATTGTTTTTAATAATTGGAGCGCTAAAATTGAGAACTCTAAAGTCACAATCATAAGTGGTAAAAATGGTGTTGGAAAATCAACCTTATTAAGAGCAATAGCTGGCATGATACCCCTAGAAAAAGGCATTGTAAAAAATTTTAATAATGAAATTTTTAAAGATAAAATTAAATGGGGAAAAAATTTAATCTACATTGATACTAAAAATGGTTTATCCAAAGATTTAACAGTTTATGAAAATTTAAAAACTTGGTCAGAAATGAAGGGTTGGGGAACTAGTGATGATGATCTTCAAAGAGCTCTCGACAGTGTAGACATGCTAAATCATAAAAACTTATATGTTTCACAATGCTCAGAAGGTTTAAAGAAAAGAGCAGCATTATCCAGGTTATATTTGTCTTTTTTATTTGATGTAGAGTTTTGGTTATTAGATGAGCCTACTAATGAATTAGACAAGAAAAGCATAATTTTATTTAACAAATTAATACAAAAATTTTTAGAAAATAAAGGTACTGTTTTGTTAGCTTGTCATGAATTAAAATTATTTGATTTTAGTTACGAATTACTAAATTTAGATTTATTGAAGAAGTAAAATTACATAATGTCCTTAAAATCAAGTTTTATTCAAATTTTTATTTCACATATAAAAAGAGAATTTTTGATAAATTTCAGATCATTAGTTGACGTCATATCAATTATTAGTTTTATGATTTTGATAGTAATACTATTTATTCTTGGTATTGGCCCATTTGAAGAAAAATTGAGATTGATTTCTAACGCTATTTTTTGGATAGGGCTAATTTTAGCAATAATCCCTTCTTTAGAAAAAACTTTACAAAGAGATTATGATAATGGTTGGCTAGATCAGACTATAACCAGTCCAACACCGATGGAACTTATTTTATTATCTAAAAGTCTTGCTTATTGGTTGATAGTAATAATTCCATTGGTAATTTCTTTACCATTATTTATAGTTCTATTAAAAATTAGCCTAAAATTGATACCATGGCTCCTCATAAGTATACTCGTTGGTGGCCTTTCAATTTCACTTATTGGAATTATAGGCTCTGCTCTAACTTTAGGTGCAAAAAGAGGAAATATTTTATTACCAATATTGATCATACCTTTGATAATTCCTATCTTAATATTTGGAGTTGGAATTAGTGAAGCAGTTATTATAAATGAGTCACCTGTAGGTAATTTATTTTTATTAATTGGATTTACATTAATATATCTCGTGATATCGCCTTTTATTTCAGCTTTTCTGGTTAGGATAGCAATAAGTCGTTAAATTATTTTGGTAAAAAATATAGATGTTGGAATTTGATTACTTCATGAGTATTAAAAGAAAGATTTTTGTTAATGTTTGATTGGCTAGCTAATCCAAATAGGTTCAATAGAATAACTGAAAAAATTCAGCCATATATTCTTTTAATTTCCGTAATTACACTTATCTCAGGACTATATTTTGGTCTTTTTGATAGTCCAAAAGATTATCAGCAAGGGGATGCTGTTAGAATAATGTATGTTCATGTTCCCTCGGCTTGGCTGGCATCATTTTTATATTTTAGTCTCGCTATTTCGTGTATTTTTTATTTAGTATGGAAACATCCTTTAGCTGATTTAGTTTCAAGTTCAATTGCACCAATTGGCACCCTATTTTCAGCTCTAACATTAGTCACTGGTTCACTATGGGGAAAACCAATGTGGGGCACATGGTGGGTATGGGATGCAAGATTAACATCAATGCTGGTATTATTCTTTTTTTATCTGGGCTATATATTACTAAGTAATGCTTTTGAAAGAAAAATTGATGGATCTAAAACAGCATCTGTTCTAGCTATAGTTGGGCTAATCAATCTGCCTATTGTTAAGTTTTCTGTTGATTGGTGGCATACTCTTCATCAGCCAGCAAGTATCATTAAAATAGGAGGTCCGTCTATCGATGATAAAATGTTGTTACCACTTATCCTTATGTTTTTTGCTTTAAGTTTTTTTTCTTTATATATGATAATTTTGAACGTAAAAACGAAATTGATTGAAAAAAAATGTGAAGCATTATTATTAAAATCAAATTTAGAAGAAATATCGAAAATAGGATAAAATATGAATGAATTATTTTGGATAATGCAAGGCTATGAAATTTATATATGGCCAAGCTACATATTAACTTTACTAAGCTTAGGTCTCCTTTTCGTTCATTCAATCAAACAATCTCAAAAAGCTAAAAAGTTACTTAATCAGTTAACAAAAACAAAAAATTAAATTTTAAAACATAGATCGATGTAAAATAGATGAATTCCAAATATAGACGCCTATTTATTACAATTGTAATTATATTAACACTTGGACTAGCAACTAAATTAATATTAATGGCGCTGGAAGATAATATTGTTTATTTTTATACGCCAGATGATTTAATTGAAAAATTTGGTGATACTAAAAATATTCAAAATAAAATCAGAATTGGCGGTTTGGTTCTAGAAAGCTCAATAAAAAAAGAAGGTGAAAAAACTATCTTCATGATTACTGATAGAAAAAAAGAAGTTAAAGTTGTGTTTAAAGGGCCACTTCCAGATTTGTTTAGAGAAGGCCAAGGTATTGTTGCAGAGGGTATGTTCCAAAATAATAATTTTATTGCTAGTGAGGTACTAGCAAAACATGACGAAAATTACATGCCTCCAGAAGTTGCTGACGCTTTAAAAAAAAATAATGTTTGGAAAGGTGAATCTGATTAAATGATACCTGAATTAGGACATATTCTTGTGATAATCACATTTGTTATTTCAATAATGCAATGCTTTTACTGGCTTTGTAATTTGAGATATACGAACATCGATGTAGTGCGAGTTCTTCAAAAAGGTTCTCTTATAAATTTTTTATTTATTTTTTTATCTTTTTTAATTTTAACATATAGTTTTATTACATCTGACTTTTCTCTATTAATAGTCTCTAACAACTCGCATACTTTAAAACCATTGATATATAAAATTAGTGGGGTATGGGGTAATCACGAAGGTTCACTTTTATTGTGGGTATTAATTTTATCTGCTTTTACTTTTTTTGTTTCTTTTAAAGATTCTATAAATTCAAAACTTTTAGGTTCAATTATTGGAGTTCAGACTATAATTTTGACACTTTTTTTAGCTTTCATATTATTTACATCTAACCCTTTTGAAAGAGTTGATGAAATACCTTTAGATGGAAGAGGTTTAAATCCTTTGCTACAAGATCCAGGTTTAGCTCTTCATCCTCCAATGCTTTATATTGGTTATGTTGGATTATCAGTATCATTTTCTTTTGCAGTAGCTGCACTTATTACTGGGGAAATTAATAAAGATTGGGCTCGTCAAATGAGGCCATGGATTGCAATTGCTTGGTCTGCTCTAACAATTGGTATTGCTCTTGGAAGTTGGTGGGCATATTACGAATTAGGTTGGGGTGGTTGGTGGTTTTGGGATCCAGTTGAAAATGCATCTTTTATGCCATGGTTAGTTGCAACAGCATTGCTACACTGTGTAAGAATACTCGAAAAAAAATTAATATTTATAAACTGGACAATTTTGTTATCAATCCTCGCTTTTTCCTTTTCTTTATTAGGCACTTTTATCGTAAGATCAGGGTTATTAACGTCAGTACATGCTTTTGCTTCCGATCCTTCGAGAGGAGTTTTTATTTTAATAATTTTAGGTATATCAATAGGTGTTCCTCTAATTTTATATACAATTAAAAGCTCATCTTTTAATGAAGAAAAAAGTAATTTTGATATAGTCAGTAAAGAAAGTGCAATTTTAGTAAATAATTTATTTCTTGTTACAGCAACTTTAACAGTTTTGATAGGCACTCTGTACCCTTTATTTTTAGATGCTATTAATGGAAACAAGGTATCTATTGGTCCAGCATATTATAACGCTACTTTTGCTCCAATTATGGCACCAGTTGTGTTTTTGATGGCTATTGCACCATTCTTAAATTGGAAAAAATACACAGATAAAAATTTTATAAAAAAAATAATATTTCTATCTGTTGTAACTTTCTTAGGAGGGACATTATTGTACTTAATTAAAGAAAAATCAATTTTTGCATTAATATGTGGCTCTCTTTCAATTTGGCTTTTCACAGGAGTTATTACCGATCTAATTTCAAAAATTCGAGAGGCTAAGGTTAAATTGCAAAACATAAAACAATTATTTTTCTTTATCTCAAAAATTAATTTAGGAATACATGTAGCACATATTGGAGTCGCAATTTTTCTTGCAGGAGTTACTGGAGAACAATTTTATAAAAGCGAGTATAATGTAATAAAAAAAGTTGGCGATATAACAAATATTGGAACAAAATCATTAAAGTTTGATAAAATTGAAAATATAGATGGACCTAATTACAACTCACTAATGGCAACCTTTACTCTTTACGAAAATAATAAATTTATTAGTAAATTAAGGCCAGAAAAACGTTTTTATATTAATGAAAAAAGCCAGACAACAGAAGCAGCAATCTTATCAGATTTTTGGGGTGATACATATTTAGTACTAGGTGAAGGAGACACCAAAACAGGATGGTCTTTAAGAATATATTCAAACCCATTAGTATCTTGGATATGGGCAGGTACTTTTTTTATGGCAGTCGGAGGTATCTTATCTGTCACACAAAAATCATCAAGATTTAGAAATGTTTAATAAAATATTATGAAAAATAATTTGAAAATTTTAAATGTTTTACCTTTAACAATATTTTTTTTTATAATATTGTCATCGATTATAGTTTTATATCAATTAAAAGTCGATAAAAGAATTGAACGATCTTTAACTTCTCAATTAATTGGAAAAAACATTCCTGAGGCATTAATTCCTAAAGAAAACTTCATTGAAAAAATTAATAATTTACAAAATTTAAATTTTGAAAAATATCATGACCAAATTTTTGCCGTTAATTTTTTTGCATCATGGTGTGCTCCCTGTAGAATAGAAGCACCAGTTATTGATAAATTAAGTAAAACTCTACCAGTTATTGGAATAGCATATAAAGATAAATATCTAGATACAAAAAAATTTTTGGATAATTTTGGTAATCCTTATATAGAAACAGGAATTGACAAATCTGGTAAAATAGCTATCGAGTGGGGAGTTTACGGAGTGCCAGAAACCTTTCTAATTAATAAGAAAGGTGAAATAATTTATCGTCATGCTGGCCCACTTCTATATAGTATTTTTAAAGACGAAGTTTTGCCATTCTTAAAGAGTATTAAGAATGACTAGAAAGTATAATATAATTATAATATTTTCTTTTTTATTTTTTTTTAGTAATGAATTTGAGATCTTTGCGAAATCTATAAATAATGAAACCAATATAAACAACAGAACAAGGGAGATTTCTCAAAACATTAGATGCCTTGTTTGTCAAAATCAAAGTATAGACGAGTCTAATTCAGAATTAGCAAAAGATTTGAAGATTTTAATAAGAGAAAAGCTTATAGTTGGCGTTAGTAACGAAGAAATTTATGGATATTTGAGAGAAAGATATGGAGATTATATCTTGTTAAAACCACCTCTAAATTTAAATACTATCTTATTGTGGTTTTTACCATTTATTGTTTTAATATTTGGCTCAATATTAATTTTCAAAATCATAAAATCTAACCAAAAATAAAAGAGAATAGATAATGTTATTTATTGCTATTTTATTTATTAGTTTTTTTTCAATAATTTGTATTTTTTATAATTTTTCTAATAAAAATTTTTTGAAAATTACAAATTTCAAACCTAAATCCAATAAATTTGTCCTTTACGTTAATATTCTATTTTTATTTTTATTAAGTTCACTAATTTATTATAAAATAGGAAATCCATATATAAACATGGATCAACTTTACTCTTCAAAAGAAAAACTTTTAAAAAAAAATATTGAACAAAAAAAAATTATAAAACGTGATTTAGATAATTTTGACAAACTAGTTTTGTTATCAGATCAAAATCCAAAAAATCTAGACATTCTTCTAGAATTAGCAAGGACTGCTTCACGACTTAATAAAACAGATGTGGAGATCTCATCCTTAACAAAAATATTATCTATCAAAAATTCTCCCAATCTCAAATCTCTATTAGCTCAAGCAATTATCAAAAAAGCTGATGGACAAGTCATACCAAAGGCAAAATTACTAATTAAAGAAGCTCTATCTGAGGATCCATTAAATCCTGGAGCCAATTATTTAAACGGATTAGCACAATCACAAATTGGTAATGAAATGTTAGCATTTGAAATTTGGACTGAATTATATCAACGAACTAGTAAAAATGATACTTGGAAAAAAGATCTTGAAAAAAATATAAGAACAGCAGCAAAAAACTTAGGGATTTCTGAAAAAGCTTTAGAAAATAAGTTAAAGGATAATGTTTTAGCAAATAATGATTTAACGAAAGAAATTTTAAATTTAAATGAAAAAGAACAAAATGTAAGAATTAACCAAATGGTTGAACAACTATCAGATCGGCTTAAAAATGACAAAAATGATCTTGAAGGTTGGATTAGGTTATATCAATCTTATAAAGTTTTAGGAAAAAATGAAAAAGCATTAAGAGCTATAAGAGATGCCATAAAACTTAATCCACAAAATATAAATTTAAAACAAATACTTTTAAGAGAATTACTACCAACAAACAAAAAGCCTGTTTTTTCAAAAGAAACAAACAAACTTATAAATGATATTTTAGTTTTAGAGCCCAATAATGTAGATGGTTTATTTTTTAGTGGCTTTGCTGCTTACAATAAGGGAGAAAAGAAAAAAGCCATTACTTATTGGGATTTATTACTAAAACAATTACCCAAAGATTCTTTAATGTCAAAAGAAATAAATAAAAGGATTAGATTACTTCAGGATTAATTTAATCTTTTTTGATTTGGTATTTTTGCATTATTGGCAAAGATAATAACCCAAACCCTAAGGATAAAATTGGAATCCCAAAAGCTTTAAAAGATACCCATTGATCAGTAGTTAAATTACGCCAAGCTATTTCATTAGCAATAGCCATTACTATAAACATACCAACCCATAACCATGTCAATTTGTCCCAGCCCTCCTCTTTTAACGAAACTGCAGATTTCATGATAGCAGCTAATGGGTTCTTACCTAGAATTTTTCCTGAAGCTAAAACTCCTGCAATTATTATAGATACTATTGTTGGTTTGATTTTAATAAAAAATTCATCATCAAAAAATATTGTTAATCCACCAAAAAAAACAACCGCAACACATCCAGCAGCAGCCATCATTGGTATATTTTTAAACCAATACCAAGATAGTATCAGAGATAATAATGTACTTATCACCAAAACTGCTGTACCAGCCATTATGCCGTAAAAATAATTAACACCAAAGAACAATAATAGCGGGCCCATCTCTAAAATGGATCTATAACCCTCTTTTTTATCTACTTCCTGCAACCAACTCTCCTACGCTAAAATTAAACTCTTACTCTGAATAAACTCTTCTATATTGTCTGTGGCAAATCTTAACAAATCACCATTTTCTGAAAATCTTGTATTGTCACTCAGTTGACGTCTCCATTCTTTAGCACCTGGCAAAGAGTTATACAAACCTAAAATATGTCTAATTACAGAGTGAACATTACCTTCATTATTCTTCACAAATTCATCAATATAGTCAGCCATTTTCATGGCTATTTGGTATCTGGTATTAATTTTTTCATTTTGATTTAGGACAATTTTATCTACAGAGGATAAAATATATGGATTTTTATATGCTTCTCTTCCAATCATAAAACCATCAAGAGAATATTGTTTAACTAAATTTTGGCCCTCTTGTATTGACTTAATTCCACCATTAATAATAATTTTTAAATCTGGCCTTCTTTTTTTTAATGCTCCAACCCTTGAATAATCTAAGGGAGGAATTTCTCTGTTTTGCTTTGGACTTAATCCATTCAAAAGAGCTTTTCTAGCATGAATAATAAATAATTTTACTCCTTCAGCAGACACTTGATCAATAAAGTTATCTAAACCTTTTACTTCATCCATATCATCAACACCAATTCTACATTTAATTGTAATAGGTAATTGACTAACATCTTGCATAGCCCTCACACATTCTGATACAATTTTAGGAGTTTTCATAAGGCATGCTCCAAATGATCCATTCTGGACACGATTTGAAGGACACCCGATATTTAAATTTATTTTTGAATATCCATAACTTTGACCAAACTTAACTGCTAGAGATAATTTCTTAGGATCATTGCCACCTAATTGAAGAACACATGGCAATTCTTCATTATTAAATGCTAACAATTTGTGTCGTGGCCCAAAAATTAGGGCATCAGCAGAAATCATTTCAGTATATAAAACTGCTGAACAAGATAAGAGTCTATGAAAATACCGACAATGCCTATCTGTCCATTCCATCATTGGAGCTACTGAAAACTTTTCCTCAAATATCAATTTATTGCTCTAAAATATTTAATAGTTCATCATTATTTACAATATTTATAAAATTAAGCCAAGATTATAAAAATAATATTAAATAGAATTTCATCAATTAAGCGTGTTTTAGTTTTCTTGAGATTTTTCTAGGGCTTCAGCTAAGTCGTCTACAATATCATCTATATGTTCAATACCAACTGATAATCTTACATATGAATCTGATACACCAGATTTTAATTTATCTTCAGATGATAATTGACTATGTGTTGTAGTTGCTGGATGTATAGCAAGGCTTCTTGAATCACCAATGTTTGCAACATGGTAAAATAATTTTAAGTTATCTATAAATTTTTTACCTGCTTCTGCACCACCTTTCAATTCAAATCCAACTAGACCGCCAAATCCCTTATTTAAATACTTAACTGCATTTTCTTTAGAAATTCCTGTTTTTAACTCAGGGTAAATTACATGATCCACTGATTTGTGGTTTTTTAAAAAATGAGCAACTTTTGAAGCATTTTCACAGTGTGTTTTCATTCTTAAACTAATAGTTTCAAGTCCTTGTAAAATTAAAAAAGCATTAAAAGGACTTAATGCACCTCCGATGTCACGTAACAAAGTAACCCTTGCTTTTATAATGTAGGCAATGGGACCTAATGGTTTTACAGCATCTACCCACACGGCTCCACCATAAGAGGAATCAGGTGTATTTAAAGCAGGTTGTCTCTCTTTGCCAGCCCCTTCCCAATCAAAATTACCACCATCAATAATTAAGCCTCCCATTGAATTTCCATGGCCACCAATATATTTAGTAAGTGAATAAACAACAATTGCTGCCCCGTGGTCAAAGGGCCTGCAAATAACTGGAGATGCTGTGTTATCTATAATCAGCGGTATTCCATACTTCTTTCCGATTGCGCTCACTTCAGAAATAGGAAAGACTTTTAATTTTGGGTTAGGTAAAGTTTCAGCATAATAAGCTCTTGTTTTATCATCAGTTGCATTTTTAAATGCTTGTGGATCTGATGGATCAACAAATCTAACTTCGATACCCATATCCTTTAAGGTGTTAGCGAATAAATTCCAAGTACCGCCATATAAGTCAGTTGAACTAACAATATTATCTCCAGCCTTAGCAAGATTTTGAATAGCAAATGCAGATGCTGTTTGACCAGAAGATAATGCTAATGCAGCAACGCCCCCCTCTAGAGCAGCTAATCTCTTTTCCAATATATCATTGGTTGGGTTCATAATTCTTGTGTAAATATTACCTAATTCTGATAAAGAAAATAAATTTGCTGCTTGCTTAGTATTAGCAAACTGATAACTTGTAGTTTGATGAATTGGCACCGCAACTGAACCTGTTGTTTCATCTGCTCTCCATCCAGCATGAAGACTAAGGGTTTCTGGATTTATAGAATTACTCATTTATATATTCCTCATAATAATTAAGCATTTAGAATGAAATTCTCTGAAAATAAATAAAAAAGGAAATATTTTTTTATATTTTTTTTATAATCACTAAAAATTAGAAAAATTTTCTTAAAAGTTATTTTTTAAAAGAAATAAAATTGTGAAATAATAAATGTTAATGATGATAGTGCTTTTTCTTCTCGTTTGATTTTTTTCTTTTATCCTTAATCGGCATATTAATAACTATTGAGCCTGCGTTTTTAAAATTAAATTTAACTTTTTGTAATTTTTTTTTTTGAGATTTTTTTAAATCAATAAACATAATATGAAGGCTTCCAGGTTTAAAATCTAATTTTGATTTAGATTTAATTACCACTCCTTCTTCTAAATGTTTCATTATCATTACGTTGTTTTTAATATACATATCATGAAGTTCTATCCTTTTTGAAAAATCTGATTCCACAGAAATCAAATGCTCATTCTTCTCATTTTTATTTTCAATTTTGATATAACCTGCAGTTATATTATTATTAGCAATAATTTTTTTTATCCAAAAATCTGATAAAACTAAACCTTTAAAAGTAATTGTTTCAGAAAAGCTTTGTGAAGATAACAAAATAAAAGTAAATAAATATAAGAACTTTAATACATACTTAGGTGAAACCATAAATTTTTATCCTAATTCATTAAGTCATGCTGTATAACTTATTAAGGTTAGTATCAAATAAATAGAAAGGTAACAATCAAGATTTATGCAATTAGCTGATAACCCAATCACAAAAATTATACTAGAAAAGTTAAAACACAAAGATTTTCGAAACTTAAATCATCTTATTTTTGATGAAAAAAGACCTTCTGAATTCCAATATGAACTTCAAGATTTAAAAATTGATATTACAAGGCAATCCCTTGACAAAGAAATTAAGGAGGATTTGATAGATCTTGCTAAAGAAACTAAAATAAAAACAAAAATAAAAGAGCTTATTTCAGGTGCAAAAGTAAACTTATCTGAAAATCGTTCTGTTGATCATTTTAGTCTAAGAAAAGAAGAACGTTTCAAAACACAAGAATGGAAGAAACTTCGAAATTTTGTTCAAAATATTTCAAGCAAAAATAATTTTAAACATATTGTAAATATTGGCATTGGTGGATCTGACTTGGGACCTTTAATGGTTAACAAAGCTTTAAAAAGTTTTTATAAACTTCCTGATATCTTATATGTATCCAATATTGACCCAACTAGGATCTCTGAAATATTTATAAAATGTAATCCAAAAGAAACTCTATTTATAGTTACATCTAAAAGCTTCAGTACACTTGAAACTCTTGAAAATGCAAAGATTGTGTCAGAATGGTTGTCCAAACATAATGTTTCTTTAAATAATTCTATGGTTGCGGTTACATCCCTGAGAAACAAAGCATTAGATTGGGGATTTAAAGATTCAAACATCTTTGAAATATCAGAAAATGTTGGAGGACGTTACTCTCTTTGGTCATCAGTAGGTATGTCAATATTTATTGGTTTAGGGGAAGATAATTATAAAAATTTTCTTCTTGGGGCAAGGACAATGGATGAGCATTTCATAAATGAAGAAGTTGAAAATAATATTCCGATTATCCTTGCTTTACTGAGAATATGGAACCGAAATTTTTTAAATAGAAATAATCATTGCATAATTCCTTATTCTGACAATCTTTCTAAATTTCCTGCATGGGCGCAACAATTAGAAATGGAAAGCAACGGGAAAGGTGTTGATATTAATGGCGCTACTCTAAAAATGCCAGCAAGCCCAATAATCTGGGGAGAAGTAGGCACTAATGCACAACATAGTTTCTTTCAATTTTTGCATCAAGGGTTAGAAGTAAGTCCAACAGATATTTTAGTGCCTCGTAAACCTCTGAGTACAATTTTCTTCAAAGGCTCTGAGAAAAATCATGAATATTTATTAATAAATGCAATTGCACAGGCTGAGGCTCTAGCAAGAGGTTCAGTTGATTTAATTAATCAAAATAAAAATTTTTTAGGAGGCAGGCCTTCAACAATAATAAGTTGGGAAGAAAATACTCCATTTTCTATTGGGATGTTAATAGCTCTTTATGAAAATATTACAATTGCATCAGGATTCCTTTGGAACATTAATAGCTTTGATCAATGGGGAGTGGAACTTGGAAAAACTATTGCTAACAAGATCTCCAATGATAAAAATGATAAAGATTTGACACCATCAGCCAAAAAATTTTTAAATCATAAATAATTATAAATAAGTTTATATTAGGCTCATTTGTCATTTTTGAATTTAGATTGCCTTTGATAATTAAAATTGTAAAAATAAACTAAAAAATGGTGTTGTGCGAATGAGTTATACGATAAGAGATTTAATTAATAACAACAAAGATGAGAATATTGCAATCACATCTGAAAATAATAATGTTATTAAATATTCAGATTTAAAAAAACACATCTTTAATATTTCTAGTCAATTAGCTAGCCAAGGAATTACACCATCCAATAGAGCGGCGATAGTCCTACCAAATGGTCCAGAAATGGCAACTGCCTTTTTGTCAATTGCTAGTTATATGTCAGCTGCTCCTTTAAACCCTTCATATAAATTAAAAGAATATGAATTTTACCTTCAAGATCTTATGCCTAAAATAGTTATTGTTGAAAAGGATAGTCAGAACCCAGTGGTTGAAGCAGCGAAAGATCTAGGGATAGAAATATGTGAAATCAAAAAAATAGATAATGCACCAGCTGGAATATTCAATTTATACAACAAAACTACAAATTTCGAACTTGCTACTGAAAATAATGAAGCCTTGGTTTTGCATACATCTGGAACAACCTCAAGACCAAAAGTTGTACCATTAACAAATAAAAATATTTTTTCATCTGCAACTAATATTGCAAATTCTCTTCAACTAAGCTCACAAGATCATTGTTATAACATTATGCCTCTTTTTCATATTCATGGATTAATTGCAGTATTAAGTTCTTCGATTAATGCTGGAGCTTCTGTTTATGCAAGCAGTGGTTTTAATGCACTTAAATTTTTAGAAACAGCAGATAAAGAATCAATCACATGGTATTCTGGTGTTCCAACAATGCATCAAGCTATTTTAATGCGTGCAAAAAAGAACCCAAAACTTGCCGAAGAACTTTCTCTAAGATTTATCAGATCTTCATCTGCCTCATTACCTCCAGCTGTTTTTGATGAACTAAAAAAGATATTTAAGACAACCGTCATTGAAGCGTACGGAATGACCGAAGCTACTCATCAAATGACATCAAATCCTATGCCTCCAGAAAAACAAAAAGCTGGCTTTGTTGGTAAACCAGCAGGACCTGAAGTTTGTATAATGGACTCACAAGGTAACAAACTTGATAGTGGTGTGGATGGAGAAGTATGTATCCGAGGAGATAACGTGACAAATGGCTATGAAAATAATGAAGAGGCTAATAAAACTGCTTTCATAAATGGATGGTTTAGGACAGGAGATCAAGGTCATTTTGATGATGAGGGATATTTAAAAATTTCTGGAAGATTAAAGGAAATTATAAATAGAGGTGGAGAAAAAGTATCACCTTTAGAAGTGGATAATATCTTAATGGAACATAAAGCTGTTGAACAAGTTGTAACTTTTTCAGTTAAAGATAATTTACTTGGAGAAGCGATAGGCGTTGCAATTGTATTAAAGAGTGGAATTGATTGTAATGAAACAGATATTAAAAATTATGCTCGAAAACATCTTGCTGATTTTAAAATTCCAAAATATATACGTTTTTTAGAAGAAATACCTAAAGGAGCCACAGGTAAATTGCAAAGAATTGGACTTGCAGAAAAACTTGGTTTAGAATAGAAAAATTTTGAAATGAATATTTGTGTATTTGGTGCAGGAGCTATTGGAGGATATATTGGATGCAGCTTAAGTAAAGCTGGAGCCAACGTTTCATTGATTGCTAGGGGGCCTCATAAAGAAGCTATAGAAAAAAATGGGTTAACCTTAATCACTGGAAATAGTTCAGATACTTTTAATTTGAAAGTAACAGAAAATCCAAAAGAGTTAGAAACTCAAGATTATATAATAATTGGTGTAAAAGCGCATGCTATAGCTGGTATTGTTGAAAATTTGAAACCACTTTTAAATAAAAGTACATCTATTTTATCTGCAGTTAACGGAATTCCTTGGTGGTATTTTTACAAAGCAAACTCAAATACAATTTTAGAAAACACTCATATAGATTCTGTTGATCCTGACGGTATTATCTGGAAAAATATAAATCCAGAACGAGCACTAGGTTGTGTTGTTTATCCAGCATGCGAAATAATAAAGCCAGGTGTTATAAAACATATAGAGGGAAATAGATTTAGCCTTGGAGAACCTAGTGGCATAAATACAGATAGATTAAAAATATTATCTGATCTTTTTATTAAAGGTGGACTAAAAGCTCCACAAAAGAAAAACCTGAGAGATGAAATTTGGATTAAATTATGGGGGAATTGTTCATTTAATCCTATAAGCGCAATTACAGGGGCTAGCTTGGATATAATTGGAAACGATCCAAGTTCTAGAAATTTAATCAAACAAATGATGCTAGAGTGTCAAAAAGTTGGAGAGGCAGTTGGTGTTAATTTTGGTGTTTCAATTGACAAAAGAATTGATGGGGCTTCTTCAATAATTGGACATAAACCATCAACTAGACAAGATATTGAAATGAAAAGACCTCTTGAAATAGATCCTATAATGAGTGCAATAATAGAAATTGGAAATAAACTCAATATTGCCACACCTATGTTAAAGCACATAAACAGTATATTAAAACTAAAAGCAAATTATTTAGGTTTGTATAAGAGAAACGATCTTATAGAAAAATTAACAATCTAAATTTTCAAATGCATTAAAACCTTTTTTATCCTCAATTTCTACGACCCAACAATCTCTATCTATTTCTATTTCTATAGAAATTCTCTTATCAATATCTTGAGAAGTTATTTTTTTTTGGGGATATAAATCTATAAACTCAATAATTTCTTTATCAATATTTAAATCATATTTGATATTTCGTGAAAAAAGTTTAGCAAAACCGTCTAGAGTGTCAATTTTAACAAATATAGCACCAGCCTGCTCATCTCCTCTTTTAACGATATAAGCACTTGTTAAATTTTTCTCTGCAATTCTAATGCCTGCATTAATTATTGTTTCTGCTTTTAATTCATTCATATTCTTTTATTTGAATATTAAAAATCCGAGCACCTGCCGGCTTTTTCCCAATCTCCGTATCTTGTAGGTTCTGGGCCCTTTGGGCCACCCTGCTCTTTTGGAATATTTACATTTTCATTTAATTTATCTTTTGTATTATTTTGTTCTTTTTCTTCGATTAATTTTGTAGTTTTATTACTCATAATAATTTACTTTCTATAAATCTCATTTAGCAAATCACAGTATAATATTAATTTTTGTTATAAATACAAGGTAGTAGTTTTGATTGAACAAAAATCACTTAAATTTCAAAAATTAGCAAAGAACCCGAGGTTAATTGCTTTAGAAATTTGGATTTTAATTTTTTATAAAAACAAAAATTTTGAAAAAACAATTGATAACTCCTTTGATTTTAATAAATTAGATAAAAGGGACAAATCCTTTGTATATCTTCTGATTAATTCATCTATGAGGAGACATAAACAAGCACAAAGAATTTATACTAAATACGCAAAGCAAGGTATAGATCCAAGGAACAGATACTTGAATAGTATTTTGTTGATTGCAACTGTTCAACTAATTTGGCTAGAAATAGCACCTTATGCAGTCATAAATGAAGCTGTGTACCAAGCAAAATTATTCATTAGTGAGAGGCAATCTAGACTAGTAAATGCAATTCTAAGAAAAATAAGTCAAAATAAAAAAGAATTTTCTCATATTATTTCAAATGAAGCTTCTAACTTACCAGAATGGCTTTTTAATAGTTGGAAATCATTATACGGGAAAAAAAATGTTGACGAGATTGTTAAATTAGCAATGGATCCTCCTCCACTTGATATTGTTATATCAACAAAAATAACTAAAAAAGAAAAAGAAATAATTAAATCAGAATTAAATGGCGTAGAGATATTTCCTTATGTCCTAAGGTGCCCATTTAATGGAAATGTGGAAGATCTTCCTAGATTTAAAGATGGTATATGGTGGATACAGGACGCAGCATCTCAAATACCTTGCACCATATTATTAACAAAAATAAAAAAAAATTTTTTAAAATCAATACAATCTCTTAAAATAATTGATATGTGTTGCGCTCCTGGAGGTAAAACTGCACAACTGTTGGATAATGATTTGGTCTTAGATTGTATTGAAAAAAATAAGAATAGATCCAGAATTTTTAAAAAAAACATGGCTCGACTTAATTTTAATCCAAATTTGATTAATGTGAATGCAGAAGACTTTAATCCAGAATATAAGGCTGATGTTATTTTAATAGATGCACCATGTTCAGGAACTGGTACAATTAGAAAAAATCCCGATATTTTTATAAGAAATGCTCCAAATAACTTAGATAACTTTATATCAATACAAGATAAAATATTAGATAATTCAGCAAAAATCCTAAAGAAAAATGGCCTTATCATGTACGTGACTTGCTCTCTTCAAAAAATCGAAGGAGAAAGAAGAATAGAAGATTTTTTAAAAAGTCACAAACAATTTTCAATAGTAAGTTTTAACTCTGAAGATTTTCCTAAAATAAATGATAGCATTACAAAAGAAGGATTTATTAGAATTCTACCTAATCATTTTAATTTTAATTTTGAAAATGTTAGTAATGGATCTGATGGATTTTTTATAGCATTATTGAAAAAGGAAAAATAATTTAATGCATAAGTTAATAGATATAATTACAAATAATTATTTTCTTAAACAAAAACTTAAAGTGATAATTCCTAAAACACCAGTAAGAAGACTGACTGATAACTGGCAAGGCTCAACTAAAAGTGGAAAAAGAATATTAACTAACCCAGTTAATACAAAAACTATTCAGGATTTTAATAAATTCAATTTCATAAGAGATTTAAAATCAGAAGGAAGCATAAAAGCAAGGTCAACTACACGATCATTAGTGGAAAACTGGATCAACGAAGATTATAACCTCCGATCTCATGAATATAATTCTGCAATAATGGCAGAACGAATTTCATGTTGGAGTTTTAATTATTCTTGGTTTGCAGAGAGTGGTGGATTAGATTTTCAAAAAAAAATTTTAAATTCTATTGCCTTACAATCTAAATTTCTTGAATTAAAACTCGATCTATCAAAAGACAACCTTGAAAAGATAATTATTATTAAAGGGATTTTAGTATCTAAGTCTATTTTATACGAAACGATAGATAATATTAATCAATTATTAACTGTTATTAATGAAAAGCTCGAAATCTTGACTAATACTGATGGTGGGCACATAAGCAGAAGTCCTGTTAAGCAATTAAATTTATTGAGACATTTAATTGAGATAAGATCTATAATTGCGATTTTAAAAAATGTAGATGCTGATGGGTTGCATCAAAAAACAATAAAAATGGGAGAGTTTTGCAGAAGTTTTCAAATGCCTGATGAATATTTTTCATGGTTTCACGGTGGTTCCTTAATAAGGAAAGAAATTATAAAGCAAACTTTAAATAGAATTGGATATAAAAATAGGATTTTTAGCCTTGCTGAAGAAACTGGGTTTTGTAGGTTGTCAAATATGAATTCTGTTTTATTTGTGGATATAGGACTAAATAAAAAAACAATTCATAATAAAAAAGCTAGCCTATTTGGTTTTGAATTTTTTTATAAAAAAGAAAAGATAATTTCCAACCTTGGAGAAATTAATAACTCAAAATATAAAAATATGAAAAATTCTCTTTCTTCTACGGCGGCTCATTCTAGCCTGAATATAGATGATCGAAATAATATAGACCTCAGTGGGAGAAGAATTACAAGAATATCAAATATCCAATTTGGAAAAACTAAAGATGGTAATTTAATAGATGCAACTCATTCAGGGTACGAAACAATTTTTGGCGTTCACCACAGAAGACAAATATACCTTTCTAATAAAAAAAATGAAATTAGAGGAAGAGATGAAATTTTAAATATTGGCAATATTGGCTCAATTCCCAAAAACGCATATATTCGTTTTCATTTATATCCAGGGATTGAACTCATAAAAACAAGAAGTGGTTCAATACTATTAAATCATCAAAAGGGTTATGTCTGGAAAATGAGCTCTAACAATAAAAATATAAGCATAGAAAATTCAGTAATATTTACTCCTAATGGTCCAAAGCCATGTAAAGAGCTCAGTATTATTTTAGACTTAGAAAAAATAAGAGCTTACAAAAGTATTTCTTGTAATTGGGCATTTGAACTTCAAAAATAATTTTTAGTTGACTTATCTAATGAAAAGAAATTATTTGAAAGTCATTTAACAAATTTAAAAAGTTTATACATGAATAATAATAAAGAAATTTTTTTTACAAAAGATATCAAAATCAAAAGAGCTCTAATTTCAGTAACTGATAAACGTGATCTTGAAAAAATAGCTAAAGTTTTAGTAAAAAATAAAATAGAAATTCTTTCTACAGGAGGAACTGCTAAATATCTAAAACAAAATTCTATTCCTGTAAAAGAAGTATCAGATCAAACAAACTTTCCTGAAATTTTAGATGGAAGAGTTAAAACCTTAAATCCTAAAATACATGGTGGTATTCTTTTTAGAAGAGACGATCCTTCACACTTAGAACAAATTCAGAAACATGATATTTATGAAATAAATCTCTTGATTATTAATTTATATAAATTTAGAGAGGCGTTACAAAAAACATCTAAGAACAGAGATATTATAGAAAATATTGATATTGGCGGACCAGCAATGATTAGAGCTGGAGCAAAAAATCATGAATTTGTAACAGTCGTTACAGATCCCAATGACTATTCAGAATTAATTTCACAAGTTGATAACAATGGAAAAATTAAGTACTCATACAGAAAATATCTTGCCGCAAAGGCGTTTAGATTAACTAACGAATATGATAACGCCATTTCAGATTGGTTAGAAGATAAAGAGATTATCTCATCAACTTTTCCTGAAAATTTGTCAATTAATTTAAATAAGTCATATGAAATGCGATACGGTGAAAACCCACATCAAAAAGCAGCACTTTATAAAACATCTGATAAAAGAAAAGGAATTACAAATAGTGAAAAACTTCAAGGCAAAGAACTTTCTTATAATAATGTAAATGATGCAGATGCTGCATTTGACCTAATCTGTGAATTCAAAAAACCTGCTGTTGCTATAATTAAACATGCCAATCCTTGCGGAGTAGCAGAAAACGATGATCTTAATTCTGCTTGGGAAAAGGCACTTCAAACTGACCCTGTAAGTGCTTTTGGTGGCATAGTATCTATAAATAGAGAATTAACAAAAGATTTAGCTCTCAGAATGAAGTCACTTTTTTTAGAAGTCATTATTGCTCCCAATGTTGACAGAGAAGCTTTAGAGATTTTTGCTGACAAGCCTAATGTTAGAATATTGACAACTGGTTCACTAGAATCACCAGAGGATACAGGTTTATTATTTAAATCTATTTCTGGTGGGATGTTAGTGCAATCGCGTGACTATAAAGTTTTAAACAGTGATAACATTAAAATAGTAACAAAACGGAAACCAACTAATAAAGAAATTGATGATTTGTTTTTTGCATGGAAAGTTGCAAAACATACGAAATCAAATGCTATTGTTTATGCAAAAAATTTACAAACTGTAGGTATTGGAGCAGGTCAAATGAGTAGAATTGATTCTACTTCAATAGCTAACGAAAAAGCAAAAAAGGCGTCCAATTTAGCTAAATTGGAAACATCAATGGCTTATAAATCCGTTGTAGCCAGTGATGCTTTTTTTCCGTTTGCTGATGGTTTGATTGCTGCAGCAAACGCAGGTGTAACCGCTGTTATTCAGCCAGGTGGCTCTATTCGTGACAAAGAGGTGATTGAAGCAGCTGATGAAAGAAATATTGCAATGATTTTTACATCAATTAGACATTTTAGGCATTAAAAATCAAGAATCTCATTATTTTTTAAAACATTTAAAATTTTTTTAATTAAACTTGGCAGAGCTAAATCATTTATATTTTTTTTTTGTACAAATCTGTAAGAGCTTTTGCTTAAGTCATTAACCAATGCATTTTCATTATTTATTGTAGCAATTGCCACAGAGCAATTAAGTTTGAAATGAGTGAAAATGTGATTTAAATTCTGATCTAATATCTTCCATTTAATACCTAAAAAATTAGGTTTTTTTTTATTAAATTTTGGAGATTTTTTAAATCTATTACTTTCCTCATACCACCCTATAGAGGGCAACACATCCATGTTGGCTAAAAGTCCACTACTCTTATTGGTTTCAAACAAAACAGCGCCGTCTTCATTCTGTAAATAGAAGAATAATCCATACCGCTCTTCTTTTTCTTTTTTTGGAAGTTTTATTGGATATTGCTTAGCACTAGTTGTGCCACCGATGTCACAAATAGCTAATAAAGGACACAATTTACATCTTGGTGACTTAGGAATACAAATTAATGAACCTAAATCCATTAAGGCTTGTGCATAATCTCCATGCCTGTTGTCAGGAAGGTGTTTTTCAGCAATGTTTTTGATAAAAATCTTTGATTCCTTTATGGGTTTTTCAACTGCATAAAATCTTGAAAAAACTCTTTCAACATTTCCATCTATAACGTTTGATTTTCTATTAAATGCTATAGCCATAATGGCTGATGATGTATATTCGCCTATTCCAGGAAGGGCCATTAAAGAATTTTTATCTTTTGGGAAAAATCCATCATATTTATTAGAAATTATTTTTGCTGTTTCATGCAAATTTTTAGCTCTACTATAATAGCCAAGTCCTGCCCAATATGAATTAATTTCATGTAATTCTGCTTTTGCAAGGGCATTAATATCAGGCCATTTTCTAACAAACTTTAAAAAATATGGTATTACTGTTTTTACTACAGTTTGTTGCAACATAATTTCTGATAAATAAACAAAATAAGGATTTGAAATCTCACCTGGTAGTGCTCTCCAAGGTAAAATTCTTCTATTAAAATCGTACCAAGATAACAATGAATTAGAAAAAGTATTGTAATTATTTTTTTTTAACTGTGTCATAGAATTTTATTATATAATAAAACCAAAAAGATTTAATTTAAAATAATTGTTAACATATGAAGTCTTTATTTAAAATCACAGAAAATATTGTTGAGAAAAATCTTAGTAGATTAGGATCTATTCAAAATCATATATTTTTCAATTGGGCACATATTGCAGGTCAATATGCAGATATAACAATTCCACATAAAATAAAATTTGGTAGAAAAAAAAATATTGATGGCCAAATAACAATCAAAGTCCAAAATGGCTTCGGACTGGAAGTTCAATACGCAATTCCACTTCTATTAGATCAAATTAATGCTCGATTCGGGTTTAAAGCAATATCAAAAATAAAAATTATTCAAGCTGACATTCAGAACAGCTTTGAAATTAAAAAAGAACCTAGTAAACTTACCGTAGAAAACACTTTAGAAAATCTAGAGTCTAATATACTTCCAAAAAACGATCTGAAATTAGCAATGCAAGAATTTGAGATTTCTAGAAAAAAATAGTCACATTCTATAAAATCTTGTACTTTGTGCATTGATCTTAGTATATAAGAATATTATTATCTGGATTTTTAAAACGACAAAAAAAGTTTGGGGAAAATATGTTTTTAAATAGAAGAAATTTTTTGCTAGGTGTTGCTGTTTTTTTCTTATTTTCAAAAAAAAGTTTTTCAAATCAAGATACATTAAACGAGTTGATGCGAAAACAATTTTTGGGTTCTGACGATGCACCAATAAAAATAAAAGAATTCTTTTCATTAACCTGTGGTCACTGTTCAAACTTTCATATAAAAACACTGCCTCAACTCAAAAAAAAATACATTGATACGGGTAAAGTTCAATTAGAATTTATTGATTATCCTCTTGACAGACTCGCAGTTATTGCAGCTACATTAGCTAGATCAATACCTACAAAGGATGGTTACATAGAGGCTGTAAGCATTTTATTAAAAAAGCAGAAACAATGGGCATATTCAAAAAATCCTTTGAATGAGTTACAATCAATCGCCAAATTATTTGGCATATCATCAAAAAAATTTAATGATATTTCTCAAAACATTCCACTTATGCAGGAAATTGTTACAAAAATGGAAAAAGAGTCTAAAAACTTTGATATAAATTCTACTCCAACTTTCATTGTAAATGATAAATATAAAATTTCTGGAGCTTTATCTTTCAAAGACTTTGAAAAAGAACTTTTGAAGTCAATTAACGCAAAAAAATCTTAAAGTAAAATTGGAAAACAAATGAAATTCAAATCTATAAGAATTTCTGGATTTAAATCTTTTTTAGAGCCAACAGAAATAGATCTTAACGAAGGCCTAACAGGGATAGTAGGTCCAAATGGCTGTGGCAAATCAAACATTGTAGAGGCTATGAAATGGGTAATGGGTGAAAATTCAGCAAGACAAATGCGTGGCGAAGGTATGGATGATGTAATTTTTTCTGGATCAAATGAACGCCCAGCTAGAAATTTCGCTGAAGTAACAATTAAATTAGATAACGCTGAAAAAAAAGCCCCTGCTAATTATAATCAATTTGATGAAATTGAAATTTCAAGAAAAATCGAACGAGAAAAAGGTTCTACTTATAGAGTTAATTCTAAACAAGTTAGAGCTAGAGATGTGCAATTAATTTTTGCAGATAGCGCCAGTGGAGCTCGATCATCAGGAATTGTAAGTCAAGGAAGAATTTCACAAATAATAGAGTCCAGCCTTGAAGAGAGAAGAATAATTCTTGAAGAAGCCGCAAACATTAAAGGGTTACATAATAGGAGACATGAAGCAGAATTAAAATTAAATGGAGCTACTGACAATTTAAGTAGATTGTCAGATATAGAGAATACATATAATGAGCAACTTGTTGAATTAGAAAAACAAGGTAGGAAGGCAGCTCGTTACAGGTCAGTAGGAGATAGGTTAAGAAAAGCCGAAGCTTCGCTTTTCTTGTCACTACTAAACACAGCTGAACAAGAATTTAATGACCTAGAGGCAAAATTTAATAAATCAAAAAATAACGTTGAAGAGGCTCAAATAAACTTATCTAAAAATACAAAATCGAAGCTAGAAATTTTTAACAAGCTACCCGAGCTTAGAACAATTGAAACAGAAAAAGCTGCTACTTTACAATCATTAAATATTTCAAAAATTAGATTAGAAGAAGAAGAAGCAACTTCAAAATTAACGTTGAAAAATATTTTAAACCAAATAACACAAATAGAAACTGATCTTAAAAGAGAAATTGAAATAAAGGATGATGCGAATAAAACAATTTCAAATCTCCTTCTAGAAAAAGACAAGCTACAATTAGATACAAAAGATTTCACAACTAAGAAAAAGGATGCTTCAAAAAAAGTAAATGAACTTAAAATAAAGTCTGAATATGCAGATGCAAAACTTTCATCTATAAATTCCGAAATTTTTTCAATAAAATCTGACAAATCAGATCTGGAAAATCGAATTAATAATTTAAAAGAAAAAATAAAAAATTCAGAAGATCAAAAATCACAGTTCAATATTACTGAAGATAAAAAGTTAATCGATGAGCACAACAAGAAAAGGGTTAATGTTGAAAAGTTAATTAAAGAAGAAAATGAAAAGCTAAAATTAATAAAAAAACAATTAGAGACTAAAGAGAATTTAAATATAAACCTAAAAGAAAAGAAGGGTAAAATAGATTATGATCTCAATGTAATGAGAGCTGATTTACATTCTTTATCTTCGCTATTAGGCTATGATGAATTCAAAAACAACACTCTAGAAGCAACAATAGATGATATAGGGAACCTTCAAGATGCAATTGGATCGGTACTAGGTGAAACAATATTAGCTCCTGTAAAATCAGACAATTCAGACGAACAGAACATTTCTTACTGGAAAGAAATTACAGCTAAATTTGAAGAAAAGTTACCCAAAGGTGCTACTCCTATAATTTCAAAAATTAAAAAGAATTCAATTCTAGATATTGCATTAATCGGTATAGGTATCGTAGAAAATGAAAAAATTGCTCTTAAACTTCAAAAAGAATTATCTTTTGGACAGGCTTTGACAACCTTAAAAGGAGGCTTGTGGAGATGGGATGGATATGTTCAACCTTTAGGCGTTCAAAATAGTTATTCAGAAAGATTGCAACAAATTACAAAATTAAGAAATTTACAAGATGAATTACCATATAAAGAAAAAGAAGAAGTTACAATTGTTAATGAAATTAATCAAAATGAGTTGGAATTAGAGAAATTTTTTGGAACAACGAAGGAAATAGAATCTAAAATAAACTTACTGAATAATGAATTAAATGACACAAAATTATCAATTTCAAGTTTAGATTCAAAGATAAATTCAAGTAATATCTTATTAAAAGAACATCAAAATATTTTAGATACATCTCAAAAAGAATTAGTAGATTTAGAAACACTATCTAAAAAATCATTAAACTTGCCAACTTTACTAGCAGATGAATTGAAAATTAGAAATACAGCTGATCAATGTAGAAACGAATTGACAGATGCAATGGCTGCAGAGCAACAAATTAGAAATCAGGAAAGTTATCAACAAAGAAACCTAAAGCAAATTAACAATCAAAAAAATGATTGGGAAAACAGAAAGGTCGAGGCAGAAACAAGAATTAAATCTTTAAAAGAAAGACTAGATAACTTGAAAGAAGATAAATCAAGACTAGAGAAACTACCAGATAATTTTGTGGAAAAAGCTAATGAATTAAATATCAAGATTGAAACAGCTGAAAAAAACAGAAACCTTGCTGCAGATAAGTTAGTACAAACGGAAACATTACTGAATGAAGCAGAAAACTTAGAAAAATCGTCAGAACAAAATTTAGCATCTTTTCGAGAAGATATGATAAAAGTAGAAGCCGCACTTAATCTAGCTAGCACAAAAATAGAAAATATCGAGGATAGAGTTTATGAGAAACTCAGGGTAAAGTCGAAGCAACTAATAGAAATTGTTAATTTAAGTGAAAACGAAGAATTAAATACATCAATAGAAACTTTAGAAAAGACAGTTCAAAGATTATTAAATGAAAGAGAATCATTAGGCGCTGTAAATTTACGTGCTGAAGAAGAAATGAACGAAATGAGACAAAAAATTGAATTGATGTCTAAGGAAAGAGTTGACTTAGAATTAGCAATTGAAAAACTAAAAAGTGGAATTTTTGAATTAAATAAAGAAGGCAGACAACGTCTTAAAGAAAGTTTTGAGCTCGTAAATAAAAACTTTAAGAATCTTTTTAAAAAGCTTTTTGGAGGTGGTGATGCTGAATTAAAATTAGTTGGAGATGATGATCCTCTTAAAGCTGGATTGGAGATATTAGCAAGTCCACCTGGAAAAAAAATGCAATTACTTTCCTTGTTGTCAGGTGGAGAACAAGCTTTAACAGCCATATCTCTCATTTTTTCTGTTTTCTTATGTAATCCTGCTCCAATATGTATTTTAGATGAAGTTGATGCTGCTTTAGATGATAGTAATGTAAGCAGATTCTGTAACTTGTTGGATAAAATAGTAGATGAAACAGAAACTTATTTTTTAGTTGTTACACACCATAGATTAACAATGGCTAAAATGAATAGACTTTTCGGTGTTACAATGGAAAAAAAAGGCATTAGTAGACTGGTTTCTGTTGATTTAGAACAAGCAAATAAAATAAAGGATATAGCCTAATAAAAGTTTTTGAAGTAAACTCTTGACTTATTTGTAAGCTCAAAATAATTTAAGCACGCTTATAAATTTCATTTGAAAGTAAAGTATGAGCACGTTAAATAAAAAAAAAAATTTATCAAAAAGAATAGACGTTGCACTAGCTAAGAAGGATTATAAAAAAACATTTAAAGATACAGATTCACTTAATATTTACTATAGAGTTGGAACAGAATTACTCGCTGGTTTGCTAATTGGTGCGGGCTTAGGATGGACAATAGATCAATGGTTTAATACCACTCCATTATTTCTATTAGTATTTTTTTTGTTAGGTGGTGTAGCTGGGATATATAACCTTTGGAGAGTTTTGACTGACAAAGGTTTGAAAATGGGATTTTTTAACGAAAAAGAAAAATAAAATGAATTCACCTGTTGAACAATTTACGATTAAAACTTTATACGAACTCAACTTTATGGGTATTGATGTATCATTCACTAACGCTTCTTTGTTCATGATGTTGTCTATTCTTGGGTCAGTTTGTTTTTTATATTTTGGATCAAGAAAACAAGCTCTTATACCTGGAAGATTTCAATCCCTAGTAGAAATGTCATATGAGTTTGTTGCAAATATGGTTAAAGAAAATGCAGGCAAAGGTAGTCAAGCCTACTTTCCATTTATATTCACTTTATTTATGTTTATTCTATTTGGAAACCTACTTGGAATGATTCCCTACAGTTACACTTTTACTTCACAAATAGCAGTTACCTTTACATTGGCTGCAATTATTTTCGTAGGAGTTACAATTATCGCAATTTTAAAACATGGGTTTAAATTTTTTACGTATTTTTTTCCATCTGGAGTACCAATTGGCCTAGCACCTCTACTGATACCAATTGAGATTATCTCTTATTTTATCCGTCCAATTAGTTTATCTGTTAGATTATTTGCTAATATGTTAGCCGGACACACAATGATGAAGGTATTTGCTGGACTCATAATAATGATGGGATCAGCAGGTGGAATTTTAAAAGCAGGAGCTGTGTTACCTCTTATGGCAGTTATTGGTTTGACAGGGCTTGAATTTTTAGTAGCAGCGCTTCAAGCTTATGTTTTCAGTATTTTAACATGTATGTACCTTCATGATGCAATACATTTACACTAATTCATTACTAAATTTAAAATTACTTAAGAAAGGAAAAAAAATATGGAAATGGATGCCGCAAAATTAATAGGAGCTGGTTTGGCCGTTATAGCTCTAGCTGGAGTTGGAGTTGGAATTGGTAATATTTTTGCTTCATTAGTCACAGCAGTTGGAAGAAACCCAGCAGCAAAAAATGAAGTTTTTGGAATAGCTATTTTAGGATTTGCTCTAACAGAAGCAGTTGCGCTTTTTGCACTAGTTATTGCGCTATTACTATTATTCACATTCTAATAAAATTTAATTTTGCCTATAGTAATTCTACTATAGGCAGATTTTTAGTTAAATAAGAATAAAAAATGTCATATTATCGCAAATTTATCTTAATCGTACTACTCTTTACAAATACTTCTTATGTTGCTCAAGCTGATGAAGGTAAAGCTGGACTGCCACAATTAGATTTTAATACATATCCATCTCTTATTTTTTGGTCTGTTGTGTCCCTAATTATAGGTTATATATCAATGAAATATTTGGTAACTCCCAATATAAAATCAATTTTAAATAACAGGGAAACTAATATCCAAAATGACTTAGTAAAAGCTAAAACTTCAAGTCAAGAGACTGACAAAATAAAAGAAAACATTATTAATTCTCAAACAGAGTTAAAATCAAGATCACAATCAATTGTAAATCAAGCTCTTTCTGAAGCAAAAAAAGATATCGAAAAAAAAGAAAATGACATTAATCAAAAATTAAATGAAAAAGTTGTCAAAGCTGAAAAACAAATAATGGACACACAAAAATTAGTTATAAAAGAAGTCATAAGCAACGCCGAATCACTTACCGCAAAAGTCATTCAAAATTTAACTGATCTAAAATACGATAACGTTGAGGGTAAGAAAGCAATTAATACAGCATCAAAAAATATATTGGTGGAGAAATAGAATGTACTTTGATGAGACAGCGTGGGTAGCAATTGCATTTATATTATTTTTTGTTTTGGTTTGGAAAAAAGGAAAGAAAGCTATACTTTCTTTACTAGATGAGAGATCATTATTAATTGAAAAAGAACTTAATCAAGCTAAATCACTAAAAGAGGAAGCTCTAGAAGAATTGAGGCTTGCTTTACAAAACCAAAAAAATGTTTCTGATGAAGCTGAAAATCTAATAAAAGATGCAAAAGAAACTGCAAAGAAAATACAAGAAGAAGCAAAC
This sequence comes from uncultured SAR116 cluster alpha proteobacterium, assembly GCA_902619485.1. Lineage (GTDB taxonomy): Bacteria > Pseudomonadota > Alphaproteobacteria > Puniceispirillales > Marisalimonadaceae > Marisalimonas. The sequence goes on from CACNEF010000001.1 coordinate 44,582, forward strand.
TTAAAGTCTCTTGAAATAATAAAAAGAAAAGAAGAGCAAGCTAAACAAAAAATCAAATCATTAGAAGCTGAGGCTATAAAAAACATTAAAGATATTACTAGTAGTATAGTCATTGAAGCGTCCAAGACTTACATCGAAGAGAAATTGGATGACAAAGAAAACGTTAATTTAATATTAAAATCTTCAAACGAAATTAGATCCTCTATTTTAAAATAACTACCTTATACCTAGTAAGACCAGCCCTCCAGCTGGAACTTTCAACTCAAATGTACTAGCTCTATCTACTTTTTTACTACCTTTTAATAAAAATTGAGAGTAATTAAATTCATCCCTATCAAATTCTTTTTCATTTAAATCTATTGATACTACACTAATGCTTACAGGAACATAATCTTCCTTTGTTGTGTCATTTCTGATTGCTCGTATATTCACAGAGAGCTCCATTTGAATATCATTACCATCTTTAAAGCAAAATTTCTGTACGCCTCTGAATCCTAAATAAACAGGAAAGTTACTTTCTGAATTAACAACAATTTCAGCAGCTTTTTTAGGTGAAATCAATTTTGGACATTCAACGACTTCTTTTTTAAGCGTTGAACAACCATTAAAAAATAAAAATGAAATTATAATAAAAAATCTAATCATACATTATATCCTAAAAACGTAAAAAATTTTGTAACTTAGCTAATCTTTATTGACGTATTGATTGTAATACATCAAAAATAAATTATGAAGAAACAAAAAATTAATTTATATCTTGCATCACCAAGAGGTTTTTGTGCAGGTGTTGATAGAGCTGTAAAGATTGTAGAAGAGACTATTAAAAGATTTGGATCCCCAGTCTATGTTAGACATGAAATAGTTCATAATAAAGACGTTGTTAATTCTTTAGCTAAAATTGGAGCTGTTTTTGTGGACGAAGTTAGTGAGGCACCAACTGATCGCCCAATTATCTTTTCAGCACACGGCGTTGCCAAATCTGTAATGGATGAGGCAAAACAAAGAAAAATGATTTCTATAGATGCAACTTGTCCATTAGTAACTAAAGTTCATAATGAAACAATTCGTCATTATAATTTAGGAAGACATGTTCTATTAATTGGACATAAAAATCATGTAGAAGTAATTGGAACTATGGGACAAGTTCCAAAAAATAATATTACTTTGATTGAAACAGAAGAAGATGCTTATAAAATTAGAGTAGATAATCCAGACAATTTAGCTTTTGCTACCCAAACAACATTGTCTATAGATGATACAAGTAAAATTTTAAGTATTTTAAAATCTAGATTTCCAAATATTAAAGGACCGAGTTCTGAAGACATTTGTTATGCAACCACAAATAGACAAATGGCAGTAAAATCAATGTCAAAAATATGTGATTGCATTTTAGTTATTGGAGCTGAAAATTCCTCTAATTCTGTTCGTCTTGTTGAAGTAGCGTTATCTCATGGTGTAAAAAAAGCTATTTTAATACCCAACGAAAATAAACTTGATTTGTTTTTAAAAAAATTTAATCCTTTAAAATCTCCTAATATTGGATTAACTGCTGGTGCATCGGCGCCGGAGACCCTAGTCCAAGTGTTAATATCTAAACTTAAAAAAGATTTTGAAGTTAATTTGATAGATCATGAAGTAACAAAAGAAGATGTTAAATTTAATTTACCAAAAATTTTACGATAAGTTTTAGGATTTAGAATTGGCAGTCTATACAAATTTAAATCAAGGTCAAATAATAGACTTTTTAAAGCTATACGATATTGGTGAGTTAATTTCATTTTCTGGTATTACAGAAGGAATAGAAAACAGTAACTTTCATTTAAAAACATCTATTGGGAATTTTATACTCACTATTTTTGAAAAAAGAGTTAATATTAAGGATATTCCATTTTTTATCAAAATTATGCTTCATTTAAACAAAAATGGTTATTATTGTCCTGAACCAATATGTGATAAGAATAACGAATTTCTTCAAGAATTAAGAGGGAAACCAACAATAATTGTTAATTTCCTTGAAGGTGAACCTAAAAACAACATAACAATTGAAGATTGTAATCAAGTTGGTTCAAGCATGGGCCTTATGCACCTCTATAGTAAAGATTTTAAAATTCAAAGAGATAACTCACTTTCTATTAAGGGATGGGAAACATTAATTAGAAACTGCAGTACTGATGTACCAGCAAGCGTATTAGAAAAACTTCAACCTAACTTGATGAAAGATATACAAAATTCCTTTGATTTTTTAGTAAAATTTTGGCCACATGACTTGCCAAAAGGTTTTATTCATGGAGATTTGTTTCCTGATAATGTTTTTTTTATTAATGATAAAATTACGGGAGTAATTGATTTTTATTTTTCATGTACTGATATACTTACATATGATTTGGCAATTGCTATTAATGCTTGGTGTTTTGATAAACAAGACAATTTTCAGGATAAAAAATATCAAGCTCTACTTAAAGGATACAATTCTAAAAGGAAATTAAGTAAAGATGAAGAATTATTTTTACCACTATTGTGTCAGGCTGCTTCTTTACGTTTTTTATTAACAAGATTATTTGATTGGGTAAATACACCTACTGAAGCTAATGTTATACCTAAAAATCCAAAAGAATATATAACAAAACATAAATACTTTAAGAAATTAGTTAAAAATATTAAATATTTAGAAAATTAATCATGAAAAAAGAAATTACTATTTTTACAGATGGTGCATGTTCTGGAAACCCTGGAAAAGGTGGGTGGGGAGCTGTTTTGCTTTATCAGGATAATGAAAAACATTTATTTGGATCAGAAAAATTAACCACAAATAATAAAATGGAACTTAAAGCAACCATTGAAGCTTTAAAAGCAATTAAGTACCCAAGTAAAATAAAATTATATACAGATTCACAATATGTTAAAAATGGAATAACGGAGTGGATTGTAAATTGGAAAAAAAATGGATGGAAAACTGCTAATAAAAAAATAGTTTCCAATAAAGAGCTTTGGATTGAACTAGATGAAAATGTTAATCTTCATGATATAGAATGGTTTTGGGTTAAAGGGCATTCTGGAAACTATTATAATGAAATTGCAGATAAATTGGCTGTAAATGCTATGAATGAGAAATAATAAAATATTATAGATTTTTTAAAATATTTTCTGCAGTAGAAACCTCAAACGCACCTACTTCTTCTACAAAAGACTTTTTGATTACATTATTTTCAATTATCATTGCAAATCTTCTAGATCTATGCCCCATTATTCTACCAAAATTCATATCAAGACCAAGAGACTGTGAGACTGAACAATCGGAATCAGACAACATGTCAATTTTTCCTTCAACTTCATTTGCCAAACCCCATGCACGCATTACATGTGGATCATTTACTGCCATACATGCAATTATGTCTACACCTTTATCTTTAATATCTTGATAATATTTTATATAACCTGGCAAATGCTTAGCAGAACATGTCGGTGTAAAAGCCCCTGGTAAAGCAAACAAAACAACTTTATTCGATTTAAAATAATCATTAGTTTTAACTTCTTTGACCCCATCACTATCTTTTATAAGAAATACTCCAGAGGGGAAATTATTACCTATGTTAGTTGACATGCAAACTCCTTTTATTTTAAATCATTCTTAAACTATATCACAGGGTTTTAAAATAAAATTATTTTGCTTTTTTAATATATTTCTGGATTTCTTTAATAGTCAGTAATTCAGACAGAATTTTTCCATTTAACATTAATGGACCATAAATTTCATTATACGGTATTCCATAACGTTGTTTTTTAGTTAGAAACCTCTTAATATTTTTGTTTGGCTTAGTCCAATCTAAGACTAGAACTTTTACATTATTTTTTTTAAAAATTTCTGATACTTGATTAGTTTCAAGTACCAGTGCTTTATTGACCTGACATGTTATGCACCAATCTGCAGTAATATCGACAAATACTATTTCACCTTTTGCTGCCAACTGATTAGGTAATAAAATATTTTTGTTTATATCCCAATTAACTATCTCGAAATTTGAATAGTTATATAGGTTGGTTTCAATTTTTGTTTCTAATTTAATCAATAAATTAATTAACCATAACGACGTAAGTAGAAGGAAAACAGCCATAAATTTTTTAAAAGTTTCTAACCAATTACCTGGCTTTGGTATTATTGATATAATTTTAGGGAATAACATTATTAGAATTAGGGGTAATGACAAACCTAAACCCATAATTAAAAGAATGGAAAAAATTTCGAAAGTACCTCCAGATAAAGCAAAACCAACTGCGGTACCCACTAATGGTGCTGTACAGGGAGTAGCTAATAAAGTTAATGTAATTCCAGTGATAAAATCTCCAACAAAACCCTCGCCCCTATAAGATAAAATATTTAAAACTTTTGGAGGTAAAAATAAATTAAATAACCCTAAGAGATTAAAACCAAAAAAAGCTGTTAGTAAAATCATAAAAATTAGAAAAGATGGATTTTGAAATTGCACACCCCACCCAACAAGTTCACCTGCAGACTTAACAATATAAGTAACGACAGCTAGCAGCAAAAAAGACGTCAATATACCCAATATATTAAATAATATTTTCTTTCTAAATATTATTTTGTTTTCCGTTCTTAGATTTACTAATTGTATCATTTTCAAAGATAACACTGGGAGAACACAGGGCATAAAATTTAAAATAAATCCGCCAATTAGAGCAATTACGAAAATTTCAAAGCCAATTGAAATCTTATTTTCATTAAATTTAAAATTATTTTTATTCGGTAAATTTGATGATTTAGTTATAATTTTCTCATAACTATGATCATTATTAAGAAAAGTTAATTTTAAAAATTTAAATTCATAATCTTTTTTATCTTTAAAATTAATAGTTAAATTTAAAAGTTCACCAAATTTAGAATATGAGGGTTTTTCAAAAATGCGTTCTTTATGATCTTCTATAATTATATCATACGGATTTATGTTTAATTTATTTATAAATGATAACTTTAGTTTATCATCAGATTTATCAAATGAGAGAAGTTCTAAATCTTTACTTCCTAGAAACTTAGGTACATTATTCTTATATCTAAGTATCTCTTTTAATTTAGAATTGCTTTTATAATTTTTAGTTAATTTACTTAAATCATAATTAAAACTTACTGGAACACATATGTCGGCACATACTTGTGCCTCAAATAGAAGTTGTCCTGATATTTTTTTGTTTTTGTTTAACCGTTCTATAACTATTGGAAATATTACTTCATTTTCGTAACCAAATGTCTCAATACCGAAAAACTTAAATCTTTTAGGGTTTGGAAACAATAAATTCATTGATTTAATATTATTTCCTGTTTCCCATTTGATTTCGGGAGGCAGTCCTGCATCACCAGGATTTCTCCAATATATTTTCCATTGTGGTAAGAGGTTTGCTTTTAAACCTATAAGAATTTTTGTTGGTTTAGTTTCAAATATTTTACCAAATAAAATATCAAATTTAACAAAATCATAATTTTCATTAGTCACAATGTTTTGATTAGAAACCAAGATGTTAGAGACAGATTTGCTTACATTGGTCAAACAAATTAAAGTTAGAGATAACAACAAAATTATAACTTTATAGTATTTTAAATTAACTAGTTTATTGTGCATTATTTCTTTTTGGTTATTATAAGAATTGTCACTAATATATTGGAATTACAATTATGGATCAAGAATTGTTAGGTAAACTGCTAATTGCCTCTCCAGGACTTGATGACATAAGATTTCAGGATTCTGTTATATTAATTTGTGAACATTCTAAGGATGCCACAATGGGATTAATTCTAAACAAACCACTTTATAATTTTGACACATCCCAGTTTTTAAAGAAAATGAAAATTAATTCTGCAACTAATTTCAAATCCAGCCCTACTTTTTTTGGTGGTCCTGTCCATCTGAATCAAGGTTTTATTATACATTCTAATGAAAAAAAATATAAGACATCTGAAGATGTTTTAGAGGGTGTAATGATAACTAGTTCTGAAGAAATCTTAATTGATATCTCAAAAGATAAATCACCCGAATATGCAAAAATTTTCCTAGGATGTGCAGTGTGGGATCAAGGACAACTCGATAATGAAATACTAGAAAATTCTTGGATCATAAGTAACTCAAGTAAAGATTTGATATTTCATAATCACTTAAAATTTTCGTTATGGAAAAAGTGTTTAAAAAACATGGGAGTGGATCCAAATAAGCTAGTATCATATTCAGGGAGTGCTTAGTAATTATTTTAATTTAGCATTGTTGAAATCTCTAATTTTTTTAAAGAATTAGCATCAGGCCCTATCACAGATAATACAGGCTTAGCAGAATTAAATAACCTATCACATAATTCATAAACAGAAGAAACAGATATATTTTCTATGCTTCTTATAACCTCATTGGTTTCTATCAATTTTCTAAAACTAATCATATTTTTCGCAAAATATTCTGACCTTGAACTGTTACTTTCTTGACCCATTATAAAACCAGATTTCATTTGTGATTTTGCTCTTTCAAGTTCTTCAGAAGATATGAATTTTTTTATTTTTTTCCATTCTATTAAACTTGCTTCTAGTAATTGATCAACATCGTTAGGTGAAGTTCCAGCATAAAAACCAAACACGCCAGAAGAATTTTGCATCTGTGTAAAACTAAAAATGGAATAACATAAACCTCTTTTTTCTCTTATCTCTTGAAACAATCTCGAAGACATTCCGCCACCTAGTATAATTGATAGCGCCCTGAGAGAAAAACGGTCAATATCTATATTATTTAGACCTTCAACACCAAATACTAGTTGTGTTTGTTCTAGCTTTCTATCTTCTGCGATAAATCCAGATGTCCATTCTGAATTGACTTTTTTTGGTCTAATATCATTTTTGATTTCTGAAAATTTTTCTTCAACAATTTTAAATAAATTGTCCTTATTTAAGTTTCCAGACATAGAGACAACTATGTTTTCTGGAGCGTAATTTGAATCTAAAAAGAATTTTAAATCAGACTGTTTAAAACTACTTACAGTTTCTTTAGTGCCAAGAATGGGTCTTCCCATTGGTTGATTTTTAAAAGCAGTTTTAGTAAAATTTTCAAATACTCTATCGTCTGGAGCATCATAAGATTGTCCTATTTCGGAAATTATAACCCCTCTTTCTCTCTCAATTTCATCTTTAGGGAAAGTCGAGTTTTTTATAATGTCTGACAAGATATCAACTCCTAATTCAGCGTTTTCTTTCAACACTTTGAGAAAATATGCCGTAACCTCTTTACTAGTGTAAGCATTGATATCACCTCCAACATCTTCAATCTCTCGCGCTATTGTTTCGGCATTTCTGTTTTTGGTTCCTTTAAATGCCATATGTTCTAACATATGAGCAATTCCACATTCATCATTATTTTCGTTAGAACTTCCTGCGCCTATCCAAACTCCAATAGATGCACTTTCAACATTAATTTTATCATTAATAATTGTTATACCATTATCAAGAATTTTAAATTCTACACTCATGAAACTCTCATTGATTTTATAATATATTCTTGGACATCTTTTAAATTAGGTTCAATTATTTTAAAATTTTCTTTTCGACTCATAATTTGATCTAAATGAAAAGGGAATTCAGGTATTATTCCAATACTTTTTTTTATAACTTGCGGAAATTTTGCAGGGTGTGCGCAAGCAAGTGAAATTATTGGAGTGTCAATAGAAATAATTTTTTGTTCAATAGCTTTTTGCACAGCGCCATAACCTATTGCACTATGAGGATCAAGCATATATTTTTGATCAATGTAGGTTTTTTTAATTATATTAAGAGTATCAAAATCACTAATCTTAAAAGCGGCAAACAAATTATTTATTTTGTTAAGTTGGTCTTGAGTAATTTGAAAATTCCCATTAACTTTAAATTCATTCATTTGCTTCTTAACTAAATTTGTGTCCCTATCATTTATTTCAAATAATAATCTCTCAAAATTGCTAGAAACTTGAATATCCATGCTTGGGCTATATGAAGGAGAAACATTCTTTCGTTTCATAATACCATTTTCAAAAAATCTAGTAAGTATATCATTTTGGTTTGAGCCACATATCAGCTTAAATATAGGAAGTCCCATTTTTTTTGCCATCCATCCTGCTAAAATATTTCCAAAATTACCTGTAGGCACTGAAAAAACGACCTCTTTTTCAGGAGACCCTACTCTTAGCGCAGAGTAGAAATAATAAACAATTTGAGGTAATAATCTTACCCAATTAATTGAATTTATAGCTGAGAGTGATGTACGATCTTTAAAATTTAAATCTTCAAAACAATCTTTAACGATTGCTTGACATCCATCAAAATCAGTTTTCACAGATAGGGCATGTGCTCCATCTTCATTTATCCAAGTCATTTGTTTTTGTTGAACTTCTGATACCCTTTTGTGCGGAAAAAGAATAAAAATATCGATATTTTCTTTGCCTTTAAATGCCTCTAGAGCTGCAGAACCAGTATCACCACTAGTAGCACCCAAAATTACAGCTCTTTTAGTCTTTTTTTCTAGTGCTATGTTAAATGCTCTAGACAAAAATTGCATAGCATAATCTTTGAATGCTAGTGTGGGACCATGAAAAAGCTCAAGAATATATGTGTTTTCCTTAAGCTCTTTTAAAGGAGCTACTTCATTACCAAATGTTGAATAAGTAGCTTCACATATATTTGAAATATCATCCTCATCCAAAAAAGGTTGTATAAAGGGTTTTAAAATTTTAGAAGCTAACTTGGAATAACTAAGTTCTTTCATGTTTCTTAAGTCAACATGACTAAAACTTGGCCATTTTTCCGGCATAAATAATCCACCATCTCTCGCTAATCCAGATAAAAGAACCTCTTCATATGAAAGAGAATCATCTCCGCCTCTTGTACTTGAATATTTAATATAATCATCCATTTCGTTTATTCTTTTTAAATATTAATCTTCCAGATGACACATGATATGAAAAGTACACAAATAGAAGAGATAAAGCTAATCCATACCAAGTTATTGCATATGATAAATGTTGATTGCGAAATTTAGGTTCACCATCTACTCCGATAGGCAGTGTCAGCTTTTCACCAACACGCAGAGCGTCAATATAATAATCATTAATTGTTTTGTTTGAGATAATATTTATAAAGTCAAAAATCTGATTAGGTACAATTGTAAACCAAAAACCATTTTCTCCGTCATTTTCTGGAACAAAATAACCTTTCTTTTGTGGATATCTTATAATTCCATTTAATTTTACCAAGCCTTTGGTAAGACTAAATTTCCTTTTGTCAGGATTTTTATAACTCTCTGATACCCAACCTCTGTTAATAAGAACAATTTTGTTATTTTGCATTATAAATGGAGTTATCACGTGAAATCCTGCGTTACCTTCGTAAGTTTTACCTGTAATATAGATTTCATTACTGTGCATAAAACGACCTAAAATACCAATAGACTTAAATTCATTAATTGAAGACTTCTCTAGTTCAGCAGGATCAGTTATTGGATTAGACTGACTTTGCGTAAGATAATTTTCAATAAGAGCTTCTTTCCAAAATAGTCTTTTAACTTGCCAAGTACCAAAACTAATTAAAATAGCAAAAATTAATATAGAAAATATTGATGGCCATAACATTGGCTTAAATTGTATTTTCATTATTAGTATATAAACCTTATTTTTGATAAGTATTATAAATACCTATCAACCACCCCACCAATATATACAAACAAATAAAAATAACCAAACAACATCAACAAAATGCCAATACCAAGCTGCTGCTTCAAACCCAAAGTGATGATCAGCAGTAAAATGACCTTTAAGACCTCTAAATAAGCAAACTGTTAAAAATATTGTTCCAACTAATACGTGAAACCCGTGAAAACCAGTAGCCATATAAAAAGTTGAAGCATAAATCCCATCAGTAAACGCAAAAGTGGCATGTTGATATTCATATGCTTGAACCACTGTAAATATTGCACCTAAAATTATAGTTAAAACAAGACCTGTTATAAAATCTTTTCTATTATCATGCTGAAGAGCGTGATGAGACCAAGTAACTGTACAACCAGATAATAGTAATATTAGTGTATTAATTAAAGGTAGATCAAATGGATCTAAAGCTACAATACCTTCTGGGGGCCACACGCCAGTATCAGGATATAAACTTGAATCAAAAAAGGCCCAGAAAAAAGCCACAAAAAACATAACCTCAGAACAAATAAAAAATATCATGCCATATCTCATACCAATTTGGACGATAGGTGTGTGATGACCTTGATATTCAGCTTCTCTTACAATGTCTCTCCACCAATAAAACATGGTAGCTAACACCATAAACAAACCTGCACCTAACACCCATAATGAAAATGGATATTCATGCATATATAATGTAAGCCCAAGAAAAAGGGTAAAGCCAGCAGCAGATCCTAAGGCAGGCCAAGGACTTGGTTCAACTAAGTGATATTGATGTTTTTGTTCGCCGCTCATTACATTCTCCCTAATTAACCTTTGTATATACTCACTCAACTTAATCCAAAAAATTTTTAACTTATAAACTATGTTTCAGCATTAAAAAATGTATACGACAAAGTTATCTCTTCCAAGTTTTTTGTGTTTTCATCGTTATTTATGCTTGGGTCAACATAAAATGACACAGGCATTTTAACCTCTTCTCCCGGCTGGAGTGTTTGTTTTACAAAACAAAAACAATCTACTTTCATAAAAATACTTCCAGCTTTAGGAGGAGATACGTTAAATACTGCTGTACCTGTTGTTGGTTTGTTCGACAAATTTTTTGCTGTATAGTAAATGACTTGTTGTATACCAGGTTGAACAATAATTTCTTGTTTAGGTGCCTTAAACTCCCAATTAAGTTCATGTGATATATTTGAATCAAATCTTATTTGAATGTTTTTGTATTGACCATTTGATCCTGGAGCTAGTGAAGCTCTCTGAACCGTCCCTGCATATCCAGTAACTCTACAAAACAAATCATACAATGGAACAGAGGCAAAAGATAAACCAAGCATAAAAAAAACAATTAGGAATACCCACTTTAAAGAATTATTATTTTTTTTTGATAAATTTAAAGACATTTATGCAGTGACATCCATTCTTAAAATTGTAATAAAAAAGAAAAGAACAACCATAAATATTATTATTCCTAAAATAGCAAAATTCTTCGATTTTCTATTTTCGTAAAATGCTTTAATATATTCATCATTTTTATTAGATTTCATATCTAACCTATCATAAAATTACTTGCGAATTTATCAACACAAATACTCGCAAACAAAATACTCAAATAAAAAATTGAGTACATAAATAGACCTTTTTCTGAATCTTTATGTTCTTTTAATACATAAATCGATCTCCTGATAAATTCAATATTAAGTAATGAAACGACTATCACATAAATGTTACCGGAGTAATTTAAAATCCAAGGAAGGTATGCGCAAGGCATGAGTAAAAGTGAATAAATAAAGATATTTTTTCGAGTGGTGATATCACCATAAATTATTGGTAACATTGGTATTTTAGCAGCTATATAATCTGATTTATTTACTAAAGCCAGAGACCAAAAATGTGGTGGTGTCCATAAAAATATTATAAGGAATAAGATCAAAGCTTCTACCCCAATAGAACCTGTAGCACAAACATGCCCAATAATAGGAGGAAATGCGCCAGCAGCACCACCTATCACAATATTTTGAACAGTATATCTTTTAAGCCAAATAGTATAAACCACTGCATAAAAAAATATTGTAAAAGCAAGCAAACTAGCTGCTAACCAATTTATAGATAAACCTAATATTATTATTGATAAAATAGACGTAATAATTCCAAATGACAGAGCTTCAGAGGGTTGAATCTTACCAGATGGAATAGGTCTGTTTTTTGTTCTATCCATTAAAACATCAATGTCTTTATCAAACCATTGGTTTAAGACCCCAGATGCACCTGCTCCAAGTGCGATAGCAAATATTCCTATTAAAGCTAGAAACGGATTAATTGAACTATCTAAAACTGGAACCGCATTATAATATCCAACGAAAGCAGTAAAAACTACTAACGACATAACTCTAGGCTTCATAAGATTAATATAATCATATGGAGAACCTAAATTATTAGATTCTCGCAATATATCCTTAGTGTTAACTACTATTGATGGCATATTAAAATTCAAAACCTATATTATTTTACTTTTGGTATTTCAGCAAAAGTATGAAATGCAGGTGGTGAAGAAACTGTCCATTCTAAAGTATTATCAGTTGAACCCCATGGGTTTTTAACAGCTTTTCGTTTCTTTACAAAAGCCTCGATTATAACTACTAAAAAGATTATGGCACCCAAGGCTCCTATATAAGATCCAATTGATGCAACCATATTCCATCCTGCAAATGCATCAGGATAATCAACATAGCGTCTCGGCATACCTGCTAAGCCTAAAAAATGCATTGGGAAAAATGTTAGGTTAACACCTATAAATGTAACCCAAAAATGAAGCTTTGCTAAACTTTCGCTGTATTCATATCCAGTCATTTTAGAAAACCAATAGTAAAAAGCTGCAAATAAGCCATACACAGCTCCTAATGACAGTACATAATGAAAGTGTGCTATAACGTAGTATGTGTTATGTAGGACAACGTCTAATCCAGCATTGGCTAATACTACACCTGTTACGCCACCAACAGTGAAAAGAAAAATAAAACCAATTGCCCAATACATTGGTATCCTAAAAACTATAGAACCGCCCCACATTGTTGCAATCCATGAAAAGATTTTAATACCGGTTGGTACAGCTATTACCATAGTGGCAGCCGTAAAATATGCTCTTGTGTCTACGGACAAACCAACAGTATACATGTGATGTGCCCATACTACAAAACCAATTACACCTATAGAAACCATAGCATATGCCATTCCTAAATAACCAAAAACAGGTTTTCTTGAGAATGTTGAAACGATTTGGCTTACAATACCAAATGCAGGTAAAATCATTATGTAAACTTCAGGGTGTCCAAAAAACCAAAAAAGATGAAGAAATAATATAGGATCACCACCACCTTCTGGAATGAAGAAGCTTGTTCCAAAATTTCTGTCAGTAAGTAACATTGTAATTGCACCAGCCAAAACTGGAATAGCTAATAATAACAAAAATACTGTAACTAGCATAGACCACACAAATAATGGCATTTTGTGAAGTGTCATTCCAGGTGCCCTCATGTTAAATATCGTTGTTATAAAGTTTGCTGCACCTAATATTGAAGATGCACCTGCTAAATGTAGAGAAAATATTGCAAGGTCCATACCCATGCCTGGAGAACCTGCCGAGCTTGAAAGAGGCGGATATATGGTCCAACCAACTCCAACGCCGCCATCAACTACAGCTGATAATAAAAGCAAAACAAAGCTTGGAGGTAAAAGCCAAAAAGATATATTGTTCATTCTTGGGAAGGCCATATCTGGAGCACCAATCATTATAGGAACAAACCAGTTACCAAAACCTCCAATTAAACCTGGCATTACAACAAAGAAAACCATTATCAAACCATGTGCAGTTGTGAAAACGTTCCACATATGACCATCTTCCATGTACTGCACACCTGGGTTCATCAACTCCATTCTCATGTAAATTGACATCGCTCCACCAATGAAAGCAGCAACTATAGCAAAAATTATATACATAGTACCAATGTCTTTATGATTAGTTGAGTATAACCATCTTTTTACAAAGCCTGACGGAGCCCCATGATGATCATGTGACGAACCTGTATTTGCGGTTTGAGACAATGAAGCCATTATTTTATCTCCTTAACTTCTTTTTCTAATAATACGATTTTGTTATTTTCATTTGTTTTATTGTTTGCAAATTTAACTTTTGCTTCTTTTAGCCATTTTTCATATTCATTCTTAGGAAGAGCTTGTATTACTATTGGCATATAAGCGTGATTAACACCACATATTTGATTACATTGCCCATAGTACTTTTTCTTTCCTACGGGAACTTCTGTCCAAATTTCATTAATTCTTCCAGCAATAGAATAAACTTGAAGAGCTAAAGACGGAACAAAAAATGAATGCATAACGTCATTTCCAGTTACAAGAAATTTTATTCTTGTACCCTCAGGGACAACTAGTGGATTATCTACATCTAACATTCTTTTTTGATTATCCTTTAAGTCACTTTCTGCAATTATGTATGAATCAAATGAAATTTCTTCATCTGGATATTCATAATTCCAATACCATTGAGCTCCAGATACCTTAACAACCATATCAACTGGTTTATCTGCTTCAGTTAAATAAAGGAGCTTAAATGAAGGAACAGCAATTACAACAAGAATCAAAACCGGAACCACAGTCCAAATTATCTCAATCAGTGTATTATGAGAAGTTTTCGAGGGTTTTACATTAGGTTTTTCTCTAAATTTTATGCATACGTAAACTAATAAACCAAGTACAAAAACTGAAATTAAGGTAATTACAACAAGAAGAAAGTCGTGAAGGTCCGTTGCTTTAGTGGCAATTATTCCAGCAGGTTCTTGTAGATCCATTTGCCATGGTTTTGGTTCTGACGCAATAGCTGTATTTAACAAAAAACACATCATTGTTCCCGCTGCTAAAAAAATATAATTTGAAATATTTTTCCAACCTTTTAATACAGTATGGAAAGTTATTTTCATTATTTATGCTCCTCAAGCCTTGATCAAATCATATCTAAAATAATAGAATAGAGTTAGATTAATTTGAAATGATTCTAAAATACGTTTGTATAAGTATTACTTAAAACTTTTTTATGAAAAATGCTAGATCTAAAACCAAATAAATTATTTTTTTTAGATTAAATTATTATTTAATTATCAAATTCATATATTTTAGTGTTAATCTTGAAGAATAGTAATTATATTATCATTTCATAATTATAAAATTTCAATCAAAAGGTTCAAAAATGGAAAATAAATCACCATTAGAAATAACTGATAAATTGTTTTACGAGGATAATGACTTTGATCTTAATAAAGCTCAATCTATTGTATCAGACACTCTAAAAGATGCTGATGACGGAGAATTGTATCTTGAATCAACAAAATCAGAATCGTTTTCGTTTGACGATGGACGAATGAAAAATATTGCCTACGATAGTACAAAAGGGTTTGGTTTAAGGGCAATTGCAGGTGAGGCCAGAGGTTTTGCTCATTCGGGCGAAATAACAGAGTCTTCTCTTAAAAGAGCCTCAGAAACAGTCAGGTCTGTTTCAAAAAACTATTCAGGAATAATGGCTCCAGGTCCATCACATGGAACTAACAAACCACTTTACACTTCAATAAATCCAATTGAGGAAACTTCATTTAAAGTCAAAACAAGTTTGCTTCAAGAAATTGATGCTTATGCAAGATCTATTGATAAGAAAGTTATTCAAGTTTCAGCATCTATTTCAGCCTCTTATCAAGCAATTCAAATATTGAGAGGTGATGGAAAAAGAACCGCTGACATTAGACCTCTTATTAGACTTAACGTATCATTAGTTGTTGAAAAAAATGGAAGGAGAGAGACTGGAAATTCCGGATGTGGTGGAAGAGGAATATATGAAGAATGGATTAATTCTGATAGATGGAAAGGACAAGTTAAAGAAGCTTTGAGAATTGCTAATACTAACCTCGAATCCATACCTACACCTGCTGGTGAAATGCCTGTTATTTTAGGTCCAGGTTGGCCAGGTGTTATGTTACACGAAGCTGTAGGTCATGGCTTAGAAGGAGATTTTAATAGAAAAGGTACTTCAATATTCTCAGGGAAAATTGGAGAAAAAGTTACTGCTGAAGGGGTTACAGTCATTGATGACGGAACAATTGAGAACAAAAGAGGATCAATAACAATTGATGACGAAGGTACAAAATCATCAAAGAACATTTTAATAGAAAATGGAATTTTAAGAAATTACATGCAAGACCGTCAGAATGCAAGATTAATGAAGATGGAACCAACTGGAAATGGGAGAAGACAGTCTTATTCTCATTACCCTATGCCAAGAATGACAAACACTTACATGGATAATGGAACAATTGAACCTGAAGAGATTGTAAGTTCAGTTAAAAAAGGCATTTATGCTGTTAATTTTGCTGGTGGACAAGTTGATATTACAAATGGGAAATTTGTTTTTTCTGCTTCAGAAGCCTATCTAGTAGAAAATGGAAAAGTTAAGCAGCCTCTTAAAGGAGCAACCCTAATTGGTAATGGCCCAGATGCAATGTCGAAAATTTCTCTTATTGGAAATGATATGTCTTTAGATGACGGAATTGGCACATGTGGAAAAGAAGGTCAAGGTGTCCCTGTGGGCGTAGGACAACCTACGTTATTAATGGGAGGTATCACAGTAGGAGGCACTGATACGAACTAGAGTGTCAGAAAGCGTTATCGATAAATATTTTATCTATGTTTTTCTTCCAAATACCATTAAACTTTTCTAGAAGAATTTCAGATCCAGTCTTTTTGTTTCTAATGATATTGTAAAGTGGATCTAAAAACTGTCTTTCATCAACACCTCGTTCATCTAATTTATTACGTCTTTGAAGGCCTAAACTAGAAATTCTTATCATTTCTTCTGCTATATCGATGATTCTTTTGGATCCTAGTTTCCCATTTAAACCGTATTTTGCGGCCGAAATTCTTCCTTCTTCTAGAAGCTGAGTATTCATAAATGGCTTTGCCAAATCATAGGCCTCTAATTGAGCCTCATTATCATACAATAATCCAACCCATAATGCTGGGAGAGCACAAATTATATTCCATGGTCCACCATCTGCACCTCTCATTTCTAAATATTGTTTAAGTCTAACTTCTGGGAATGGAACTGTTACATGGTCCTCCCAGTCTTTGAGAGAAGGAAATTTCCCCTCAAAACCTTCTAAATTTCCATCCATAAAATCTAAAAAAGATCCTCCAGATACATCGATATATTCACCTTCTCTGTATACAAAATACATTGGTACCTTGAGGACATAATCTAACCATTCCTCATAGCCAAAAGATTCATTAAAAACAATTTCTGGTACACCTGTTCTATTAGGGTCAGTATCTGTCCAGACCATTGCTCTTGAAGATAAATATCCACTTTCTTTACCTTCAATAAATGGAGAATTAGCGAAAATAGCTGTTGCAATAGATTGTAATGCTAAGGATGTTTGAAACTTTTGGACCATGTCTTGTTCATTCAAATAATCCAGATTAACTTGAATAGTACATGTCCTTAACATCATATCTAATCCGAGTTGACCAACTTTAGGCATAAAATTTTTCATAATTTCATATCGACCTTTTGGCATCCAATTTTGCTTTGAACGAGACCATTTAGGATCATAACCTAGACCAATCATTGATAATCCAAGTTTGTTCATGGCTTTTTTCATGATTTTTAAGTGTCTTCCAGTCTCTCTACATGTTTGGTGTAAGTTATCAAGAGGAGACCCCGATAATTCTAATTGTCCACCAGGTTCAAGAGAAATTGACGCACCAGTTTCATCTTTTAAGGCAATCGTATTGTTTTTTTCTAAAATTTTTTCCCAATTATTTTCTTTTGCAAGATTATTTAATAGTTCACTTACACCTGATTTACCAAAATAACCAACTCTTTCTAAGTTATTTAAATGAAAAACAAATTTTTCATGTTCCGTACCTATTTTCCAATCTTCTCTTTTTTTTTCACCTTCTTTAAACCAATTCATGAGGTGTTCTTTTTTTAATCTTGGCATTTAGATCTCATATTTAGATTATGGTATAAATTGAAAATATTAACACTTAATATTTTATAGTATTTCTAACCTATATTGAACTTAATTATACGATTATTAATTATTTTTTATATCTCCATTTAAAAAGTGCCAAAAAGAAAGAGCAGTAATTACTGCTGTATCAGATCTCAAAATTCTAGGTCCTAGATCAATTGGTCTTATAAACTTCTTTTCTCTCAAATAATTTGTTTCATTTGCACTGAAACCACCTTCAGGACCCACTAGAATAGCACCAAAAGACTTTGTTGATAGATTTTGAAAATCTATTTTGACGGCATCATTGTTTCTAATCGTTTCGTCACAAAAAAATATAATTCGATCATTATCCCAATTAGGAATTAAATCTTTAAGTTTCTTTACAGCACAGACTTCAGGGATAGTTATGCGTTCGCATTGTTCAGAAGATTCAATAGCTATATCTTGCATTCTTTTTAGATTTAAATTTTTTGTAATAGTGCGTTCTGTAATTACAGGGATAATTTTAGATACTCCCAATTCAGTTGCCTTTTGCACTATATATTCAGTTGGAGATTTTTTAACTGGTGCAAATAATAACCAAATATCATTGTCAATTTGGACATCTCGTGTTTTTTTAATAATATCAATAATAATTGTATTTTTATAAATTTCAGAAATTTTAGCCAAAAACTCACCATTAACGCCATTGAAAACTAAAATTGAATCATCAATTTTTTTTCTCATTACATTTATTAAATAATGCACTTGCTTATTTTCTAATTTAACTGGACTTTTTAAAGATATTTTTCCTGGAAAATAAAGTCTGATTTTAGCTTTATAAGATAAGTCTAACATTACAAAACCGTATAACTGTAAATTAATTTCACTGCTCATTGATTACAATAAAGTATAATGATATTGCATTATTTATGAATATACCCAAACAAAATAATTCTGACATGCTAGATAGTGGTTGGTGGGACATATTACCTAAGCATTATATTAAATGGATAAGATTGGGAAGATTTGACAGACCAGTCGGTTTTTGGCTTCTTCTTCTACCTGGGTGGTGGGTGCTTCCATTAACAAATTTAGATTTAATAAACTGTATAAAACTAATGTTTGTTTTCTTAATAGGGTCAATTGTAATGAGAGCTGCCGGATGTACTATTAATGATATGTGGGACAAAGATATTGATAAAAAAATTTCTAGAACAAAAAAAAGACCGCTTGCTAGTGGTGAAATTTCAATTTTACATGCAACCTATTTTTTAATTACAATGTTACTAATTGGTTTAATTTGTCTATATCAATTAAATATCAAGACTTGGTTTGTAGCTGTCTCAGCCATACCTCTAGTTATTCTATATCCCTTGGCTAAAAGATTTACAAAATGGCCACAAATTATATTAGGATTAACCTTTAGTTGGGCTGTCCCAACAGCTTGGTCTGCTGCAAATGAAGAGTGGAATTTAGGAATATTCTTTATGTATTTGGCAACTGTGTTCTGGATCATTGGATATGACACAATTTATGGATGCCAGGATAAAAATGAAGATGAAATTTTTGGTATTAAAAATTCAGCAGTTTCAGCTAAAAACTTCTTAACTCTTTTTGTAGGATGTTCTTATAGTTTTATGTTTTGCTTATTAATTATTAGTGGATATTTATTAAACAATAATATCTTTTGGTACATTGGTGTATCGATTTGTGGATTGCATCTTGCTAATCAAGTAAGAAAAATAAAAAACATAGAACAGCACAACCCACTGCAAATATTTAAATCAAATATCGTCCTTGGTTTATTTTTAACATTATCATCTCTAGGAAATCATGTAAGCTAATAACAGAGGTTTTAAACTTTATACTTTAACCTAAACACACCGTCTACTAAAATCATATGTGGGAAAGTTAACGCTGCCAAACCAATAAAAGTTACTTTTATAATTGTATCTGTATATGAATATAAATTTAGTAAAATATAATATACAGTTCCGCCACCTAACCAACTCAATACAGAAAAAATAATCATTAGGTACAATATTTTTTTCTTTTCCATAAAGTTAAGTAATGTTGGTATAATTCTTTTAAAATGGTGAATGCTGTGAATAAGACAAAAATATATTGCAAAAGCTGGCAAAGGGGGAAAAAGTGATATCACTAAAACCATTACAGTAAATAATTTAATATAATTTTTAGAGAAAGTAATTTTTTTATAATTAAATAACATTAAAATTAATGAGAAAGTCCATACTAAAAGAGCCATATAAAGAAATTGCCACAATAAATACAATTGATTACCAGATAAAATTGAAAAGAGATGATTAACTTCATCTTTGTTAAAAAAAATTATGCCCAATACTACCACCCCCCCATGAGCATAACCACAGATATAATATAAAGTATTATTTTTCCAATTTAAATCACCACAACCAAAATGAAAAATACTTAGTATTAAGAACAAAATGAGGGAGAAAACTGGTAAAAAATACCAGAGAACAACAATTAATGAACCGACAAATAAATATGTAATTATAAATCGTACCTGCAAATAAAAACTTTTCGTAAAACCTAATGTAACAGAGATGGCACCATCAAGAGCTCCATGGGGAATACCCATAAAAATAATAAAAAATAATGAGATATAATCTAACCAATCTAAGGTAAATTGAACCATTTACGATACACAACATAAAAAAATGATTTAATAAATGGTATTTTAGGCATTGAAATAATTATTTTGCAAGTTGTTAATAGTGAAGCATTTCCAGACATAAATTTAGCCATTTCATCACCATTTAAAATTCTGCCTAAACTTGAAAAAATTTTGGAAGCTAAGATAGGATACTCATTGATAACATTTATAAATATTTCATCTAAAAATAAATCAATAGCATTATGAATTTGTGTATTAATTTTTTTTCTATTTTTTATTTGGCTAATTATTTGAAATGCCTGTTTTTGAATAAAAGTAAAAGCATATCCTGAAGAAGGTCTTACTGCCCCACCTCTTGTACCAATATTAAAAAATTCTCTAGATACACAAGAAATATAATGCATGGGAATAATACCTTTTTCATGATCACTCTTTGTGAACTTGACTAAGTTAAAATATTTTTTGAGATATTTTGAAATTTCAGCTGAATAAAATTCTTTGTTCTCAACTGTTTTTGAAAACATTGTAGATTCAACCAATGCTTTCCGTTTACTAAATGGTAGTAGGTAAATAAAATGCATACCTCTTGACTGATCACATCTGAAATCCATTAATGTTACTATATCTTGATCAAATACATCTTTCTCAGAAGTAACTACAAATCCTTCAAAGTGCTGCAACAAAATATTGTTCGGAATTTTAGGTGGTCTACTATCAAATACTAAATCACCATTAATTTTCTTATTCTTAACAAATAATTGACCATCTTTTTCAAGTACATCATTTTCTAAAATGGTATATTTTTGACTTGGAAGTTGTTTTTTACATATACCCAACCATTTTTTCCTTTTTATCACACAATAAGGATGTTTAACTGACGTTAGAATATGTTTAGAGTCATTAGTATTGATTGACCATTTAGACCACACATGATTTGCTTTTTTATAAGCATCATCATTAATTTTTACTTTCCAAAATCCCCAAAAATGATCTTTATTAGTTTTATTTTTGTTACCTATAAATAAATTAAATTTGTAGTTAGGTAAGTTGTGAATTAATCTAGCTAATGATAATGCTGCACAACCACCTCCAATAATGTTAATTTCCTTTTTTATCATTCACTAAATTTTCTAAATAAATATGTAGTTCAGAATTATGCATTTTCTTGTTTCTTAAATAAAAAATCTCTTTAAAAGTCTTAAATAGTGTAATTTTTATTTTCGAGAAGATTGATGTTATTTGCCTTCCATTTTGCCAATTGTAATTTTCATTTTCTAACTGCACCCCAATCTCTCTATAAACTCCTGATGCTACAGAAATTGCAACCCTTGTATTAAAGGGCAGAAAGGTGAAACCTTTTTCTCCACTCAAATAATATTGTTCAGCTAGAATTAATAATTTTTTAATACCTTTTGAAATCATATGAATTTTTTTTAAGTCATTAGTTTTAGCTGCTAAAACTATTTCTTTAGGTGAAATATTCTGAACCCAGCTCCCAGGTAAATATCGTCTTCCCATTTTAGCGTCTTCTAAAATATCTCTTGCAATATTTGTAAGCTGCATAGCTATTCCGAGATCTATAGCAAATGATTTAGCAAGACCATTATTACACTTTAAAGCATCACACATCATTATTCCAACAGTTCCAGCAACATGATAAGAATATCTAATTAACTCTTCTTCCTGCTCAAATAAAACACCCTTTTGATCTAAAATAAGTCCATCAATTAAATCTATTACTACTTTTCTAGAAGATGATTTTAAAAATTTAGGATACTTAATTGAATAATTATTTTCTAGTTCTGTAATTGTATGTTTTTTAATTATGGATTTAATATTAATGAGATGATTATGGGAATTAGCTTCACCACTATCTGCTATGTCATCTAAAATTCTACAAAAACTATATAACTCAGCCGCCCTATTAATGCATTCTTTTTTCAAGAACTTACCAGCCCAATGAAAACTTTTGCCATTTTTTTTTAGCACTATTTTGTCATCATCAATATGGCAATCCATATAAAGCTCTTTTATCTTAATAAACTTTCGACTACTTTTGCAGATGATAATACACCCGGAATACCAGCACCAGGATGAGCTCCAGCTGCAGCAAAGAATAAATTATCAATATGAGGATCTTTATTATGATATCGAAACCATGCAGATTGTGAAAAATTTGGTGCTATTGAAAACCCCGCACCATGAGTAGAACGGTAATCATTTTTAAAATCAACTGGAGTCATGTAAAATTCGTCACAAATATTATTTTTTAATTCTGGTAAAATTGTACTATCTAATGCGTTTACAATTCTGTCTTTAAGTTTATCACCTTCAATTGCCCAATTAATATTTCCTTGTAAATTAGGAACAGGACAAAGAACATAAATGCTATCACATCCTTTTGGTGCAAAACTTTCATCAGTTGCAGTTGGTCTATGTATATATAATGAAAAATCTTCACTTAAAATTTTGTTATCAAAAATATCAGTTAATAACCCTTTAAATCTTTTACTTAACCAAATTGAATGATGAGCTATATTTAGATATTGTTTTTTAGTTCCAAAGAACAAAACAAACATTCCGAAAGAATAACTGGTAAATCTTTCTGGTAGAAATTTTTTTCTTTTTTTTCTTTTTGATTTCAAGATTTCATTATAGAAGGTAGGTGGATCACCATTAAAAACAAAATTATCAGCATGAAATGTATTGCCATTCATGCATTCAATTTTTTCAATTTTACCATTTATTTCAAAAGCATTTTTTATGTCTGTATTGTATTTAATTTCAACACCAGTCCGCTGTAATAAGTTCGTTAACTCTTCAACAAGTTTTCCAGTACCACCCATACTAAAATAAACTCCCCAATTTCTTTCTAAAAAATGTATAAGTGCATAAATGGAAGTAGTAGAAAAAGGATTTCCTCCAACTAACAATGGATGTATAGAAAAAGCTGCTCTTAAATTTGGATTTTTGATATATTTATTTACTAATTGGGAAACTGTTAAATAACTTTTCAATTTTATTAATGCCGGTACTTGTTTCATCATATAAAAAAAAGAGTTAAAAGGTTTATCTGATAATTTTGTAAAACCAACATCAAAAATTGCTTTGGAAGCTTTTAATAATTTATAATAATTGTTTGCATCTTCAATTGAAAATCTTTTCATTTCATTTTCAGTTTTTTTTATACTTTCTGAATAATCAAAAGTTTGACCATCATGAAAATGAAACCTGTACCAAGGTTCTAAAGGTTTAAACTTAATATATTCTTCTCTTTTCTCGTTGAATAGTTCAAAAAGTTCATCAAATAAAAAAGGAGCTGTTATTACAGTTGGACCAGCATCGTGTTTGAAACCGTTTTTTTTAAAAACTTGCGCTCTTCCTCCTAAAGAACCTAATCTTTCTAACAAAGTAACTTGATGACCCAGGGCTCTTAATCTAAGAGCAGTTGCTATACCACCAAAACCACCGCCAATTACAATACTTCTAAGTTTTTTATTAATTTGTTTTTTTTCAGATAAATTCATTTAAATTGTTAACCATATAAAAAAAAAGCCTGTAGGTTTGCCTACAGGCTTTTGATTTAATTTTTTTTATGCTTACGCATCGGATTCTGTGGTTGCTGCTGCCCATATCGCTAAACAAAAAGCAATTTTGTTAATAACATCTGCAATGTTATAAATAAAATTTAAGCTGTTTGCATCAGCACCACCAGCCATATAACCCATGAAATAACCAATTGGGTAAATAGCCCAACCAATTGTCACAATCCATTTCATTGTGTTAAAAGCTGATTGAACGGATTCAGGTGCACTTTCTGCACTTACTTTACTAGCTTCACCAGCAAATATTTCATATAGAATGAATATCCATCCAGCCATTCCAACTACAAAACCAATAGTTGCATTTATAAAACCAGCCTCACCTAGATATCCACCAATTAACATTACTAAAGATCCAAGAAATAATCTCCAGAACACGCCACCAGCAACTGCTGTACATGCTGCTAAAATCAAGTAGAATTCTATCATTTGAAGTGGAACTGTAATTATCCAATCTACATATCTAAATACAGTTGGTGATTCTCCCGTGGCTGCCCAAATTTCTCTCATGTAGAAATAGTGAACTCCAGCAACTAAAGTAACAAGAGCACCAACAACTAGAGATGTTCTCCACTTGCCTTTAACTCTCAATGATTCCATTAAGAAAAAAACAGTTGCTGCAACCATGGAAATAGATATTATCCAGAAACTTATACCAACAGCATCACCTGGGTCTAGATTATTACCGTGTGACCCTGCAAATGAAAGTGTTGGAAGTAAGGCTAAAAAACTAGCCGGTATTAAATATTTTAAAAAAGACATTTATAAACTCCCCTTATACTTGTCATGTTTAATTTCTAGCAACTGCTAGATTCAATGCAAAATAGCACTTTAGCCAAAACAATAAAAGGGAATTTGTGGTTAGGCAACAAATAAAAGTAATTTAAATGCATTTTTTTTTGGTGTTTTTTGTTAACTTATTGTTTTATAATGGTTTATTTTTTGATAACAATTATCATTTTCAATAAAAAATTAAGTAAATTTGTCTGTCTTAGGGGATTTAATGGTCAAATTTTACTAATTTTGTGTATTTTTTGTGTTCCCAAAAATTAAGATAAACATAACTTTTAATAGCAAAAAGATTTTTTAACCAAAAAAACCATATCTAATAATTGAGATTAAATTATTAAGTTACCACGAACACTTTTTTTTACAATTTCCCATTCAGGATTTTTTGGTTGTATTGCTTTACTCTTTAGCTTTTCATGAAGACTTATTCTGTAAGTTTTGTCTTTAACTACCTTGTCAATCCACTCTGGTAACCTGTTTTCTTCAATACCTAAACTATAAATTAAATATGATAATGCTTTTTTTTCACTAGTACTTTTTAATGTCATATTCTTAGCACTAATTTCGGATAACCTTTTAGGTTTATTGTCGTTAAATGGGAAAACACCTGCAATTGAGATATATCCATATACTTGTTTTGTATATTCAAAATCTTTTATTTTAACAGTGTCTAACTTTAATTTCACAAAACTGTATGCAACTCCTAACGCTTCACTTAAATGCATAATTTCTAATTGTTCTTCATTAAGCCATAATACATTAAGATCTACTTCAGTTCCTTTGCTTGGCCATTGGGTGGCTGGCATTGATCCATAGGCTGACAAAGACGCTGCATAAACTATATCAGAATCTATTAAAATAGCAGGCGTGACACAAATATCCTGATTTAATGAAAATTTTCTTTTTAATTGATATGGTGATCTATTAGAGCCAACTGATAATATTGGTATTCTATTATTAAGGTTATCACAGATGCCTTTAATAAATTCACCCTTATAAAATGAAAAAGAATAATTGGGTGCAAAATATGGATAGTTTACAGCTCTATCAAATGACGAAAAATTAGGAAATAATTCTTTAGTAATTTTTTGATCATCATGTCTCATATCAAATAATCTTTTTATAAACCTAAAGTTTCATTATACCCTAGAGCAATATTCATAGACTGTATAGCAGCGCCAGAAGCGCCTTTTCCTAAGTTATCTAATCTAGAAGAAATAATTAATTGGTCATTGTCATCATTCCCAAAAACACTTATATCTAGACAGTTTGTTCCAACTAAGTTATCTGGCCTAAAATATCCTTTGTCGCTTATACCTTCATCTTTTTTTAAAACTTTAATAAAGTTAGCTCCTGAGTAAAATTCTTCCATTAGGGATTGGATCTTTTCAGTATCTATTTTATCATTAAACCAAGAAAAATGTAATGGTATAGTAACAATCATACCTTGAATGAAATTACCAACCGATGGACTAAAAATTGGTGTTCGCTCTAACTTGTTATGATAAATTATTTCTGGTAAATGTTTGTGATTTAATTTTAGTCCATAATTAAAAAAAGGTTCATTATTTGTTTCCTTAAAATAATTAATCATCGATTTTCCGCCACCTGAATAACCACTAACAGCATTTATGACAATTGGAATATTTTTGCTTAAAATACCATTTGATATAAGTGGTTTTAGAATTACATTAGCCCCAGTAGAATAACATCCAGGTGATGCAATGCGTTTTGAATTTTCAAGACTTTTTCTGTAATTCTCTCCTAGCTCTGGAAGTCCATATGACCAATTTGGGTTAGTTCTATGAGCTGTAGAAGCATCAATAATTATTGGAGATTTATCTCCAAGTTCATCAGCTATTTGAACTGTTTCAATAGATATTTCATCAGGTAAGCACAAAAATGTTACATCCGATTTTGCTAACATTTCTTTTTTATAAGAAATATCTTTTCTTTTAGATTGATCAACTGACATTATGTTAATATTTGGATGCTTACTTAACTTTTCATGAACTTGCAAACCTGTAGTGCCAGTTTCTCCATCAATAAAAATATCCTTTTTCATATTTACCTATTATATACTTATAAAGTTGCAACAATTGAGACAGTATATTAATAAAACATATATAATTCTTTTGTAAATTCTCTTTTTCATAGGAACAATATTTAAATGTCTACAAAAAAACTTAATGATAAGGATATTATGAGCCTTCTTATTGACACAGCTGTTGCAAATGGCGCAACTAGTGCGGACTGTGTTTTATCAAGAAGTAGAGGTGTTTCGATTACCAGAAGGTTAGGTAAAGATGAAAACATTCAAAGGTATGAAGACTTTGATACCGGTTTAAGAGTATTTGTTGGTAATAAAATTTCATCAGTTTCAACTAATGAAAATTCTGAAGAAGCTCTGAGAGAGGTTGGAAAAAGAGCTGTGGAAATGGCTAAAATTGCACCAGAGGATGAATATAGCTTTATAGCAAGCAAAGAGTTGCTTCAAAACTTCCCAATACAAGATAGTGTTTTTATTGATAGCTATGATTCTGTAGAACCAAGTGTTGATGTAATAAGAGATAGGGCATCAGAAGTTGAAGATATAGCTTTAAGTATAAAAGGTATTTCTAATAGTGACGGTGCAGATTCGTCATGGGGCGAAGGAGAAACACTCTTAATGACATCTAATGGTTTTTTCGGTTCATCAAAAAAATCTAATCACAGCGTGTCAGTAGTTGTTATTGCTGAAAAAAATGGAAAAATGGAGAGAGACTATGATTACTCTTCAAAAGTATATGGTGAGGATCTAAAAGACGGTGAAAAAATTGGTCGTGAAGCTGCAATGAAAACATTGGCCAGGATTGGTGCTAAAAAACCAGTTACTGGACAATATCCAGTTATTTTCGACCCAAGGGTATCTAGGTCAATAGCAAGTCACTTTGCATCAGCTATAAATGGATCTTCAATAGCACGTAAAACTAGTTTTTTAAAAGATTCTTTAAATGATAAAATTGCAAATGAATCTATTACTTTAATTGATGATCCTTTTCTAAAAAGAGGTTTAGGTTCAAGATTATTTGATGCAGAAGGTCTAGGTACTTCCAAGCATGTTTTAATTAAGGATGGAGTGCTTGAAAATTGGTTATTAGATTTGTCATCCTCAAGACAATTAAATTTATTACCAACTGCAAATGCAAAAAGAGGTATTAGCGGTCCTCCTGCACCAGGTATAACTAATCTGCTTCTATTACCCGGTGAAGCTTCACCTGAAAGTATTATTTCTAGTATAAGTAATGGCTTTTATGTAACTGATATGATTGGTAGCAGTGTATCTATGGTTACCGGTGATTATAGTCGTGGTGCTAGTGGTTTTTGGATAAAGAATGGTGAATTATCAACTCCCATTACAGAAGCAACTATTGCAGGTAATCTTAAAGATATGTTTATGACACTCAAACCTGCTAACGACCTTGATTTTTCACATTCTATAAATTGTCCAACTCTATTAATAGAGGATATGACAATTGCAGGTAATTAATTGATAAACAAATCAGATAAAATAAAATTTAACAGAATTTTAGCTTGGTTCGAAATGATTGTGAAAGATCATGGGTTTTTAAGATTTTGTTATCATAATTTTCATCAAGTTGATGAAAAACTGTATAGGTCAAATATGCCTACACCTCTAAGAATAAAACAATATAGTAAACTTGGAATAAAAACCATTATAAATCTAAGAGGTGTTAGAAAAGATGGTGGCTGGTTGTTAGAAAACGAGGCTTGCGAAAAATACAATATAAAATTAATAGATTTTAGGGCAAGGTCTCGGGCAGCTCCTGAAAAAGATATGATACTTAAAGCTGAAAAACTTTTTAAATCTATAAAATACCCCGCTCTAATACATTGTAAATCAGGTGCTGACAGAGCTGGTATAATGTGCGCTTTATACATGCTAATTTACAAAAAAGAACACCCTCATATTGCTAAAAAACAACTATCATGGAAGTATCTTCATGTAAAATGGGCTAAACCGGGTGTATTAGATAATTTTGTTGAAGAATATTCAAAACAATATAAACAAAATAAAATGAAGTTTATAGACTGGGTCAAAGAAAAGTATAATGCAGAAAAATTAGAGAGTAATTTTCGATCTATTTGGTGGGTTAATAGATTATTAGATGATTTTTTGAAAAGAGAATAACTTTTCTTAAGCTTCTGAAACATAAAGTTTTTTGTAATAATCAGAACTTTTGACTAACTCTTTATGACTTCCTACATCAACTATTTTACCCTTACTTATCAAAATTATTTGATCTGAATTAATTATTGTAGAAAGTCTATGCGCAATAGTAATTGTTGTCTTATTCTTTGTTAGTGTTTCAAGGGTTTTATTAATTTCACTTTCAGTTTCAGCATCAAGGGAACTTGTTGCCTCGTCTAAAAGTAAGATAGGAGCATCTTTTAGAATAGCTCTAGCAATTGATATACGCTGTTTTTGCCCTCCAGATAATGTATTACCTCTTTCTCCGACAATTGTATTATAACCATCTAAAGATTTAGCTATAAATTCATGGATATCTGCGTTCATTGCAGCTTTTTTAATTTTATGATCTGGAGCGTCTAAATTGCCAAATCTAATATTATCCATAAAGCTTTTATTATAAATTACAGTTTCCTGACTGACCAATGAAATATTATTTCGAAGTGAATTTAAACTAATATCCTTTATGTTTTCTTCGTTAATTAAAATTTGCCCATCCACAGGGTCATAAAATCTTGAAATTAAATTAATAATTGTTGATTTTCCAGATCCACTTTGCCCTACTAGCGCAACTTTTGATCCTGAATTAACGACAAAGTTAATATTATCCAGAACCTTGTTCTTTTTTTTGTATGCAAAACTGACTGCTTTAAAAGTTATTTTTGGTGGTTTGTTTTTTACTATTTTTAAATTAGAAGCTGAAAATGAACTAATTATTTTTGGAGTGATTTTTAATTGTGTATAAATCCTTCCTAAAGCAGAAAGAGCTTCTTGAAAAACAGTGTTGAATGTTCCCAATGCTCTTGCAGGTTGTGCCATCATTAACAATGCCGTTACATAACCCACAACACTTCCAGGAGATAATTCACCTATTGATACCCGGTAGCTTGCAAAAGCAATTACACTAGCTGCTGCAACTCCTCCCAAAATTTCTAATAAAGGCAAAACTTTTGCTCGACCAATTACTAAACTGAACATTTTTTTAAATAACGAGTTTAGCACTCCTTTGGATCTATTAATTTCCATATTCTCTAAATTATACGATTTAACCATTCTTATGCCCTGAAGCATCTCAGTCAGTGTAGAAGTTACTGTTTCCATTTGTTCTTGAAGAGATGTTGCTATGGTCTTTTGTTTTTTTCCAATCCTAACAATAGGTCTCAATGCTAATGGGTAAATTACTATAACTAATATTGATAAAAGCCAATCTAACCAAATTAGATAAAACAATAATGCTATAACTGTAAAGGTATCCCTAACTAAATTATTTATAGTTCTCTCAAAACCATCTCTAATCAAAATAACATCATTCATTATTCTAGATACATGATTGCCCGAAGATAATTTATTTAATTCATCCAAGTCAGCGTTTATCAATTGCTTAGTTAGTTTTTTTTGGATATCTACCGAAATTGATAATGAGATTTTAGAAACTTGTCGTATTTGGAAAAACATTGCAATACCTCGGATGAATGCAACAAAAGCAATAATAAAAGGGAAAATAATCCAGTTTTTATTATCATCTAGTAAACCATCGAAAACCAATTGTATTAAGTAAGGATAGATTGAAGCAGTAGCAGCAACAACAACCAATAATATAAAAGCCAAAATTATATCAATTTTATAATTGGATACAAAATCAGTCCAAAATTCTATAATTAAACTTTTATTTTTGTTTGTTATCATTTGGTTTGTGTTCATATCAATTCAACTATTATATCATTTATTTTTAATCTATAATAATAATTATATGTATAGATAGTTATTTTGTTTTGTGTAAATTTAATTTAATACTCAATTTTAGATATGTGCAGTAATCTGGATTTTTAAATGCGTATTTTAAAACGTTTTAGCAAAACTGGTGCCGGTCAAAAACTAATAGGTTTTATCTTTTATTTTATCACAAAATTAATATCACATTCAATTAGATGGGAATATTTTGAGCAAAGCAAAAAATCAACAATTTTTGATAGTAAACATAAATATATTTTTTGTTGCTGGCATAATAAATTATTTTTAGGGCCACATCTTTTGCCAAGAAATAGAGTAATTAATGCTCTTCAGTCCAGTCATTCTGATGGAATGATTACCTCTCTAGCATTTCAATATCTTGGAATGAATGTAATATTAGGCTCCTCAAAAAAAGGAGGAATGCAAGCATTCAGGAAAATGTTAAAATGTTTACAATTGGGTGAAAGTATAGCGATTACACCTGATGGTCCAAAAGGACCTAAAGAAACTGTAAAAGAAGGTATTATAAAACTAGCACAAATGACAAATACGCCTATTATCCCTTTGGTATGGGCTACTAAAAAATATAAAATTATTAATTCTTGGGATAATTTTGTTATACCATATCCATTTTCAAAAGGAATATATAGTTTTGGGAAACCAATTTTTATAGAAAAAAAAATAAATATGAATAAATTTGAGCTTGAAAGACAAAAGCTTGAAAATGAAATCAAAAGACTTACTAAAATATTAGAGAGTAGAATTAATTGAACCTTATAATGAGTTTGGGGACTTACAGTGACATTATCTATATATAATCTTTTATGGGGAATATTAAAATTTCTTTTGCCAAGTTATTTATTAAGACGTCAAAAAAAAGGTAAGGAAGATAAATATAGACTTAATGAAAGATTTGGAATTTCGAAAAAAATTAGGCCAAGCGGTACTATTGTTTGGATACACGGAACAAGTGTTGGTGAATCTGTTGCAGCTTTAGCACTTGCTAATTCAATGAAAAAAAATGGTTTTGGCAAAAATAAAAAAGAGATTTTTTTATTAACAACGAACACTACTTCTGCTGCAAAACTTATAAAAGACAAA
The DNA here is from genome assembly GCA_902619485.1 of uncultured SAR116 cluster alpha proteobacterium. Taxonomy (GTDB): domain Bacteria; phylum Pseudomonadota; class Alphaproteobacteria; order Puniceispirillales; family Marisalimonadaceae; genus Marisalimonas. The sequence continues at coordinate 76,466 of CACNEF010000001.1, forward strand.
ATAAACAAAGGTTTACCTGCAATTCATCAATATCATCCTTACGATCATCCTAAATTTGTTTCAAAGTTTTTAAATCAATGGAAACCTAACATGGCTGTTTTTATGGAGTCAGATTTCTGGCCAAATTTAATATATTTGACTGCAAATTCTAATATACCAACTATTCTAGCATCTTCACAAATGTCAGATAAATCTGCTCGTTTTTGGACAGGATTAGGTTATTTTTTAGCAAAAAAAATTTTTAGTAAAGTTGATCATGTTTTAGCTGTTGATCCTAAACAAGAAGCTTTGTTTAAGAAATTAGGTGCTAAAAATGTTAAATGTTTAACAAGTCTTAAATCAATAGCTGAAAAACCCCCTATAAATAAAAATTATGTAGTAAAACTAAAAAAGAATATAATTAGAAAAAAAATATTAATTGCTGCCTCAACTCATCCAGGAGAAGAAGAGTTAATGATTAAATTAGCTGTCCTCCTTAGAAAAAATTCTCATGATAATGTATTAATTATAATTGTACCTAGGCATATTAATCGAAGTTTGGGAATTCAAAATAGAGTAAAAGCTGCTGGTTTCGATATCAAATCAAGAAGCAAAGATGAATATCCATCAAAAACCGATATTTTTTATCTTTCAGACACAATGGGGGAAATGGGCTCACTAATGGAAATATCAGATTTAGTTTTTGTAGCTGGATCCATGGTGCCAGTTGGGGGTCATAGCCCATCTGAAGCATCTCAATTTGGCAAACCAGTTATTATGGGTCCACATACTGAAAAATGTGAAGCTCAGATAAAAGATTTAGTCTGGTCTGGAGGCGCTATACAAATAGAAAAAGGACCCAAAATGAATGATAATTTTCTTAATAATATTGTTGAATTACTAAGTAACTCTGAACGCTTAGAAGATATGGGAAGAAATAGTTTAATTGCCTCTGGTTATGCTCAACAACGTGCAGATGAAGCAAGTATAAATTTGATTGAATTATTAAAAACATACAGAAACACAAATGTTGCTTAAAATGTTTAAAACACCTGAATTTTGGTATAAAAAAAACATCATATCAAAATTACTAATAATACTTCTTTATCCATTTTCTATTTTATGGCTTCAAATGGATAAGTTTAAAAGATATTTTTCAAAAACTTATAAATCTAAATTAAAGGTAGTTTGCATAGGCAATCTTACTGTTGGAGGAACAGGTAAAACCCCATTTTCCATTTATACTTACAAGCTTTTAAAAAATTTAGGTTATAATCCAGTGTTTTTGACCAGAGGTTATGGAGGTTCTAAGAAAGGACCACTAGAAGTTAATAATTCACACCATTTTCAAGATGTTGGTGATGAAGCTATATTATTAAGCAAAGTTGGAACAACAATCGTTTCTAGAAACAGATCCATAGGAGCTAAATTTATAGAAAAACACAAAGATAAATTTAATGTTATTGTAATGGATGACGGTTTACAAAATTATCAATTAAAACAAGACATAAAATTTTTATTAATTGATAAACAATTAGAGCTTGGCAATGGGTATTGTTTACCTGCGGGACCATTAAGGCAATCTATAAAACATGTTCTAAACGATATTGACAAAATAATATTAACAGGAGAGAACGACAATAACGAAAAAAAATTATTTAAATCTTTTAACATTCCAGTTATTAAATCGAACATTAAGATAGCTATTCCAATAAGAATAAAAAAAGAAAAATTACTAGCTTTTTGTGGCCTTGCTAATCCCAATAAATTTTTTGAAACACTTAAGAACAATGGATATGAAATATCAGCTACAAAAATATTTCCTGATCACTATGCTTACAAAAAAGACGACGTTAACAATTTAATTTTTGATGCAAATAATCAAAACTTAAAACTTATTACAACTGAAAAAGATTATGTTAAAATTTCAGAAAATAAGAACCATATACATTTTTTACCAATTGAATTGGAATTAAGTGTGAAAGATAAATTGGAACTTGAAATATTTCTTCAGGAAAAACTAAATGCCTGATCCATTAAGTTTTAGAATAAAAAAGCAATTTGATAGATACATACATGATCCAATAATAGCATTCATAGCTATTCCATTTTTTTTAATACTTAAGCTTTTACCGTATAAATTTTCATCTTACTTGTGTGGAGCATTAACGTATTTAATAGCTCCACTTACTTCTTACAACAAACGAGTAAAAAAACATTTAAAAATTGTTTTTCCTGAAAAGTCTTTGAAAGAGATAAATAAACTTACATCACAACATTGGTTTGTGCTTGGACAGACTTTTGGTGAAATGCCACATATCAATAATTTAATTAAATTAGGTAATTTAAAAACTGAAGGTTTAGAAAGAATTAAAAAAGGTCCTGCCATTCTTGTAGGAGCACATTTAGCTAATTGGGAATTCCTTTTAAGAGTTGGAGATCTGTCCGGAAGACGTGCTGGCTATGTTTTTAGACCTATAAATAATTGGATATTAAATAAAATACAAATTTACAGGAATAAAGATGCCAATGCTGACTTTTACAGAAAAGGTCGTCTTGCGGCTATAGGCATGGCTAGTAAAATTAAAAATGGTGAAATAGTTGGACTAACAGGAGATCAACTTTTAAGAGAAGGTATTATGGTTCCTTTTTTTGGAATTGAAACACCTACACCTAAGGCTGCTGCAGTTATGGCTTTAAAATGGAATGTTCCAATTTATATGGTTAGAGTAGAACGTTTTAACGGTATAAAGTTTAAATTAAGTGTTGAGGATAGACTAAAATTTCCAAAAAATTTAGATAAAGATAAAGCTATATATGAAATTACTAGATTAATTTCTAAAAGGATTGAAGAATGGATTATAGATAGACCAGAACAATGGCTTTGGGCACACAGACGGTGGGGCAAATAGAGTAAGTTTTTTTTCGCCGTTAGCGCAACACTTTGCACGAAGATAAGACTAGATATTTATATTTAATGTGCTAGACAGATGGGTCATTATCAAAATGTAAAATTATGAATTACACACCAAACCAGTTATCATATTCTAAGTAAATTACTGTAACTGCTATAATTACGTAAGCACAAAGATACCATTTATAAATATAAGAATGTGGTTTACCTTCTTTTTTCAATTCTTTTCCTACAATTAATTAAAATATAAAGTTTAATCCCCTAAAAAAAAACCAAAAAATACCAAAAATCAAATGAAAGGCTAAAGATAGGAAGATTGCTTTAAATAATTTATTATTTCCATCATCCCACCAATTTGTAAAAAGATAAATTAATTTTTTAAATTTATTTTCTCCATCATTCCACCATTGGTCAAAATTGTTTGTGATTTTTTTTGTCATCTCATTTAACTATAAAATTGTATCCCATATTAGGGTTAGTTAATATTGAAGGTGAGATATATAAAAAAATATAACCTTTTAACAAAATAAAAAAATTGCCACAATTAGAAATAACTTTAGTTCTTTTCTCATAATATAATTTACCACATTTAATCTTTATATTAAATATTTTATATTTTTAATTTAATTCATATAAATGCGGTTTTAATACATTAAAAATTCATAGTAGGACGTCATTTGGTTCGCCCTGCAAGCACACATTAAAGATACGTTTCTTATCAGATTTTCAGGTTGAAAATATCACAATTAATGGTTCGCTCCAATTGCATTAAGTATAAGTATATACAAAACTTATTTATCTAATTGCGCTGTTCTAATTTTATCTGAAAACCTAATTTTTACATTAGCATTTTTTGGAGCCTCACTGCTAAGTTTAATTGGTTTACCCTTATTGTTCATTATAAGAGAAAATCCTCTTTCAAGTACTCTATTAAAGCTTGAAGCCTCAAGCAACTGACCTAAAGAATTTAATTTTGTTTCTTTTGTATTCAATATATTTTCAAGATGATTTTTAAATTTTGTCTCTAGAAGTTGTTGTTTTGAAAATAAATTGCTAATCAAGATTTTGGGGGGCAATAAAGATTTTGCATATTGGGTAATTTTATTTTTTTTCTCCACAAAAATATCTTTGAATAAATTTTCAAAATCTTTGTATATAAAATCTAACTTTTGAGTTTTATTCTCAAAAATTTGGTCTGGCTTTCCTAACAACTTAATAAGGTAATTAATATGATCTTTATTACTATTTAACTTTTTATTGAAGGATGACTTGATCCTTAAATTTAATTCGTCAATCCTTGATATTAATTCATCTCTTACAGGAACTGCCTTTTCTGCAGCTGCTGTCGGCGTTGGAGCTCTTAAGTCAGATACAAAATCAATCAATGTTGTATCAGTTTCGTGACCTACAGCAGATATTACTGGTATAGAACTTTTATATACTGATCTAACAACAATCTCTTCATTAAATGACCATAAATCTTCTAAGCTACCACCACCTCTTGCAACTATAAGCAAGTCAGGCTTTTTAATACTTGTATCTTCAGTTAATTGATTAAATTTATCAATTGCATTTGAAATCTGATGTGCAGAATCTTCACCTTGGACTGCAACTGGCCACAAATAAACATGAGAAGGAAATCGATCAGATAACCTGTGAAGGATATCTTTTATTACAGCGCCTGATGGACTGGTAATAACACCTATGATTTGTGGAAGGTAAGGTATTGGCTTTTTGAGTTCTTGTTCAAACAATCCTTCTTTAAGAAGTTTTTTTCTTCTTTCTTCAAGCATTTTTAGAAGCGCACCTTCTCCTGCCACTTCCATACTTTCTACAATAATTTGATATTTTGATTGCCCTGCAAAAGTGGTTACTTTCCCAGAGCAAATAACTTCCATACCCTCTTCTGGCTTTATTGGTAACTTTGGTAAAGTATATTTCCAAATTATTGCAGCTATTGTACCTTCTGTATCTTTTAGGGTAAAATAAACATGTCCTGACCCTGGGAATGAAGGACGAGAAATTTCACCCCTAATACGAACATAACTAAAGTTTGTTTCAACTAATTTTTTAATTACATGTGAAAATTCGCCTACAGAATACACAGGATTATTTGTGTTAGTAATCATAGGATTATATGAAGATTTCTATTTATCATGCATTAATAGTATGGCATATTTCAGAAAATCTAAAGCCTTTTGGAGTAATTTATTCATGAATATTTTATTAGTAGGTGGAGGTGGTAGAGAACATGCTATTGCTGCAACTTTATCAAAGTCACCTTTAACAACAAGACTTATTGTTGCTCCAGGAAATCCTGGAATTGAATCATTTGCTGAATGCTATCCAATAGCCGCTGACGATATACCTGGGCAATGTAAGTTAGCAAAAGATATTAAAGCAGATATAGTTTTTATTGGCCCTGAAATACCATTAGTTCTAGGTTTAAAAGATGAATTATCAAAATTAGGGATTAGTGCTTTTGGGCCTTCAAAAAAAGCAGCTCAATTAGAGGGTTCAAAAACTTTTTCTAGAAATTTTTGTAAAAGACATAATATTCCACAACCAGAATTTAAATATTGTACAGATATAGATACTGCAAAAAGGCAGATTGAGCTTTTAAATGGATATTGTGTTGTAAAAGCTGATGGCCTTGCAGCTGGAAAAGGCGTTGTTGTATGTGACACAGTGGATCAAGCAATAATTGCATCAAGAGAAATGTTAGAAAAAAATAAATTTGGTGATGCAGGAAAGTCAATTTTAATAGAAGAAAGAATAAATGGCATTGAAGCAAGTATTTTTGCAGTTTCAGATGGAAATAATGCGGTTTTAATTGGAACAGCTCAAGATCACAAAAGGGCCTATGATAATGATGAGGGACCAAATACTGGAGGAATGGGAGCTATTTCTCCTGCCCCTGCATTAAATCAAAATTTAAATAAAGAAATATTTAATAATATTATTTCACCTACAATTAATGGTATGAAATTAGAAGGATATCCTTATGAGGGGATTTTATATGCTGGAGTAATGATTACAGAAAAAGGACCCAAGGTAATTGAATTTAATTGCAGATTTGGAGATCCTGAAACTCAGGTTGTACTTCCACGCTTAAATACAGACTTAGTAAATATCATTCAAAAAACAATTAGGAAAAATCTTAAAAATATGACTATTGATTTAATTCCCCAAAACGCAATTACTGTTGTAATAGCAAGTAAGGGGTATCCTGGTGAATTTGAAAAAGGAGTTTTATTACCATCGCTTAAAAATTTTAATGACAGAAATCAAATATCCGTCTTCCATTCAGGAACCTCCAAAGATAAAAATGAAAACCTTATTTCAAATGGCGGAAGAGTTTTATCAATAACATCTATTGGAACCAATGTTAAAGATTGCAGGCAAAAAGCATATGATGTTGTAGAAGCTATAAACTGGGAGCAAGGTTTTTATAGAAAAGATATTGGTCAACTTTAAAATTATCTTATTTCTTTAAAAAATTCGTTTAATATTGTTTTGGACTTTTTTGCAGAGAATCCTGAGTAAACCTCTAATTTACCTTTAAATTTGCAATTTGAAAATATTGTGACACCATTATCTATTGCTCCACCTTTTTTATCTTCTGCACCATAGTATAAACGTCTTATTCTTGTTTGCTTAATAATACTTGCACACATTATGCAAGGTTCTAAAGTTACCCAAATATCATAATCATTTAAATATCTATTTCCTGTAATTTTAAGAGCTTTTTCAATCACTAGTTTTTCTGCGTGACATGTCGCATCATTTCTAGTTTCTACTAAGTTATGTGCCTTAGCTATAATATTACCATTTTTATCTACTATAATTGCACCAACAGGAACTTCTTGTTTTCTTCTTGCTTTAATAGCTTCATTTATTGCTAATTCCATATAATCGATATAATGATCCAATTTTTTCACCTTTTTTTGTAATGTTGCTAATACTTATTAAAACCTATAATACAGAACAATGAAAAATAATTACAAAAAAATTAATCCTAAACTATCTGAAAACATTAACTCTGACAAAAGTTTATATATTACAAAGTCCATAAGGTTAGCTAAATTTATTGCAAGATCAGGCTTATGTTCTAGAAGAGAAGCTGAACGTTTAATAATAAATGGTAAAGTAAAAGTTAATAATAAAATAATTTTAGAATGCGGTATAAATGTAAATTCAAAAGATCAGATTGAAGTCAATAATCAGCCCTTACCAAAAAAAACTGCAACTAGATTGTGGCTTTACAATAAGAAAAGAGGTTATTTGGTAACAAACAATGATCCGGAGGGTAGGCCTACAATTTTTGACCATTTAAAAGAAAAATTAGATATCAGGTTTATTTCAATTGGTCGTTTAGATATGGATTCAGAAGGTTTGCTATTACTCACTAATGACGGTGATTTAGCAAGAAAACTTGAATTACCATCCACTGGCTGGCTTCGAAAATACAAAGTTAGAGTACATGGTTATGTGATTAAAAAAGATTTAGAATTGCTTAAAAATGGAATCACAGTAAATGGTATTAGATATGGTAAAATAGATGCTAAACTAGACAAACAAAAAGCCAGTAATGCTTGGCTTACCTTAGGTATAAGAGAAGGAAAAAACAGAGAAGTTAGGAGAGTTATGAACCATCTTGGATACAATGTTAATCGTTTAATTAGAGTATCTTTTGGTCCATTTCAAATTCAAAATATAGCCTCAGGAGAGGTAGAAGAAGTAAAAAATAAAGTCCTTTATGATCAACTAAGATTTTTAAATTTGGCAAATAAAAATAAAAAATAGTGTAAAAATTAAAATTATATTATGAGAATAATAGGTGGCAAATACAGAGGTTTAAAGCTTCTACCTCCAGATGATACTAAAATCAGACCAACATCTGATAGATTAAAAGAAGCTCTTTTTTCAATCATTACCTCAAATAAATATAAGCTAAATATTAGTAGTTGTAACGTACTTGATATTTGTAGTGGAACCGGATCATTAGGTATTGAAGCCTTTTCTAGAGGAGCTGTTTCCATTTATTTTATAGATAAGGACCATAAATCAATAAATTTAATTCATAAAAATATTACAAATTTAAACATTGATAATAAATTTGGAAATAGAATTAAAATTATTAAAGATGAAGCAACAAAAGCATTAGAAAATATAAATAAAATTTTTCAAATAGTGTTAATAGACCCGCCATACAATACAAATATAACTGAGAAATGTTTATTTAAATTGAAGGAACTAAATTTAATAAATGAAGATAGTTATATTTTTGCTGAAAGTAGTAAGCCAGAAGACTTCAATTATGATGGATATCAGATTTTGGATATAAAGTTGTACGGAAATTCAAAATTAACTATCTTAAAGTTATCAAATTCAAGTTCTATTGAATAATTTTTCAATATCCTTAAGTGATAGACTAATAGATGTAGGTCTTCCATGATTACACTGTCCAGAATTTGGTGTTTTTTCCATTTCTCTGAGTAACTGGTTCATTTCAGTTTCGTTTAGATTACGTCCTGATCTTACTGATCTATGACATGCAATATTACCTAATATAAGATCAATTTTTGCAAGATAAGATGATGGAAGTCCAGATTCTGACAAATCATCTCCTAAATCAATAATGATTTGTTTAATATCAGCATCTCCCAACAAAGCAGGGATTTCTCTTACAACAACCGCACCCTCCCCAAAAAGTTCTATGACAAAACCTATATCTGCTAACAATTCAATATTTTCTTTTATAATTTCTAATGGAATTGGCTCAAGATTTATAACTTCTGGAAGTAACAAAATTTGTCTCTCTATTGATTTATTCTGTCTTGCAAATTTCATTTTTTCTAGTGTTAATCTTTCATGAGCAGCATGTTGGTCAATTATCACAATACCGTTGGAATTTTGAGATATGATATAATTTTTATTAAATTGTCCTAATGCAGCACCTAAGGGAAAGCTCTCATTATCTTTAGTTTGCTTTAAGTTATTTTCAAAATCATTTTGTTTAAGAGCTTTTTTTAGAGGTTTAACTTCAATATTACTAAAAAAAGATTGCTTTTCGTTTTGATTGTCATTAGAGCCATAAACTTTAATGGGATTTATTCTTTCATTCATAATAAATTTTTCTATTGCTTCTTTAGAAATTTCACTTGTTGTTTGAAAAAAGTTAGAATTCAATTCTTGGCTTATTGACCCTACTATTAAACTTCTAACTAAAGCACCGTCTTGAAATCTTACCTCGGTTTTCCCAGGGTGAACATTGACGTCAATAAAATCAGTTGGTACATCAATAAATAAACAAAAAACTGGGAATCTTCCCTTTGGAAGTGTGTCCCTATAAGCTGATCTTATTGCACTTGAAAGGTTTCTATCTTGAATTGATCTTCCATTTATGTATAAATGTTGTTGATTATAATTTGATTTATTTAATGTTGGAAGGCCTATAAAACCAAAAATTTTTGCAAATTTTCTATCTGTTATTTGCTTGAAATTTTCAATCTTTATTGCTTCATCAGAAAAACTTGTACCTAATACATTTTTAATCCTATTTAAGTACAATCCATTTGATTTTTTTTCAGGTTTAATATTGAGTAATTCACGTCCATCAGCTTTAAAACTAAAACCAACAAGTGGATTAACTAAAACCATTTTTAGGATAACCTGATGACAATAGCTTTTTTCAACTTGAGAAGATTTTAAAAATTTCAACCTTGCAGGAGTAGCAAAAAATAACTTTTTTATGGATACTCTTGTTCCTTTTTCTAGCGAGGATGGATAAACATCGTTAAAATTACCTGCTATAATATCAAGTGACCAAGCTTGATTTGAGTCAATATATTTTGACTGTATGTTTAATTCACTAACTGCAGCAATTGAAGGAAGTGCTTCTCCTCTAAAACCTAAGTATTCTATTTTATTTAAAGTATTTTCAGGCAATTTTGATGTTGCATGCCGTTCAATGGCTAAAGGGATATAGTCTTTATGAATCCCAATACCATTGTCTAATACCGAAATTAGAGTTTTTCCACCATTTTCTATAATAATATCTATTTGATTAGCGTTTGCATCTAACGAATTCTCAATTAATTCTTTTAAAGCAGATGAAGGTCTTTCTACTACTTCACCAGCTGCTATCTGGTTAATAAGATTTTGTGGAAGCCTTCTTATTTCCATATTTATTACCTAATTATTTTAGTAGTAAAGGCTTTCCTGAGTTTATATCAACTGCTGGAGAAGGGTTTGAATTAATATCTTGTTTTAATAATTTGTTTTTCTTAATTCTCATAGCTTCTTTTTTGGAATCAATTACCACACCTGTTTTAGGAATATCTCCAAATAAAATATCCAATCCAGTTCTTTCACTTAAAGAAATACCAAGTGTTTCTTCATCAACTAATTTTCTTATATTTTTTGGAATGTTTTTTGTATCAAATATTTCACCAAAACTATTAGCTTCTTTTTTTTCTTTAATATCAATCTCTGTATTTAGATTAAAGTTATCATTAGTCTTCTCCGTATTCTCATTTTTAAGAACCTGAGGATCGATTTCATACCCTGGAGGAATTAAAAGAGAAGGTGTAACTGCTACTGAAAATTCATCTGGAATGACTTTTTCTTGACCAACAGCTTTTCTGAAATCTGAACAACTTGATAATATTCCCATAGGTACCAAAAAAACAAATATTAGAAGAAATTTAATTTTCATAGTAAGTTCTCTCAATAGTAAAAATTTGATTATAAAGAAACAAAGTTGCACCTATAAATATTATTGTATCAGCAAGATTAAATGCTGGCCAGTGTAAATCTTCAATGTGAAAATCTATGAAATCCACTACCTTCCCATAAATAATTCTATCAATCGCGTTACCAATTGCTCCACTAGCTATAAAAATAAATCCGAGGGATGAATATCTAGGTAATTTAAATGAAGAATAAATTAACCAAATACTAATTAGAAAAGCAAAAATAGTGAAACTATATCGACCTATTTCACCAGAATTTTGAAAAAAACCAAAAGAAATCCCACTATTCCATACTGGTGTCATTGATAAAAAAGATGTCAGTTCAATAGACTGAAATTTAATAAAAAGATTTTCAATTGCCCATAATTTTGATACATAATCAAAATATATGAAAACTAAAAAAATCAAAAGAAGTTTAAAAATACCAAAATTTTTTTTCATTTAATTTAATTAAGCACGTTTGCACACCTGTTGCAAAGTTCAATGTTATCTTTTACTTCTGGAACTATCTTCCAGCATCTCATACATTTACCTCCAGATGCTAATTCTACTTTTACCTTAACTTTTACTTCAGATAAAGTTTTGTTTAATTTCATTTGTACGTCAGAACAAATAAAAATCTCCGGTAAATTTACGCCTTGAAGTAAATTAAAAGAATCTTCATTTGCGTCTATTAAAATCTTAGCCTGAAGACTAGAACCTAACATTCCCTCTTTTCTTTTCTCTTCAATAGATGATGTAACGACAGATCTTAATTCTCTTATTTCAGACCATTTTTCACCAATTTGAAAATTTTCCCATTCTTTTTTTGGTTTAAAATATGTTTGTAGATGTACTGAATTTTCTTTATCTCCATATCTACTTTGCCAAGCTTCTTCCGCTGTAAAGCAAATAATTGGAGCTAGCCATGTAGTTAATGATTGAAATAAAATATCCATGACGGTTCTACAAGATTTTCTTTCAGCACTACTTGGATCTTCACAGTATAAAGTATCTTTTCTTATATCAAAGTAAAAAGCTGACAAATCAATTGTACAAAAATTATGAACATCTAAATAAATATCGTGAAGGTTAAACTTTTCTGTGTTCTCTTGTATTTTTTTACTTAGTTCATAAACTCTATGAAGAACCCATTGATCTAGTTCAGGCATTTCAGTAAAATTTATTCTTTCATTTACATTAAAGTCGTTCAATGCACCCAGTAAATATCTAAGAGTGTTTCTCAGTCTTCTGTAATGATCAGAATGTCTAATTAAAATTTCTTTTCCAATTCTAAGATCATCATAGTAATCGGAGCCTACCACCCATAAACGAAGAATATCAGCTCCAAACTCATTAATTACTTTTTGAGGGGCAGTAATATTGCCAAGAGATTTTGACATCTTTCTACCTTGTTGGTCTAAAACAAAACCATGAGTTAAAACCGCATCATATGGGGCACGCCCCCTTGTGCCACAACTTTCTAGTAAAGAAGAATGAAACCATCCTCTATGTTGATCTGTTCCTTCAAGATACAATGAAGCAGGCCAGAATAAATCATCCCTCTTCTCTAATACAAATGAATGAGTAGAGCCAGAGTCAAACCAAACATCTGCAATATCTGTTACTGCTTCATAATCGTCTGGATTGTATTTTGAACCAAGAAAAAAGGAAGAAGGTTTTTCAAACCAAGCATCTGCTCCGTCAATTTTAAAAGCTTCAACAATTCTATCTATTACTTCTTGATCTCTAAGTGGCTCTTGAGTTTTTTTATTAACAAATATTGCAAGAGGCACGCCCCATGCTCTTTGCCGAGATATACACCAGTCAGGCCTATCTTCTATCATTTTAGTTAAACGATTTTGACCCTGAGGAGGATAAAAAGTTGTTTTTGACAAGGCTTTTACAGAGGTGTCTCTTAAATTGTTAGTTGTCATAGAAATAAACCATTGAGGTGTTGTTCTAAAAACAAGAGGAGCTTTTGATCTCCAACTATGTGGATATGAATGATTTAATTTTCCTCGTCCTATTAAAGCGTCATGTTCAGACATAATATCAGCAATAATTTCATTATCCTTTAAAACACGGAGCCCACCTAACAAAGGTAAATTGCTATTTAATATTCCATTATCTGAAACAGTTTCAGGAATTGGTAAATTATTTTGTCTACCAAGTTCAAAATCATCTGCACCATGACCAGGAGCGATATGAACGAAACCTGTTCCCTGGTCAGTTGTTACAAAGTCAGCTTCCAGAAGTAAAACCTCGTGTTCATAACCATTATTGTTAAGTGGATGGGCTAAAACCGTTCCTGCAAAATCACTTCCCTTAAGGGTTTTAGAAAAATTAAAACTTAAGACAGAAATCTCTTTCATAACATCTTCTACCAACTCTTTAGCTATAACAATTTTATCACCAATTTTTGCTAATGAATTCTCACCTACATTAGTTACTTCTATAAGTGAATAATCAATATCCTTACCATATGCTACAGCTCTATTACCTGGTATTGTCCAAGGTGTTGTTGTCCAAATTATGATTTCAAAATCGGTTATTATATCTAATGATGTTTTGATAACTGGAAACCTTGCAAAAATAGTAGTGCTTATATGATCATGATATTCAATCTCAGCTTCTGCTAGTGCAGTTTTTTCAACAGGAGACCACATCACAGGCTTAATTCCTCTATAGAGGCTGCCGTTCATAAGAAATTTTCCTATTTCAGACATTATTATAGCCTCTGATTCATATTTCATTGTCGAATATGGGTCTTCCCAGTCACCATAAACACCTAACCTCTGAAATTCTTCAGATTGAATATCCATCCATTTTGCAGCAAAATCTCTACATTCTTTTCTAAATTCTACAATTGGAATATCGTCTTTATTTTTCTTCTTTTTTCTGTAATTTTCCTCTATTTTCCACTCAATCGGCAATCCATGACAATCCCATCCAGGAACATAGTTTGCATTCTTACCAAGCATGGATTGAGATCTATTTATTACATCTTTAATTATTTTGTTTAAAGCATGACCTATGTGCAAATTTCCATTTGCGTATGGAGGTCCATCATGAAGTATAAAAGGCTCAGAATTTTTTCTTTGCTCTCTCAATTTTTTAAAAAGATTAATTTCTTCCCATAATTTTAATATTTGTGGTTCTTTAGTTGGAAGACCAGCTCTCATTGAAAAATCAGTTTTTGGTAAATAAACGGTATCTTTATAATCACTCATTAAATTGTCTCTATATAAATGTCTTATTTTGTTATTTATGAAATTCAAATGCTTTTTTAGTATCAACCTCGATTTGTTTTTGCAATTCTGATAAAGAATTGAATTTTTTTTCAGGTCTTAAAAATTCAATAAGTTCAACATTTATTCTTTTTCCATACAAATTTGTCCCAGCATTTTTTTTAAAATCAATTATATGAGTTTCTAAATTTATAGAATCTCCAGACACAGTAGGTCTTGTACCTATATTTGATATAGATGGCAACCAAACATTTGATATTTCAGTGTTTTGTCTGCTAATTATTTTTAATCTGGAAATATAAACTCCTAAGGGTGGTTTTAAAAAGTTTTTCAAACTTAGATTTGCAGTTGGAAAGCCAATCTCTCTTCCCTGCTGTTTTCCTTTTTCTACATTGCCAGTTATACACCAATTTCTACCAAGCAGATTATTAGCTAGTTTTAATTCTCCATTCTGAATCAATTTTCGTATTTTTTGGGAACTGATCACTTCATATTCTTTTCCAGCTAAAGAAGAGAATTGTTTTAAATCTATCGAAACAAGTTGTAATCCTATTGTGTTAGCAAAACTCCTTGCGTTTTCGATACTTCCTTCTCTATTTTTCCCAAATTTAAAATTTGAACCTGCAAACATTTTTACAATATTGAAATTATATTTTAGAATTTGTGATAAAAATTGCTCAGCATTGCAGTTTTTCAACTGTTCATTGAATTCAATGATTATTAGAAATTCAACACCAAGCTTACTTAATAACCTTTCTTTTTCTTCATTATCTAATAACTTAAAGGAAGGATTTTTAGGATTAAAAAAGTCTCTTGGATGGGGATCAAATGTTACAACACCAAAAGCCAGATTGCTTTCTTGAGCTCGCAGTTTACATTCATTTAAAAGTTTGACATGTCCTTGATGAATACCATCAAAATTTCCAATAGCAGCAGCTAATTTTCCTTCAATAGGAGCTGGGATGTCACCAATTTTCCATTTAATAATATTCATAGAAATGTTATAACCATATTAAGTTTTTAAACTCAAGCTGATATATAAACAATTTCATACTCTTTGTAATTATTTTTGTTATACAAAACTTTATTACATGAATTAGTATTAAATAGGCACAAAGTTTTAAGTAAATTTTATAAGGGTCAATTTTAGATGGACAAAATGAACATAAATCTCGAAATCATCTCGAACCTTATAAATAGCTCGATACAAATTTTTGTTTCTTACGCTGGCCAAGTATTAGGCGCTACATTAATACTTATAATAGGTTTCTATTTTGCTGGCAAATTAAGTAAAATTGCACGAAAAAATTTAAGTCGTATTAAAAAAATCGACCCCCTTATAGTCCCAATAATTGGCAACATAATTAGATACGGAATAATTATTATTACAATTATAGCTGTTTTGGGACAATTCGGTGTTCAAACAACTTCAATTATTGCCGTCTTAGGTGCTGCAGGTTTAGCAATTGGCTTAGCACTTCAAGGAACTTTATCAAATGTAGCTGCAGGAGTAATGTTATTATTATTAAGGCCTTTTAACACAGGTGATTGGGTAGAAACAGGTGATGTTTCTGGAACAATTAAAGAGGTGGGTCTTTTTACTACAATAATTGACACATTTGACAATGTGTATGTATCGATACCTAATTCAAGTATTTGGAATAGTACAATTACTAATCATTCACACTATGAAACAAGAAGAATAGATGTTGATATTGGAATACATTATGACACAGATCTAGATTTAGCGTCCAAGACTTTATTAAAATTGGCAGAAGATGAAAGAGTATTAAATAAACCTAGAGAGCCACAATTTTTAGTTATGAAATACGACGATAGCGCTATTATTGTGAGATTAAGATTATATTCACATACAAAAGATTGGTATCCTCTTTATACAGATTTAATGCGCAAACTAAAACCTGCATTAGACGAAGCCGGTATAGAAATACCATACCCACATAGGGTAATTAACTCAAAAAATTTAGTTTAATGCCTACTTCAAAAAAAATAAATCGAGGATTAATAGAGCTTACAAAGAAAAATATTAATGACGGTCGGTTAGGTGAGAAAATTAAGAGCATAAGCGGAAGTGACAAAGTTCTAACCAAAAAAGAATTAATAAAGGAAAGAAGAAAAATAATACCCGATGAAGGTATTGGAGAAGATATTTATATTTTTGGTTATGGATCCCTTTTGTGGAACCCTACAATAAATTATGAAACTCAACATTTGGCAAAAATCTATGGTTTTCATAGAAGTTTCTGTATGAAAACTTATTTAGGCAGGGGATCATTTAAATATCCTGGACTCATGCTTGGGCTTGACAGAGGGGGATCCTGTAGAGGATCCGCATATAAACTCAATAGAAATGATGCAATAAAAAACATTGATATATTATTTAAAAGAGAAATGGTAACAGGTGCTTACAAACCTAAATTACTAAAAACAAAGATAGACAACGATCAAATAGTTTCTTCATTAGCCTTCACAGTAGATAAAAAACATAAGAATTATTTTAATGAAAAAAACACCTCAATTAAAGCTAGTATGATTTCTAAAGCAAATGGATTTTTAGGAACTTGTAAAGAGTACTTTGAATATACATTAGAAAGTCTTGAAGAATTAGATATAATTGACAAAGAAATGAAAGCAATCTCTTTGCACTTAAAAAATAATTAATACTTATAAATCTTGTTTAATAAGATCTGATGCTTTTTCTGCTATCATCAACGTTGCAGCATTTGTGTTTCCTGATGGCATTGTTGGCATTATTGAAGCATCTGCAATTCTAATGTTTCTTAAACCATTAATTTTAAGAGATGGTGAAACAACTGCTTTATTATCAACACCCATTCTACAACTACCTATTGCATGATATACAGTTGCACCTTTATTCCTAATAAAATTAAGAATTTCTTCGTCAGATTTTATATTGTCTCCAGGAAGAGTTTCACATACAGAAATTTTTTTCATTGTGTAAGTGCTTAAAAGTGACCTACAAATTTTTACACCCTCAACTAAAGCATCTTGGTCTATTTTTTCTTTCAAATAATTTGGCTGAATTATTGGTGGGTCTGTTATCTTATTTGTGGAGGCTCTTACATAACCTCTACTTTGAGGTCTCGATTGCCACACGCCACACGTCATTCCAGGAAAATTTTGAAGCTTGCCTATCATTCCCTCGGTATAAGAGGCTGGAGTAAAAACAAATTGTAAATCAGGAAAGTCTATTTTAGGAGAAGATTTTAAAAATGCTCCAACATGTGCTGGACTATATGAAATTAAACCTTTTTTGGAGATAAACCATTTGATTATTTCTAATACTAAATTGAAACCACGAGCTTTCTCGTTTAATGAAATAGGTTCAGTTATTCTATTAGCAACCCGAACAGCATAATGATCTTGCAATCCTTCGCCAACATTTTCAATTTCATATAATGGTTCAATGCCTATAGATTTTAAATATTTAGCTTCTCCTATTCCTGAAACTTGTAGCAAATGCGGAGTACCAATTGCACCAGCGCACAAAATAATTTCTTTATTTGCAAAAATTTCAAAAGTTTTATTATTTTTCTTGCACAACAAGCCAATTGCTATTTTATTTTTAAATATAATTTTTAAAACTGTTGTATTCTTTTGAATATTCACATTTTCTCTTTTTAAAGCTGGTTTTAAAAAAGCATCATAAGCACTAAATCTAGTGCCATTTTTAATGGTACGTTGATAGTAAAAAATACCTTCTTGTTGACCTGAATTATAATCGTTTTGGACTTGTATACCTAATTCACTGGAGCCTCTAATAAATTTTTCACATAGAGGGTGTTTTTCAACAATATCAGATATATACAGAGGACCTTGTTTTCCACGAGTAGCATCATCTCCATTTTCTTTGTATTCTGATTTTTTAAAATATGGAAGCACATCATCATAAGACCAGCCCAAATTACCTAGTTGTGCCCATTGATTATAGTCATCTGGTTGGCCTCTAACATAAAGATGACCATTAATGGAGCTTGAACCTCCATACCCTTTTCCTCTTGGAAATAATATTTCTCGATTATTTACATAATCACTTCCTTCGGTTTTAAAACACCAATTAAACCTTTTATCATTAATTGTTTTTATAAAACCTACTGGCATCTTTACATATGGATGCTGATTACTTCCTCCAGCTTCAATAACACAAATTTTTATTTTGTTATTTTCTGATAATCTATTAGCTATGACCGAACCAGATGATCCAGCCCCAACTACTATATAATCAAAGTTTTCCATAATATTTTATTTAATATTCATTAATTGTTGATGTTTGGCCAGCTAACGTTGTTCTAACCATTAACCTTTTTTCTATTTTGCCTTTTATTGGGGTAGCTCTATGTAATACAGCTCTATTATCCCACATAATTAAATCAAATGGTTGCCAAACATGAGAATAAATAAATTTTTCAGTGTCAATGTAAGAGTTAATTTCAGCTAAGAGAGCATTACTATCATTTTCTGACATCCCATCGACATTTCTACAATGCGCACCTAAATAAAGAGATTTTCCATGCTTATTATCACTTAAAACTAATTTTTGTTTAACTGGAGGAAGAGCTTTTTTTTCTTCAGGAGTAACTAAGTTTGGATCAATTTTTGATCTTCCATGAGAGTAATCATGCCAACAAATTTTATCATCAATCTTTAATTTTAATTCCTGAGGTAAAGCATTGTAGCCAGCTCTCATTGACAAAAACTCTGTATTTCCTCCAAGTGAAGGGATCATTTTAGCTGATAAAATTGACATTTTAGATGGAATTTTTTTAAATGAACTATCGCTATGCCATTCTTGGTTAGCTAAATTATTTAATCTTTGTCTATCTGTGGGTGAAACAATGTTTCCATTTTCATCAAAGTTACGAAGAATAATAAGTTTTGAACCTGATCCATCTGTCCCAACTTTTGTCAGTTCAAGGGTGCCAAAATTTTCACTAAATTTTATGTGCTCATCATCTGTGATATTTTGATTTCTAATAACAACTACAGAAAATTCTGATAAGAGATCTGATATTTTGTTAATAGTTTCTTTATCTGAAATCTTAGTAACATCTAGATCATTAATTTCTAAGCCAATAGCATCACCAAGTTTGGATGTAATCATTTATAGACCTCCCTAAAATTTATAAATATAATTTTATTTTAAAAATCTAAATCAAGTGATCAATACAAAGTAACTTTACACTATTTTTAATATTTTTCGTTTAGATTTTTATACAAAGTCAACATGCTAATCCAATCATTACGTTCATCACTAGTCATTATATTAGTCCTTGCATAAACATAATCTCTCCATGATTCATAAAGCTCTTCGGAGGCTTGGAACTCAACTTTATTTGCTCTTCTATGAATATTTAACCATCCTTCATTTTCACATTCATCCACAATTAAGGATATCGCCTGTCTAGTACTTCTAAGCTCTTTGGTAACATATGAGATTGTATAAAATTGGTTTACGGTATATGCATAGTTACAAATTCTAGCAAAAACGTTTCTTAAAGGTGTAGAATTAAAATATCTTTGCATTCTTGTATTCGTTCTATCAACTCTAGCTTGATAGATTTTTATTTCGTGTAAGGATATTGTTTTTACCATTTCTTTATAAATTAGATTTTTATCAAATGATTTAAAAATTTCTTTCTTTGTATTTTTCATATTTATATTCAACATTAGTTTTAATTTTATTAAAAAAATTATTATAATAAATAAATAATCAATAAATAAATAATAAAAAAATGGTAGAACAACTGAATATAAATGATGACGTAAAAATATTAAAATTAGAAATTTTAAGTAAAAATCTTAAACAAAACTGGAATCTTGATACTGATTTATGGAATGAAGAATTTCCACATGATTATAGGTTTGAAGATACATATTTACAGTTAAGTTTTGTTTTACGAGATTTAAATATGAACGAATTAAAGCATTTAAATTGCATTACAAACTTGTTTGATATTAAAAATTACAGTCATGAAATTGCTACTTTAATTAATAATTATATCAAAAGCTGTGCAGATTACATTAATCATGAATTAGATGGAAACACAGAAGAATATTTTAAGAAATTTAATAAAAATAATAATTGTTTTTCTTATGAAAAAAAAATTAAAGATGAACTTAAAAAGTACAACATTCAATATGCAGTATTTTTTTATGGCACATTAAGATCACCAGAAGTAAGAACAGCAGTCCTAGGCAAAGATCTAAGGGAAAATGTGCTAGACACTGCTACTTTACAAAAATATAAAGTATTTAAAGTTAAAGACACCCATTATCCTTTGATAAAATATACAAACAACAAAAAAGACATCGTTGAGGGAATAATTGCAAAAAATTTAACATACAACGAATTAATAAAATTAGATAGATTTGAAGGTGAAAATTATTTTAGACAATTTATTAAAGTTAATACAAAGAACAATATTTTAGATACTCAAATCTATTTACCTAAAGCCAATCTTATTTCATCAGAGCCATGGGATTACGATGATTGGTATAAAAATGACATGAAAAAATTTTTTGAAAATGAATTTGATTTAAATGGTGTTAAATGAGTTAAGTTGAAATTTAGTTACTTTTCAATTTTTGTATTTGATCCCAAGCAGCATTTATCGCTCTCATTTTATTTTTACTCTCATTTATGACCTCAATAGGCACACCTTTGCTAATCAAAAGATCCGGATGGTGTTCTTTAGAAAGCTTTATGTATTTTTTTCTAATTAATTTTAAATCATCAGTTGGTTGACTTTCTAAAACTATATAAGGATTTAGTTTGTCTGACGATTTTCTAGATTCTTTAATACTTTCATATTGATTTTGACTAAGACCAAAAATAAAGGCAATGTTAGCTATCATAGATTCTTCTTCATTACTTACATGTCCGTCAGCCTCTGCAATGTAAAAAAGAATATTTATGACTTCTTCTAAAACATTCTGATTTCCCTTAAAAATTTCACAAATTTGTTTTGCATAAGGTTCATACCCAGTACTTTCATCTTTAGCCTTGTTAAAAATCTTGGCTACCTGATCAATTTCACTATCTGGTATTTGAAGTTTCTCTTTTACTGCAATTAATTCTTCTTTACTAACTCTTCCATCAGCTTTGCTTAGTTTTGCAGAGAGAATTATTAACGATAAAGCAAAAATTTGTTGTGAATTTTGTTGGCTTCCAAAAGTACTTGATGAGCTAATATTTGAAATTTTTCCTCCTAAAAATGATCCAAGTAAAGCTCCAAAGGGCCCCCCTAAAGAAAAACCAATAACACCACCTAATAAACTTCCCCAAATTGACATGATTTAATTCTCAAAGTTATGACGAATTTATATTTTACATATAATTACTAAAAATAAATAATAAAGCATTTAACCTCTTATTTGAGTTGGAATAGTTATGAAATTAAGAAAAAAAGATCCTTGGAAACCTGCTAGTGAATACTCTTATGATTTATCAGGTTTAACAATAAATTTATTAGTTGAGGACATTAAACGTTCAATACATTTTTTACAAAAAATTATTAATGCTAAAATTATATATCAAGATCCTGATTTTGCAGCAATAGAAGGGTTTGGAAGTAGGTGGTGTATCCATTCATATCATACTTATGATTCTCACCCGTATATAAATATTATAAAAAATTCTAAACAGAAAGGATTAGGAATAGAACTAAGAGTTTTAGGTTGTGATCCTGACAACGCAGAAGTAAGAGCAAGAAAAGAAAATTATATTATTTTATCTAATTCAGTGAATAAACCTCACGGTATGAGAGAATGTTACATACTTGATAATAATGGATTTTGTTGGGTACCATCCATTTTGGTTTAAATTACTATAAAATCACCAACCATTGGTCCTTGACCAGTTGTCGACAATTATTCCGTTTTCTAAAATATTATAATTACTGTAAGCCGCGCAAGTTAAACACGCATGATTTGGTAATATGCGTACTAAACTTCCTATAGGTAATTTATCAAACCAGCTAGTGTTATCTATATTAATTGATCCATGTTCTTGATGAACTTCAGAAATATTAAGTCCTTCATATGGTAGTGCTGTGTTAGGGTCACAAACTAATCCATACCCAGCTTCAGGCATAAAATTATTTGCACTAATATCTTTTGATAAGGCTAGTGCACCAGCATCAATTAATATTTTTCCTTTTTTTTGATTATGGCCAATTACACTTGATAAAACGGTTAAAGCTATTTCATCTATTTCACAAATACCCCTTGAAGTCTGAGCTAAATCCCAAAACATATAAATCCCTGCTCTTACTTCAGTGATACCTTTTAAATGTTCAGCATAAAACATTGTAGGGGTTGATCCTATACTTATGATAGGAGGATTATTTTTGGGATTTACAAAATTCTTTAAAGAAGCAATAGCTTGTTCACGTTCAATGTTACTAATTGATATAATTTCTTTTTTATTGTTGGTTGAATAACTATGACCAGCATGGGCTAAAACTCCCAACAACTTTGTATAATGATTTATGTTAAAAACTTTAGATATTTCATTAATTTTTTCATCTTGATAAGATAAACCACTTCTTCCTTCACCGCAGTCAATTTCAATCAGAATTTCAAAATTTGCACTATGTAATTTACTATAATCAACAATTTGGTTAGCAACAATAACTGAGTCTATAACCATACGTATCACGCAGTTATACTTTAACTGAATATAATTTAATCTTTTAAGTTTTGCAGGAATTATGCAAACAGCATAAGTAATATCTTTGAAACCTGAACTTGCAAAATACTCAGCTTCTTCAAGGGTTGAAACAGTAATAGGACCGACATCTTTCCCAAGAGCAATTTTAGCAACTTCAATACTTTTAGGAGTTTTAACGTGTGGTCTTAATATTGTGTTAAATTCATCACATTTTTTTCTAGCTTTACTACAATTTTTTTCTAAAAGGTTTTTATCTAAAATCAAACAAGGAGTATTAAGTTCATTTAAATTGTTTATTTTCATATTTAATCTCATTTTATTTAAAATATTTGATTTTTCTATTTAATTACATTTATAAATTTTTCCCACCAGCTCTCAGTATCAATTAAATTTTTCATATCTATTACCTGACCAATTATAGGAGTAATTAGAGATATACTTTTCTCTTCTGCTCTTTTTTTAATTTCAACTGGAGGATCAAACCAGTTATGCATTGCTAAAGTAAACATGCCCCAATGAATTGGTATAAGATTTTCACCTTTTAAATCAATGAAGCCTTTGATAACTTCTTCAGGCATGTTATGCACTTCTCTCCAGCGAGTATTATATTGCCCACTATCCATGAATACGACCTCCATAGGACCATATTTATCTCCAATTTGCTTATAGTGTTTTGCATAACCTGAATCACCACTAAAATAAAAACTTCTCTTTCCTGATTTAACAACCCACGATGCCCACAATGATTTTTGTGTTTCTATAAAAGCTTTTCTTCCAGAAAAATGTTGCGCAGGAGTACAAATAAATTTAATACCTTTAATTATTTTAGTATCCCACCAATCCATCTCTGTTATTCTTGAATTTTCAACTCCCCATTTTTTTAAATGAGATCCTACTCCTAATGGTACAACGAATGAAATATCTTTGTTGTTGTTAAAAAATTTTATTGTTTTCATGTCTAAATGATCATAATGATCATGCGAAATAAGTATAAAATCAATTTTTGGTAATTCCTTCAATTTAAATACAGGTGGTTGATACCTTTTAATAAGCCAACTAAATGGTGACGCAGATGATGAAAATATAGGGTCAATTAAAATAATCTTATTATTTATAGACATCAAAATACTGGAATGACCTAACCAAGCAAATTTAATACTATTACTACTTTTTACAAAATTTTCATTTAATGAAGTTTTATCTTCTGGTAAGAGTGTTTCTGGTTCTGTCTTGTTGGAATTAAAGAAATAATTGTTAGCCAAATTTTTTCTAGGATTTGCCCAAAATCCGCTATTTTTTTTTACATTTTCCATAACGTCTGAGTTTTGATTTACAAACTTATCTTCTGGAATATTATAATTAGACGATTTTTTCATTCTTAAGTAATCATCATCTTTAGGTATTGATCCAAATTGATCACAACCAGAAAATTGTAAAATCATTATTATTACACATAAACTAAATTTAAGTTTATTTTTTAAAGTACTTGATTTTATCAATGTTTTACCAGTTCATTATTTATTTCTTAAACGATTAACACCATCCCATAAATCAGGATCCCAACCTTCTTTTATGATTTTTTTACATCTATTAATAAATATTTCTGTTACCTTATCATCAGGATTAATCTTATTTATTTTTGAAAATAATTTTAGTGAATTTTCAAAATTATGTTCAAAATAGCCTTTGATGGCTTTTTTGAAATCATTTAAAGTTTCAATTTTTAGTTGTTTTAATTTTTCAAGATCTGCATCAAAAACTTCAAAAATTTTTATAGCTTTATTTTTTCCTTTTACAGCTACAAGATCTATAAATCTAATGGCGAATAAATCTTTATTAATATTTTTATAAGTTTCTTCTGAAATAATAATACCAGCTTTATAATTTTTTGTTAACCCTTCTAGTCGTGAGGCTAAATTGACAGCATCACTGATTACTGATCCTTCCATTCTATTTATTTCACCTAGTGTGCCTAACATCATTTCTCCGGTATTAATCCCTATTCCAATATTAATTTTATGAGTTTTATTTTTAAAAGAACTAGCATTATATTGAATTAAATATTTTTGCATTTCTATTGCTGCTTTTACAGCGTCGTTTGCAGAATTCTTAAACAGAGCCATAACACCATCGCCCATAAATTTATCAATGTATCCTTTATTTTCTCTTATAATTGGGCTCATTTGATTTAAATAGGAATTTAAAAAAGAAAAATTCTCCTTAGGCGTCATTTTCTCAGATATGGATGTAAAGGATCTTATATCTGAAAATAATATACTCATTTTTACGTTTACTTGATCACCTAATGAGACGTCTAAAATACTATTTTTCCCAAGATTTTTGAGTAATTCAGATGGAACAAATCTTTGGTAAGCTTCAGTTAATTTAACTTGTTGTTGAAGTGCTAATAATTTCATATCATTTAATTGCTGAGCGACAGCAAAACCAAAAGTGATAAACATCCCTAGAAATAAAATTCCAACAGCAGAATTTATTATTAACCAAGTGATCCAATTAAAATCATAAAACAAATAAGCTATGCCCGAAATTGGTGCCGACAAGAAAGGAAGTGCAAAGGATATACATAAATATTTTGCATACTTACTCCCTTTTTTCCACAGATGAAATGATACAACAGCTGAAGTTAGTAATAATATGATAAAAGGTATAAATAAATATTTTGGCTTAACTAGACCCGGCCCATTCATGTCAGGCGGATAAAGATTTAAATCAAGATAAGGAACGCTTGGCCAAAATAAAGACGAATAAAGATTTAAAACAAACATTAAAATATAGAAAACTATAACTGATAGAAATATTTTGTTAAGCAATGGGTAATTCAATTTTAAGTTTAGAGACTGTCTAAAAAATTGAAGTAACAACAAAAATAAAAAGGAAATTAAACTTAAAGAAAATTCACTTGCATATAACCACGAAGTTATACCAATAATCCTTCCAACTACTAAATTTGTAATGGAAAGAAAAGAAATTTGAAAGAGACTAAGTGAAAGCCATAAATAATTTCCTTTAGAAACAATAAAAATGAATAAATAATAAATAGCAAAAGTTATTGCTATTGCAAATGTTGCAATATTTGCTGCAATTTTTACAAATTGATGGGTTCGAATATTTTCCCAAGTACTTACGGTCATTCGATGTAAGCTGTCTCTACCCATATATCTATCAAATGGTTTTTTTCTAAAAAAACTGTAAACTTGAGCAATTTCATTCGATTTAATAGAAAGTTTATAACTTGTTCTTATCCTTTTATCATCAATCCAATTGTCAAATTTCTCTCTCCAGTGAGGGTATTCAATGATTCCATTAATATTGTGAATAAAAACTTTTTTTTCATTATTGTAACTATAGTTAATTCCAATACTATCTTTTTTAGTATTGTTTAAGATACTAAAACGAACCCAATAACCGTTAACAAATGATTGATCATCATCTAAAGTCTTTTTCCACTCTAAGTCAGATAGAGTTTTAAAAGAAACATTTTCATCAATTCCCTCAGCAAATTCTAAATATTTTTTTGGAATTGTATCAAAAGTATTTAAATCTAAGATGTAGTAGGGAGTAAATTTAATATTTGAATCGGCAAAAACTTTTTCAAAATTTATTAAAAAAATGCTTAAAAAAAATAGTAAATAATAAATTTTTACTTTTTGTTTCAAACAATTAACCAATCAATTAAGTTAAACAAGAATTTTTCTGTTAATCTTAATAATTTGAACCTTAATTAAAAATGTGCTGATAAACTATTTTGATTTTTTTCTAATGGTGGCGCAAATTTAGTAAGATCAATACCTTCAACAGCTATTTTATACTCATCTATAGTTGGCGTTCTTCCCAAAATCGCTGAAAGTACAACAACTGGTGTTGATGCAAGCAGTGACTCTCCTTTTTTTTCTTGGGAGTCTTCAACCACTCTTCCTTGAAATAGTCTAGTTGAAGTGGCTAACACTGTGTCACCCTTTGCTGCTTTTTCTTGATTGCCCATGCAAAGATTACATCCTGGCCTTTCAAGGTAAAGAATATTTTCATATTCTAGACGAGCTGATTTCTTAGGATTTTTATCATCAAATTCAAAACCTGAATATTTTTGTAATATACTCCAGTCACCTTCGTCCTTGAGTTCATCAATTATATTATAAGTTGGAGCTGCTACAACTAAAGGTGCCTTAAACTTTACCTGGCCCGAAGCTTTTTCAAGATTACGAAGCATTTGTGCTACAATTTTTACATCGCCTTTATGTACCATGCAAGAGCCGACAAAACCTAGATCTACTTTTTTTTCAGCATTGTAATAAGAAATTGGTCTAATTGTATCATGTGTATATCTCTTTGAAACGTCTGAATTATTAACATCTGGATCAGCAATCATTGGTTCATCTATTAAGTCTAAATCAACTTCAACTTCTGCTGAATACTTTGCATTTACATCAGGTCTTAAGGCAGGCTTTTCACCAGATTTGATTTCTGAAATTCTTTTTTCAGCAATGCCTATTAACTTATTAAGCATTTTATTTTCGTTTTCCATTCCCTTGTCTATCATGACCTGTATTCTGTCTTTAGCAATTTCTAGTGACTTAATTAATGTTGCATCCTCTGAAATACATATTGATGCCTTTGCTTTCATCTCAGCAGTCCAATCGGTAAAAGTAAAAGCTTGGTCGGCAAGAAGAGTTCCCAAATGAACTTCGATTATTTTCCCTTGAAATACATTATCGCCGAACTGCTTTAGCATCTGAGCTTGTGTAGCGTGAACTACATCTCTGAAGTCCATATGATCGCCCATTTTACCCTTAAAAGTTACTTTGACTGACTCTGGTATTGGCATTGTTGCCTCACCAGTTGCCAAGGCCAAAGCAACAGTTCCAGAGTCTGCTCCAAATGCTACACCTTTTGACATTCTAGTATGAGAGTCACCACCAATAATAATTGACCAATCATCAACAGTTATATCATTCAATACTTTATGGATAACGTCAGTCATTGAATGATAAGAATCTTTTGGGTCACGCGCAGTAATAAGACCAAATTTATGCATAAACTTCATCAGTCTTGGGGTATTTTCCTGAGCTTTAAAATCCCAAACTGAGGCTGTATGACATCCTGATTGATAAGCCCCGTCTACAGTCGGCGAAATTACAGTTGCTGCCATTGCCTCTAATTCCTGGGATGTCATTAAACCTGTAGTATCTTGTGATCCAACAATATTTACTTTTACCCTCACATCAGAGCCTGCATGTAAAAGCACATCCCCTTCTACACCTACCGCATTTGCGTTAAATATCTTTTCAACAGCAGTAAATCCTTGACCTTCATTATAAATTTGTTTTGAAGGTGCAAAAGCAGATTTTAATTCAACATTTAGAACCTTACAGGCAAAACTTTGCAATTTTTTTCCGAAGACAATTGCATAGGATCCGCCTGCTTTCATGAATTCTTGCTTTTGAGGTGAAAAAGAAGATGATAAATCAACTAATTCTTTCTCTCCTGTTTCATCAAAAAGCTTTTTCTTTTTTGTGTTTATTTTTAATACCGTACCAGTATCTACACTATATTTCTGTTCGAGGACTGGATTATCATCATTGTTAATTATTGGATTACCATCTGAGTCAAGTTTTTTTACCCAATTTTTTAGGTCTACACCTATTCCTCCTGTAACTCCTACAGTTGTTAAAAATATTGGAGAAATTCCATTTGTGCCAGCAACAATTGGTGCAATATTTACAAAAGGCACATAAGGACTTGCTTGCTTTCCAGTCCATAAGGCAACATTATTGACACCAGACATTCTTGATGATCCAACACCCATAGTACCCTTTTCTGCGATTAACATTACACGCTTATCAGGATGTTGCTTTTTTAATTCAGTAATTTCTAATTGGGCTTTTTCTGAAATCATACATTTACCATGTAGTTCTCGATCAGATCTAGAATGTGCCTGATTTCCAGGTGACAACAAATCCGTAGAAATATCACCCTCTGCGGCAACGTAAGTAACAACTTTTACCTCTTCTTCAATTTCTGGAAGTTTAGTAAAAAATTCAGCATTAGAATAACTTTTTAGAATATCTTCTGCAATTTTGTTTCCATCTTTGTAAGCATTTTCTAATCTAGAAGTGTCAACCTCATATAGAAATACTTGGGTTTTTAAAACTTCTGCGGCGTCTAACGCCACAGATTTGTCATCGCTAAGAGCTAAATCAAGAAGAACCTCGATAGAAGGACCCCCTTTCATATGTGATAATAGTTCAAAAGCAAGTGATGGTTTTATTTCATCAACTTTAATATTTTCTAAAATTATCTCTTTTAGAAATTTAGATTTTTCATGAGCGGCTGAGGTTGTTCCAGGTATAGTATTATAAATTAAGAAATTGATAGATTCTTTTCTGTAATTATTATTAGTATCTTTAATTTGTGAAATTATTTCTTTTAATAACTTACCATCTTCAATTGGCTTGGGCTTCAAACCATCTTTTTTTCTAGTTTCTATTTCTGACAAATAATCTGTATATAAACTCATAACTTTCCTTAAAACTTCTAAAAATTGAAATCAATAATTGGTATCGGACAATGAATTAATTTAAAAAAATATATATGTATATGCATTATTTTACTAATAAACAGAAGTCATAACAACATAATTTTATGATTTATTTATTAATGAAAATTACTAGTGAATAAAATAAATTATATTAAGTTTCTAAATTAATCCATTTTGGCTCAACAGATAATTTTATAAAAAATTTTTCAAGTTGGTCAAATGTAATTTTTAAAGTTTGATTGTTTTCCAGTGGATGTGCAAAAATGTTTTTATAAGATTTTAGCTGACTGTCTAAATAAATACTTACATTGTTTTTAACTCCATTAATCATAGCAAAAGGAGAAACAGCCCCTGGCAAAACACCTAAATTTTCCATTAACCTTTCATGAGAACCAAAACTAAGACGACCCACATTTATATTTTCTGCAAGTAACTTTAAGTCGATAATTGCGTCTTGATGAGCTACAAATAAGATATTATTTTTCTTTTTATCTCGTAGATAAAGATTCTTTATATGACCATTTTCTTTTTTATTACCAAAAAGTTTTCCTTGTAGTAATTTAGATTCTTTCACTGAAATCAGTGGTTTATGGGTAAAATGTTTATAGATAATTTTCCATTCATCTAATTGTTTTAATAGTTGCTTAGATGATATTGGAAGTTTTAAGTGATGATCCATTTTAAGATTTTATTAACATTGTAATTCTTATATTTTACTAATTTTTTGCTCTTCTAAAACATAATTTTTAAAGTTTTCAAAAAATGTTTTAGAAAGCTTTTTTGCGGTACTCAAAATCAAACGACTCCCAAGTTGAGCTATTTTACCTTTAACTTCGCTTTTAGCGATATATTTTAATATAGTGTCGTTATCATCTTCAACTAACTCAACATCTGCGCCGCCTTTAGCAAAACCTGCAACACCTCCGTCACCTTCTCCACTGAGAGAATATTTGGTAGGGCCAGAAGATAGATCTAATGTAACCTTTCCTCTAAATTTTGCTTTTATGGGACCAATTTTCAAGACTACTTTTGCTGCCAACGTTCCGTCTTCAGCCTCTAATAATTCTTCACATCCTGGAATACATTTTTGTAATACCTCTAGATTGTTTAAACAACTGTAAACATATTCTAACTTTCCTGGTATCCTGACCTCATCATTAAGTTCCATTTTAAAACTTCTATCTACATTTGATTAAGAATTGTGGCAGGGATAACCTTAATTGAACCGGGAGCCTTGCGGCACTAGTTTTTGAGTTACTTGATGACAATTATGCATAATCAACATAGTAAAGTAATTATAGGTATTCTCCTAATTCTAGATTAATTGTTATTCTGTATTGTATACACAGTCAAGCCAGTTTAGTTGATTTTTGTACCATTTTTCGGACCATATATTTATCAGTCATGGAGAATAAGTTGACGGTACTCGTCATTATAGCTTTAGCGATATTGATATTTACTTTGTATTTTCTATTTAATTGGTCTATGAGCATTGGACTGTCACGTTATTTTGTTGATAAATAAGTGTCAACATACGAATGACACACCTAGATTTAACATTAAGAGAATTTCAAATATCCAATAAGTCTCTTGATTCAAGCTGTAAAGAAATTGGAGTATAATTCTATAATTTAGTTTGTATTTTCGATATATAAGTAAATTCGATTTATGCTGTTTTATTAGACATTAATTAAAATGATTAACTGATTTAGCTTATTTTTTTAGCATCCTGAGCTTTCAGTAAAAAAAAAGCCGATTAGAAATTGTATTATATAACGCAAATAATAATTTCCTGTAAATATTCAACTTAACGCAAACATAGGAGTATGTAATATGCAAACAACTAAATTTTCACGCCGTCAAGTTTTAGTCACTGCTGCCTCGGGTTTGGCAGTATCAATGTTAGCACCTGGTTTAGCTCGCGCAGCAAGTAAAACTTTATCTGATGTGAAAGCGTCGGGAGTATTGCAAATCGGATGTGAAGCAACGTATCCGCCTTTTACTTTTCGGGACGCGGGTAAGATAGTGGGCTATGATGTCGATTTAGCAGCTTTGATGTGTTCTTCATTAGGGGTTAAGCCAGAATTTATTGACACGCAGTGGTCAGGTGTAATTCCAGCGCTTTATGCTGGAAGGTTCGATGTGATTATGTCGTCTATGAGTTACCGTAAAGAGCGTTTAAAAAAGGTTGCTTTTTCTATTCCGTATGCTGAAGCAAGCCAAGCTATGCTTATTCGAGCAGATGATGCCTCAAAAATCATGTCGGTGAAAGATCTTTCAGGCAAAGTACTTGGAGTTAAACTTGGATCACCTGGTGAAATGATGAAGCCGGCTCTTGAAAAAGAAATCGTAGCCGCCAAAGGAAAGGGTTTTTCTGATGTAAAAATTTATGATGATCATCCCTCTGCATACCTTGCGCTCAGTCAAGGAACAGTTGATGGTGTGCTTAACACTCTGCCAACATTAGGAAAAGTGATGAAGGACCGTCCAGGTGCATATGCATTAGTACGCCCAGTAGGAAAGTTGAATTGGGCAGGAATAGCAGCGCGTAAAGAAGATACAGAAATTGTCAAATGGATGGATGCTGAACTCACGAGGCTGAAAGATAGCGGAGAGATTTACGCATTGCAAGAAAAGTGGTTTGGGTTCAAAATGCAACTGTCAGACACAATTCCTTCGTTTGCGTGATAGCTAGTTTAACTTACCTTGTCCCTTTAATAGCTTAGGGGGACAAGGTTAAAAAGGTGATTATATGACTATTGATTGGGGCATTATATTTAAAAGCATTCCACTCCTTGGTCATGGTGTAGTAGTAACGTTGCAAGTCTCAGCACTAGCATCTGTCTTAGGTTTGATGCTTGGTGTAGTTTTGGGTTTGTGTTCACTGTCGCATAGCAGAGCCCTTCGTTGGATTGTTGCTGGTTATGTTGATTTTATACGCGGTACACCGTTGCTGATCCAAATTTTTCTAGTTTTTTTTGCACTCCCTGCGCTTGGTGTTCGATTTGATGAATTTTGGGCCGGTGTAGTCGCACTTTCTTTGAATTCCGCAGCATTCGTAGCTGAAGTTGTGCGAGGTGGCGTTGGGTCTATTGAGCGAGGCCAGTCCGAAGCAGCAACTGCCATAGGCATGCGACATAGGCAAATTCTAATATATATTTTACTTCCACAAGCTTATAGACAAATGGTTCCGCCACTGACAAACGAGCTAATAAGCTTAGTAAAAAATTCATCTTTACTCTCGGTAATATCAGTATATGAACTAACAAGAGCAGGTCAGGCAATAATCTCAGTGCACTTTGTGCCATTTGAGATTTATACTCTGCTAGCGGTGTATTATTATGTTCTTATTAAAGTATTAAGCTGGTTGTCAGGTCGACTTGAGCGGAGGCTTCCAACATGGTAACTCCGGTAATCCAGGTGCAAGATCTTAGCAAAAGCTTTGGAGATAATTCTGTGTTACGTCGTGTATCGATGGATGTAGCTACTGGTGAAACTGTTGTAATTATTGGAGCATCTGGTTCAGGTAAGACCACCTTTCTACGCTGCCTAAATAGATTGGAGGAGCCTGGCGCTGGTACTATACGGTTAGATGGAAACCCAATGGTGAATAGTGGTTCTGAAAAACTTATCGCAGACCAACGCAGTCAATTTGGCTTTGTTTTCCAAAGGTTCAATCTATTTCCTCATTTTTCTGCCCTAGATAATGTAGCTATCGGGCCTGAAAAGGTTCGTGGGATGTCTAAGTCGGATGCAAGAGCTCTCGCCGCAGCTGAACTTAAACGGGTTCATATGTCTGATCACGTAATGAAGCGTCCAGTTCAGCTATCCGGTGGGCAACAGCAAAGAGTAGCAATAGCACGAGCACTAGCAATGAAGCCTAGAGTTATGCTGTTTGATGAACCAACTTCGGCCCTGGATCCTGAATTGGTTCAAGAGGTGCTAGATGTGATGAAGGAATTAGCAAACGGAGGTATGACTATGGTAGTAGTTACCCATGAAATGAATTTTGCGCGTGAAGTTGCAGACCGCGTAATTTATATGGAAAATGGTAGGATTGCTGAGGAGGGTCCACCAGAAATTTTGTTCAGAGAACCAAAATCGCCTGGTGCACAGCGGTTTCTTAGGCATTTGAACCATGAGTGAGGCTCTTGCAACACCAGATATGATCGTAGCAGGAGGCACTCTGCTTACCTCAGATCCCAGTAGACCTTACATCCAAGAAGGTTGGGTAGTTATAGATAACGGCCGAATACAGTCAATTCAAGACAAAAAGCCGGACAGGTTTCACCCGGCAACAAAAGTAATAGATGCGAAGGGGTTTGTCATTACACCTGGGTTTGTTAATGTCCATACCCATGCTATCCTTAGTATGGTTCGCGGAGTGGCAGAAGATATGGGGTTTGCGCCGGCTTATACCATTGGTGTGCCTCATGGACATGATCCAAGCCCAGAAGAGGCATATGCTATGGCTCAGCTGGGCGGTTTAGAAGCACTCCTCTTCGGATCAACTATAATCAACGATACCTTCACACACCAGAATATTTCACTTCCAGCGATGGCTGAAACAGGGATCAGAGCATGGGGCTGTGGAAGAATCCACGATGTTGATTTTACACGCGTACATCTCGGTGAGTGGACCTATAACACAGAAATAGGAGAACATACTCTCAGGGAAGCCTCGGAACTGATTGAAGAATACCACGATCCAATTAGTCTACGCACTGGGGTGGTTTTAGCACCTCACGCGCCAGATACTTGTTCGCCAGATCTATTGCGCCAAGTTCGAAATATGCGTGACCACAAAGGATTGCGGATCAACACTCATGTTTCACAAAGTCAAGTTGAAGTTGATTTCATTCGAGAACGTGACAAGATGAGTCCACCTGAATTATTGGAAGATGTCGGACTGCTAGATAATCGTTTAATTGGTGCGCATTGTATACACGTATCGAAAACAGATATTGAGAGACTTGGACGCGCAGGCGCACATCTGGCTCATATAGCTAAGGGCAATCAAACACACGGTCAGGTGGCGCCGACCAGTGCTCTGCGTCGCGCGGGTATGAATTTGGCACTTTCAACCGACAACATGCATGCTGATATGGTGGAATTGATGAGATGGGCTTTAGCTTCAGGTCGTTTACAAGATGGTAAGATTACCAATGATTGGCAGCCTGCCAATGTATTTGAGGCTGCTACAATTGGAGGTGCGCGGGCGCTTGGTCTGGAAGACGAGGTTGGTTCTTTAACAGTTGGTAAACGCGCTGATTTAGTAATGTTTGACTTTAGGCGCCCACATTTGAGACCGCTTACAAACGTGTTGGGAACACTTGTACACACAGGACAGGGTCGAGACGTAGATACAGTCATTGTGGAGGGCGAGGTTGTTGTTTCTGGTGGAGAGCCACTACGAGTGGACAAATTAGCTGTTCTTGAAGCTGCAGAAACTGCAGCCGCTGCGCTATGGCGCCGAGCGCGATCAGAAGAGTTAGCGTTTTCAAAAAGTTAAATTTTAAGAATGTTGGTTGAATTCAAAACTACGAATAATCCTCTAAACACCCTACCTACATTTATTTATGAAGTTTGGTAGGGATACCCGGAATCGAACCGGGAAGCCTTGCGGCACTGGTTTTTGAGACCAGCGTGTTTACCTATTTCACCATATCCCCAAATAATTATTTCAATTACCTATTTAATACTTATAACAATGTTAATAAATTTAAAATATTAATTTAATTTTTTTAATATATAACAAGCAACATGATATTCTTAAGTATAAAAACTAAAATTGATCTTTTAATTGAAAAAGCAAAATATAATGCGAAAAAACCCTTAGCCGAAAAAATTCTTGGCTTTATTTCTTCAATAGAATCAATAATTTTTCCTATTCCAGTTGATCCATTTCTTGCAGGATTGACTTTAGCAGCCCCAAAAAAAGCATTCAAATTTGGATTATTTTGTACAATTGGCTCAGTTATTGGAGGTGTTATAGGATGGTTACTTGGTTATTTTATCGGACCTTCAATTGAAAATATATTATTGAACATTCCTTGGTTTACCGAAGAAAAATTTATGTCAGTAAAGTCAGCCTATAATGAAAATGGTATGCTTATAATTTTTTTAGGAGCATTTACACCTCTTCCATACAAAATTATTACCATTACAAGTGGTATAGCTGGAATAAACATCATTGGGTTTATATTAATGTCTCTTGTAGGTAGGGGTATGAGATTTTTTATGGTTGCATATTTAACAAAATTTTTTGGGATGCCTGCTTTATTATTTTTACAGAGACATTTTCTTTTATCTTCTAGTATATTAGGAATAGCAATTATTGTATTTTCGATTTATGTTTTTTAGATGTCCACAAGTAATATTTTCAAAATTTCGTTTATTATTTCATCTTTAATGCTACTTTCAGCTTTTTATTTAGAGTATTTTCATGGTGCTTTACCCTGCGATCTTTGTATCACTCAAAGATGGTTTCATAGTTCAATCATTGCTTATAGTTTCATAATTATTTTAATTATTAACAAAACTTTGATTTCTAACAAACTTCTTTTACTAGTTGGAGCTATTCTTTGGCTTTCAAGCTCTTTAGCAGGGTTATATCATTTTGGAATAGAGATGAATTTTTGGACTGGTCCTGATGAGTGTTCATCAAATATTGATTTTTCAAAAGATACACTTACATATTTATTACAAAAATCTACTATCAAGTGTGACGAAGTAATGTTTGAAATATTAGGATTATCTCTTGCTGGTTGGAACGCGCTAGCTTCATTCTTTATCTTCTTAGTAGCTATTATTTTATTATTTAACAAAAGGCTAATGAAAATATGAATAAGAAATCAGTCAAAAATCATATCGATTCAATATTAAGAGTAGATCACGCTGGAGAAACCGCAGCTGCCAAAATATATGATGGTCAATTAGCAGTACTAAAAAACACACCGGTTGGCCCAACAATTCAGCATATGAAAGACCAAGAACAAGAACACCTAGATACATTCAATAAACTTTTATATGAAAATGATACTAGACCCACAGCATTGCTTCCACTTTGGAATGTAATGGGCTTTGGCCTTGGCGTTGCTAGTGCTGTAATGGGTGAAAAGGCGGCTATGGCTTGTACTATTGCAGTGGAAGAAGTGATCGGAGAGCATTATGCAAAGCAAGCGGAGTCCCTGAATGATGATCATAAAGAACTTAAATCAACTTTAATGAAGTTCAGAGATGATGAGTTAGATCATCTTGAAACAGGTGTTGAACATGACGGAGAAAACGCGCCTGGTTATGAAATAATGAAAGCTATTGTACAACTTGGGTGCAGAACAGCTATTAAAATTTCAGAAAAAATTTAATTAAACTTAACTTTCTAGTTCTGTATCCCAATACAAAAAATCCCGCCAAGATTCATGCAAATAATTTGGAGGGAAATGCCTTCCATTTCTTTTAAGCAAATTAGTTGTTGGAGCTTCAGGTTTAATTATTGGAAACATATTTATTTCCTTGGCATTTTTACTTCCCTTTTTGAAGTTACAAGGTCTACATGCAGCTACCACATTTGTCCAATTAGTCTTTCCGCCCTTAGATCTAGGTATTACATGATCAAAAGTTAGATCGTACGACTTTTTAATTACACCACAATACTGACAGGAGAATTTATCTCTTAAAAAAACATTAAATCTTGTAAACACTGGTGACTTTTGATTTTTTACATATTCTTTTAAAGAAATAACACTTGGCACTTTCATAGAAAACCCAGGCGACCTTACAACTTCTTCATATTCAGATACAATATTTACCCTATCAAGAAAAACAGCTTTTATCGTATCCTGCCATGACCATAATGATAATGGAAAATAACTTAGAGGTTGATAGTCAGCATTTAGAACTAAAGTAGGAGAGAATGAAGAAGCAGTCATAAAATTTAATATTTAACTATGGTTATATTTATTATAATTCTAACAATATTACAATTTAATGAAACTAAAAATTTATTTAAATGATTTAATTTAATATTTTTAAAAATTCCATTCCTTTACTGATGCCTTCAGGATCAATTCCGTGAGCAAGATTTTGTCTAGATAAAGTTTGAGTGTTGAAACCAATTTTATTTAAGAGATTTTTCGATCTTTCTAATGACTCAAACGGTACAACTTCATCTTGTTCTCCATGAACAAGTAATATTGGCGTGTTTGAGAATTTATGTTTGCCATTTGAAATTTTATCATTTGCGGCATCTATATTTTCTTGTCTTAATGCACCAGAATATCCAATTATTGCACCTAGTTGTTTATCATTCATTAACAAACACTGCATACTCATCATAGCACCTTGTGAAAAACCAATTAGTATTACATCTTTAAAAGTTAAATTTAATTTTTTTGCTTCATTTTCAATTAATTCAAGCAAAACTAATGAAGCTTTAATAGCACCCTTTGGAATTTCCTCTATTGGGAACCATTGCCTTCCTTGTGGAGACATTTCACATGGATGAGGTGCATCAGGGGATATAAAGCTAGCATTTGGTAAGGCCATTCCAAAAGGATTAGCTAAATCAATTAAATCTTTTCCATCTGCACCATATCCATGAAGAAAAACAACTAACTTATTTGCATTTCCACCAGCAGGTGGATTCTGTCTATAAATTTTATTAATATTCATTTTATACCTAATATTATTGTACTAAATATATTATATAACCTACATAAAAAATTGTTACTTAAATTTTTAAAATTAGAGTATAATATATTTTCTTGGGAGATATATAAGATACATTCTATGAATGAAATAATAAATAATACAAATAAGTTAATCGATCCTTTTGGAAGAACCGTAGATTATTTAAGAGTATCTGTAACTGACAGGTGTGATTTCAGGTGCACCTATTGTATGGCAGAGGACATGCAATTTCTTCCTAAAAAAGATATTCTAAGTCTTGAAGAATTAGAGGATATCTGCAGAGTTTTTATGAGACTTGGAACAAGAAAAATAAGATTAACAGGTGGAGAACCTTTAGTTAGAAAAGGTATCATGCAAGTTATAAATAACTTAGGAAAAGAAGTTGGAAATTCTCTTGATGAATTAACAATTACTACAAATGGCAGCCAATTAGAAACAAAAGCAGAAGAGCTATTTAATGCTGGCGTTAGACGAATTAACGTATCATTAGATCATCTTGATCCTGATAAGTTTAGAGAAATAACAAGATGGGGAGACCTAGAAAAAGTAAAGAGAGGTCTTAAAAAAGCTCAGGAAGTTGGGCTTAAAATTAAAATCAATACAGTAGCGATAAGTAATTTTAATCAATATCATTTACCTGAAATATTGGCATGGTGTGGAGAAGAAAATTTTGATATGACAATAATTGAAATAATGCCAATGGGTGATATAGGTGGAGATACTCGATATGGACAATATCTTCCATTATCTGAGGTTAGAAAAGACCTTCAAAAAAAATTTACTCTTACTGATCTTCCAGAAAGAACTAGCGGTCCTGCTAGATACGTTTCTGTAAAGGAGACTAAAAATAAACTTGGATTTATTACCCCTTTAACTCATAACTTTTGTGAAAGTTGTAACAGAGTAAGACTTACCTGCACTGGAGTTCTTTACATGTGTCTAGGTCAAGATGATAATGCTGATTTAAAAACTGTATTGCGAAATAATGGTTTAAATGCACTTGAAGATGCCATAAAAAAAGCAATAGAAAGAAAACCAAAAGGACATGATTTTGAAATCTCACGTCAGTCACCAAATATATCAGTAAACAGACATATGTCCCTGACAGGGGGATAACTCTAAATAGCTTTTATTTCTCTCGGATTAATTAACACTATACTTAAAAATAAAATAGTTATGGGTATTGATGTATAAAACATCATTATTTCCCATCCAAGATTATTGTGTAAACTACCTGCTAAAAAAGATCCCGAGGCAACAAAAATAAAGATAATAAAATCTGAAACACCTTGTACTTTAGCTCTTTCTTCTGGTAAAGCTGATTTAGCTATTATGTCACTTCCTCCTATATAAAGAAAATTCCATCCTAAGCCGCATAAAAATAATGATATCCAAAAGTATTCAAGGGTTTGACCCATAATACTAATACAAATCGATAATATGTATAACAAAACACCCATCAACATAACTTTACGATTACCAAGAAAATTTATAATTGATCCTGTGAAAAATGAAGGTGCAAACATAGCAATTACATGCCACTGAATTACTGTTGCACTTGCACTATCTCCCAATTTACAAACATTTACAATCTGTAAAGGAGTCGCCGTCATTATAAAACTCATTAAAGAATATCCAACTGACGCAGCTAAAATTGCAATAATGACTGTTTTACGAATTAAAATTTTACTTAATGGCCTAATTAAATTTTTTACTGGCTTTGGTTTTTTTATTTTAACAAATATCAAGATCCCAAAATTAAATATTTGTATTAAAGCAGCACATAAATAAGTTGCTAAATAGATATAATCTGAGAAAAAATCAAAAGAGTATCTAGAAACTTCAGGCCCTACTATTGCAGCGATTAACCCTCCAGCTAAAACTAGGGATATAGCCTTACTTTTAAGTTTTATTGAAACATCATCTGCTGCGGCATAACGATAAAACTGTTGATTAGCTTGAGAAAAACCTAACAATATTGATCCAACTATAAATAAAAAAAAGACCTTGTTAAAAATTGAGTAGGCCATTATCAAGCATCCGAAAAAGGCTGCCATTGCTCCAATTAAAAACATTGGCCTTCTTCCTATTTTTCCCATCAATAATGAAACAGGTATAAGAGTTATGGCAATTGTCAAAAATTGCAGTGACAATGGAAGGGTCGCGTAAGATGGATCTGTTGCTAATATAGACCCAACTAAACCAGTATTAATCATATTAATATTTGTGGTAGTTATAGATAACCCTTGTGCAACTGAAAGAACTAAAATATTTTTCTTTTCTTGTTCCAACTACTTGTTGTCTTTATGAGATGATAATATTAACGTCATTTAATAATCATTCTAAATAAACTGTCATGGAGAGAGATTAATAATGGATCCTGCCCCCGGAAATAAGAACCTTATTACAGATATACCTGGAATTCAAGTTGGTCATGCCGAAGATAATACAATTGGCACAGGCGTAACGGTCATAACCGGAGACAATCCTTTTTCAACTGCTGTAGATGTCAGAGGAGGTGGACCAGGCACAAGAGAAACAGATATGCTAAGTTTAGAAAATTCTATAGGACGTGCTGATGCGATTGTACTATCTGGTGGTTCTGCATTTGGCCTAGACGCTTGCTCAGAGGTTCAAGATTTATTAAGACAAGATAACAAAGGGTATAAAGTAGGTAAGGCTATTGTTCCACTTGTACCTGGAGCAGTAATTTTTGATCTTAATATAAATGATAAACCTTATGTGAACACAATTGGAGAATATTCTCCTTGGAGAATACTTGCAAACAAAGCGTATAAATCCGCCAACACAGATTTTATTTTAGGTTCTTTTGGGGCAGGATGTGGTGCTACCACAGCCACTCTTAAAGGAGGACAAGGTTCTTCATCATGGTCACAAACTTTTTCAAATGGTGAAAAATATACAGTTGGAGCAATTGTTATCAACAATGCCGTAGGAAACCCATTACTTAATGAAGGACCACATTTCTTATCTGCTCACTTGGAATTTGATAACGAATTCGGTGGATATGGAGCTAGTAATGATCTGTATGATAATATTTTAAGAGCAAAACGGTTACCACAATCAATTGGTAAAACTGAAATTTCCAATGACATTTCCAGTAACACAGTTATTGGGGTGGTAGCTACAGATGCACCTTTAACTCGTACAAACCTCAAAAGATTAGCTATTATGGCACATGATGGTATAGCAAGATCTCTAAGTCCTGCACATACTCCAATGGACGGAGACACAATATTTTCAATAACAACAAGTCACGATATAAAAAAACAAGTATTAGATAATGTAGATATATTAGCTCTTGGTTCAAGGGCAAGCGATTGCATTGCTAGAGCTTGTAACAGAGCTATATACGAAGCTGAGGCAGTTGGAAATTCCAAACCTGGATGGAAAAACTTTTTTCAATCTAAGTGATTGTCTATTAAATTTTAATGTTTAGAGCCTCAGCTTTCTTTTTCAAACGTAAATAAAAAATTGAAGCAAACGGAATACTTATTAAGTATGCACATACTAAAATTATAAACCCCTTTATTGGATTACTTATGATTGCATTACTAAGTACAGCTAGAATTATTAATAAAGGAATCACAAAAGATTTTGGTATTTGAAAAACTTTCCCAGAAAAAGTGGGTAAATTACTTACCATTGCAATTGAGATAAAGCCAATCCATAGTGCAATTATATCAAAAGACTTTAAATTGTATGACATTAAAAACTCGTCAATAGCAATAGGAAACAACATTAAAAAAGCTGCAGCAGGTGTAGGAACACCAGTAAAATAATTCTTTGCATAATTAGGTCTTTCAGATAACTCTGAATTAAACCTAGCTAATCTTAGAGCAGAACAAATGACATACAAAACTATTACAATCCAAAAAAAATTACCTTGAGGTTT
Source organism: uncultured SAR116 cluster alpha proteobacterium (assembly GCA_902619485.1). Taxonomy (GTDB): domain Bacteria; phylum Pseudomonadota; class Alphaproteobacteria; order Puniceispirillales; family Marisalimonadaceae; genus Marisalimonas. The sequence goes on from CACNEF010000001.1 coordinate 118,222, forward strand.
ATCCATCCATAAATAAATAGAAAATGCTGGCACAGCTCCAAAAACAACAAAATCAGAAAGTGAGTCAAGGTGCATACCAAATTCACTTGTTGATTTTAAAAGTCTAGCTACTCTTCCATCTAACATATCAAAAACAGAAGCAATTATTATCATTATAATAACATTATCCCAATTATTGAATATTGCCTGATACATCGCCTGTAAACCAAAGATCAAAGCGCATATCGTTAGAAAATTAGGTAGCATCCAAATTACAGAAAAACGTCTTGGTCTATTTTGTAATGCTTTTTTGGCAAGTTTAATGCCTCTATTTTTCATCTGTAATTTCCTTTACAGGTTTAGCATTTTTACTAAAGTCACCAATAATAGTTTCACCCGCAATCATTTTTTGGTCTTTTAAGACCATGACAGAAACTTCTGATGGAAAATAGATATCAACCCTACTTCCAAATCTTATTAGGCCAAATATTTGTCCAGCTTTAAGTGAATTACCAATATCAACGTCACAAATAATTCTTCTGGCAACCAAGCCTGCAATTTGAACAAATGCTATCTTTTTTCCGTTTTCTGTATCCATATTAAGAATAAGTCTTTCATTTTCGTTAGATGCTTTATCCAAACTTGCGTTGAAAAATGAACCTGGAACATATTTTTTATATGTAATTCGGCCTAACATTGGTGATCTATTCACGTGAACATCAAATACATTCATAAAAATACAAATTCTTTTCCATTTTCCTTCAGGTAATCCTATTTCTTCAGAAGGGTTTATTTCTGAAATTTCTATAACTCTCCCATCAGCCGGGGATATTATTAGATTATTGACATTTGAACCTGATAATATTGGTGTAATTCTTGGAGGATTTCTAAAAAAATATATACACCAAAGTGTTAGTACAATTCCAATAAAATATAATGGACTCCATAACCACCCAATAATAATAGTCAATATAAAAAACAAGGCAATAAATGGAGTGCCTGCAGGATGAATTGGAGTTAAAATAGACGTTTTGATAGAATCAATAATGTTCATTTTTTTTTCCTATAAAATTTTTATTATGAAATTACACTTAAAATATAGCTTCAATTCAAAAAAATGTTATCATATATGAATGTATATATTAATACAATAAAGATAGTTAATTGAGAATCGGATAAAAAGTTGAGTAAAATTAAAGAAAGAAAACTTAATTCCATCAAATCAGAGATGGAGGAAATTAAGAAATTTATAGTTTCAAGTAATGACTTAGGTAAATCTGAACAAAATGAAATACATTATTCTAATAATAATGAGGATACTCTGACATTAACTAAAATCATTAATAAAGAAAATGAGTTAGATAATGAAAATAACTTAGTTGAAATTAAAAAAGAATTAAAAGATTTAAAAAAGGCAATTGATATAAATAAAAACCTTCTAAATCAGATTTTATTAAAAATTAAATAGATTTATTATATGAATATCTTATTTTTGATTAATTTAGTTAACTTAACTTACTATAATGATTTAGTGAATTAAAAAAACTGTTTCTTTTTTAGTTCTGTGATATATATTGTGTGCTAGTTATTAAGTTAGTGGAGGTTTAAATGCGTTTTATTAGAGACAATCTCTTACTATTGACACTTTGTGCAATGGTTGGAATTGCAACGCTTGATTCCAAAAATGTTTTAGCAGGTGGTGATCCTTCAATTAAGGATAGTAAAGTAAAAAAACAAAAGAGTAATATTAAACAACATGATCATGATAAAATCTATGTTGATAAACAAAAAAAATTATCATCTACCGATAAAAAAAATATATCAGATAATAATTCTGCAACTACCGATAATAATTTAAATAAGGATGAAAATTTAGAAAATGCTGGCTTTGCAGCTATAGAAGATGTTCCTTTGATTATTGATCTTTCCTCAGTAACTGATTCAGATGGAATGGGTTCAGTGAGTGTTCAATGGCAAATTTCTTCAGATAATAAAAAATGGACAAATATAAGTGGTGCAACCAACCAATCATTTACACCAAGGGAGATTCATGTTGGTAATAGACTAAGAGTTGCTATTTCTTATGTTGATGGTCAAGGAAATTTAGAACCACTCTTAAGTCCCCCATCTACACCAGTAAGAAATGTAAATGATAAACCTACAGGATCAGCTCGTTTAATTGGATCAGCTGTTGAAGATAGCGCCCTAGTTGTAGATACTTCAAGTATTGCTGATGAAGATGGTATTGGTGGATTTGATATCACATGGCAAAGATCTTCTTCGAAGTCTTCATGGGAAGCATACCCTACTGCTCAAAATGAAGTTCTAAGATTGACTCAAAGTCAAGTTGGATACTCATATAGAGCTGTTGTATCTTATGTTGATTCTCATGGCACAAGAGAAGTTCTTTATACAAGCCCTTCTGAAACGATTGACAATTTAGATGACCCTGTACAAGGAGAAGTTACGATTACAGGTGAACCAAAAGAGGGCGTTACTCTAAGAGCTTTATCTGATTCTCTATCAGATGAAGACGGAATTGCTTCAATATCAATAAGCTGGGAAACGTCAAAAGATGGAAGAAATTGGCTTGGTCTAAATAGCCTCAGTGGTCCTATTCTTCAATTAAATCAATCTTTAGTTGGTTCACAAGTAAGAGCAAGAGTGGCAGTAGTTGATAATTTTGGTATTGAGACTAACTTATATAGTCAAGCTACTAGAACAGTTGAAAATGTTAATAATAAACCTTCTGGTAGAATTGTAATCAGAAGAGTTGGTCAATAATTTTTATTTAATGGAGCTGAATTTATGAAGCATAAACCTAGTGCTAATAAGTCATCGTGCAAGGTAATTTCTTTTAAAAATTATAAAGATAAAAAAGTAAAGAACGTTTCATCAACAATAGCTGCAATTATCGCAATTAATATTGATCACCCATCAGATACAACTCCAGAGGATTTTTTCATAAATGAAATTGAATCTATTGAAAATATTGAAGTTCTAGCTTTCGAAGATGCCTTAGAGAATAAAAATAAAGGTATGTCTTCAACTGATGCACAAAACAATGCATCAAATGATGCATAACTATTTTTTAATTTAGTTTATTAACCTTATTAACTAACTTCCAAATCTGTGGCAAAACCAGTGCGGCTAGAATTAGCTTATATAAATCACCAACAATAAAAGGTTTTAGACCATTAATTATTGCAAAATCAAAACCTTTTAAAATGCTAAGTTGAAAAACGCCACAAGTATAAATGACAATCAATCCTATTAACATTGCAAAAACAGATTTAAAATGCTGTTTTCCCCATCCTCTATCTGCAAGCTCTCCTATTATTATTGAAGCAAATAAAAATCCAAAAAGGAACCCTCCCGTTGGACCAAGTAAATATGGCAAACCTCCTCCAAAAGCAAATACTGGAATTCCTAACATTCCTTGAAATAAATATAAACTTACAGCGGCAACAGAAATATTTCTTCCACATAACATTGCAATCATTAGAACAGCTAAAGGTTGCAAAGTCATTGGCACTGGATACAAATCCACTTTAATTTTTGCAGATAATATTAATAAAAAACTACAAATAACAATAGTAATAAAACTAGTTAATTGAGAGAAATGTTCTTTAGCACTATTTTTTAACATAAGAGTTTCTATCCAACTAATCCTTGATATTTTAATGCTATTCATAATGAAATACCTTTTAAAATTAAGTCTAAATAATTAATATAATATAAAGTGTATATATCATAAATTATTTTTTTTAAAATTATATTTTATAAGGTTATGAAATGAACGACGTAGATGACATTCTTACACCAACAAGTCTTTGGTTAAAACAAAAAAGACGGATTGCTCTTGCTACTGTGATTTCAACATGGGGCAGTTCACCAAGACCTGTAGGCGGTCAAATGGCAATTGACGAAAATGGTGAAATAATAGGCTCAGTCTCTGGTGGATGTATTGAAGGCTCAGTAATTTCTGAGGGTATTAACTCAATAAATGACGGTAAATCAAGAATAAAAGATTATGGTATCTCAAATGATATGGCTTGGGAAGTTGGGTTAGCATGTGGTGGTGAGCTAAAGGTCCTTATCCAACCTCTGAATTTGGAGGATGAAATTGTTTATTCAATTGTAGATAGCATAAAAAGAAGAGAAGTTGTAAAATTAAAAATTGATTGTACAACTGGCTACAGAAAAATAGACAATACAATAGGCAACCAGATAAGTCACTTTGATAGATCAAAGAATGAATTTATTCATATAATTGATCCTAAACCTAGACTATTTATTGTTGGAGCCGTTCATATTGCGCAAGCACTTGTTTCATTAGCTGAAGTAGCTGATTATGAAATTATATTAATCGATCCTAGGGATCATTTTGCAACAGAAGACAGATTCCCAAACTGTAAAATAATAAATGAATGGCCAGATGAAGCTCTTTCAAGGTTTCATTTAGACAAATCTTCACATTTAGTAACACTTACACATGATCCTAAAATTGATGACTTAGCTTTAAGTTATTGTATGAAAAAGAATTTTGGATATATAGGATCACTAGGAAGCAAAAAAACTCATAGTAAAAGATGTGAAAGATTACTTGAGAAAGGCTTTAATAATGAAGAATTATCTAAAATTCATGCACCAATAGGTTTGGATATCATGGCCAAAACACCTGCAGAGATAGCTACGTCAATATTAGCAGAAGTAATAAATTATAGACGAATCAAACATGACAAATGACAAAAACGCCAATAAAATCAAGAAAATTGTTCTAGCTGCAGGTGAAAGTAAACGTTTTGGAGATAAAAACAAACTTTCAGAAATGATCAATAACAAACCTATAATTAATCATGTTTTGGATACATTATTTGAAATATTTGATTACTCAGAATTGATTGTAATAATAGGACATGAACATAAATTAATTAAAAATTTAATATTTAATAAAGACATCAAAATATTAGAAAATATAGATTATAAAAAAGGTATTGGAACTTCAATTGCATTAGGAGTGAATTATTTAGAAAGATATATTGATGGAGTAATGATTATCCCAGCAGATATGCCATATTTAAATTCTAAAGACCTTTTTAATTTGGAAAAAAAATTTATTGAACTTCATTGTGAAAAAGTAGTTATGCCTGAATATAATTCTAAAATTGGCAATCCTGTCATTTTGCCAAGAAGTTATTTTAATATTTTAAAAAGTCTCAAAAATGATTTTGGAGCCAAATCACTAATTAAAAAGAAAGATATAATTACTTTAAAGACTGGATTTGGAACAATTTTTGATATTGACACAAGAGATCAGTTAACTAAAACAAAACTAAATTTTTAATTTAAGATGCAGTTCTTGCTGCTTTTTTTCTTTCATGTTCTTTTAAAAACTTTTTTCTAATTCTTAGACTAGTTGGAGTTACTTCAATGAGTTCATCATTATTTATAAATTCTAATGCGAATTCTAAAGTAACATTTATTGGTGTTGTTAATAAAACAGCATCATCATTGCCAGAAGCTCTAACATTGGTAAGTTGTTTACCTTTAAGAGGATTTACAACAAGATCATTATTTCTACTATTTATACCAATTATCATTCCCTCATAAACTTCAACACCATTTTTAATCATCATTTTCCCTCTATCTTGAAGGTTAAATAATGCATAAGGAAGAGCTTTTCCTTGACCAATCGAAATTAAGGCTCCATTCCTTCTTCCTGTCTGCAATCCCTCTATAACTGGTCTGTACTTGTCAAAAGTATGATACATAAGACCTGAACCTGACGTTAATGTCAAAAACTCTGTTCTAAAACCTATTAAACCTCTACTAGCAATACAATAATCTATACGCACCCTTCCTTTACTATCTGGCACCATATCTATCAATTGAGCTTTTCTTTCACCTAATTTTTCCATTATTTTACCTTGATGAATTTCTTCAATATCAATGGTTAAGTTTTCAAATGGCTCATTTTTAACATTGTCTATGATTTTTGTAATGACTTCTGGAGATGATACTCCCATTTCAAAACCTTCTCTTCTCATATTCTCGATAAGAATAGATAAGTGAAGTTCACCACGACCCGAAATTCTAAACTTATCTGGATTGTCTGTGTCTTCAACTCTTAATGCAACATTAGTTTTTAATTCTTGATGTAGTCGTTCACGGATAGATCTGCTAGTAACTAATTTTCCTTCTTGACCTGCAAATGGGCTGTCGTTTACTTGGATCATGATACTAATAGTAGGTTCGTCCACAGACAGTTTTTCTAATGCCTCAAACTTTCCAACCTCACAAATTGTATCAGAAATTTTTAACTCTCCTAAACCACTAATTGCTACAATATCACCTGCGTTAGCCTCATCAATTTCCTTTTTTTCTAAACCATGAAAATTCATTATTTGTAGAACTTTACCTTGACGAATATTACCATTTTCATTTCCTATGGATACGTTTTGACCTTTTTTTAAATGGCCTCTTCTAATTCTTCCAGTTCCTATTAAACCAACATAACTAGAATAATTTAAAGCTGATATTTGCATTTGAAGATTATTATTGGGGTCAACATTGGGATAAGGAACTTTGTTTATAATTGTATCAAAAATCGCATCCATATTATCTTTTTTATCTGTCATATCATTGGTAGCCCAACCTTGAATTGCAGAAGAATAAACCACAGGAAAATCAAGTTGAGTTTCATTAGCACCTAATTTATCAAAAAGATCGAAAGTTTGATCTAATACCCAATCTGGTCTGGCTCCGTCTCTATCAACTTTGTTTATTACGACAATAGGACAAAGGCCTGCCTCAAGAGCTTTTTTAGTGACAAAACTAGTTTGTGGCATAGGACCATCAACAGCATCAACTAATAACAATACGGAATCTACCATAGATAAAACTCTTTCAACCTCACCACCAAAATCTGCATGTCCTGGGGTATCTACAATATTAATTCTCCATTGTTTCCATCTTAGTCCTGTATTTTTTGACAAAATTGTTATGCCACGTTCTTTTTCTAAATCATTTGAATCCATAACTCTTTCAACTAATTCTGAATGGGCAGCAAACGTACCAGATTGTTGTAACAACGCATCAACTAAAGTTGTTTTACCATGATCAACATGAGCTACTATGGCTATATTTCTAATTAATTTTATCATTTCTTCTGTTGAGTAATTATTTTTCATTTTAGATATTTAATTATTAAAAATATTTTGCGACGTTGCTTATATAGCTTTTTATTAAGCCTTTTGTCACTAAATAAAAACAAAGATTAATAATTTAATTAGAATTAAACAAATTCTTCTTGTTTAGTTTGAGAAATTGGTTTTACTTTTTCGAATTTTAGAGCTAAAGCAAGTAAAGGTGGAACCATAAGTAAAGTTAAAATAGCAGAGGTAGATAATCCTCCAAAAACAACAGTTCCAATACCACGGTATAATTCTGACCCAGAACCTGGGAAAATTACAAGTGGAATTAATCCGAACAAGCTTGTCAAGGTTGACATGAAAATCGGTCTTATCCTATTTCTAGTCGCTTCTGTTATAGCTTCTGAAATTTTCAAACTTTCATATCTAATATGCCAAAGAGTTTGCTCTACCATCAAAATGGAATTATTCACAACAATTCCAGTTAAAATTATAAAACCTAACATAGTGAGCATATCCATTGATTGCTCAGTAAATTGATTTAAAATCACTAGTCCCATAACACCTCCTGCACCTGCTATAGGAACAGTTATGACAATAACAAATGGTAGAATAAATGACCTCATTAAAACTGTAAGCAATAAGAAAATAACAAAAAGTGCAATTACTACGTTATTTTTCATTGCAATCCATGTTCTTTCTAATTCACTTGCTGCACCGGATAAGTTTATTGAAATACCACTATGAATATCTTTCATTAGAGGTTCAATTACTGAGTTCTTTAGTTTTAAAACAGCATCTTCTAATGAGATACTTTCATGTGGACGTAATTGTAATGTAATCACTCTTCTGCCTGACAACCTTTTTATTTGTTTAGGAACACCAATCAAGTCAATCTCGGCGACTTGTGACAATCTTACTAATTCTCCTGTTTTAATAGTCAATGGTAAATTTTTTAAATCATCTATTTTGTTTATATTTGCTTTATTCGAAGTTAAGACAAGCTCAATTAATCTTCCTTCAAACGGTATCTCCAAGACCCTTATCCCATCATTATAAACATCTAAAGATTGTGCTAAATCTCTTGCTGACATTCCTATGTCAGCTAATCTTTCTGGAATAGGTTTTATTAGTACTTGGGGAGATCCTGTCCCCATTTGAGGAACTGATCTTACTTGATGTCCATTTTTAGGAGGAAATTTACTTCTTATATTTCTAAAAATTTTTTGGGCTGTGGGTTGTATTAAGTCTAGTGAAGGTCCTGTAATTTCAAGTTTTATTACTCTAGATCCACCCACCGACCTTCCAAATAATGAAGCTTGTTGAGCAAATGCTCTAGCGCCTGGTTGTGATCTTATCGGTTTTGTTAATACTGGTAAAATTTCTTTTACTCTGTTAGGATTTTCAGTAGCTGCTCCTGCAAATGCTCCACCTGAATAAGCTACAAAGAAGAAACGTGAAATCTTTGGTTTTCCATAAGGACCATCACTCTCAGCCTCCCAAAGTGGTTTTGCGGCTCTCTCCATCGCTCTAGATATTTCAATAGTTGATTCTTTATTATACCCTGGCGGTACAATTACACGAGCAAATACAAAATTTCTATTCCCATCAGGCAAATAATCAAGTGGAGGAATAAAAGATACTATTATTAAACCAGCGGTTATTATTAAACATAAAACAACAGTCAAACCAGATTTCAAAGAACTAGTTGACCAAGAAGCATATGTTTGTATCGATTTTGCTAACTTACCAGCAAAATTATCAATAAATTTAATAGAAAACCATTTTTCCTCTTTTTCTTTTGAACTCACAAGCATTCTAGAAGCTACAGTTGGTATTAATGTTATTGAAATTATAACTGAGATTAATACCGATACTGAAATTGCTATGCCTATATCTCTAAATAATTGACCTACTGGCAAATCTAGTAATAAAATTGGAATGAAAACAACAACAGTAGTTAGTGCAGAACCTAGTATGGGTGTCCAAACTTGTTTTGAGCCCCTGTATGAAGCCATGGTAGCAGACATGCCTGACTGTTTTAGTCTATATATATTCTCTTGACTGACAATTGAAGCATCAACTACCATTCCAACAGCAAAGGCTAGTCCAGCCAAAGATATAACGTTCACCGAAAGACCCAACCATGAAATTGCCACAAATGTACCAATAACAGAAACTGGTATTGCCAACATAATTATAGATGTAGGTCTGATGCTCCTTAAAAAAAACATTAATATACATATTGCAAGAATTCCACCAATAATGATGTTTTGTTGAACTAATTTAATGGCAGCATTTATATAAACTGTTTCATCATAAACATTGTTCAAAACAAGACCATTTTCAGCAAGAATGCCATTATTTAATTTTTCAATTTCTATCTTTAAGTTTTTGATAATTTCTACAACGTTTGAATCAGGTTCTCTTATTACTGCAAAAGTGATTGCATCCTGTCCGTTTAATCTTCTAAAACTAGTAGGTTTTTTGTAAGACATATATATTTTTGCTACATCTTCTAACTTCACATTTACCGGGATACCATCTAAACCCGTTTCAGATCTCAAAATTATATTTCTAGCAGTTGCTGGAGTATATGAAATAGCTTCAGCTCGAAGAGAATAAGTTCTTTTTCCCTCAATAATTTCTCCTGCCGTGACTTGTGCTGAACTAGCTCTCAGTGCCTCCAATACAGCTGGTATTGAAATTGAATATTCAGCTAATTTATCTATATCCAATGCTACTTTTAATTCTTTTTTTTGCCCTCCTCGGAATGTTATTTCTGAAACCCCTTCTATTCGTGATAATTTTTCTATAATTTCATATTCTACAAAATCACCTAAACTTCCTAGGTCTTGTACTTTAGATCCAGGTAATTTAATCATAGCCAATCTTGAAATTGGGCTATCATCTGAATTAGATGTACGAACAGTTGGCCGTTTTGAATCAAAAGGTAAACCGTCAATTGAGGAAACTTTACTTAAGAGCTGCACAAGAGCAATGTCCATATCTTGACCAACAGAATATGTTAAGGTTACTCTTGCAGATCCAAAACGACTATCTGATTCAACTCTTTCAATACCAGTAAGTGAACTAACCGCTAATTCAACCCTAGTGACAACTTCCCTTTCAACATCTTTAGGAGAAGCACCTGGCCATGAAACTCTTACCTGTAAAACTGGTTTGTCTATGTCAGGTGTCATTTGAATTGGTATTTTTTGTAAAGAGACAAAACCAAAAGCAATAATAAGAAAAACCATTGCAGCAACTGCAATAGGTTGTTTAATTGCAAATTTGATTAAATTATCCATATTTTATAACTAAATCTTAGATTATTTTTGTTTTCTTTTTATTTTAATCTCTTGGTTTGGTCTTAAATTTTCGTTTCCCTTCACCACTACTAATTGGCCTTCTTCTAAACCTTTTAAAATCTCTATTTTATCTCCAACTGATACCCCACTTTGAATAAACTTCTGTTTGGCTAAACCTTTATCAAAAATATACACAATTTGTTTATTAGCGGATGGAATTAGTGCATCTTTTGGTATAAGCAATCTTGGTTTAATGTCTCCAAAAGGTATATATAAAGAAAATCTAGTACCAGAAGCATTAATATTTGTTGGCAAATCTTCATTCAAACTTATTCTAAGTTTCCTGGTTCCAGTTCTGACATTCTCAATGTTTACAATACCACGCACTTTCCCAGAAAATTTAGCTTTTTGACTAAAAATATCAACTTTTGAACCTATTTTAACTTCTGAAGCTAGATCTGATCTTAAATCAGTTTCTATCTCTTTAAATTTATTGTTCAGAATTGATGCTAAAATTTTACCTTTAGATGTCAATGCACCAACTTGTGCATCTATATTGACAATGTTTCCATCTATTGGTGATAAAATCTTTGAAAAACTTAGATTTTCATTATTTTCACCAAGTAAAATTTCAAGCCTTTTAATATTATATTTTCTTTGAGCAATTTGTTGCTGATTTTCAAGAAGCAAAATATTAATGTCATCTAAGTTATCTTGAGTAATAATATTTTGTTTTTTTAAATTATTAGCATTTTGAACTTTAGATAGCCTCAATGAAAATTTTTTTTCCAAAATATCAAGTGTCTCATTCTCATATTTCATTTCAGCAGAAATTTGCTCTATGTTTCGTAAAATATCTTTCGTATCAAGAGTAAATAAAACATCATTTTTCTTAACATTATCTCCAATCTTATAATGAATTTTTAAAATTTCTTGATTGATTTTTGAAGATATAATAACTGGGTTAACTGCTACTAATCTGCCTATAGATTCAGTTTTTTCTGCTATATCAAAATATTGAACTTTGGTAACATTTACTAGAGAAGCTCTATTACCCTTGTTTTTAAAGGATGATTGAGCAAATAATGGAAGTGAAATAAAAATTGATAAATTAACTAAAAAAACAATTAAAATTTTCATTTTTTTCCGATCAGTAATATAAAAAATGCTTAAATTTGAGGCCCCGAAGCTAGTAGTCTTTTCCCATGATCATTATCACAAAATTTTTGAAAATTATTTATGAATAATTGTGCTAATTCTTTGGCTTTTGTTTCCCATTCAGCACTTGAATTCCAAGATTTTCTAGGATCAATTACATTTGAAGAAATATTTTTAAGATTTTTTGGAATTGATAAATTAAAATAAGGTATAATATCAGTTTCTATATCTTTTAATTCATCATTTAATATAGCGTCTATAATTAACCTTGTATCCTTTAAGGAAATTCTATCACCTTTACCATTCCATCCTGTATTAACTAAAAAAACTTGTGAATTTGATTTTTTCATTTTTTTTGACAATACATTTGAATATTGTGTTGGATGTAGCATTAAAAAAGCTGCTCCATAACATGCTGAAAAAGCTGGCTGAGGTTCAGTTATTCCCCTTTCTGTACCAGCTAATTTTGCCGTAAAACCTGAAAGAAAATGATACTCAGCTTGTTCATAAGAAAGTTTTGATATTGGCGGAAGAACTCCAAATGCGTCAGCTGTTAAAAATATAATTTTAGAGGCATGCTCCCCTTTTGATATTGGCTTTACAATATTATCAATGTGATAAATTGGATATGATACCCTAGTATTTTGAGTGACAGAGGTATCATTGTAGTCAACAATTCCATTTTCATTCACCGTAACATTTTCAAGAAGAGCGTCTCTTCTAATAGCTTTAAAAATATCTGGTTCTTTATCTTTATCAAGGTCAATGGTCTTTGCATAACAACCGCCTTCAAAGTTAAATACACCTTCATTATCCCACCCATGTTCATCGTCGCCAATCAATTGTCTTTTTGGATCTGTTGATAAGGTTGTTTTTCCAGTACCTGAAAGACCAAAAAACAATGCAACTGATCCGTCTTGCCCCATATTTGCAGAACAATGCATTGATGCTATATTTTTTTGTGGTAAGAGATAATTCATTATAGAGAACATACCCTTTTTCATCTCACCACCGTACCAAGTACCTCCAATTATCTGGATTTTATCCGTTAAATTAAAAGCAATAAATGTTTCAGAATTTAAACCTTGTTCTTTAAAATTTTTATTAACTGATTTAGATCCATTTAAAACGTGAAAATCTGGCTTAAAATCTTTTAGTTCTTCTTCAGACGGTCTTATAAACATATTTTTTACAAAGTGAGCTTGCCATGCGACTTCCATCACAAATCTTACTTTGAGACAACTATCATTATTAGCTCCACATAATGCGTCTACTACATACAGTTTTTTGTTCGAAAGTTGATTACTGACTATTTTGTATAGATTATCCCATATATTTTTATTTATTGGTTTATTATCATTTTTTGAATTTTCTGAACTCCACCATAAATTGTCTTTGGTTGTTTCATCTTTTAATATATACTTATCTTTAGGAGATCTGCCGGTATAAATACCCGTCATTACATTAACAGCACCATACTCTGTATTTTGAACCTTTTCAAATCCTGATAAACTTTCATCATTTTCTTCATTATAGAGAAGGTCGTAAGAAGGATTGTAAACAATTTCAGAAATATTATTTATTCCTATGTAAGATAATTGTTTTTTTACTTTTATATGCATAAATTGCTCAAAATTTAGTTATATTTGTGGTTCAATCTTTAGTATTTTTTATGAAAGTTCAAGTTATTTATAATCAATAATACTATATTAAAAAATTAAAATTAATGATGTAAAATATCAGTTTATCTAATATGATAGCCATATGATATCTAATATTTATATTTCAAGGTTTTATTCTTATTAAAATTAATAATATGTAGTTTATTAAAAGATGAAAAAACATTTAACTATAATTGGTGGGGGGGTTTCTTCTTGGATAGCCGCAAGCGTTTTTGCTGATAGTGGTTACTCCATAGATATTTTCGAAGGAAAAAACAAGAGTTTTGGGTCCCAACAGATTACGCCCAATGGTTGGAAAGCATTATCAAGACTTATAGAACCAAAAAAAATTCAGAAATATTATGAACCATTTTATAATATTTACATAAAAAGATTAAATTCAAAAAATAATTTAGAACTTTTATACCATCGTAACCTAGTAGAACTAAATTATAATTACGGTTCTATTGAAAGAAAAAGTATAATTAGTTTTTTCAAAAAAAATGCACTTAAAAAAAATACAATTAAAATAATTAACTCTAATGTGACAAATATAATTTCAAATTATAAGTGTAATGAATTAATTGATGACAAAGGACAAATTTTTAAAACCAATTTAGTGATTGGTTCTGATGGAATTGATGGAGTTAGTAGAAAGTTTGTGGTTGGGTCTAATAATTATATTAAAAAGAAAAAAATTTATAGATCAATCTCATTTAAAAATAGTGCCTACAATTTATCAAAAACAATTTTGCAAGTATTGATTCAAGAAAATGGTTATTATGTAATTTATCCAACAATTATTAATAATAAAAAAGCAACAAATTATGTCTTTGTTCCACAAAACAATGAAACTAAACTACCAACCTTAAACAACAAAATTTTAAGTTACCTTATTCCTGAGGACTTAGAATGGAAAATAACATACTCTTCATTTAATAATGGAGAAAAAACTTCAATTTATAAAAATGGTCTATTTCTATTTGGAGATGCTGCTTTTGCAATACCACCACATACTGCACAAGCAGGCAATCAAATATTAGAAGACGCTACTTACATCAAAAAATTATTGAATGCAAATTATGATTTTTATGAAATAGTAAATATGTTTATTAGAGAAAGATATTTAAAAAAAGATATGTTGGCTAAAAAATCAAAAATGGTTGGTGAGATACTTAATGCCCAAAATATTGCAAAATATTTTAGAGATTACAGCTTAAAGTTAAATGGGAATGATTTGTTAGATAAAATTTTGAACCCTATTTGGACAACAGAAAGTTATGAATAAAATTTTAATCTATATAATTTTGATAGGGATATTAATGACTTCGGAAGTAAGAGCAAACGTTTATCAATTTAATTTTAAATCAATAGATGGAAAGGAAATTAATTTAAATGATTTCAAAGGGAAACCCATTTTCATTGTTAATACCGCTTCGCTTTGTGGATTTACTTATCAATATGGCGATATCGAAACTCTTCAACAAAAATATAAGAAAGATGGATTAATTATTATTGGCATACCCTCTAATGACTTTGGAAATCAGGAACTATCATCAAATCAAAAGGTCAAAGAATTTTGTACAATAAATTTTGATATTTCTTTCATGCTTACAGAAATAACCAAAATAAAAGGTGAAAAAGGTCACCCTTTTTTTAAATGGGTAAAAAAAGAAGCTGGATTTTTAGCTTTCCCAAAATGGAATTTCTATAAATATCTCATTAATAAGGAAGGTTTGTTAGTCAAATGGTATGCTAGCACTACTAGGCCAAACTCAAATAAAATTACAACAGAAATAAATAAGATAATCTTAAAATAAAAAAAGCCATCTTTCGATGGCTTTTTTCAAATTAACTTTATGAAATTTATTCTCTATTACCTAAAAAAGCTAATAAGAATTGAAACATTAGGATAAAGTCTAGGTATAAAGTTAAGGCTCCTAATACAGATTTTTTCCCAGCTGCTTCATTATTATCACCAGCTAAATACATATTTTTTATTTTTTGAGTGTCATAGGCAGTTAAGCCAGCAAAGATTAATACCCCAACAATAGAAATCATAAAATCTAATTGTGTTGAGGCCATAAAAATATTTACTATCTGTGCTATTATAAGTCCAAATACTCCCATCATAAGGAAAGAACCTAAGCCTGAAAGGGATTTTTTAGTTGTATAACCATAAATAGACAATGCTGCGAAAGCTGCTGCTGTAACAAAGAAAGCTCTAACTACTGATGCGCCAGTATAAATTAGCAACAATGAAGATAAAGACAGACCCATTAGACCAGCATATATGTAAAACAAGTTTCTAGCCTTTTCAGCAGAAATACTATTTAGCTTTGCTGAGATATAGAATACCATCCCTAATGGTGCTAACATAACAACCCATTTAAGTGGACTTAAGAAAAATAATTCACCAATGGGTGTTAATGCACCATTTGATATGGCAAGAAAATTTAATCCCAAAGCCATTAATCCTGTCAAAGCTAGGGCAGTTGTCATATGATTATAAACACCAAGCATGTATGATCTAAGACCCAAATCAATTTGGGTAGCTTGAGCATTTGAGCTTGACATAAAGCGATTATTGTTCATGTAGTTATTATCCTTTTAAATAATTAAATTAATTATAGTTAATGTAATACTTAATGTGCCCTAAAGCAATAGCTTGGCAAAAATTTAATATTTTAAAAGTTATGAATTGGCACAAGCTTATTAATTTGAGATTTTCTTATTTTTTCACTATTTGACTTTAACTGCCCACAAGCAGCATAAATATCTTGTCCCCTTGGCTTTCTTATTGGAGAGGCAAATCCGGCATCCATCAAAATTTTAGCAAAGTTATCAATATTTTTCTGAGTTGATGTCTCAAACAACGACCCTGGCCAAGGATTAAAGGGAATTAAATTTATTTTAGATGGTATACCATTAATTAATTTTATTAAATTGATGGCGTCATCTGAAGTATCATTCACATCTTTTAACATTACATATTCCCATGTAATTCTTCTGGAGTTAGATAATTTAGGATAATTCCTACAGGATTTTATCAATGTTTGTAAATTATATTTTTTATTAATTGGAACTAATTTATTTCTCAATTCGTCATTAACAGCATGAAGTGAGATAGCTAAATTAACACCTAACTCAATTCCAGTTTTTTCGATGTTTGGAATAATACCTGATGTAGATAAAGTAATTCTTCTTCTTGAAATGGCAATACCATCATCAGACATCATAATCTTTATTGCTTTGCAAACTTCATCATAATTAAGTAATGGTTCTCCCATACCCATCATTACAATGTTAGTTACTTTTCTATTATTCTTTCCTGAAGGCCAATCATTTAGATGGTCCATAACAATCATCAATTGTCCGATAATTTCACCTGATGTTAGGTTTCTTACTAAAGCCTGTGTTCCAGTATGACAAAATGAGCAATTAAGAGTACAACCTACTTGACTAGAAAGACAAACAGTTCCTCGATCATCCTGTGGTATATAGACAGTCTCTACTTCAGAATTATCTTTTAATTTTATCAACCATTTTATAGTACCATCTGTGCTAATTTGCATTTCAGAAATTTGAGGTCTGGAAATTAAAGAAATATCATTTAGCAATTCCCTAGTAGATTTTGAGATATTATTCATTTCATAAAATGATTTTAATCCAAAACAATACATCCATCTCCAGATTTGAGAAGCTCTAAATTTTGGGAGATTTTTGTTTTTACAAAAATCTTGTAATTCAACAAAACTAAAATCAATAAGATCCTGTTTAAACATTATAAATATCTCATAAATTGTTTTTGCTTAAGAACAATTTTTGTCAATTAATCTAAGTGCTTTTGTAAAACCTGACAATGAATAAGTGTCGATAATTTTATTGCCAGGAGTAGATATGCCCGTAACTATTAATTTTTGCCCCCTCCTCATTGATTGAACCAAAAATCTATCAATTTTAGAACTTTCAGACCATGCTCTATCATCCACTGGAAATAATTTTGTTTTCTTTCCGTCAACATCAAATATTACATCTTTATTTTTTTTAAAATTAAAACCTGCCTTAATAGATACTTCATGATTAGTTCCATTTTTTATGTTTGTTACAAAAACATAGGGTTTTCCTCTGTTGTCTTTATTAAATTTACCTTCAGTCCTTATTGGCTCAGAAGTAATAAAACAGGTTTTTGTATTATCTATTTTTGTTGAATATGCCTTCCAATATTTTTCTGTACCCAACAATTTTGTTTCACTAAACGCATGAGTTGTATAAAGAATTGATACTGTCATAAAAAACAGAATTTTGTAGAATTTGTAAATCATTATCCCAAATCTCTTTAAAATAATCATAGACTATGCAAATTTATGACCATATCAATTTTATTTAAATAAAATAAATTTTTTTTAGTACAATATATAACATAACATACAATATTTATTAATAGTGACAACCCTTTAATAAATAAGATTACTTAAGAATATTAAAAAATTTATTTTACATAATTACAAAGTTATAATTTGAAGCTATACATAAAATTGTAATTTCTGATAATTTTGTAACATAAGGAAAAAGAATGCCAAATGAAAATTCTAAAATAAAAAAAATAGTTTTAGCTTATTCTGGAGGACTTGATACATCAGTTATTTTAAAGTGGTTGCAAGACAATTATCAATGTGAAGTTGTAACTTTCACAGCTGATATTGGTCAAGGTGAAGAAGTAGAGCCTGCTAGGAAAAAGGCTGAATTATTAGGTGTAAAGGAAATTTTCATTGATGATTTAAAAGAAGAATTTGTAAAAGATTTTGTTTTTCCCATGTTTAGGGCAAATGCTTTATATGAGGGTGTTTATCTACTAGGTACATCTATAGCTAGACCTCTGATTGCTAAAAGGCAAATAGAAATTGCTAATTTGACAGGTTCTGATGCTGTATCACACGGAGCTACAGGTAAAGGAAATGATCAAGTAAGATTTGAATTAGGTTACTACAGCTTACAACCAAATATCAAAGTAATTTCCCCCTGGAGAGAATGGAACCTATCCAGTAGGACAAACCTGATTAAATACGCAGAAGAAAATCAAATAAAAGTTCCCAAAGATAAAAGAGGTGAAGCACCTTTTAGTGTTGACGCAAACTTATTACACATATCAGCTGAAGGAAAAATTCTTGAAGATCCTTGGGTTGAACCCGAAGAGTTTATTTATTCCAGAACTAAGTCACCTTTTGACGCTCCAAATAAACCAACAGAAATAACATTAGAGTTTTTGAATGGTGATCCAGTAAGTTTAAATGGGAAAGATTTATCTCCGGCTAAAATGTTACATCAATTAAATATTTTGGGAGGAGAAAATGGTATAGGAAGAATAGATTTAGTTGAAAATAGATTTGTTGGAATGAAATCCAGAGGCGTTTATGAAACACCTGGTGGTACAATTCTCTTTCATATGCGAAGAGCAATTGAGTCTATAACTTTAGACAGAGGTGCTGCACATCTTAAAGATGAGTTAATGCCAAAATATGCTTCTTTAATATATAATGGTTTCTGGTTTTCTCCTGAAAGAGAAATGTTACAATCAGCAATTGATAAATCTCAGAAGAACGTATCTGGTACTGTACGAGCAAAACTTTATAAAGGCAACGTTATAATTACTGGAAGAAAATCACCATTTTCTTTATATAGCGAGAGCTTAGTAACTTTTGAAGAAGGAACAGCTGATTATAATCATTCAGATGCAGAAGGTTTCATCAAATTAAATGCTCTTAGACTTAGAGTAAAAAAATTGATTGAGAACTCTAAATAAAAAATTATTTAATACAAACTGGACCTATTGAACCATCCTTCGAAACTTGTTTTAAAACAACCTTACCATTTTGAGCTAATACGTAACTATCTTTTAATTTTCCAGATAAACAGTCTTTTGGTTTTACAAAACTATATTTAATTGGACCAGATTTAGAAGCCTCAACTAGGAATTCTTTAACATGTGGTTGTTCAAGGGCTAGAACTGAATAAATTGCTATAAAAAATATCATTTTGTTTCTCCTCTTTTATATTATAGCTTATTTCATTATTAGATGGCTATAGTTTGACAAAATTAGACGAAATTTTGGCAATTATATTAATTTAGGAGATTAAAGTGAAAAAAGAATTTTTAAATATACCAAAAAACATGCAGGCTATAGAAATAGAAGAATTTGGGAAAGCTGAGAATTTAAAACTTTGTATTAGACCAACTCCTCAAATTTCTAATAATCAAATATTAATTAAAGTATCGTTTGCTGGAGTTAATAGACCAGATATTTTGCAAAGACAAGGTAATTACAGAGTTCCTGAAGATGCATCAGACTTACCTGGTTTAGAAGTTTCTGGAATAGTGGTTGAAATAAAAGGTTCTAGTGTAAAATTTAATGTTGGCGATAAAGTTTGCGCACTTTGTCATGGTGGTGGATATGCCGAATATGTTGCTGTAGACGAGGGTCACTGTATGCCATTACCTAAGGGCTATTCGATGGCGGAAGCAGCATGTATACCAGAAACTTTCATAACAGTTTGGAGCAATTTATTTATGAGAGGGAAATTAGAAAAGAATGAAAGTGTCCTAATTCATGGTGGTGCAAGTGGTATAGGTACAACTGCAATTCAATTGGCTAAACACTTTGGTGCTAAAGTTTATGCAACTGCTGGACGCGATGAAAAATGTCAGGCCGTAGAAAAACTAGGAGCTATAAAATGTTTTAACTATAAAACAAAAGAATTTGAGAACGAGATAAATCAGCTTACAAATGAACAAGGTGTAGATGTAATTTTGGATATGGTTGCAGGACCCTATATTTCGAGAAATTTAAAATGTCTAGGTGTTAATGGAAGGTTAGTTATAATTGCTGTTCAGGGTGGAATTAAGGATGAAGTGAATTTTGCAAATATCATGATTAAAAGACAAACAATAACAGGATCAACATTGAGACCTCAACCATCAAAAAGAAAAACAGAATATGTAAATAGTTTAATTAAAAATGCTTGGGAATATTTAGAAAAAGGTAAAATTAAACCAATAATTCAAAAAGAATTTCTATTAAGCGATGCGAGTAAAGCACATAAGGCTCTTGAAAAAGGAGATCACATTGGAAAATTTATTATGAAAGTTTCATGAAGTTTAAATTAATAGCCTAATGGTTTTAAAGCCTCTTCAATTTCTTTAAAAACCTGTGGATTATCAACAGTTGCAGGCATTTCCCATTCAACTTTATCTGCTATTTTTCTTATAGTGGCTCTTAAAATTTTTCCAGATCTAGTCTTTGGAAGAGCAGAAACAACAGCCACTGATTTAAATGCAGCAACTGGCCCTATTTCATTTCGAACTAAATCTACAACTTCTTTACACACATCTTCATTAGTTTTATTACATCCTCTATTCAAGCAAATCAATCCTAGTGGGACTTGTCCTTTTAAATAATCTGAAACACCCACAACTGCACATTCAGCTACATCTACATGATTAGATAAAGTTTCTTCCATTGCGCCTGTCGAAAGCCTATGACCTGCAACATTTATTACATCATCAGTTCTTGACATAATATATAAATAACCATCTTCGTCTTGATAACCCGCGTCTCCAGTTTCATAGAAACCTTCAAAAGTTGATAAATAAGCCTCTATAAATCTATCATCTGCATTCCACAAACTAGGTAAAGATCCTGGTGGCAAAGGTAATTTTATTGAAATTGCTCCTAATGTTCCTTTTGGAACCTCATTGCCATCCTCTGATAAAACCCTAACATCATATCCTGGCATAGCTAAAGTTGGGGAACCAGTTTTAATTGGAAGCGGTTCTATACCTAGAGGATTTGCTGCCACAGGCCATCCAGTTTCAGTTTGCCACCAATGATCAATTATAGGAATATTTAATTTTTTTTCCAGCCACAACACCGTATCAGGATCAGCTCTTTCTCCAGCAAGAAATAGAGACTGTAAAGATGTTAAATCAAATTTTTTAATAAACTTCCCATTAGGATCATCTCTTTTAACAGCTCTTAGAGCTGTTGGAGCTGTAAATAATACCTTGACCTTATACTCAGAAATAATTCTCCAAAATGTCCCAGCATCTGGTGTCCCAACAGGTTTCCCTTCAAATAAAATTGTCGTGCAACCATGAAGCAAAGGTGCATAAACGATATAAGAATGACCAACCACCCATCCGATATCCGACGCAGCCCAATACACATCACCGGGTTCTACATTATAAATATTTTTCATTGACCATTTTAGAGACACCGCATGTCCTCCATTGTCCCTAACAACTCCTTTAGGTTTTCCAGTTGTTCCTGATGTATATAAAATATATAAAGGGTCGTTTGCTTGTACTTCAACAGGATCAGTCAATGAAACATCTTTAACAACCTCATTCCAATCTACATCTTGGCCCGGAATAAGCTCAACATTTAGGGCTTCACGTTGATAAATGATGCATTTTTCCACTTGATGACTGGCAATTTTAATTGCGTTGTCAAGTAAGGGTTTATATTCAACAATTCTATTTGGTTCATGCCCGCACGATGCTGACACGATTATTTTTGGCTTACAATCATCAATTCTTACAGCTAGTTCATTTGAAGCAAACCCCCCAAATACAACAGAATGAATTGCTCCTAGTCTAGAACAAGCTAGCATGGCCACCAACGCTTCAGGTATCATTGGCATATAAATGATTACACGATCCCTCTTTAAAACTCCTAATTTTTTAAGTGCTCCAGCAAAAATTGTAACTTGATGTTTAAGTTCTAAATAGGTGATTTTCTTTTTTGTGTTTGTAACTGGACTATCATACAAAATTGCGTCTTGTTCACCTCTCCCATTTAGGACATGTCTGTCAACTGCATTGAAACATGTATTCAAAATTCCATCTGGATACCATTTAAAAAATGGTTTGTTATCATCATCTAATATCTTTGTAGGTTTTCTTCCCCAATGAATATTATCAGATTGTTCTTTCCAAAATTTTTTTGGGTCTTTTTGCCAATTATTATAAATTTCTTTGTAATTTCCCAAATTCACCTCCACCAAAGACTAAAAACAATTATTTCATTCTAGCTTTCCTAAAATTATGCATTCTCATTAATTGTTCGGCTGCTTTATTTATTGTTGTTGATGCAGCATCAGGAATAGGTGTGCCGGGTCCAAAGATTGCTGCAACACCAGCGTCATATAAAAATTGGTAATCTTGTGCAGGGATTACACCTCCACAAACTACAAGAATATCATCAGCTTGTCTTTTTTTTAGCTCTTCTATTAATTCAGGTATCAATGTTTTATGACCTGCTGCTAGAGAGGATACACCAATGACGTGCACCCCTAAATCTATAGCAAGATTAACAGCCTCTTTAGGAGTTTGAAACAAAGTACCAATTTCGACAGAGAAACCAATATCTGTAAAAGCAGATGCAATTACTTTTGCTCCTCTATCATGACCATCTTGTCCAAGTTTAGCCATAAAGATTTTCGGATTTTCACCTGCAATATTTTTAAAATTAGATAGAGCAATATTCACCTCTTTAAAGTCTTCTTCATTTTGATAAGAACTTTTATATACATCTTTAATTATATCTTGTTTTACTCCATAACGACCATAGACTTCTTCTAGAGCATAAGACACCTCACCAACAGTTGCTCTTGCCTTAATTGCAACAATTGTCAAATCTAATAAGTTACCTTTATTTTCTTTTGCAGCTTGTTTTAAGTTTTGTAATGCTTTGTTGACTTCTTTAGAATTTCTAGCTTGTTTTATTTCATTTAATTTTTTAATTTGCTCTTCACGAACTGCTTTATTATCAATATCTAAAACGTCTACCTTTTCTTTTTCATCTGATTTATATTTGTTCACTCCTACAATTACTTGTTCTCCAGAATCAATTTTTGCTTGACGTTTTGTCGCGGAAATTTCTATTTCAGATTTTGGGAAACCATTAATTACAGCTACAGTCATACCTCCCATTTCTTCGATTTTTTCAATTAATTCATTAGATTTATCAATTAACTCTTTTGTCATACTCTCAACAAAATAACTACCTGCAAGTGGATCCACTGTATCTGTAATACCTGTTTCATGTTGAAGGATTAATTGAGTATTTCTAGCTATTTTAGCAGAAAATTCAGTGGGCAAACCTATTGCTTCATCAAATGAATTTGTATGTAAAGATTGTGTCCCCCCTAAAATAGCCGCTAGAGCTTCAATAGTAGTTCTAATAATATTATTGTAAGGATCTTGCTCTTGTAAACTTGCCCCAGACGTTTGACAATGAGTCCTAAGCATTTGTGATTTTGGATTTTGACAATTAAACAACTTTTTTGTCCATTGTGACCATAAATATCTCGCTGCTCTCAATTTAGCAGCTTCCATAAAAAAATTCATTCCTATAGCAAAGAAAAAGGATAATCTAGGTGCAAAATCATCAACAAATAACCCACTTTTTGTTGCTGCTCTTATGTATTCTAATCCATCTGCAATGGTAAAAGCTAATTCTTGAACGAGAGAGGCACCTGCCTCCTGCATATGATAACCTGAAATAGATATAGAATTAAATTTTGGCATTTCTTTTGATGTAAAATTGATAATATCAGAGACAATTCTCATAGACGGTTCTGGGGGGTAAATATAAGTATTCCTAACCATGAATTCTTTAAGAATATCATTCTGTATAGTTCCGCTAAGTTCTCTTGTACTTACACCTTGTTCTTGTGCCGCAACTATATAACCTGCTAACACAGGAAGAACTGCTCCATTCATTGTCATTGATACCGACATTTTATCAAGAGGAATACCATCAAAAAGAATTTTCATATCCTCTACACTATCTATAGCAACACCAGCTTTGCCTACATCTCCATATACCCTCTCATGATCTGAATCGTAGCCCCTGTGAGTTGCTAGATCAAAAGCAACTGACAAACCTTTTTGTCCAGAGGCCAGATTTTTTTTATAAAATTTATTCGATTCTGAAGCTGTTGAAAAACCAGCATATTGCCGAATTGTCCAAGGTCTACCTGTATACATTGTGGCTTTAGGGCCTCTTAAAAATGGAGGTTCACCAGGATAGCTATCAAGATGACTAATATTTTCATTGTCTTCTGAAGTGTATAATGGCTTTATATTAATTCCTTCTGGTGTGTCAATGAAGATATTATCAACATTTGGAGTTTTTAACTCATTAATAGCGTTTTTCTTCCAGTTTTCTAAATTATCTTTTTTCTCCATACAAATCTCTTACTTTTATAATTTTTATTTAAATGAAAACTCCATAATGACTTGTTCAACAGATAACGTGTCACCTTCTTTATAATTGATTTTTTTAATAGTGCATTGTTTTGGAGCAACTAATGTATTCTCCATTTTCATTGCCTCTACAACACATAAAGATTGCCCTTCTTCAATAATCTGATTTTCTTTAACTAGTATTTTAATTAATTTTCCTGGCATTGGGCAGATTAATAGATTTGATTTATCTAAGTTTTTTATTGGTTTCATAAATTTATGATAATCAGCTACGTGTTTAGGAAACACATTTACCGACATTGTAATTCCTCTATATTGAAACTCGATATTAGTATTTTTGCAATTTAATCTACATTGAATATTTTGAGGTTCATTTGATGGATCTTGTGAGTTTATTTTGAATGTAACTAATTTTTTTATAAAATCTTGGTACACTTCAATTGTAAAAAAATCATCAATCAGACCGTTTGTTATTTGATTTTGCATTGGCTTTATACAAACAAAAGGCAAATTTAAATTATCTTTATTGATCATATATTTCAATTTTGAAGGATTTTGTGGGGATTGCTTGTAATGAAGATAAACTTCCCACTCATCAGAAATCTGATCATTTTCAAAAATTTCAAAATTTTTTGAAATTTCACAGATATGATATGCTAAAACTAAAGATCCTAGGGTCCACTCCAATTTCTTGTTTGGAATTATTCCTTGAAATCCTTCTCTAAATTCCTCTTCTATAAATGCAGTGTTTATATCGCCAGATTTAAATCTTTTATTTGATAAAATAGCTGAAAGAAAGGATATATTATGATCTATCCCTTCAAGTAAAAAGTTGTCTAAGTCAGATTCCATTCTATTAATGGATAAATCACGTGTTTTCCCCCAAGAACATAATTTTGCAATCATAGGATCATAGAACATTGATACATCATCACCTTCTCTAACTCCAGTGTCATTTCTAGTAATTGTGCCATCCAGATGTTGCGTTTCTTTAGGTGGATTATATTTAGTCAATCTTCCAATCGAGGGTAGAAAGTTTTTGTAAGGATTTTCTGCATATATTCTAGTTTCAATTGCTGAGCCATTTAAACAAACATCATTTTGGGTAATTTCTAGTTTTTTTCCATATGCTATTTTAATCATCTGCTCTACTAAATCTATACCCGTGATTAATTCAGTAACAGGATGCTCAACTTGAAGACGTGTATTCATCTCTAAAAAATAAAAGTTTTTATTTTTATCGACTATAAATTCAACTGTACCAGCGCTACTATAGCCAACTTTTCTTGATAATTGAACGGCTTGATCACCCATTTTTTTTCTTGTTTGTTCGTCTAAAAAAGGTGACGGCGCCTCTTCAATTACCTTTTGGTTTCTTCTTTGAATAGAACATTCTCTCTCACCTAAATAAATTACATTGCCAAAATTATCTGCTAATACTTGTATTTCAATATGTCTTGGTTCGGTGATAAATTTTTCTATAAAAATACGTTTGTCACCAAAACTCTTAAGAGCCTCACTTGAAGCTCTTTCAAAATTATCTTCTACCTGATCACTTGAAAATGCAATACGCATACCTTTGCCGCCGCCACCCGCACTAGCCTTTATCATTACCGGATAGCCTATTTCATCTGCAATCTTTATTGCTTCATTTTTATTCTTTATTATTCCAATATGACCGGGAACAGTATTGACATTTGCTGACTTAGCGATTTTTTTAGATTCAATCTTATCTCCCATTAATGCTATCGCTGATTTTGAAGGGCCAATAAAAGTAATTCCAGCTTTATTTAAAGCTTCTGGAAAACTAGAGTTTTCTGATAAAAATCCATACCCTGGATGCAAAGCGTCACATTTATTTTCTATACAAGCATTAATTATCAAATCGGCTCTAAGATAACTCTCTGAAGCTGGAGATGGTCCTAGATAAACTGCTTCATCTGCTAAACGAACATGTTCTGCATACCTGTCAGCATCTGAAAAAACTGCAACAGTTTTAATTTTCATTTTTTTTGCAGTTTTAATTATTCTACAAGCTATTTCTCCACGATTTGCAATTAAGATTTTTTTAAACATTATATACTTCTATTATTATTATAGCGGAATATTCCCAAATTTTTTATCTGGATTTTTTTGTGTCTTATTTTTTAATTTAGAAAATGCTTGTATCAACCTAAATCTGGAATTGCTAGGTATAATAACATCATCTAAGAAACCTCTTTCTGCAGCTATAAATGGATTTGCAAATCTTTCCTCATATTCTAATGTTCTAGTTTCTATTTTTTTTGAGTTATTTAATTCATTTCGGAAAAGAATTTCTACTGCCCCTTTTGCTCCCATTACTGCAATTTCAGCAGTAGGCCAAGCATAATTAGCATCCCCTCTTAAATGTTTTGAGCTCATAACATCATATGCTCCACCATATGCTTTTCTGGTAATTAGAGTAACCTTTGGTGTTGTGGCTTCCGCATATGCAAATAAAAGTTTCGCTCCATGCTTTATTATACCACCATACTCTTGTGCAGTGCCTGGCATAAACCCTGGCACATCTACTAATGTCAATATGGGAATATTGAAAGCGTCACAAAATCTTACAAATCTTGCTGCTTTTCTAGAAGAATCATTGTCCAAACAACCTGCTAAAACCATAGGTTGATTTGCTACAACCCCAATAGTTTTGCCATCTAACCTTATAAAACCAATAAGAATGTTTTTTGCAAAATTTTCTTGCAACTCAAAGAAATCATATTCATCAGCTATTGATACAATAAGTTCTTTCATATCATACGGTAAATTTGGATTTTCAGGTATCAAAGTATCTAATGCTAAAGAAATTCTTTTTTTTGGGTCATCAGTTTTTCTTTTCACATCTAGGTATTCATTACTAGATGGCAAAAAACTGAGAAATTTTCTTAATACATTTAAAGCTTCAATATCATTATTAAATGATCCGTCTGCTACTGAAGAGATTGTTGTATGAGTTTCAGCTCCACCTAGTTCTTCTGCGGTAACTTCTTCGGAGGTGACAGTTTTAACAACATCAGGGCCTGTTACAAACATATAACTTGTTTCTTTGACCATGAATGTGAAATCCGTCATAGCTGGAGAGTAAACAGCTCCTCCAGCACACGGTCCCATAATCATAGAAATTTGTGGGACAACCCCAGAAGCAAGAGCATTCTGCAAAAAAACATCCGCGTAACCACCTAAAGATTCAACGCCCTCTTGGATCCTTGCTCCTCCACTATCATTCAAGCCAATGATAGGTGCTTTGTTTTGTATTGCTAATTTCATTATTTTTACAATTTTTTTTGCGTGATCTGATGATAACGAACCACCAAAAACGGTAAAATCCTGAGCATAAATATAGACTAATTTGCCATTAACTTTACCAGATCCTGTAATAACACCATCACCTGGAATAGTTTTCCCATCCATTCCAAAATCTCTTATTCGATGGATAACAAACATATCAGTTTCTTCAAATGAACCTTCATCTAAAAGAGTATTTATTCTCTCTCTTGCAGTAAGTTTCCCAAGTGAATGTTGTTTTTCTATCCTTTTTTTTCCACCACCAAGCCGTGCTTTTTCTCTTCTTGACTGTAATTCAGAAATTATTTCTCTACTTGATTTCTTGATAACATTTCTCCTTCAGAAAACACTAAGAAATAATATTTAGCAAAATTTGATAAAATTAACTAGTAATAATCAATCTTTGATAATTGAAAATTATTAAAATTAAATATAACTTGTTTAAGAAAGTTTAGTTTGTTTTGGAGTATTATATGGAAGGATTTTATTCAAATATCGGAAGACTTAATCATATTGCTATTGCTGTTCCTAATATAACAAAAGCCTCTGATATGTGGCAAAAGGCCTTAGGCGCTAATGTCAGCAAACCTCAAGCTTTACCTGAACATGGAGTTAAAGTAGTATTTATAGAATCACCAAACACAAAGGTTGAACTTCTTGAACCGTTAAATGAGAATAGTCCAATTAGTAAGTTTCTTATGAAAAATCCAAATGGAGGTATGCATCATATTTGTTATGAGGTTAGTGATTTAAAATCTGCCTCAAAAAAACTTAAAGAAGTAGGAGCAACAATTTTAGGTGACGGCAACCCAAAGATTGGGGCTCATGGAAACCCTGTAATATTTTTGAAACCATCAGATTTTTCAGGAACTCTCATTGAATTAGAAGAAATTAAATAATTTCTATAAATTTTTCTTATAACAAACAGAGGCTCCACATTTTCTACAAATTAAATTTAATTTTCGCCTATGTGTTTTCTGTTCCCAACAAAAATTTTCACAGTACCTTATCCATTTATAATCTGAAAATTCTAGAGTATGACACCTCTTTGCTGAGCACCCAAGCTTTTTAGCCATTTTTTTCCATACGATGTCATGACCATGATTAGGACCTACAAGGGCATGAGCTATTTCATGAAGAATTGTGTCATAAATTTCTGACTGATTTGAATTTTTAATGAAATTCCTTGAAAACGAGATTTTTTTCTCTCTAAAAAAACATGCACCTGCCCTCACTTTTGCATTATCTAGATCTAATTTCCAATCAAATAGTCCATTTTTGTCCATTTCAAACCTTGCTAGATCCAAAAATTTTCTAAAAGACTCGAAATCTTTAGGCTGTTTATTCTTAATAGAACTATTATTGCTAATGAGATTAAACACATTTTTTATTTTTAAAATTTCTTTTATCATTTATTTTTTATAAGTTTTTAACTAAAGGTTATCTGACTTTGCTTGAATTAATTAACATATCATTGAAATGGAATTCTCCAAAAGAAAAACCATTTATCAAAAATCTTAGTCTAAAGATCAATAATGGTAATATTTTATGTTTGTTTGGGAAAAGTGGAGTTGGAAAATCTTCATTAATTAACGTTATAGCAGGCACTACTGAAGATAACTTATCATTTGAAGGTGAAATAATTTTAAATGGCAAAATTTTGAATAACATTCCAACTGAAAAAAGAAAAATCGGACTTTTATTGCAAGAGGGTGCCTTATTCCCTCATTTGACTGTCGAACAAAATATATATTTTGGAATGAATAGAAAGCTTAAATCAAAAGAAAAATTATTATTAATAGATGAAAATTTAAAAAAGGCTAATATGGAGGGCTTTCAAAATAGATATCCACATACTCTTTCAGGAGGTCAAAAAGCAAGGATAGCTTGTCTTAGAGCAGTAATGTCAGAACCTGAATTATTATTACTTGATGAACCCTTTTCATCTTTAGATCCTGAACACAGAAATACTTTTAGAAATTTTGTCATTAGTATGATTAGAGAGAGTAAAATTCCTTGTTTGTTAGTTACGCACGATGAAGCAGATAAAAAAATTAGTCATGAAAAACCCATAAATTTGAATTTATTTTTAAAGTAAATATTTTTTTAATTTGTAATAAAACAATAATACGTTGCTTAAATAATATTATTCGTTAAGAATTAATTATAAAAATTAAAGGTGCACAATGAATTCATCTATTAATGCTTCAAAGATTATAATTGATAATGAAGATGACAAAATTATTTCAAAAGCGGAAGCTGAAGAAGCGGTTAAAACCTTAATACGATACATAGGCGAAGATCCAGAAAGAGAAGGCTTAATAGAAACGCCTAAAAGAGTAATAAAATCATTTAACGAATTTTATGCAGGTTACAGCCAAGATCCTGAAATATTTTTATCTAAAACTTTTGAAGATATTGAAGGTTATAACGATATTGTTTTGTTAAAAAATATAAATTTTGAAAGTCATTGTGAACACCATATGGTTCCTATTATTGGCAGAGCTTCTATAGGTTATTATCCAGACAAAAGGGTTGTTGGAATTTCAAAACTAGCGAGAGTGTTAGATCTATATGCTAAAAGACTTCAAACTCAAGAGACTATGACTGCACAAATATTAAATTGTATCGATAAAACTCTACTGCCCAAAGGAACCGCAGTATTTATTGATGCAGAACATCACTGTATGAGTACTAGAGGTGTTTTAAAAAATGATGTTACAATGACTACTAACCTTTTTAGTGGTTGTTTTTTAAAAGATACTAATTTACAAGATAGATTTTTAAAAATGGCAACTTAAGGAAATTTAAATTAAATAGTCTTTAAAATAGCTCACAGAATAAATCATGAAATTTTCACCAATTATTTATCTCATTGGAATGTTATTATGCATTCTTTCTATGTTTATGGTAGTACCTGCATTTGTAGATTGGTTCTATGGCAATGAAAACTGGCCTGCATTTGTTGGATCTTCAATGGCTACATTATTTGTAGGATTAATACTTTTCCTCACCAAAAAAGGAAGTGCAACTGAACATTTGGAATTGAGACAGGCATTTTTATTGACAAATAGTGCATGGATCTCAATCGCTATATTTGGATCATTGCCATTTCTACTATCCGACATTAATATGAGTTTTGTTGACGCTTTTTTTGAGTCAACATCTGGAATTACAACTACGGGCGCAACTGTAATTGAAAATTTAGAAGAAAAATCTCACGGAATTTTAATTTGGCGCGCCCTTCTTCAATGGCTTGGTGGTGTAGGTATAATTGTAATGGCTTTAGCTGTATTACCAATGTTATCAATTGGTGGTATGCAACTCTTTAAAACTGAGTCATATGAAACTCCTGACAAAGTTGTCCCAAAAGCAGCAAGCTTTGCTACAGGAATTAGTATTGTTTATATAACTTTAACTGTTATTTGGGCATTCATGTTATGGGGTGCTGGAATGCCAATATTTGACTCAATTGCACATGCAATGACAACTCTTGCTACCGGGGGATATTCAACAAAGTCTGAATCTTTGGCGGCATTTAATTCATCAACGATTGAAATAATTATTATTTTTGGGATGTTGGTTGGATCACTTCCTTTTGTTCATTATTTAGCATTAACCAAAAATGGTATAAAAAATCTAATAAAAGATGATCAAGTTAAACTATTCTTGACTCTGGTTTTCTTTGTGGTTCTGATCATGTCATTATATTTAAGTTCAAATAACATACCATATCTTGAAGCTTTAAGATTGGCTTCTTTTAACGTGATTTCAATAATTACTGGAACCGGTTTTGGGACGTCTGATTTTAATAATTGGGGTGGTTTTCCTACAACTATTTTACTCATTCTTATGTTTGTAGGAGGTTGTGCCGGATCGACAACTTGTGGCTTAAGAATGGCTAGAATTCAAGTTTTGATAGCAAATGCAAAAGCACAAGTTTCTAAGCTTATAAGACCACATGCAGTGGTAGTATATTATTACAATCAAAAACCAATTCCAGAAAATGTGGCAGAGTCTGTTATGGGTTTTTTCTTTTTATATATAATTTCTTTCGCTATTATTGCTTCTTTATTGGGAGGATTAGGGCTAGATATAGTCACTGCCATTTCCGGTGCAGCTTCTGCAATTGGAAATGTCGGTCCTGGTTTAGGTGATATAATTGGACCGTCAGGATCATATCAATCTATTCCAGAGTTAGGAAAATTAATTTTGTGTGCAGGCATGATATTGGGTCGACTGGAAATTTTTGCAATATTAGTTATGTTCTCACCATTATTTTGGAAGAATTAATTGTAAGTTTTACTAGGAAATATTCTTTCTGTTTTACAAAACTCACAGACAACCCTCATGTTTCCATTTTCGTCTGCAATTTCTTTTAATTCTTTTTTACTTAAATTTTTAATAGCAAATTTAATCTTTTCGTCTGAACACCTGCATTGATCTTTGATGGTTATTTCATTATAAACTGTTATTTCCAGTTCATTAAATAATCTATAAAGAATTTCTTCTGATGTAAGGTTAGTTGATAAAAACTCTTCTTTACCTAATGTTGATAAAAAATTTAATGAATTTTGCCAAACTTCTTCATTGCTTTCCTCGTCAAAGCTACTTTTGACAGGCAATTTTTGTAACATTATAAGTCCTGCAGAAAATAAATTTTTTCTATTGCTTATATCAATGTCGTAAAAATTAAAGGTAAGAAATTTTGTTTCTAACTGTTCAGAATTATTAAAATAAAGTTCTGTTGTTTTAGACATGTCTGGTTCTTCAAGAGAAACTATACCTTGGTATCTTTTGATATATTTTCCTTGATCTAACGTGAATGAAATATGTCCTGAACCCATTAAAGAATTTAAGTTACTGTCTGCACTTTTAAAACCTGCGTTTAGACCAACATAACCCCTAAGAAACCCATCACTTGTTAAGTCAGAAAATAAAGTGTGAACGTCTCCTGTACCTTTAGCCTGAATAGTAAAAACACCATCATGCTTCATTCTAGACCCTAAACATGCAGTAATGGTTAGTGTATCAGCAAATAAACTTTCTACATTTGTGGGATATTTATGGCGCTTTACTATTTCAGAAACAACAGTTTGAAGTCTTACTATACTACCTCTAACACTATTGTTGCCTAATTGGAATGGAATTACGTGATTATTAAAAGTCATTTTAGAAATATAAGTTACTCAAATTTTTATTTAAGACAAAATTGCATGATTGCTTTTTGTGCGTGTAATCTATTCTCAGCTTCGTCAAATACAACAGATTGACTTCCTTCTAGCACTTCAGAACTTACCTCTTTATTTCTATAAGCGGGAAGACAATGCATAAAGATCGCGTTCTTATCTGCTAATTCCATTATTTTTTTATTTACTTGAAATGGTATGAATTGATCTTCAGGAAATGGGCTTTTGTCACCCATTGATCTCCATGTATCAGTAATAATACAGTTAGCACCTTCTGCAGCTTCTTGAGGATTATGTGTGATAGAAATATTATTATTTCTTTTAAGAGCCCATGATATTGTTTTTGCATCTGGTTTTATACCCTCTGGACAAGCTATGTTAAATTCAAAATTTAGTAAACCAGAAGCCTCTATCCAGCTTTGTAAAACGTTATTACAGTCACCAAACCAGGTTATTTTTTTGTTTTCAAAATCTTTTAGATGTTCTTTTATAGTAATTAAATCTGCTACAACTTGGCAAGGATGACTGAAATCTGTAAGAGCATTAATTACAGGAACCTTGGATATATTTGCATACTTTATTAACTGATCATGTCCAAAGCATCTTATAATTACCATATCAGCATATCGTTCTAAAACTCTAGCAGTATCCTCGACAGTCTCTCTTTCACCTAACTGCATTTCTTTTTCATTCAAAAGATAGCTATTTCCACCTAATTGATTTATTCCTACTTCAAAAGATATTCGAGTTCTTAAAGAAGGTTTTTCAAAGATAAGAACAACATTTTTATCTTTCATAAATTGAGCACAATTATTGTCCTTCCATTCTAAAGACAATGAAATTAAATCAATAAGTTGATCTTTTTTTAGATCCTTTAAATCAATAAAATTTGGCATAATATTTTAGTTTTTTTTAATTTCCTTAATAACTTCACTTAAAATTTCAAAAGCTTGGTCTATTTCTTCTTTAGAAGTATTAAGTGGTGGTAGTAATCTAATTGTATTTTCTGCAGCGCCTACTAGCAACAACCCTTTTTCTCTTGAAATGTTTCCAAAATCACCTGCGGCAATATTTTCTGTTAACTGAAAACCCCTTAACATTCCTGAGCCTTTTTTACATAATATTACGGGAAAGACATTGTCGTCATCATTTACTAAGGCATCCATCTTATTTTCAAAGTAAATAATATTTTCTCTTAAGTTTTTGAGAAAATCATCCTCTAATAGAAGATCTAAAACAGCATTGGCGGATCGCATAGCTAGAGGGTTGCCTCCAAATGTACTGCCATGAGTACCTGGTATCATTGCATCACCTACTTTGGCTTTTGCCATAACTGCTCCTACAGGGAACCCCCCACCTAGACCCTTAGCTAACGCTATTATGTCTGGTTCAATATTTTCTTGTTGATAAGCAAAAAGGGTCCCTGACCTACCCATTCCAATTTGCACTTCATCTGAAATCAACAAAGCTCCATTTTCATTTGCAATATCTTGCAGTAATTTAAGGTAGCCATTAGGAGCTTTTCTGGCACCACCTTCTCCTTGAACTGGTTCAACTAAAATAGCCGCAACATGTTTACCTATTTTATTTTTTAAATTTTCAATGTCTCCCCATTCAACATGTGTGAAGCCTTGGGCAGATGGTCCAAATCCTTCTCTAAATAATGGTCTATCATTTGCTGCCAACATTGCTAAAGTTCGGCCATGAAAAGCTCCAGTAGCACAAATAATTTCTGTTCTATCTTTTTCACCGTTTGCCCATGCAAACCTTCTAGCAACTTTAACAGCTCCCTCAGTCGCTTCAGCACCAGAATTACAGAAGAAGACCCTATCTGCACATGAATTCTCTGCAAGTTTTTCTGCAACTGTTTCTTGTTCAGGGATCCTGTAAAGATTAGACGTATGCCATAATTTGGAGGCTTGATCTTTTAAAGCCTCCACCAACTTTGGATGACAATGTCCAAAAGCATTAACAGCAATACCACTTGCATAATCTAAATATTTTTTTCCATCTTCTGAGTATAAATAACTTCCCTCACCATGCGTAAAGGCTAGATCAATCCTTCCATATGTTGTCATTATTGATGGGCTTATTGTCATACTAAAACTTTCATAAATTATTAAGAATATACAATAATAATTAAAAAGAAATAAATAAGAAATTTTAAATAAAATGCTTAGCTAATTTTAGTCCTTGAGCTTGATAATTATTTGAGCTTCCAGCCTCACCATACAAGATACTTGGTACATTTGCCATTGGTTCATAAACAAGTCTACATACAGTCTGGTCTTGTTCTATTAAAAAAGGAACGTCATGAGATCTTACCTCCAATACTGCTTTGGTTTTAGATGCACCAAGTTCTGTTATACCAAATCCAGGGTCAAAAAAACCAGCATAATGAGCTCTAAATTCACCAACCTTGGTATCATAAGCTCTCATCTCTGCAGCATACTTTGATGGAACAGAAACGTATTCTTTACTAGCTAATATGTAAAACGCATCAGGGCTGAGTATTAAACTACCCTGATTATTTTTATTCTGATAATCACCACCTTGGTATAAAAGATCTTCTACAGTTATTTTTTCCCAAAACAATTCGCGTTTATAATGATTTGGTTTATCGATATCTATAAGCATAGAATGTTTTCTCGCTTTGTAGCCAATCAAACCATTTTCACCAACTAAATCTACAGATAAAGGAACACCATTTTTTATTTTATCAAGGAGATTGATATTATCTTGATTTCTAACCAATCCAACATGTTCTTGCAATATTTCCATTTCTTTATCTGAAGTAAATGACTGTCCTCTTCTTAATCTTAACTGATTAAGTCGAGAACCAGTTCTTACTAAAACAGAAAATGTCCTAGGAGATATTTCTGCATATAAGGGTCCCTGATATCCAGCTGGAACTTCTTCAAATTCCATTGCACCATCTACAATTAACCTTGTGAAAACGTCTAGTCGTCCAGTAGAACTTTTGGGATTTGCAATTCCAGTTAAATTATCAGTCAAACTTACTTCCTCTAACAACTTGACGATATACACACATCCACACTCTAGAACAGCACCATCTATTAGGCTAAATTCGTGCATTGCAAGGTCTTTTAATCTACTAGATACTTTATTTCCCTTACCTGGAAGAAAGGAGGCAGGCACTCTCCATGCTTTTACACCCAATCTTAAATCAATAGAGGCTGGTTGGATTAGATCTTTTTCAATACCATTTCCACTAGTAATTAGGTCTTTTTTAATCAATTCTAAAATTTCTTGACTTGATAAAACACCAGCGATTTTTTGAATTTTATTCATTCTAGATTTCCAAAATTATTTTAACTAAGACCTAAGCCTATAACCTGTTTTTAGTATATACCAAGCAAATATACTTAATACAAAGTTACAACAAAGTAAAACTGCACTTCCCAATATTGGAGATGCATCACTTAATCCAATAAAACTAAATCTTAACCCATCAATAGCATAAAAAAATGGATTACAATAAGCTAAAATTTTTAGAGATTCAGGTAGTCTTTCAATTGAATAAAAAGTGCCAGATAAAAATGCTAGTGGTTGAATAACAAAATTTGAAATTATTGATAATTGATCGAATTTTTGAGCCCATATTCCAGCAAGTAATCCAATTATGGCCAATGTGATACCTCCCTGAATTAAATACAACATCATCCAAAAAATATTTTTAGGAAAATCTATGATCCCTAAAATCCATAACAATAAAAAAGAAGCTGTAAAAACACATAATCCTCTTGTGACGCTAGCTAAAGTATGGGCAATCAAAATTTCTATTGGTCCTAAAGGTGCCATTAGTAAGTCCACAATAGATCCTTGGACTTTTGCAGTCATAAAAGCTGAAGAAGCATTTGCAAAAGAATTTTGGATAACACTCATCATTATCAAACCTGGAACCAAGAATGTTATGAACGGAACTTGACGAAATCCAGCATTTCTGTCAATCGCAATTGAAAATACAATTACAAACAGTAAAGTAGTTACCATTGGGGCTGTAATAGTTTGTAAAAACACACTCGTAAACCTCTTTACTTCTTTAATGTATAAAGTAAATAAAGCCGTCCAATTTACTTTTCCAATTTCTCTTTTAACCCCAAGTTGTAAATTTTTATTTTTCAAAAATTTATCTCCAGTAATATAAATATTTATAATTTTAATAATCTATATATATTAATAAATAACTATATTTATTAAAAAAAATGAAATTTCACATGAATGAAGAAGAAAAAGTAATTAAGAAACTCAGAAAATCTGCAATGTCTTATTTAGCTAGATATGAAGTTTCAGTTCACCAGTTTGAAAAGACAATGAAACGAAAACTATCTAACTTAAAAGCTAATTTAGAAGACTTAGATAAAATAAAAATAATAAGAAATTTAAAAAATGAGATGATATTAGCAAAATTTATTGATGACAAGCGTTTTGCTGAGACCAAAATTCGTTCAATAAGACGTCAAGGTGGTTCAGAAAGATTTATCTATGCAAAATTAAATGAAAAAGGAATATCAAATGATATAATCAAATGTGCTATTAATACAGTAGACGAGGGTCATGAAAACGCAGAAATGATCGCAGCAATAAATTTTATTAAGAAAAAAAATATAGGCATATATTATAAAAAGAATTTAGAGAATAAAATTGACGAATTTGAATTAAAAAATAAATGGTATGGAGCTCTCTCAAGAAGAGGTTTTTCATTAGACACTGTTAAAAAGGTTTTTGAAATTAATGATATTGAAAAAGCTAATTTAATTTTAGAAGATAATTTATAGAAATATAAAAGGATTAGAAAATGACTAATAAAGATTTATATGAACCATCCTCTGACATAATTAAAAATTCTCATGCAAATAAAGCTTTATATGAAAAAATGTATGAAGAATCTATTACTTCTCCTGAAAAATTTTGGGAAAAACATGGTAAAAGAATTGACTGGATGAAGCCCTACACAAAAATTAGAGATGTGTCCTATAATAAAGAAGATCTTCATATCAAATGGTATGAGGATGGAACATTAAACGCTAGTTATAATTGTTTAGACAGACATCTAGAAACCAAAGGTAATAATACAGCAATTATTTGGGAAGGTGACGATCCAAATGAGTCGAAACATATTAGCTATAATGAACTTTATGAACAGGTATGTAAATTTTCTAATGTATTAATAAATGCTGGTGCAAAAAAAGGTGATCGAATAACAATCTATATGCCAATGATCCCAGAAGCAACAGTTGCAATGTTAGCATGTACTAGAATAGGAGCTATTCATTCAGTTGTCTTTGGTGGTTTTTCTCCAGACGCTCTAGCTGGAAGAATTGAGGATTGTAATTCAACAATTATTATTACTGCGGATGAGGGTATAAGAGGAGGAAAAAAGATACCTTTAAAATCTAATACTGATGAGGCCATTTCTAAAGCTAAAATATGCAAAACTACAATTGTAGTTAAAAGAACAGGAGCTGAAATTAATTGGATAGACGGCCAAGATATTTGGTATCATGAAGAAAT
The DNA here is from genome assembly GCA_902619485.1 of uncultured SAR116 cluster alpha proteobacterium. GTDB lineage: Bacteria > Pseudomonadota > Alphaproteobacteria > Puniceispirillales > Marisalimonadaceae > Marisalimonas. The sequence goes on from CACNEF010000001.1 coordinate 156,790, forward strand.
GGAAAAAGCATCAGGTAATTGTCCACCCACTGAATTAAATGCCGAAGATCCAATGTTCATATTATATACTTCAGGATCGACTGGTAAACCCAAAGGAGTTCTTCATACAACTGGAGGATATATGGTTTATGCTTCTATGACACATCATTATGTTTTTGATTATCAAGAAAATGAAATTTATTGGTGTACTGCAGACGTAGGCTGGGTAACAGGACATTCTTATATAGTTTATGGACCACTATCAAATGGCGCTACTACATTAATGTTTGAGGGTGTACCAAACTACCCAACAGTAAGTAGATTCTGGGAAATAGTGGATAAACATAAAGTTAATATATTCTACACTGCTCCTACAGCAATAAGAGCATTGATGGCTGAAGGCAGTGAACCAGTTAAAAAAACAAAACGAGACAGCCTGAGAATTTTAGGTAGTGTTGGAGAACCAATTAATCCAGAAGCATGGAATTGGTATAACAATGTTGTCGGTGATGGAAGGTGTCCAGTAGTGGACACTTGGTGGCAAACTGAAACTGGAGGAATTTTAATTACCCCTTTACCAGGAGCCACTGATACAAAACCAGGTTCTGCTACAAAACCTTTTTTTGGAATATTGCCAGTTATTGTTGACAGTGATAACAAAGAATTAACTGGAGCCACTGAAGGGAATCTATGTATTAATATGTCTTGGCCAGGTCAAATGAGGACAGTTTTTGGTGACCACCAACGTTTTATAGATACATATTTTTCAACTTTTCCCGGAAGATACTTTTCTGGTGACGGATGTAGAAGAGATGATGACGGATATTATTGGATAACAGGAAGAGTTGATGATGTAATAAATGTTTCTGGTCACAGAATGGGTACAGCAGAAGTTGAGTCTGCTCTCGTAGCTCACACAGATATTGCTGAAGCAGCAGTTGTTGGTTACCCACATGACATTAAGGGTCAAGGCATTTATGCCTACGTTACTGTGAATATTGGCGTAAAAACATCAGAAGAATTATTGACAGAATTAAAACAATGGGTAAGGAAAGAAATTGGTCCTATTGCTACACCAGATTTAATTCAATTTGCCCCAGGTCTTCCTAAAACAAGGTCAGGTAAAATAATGAGACGAATATTAAGAAAAATAGCTGCAAATGAGCATGAAGAGTTGGGTGACGTATCGACATTGGCTGATCCACAAGTTGTTCAAAATTTAGTGCAAAACAGAAAAAACACTTAAATATTATTTAGCTTGGTAAAATAGTTCATTAAAAACTTTATCAAAATTGGAAGAATAGCTACTAATGTAAAACTTACTATAAGTGTAAATGACATAATGTCATTAATGCTATTAACTTTCGAAATTTCTGAGCCAGCATTTACATAAATGACTGTTGCAGGAAGCATTCCTAATTGACTTATATAGTAAAACCTAAAAAGCGAAATAGGTAATACTCCCATAATTAAATTTATTAATACAAACGAAATAGTAGGTATTAATCTAAGACTTAAAAGATAATAAATACCATTTTTGCTAAATTTATTGTCTATAATGACTTTTGTTTTTTCAAATTTATTATTAATGAAATCTTCTAAAAGATATCTCGATAACATAAAACAAATGCATGCCCCAACCGTAGATGCAAAGGAAACTATAATGACACCTTCAATAACTCCAAACAAAGCTCCAGCGGCAATTGTCAAAATAGTAGGAACAACAGGGAAAGACAAACCTGAAAATATAACATAAAAAGTAAAAAATGAAATCCTTGATATATAAATTTCTTCGATAACCCATGTTTTCAGAAATATAATATGTTCTTTTAGTTTATCTAAATTGATTACTTCTTGTAGATATATGTAAGATATTAAAAAAGTACTAATTAAAATAAAAATTAATAGTGCGGGTCTTCTCATTATCAGTTAAACACCCCAAATTCTATCGGCAAATTCTGGATAAAATTCTGAGACCATATAGGAAATCTTATTTCTTAATATATCTATACGAGTTTTATTAGGGATTGACATATTTGTTATTTTATCATGAATGTCAAATTTAAATCCTGTAAGTTTAATGATATTTTCTAAGCTTTCATTATTATGAATTTTTAAAAGACAAAAACGTTTCTTTTGTTTGTTAAATTTGAATAGAGCTCTATTAGTTAATAGAAATTTTGGTCCTCCAGGTCTGAAGATATTTTCGTCAGAAAATCCAGGCGCAGAAATAAAGTCTACCTGATCGACTAGAGTTCTTGGTGAATGTTCTTCTCTAAATAAAATAATTTGTGGAACTACGAAATACATCAAAGCAGAACCAAATGAACCTGGAAATCTTTTTTGTATTTTTTCATAACTACCAGTCCCTACTAAATTTATATTAGCTTCACCATCAATTTGAACACCTCCTAGAAAGAAAGTATCTATTCTGCCTTGAGCAGCACAATCAAAAAGTTCTCTAGCACCATCAGTAAAATTGTTATATTTATTTGAATGTAATATTGTAACTCTTAATCTATTGTTTTGAAGTTTAGCTTCTTCTTTTACCAACAGCGCTGCTGCACCAGGAATTGGCGATGCAGCACCTACAGCTATATGCTTATCATTTACCAGTAAATCAGCTAATTCACTTATTAATAACTCTTCTCTCTTAAGTTCAATCAACAAATTAAACCTTTAAATTAATTATATAAGTAATTTTTCATGTAATCCTCAAAGCCTTTTTGTGTCTTTGCAGCGATAGAGTACTTTTTAATTTCATCATTATCTGCACCATAAACTCCAGGCAAAGCGCATGGCCAAGCTCCATTTTTAACCACAGATATTCCATCAATATACAATGCCGGCAGACAAGTAGCAGCAGATAATTCATCATCAAATAAATCAATATCCAGAATTCGTTCAGTTGTAACAAATACATTTTTTGAGGCATGCGCAAGAGTTGCTAATTCTCTTCTCCTCCCAATTTGAATATTTCCATTTTTATCTACGCAAGGTGCGTGAAATATTAATATATCTAATTGGACCGCAGGAAGTAACAAGATTGGTTCATTCTTGTTACCTGAGAATTTCATCGGATTTTCTATAATTTGCCAGTCTTTTCTGTATTTTTGTATATCTGAGCCAATTACTCCTCGAAGAGGCATAAATGGTACAGATTTTTCAGTAGCTTGAAGTTGAGCATGTAATGCTGGACATGTGGAATCTTTTATAATTATTTTACCTGACTCTACAGCTTCTGAAAATCTAGGTGCTAAACCAAATTCACCTAAAGTTACAGCTGCTGCTTCAACTTCAGAAACGCAACCGCTACCTATTAACATATCACCTTGAATAGTTGTCAATGGAAGACAATATAATTTTAAGTCCTTTACACCCTTTTTTATTAGTTCTTTTGTAAACTCCATAGGAACTCCGGAATAGTCTGCTGGAATTCCAATTAAATCTCCATCTTTAACTTCATCAACAATTTCTAAGAGAGATAATTCATCAAATTGTTTCATTATATATTCTCCCTTATTTAAAATATAATGTTTAATATGAGCTCTTCTGACCCTTATTATACTTCATTATTGATTCTTTTAACATTTTTTCTTCCTTACACCCAAGGAAACATATTTTTTTGAGTTTTTTTAGATTAGCTTCGGCTTTTTTCAAATTTCCTTTAGTAAGAAACATTTCTCCTTGATATTCAAGAGCACCCTTATGCTTTGGAGAAATTTTAAGAGCTTTATCATAGTATTGGGCAGCTTTATCAAGATTACCCATTTTTCTATATGAGAAACCTAAATAATTATATATATCTGCATCTTTTTTATTGGTTTTTTCAGCCTTGAGAAGATTATCTACAGCGGCCTTATATGATTTTTTATTAATTAATTTAACAGCTTCATAGTAATAATTTGATTTAACATCCATCTTTTTACTGTCATCTCCACCACCACCAGCTGCAAAGGAGGATAGTACTAGTAATTGACTTAAAGAAATTATTGTAAAAAATTTTATGAATTTTTTGAAAAAGTTTTGATAAAACATTAATGCTCCTATTAATTTAAGAAATATAATATTATATATAAATTACTTTGAATTTTTCTAGGATAAACATGCGATTATTTCTTATTACTTCTTTTATTTTTATTTTAATCAACATAAACAAGGCTATTAGCGATATTTTGCCAAATGATTTATTTTCGTCAGTAGAAGTTGTTGAACTTCAAATGAGCTCCCTTCAGACAAACTCAATAAAAAATAATTCTGGAATATACCAATGTTGGCTATTTGCACACCCAGAAAATAAGAGATATACAGGACCATTTGGTAATTTTAAAAAAATGATTTCTGATACATCTTATAAAATATTGTTAAATTCAACTAAATTCAAAATTAAACTAATCGAAGAAAATAAAAACAAAGCTGCGTATTCAGTTAATGTAGACGCATACAATAATAAACGCTACAATTTAACATGGCTTTTAGAAAAAGCATCCGTTAGTAAAGATTGCAAAAATTGTTGGATGACGACTGCGGTTACACAACCACAATTTATAGGGCAGTTGAACTAAAATAAAGTGGAGAAAAATATGAAAACAGCAAAAGATTACCTTCAAGAAGCTAATGAAGTTGTGAAAAAAATTGACGTAAAGGAAGCAATTGAAAAGCATAAATCAAAATCAGCAATTTTTATAGATGTACGAGATAGTTCTGATATTAAAAAAACAGGAACAATTTTAGATGGTCTAGAAATTCCAAGAGGCCTAATTGAGTTTGTTGCTGATGAGGCAACTCCACTCTACAATAATAACCTAAAAAAAGATGCGGAAATAATACTTATCTGTGGAGTTGGCGGCCAGGCCGCGTTAACTGGTAAGACACTTATAGAAATGGGGTATAAAAATGTTCTTAATGTAGGAGGCATTCCAGATTGGGAAAAAAATGGTGGCCCAATGAAAAAGTACTAAAACATTTATTTTAAAATTTTATGTCAAAAACAATTGCAATATTAATGCCTGGAGATATGGGCCATGGATGCGGAAAAGCATTTAAAAATAATAATTTTAGAGTTGTAACTTGTTTAAGTCAGAGAAGTATTAGAACTAAAAAACTGGCTGAATTATCCGGTTTTGAAGATTTAGGTACGATTGAAAATGTTGTTGAAAATTCTGATATTATATTGTCAATACTGCCTCCTGAATTTGCTCTTCAACAAGCTAAAATAGTCAACGATGTAATTTTAAAAAAAGAAAAACACATTACTTATGTTGATTGCAATGCTGTATCTCCTGAAACAGCATTAAAAATCAATGATTCAATATCCTCTAAGTTTTGTAATTTTATAGATGGTGGTATTATTGGGTTTAATCCGATTGTAGAAAATGGACAAACGAGATTATATATATCTGGACCTAATACTAAACCAGTTAAATTACTCCACAAAAAAGGATTTATAATAAAAGATTTAGGTTTAGAAATAGGCAAAGCTTCTGCAATGAAAATGGTTTACGCTAGCGCAACAAAAGGAACTTTTGCACTTCATGCAGCAGTTTTGACAACTGCTCATAAACTCGGTCTTACATCTGAATATTTTGATGAATTGGAATATAGCAAACCTGATATATTATCAGCAATGGAAAAGATGGTTCCAAGAATTCCTCTTGATGCAGCAAGATGGGAAGGAGAAATGTTTGAAATTGCTAATACTTTTACTTATGCTGGAGTTACCTCAAAATTCCACGAAGGTGCAGCCGATATAATGTCACTAGCAAATAAAACACCAATTGCTAGAGAGACTAGAGAAACGGTCGATGAAACAAGATCTTTGAATGATGTACTTGATATGTACGTAAATGCAATTAAAAAATAAAGTATAAAAACACTTGTAAATTAGTTAACAAATGAAGTAAATCATTAACATGTTTCTTGCTAATAAAAAATTTTTCGAAGCTACAAAAGACAAATTCTTCTACGGCTGGGTAATTGTTGGAATTGGGAGTCTCGGTATTTTTACGAGTGGAGCAGGACAATCTCATACCTTTAGTCCTTTTATACCAGTAATATCTCAAGATCTTAAAATTTCCAGTACTTCAATTACTACTGCTTATATGATAGCAACTTTAATTGCTGCTTTTCTATTGCCAAAAATGGGAAAATTAGTTGACAAATATGGACCAAGAAAAATTTTAATATATACCGTCTTACTCCTTGGAATTGGATGTATGATTTTTGGAGCTGCATCAAACTTTCTTATGTTGGCCATCGCATTTGGATTTTTAAGATTTTTTGGGCAAGGCTCTCTAATGCTTGGTTCTGCGAATATTATAACTCAGTGGTTTGATAAGAAAAGAGGGTTTGCATTAGGATTAATGGGTTTAGGGTTTGCTATTTCTATGGGTTTACATCCATATATCTCTGACTTTTTAATTTCAAGTTACGGATGGAGAATGGCATGGGTTATTTTAGGTTTGTCTACATGGTTGATCATGTTACCATCATTAATTTTCTTAGCAATAGATAAACCTGAAGATGTAAGCATTAAACCAGATGGAATTTTAGAAAATTATAATAAGAGTAAAAATAATGAAAAAATTTTTGGTCTCAATCTTGAAGAAGCCCTAAAGGAAAAAAGCTTCTACATACTTGCATTCTCATTTTTTTCTATATCTTCATTAGTAACTGCACTTCATTTTTTTCAAGTTACAATTTTAAGTCAATACTTTGGAATGTCGAGTAGCACTGCAGCTGCTTTATTCATACCAACAATGGTTTCGATGATTATCTTTATTCCTATTGCAGGTAAAATTTTAGACAGATTTGAAACTCATAATATTATTGGAGTTGCATTATTAATAACCACGGCTTCACTATTATCCATAACCTTTGCACGTGATTCTACCTTTTCCATGATTTATGCGATCATTTTTGGGATTAATAATGGCTTTAATTTATCTTTATTTGGCTATATCTGGCCAAGGTATTTTGGAAGACTACATGTTGGTAGTATTCAAGGCACAGGTCAAATGATATTAGTTGTAGGGGCATCAATTGGTGCAATGCCGTTCGCAATATCAATGGATCTTGATTATGACTTAATTACAACTATAAGACTTTCTGCATTATATCCCTTTTTCTCAGCATTTTTATGTTTTTTCTTTTTAAGAGAAAGTAAAAAACTTACAGAAATGAAGAAATAAATTAAATTGAATTTAATAACCATTTATAAAAATACTTCTAATAATTTTAGAGCCATCCTAGCTATGATTTTGGCTGTATTTTGCGTAACTATTATGAGCGTTCAAGCCAAATTAGTAGGTATTGAATACCATGCTGTACAGATTACATTTGCAAGAGCCATGGTTGTAATAATTCTTTTATTACCTCTAATTTACAAGCTAGGAGGCATAAAATTTTTAAAAACAAATAAACCTTATCTTCATTTCTTTAGAAGCTTAGCAGGACTTACTGGGAACATAATGTTTTTTTTAGCCTTTCAAAGATTACCTGTTGCAGATGTTACAGTAATATCTCAAGCAGTACCAATTTTTTCATGTATTTTTGCAATAATCTTTCTTAACGAAATAATAGGGTGGCGAAGATGGTTGGCTATTTTAATTGGATTTGGTGGAGTAGTAATTGCAATAAATCCAACTGGTTCCATAGCAATTGCTTCAATTTATGCCTTAATTGGCACTTTAATGTGGTCTACTACTATTATTTTTTTAAGATTACTAGGGACAACTGAACATCCTGTAAAAACAGTCTTTTACTTTATGTTAGTGAGTTTTATTCTAACTTCTTTTTTTCAACCATTTTTGTGGAAAGAACCTTCATTAAGAGTCATTTTGTTATTTATTGGACTAGGTGTATCAGCTTTTTTAACACAATTGTTAATGACTTACGCATTACAAAAAGCACCTGCTTCAATTGTAAGTCCATTTAATTATACAGGAATTGTATGGGCAATTATTTTTGATTACTTGATATGGAACTCGCATCCAATAATTTCTACAATTGTAGGAGGATTCGTTATAACAATTTCAGGTATATATATCTTCAAAAGAGAGGCTAAAATAAAATCAATTAAATAAATTATTTTTAAATTTAAAGTATAAAATCAATTTAAATATGAAATAACCAATAATTGGCATTATTATAAGACCATTACTTAAAGGAGTGAATTCACCCACAAATCCTAAAATTATACCTCCAACTGTTAATGATCCAAAAGAAATGCTTGACCACCAAGTTAAGACTCTAGCCCTATAAACTTCTTCTACTTCTAATTGGATAATTGTTTGAGTTCCAATACCAACTGCAGTTGTAGTAAAACCGACAACTGTAAAAAATATTGCCATTGTATAAACTTCTGAAAAAAAGCCAATAATGCAGCTTATTATCAGACCAAGCATTAACATTGATACTAATTTAGTTTCAATTTTACTTTTATTACTATTTCTAAAACCTATCCAAATTGATGCCAATAAGGCCCCAATACCCGCAGTAGTTGTAATTAAAGATAATCCAAAACTCCCTTGTTTTAATATTTCTCCTGCAATTGTTGGTTGAATTTCAAGCATCCCTCTGATAAAAAAGGCGCTTACAAAAACAACAAATAAACTTTTTAGAATAATGGGGGTCCTTAACGCAAATTTTCCACCTTCCAAAAATCTATGAAAAAAATTTCCTTGTAAAACTTCTTTCTTAATCCTTGTTCTTAAGGGCATATAAATTAAGACTGGAATCAATGGAAGATAAGTTAATGCAGCAATCAAAAAAGTTACTTCAAGATTAAAAAAAGCTATCAATCCTCCAGCAAAAGCAGGACCAACAACTCTTGATCCATTAAAGGATGCAGAATTTAGACCTACAGCACTAGAGAGTAAATTTTTTGGAACAACAATAGAGACAAAAACCAATCTTACAGGGTGATAACAAGCACTTAATAAACCTTGTAAAACAGACAAAAAAGCTAAAGTAAATAGTGTATGTTGATCTAAATATTGTAAGAACCAAATTAATATTCCAATTAAAAACATTAATATTTTTAATATTACACTTGCTACCCTCATATTCCAATTTTCTGCAAATACAGCAAAAAATGGTCCTAACACTCCTGCAGGTGCCATAAGAGCTAAAGTTACAAAACTTGTCCAAAATGTAGATTCTGTAATTTCCCAAGTAAGCCAACCAACTCCAATTTTTTGTATCCAGAGCCCAAAAAGAGAAACCGTATTACTAAAAAAATATAAGCTAAATGGTCTATTTGATAACGCATTCATGAATTAAAAAAAGTTTCTATAGCTTCGTTAAAGTCAGATGAGTTTTCACAATAAGGTGCGTGGCCAACATTTGAAAGCTCTAATACTTTTGCATGAGGTAATGATTGTTGTAATCTATTAGAACGATCGTTTGATACAACAATATCTTTTGAACCTTTTAATATAAGACATGGTTGATTAACTTTTAACAAACTAGTTGAAGTATCAAGTGTTTGCATAGCCATTCCACCTGACATTATGGAACCTTCTGTAATTTCTTCACTAATAATAGATAAGAAACTGAATATTTCTTTATCTTTCAATTCAGGCAACATCTTTTTAATTCTTAATTTACCAAATTCTTTATTAGACATCTTTTTTCTTTCTTCAAGTCTTTGACTATAGGGTTTCCTTAAAGGGCTCTGAGGCGGTAATGCGTAACCTTTATGAGTACATGACAAAACTAATTTATTTACACTATCGGAAAAGTCAGCTGAAACAATTTGAGCTAACATGCCACCCATCGAGTGACCTACTAAGTCAAATTTCTTAATTCCTAAATTTGTTAGTAAGTTATTCACTAGCTTTGCAATCTCAAACATATTTAAATCCGCAGCATCTGATTTTCCAAAACCAGGTGCATCAATTGCAATTACTGACCTTTTATCTCTAAAATGTAAAAATTGAAAAGCCCAACTTTTGCTATTCCCGTTAAAACCATGCAAGAATACAATTGGTATATTATCATCAAATTTATTGATCCTAAAAGATGTGTTTAAATTATATTCTTTATCACTAAATATTTGTAATTCGGGAAGTTTTTTCAAAATTTCTAAGTGGTTCAATGTCGCCTCCTGTAATTACTTTTTATAATAAAAAAAACAAAAAAGATTTAATTATATAAATTTATTTTATCTTTTGACTCTATGTTATTTTTAATTCAATGTTTTTTTAAGGATATTTTAGGAGAGTAAAAATGAAATTAATCAACAGACTTTTTATTATTTTGATAAGTTGTCTTTTATCAAGTGTTGCACTGGCAAAAGACCTCACTGTTGGATTGAAATCAGAGCCCAGCTCTATTGATCCACATTATCATAATCTTGGTCCAAATAATGCATTTGCAACCCATATTTATGGGACATTAGTTGGGTCAGACGAAAACCAACAACATTATCCAGATTTAGCTACTTCGTGGAAACCTATCAATGACACCACTTGGGAATTTAAGCTCAGAAAAGGTGTAAAGTTTCATGACGGAAGTGATTTTACTGCAGATGATGTTCTCTTTACGGCTCAAAGAGCACAAAATGTTCCAAAATCTCCATCAGGTTTTGGTACTTACTTAAAGGGAAAGGAATTTATTAAAATTGATAGTCATACAATTCACATAAAAACTAAGAAACCCTATCCTTTGATGCCAAATGATATCATGACAGTTAAAATTATATCAAAGAAAAATGGACAAGGCGCAACCACAGCTGACTATAATAGTGGTAAAGCAGCAATTGGTACTGGTCCTTATAAGTTTGTAGAGTGGGTGCCAGGAGATAAAATAGTATTAAAAGCTAACGAAAATTATCATGGTGCAGGTACTGGAGCGCCTAAATACAAAAATATTTTATTTAAGCCAATTAAATCTGGTCCCGCAAGAATTGCAGCACTATTAGCTAAGGATGTAGATTTTATAGATAATGTACCTCCTTTAAATGTTGCAAAAATGAAAAAAAATCCAACTATTAAGTTAAATAGCGGATCATCAAATAGAGTGATTTATCTTCATATGGACCAATTTAGAGAGGATTCACCTCATATTACAGCAATAGGTGGTGGTAAAATTAAAAATCCTCTAATGGATGTTAGAGTGAGAAAAGCTCTTTCTTTAGCAATTAATCGTGATGCAATGGTTTCAAAAGTGATGGAAGGTATTGCTGTAAAGGCAGGCCAATTATTACCAGCAGGTTTCCATGGTGTCTCAGATAAAATGAAACCAGATCCATATGATCCAGAAGCTGCAAAAAAGTTATTGGCAGATGCTGGTTATGGAAAAGGGTTTGAAATGACTATTCATGGTCCAAATGATAGATACATCAATGATGCAAAAATTGCTGAGGCACTTGCACAGATGTTCTCAAGGATAGGTATTAAAGCAAAAGTTGAAACAATGCCAAAAGCTGTTTACTTCAAAAGAGCATCAAGAGGTGGTCCAAATAAGAGCCCTGAATTTAGTTTTATGGTCCTTGGTTGGGGTGCTGGTTCTGGAGAAGCATCATCTCCATTAAGAGCTTTATTACATACTTATGACAAATCTATTGGTATGGGTAGAGCAAATAGAGGAAGACATTCTGATCCAGTTGTTGATAAGCTAATTCAAAAGGCGCTTGGAACAGTTGATTCAGACGCCAGAGGTAAACTTTTAGCTGAAGCTACCGAAGTGGCAGTTGGTAAAAACTATGGTGTTATTCCAATTCATTATCAAATGAATACTTGGGCTGCAAAATCTTCTTGTAGCTACACTCCAAGAACTGATGAAAGAACAATAGCAACATATTTAAAATGTAAATAAGTTATAACCTAAGAACCAGAGCAGGTTTGCTCTGGTTCTTATTATTAAAGAATTCTAAAATGACAGCATTTATTTGTACAAGATTCGCTCAAAGTATACTTGTTTTATTTATTATGTCTCTTTTGGTTTTTGGAGGTGTAAATCTAGTAGGTGATCCTGTAGAAATGCTAATTAATCCTGAAGCTGATCAAGCCGAAGTAGAAAGAGTTATCCGCGAACTTGGACTCGATAGACCTGTAACAGAACAGTATTGGTATTTTTTAGTAAACGCCTTTAAAGGGGATTTAGGAAGCTCATTTATTTTTGGAGAACCTGCCCTAAAGTTAATAATCCAAAGAATGCCAGCTACATTAGAACTGGCCTTGTTCTCATTATTTATATCCTTAATTATAGCAATACCTTTAGGTATATACGCAGGATATAACCCTGACAGCAAAGCAAGTAAGGTTATTATGGCAGGTTCTATCTTAGGCTTTTCTATGCCAACATTTTGGGTTGGTATTATATTTATTATGATATTTGCTGTTCAACTTGGATGGTTACCATCAACTGGTAGAGGTGAGATTGGAACCTTTATGGGCATAAATAGTTCTTTGTTTACTCTAAATGGACTATCTCATGTTTTTTTACCTGCACTAAATTTGGCTTTATTTAAAATTTCTTCAGTCATACGTCTAACACGAGCCGGAACAAGAGAAATAATTCTTCAAGATTATATTACGTTTGCTAGGTCTAAGGGAATTTCTGAAAAAAGAGTTGTATTGATACATGTTTTGAAAAATATTTTAATTCCAATTGTCACTGTTGTTGGCCTTGAATTTGGTTCCTTAATCGCCTTCTCAACAGTTACTGAAACTGTGTTCGCATGGCCTGGGATGGGAAAGTTAATAATTGATTCAATTTACAATCTTGATCGCCCAGTTATTGTTGCATACTTAATGATCATTGTAACATTTTTCGTATTTTTAAACTTAATTGTCGATATAATTTATACGTTCTTAGATCCACGAGTAAGAATTAAAGGGGATCATCAATGAACCCAAAATTAAGAAAATTTCTAGAATTCTGTAAAGATTTTTCTTCAAACAAGGTTGCTCTTGTCGCTTTTTTTATTTTTTTACTTATTCTATTCGTAGCAATATTTGCACCTTTAGTATCTCCGACTGATCCTTACGATCTCAATACTGTTAGTATTATGAATAGTAGATTACCACCATTTTCAGAAGATTTTTCTGGTAATTATTTTTTACTTGGTACTGATGGCGCAGGTAGGGACATGGTTTCAGCTATATTCTATGGATTGAGGGTAAGTTTAGGAGTTGGCGTTCTATCAGGTATTTTTGCTCTGATAATAGGTTCATTTTTTGGAATTTCTGCAGCTTTTTTTGGTGGTAGATACGAATCATTAATTATGAGAATTGTGGACATTCAGCTAAGCTTTCCGTCTATTTTAGTTGCTTTAATTATCTTAGCTGCTTTTGGAAAAGGTGTTGAAAAAACTATCATTGCTCTAATTTTAGTACAGTGGGCTTATTACGCTAGAACAGCACGATCAAGTGCTCTAGTTGAAATAAATAAAGAATATGTTGATGCTGCTAGATGTTTAGCATTCGGAAACACACGAATAATGTTTAAACATATATTGCCTAACTGTATGGCTCCGTTAATTGTTGTTGGTACTTTGCAAACTGCACACGCAATTTCTTTAGAAGCCACACTAAGTTTTTTGGGTTTAGGTCTTCCAATAACAGAACCTTCTTTGGGTCTTCTAATAGGAAATGGTTTTGAATATATGTATAGTGGCGACTTTTGGATTAGCATATTTCCTGGCGTTGCATTACTTATAACTGTCGCTTCTATAAATTTAGTCGGAGATCATCTGCGGGATATGTTTAACCCAAGGCTTCACTAAAATTTCTAATAATAGTCACTTAATTTATACGCAAGTCTTACTGCTGTTTTACCTGGAAACAATCTTTTGGAAGGCATAATTAAAATAGTTTCTTCGAAGGGAGCATATACTTTTTCATTATCATCTTTCCCAATCAATACTCCCTTTTTTAAGGTTTCAAAACCTTGCCAATCTTGATCAAATTTAAAATTTTCACTTTTGATAGTTATAATTTTTCCAACTTTATAAACATCGTTTTGAAAGTTTAATACTTTATTTTTAAAGATAAAATCATCTGCAAAATTTTCATCCATTATTGAAGTAGTTCGTAAAAATCTTATCATAGTCTCAATTGCAACAATTTCAGATGACTTGGCCCAATGTTGCCCACATTCAACTAGAAGAGCATTTTTTTGACTTTCTTTATTAGAAAAGCCAAAATAATCTCTCATTCTCATTCCTTCATTATGTCCGGTATCAGATATTATTGGCATTTGCATGCCTACATCGCGAGCGAAATCAATACCTTTATTTAACATTCCAGCCATCATAAGAGGTACGCAAGGTTTTTGCATTGAATGTATATCCAACAAATAATCAACTTGAGACACAATATTTTTAACTTCATTAGCTCTTAAAAATTCACTAGTTCTTTTTCTTTTGGGATCTTCTAAGACACCTTCTGCCCACAATCTATTAAAATCCTCTTCAACCCATCTTGTTCTATTTGGATTAAGAGGATCAAATGCTAAATAAGCCTCAATATTCATAAAACCTAGAGTTAATTTTCCACTTAATGGTCTATAGTCATTTTTAAGAAACCAATCTATAGCAAGTGCCCCACAAGGTTCATTACCATGTACAATTGATGATATAAAAACGTGTGGACCACTTAAACCACTATCTAATGTAATAACATAGTCAATACCTGTGTTAGAATTTTTGTAAGGAGAAATGTCAGGATTAACTAATTCAACAGGAAATTCATTTTTATAATCTAATTTAGGGTCATTCATATCTTTTAATTTTGGAGCTTCATTCCATCAAATGGTTTAACGTAGTGATCCTCTCCAAGTTTAATCATTTGAACATATTCAGGTTCATAGCCTATTGGTTTTAACAAACTAGGAATTTCATCATTCATCAAGTTTAACTTCTTTTTTCTCTTAGTTGGATCTGCAATTGGAACTGCTGCCATCAATTTTTTTGTGTAAGGGTGTTGAGGATTTTCAAAAATTTGGCTTCTAAGTCCAATTTCAACTATTTCACCCAGATACATTACTCCTATTCTATGGCTTACTCTCTCAATTACAGCCATATCATGGCTTATGAATAGATAAGTTAAACCGAATTCTTCTTGTAGCTCCATCATCAAGTTTACTACTTGAGCCTGAATAGAAACATCTAGTGCTGAAACTGCTTCATCAGCTATTATTAACTTAGGTTCTAATGCCAGAGCTCTAGCTATTCCAATTCTTTGTCTCTGTCCTCCAGAGAGTTCATGTGGATATCTAGAGTAATATTGTTCATCAAGTCCAACGCGATTTAATAATTTTATTACCCTACTATTTGATCCCAACTTAGGCTCTAATCCGTGCACCATTATTGGTTCCGCTATAATTTGACCAACAGTCATTCTTGGATTTAAAGAAGCAAAAGGATCTTGAAAAATCATTTGCATCTTTTTTCTATATTCTATCATTTCTCTATTATTTAAATTAGTTAAGTCTACGCCTTCAAAAAAAACTTCGCCTCTTGTTGGTGACGTTAATCCTATTATACTTCTTCCTGTTGTGGACTTTCCACAACCACTCTCTCCAACCAATCCAAGTGTTTCGCCTGGTTGCAAATTAAAACTTATATTTTCAACTGCATGAATATTTCCACCTGCTCTTCCAAAGTCTTGTTTGATTAAAAACCTTGTAGTCAGACCTTTGACTTCAAGCAATGGAGAAGAAGTCCTATTTACAGTATCTTTCATTTCTACAACCGTTTTTGTTGAAATTTTCTCTTTATTTTTGTGTTCATCAGAAGATTTAACATCAAGATTAACAAATTTTGCGGGTAGTTTTTTACCAATCATACTTCCAAGTTTTGGGACAGCTGCCAATAAAGACCTAGTGTATGGATGTTTAGGATTTTGAAATATTTCAATAGCAGTGCCTTCTTCAACTTTTTTACCTGCAAACATGACAACGACACTGTCAGCAACCTCAGCCACAACACCCATATCATGAGTAATAAACATTACTGACATACCTATGTCTCTTTGTAACATTTTTATCAAATCCAGTATTTGTGCTTGTATTGTGACGTCCAATGCTGTTGTAGGTTCATCTGCAATTAATAATGAGGGCTTACAACTTAATGCCATTGCAATCATAACTCTTTGTCTCATTCCACCAGAGAGTTCATGTGGATATTGATTTAACCTTTTTTCTGGTTCAGGTATTCTTACCAACTTGATCATTTCAAGTGCAATTTCAAAAGCTTCTTTTTTTGTTTTGCCTTGATGCTTAATTATTGTTTCAGTAATTTGCATACCAATAGTAAAAACTGGATTTAGTGATGTCATAGGTTCTTGAAATATCATTGAGATGTCATTGCCTCTGATATCTCTCATTTTTTCTTGATCAAGCCGAGTTAAATTTAGATTAAGATTGTTTTTTGATTGAAGGTTTATTTCACCAGAAACTATTCTACCTCCAGAATAATCAGTAAGTCTCATTAAAGATAATGCCGTAACAGACTTACCTGAGCCTGATTCACCTACTATTGCAATAGTCTCACCTTTATTGATTTTAAAAGAAATGCCATCAACAGCTTTTACAACTTTATCTTTTAATTGAAATTGAACTTTAAGGTCTTTTACTTCAACAACTGATTCAGGAGTCTTATTTTTGATATTCAAATTACTTTTATTCATAAAATACCTTTTTCAATTTGTAATTTAATATCATTTAACAGACTTCCAATATTTGTTTTTAAAAGATCAAAATTGTCTGATTTTATTCTTGTTATTTCATCCATATATAATCTTCTATTAACTTCAATTTGGACTGAATTCTTATTTGTTTTAGGATCACTATATGCATCTGTAAGTTCCATACCTTTATATGGATCATTAATATCAACAGAGTAGTTTAAACTTCTTAAAAAATCTACAATAAGGTCAGTAAATTCTCTTTTACAAGATGTTCCATCTCTATCACCAATAACAAAATCTGGTCTCCTAGTACCTTTTTCTTGATCTGACATTGCTGTGGCTTTGTTTTGCATTGAATGAGCGTTTATGTGATAAAATTTTCCAAAACGTTGATAAGTACTACTCATAATTTCTTTAAGTGTTTTATGATAAGGTCTATGATAATTTTTAACCCTGTGAATGAATTCGCTAAATTTTATTTTATTTGCATACATAGGCTCTCCATTTGGAGGAATGCGCAACCAAATCAGACCAATCCCTAATTCACTCTTAATTGTAGGGTTGAATAAAAATTTTTCTTTCTTGACATCAAAATCAATAAGTTCTTCACTTGGAAAATCAGTTTCTGCTCTATTGGGATCTATATATGATCTAGGAAAATTAGCATTTAGAATTACACCACCTATTTCAGAAACATAATTATATAATTCATCAACATATGAGTCTTCTGCTTGTCTTAATTTTGAAAATTCAGCCTGATGATTAAAATCAGATGGATAAATAACTCCACTATGAGGAGAATCGACTATTAAAGGAATAGATTGACCTTCTTCTCCATCAACGTTTAAAATCGTATCTAGCAAAATGGATTCCTTATTTTCAAAATGTATAAATATTATTGAGTGTAGTAAAAATGAATATCAAGCAAAAAATTAAAGACATAGTTCCAGAAATGACGGAATGGAGACGTCAAATACATGAGAAACCAGAAATAGCATATCAAGAAAAAGTTACATCTAAATTTATAGCCAATAAATTAAAAGATTTTGGAATAGAAGTAATTGAAGAATTTGGCAAAACAGGTGTTGTAGGAATTATTCAAGGAAAAGAAAATAAAGGACAAGAAAAATCTATTGCGATTCGTGCAGATATGGATGCACTTCCAATGACTGAAAAGACTAATTTGCCATATTCTTCAAAAAATGAAGGAGCAATGCATGCTTGTGGACATGACGGACATTCTACAATGTTATTAGGAGCTGCAAAATATTTATCTGAGACAAAAAATTTTTATGGAAAAGTTTACTGTGTTTTTCAACCTGCAGAAGAAGGAGGTAATGCAGGCGCTAAAGCTATGATAAATGATGGCCTTTTCAAGAAATTTAAAATTGATAGTGTTTGGGGAGCTCACAATTGGCCTGGTGTTCCTGTTGGTGAAGCAGTTATTCACGAAGGTTTTGCTATGGCTGGTGGTGATATAATTGTAATTGAAGTAAAAGGTAAAGGTGGACATGCAGCACAGCCCCAACATTCAAATGATCCTTTGTTAGCTGCCGGCTTAACTATCACTGCACTCCAAAGTTTAATATCAAGACAATTAGATCCTTTTAAAAGTGCTGTCTTGTCTATAACTAAAATTGAAGGTGGATCTGCATTTAATGTAATTCCTGACATTGTAACTATTGGTGGAACACTTAGATCTACAGATCAAAAAAATAGAAATATGATGCTAGATAAAATAAAAAAGGTTGTGTCTAACGCGTGTGCAATAAGTAATTGTGAAGTGAGCATTGAAATTCGTCCAGGTTATCCACCGACTATAAACAACAAGGAATGCGCTAAACTTGCATCTAAAATTTTTAAAAAAACTTATGGTGAAAATTCAATTAATTTAAATGAAACACCAACGATGGGTTCAGAAGATTTTTCTTACATGCTTGAAGAAAAACCAGGAGCATATATATGGCTTGGTTCTGGAGAAAATTCAGAAAAGCTACATAGTCCATTTTATGATTTTAATGACGAGCTTTTACCTGTTGGAGCTCAATACTGGTCAGATCTAGCTGAAAATATTCTAGTAGAATAAAGTTCATAAAAGAATTTTTCCATTAATATAATTTTGAGCTTCTTTTGTTTTTGGCTTTGCAAAAAAATTTATAGCTTTAGTTTGTTCAAGTAGTTTACCCTTATCAAAAAAAAGTATCTCCTTCGCTAATCTTTTGGCTTGGCCCATATCATGTGTAGTTAGGATTATAGTCTTACCTTTTTTATTTTCATCTAAAATTATTTCTTCAATTAAATTTAAACTGTAAGGGTCTAAATTGGCAGTAGGCTCATCTAAAAGTAACAGGGACGGATTAATTAATAAAGCTCTTGCTAGAGACAATCTTTGTTGTTCTCCGCCTGACAATAATCTAGCAGGTTTGTGTTTGTATGTATCTAAACCTACTTTTTGTAAATGATTCATGATTTCAAGATTAGAAAGCTTGTTTTTTTTCTCTAAAACAAACTGCATATTCTCTAAAACAGTCCTTCTTAAAAGCGTAGGCTTTTGAAAAACCAATGCTATCTCTTTTCTTATCTGATAATTAATTTCTTTTGAATTAAATTTAATTTTTCCAGATTCGACTGGAGTTAATCCGTTTATAGTTTTAAGAAATAAACTCTTGCCAGCTCCATTTGGGCCTAAAACTGCAATAATTGATTTATTATGAATTTTACATTTAATTTTATCCAAAATTTTAGTTTTACCTAATAAAAGAGATAAATTAGAAATAACTATAGGAGTTAATGATTTTGATTTTTTTTGTTCATCAAACATACATTCTCCTTTTTGCTCTGGTTTTTAAACTGATTAAAATTAGGTTTATAGTTAAGGCAATCAATAAAAGAATAATACCTAAGGCTAAAGCCAAAGATAAATTTCCCTTGGAGGTTTCTAAAGCTATTGTTGTCGTCATAACTCTTGTTAAGTGATCTATATTACCGCCTACAATTATTACAGCGCCAACTTCAGAAACAGCTCTACCAAACCCAGCTAAAATTACTGTTAAAATTGAATATCTAGCATCATATAAACATGCGATAAGAGCTTTATGAGATGAAATAACTAGAGATTTAAAAAGGTCTTTATATTCTTCATTAATTTCTTCAATTATTTGAGCTGTTAATGAAACTACAATAGGGGTAATCAAAATCATTTGAGCTATAATCATAGCCGTAGGTGTATATAATACACCTAACCAACCAAATGGACCTGATCGTGAAATTAACAAATATACAATTAATCCTACAACAACTGGAGGCAAACCCATCATGGCATTAAACATAATTAAAACAGTATCTCTACCCCAAAAATTTTTAATAGCCAAATATGTCCCCAACGGTAAACCCATTAAACAAGATAGGAGTAATGAAAGAAAACTAACTTTCATTGAAAGTAGAAGAATCTCAAAAAAGTCTTTGTCTAAAGTTAAAACCAAATCAAATGCATGTGTAAATGATTCTAATATCATACATAATTACCTTGATTATTTATGTTTTAATATGTTAATTTATGTGAAATTTACATAATATGCAATGTATTTACGTTTTTGATGTTTGTTTTATTTAAAAATTTATTTTTATTATTTTTATTATTTTTTCTTCCAAAGCTTAGCTTTGGTAAAGAGTCATTAATTATTCAATCAACAACCTCTACTTATAACTCTGGTTTTTATAATTATATACTCCCAATAGTAAAATCAAAAATTAATGTGGACGCACATGTGGTATCTGTTGGCACTGGCGCAGCATTAAAAAACGCCAGTAATTGTGATGGTGATGTTGTAATAGTTCATGCAAAAGAAAGAGAAATAGATTTTGTTAAAAAAGGCTTTGGCGTAAATAGAAAAGACCTTATGTACAATGATTTCATAATTATTGGACCTAAAGAAAACCCTGCGCAAATAAATTATAAAGACAGTCCTTTAGAAGCATTTAAAAAAATATTTGAAACATCATCTATCTTTGTCTCACGAGGTGATGATTCAGGTACTCATTTTAAAGAAATGAGTATTTGGAAAAGAACTAAATTAAATCCATTAAAATTTTCGGGTTCATGGTACAGAGAAGTTGGGTCTGGAATGGGAGCAACTCTTAATTTAGCAAATGGTATGGGAGCTTATACTATCACAGATAGGGCATCATGGATAAATTTTAATAATAAAGATGAGTTGAAAATGTTTACCGAAAAAAGTGATGTTTTATTTAATCAGTATGGAATAACACTGGTAAACCCAGCTAGATGTCCAAATGTAAAATTTAATATTGCCAATAAGTTTATCAAATGGCTTACCTCTTCTGAAGGACAAACCAAAATAAAGGCATTTAAAGTAAAAGGTGAGCAATTATTTTTCCCAAACGCTAACTAATTTTTAAATTGATTAAGAGGTAAAATATGAGAGTTTTTCATTTCTTGAAGGGATATGCTTGAAGACATTTTAGTAAACTCAAGCTCTCCAATTAACTTTTGTTGAAAATTATCATACTCTTCTATGCTTGGAGCAACAATCTTTAGCATATAATCAGTATCTGAACCCGTAAGCCTATGAGTTTCAATTATTTCATCATACTTATTTATTATATTTTGAAATCTATCTATCCAGTCTTTTGAATGATGACTTACTCTAATTGATAAAAAAACAACAATTGACAAGTTGATAGCTTTTCTATTAAGGACAATTGTCCTCGCAGAAATGACACCTACTTCTTCCATTTTTTTTATTCTGTTCCAACACGGGGTAGGAGACACACCTACTCTTTTAGAAATTTCAGATAAGGGTAATCCAGCATTTTTTTGAACGACATTTAAAATTTTGATATCAATATCATCTAACAAAGCAACCTCTAAAAGAAAATTTTTCTTATATAAAAAGATGTAGAGAAATTTTTTATGATAATCAAATAAATTTTTTTAATTTTAAGAATATTTATCTACAGTGATGCAGTTATTCCACCATCAACATAAAGAGTATGACCATTTACAAAATTTGAGGCAGCAGAACTTAAAAATATACTAGCGCCTACTAATTCATGAACCTCACCCCACCTGCCTGCTGGAGTTCTTTTTTTTAACCAAGCTGTAAACTCACTATCAGAAACAAGAGCAGCGTTTAAAGGTGTATCAAAATAGCCTGGAGCAATAGCATTGCATTGAATACCATATTTCGCCCAATCTGTTGCCATACCTTTTGTGATATTTCCTACAGCACCCTTGGTCGCTGTATAGGGAGCAATACCTGGTCTAGCAAGAGATGTTTGAACACTTGCTATATTTATAATCTTACCTTCGCCTCTTTTAATCATATATTTTGCAACAACTTGACTTACATTAAAAACTGAAGAGACATTTGTCTTTAACAATTCCTCAAACTTTTCTCGTGGGAAGTCTTCTAAGGCAGTTCTAAATTGCATTCCAGCATTATTAATCAAAATATCAATTGGACTAATTTCTTTTTCAAATTTATCAATGGACAGCTTAATTTGTTCATAATTAGTAACATCAAAGCATAGTTGATAGATCTCTTGCTTAGTATTAACTAATTCAGCTGATTTTCTTAACTTTTCAATATTTCTACCATTTAGAATTATATCACAACCTGCTTCGGCCAAACCCTCAGCTAAAGCGTATCCAATTCCCTGTGATGAACCAGTTATGAGAGCGGTTTTACCCGTTAAGTCGAATAATTTTAACCCTGAAACCATTTCTTTTCCAATTTAAATTTATGTAAAAGTACATCAATAATAAAAAGATTGCTAATTATCTTTATAGAATTTAAGTTTTACAATCTAAATTGACAAAGGCTTAATCGATGAAATCTCTGAAGATTCATGGTCCATTAGATTTAAGGATAGAAGATTATCCTGTAGATAATTTGAAACCTAATCAAGTTGAAATTAAGATTGCTATCGGTGGTATTTGTGGAACAGATCTGCATTATTATAAACATGGTGGATTTGGACAAATTAAGTTACGAGAGCCAATGATATTAGGTCACGAAATTTCCGGATTTATTTCAAAAATTGGATCAAATGTAAAAAAATTATCAATTGGACAACTAGTTTCTGTATCGCCATCAAGGCCATGTAATAAATGCAATTTTTGCCTTAACGGAAACCAAATTCAATGCATAGATATGAAATTTTATGGCTCTGCTATGCCATTTCCACATATACAAGGTGCATTTAGGGAAATATTAATAGTTGAAGATTATCAATGTGTTTCCGCTGACGGGCTTTCTTCAGAAGAAGCTGCAATGGCAGAACCACTTGCAGTCTGTCTTCATGCCATAAAACAAGCAGAGAAAATTTTTGGACAAAAAGTTTTAATTACTGGATCAGGACCTATCGGTACATTATGCGTAGCAGCTGCCAGAAGAGCTGGAGCAGAAGAAATAATAGTTACAGATGTTTCTACAAATGCTCTGACGTTTTCAAATTCTGTAGGAGCGGATAAAGTTATAAATGTCCTAGAAGAATATGATAAACTAAAAAACTATCAATCTAATAAAGGGTATTTTGATATAGCTATTGAATGTTCAGGATCTGCGCAAGGTATAAGCGACGCAATAAATTGTCTTAAGCCAAAGGGTACCATGATTCAACTTGGTCTAGGAGGAGATGTCTTGATACCACTTGTATCAGTTACAACAAAAGAGTTAAATTTAAGAGGCTCATTTAGGTTTCATTCAGAGTTTGAACTGGCTGTTAATATGATGAAAAAAAAATTGATAAATGTAAATCCATTAATTACCCATAAATTAGATTTTAAATCCGCTAAAGAAGCTTTTGAACTGGCAATGAACAATGATAAAAAAAGTATGAAAGTACAATTATCATTCTAAAACCAATTTGAAGTTGACTCTTATAATTTAATCAATGCATGATTAAAAGTAATATAATTATAAGGGGAGTTTAAATGAGAAATCTTAAAAACATAATACTTAGCTTTTCTGCTTTAGCTATAGCGTCTACTTTATCTACTGTAGCTATTGCTAAGGAATGGCGTGGATGGAATATTCATAAACCAGGCTATCCAAATACAGTTGCTATGGATAAATTTGCAGAGTTAGTAAAACAAAAAACCGGTGGTGAAATTTCATTAAAAATGTTTCACTCTGGTGTATTAGGCAATCAACCTGATGCTATCGAACAAGTCAGAATAGGTGGACTTGAAATTGGTAATTTTAACTTGGGACCTATGGGACCAATGGCCCCAGAAGCAAATGTAGTATCTTTGCCATTTATTTTTAAGAATATGGGACATATGCATCGCGCTTTAGATGGAGCTGCTGGTGATCAAATAAGTGCAGGAATGGAAAAGATAGGTATTGTTGCACTTGCTTGGTATGACTCAGGTGCTCGATCATTTTATAATTCAAAGAAACCAATTATGAAACCATCTGATGTTAAGGGATTAAAGGTTAGAGTGATGAATAATGACCTTTATTCTGGAATGATCTCTGCCTTAGGTGGAAATCCTTCGCCTATGGCATTTTCAGAAGTTTATCAATCATTAAAAACAGGTGTTGTTGATGGAGCAGAAAATAATTGGCCATCATATGAATCAACGGGTCACTTTGAGGTTGCTAAATATTATTCTTTATCTCAACATTTAATTATACCTGAATGTGTTTGCATTAATGATAAAGTATATAATAGCTTATCTGATAAAAACAAAAAGGCAGTAAAGGAAGCTGCACGTGAGTCAGCAAAATTACAAAGAGCATTATGGGAAAAAAGAGCTATTTCAAGTCGTGAAAAAGTAATGAAAGCTGGGGTTGAATTTAATGAAATCCCTAATAAGAAAGCATTTATGGATGCCATGCAACCTGTTCACACTAAATATTTATCAGCTAATCCCAACTTAGTTCCATTAGTTGATTTAATAAAAAATACTAAATAACATTAAAATTATTATTGGCCATATTATTATGGCCAATAATTTTTATATACTAAAAGGAGATTTATTATCCCAAAAAGATCTTCGCAATTTTTAGAAATCTTTACACATTTCCTTGACAAAGTAGCTTATGTTTGTGAGGTGCTTACAGGTTTTGCACTTGTGACCATGACTGTCATATTCAGTTGGCTAGTATATGGAAGATATGTTCTAAATGCCACTCCAACATGGGTAGAGCAAGCTTCATTGTTACTAATTGTTTTTATAGGTTTTTTGGGAGCTGCTGTTGGGATACATAATAAAACCCATTTGGGTGTAACTTTTTTTAGAGACAATGCTCCTACTCCAATTAAAATCATATTAGATATGATAAACCATGTTTTCATCATGATATTCGGGTTTATTATGATGATTTATAGTTATGAATTAGTGTTGTTTAAATGGGGCACTCAAATACCTTTGATACATCTTCCTGAGGGCTTGCGAGCAGTACCAATTATGATTTGTGGTGGTCTAATTTTACTTTTTTCTATTGGTCACATCGTTAAATATAAAAATGCATTAACCAATAAAAATCCTAAATGAGGTAGTCAATGGGTCTATTGATAATGATGGGAATTTTTGCCTTTGGAGTTGTTATTGGTATTCCAGTAGCATTTGCCCTTGGCATAGGAGCGGTTTCGGCGTTTTATTTCGAAGGACTGCCTCTAATAATTGCTTTTCAAAGAATTATTTCAGGCATAAATGTTTTTTCTCTACTTGCTATTCCATTTTTTATTTTTGCTGGTGAATTAATGTTCCATGGTGGAATAGCTGTAAGACTTGTAAGATTAGCTTCATCTGCTGTTGGAGCCATAAGAGGCGGTCTTGGTGTTGTAAATGTATTTGCCTCAATGCTATTTGGCGGTATTTCAGGGTCAGCTGTAGCTGACGTTTCAGCTCTTGGTTCCATCCTAATACCAGTGATGAAAGAAAAAGGGTATGACGAAGATTACGCTGTAAATGTGACAGTTACGTCTTCCATAGCTGGGATTATGATACCCCCAAGTCATAATATGATTTTGTTTGCTGTTGCTACTGGAGGAGGTGTTTCAATAACCCAACTTTTTTTATCAGGAATAATTCCAGGTGTTGTTATGTGTATTTGCTTAGCATTGGTTGCCTATTTAGTTGCCGTAAAAAGAGGATATAAATCTGAGTTGTTTCCTGGATATTATACCCTATTTTTGCATTTTGTAACTGCCTTACCAGGCTTGTTCACAGCAGTTATTATTGTAGGAGGTGTGCTTTCAGGAATTTTCACTGTTACTGAGTCTGGCGCTTTTGGAACAATGTATGCTTTTGTTGTCACAATAATAGTTTATAGAGCACTAACTTGGAAAAATTTCAAACTTGCTGTTGTTAATTCGGTAAAAACAACATCCATGGTGATGATACTTGTTGCTAGTGCGTCGGCATTTGGATACATGCTTACTTTTTACCAAGTGCCATCTCAAATGATAAGTTTTATGAATGGTATATCAAGCAACCCCATAGTTATTTTATTAATGATTAATATTATGCTATTGGTATTAGGCATGATAATGGACATGGCAGCCTTAATATTAATCTGCACCCCAATTTTTTTACCTTTAGCCATGTCTTTAGGTATGGATCCACTTCAGTTTGGTATGATTTTAATGATGAACCTTGGGCTTGGCTTATGTACACCACCAGTCGGCGCTTGTCTTTTTGTTGGTTGTGCAATCGGCAAAGTACCAATAGAAAAAGCTGTTAAAACAATTTGGCCATTTTATTTTGCTATCTTTCTGGCTCTTATGTTGATAACATTTATTCCGGCCATTTCATTAACATTACCCAATTTAGTGAGATAATAAGTACAAAGTAAATTTAAAAATACAGATTATGAACTATATTAATGTATATTGTGTTTTAGACATAAAAGCTAATTTAGGAGAAAACCCAATTTGGTCGAAAAAAGACCAAATTTTATATTGGGTTGATATTAATAATCACTTGATATGTAAATTTGATCCTAGAAAGAAAAAAAATAGTTCTATTAATGTTGGTGATTTTATAGGATGTTTTGCTCTTAAAGAAAACTTAAATATTGTGTTAGCCTTAACTAATGGTTTTTTTGAATTAGAACAACAAAATGGAATAAAATCTTTTCTTTGTAATCCTAAAGATTACAATCCTGAAAACAGATTCAATGACGGAACAGTTGACCAAAGGGGAAGATTTTATGCAGGAACTATGTCCTTAAATCCAATAAAAAAAACAGAAAAACCAAAAGGAAGTCTGTATTGCCTTCATCCATCAGGAGATGTAAATAAAGTTTTAGGAGGATTTTACACTATTAATGGGCTAGCATTTTCTCCAGATTATAAGACAGCTTATGTTTCTGATAGTGCTCCATGGATCAGAACTATATGGTCTTATGATTATGATTTAGAAGATGGTGTTTGGTCTAATAAAAAAGTTTTTTTTGAAACTCACCAGATTAATGGTAGACCTGACGGTGGATGTGTTGATTCTGAGGGTTGTTATTGGATGGCAGGAGTTTCTGGTTGGGAATTAGTTAGAATTACTCCAAAAGGTAAAATAGATATGATTATAAAAATGCCGATAGAAAAACCAACAAAAATAGCTTTTGGTGGCTCCAAACTTGATACTATGTATGTTACGTCAATAGGTAGCGATATTACACAAGGAACAATTAATAAACAGCCAAAAGCTGGGGGTATTTTTGCATTAACAATACCTGGTATAAAAGGAATTGACTTCCCTTTTTATGGTTAAAAATTGTCTATTTCAAACTTTATTAAGCCTTTAATTTTCTTATTAGGCATCAAGACGTCACAATTTACATTTTCAATCTTTTTATAGGCTAAATTGAAACCATCAGTAGGATGACTTACAGGCTCTACACAAAAATACTTAGCATGTTCTGGAACATGTATTATTAAATGTTTGAAAATTTTATCTGTTTTAATCTTAACCTTTTTTCGATTAGTGATCCAAAAAATTTCTATCTCTTGTTGGAAATTTTCATAACATATTGTTTTTTGTTTTTTCCATAGTTCACTTCCTTTCTTATAATCAAAATTATTTTTCACAATTTTAGTTTTTATTGGAAATTCTTCTGGACTACCCACCCATTCTTTTTCAGCATAAAATTTCAATTTGACCTTATCATTAAAATTAAAATATGGATGTATGCCAAACCCAAATGGCATTGGATTATTTGATTTGTTTGAAATTTCTAATTCAAAAAAAATATTATTATCTTCTAAAGTTATTGTTTGAAATACTTCATAAGACCACGGCCAACCAAATTTATTTGCTAAATGCTCATAAACAATAACTGCAGAGCTATCTGTTTTTTTTAATACATTCCATTTTCCCAAATATGCATGCCCATGAATCGAATTAGGAGGATCATTCTTCGCTAATTTATATTCTAATTGATTAAAATTGAACTTTGAGTTTTTGATTCTGTTTGAAAAAGGTACTAAACAAAAGCTTCCACCTTTATAAGACTGTAATGGTTTAATAACTTGAATTTGAAAAGGAAAAAAAATATCAAATTCATTAAAAACTAATTGATTTACTCTACCTCCAAGTTCTGGCAAAAGATCTAATTTTAGTCTGTCAGTTAAAAGATTTATTACATTTGAATAACTCATATATCTTTTGAAGTAGTAATTTTTTTTGAAGTATCTTGAGAATTTAACAAAGAACTATTTAAATCAACACCTAATCCAATACCATTCATTGGTAATGCAAAACCATTTTGAACTTCAGGTAAATTATCAACTAAAATTTTATAAAAACCATTATAAAAGGATCTAACACTCTCTAAAATCATTACATTCGGATATGCAAGACTGATATGTAAGTTTGCAATCCAAACTACTGGCCCTGTACAATCGTGAGGGCACATCATCCTGTTATTTCCATGAGCTATACCAGATATTTTGATTGCTTCTGTAATACCTCCGATCCAACCTAAATCATAATGCATATAATCAATGGCTCCAAGAGAAAGAGCATCGCGATACCATAGAGCTGTACCTAAAGCCTCACTTCCTGCGACTGGTGCAATTGTATTTTGCTTAAATTCTGCTAAATCTTTTAAATGTGCCATATTAATTGGATCTTCGTGCCAAAAAACATCAAATTCATCAACATGTTTAGCAATTTTTAATGCTGGTGCTAGTTGCCACAATGAGTGATATTCTAACATAATATCAATATTGCTACCAACTGCATCACGAATTTTTTTTATTCTATCTAGACCCTTTTTAAGATCTTGTGATGAAATCATTTGACCTTTGGAAATAAAAGCAAATTCATCAAATGGCCAAATTTTCATTGCTTTTATACCTTCATCTAAAAGACTTTGTGCAAGGTCTCCTGGATTTTTTGTCTGAAGCTCCAAATCATCATATGATTCTTTATTTTGATTGGATTTAAGCTCACTCACTAATCTAGATGAAGAATTCGCATTCCAGTTATATCCACTAGCAGCACAAGTATTGTAAATTGGTATTTTATCTCTGCACGGTCCACCTAAAATATCAACTAATTTTAAATTACTTGATTTAGCCTTTAAGTCCCATAAAGCAATATCAATTGCTGAGTTACCCCTATACTCAACAGATCTTGTTGGATAACCAATATATCTGTTGGCAGTCCAATTTAATAAATTATCAGCATGTTCATTAATTCTAAGTGGGTCTTTTCCTAACAAATAAGGTGCACAACTTTCATGAATGTAACTAACAATGGCATTTGGATTTCTAAAAGTTTCACCCAATCCTGTAATACCTTCGTTAGTATGAATTTTAACCCATACTAAGTTAGAAAAATTTTTATTTTGTATAGTTTCTATCGCTGTAATTTTCATCAAAAAACTTCTATAAACTCGTAATAATGAAAGATTTAATTCCTAAAAAGAAAAAAAATAATGTTAAAATTATCAGAACACCTAACAACCCCATTCCTATTTCTTTCAACATTAATTATACCTATTTACTATTAAAGTGGATTACACCAAGATTTTTTATATCATAACCCTTTAAACTTGAAGCAATATCAAAAAATTCAGTAGTTTTAGAAAATTGTAAAAGTTTTTGAAATGGAACTTCAAACCAAGAAAATCTATCAATTACTAAATCAAATCTTTCTTTAACTACTGGAATAAATTTAAGTTTATACTTTTCTGCCTCTGAGGCTATACCTAGAGTTACATCAGCTTGCCCAGATAAAACTAATGAAACTGCGTCAATTTCAGAATAAACAATTTCTGTTTTAACAAAATCTGATAAATTTAAATTTTCACTTTTTAACAAATTCTTTAAATAATTATCCGCACCTGAACCAGGTTGTCTAGTGACTAATCTTAGACCTTTAAAATCTGTTATGCTCTTTTTTGGTTCATTAAGAGGTTGAAATATCAAACCTCTTTCTCTTTTTGCCCATTCCATAAGAACAAAATCTTTGTCATTTAAATATTTTTCAACACTAGGAATATTCCATTTTTTTGAGCTAAAATTATAAATATGAAGTCCTGATGCAATTCCTTGGTTTAATTTAAACCTTTCAAGCCCCTTATTACTACCATCAAAAGATAAAGCTATACCTGATCCAGATTTTTTTATTGCATATTCAAGGAGAGGATCATGACTCCCTAAAATTACATCTGGTAAATAATTTTTATTTTCGACAGAGTTATTATTGCCAGCTATCCAGTTAGCCACTTCTTCTTTAGAAAATAATAATTTGCCCATTACTCTCGAAAATGGAACTTCTTCTTTAGAAACTAGATCATAAATTTTTCTTGGTTTAACTCTAAGAAACTCCGCTAATTCATCAGTTGTAAAATAATCAGACAAATGTTTATACCATAAAAATATTTAGTTTATTTTAGCATTATATTCTATAATCAGTTAATGAAAAGTAGATCAACAAACATAAAACGTTCTTCCTTACCACCCAACTTGGTAAAAGAAAATGAAAATGGTATTCGAATTAAAGTATATATTCAGGGCCACATGATTGGTGCTGGTAAGATGGAACTTTTCCATTTAGTTCATCAAAAAGGGTCAGTAAGAGCTGCAGCAAATTTCATGGGCATGAGTACCAAGCGCGCAAAACTTTTGCTCAACACTATAGAAGAAGCATTTCCAACTCCTATTTTAGAAAAGCAAAAAGGAAATAAGGGAACACTTTTAACATCTTTTGGGAAAGAATTATTAACAAAATATTTAAGCTTAAATAAACATCTATCAGATGAGGCAGAAAATTTTATTCAATGGGCAACTTCTAAACAACGATAAAAATTAGGTTTAAAAATGAAAAATAGTAAAGAATTTCTAATATCACCAGATTTAGAGAATGATAATTTAACAAAAGAGATTGAAGGAATTAACGAAGCCGGAGAAAGTATAAAACTTCCCGTAGTTAAAGAAATACCTTTAACAATTTATTTAAACAAACAGGAAATAGTCACTGCAATGACACTTGGTGACATGCCTGATCTACTTGCAGTCGGATATTTATTAAACCAAAATATGCTAAAAAAAAATGATGTAATTTCTGAAGTTACATACGATGAAGACTTACAAGTTGTAATAGTAAGGACAAAAAGAAAAACAAATTATGAAGAAAAAATGGAAAAGAAAATAAGGACAAGTGGTTGTGCTGTTGGAACAGTGTATGGAGATATAATGGACGATTTCACGTCTATAAATCTTGATAAAACAACAAAAATTAAAACTTCTTGGATTTATTCTATTTCCAAAAAAGTTAATACTAGACCTAGTCTTTATCTCAAAGCTGGTGCGTTACATGGATGTGTTTTATGTAAAAATGACATCCCACTAGTTTATGTTGAAGATGTTGGAAGACATAATGCAGTTGATAAAATTGCAGGGTGGGTTTTTTTAAATAATGAAAATACAAGTGATAAAATTTTTTATACTACTGGTAGACTTACATCAGAAATGGTAATTAAAACGGTTCAAATGGGTATTCCTATTTTAATTTCTAGGTCAGGCTTCACAGAGTCAGGTGTTACACTTGCGAAACAAGCCGGCCTAACATTGATAGGAAGAGCAAAAGGGAAAAGAATGATTATTGCTAATGGTATTGAAAGAGTAGTTTTCGATAGTGATGTGAAATCAGTAAAAAATGAAGATGTGATGTCAGCACAAAGATCTATAATTAGTTGAGGCTATGAAATTTGAAAAATATTAATGAGATTATCCCATGTGTTATCCTTGCAGGAGGAAAAGGAAAAAGAATGGGTGGAAAAGAAAAAGGTCTAATTAATCTCCTTGACAGACCACTCATCTCTTATGTTTTAGAGAAAGTTTCGGGAAAAGCTGCTCCCATTGCATTAAATATTAATACTAACTTTGAAAAATTTAAAAATTTTGGTTACGAAATTCTTGAAGATCCACTTAAAGGACATCTAGGTCCATTAGTTGGTATTCTGGCTTCCTTGAATTGGGCAAAAAATATTAGGCAAAAGTGGGTTCTCACTCTACCATGTGATACACCTTTTCTACCTCAAAATTTAATTGAGTCTTTATTGAAAGTAAAAAATGAAAATCCAGATTTAGATCTAGTTGTAGCAAAATCAAGAGGATTTAACCATCCTGTCATAGCATTATGGAAAACTGACAATAATTTAATATTAAAAAAAGCAATTGAAGAAGGAATTAGAAAAATTGATATTTTTACTTCTCAACTTAAAACCGCTCATGTAAATTTTGATAAAATTGACGAATCAAAATCTGATCCTTTCACAAATTTAAATTCGCCTAAAGATTTAATTATTGCAATGCAAATACTTGGAAAACTTCCACCCATTTTTGGTCTTGCTGGTTGGTCTGGTTCTGGAAAAACAACATTATGTGCTAAATTAATAGAAAATTTCACAAAAATTGGAATTAATGTAGGAACGCTTAAACACGCTCATCATAAATTTGATATCGATAAACCAGGTAAAGATTCTTACAACCTCAGGAAAGCTGGAGCCCGACCAATGATTATTTCATCTAAAGAAAGGTTTGCTCTTGTTCAAGAAAATGACAGTGAAGAAGAAAAAAGTTTATTTGAAATGTTAGAAATTTTTGCAAAAAGTCCTTTAAATAAATGTGATGTAATTATAGTAGAAGGTTATAAAAACGAACATATTCCTAAACTAGAAGTATTTAGACGCAAAATTGGGAAAACATTTTTACATAGTGATGATAATAATATTTTTGCTATAGCTTCAGATGAAAAGTTAAATACAGATATTCCCTCTTTAGATTTAAACAATATAAGTAGTATAACTGACTTGTTAATTAAAAAGTTTGAAATTGCTTAAATACAGACGGAGCAGAAAATGTCTAAGACTGAAACTAATAACAATACTATAAAGCCCAAATTTTTAAATCTTTGGCCAACTCAGTTTATGGAAATGTCGTTACCTGGACATGAAAACGCAAATTCTGTAATTGCTGATATAGTCCTGTCAAACAATGCTGCACAAGAGAATATGACAGAAAATTATATATCTCAAAATATTTTGGAAATGGATCATCCTGCTATGTTTTGGCTAAAACAATGTATTGATAGGGCTGTTTATGATTATGCACATCAATCAGGAGTGAATTATGAATTAAACTGGTCTATCCAAGGCTGGGGTAATGTTAATATGAAAGGAGATTATCATAATCTTCATAACCATCCACATTCTTGGTTGTCAGGAACCTATTATATAAACGTTCCTGACCAATCAGATGCTGAAATATTTAGATCTGATCTTAACCCAGCTTCAATTAGTTTTTTTGATCCACGCCCTCAGGCCAATATGAATTCAATAAGAGGTGATAAACAAGTAGACCCTGAACATAGAGTATTACCCAAGTCTGGAGATTTACTTTTATGGCCTGCGTTCTTGCATCATCTTGTGCATCCAAATATGTCTGATTTTCCAAGAATATCAATTTCTTTTAATGTAATTGTTAAATGGGATAAAAACCTTATACCAAACTAATTTAAATCATAAACATCGATGTTCAAATGGATAAAATTTGAGAAGCTCACCTACTTTTACGGTCTCATAATCCATAGGTATTTCTACTATACCGTCTGCACCAGTTAATGAAGAAATCACACCTGCTCCTTTTCTTCCATGTATTTTCAAAAAATCTCCATTATCTTTACTTATAATTTTAGCTCTCAAATACTCTGCTCTACCTTTTCTTTTCCTATGCTCAAAACCTGAGGGAATTTTTACAACCAATGGTTCTAAATCAACACCACCAGCTAGTTTAATTAAGAGTGGTTTTATTAATAACTTTGAACAAACAAAAGCAGCTACGGGATTTCCTGGCAGACAAAAAATAAATTTGTTTTTCTTTCGTCCAATTGCCATAGGTTTTCCAGGCTTCATAGCTAATTGCCAAACTAAACATTCAGCACCCACGTCTTTAATAGCATTTTGCGTATGATCTTCTATTCCGTCTGACGCGCCCCCAGATGAAATGACTACGTCATTCTTTGATAAGGCATCAGCAAATTTTCTTGCTAACTCATTTCTATTATCTTTTACTATTCCAAAATCATGTATATTTAAAAATTTATGATCTAATAAAGAAAGTAACATTGGTTTATTAGAATCATATATTTGGCCTCTTGATCTTTTGTTAGCTTTACTTGAAACTAACTCATCTCCTGTTGAAATAACTGAAATATTTAATTTTTCGTATATATCAATTTGATTATTTCCAGATGCAGCAAGTTGCCCAATATCAGCTGCATTAAGTAATTTTCCTTTTTTAACAACTACCTCACCCCTTTTTAAATTTTCGCCTATTGGTCTCATATTTTGATTTTGTATTACTTTTTCGTTAATTATCACTCTATTATTTGATCTCTTACATTTTTCATGCATTACGATTGTATCTACACCCTCTGGCATTATAGCACCTGTATAAATTTCTATAGCCTGATGGGGTAAAATTTTCTTTTTGTAAGGGTGTCCTGCTTTCGCAATGCCAGCAATTTCAAATTCTGTTTCTGGATTACTTAAAAATGTTTGATGTAATATTCCATAACCATCAACTGCTGAGTTTGCAGTTGAAGGTAAGTTTAACCTACTTTTAATTGTTTTATAATTTATACGTTCTTGAGCTTTATGGATAAGTGATTGTGTCTTTTTATCTTTTTCAACAATTGATTTTTTTAAAAGATCTCTTGCAATTTCTAATTTGGTAGGTGTTATTGACATAGAATTCTATTTTATCTGACTGGCATATTTATTCAAAAACTTTTCTATTAATTTAATGTCAATTGCAAAATTAACTCCAGCATCAATATCTGCTTCCTTGGTGTATATTGCATCTACCATACCTATCAGTTGGCCCTCTTTATTTAATAAAGGTGCACCTGAAGCACCAGGGTTTACTGCTGCATCTGTTTGAATAAAATCCTCAATTGGGTTGAACCCCAATCTTGTTCTATTAAGTCCAGATACTATTCCACATGATAAGCTTTGACCTAATCCAAAACTATTACCTATTAGACAAACTTCATTACCATATTTTATTTTTTTCTTCGTAACTAGGACACTTTGTCCTTTGTTTTTTGATTTTAAAATAGCTATATCAGTTTTAAAGTCAGTCAAAATTACATCAACTTTCTCTAATTTATTATTATAATTTTTAATTTCTACTATCTTTGCATTTTTAATTACATGCGCGGCTGTAAGTATAAAGTTTGTCATTTTTTCTGTTTTGTTCAATGACAAGTAAAAACCTGTACCAGCTGGGGCAGTTCCAGCTGGGGCTCCAAAACCGGATTTATTGTACCCTGGCCAAGTTGGCAAAACAACTACGGTTGATTTATGAGCTTTTTCCCATACTTCAGAATAATCATGAGCAAGGGTACTAAAATTTAATAAGAATATAGTTAAATATAAAAATGATTTGATAGTCTTATTAACCATCTAAAGATTTATAAGTCTATAATCTTACATTTGAACTTGACATAACACTTGCAGTATCCATACCCGTACTTGTTAAAATCACGTATACACCTACTCCAACTATTATCGCAAACACACTACTTGTAAAAAACATTTTCATTTTAAACTCCTTTGTTTAGTTAGTAGCTTTTTTTAAAAACATTACAAGATCTTGTCTATCTTGTATTTTTTTCATTCTTTGTATAGGCATTTTGGTACCTGGTGTCACTTTATCAGGGCCCTCATCAAATAGCCTATTAATACTTTCTTCATTCCATATTATATCAGATTCAATTAGAGCTTTTGAATATTTATATCCTTCTAATGATCCAGCCTTACGTCCAAAAATTTTATAAAGTGTAGGGCCTGCTCTTTTTTTTCCATTTTCTACAAGAGTATGACAAACACTGCATTTCCTGGCAAATTGTTTTTCACCGTTACTAACCTCTTTTACAGGGTTAAATCTTCTAGCTGGTCCGGGTCTTTCTAAAAATTTTGGTGGAAAATCAAATATTTGCCACCTTGTTAAAAAATCGTCTAAACCAGCCACAATTAATGAAGAATCATTAGGAAAAAGAATATTGTCCCATATTGGTCCATTAACAGCATTAAAATCTCTAACTAATGACCATTTTTTCGTATCTAATATGATCATTCTTCCTTTTGCATTTCCAAAACTAATCATATTTTCATTTTCTAAATAGTACATTGATAAAATTGGTACTCTATCTTCTTTTATATTTAGAATTGTTTCGTCCTTATCAAATTTATTTATTTTTATTTGTCCGTCTGTAGAACCAAAAGCAATAAAATTAAGTTTTTCATCTACTTCAAACTTTGAAATTCCCCAACCATTTTTAACAATTGGCCTTACATACTCTCCACTATTGGCTTTCCAAAGCTTTATATCACCATCATATCCTGAACTATAAATATGTTTGTTATCCTTTGAGTATTTAACAGCATATACAGGTCCTTTGTGACCTACCAAAGAGTTAATCTGTTTTCTTTTTTTTAAGTCCCATACTCCTACAGTTCCATCCCAACTTGCCGATATTAAATATCTACCATTATTTGAAAATTCTAAATCTGCAATTTTACCTCTATGATTTCCTAATTTAATTGGCTGTATTTCTTCATTTAAATTATTAATATCCTTTAATGCCCACAATAAAATATTATTGTCATCCCCTCCTGACGCTAAAAAGTCATTATTTGGTGAAAATTTTACAGTGTTAACAGCTGCATCATGACCAATCAAAGTTAATTTTTCTTTAATTGGATTTAGGTCCCAAATTACAACTGAATAATCAAAGCTAGCACTTGCCATTAAATTATTACTTGCAGATACAGCTAAACCCTTAACAGGACCACCGTGGGCAGTATATTGCTCAATACTATGTGAAGTTTTAATTAATAATAAGAAAGATACCATAATCAATTTAATAATTATGATATCTTTTAAGAAAATTTTTTTAGGTAGCATTTACTATAATATTTTTACTCTGCGGGTTCTGGCTTAGATTTTTTATCTTC
Source organism: uncultured SAR116 cluster alpha proteobacterium (assembly GCA_902619485.1). Classification (GTDB taxonomy): domain Bacteria; phylum Pseudomonadota; class Alphaproteobacteria; order Puniceispirillales; family Marisalimonadaceae; genus Marisalimonas. Next base: position 193,910 of record CACNEF010000001.1, read on the forward strand.
TTCCATTTCCTTTACCCACAAACCGTGATGCTCTTTTGCCCAGTTTTTGTCAACTTCGCCACTATTCATAGCATCAAGGGCACCTTCCATTCCAACAGATCCTATATAGATATGTGCTATAATCATTATCATAAGACCTAAAGAAACTATTCCATGCCATACCTGGTTGAATTGCTGTTCTTGAAGAAGTGTCAAGTCTGTAGGTAAACCTAAACCTAAAACATTAAGTATAGCAAAAGTATCAGCAAACATAGTTGTTTGGAATGGAAACATTAATGCTATACCTGACATGCTTACTGACAGACCACCAATCATTGTGATCCAAAAGATCATTTTTTGACCAGCATTGAACTTCTTTGCAGGTGGATGTAATCCAGCTTTAAAAATACCACCACCCATTTTTATCCATTCCCAATCAACTTTGTTAGGAATGTTATGTCTTACCCATAAAACAAAAGCTAGAACAAGACCTAACATAAAGGCAAATGCCAAGTAGTTGTGAATATACTTACCTCCAATAGTTATTGCAGTAAATATTTCCGGTCCAAAAATTGGTAGTAAAATGTATTTACCATACATAAGATTAAGTCCAGTTAAAGCTAACAAAACAAATGATCCAGCCATTAACCAATGAGCAAATCTGTCAATTGCAGCAAACCTTAAAATAGTGTCACCTGACAATCCAGAATCTACTTTTATTTTACCTCTATACATGTAAAAGGCAAAAAGCACGCCAATAATTGCTAACAAACCTATACCACCATATAAAGTAACGGGTCCATTTCTAATAGCCCTCCAATTGTCACCTTCAGATTGTATCATTACAGCAGACAGTTGGTCTTTCATTTGAGTTGAACCAGCATTGCCAGTTCTGATATATCTCCATAAATCGGCGTCAGACTTCAGGCCTAGTGCATTACCTGGCACCTCACCTTTAACTTGAGCTATTGATGAATTTGAATTTGTTAAAAATGTAAAACTAATTACAAATACCATTGTAAATGCAATAAATAGTTTTCTGAACATTAATTCTCTCCTCCTAATTACTTCTTTGCCTAGAAGTATGCATCTTAAGTTTATTTACTTGTTCTGTAGTTAGAATATCGTCTTTTTTACCTAAGTACACACCTTTTTTGTAATTTAGTATTCTTCCTTGTTCTTCCTGACATGAACTTAATAAGAACGAAGACAGGAAGATTGAGATAATCAAAAATGCTTTATTTATATTAATCATTACTTACCCCAAATTTTAAAGATAAAAGAATCAAAAAAGGCGGATAAATCCGCCTTTTTAAGTGAAATTTTAACCTTTTAACTGGTATGCAGTACCCCAGCCCCATGCGCCAGAACCAAAACCACGAGCAACAACTCTCTCTCTGAAGATATCAGCTACTTCGTCTCCATCACCAGCAAGTAATGCCTTTGTTGCACACATTTCTGCGCATGATGGTAGTTTACCTTCAGCAAGTCTGTTACGTCCATACTTTTGGAACTCTAACTCACCCATATCAGCTTCAGGTCCACCTGCGCAAAAAGTACACTTATCCATTTTTCCTCTTGATCCATAATTTCCAGCTTGAGGAAATTGAGGAGCTCCAAAAGGACAAGCATAGAAGCAGTAACCACAGCCGATACATAGATCCTTAGAATGTAACACTACACCCTGATCTGTTTGATAAAAACAGTCAACTGGGCACACGGCCATGCAAGGAGCATCTGAACAATGCATACAAGCTACGGATATTGATCTTTCTCCTGGCTTACCATCTTGAATGGTTACAACCCTTCTTCTATTAATACCCCATGGAACTTCATGCTCGTTCTTACATGCTGTCACACAGGCGTTACACTCAATACATCTTTCTGCGTCGCATAAGAATTTCATTCGTGCCATTTTTTAAGCCCTCCTTTAAGCTAGTTCAATTTGACACAATGAGCACTTAGTCTCTTGCATCTGTGTTACTGAGTCGTATCCATAAGTAAATGCAGTGTTTGCTGCTTCACCTAGTACATATGGATCTGAACCTTCTGGATACTTTGATCTAAGATCCTCACCTTCCATATGACCACCAAAGTGGAATGGTAAGAAAGCTACACCTTTGGCAACACGTTCGGTTACCATTGCCATAACTTTAATCCTAGCTCCTTCTGGAGTCGCAACCCAAACCATTGCACCGTTTCTAATTCCTTTAGAGTTGGCATCAAATGGATTGATTTCAACAAACATGTCTTGTTGCAATTCAGCTAGCCATGGATTTGATCTTGTCTCATCTCCACCACCTTCATATTCAACCAATCTACCGGAAGTTAGAATGATTGGATATTTAACAGAGTGATCTACATCTTGAATAGACTTATACAATGTAGGGAGTCTATATGCCATTCTATCAGAATATGTAGGATAATCGGCTACAAGGTCTCTTCTAGAAGTGTATAGTGGCTCTCTGTGTAATGGGATTGGATCTGGAAATGTCCAAACCTTAACTCTTGCCTTAGCGTTTCCAAATGGAGCACAACCATGTTTAATAGCAACTCTTTGGATACCACCAGATAAGTCAACTTTCCAGTTAGTTTTATCTCCAGCAACATTATCAATTGCGGCTTTTTCATCAGCTGTTAAATCTTTATCCCAGCCAAGTTTTTTAAGCATTGCCATTGTAAATTGTGGATAACCGTCTTTAATCTCAGAACCAACCGGATATGAACCTTCAGCTAATAGATTGTTACCTTCGTGTTCAACACCAAATCTTGCTCTAAAACATAATCCACCTTCTGCCACTGGCTTTGATGTGTCATATAACAATGGTGTACCAGGGTGTTTCATTTCTGGGTTACCCCAACAAGGCCAAGGTAAACCATAATAATCACCATCAAGTTCGCCACCAACAGCTCTTAATGTGGTTTTATCAAAAACATGTTGATTCTTCATGTGGGCTTTTAGTCTCTCTGGTGATTGACCAGTATATCCTATTGTCCACATACCACTATTGAACTCTTTAGTTACGTCTTCAATATAAGGCTCATCATTAGTTACCTTAATATTTCTGAACATACGGTCTGCAAACCCAAACTTTTTTGCAAACTTGTATATAATGGTATGATCAGGAAGTGAGTCAAAAGATGGCTCAATAACCTTCTCTCTCCATTGAAGTGATCTATTGGATGAAGTAAGAGATCCATATGTCTCAAACTGAGTAGTAGATGGAAGTAAATAAACGCCATCTGTTCTATCAGATAAAACCGCAGAAACTGTTGGATAAGGATCAATTACAACCATAAGGTCTAACTTCTCCATTGCAACTTTCATTTCCTTCATTCTAGTTTGAGAGTTAGGAGCATGTCCCCAGAATACCATTGCTTTTAAATTATCTGGCTGTTCTATATTTTCTTTCTTTTCAAGAACACCATCAATCCATCTTGATACAGGTATACCCTTCTGGTTCATCATACTCTTGGTTTTACCGTCTTTTCCTTTCATTGAAGAAAATCTTGCTTTAATCCAATTGTAATCTTCTCCCCATACTCTTGACCAATGTTTCCAAGCACCGGCGGATAAACCGTAGTACCCTGGTAAAGAATGGGATAAAATACAAAAGTCGGTAGCACCTTGAACATTGTCGTGCCCTCGGAATATATTAGCACCACCACCTGCGGTTCCCATATTTCCTAAAGCTAATTGGAATGCACAATACGCTCTTGTGTTGTTATTTCCGTTAGTATGCTGAGTTCCACCCATACACCAGATAAATGTACCAGGTCTGTTGTTAGCCATTATTTTAGCTACTCTTTTTAACTGAGATCCAGGAACTCCAGTAACTCTTTCTGTTTCCTCAGGATTCCATTTCTTTACTTCAGCTCTAACGTCATCCATACCATAGACACGTTGCCTAATAAATTCTTTATCTTCCCATTTATTTTCGAAGATATGCCACATAATTCCCCAAATCAAAGCAACATCTGATCCTGGACGAAATCTTACAAATTCGTCAGCGTGCGCTGCAGTTCTGGTAAAACGTGGGTCGCATACAATTAATGGAGCATTATTTTGCTCTTTTGCTTTCATTAAGTGCATTAATGACACTGGGTGCGCTTCTGCTGGGTTTCCACCAATGACAAACATGGCCTTAGAATTGTGAATGTCATTATAAGAATTTGTCATCGCACCGTAACCCCAAGTGTTAGCAACACCTGCAACTGTTGTTGAATGACATATTCTTGCCTGGTGATCTCCGTTGTTAGAGCCCCAATATGCATAAAATTTTCTAAATAAATATGACTGCTCATTATTAAATTTAGCAGAACCTAACCAATAAACAGAATCAGGGCCTGATGAAGTTCTGATGGATTCCATCTTGTCGCCAATTTCATTTATGGCATCATCCCATGACATTCTTGTCCATTTGCCACTTACAAGCTTCATAGGATATTTTAATCTTCTTTCTCCACTTGCTGTTTCTCTAACAGACGCACCCTTAGAGCAATGAGCACCTAAATTAATTGGGCTATCCCAACCTGGCTCTTGACCTGTCCACACACCATTTTGAACTTCAGCCATAATCGTACAACCAACAGAACAGTGCGTACAAACTGTTTTCTTCATGGATACTTCAGAAGTTGAAAATGAAGCCTTTGCTGGCTTAACATTTGAACCTGTGAGTGCTGCAACGGTGGCTAAACCCCCTACCGCTAATCCTGAACCTTTCAAAAAAGTACGTCTATCAACGACTTTTTCTGAGGTTTTACCGATGAAAGATGAAGTTTGGGAGCCTATCGCCACCCCTTTCGTCTTCTTTCTAAGCATATTTTTCCTCCTTAAAATTGATTAATTAATATTAGAACCTAGCGGTCTCATAATAAGTTTTTACATGCTTTGTTTTCTGGTAGCCTGAACCAGTAGTATTCATAGTCTCGTTAGCAGATGCTGTTTTGGTAACAGTTGCAGCCACTGTTGCGGCGGCAGCTGTGATAGCGGCACCTTTTAAAAAGTCTCTCCTACCATTCTTAGATTTATCAATCTTCATTTTACACTCCTTAATAAAAAGCTCATTAATATGAGCCCATGAAACAGGGGCCTATCGCTACCCCGAGACATTCATTGAGAACGACGCACGTTCAATTTCCATAAATTCTTTTCCAATAGTTCCGATTGGTGAATAAAACACTGCAATTTTGGAACTTTCTATATCTCTCATAAGCAAGTCAACCCATGGAGCTAAATGCTTATTAAAAAAATCTTTTTGTTCTGTAATAGAATATTTTTTTTCAAACTTTCCAAGTATCAAGCCAGACATCATGTCAAATATGCTCGCGATGTGATCCTCCGGCTCCTTAACATTTTCCTCTAGCTTGATTCCTATTTTTTGCATATCCTGTCTTAACTTTGCTAAAGGCTTGTCTTTTAAAAATCCAGTCAAATAGTAAGATGCAAAGGGTAGTATTTCACCCCTACCGACACCTACAAAAATTCTAACATACTCATCTCTAATAGTTGGGAGATCAAGAGAAGTAGCTAATTTAGAAAGTGTTTTTATGGATTTTCCAATGGGAGAATCATCAGAATCAAGCATTGTTAACTGATTTACTAAATTTTCGTCAGGTTCTGCTCTTAAAAGATTAGCTAAAAATGAATACATGTCAGCACGTAACTGATCTTCTTCATTAATAATATGTTCAATTTTAGCGTTGTTAGAACTCAAATTATATCCCCCATAATAACTATTTACTATTATTTTGGAAAAGAAAAGCTTTTTTTTATTAATGTGTTAAGTAAAAGATCAATCTAAACAATTAGATCTTTTGGTTATAATTATTTTTACTGATTTTTGGTTTGAAAACCATTGTTTCTGGCTTTATTTTTTTATTACTATTTTGCAAGGAATTTTCAATTTCATCAGTATTTGTTGATGTTTGTTCTATTAAATTCTTATCTTTTTTTATTTCGCCAATCTTACTGACATTATTCTTCTTGTCTTTTTCAGATATAAGTTTTGTTTCGTCATTTTGTTTCTGATTTTGTTTTTTATCTTGATTTTTTCCTTTAGAAATTTTTTTAATTTTCTTTTTATTGCTTTTATCTGTTGATAATTGAATAGGAGTTATTGATTCGACGTCATTTTTTTCGTCCTTATCATCAATCAAATCTGATAGATAACCTTTTCCAACTTTATAAGCTGTTTCCATCCCTTCAATAACTGTTGCAGAATCAGTAAAATCTTCATGATAATCGTTAATTTCTGCGTCAGCGAATCTTATTATTGGATTTAATCTCCATACTCTTCGCAACGCTATTTGACGCAATCTGTCAGGAACTCCATCTTTAAAAAACACATCTAAAGATTTTTCTTTTTTAATTTTCTCAGGATTTGGTAAATTATATTTCTTTAACAATTCATCATCATTAAGTTTATCGTTTTCGCTCACTTCTGATGTTGAAGATTTTGAAACTTCATCACCTTGGGAACTATTAAAATCAGTAGATTCTATTTTAGAAATTTCATTTTCAGACTTTTGTTTAGATTTTTTCTTAGACCATCTAGTAAGAAAGTTATCATTTAAATCTTTTTTATTTTCTTCCATTTTAAATTAACCTTTAAAATCTATTATCAGTTATAATAATTTTTCTTTAGTCTTTGATCCCCACCTCGATGAATATTTTCATCAATATTTTTTTTATCTCTTTTTCTTTTTTTAAACTCCTCAGGATGAAAGTGAATACTAACAAACTTATTTAAGAGCTCTAAAATAGGACCATATAATGGAACTTTTTCAACTTTATCTTCTCCACAATCTTCATAATCTTGAATATGATAGGGAGATAGTGAGACTTCTGCTAAATGAACGTCAATATTTCTCTTCTCATCACTTTTTTTTTCATTTTCTTCAATTAAATCTCCATCTCTCAGAACTATATATATAGAAGGGTCTGAAGATTGAAGATTTTCAGCATAACCTTCAGCCTCTGCGCGATGCAAATCAATTGACGCATCTGCAACAAATAAATTTTTATTATCACTATCATGTCGAGAAACATCATTTAAAAGTGGACGTATTTTAACATCATTAATTGGAGGATACCCTTCTCCACTTGTTACATCAAGAGGTATCAAATCATTAACTATCCATTTATGGCTTTCCCATTGATTATCAATTTCTTTTTTTTCAAAAATGATCCTTACACCGTATAGAAGATGCTTATTATTTTCTAAGCTTATCATAATGCCTCATTTATAAACCTTAGACAGGTGAGCTAAATAACAACATTAAGAATAAAAAACAAACTAATTTTTTTTGTGATGAGAAATTAATTGACATTATACCACAATTAAATAAGTTCTTGTCTCAATCTTGGGAGATTGTTTTTGGAAGTTAATAATAAAAAAATACTTATTTGCAATTGTGAAGCAACAATGGATATTGATGATGAAGCATTATCAAAAGCTTGCAAGTTGGAAAGTAAATGTAAAATACATAACAACTTATGCGGTTCGGAACTAGATGTTGTTTTAGATCAACTAAAAGTAGGAAATAAAGAAAATAAAAATTTGCTAATTGCGTGCACTCAACAAGAAGAGGTTTTTGAAAATTTAGCTGTAGAAAATAATTTCCAGCCACCTGGAACTTTTAATATAAGAGAATATGCAGGATGGTCTAAAGAGAGTAAAAAATCCGTTCCTAAAATAAGCGCCTTGATAAATTCATCTGTCAATGAAACAAAAAAAACACCTAGTTTGACTTTAAATTCTCTAGGAAGATGCTTTGTTTATACTAATTATAAAAATGGTGATGACTCCCTTGGTATTGCTTTTGATTTTTGTAAAAAATTAAATAAACACCTTGGTGTAACACTAATGATTTCTAATTGTGAAGACGAAATAGTTTTAGAGCCTCAAAATTTCAAAATAACAAAAGGAAATATAAACAGAGCTCAAGGTTACTTTTCTCAGTTCCAACTTGATATAAATAATTTTTCCGAAGCACTTCCAAGTAGTAAGTCAAATATGACGTTTGGAGATTTTTTTAAATCAGTAGATACTGAATGCGATATAATAATAGATCTAAGTGAAAATACACCTATGTTTATAGGTGATCACAAACGTGATGGTTATTTTAGAGCAAGCACAAATAGTCCAAATGATTTACTAGAGATTTTTGCAAAAGCAATTGATATGATTGGAGAGTTTGAAAAACCAATTTATGTAAACTATAATGATAGTTTATGCGCACATTCACGTAATGAAAAAACAGGATGCTCAAAATGTTTAGATGTTTGTCCTGCTGGCGCTATCCAAACATCTGGTGACGTTGTCTCTGTAGATCCAGGTATATGCGGTGGTTGTGGTTTTTGCGGATCTGTTTGTCCATCTGGCGCTATCCAAACTGATTATCCAAGCCTTGAAGTTATATTAGGTGATTTATCAAACCTACATGATAATTATATCAAAGCGGGTGGTAAAAATCCTACTTTAGTATTATTTGATAATGATTATGGAAATGAAGTCATAAACATTCTTTCAAGACATGGCAGTGGTTTGCCAGCTAACTTGATACCCTATTCAATGCATTCTGTCGGTAGAGTTGGTCATGATATTCTTGTGTCTTCAATAGCTATTGGATATAAAAAAATTTTTATACTTCTAAATCCTAAAAAAATTAAAGAATTCGATTTCTTACCAAAAGAAATTGAATTAGCCAATGCCTTACTTTCTGGCGTTGCAAAAAATGATAATAATACAGTTAAATTAATTGAAGAAAGTGATCCTGAAAAAATTGGAGATAAATTTTATGAAAAAGATGGTTATACCAAAATCAAACCATCTTCTTTTGTTGCAGTTGGAGCGCCTAGAGGAATATTGAGAGCTGGAATACAAGGTTTATCAAAAAGTAATAACAACAAGAAAGACATCATACCATTACCTAATAATTCACCTTATGGGACGGTTGATGTTAACATCGATAGTTGTACTATTTGTTTATCATGCGTAAGTGCTTGCCCTGCTGGCGCATTGCAGGACAATCCAGACTCCCCTCAGCTTTTATTCAGAGAAGATGCTTGCTTGCAATGTGGTATATGTGCAGCAACATGTCCCGAAAAAGCAATATCTCTTAACTCTCAATTCAACTTAAACGATAACGCAATGTCAGCAAAAGTTATTATTGAGGATCAACCTTTTGATTGTATTGTTTGTGGAAAGACTTTTGGATCTACTAAATCTATAGAAAGAATAATTGATAAACTCTCTACTCATACGATGTTTGAAAAAGATGGCAGGACTGAAATGCTTAAAATGTGTGAAGACTGCCGTGTTGGGGAAATGTTTAAGGAAAATGATAAAATGCTTGATGCCCAAGATCGACCTAAACCAAGAACAACTGATGATTACTTGAATTAAGAATTATCTAATAAAGGTAAATTTGTTAATATATTTTGAGGTTTGAATTTTATCTTAGAACTATCATTCATTGCTAATCCAACATATACTGGCTTACCATACATTTCCTGAACAAATCCATCTTCAGCATCAAGTTGAAATAAACATAGTATCTGTTTGAGTCTTTCGTCAGTGACGTCAAGTCCATTATAAAGATCATTTAAAATATTGTTAGAGTCACTGTCTAAACCAAGATGCCATGACCATTTCTCATCCTCAATTTTTTGCATGGGTTTTATTGAAACCTCGATAGAAAGAAAATGATGAACCCATTTTTCAATCACTCGTGCTAATGCATCTAAGCCTGGTTTTGTGTAAGCAAGATCAATAGAGGTGTCAAATTTATCTGATCTACCCCAATAATTGTCAGCAGAGCTTTCTCTTAAAATATCTATATCAACCTCTAATTTTTTTGGATCATTAGCTTTAGTACTTTTTTTCTCAGCTTGAAGTTCAACTGTAGCTTCATCTGCAACCATTATTTCATCTTCAGCAATAGTAACAACCTGTGTCCTAAAGAATATTTCTGACGCTCTCACTTGAAGAGCATAGGGTGATTGATTTAGAATGTTCCTTAAAATAATTTGAACCATTTGATCTACAAAAAGAGGAGGAAAGTCTACAGCTTGTCCTCTTGCTATTGCAAGATAAGCACTATCTAATGTTGGATACTTTGACAAAAAATCTCTAAACTTTAAGATAACTTCATAGTTGAAAATTACGTCTTTATCTCGAATTAAGTTAAGTTCCTTTTTATCAACAATATCAAAAGGTTTATCAACCAATCTTTTGTGAAGTTCAATTTCAGCTTCACAAGATTCTTCAATTGGAGCCACTTCTGGTCTATAAAAATAAGCTCGCATAAAGTCTTCGGTAGGAACAAGATGACCATCATTATTATGATCTAACAAATGCCAACCAGAAGTTAACCAAAAATCATTTTGAACCATTCATCAATTCCTATAATTAGTTCTCATCAACAAAAGCCCAAATTTTTTGCTCTGAGCAAGAATCGGCTTTAGGGAGATTTCTAAATTTTTCTTTAATTCCTTCATCTTCCCAAGTTCTTGTCAAACTTAAAAGACTTCCAATTTCATGATTTTTGCACAAATCAAGCATAAAATTTATTTCTTCTTTTGCCGCCTTTTCAGCCATCTCTTTTGTTGGAGCACCAAAGTTATCAACCAAATACTTTCCTAAGTCTATTTTTAGTTGTTGTAATTCTTCTTTACTAATATTCACTAAACTAACAAACGTACTATAGCCAAAAGTATTACAGCCCATGAAACCATTAGAGAATGCCTGCTTTATTTTACCCTTTAAATCTTGTTGATTTAAATTATAAAAGTTAAAAGTGCCAACTACAGCCAACTCACCTTCTTCAGAAGCCAGGGGGAAAATGTTTAAATCAGATTTGTCGAAACGAATTGTTTTTGCAAACTTCATCTTAAATTTATATCTCCAATTTCTTTTGTTATTTCAATTGGAGATAAGAATATTTCTTTATTCTTAGATTTGACAATAGCTAATCCATTTTCGTCTAACCCAACCCATGATACTGTTTCTTTATTTTTTAATGTCAGCTTTTTATTTTGTTCTCTTCTGGAATTCCACATATCTACAACTGGTTTAAACCCTTCATCCTCCCACTGACTAATCCAAGCTAGAAAATGCCTTGATAAAGATTCAACAGCTCTTGTTCTAGAAACAAAACCAGCGCCTTCATCTGCAAGGGATGTTATATCTGGCTGAATATTATTTTCATCCATTTGAAGCTGATTATTTAACCTCAATTTTAATCCAACTACAATCCAATCTGGAATAGTATCCTCATTAGCTGAAGAAACCTCTATTTTGACTATACCCGCTTCACCTTGATTCAAGTAAATTAATCCTGGGTAAGAGTATGTAACCACTACTTCAGGCGGTGCAAGTGCTCCAATTGAGTCTCCAGCTGCAACCATCATTACATACAACATTTGATTACATTTAATTTTTTTCACTTCTGGATTTAAAACTACAGCTATTTCCACAAATTCAGTACTCTCGGAATAAAATACTGTTCCTGCTTCACTTTTTGCAGCTGCAGCAATAGCCTTGTTAAAAACTTCGATTTTATCTGGCACCGCGACCGGGGTTAATATTGGCGGTAGAAGCGGTGGGTCATTATCGTCTGCTGGATCAAGTTCATAATATAAACTCATACTAACTCCTCTTCATCTATTTTAACAGACTTGATAATAGCCTTCGCAATATTTCTATAATTTTTAGATTGAACTGATTTTGGTTCAGAAATTATTATAGGAATACCTGAATCGGAACTCTTTCTAACCTGAGAACTTATTGGTATTTCACCTAACATCTCAATTCCTCTTTTTTTTGCCTCAGCTTTTACGCCACCTTCTCCAAAAATATGATCTATTCTACCACAATCTGGACAAGACCAATATGACATATTTTCAATCATTCCTAATACTGGAACATTCGCTTTTTGAAACATTGTTAATGCTTTAACAACATCTAGTAATGCTATATCTTGAGGAGTAGAGACTATGACAGCTCCTGCTAGATTTACTTGCTGAGCAAGAGAAATTTGAATATCTCCTGTTCCGGGTGGTAAATCAATTACAATTATGTCAAGATTTCCCCACGCAACTGAGTTTAACATCTGCGTTAATGCTGACTGTACCATAGGACCACGCCAAATCATTGCAGTATCATCAGGCACTAAGAGCCCCATGGACATTAGACTTATTCCATAATTTTGAAGAGGGGCAACCATATCTCCTCCAACTGATGCTGGTCTTCCACTTACTCCTAACATCCTGGGCTGAGAGGGACCGTAAACATCAGCATCTAGAAGACCTACCTTATATCCTTCTAGCTTTAGAGCAATAGCTAAATTTACAGAAGTAGTTGATTTTCCTACACCGCCTTTGCCAGAACCAACTGCGATAAATCGCTTTACTTTTGATTCAATTACTTTTTCAACAGTTTTATCAGTTTTTAAATCATTTGTAGTTTTGTTGTGTTTATTATCATGCGCAGTAACTACAACTGTAGCACTAGTAACACCATCTATCCTTAAAATAGTTTGTTGCGCTAGTTTTCTAATAGGTTCCATTGATGCACCTCTATGAACGGGAACCTCCAAGGTAACTGCTACGTTACTATCCTTAATAGTAACATTACCTACTAAGCCTAAAGTAACAATATCCTTCGATTGTGAAGGATCCTGAACCTTTTTTAATGTATCTAATATTAAATCTTTATTTAATTTAGCCATTTTTTCCTGGTAATGACAACGTTGAGGAAACTGAATGGTTAAGACCTAACTCATCAATTGTTATGTTAGCTGTAATATCAAGATTAGCGTTAGGACTCAATTCACCATCCGCTATTTTTTTGTTAATCAATTTTTCAATTTCTTTATGTGTTGTAACACCCAGATTTTTTAAAAATTTCCTATAACTAATTTCTGAAGCTGTCATATCTGACATATCTTTTTTATCACTCATAAACTTTCTCCTTAAAAATTTTTGTTAAAGCAATACTATTTATAAGTTTGGATCAGCTAAATGTTCACGTATCATATCTATAAATTGTTCTGACATATGCTTTACATAATCTTCATGATTATCTGTTTCTAAAACGTTCTTCCCAACATGAGCAGAATAACGAGCAGCAGCGTAAAGCATTATGTAGTTAAGATCAGTTGATTTTATAGTTTTGTTTTTAGTGTTTGCAAAAGAAATAAAATGATCTGCTAATTTTAAAAAGTTTTTTCCATCAAGAACTTTTTGATCCTTGATCTTTTCTGTTGAGCTTTCAGGTCTCTCATGCCATTTTCGTAATTCCATTTTAAACTTTATCTCCCTAATAAAGAACAAAATACATTTAATATTTTAATTAGCCTACACAATTTTTTTCTTTTTTTAAAAACTGTTTCTTATTTTTTTATAATGAAATAAAATTCAAATTATTTGGGAGATAGTAAATTGAAAGATTTATGGAAAATTAATGGTTATGAAATTTCTGATTTATTAAAAAAAAAAGAAGTATCAGCTGCAGAAATATGCAACAAACTTATTGAGCATATTGAAAAAATAAATCCTAAAATCAACGCAATTGTTGTAGAAACCTTCGAGGACGCAAAAAAGCAAGCAAAAATTTTAGATAAAAAAATTAAGGAAGGTGAAAATATTGGGATGCTTGCTGGGGTCCCTACTACAATAAAAGTTAATACTGATCAAATTGGCTATCCTAGTACCAATGGTCTACGAATACAAAAAGATCTAATCGCAAAAAAAGATAGCCCTGTAGTAAAAAATCTCCGAAATTCTGATGCTTTAATGTTAGGCAAAACTAATACACCAGCTTTCAGTATTCACTGGTTTACCAGAAACAGTTTGCACGGCCATACTTTGAATCCTCATAACAAAAATATTACACCCGGCGGATCATCTGGCGGTGCGGCTGCTGCAACTGCAGCAGGTATGGGAGCAATTGGTCACGGCACTGATATAGCTGGATCAATTCGTTACCCTGCATATGCCTGTGGAATTCACGGATTAAGGCCAAGTATTGGCCGAGTTCCAATGATAAATTACACTATCCCAGACAGACATATTGGAGGGCAAATAATGGCAGTGTCAGGACCATTAGCACGTTCCATAAAAGATCTAGAATTAGCCATAAAAGTAATGAGTAGGGAAAATTATGATGATCCTTGGTGGACACCATTACCATTTACATTGCCTATGCCTAAAAAAAAAATAGCATTATTAAAAAAAATTGAAGGCCTAAAAATTGATCCTATAATATCAGCAGAATTAGACATTGTTGCTAAAAGACTTGAGGATTCAGGATGGGTTATAGAAGAACCTAAAGCGCCAAACTTTCAAGAAGCAGCAAAATTCCAAGCAACCTTATGGCTAGGTGAGTTTAGAAGAACTGGTGGAGAAGCTATTAAAAAAGAAAATGACCCTGATTCAAATTTTATTTATAGCCAAATGTCTAGAAGATGCCCTGATACTAGTTTAGAAAAATTTATGGACTCATTGCAACAAAGAGCAAGAATCAGTAGAGAATGGAACAAATTTTTTGATCAATACCCTATAATATTATGTCCAATTACAGGAGACATTCCTTTTCCAGATTTAAAGGATTTAGAATCAGAAGAATCCTTTGATTTAGTTTTTGATTCTATGCTACCTCAAATAGCGCCTCCATATATGGGACTACCTGGGCTATCTTTTGCAACTACCCAAACAAAACAAAAAATCCCACTAGGAGTACAATTTATTTCCAGAAAGTTTCGCGAGGATTTATTATTAAATGTTGGATATGACCTAGAAAATTATTACCCCAAAATTGAACCAGTATTGCCAGCCTTTTAGAGTATTATTAAGACAAAATAAAAAACAGTTGAAAATATTAAAATTTGTAGATTAATATCAAAACAAAATTATTTAATTAAAGAAAATGTTTAAATCTAATGTAAAAATAACATATGCTGAATCATGGTTACCAATTCATCATAAGTTTTTTATTCATACTGTAGAATTGTTGTCAGCAAGAATTGCCTTAGAAAAACGTTACAAAAATTTTATCAATAATTCAAAAAACAAAACTGGTACAGAGTTATGGAAACATGCATTAAACTCTATGGGCATTAAGACACCTACATTGGCTCCTATTCCTAAAAGAAAAAAAGGTAAAGGTTTGATTATTGCAGCTAATCATCCATTTGGTGTTACAGATGGGGTATTTTTATCGTGGTTTGCTTCAACATTTGATGATAATTTTAGAGTAATAGCTCATGGCGTTCTACAAAAAGAACCAACACTAGCAGAGAATATACTTCCTATCGATTTTAGTAATAAAAAAAATGCGATGAGAGATAATGTAATCACTAGACAGACTGCTATTCAAATTTTGAAAAATGGAGGCGTAATTGCAATTTTCCCAGCTGGGGGAGTGGCATGGGCAAGAAAGAAAGGATTACCTGTTGAAGAAGATGACTGGAAACCTATGCTAGGTAGATTAATAAATGACTCTAAATGTGATGTTCTTATAACCAAATTTGGTGGCCAAAATTCCAAAGCTTTTCAGTTTGCTTCACGTATACATCAAACTTTCAAACAAAGTTTATATTTGTATGAAATTAGAAAAAGTTTAGATAAACCCATAAAATTTGAAGTGTTAAAGTATTTTAAAAATGAAACTTTACCAAAAATTGATGATAAAGGTCTGTCACTTTTTCTTCAAAGCAAAGTTAAAGCTTCACACTAAGCATTAAAGAGTTTACCGCTCTTTTTAGAGAGTTCTGGAGGAGCAGTTGGTCTTTTAAGGAAGGTATCTACATCTCTAACATCTAAAAATTTATTACCAGCCTTAATTATTTGATTATTTGGTAATTTTTTCAATGGCGTATATTTTGGATGATGGTGATCTATAAAAGGATTATTTCTTGCAGCGTTATAACAACATAAAAGTGTCCAACGTCTGTTAGGAGAGTTGTTTTTATCAGACCTGTGGAGAGTATTACAGTGGAAAAAAAGCACATCTCCAGGATCCATTTCACAATAAACTAGTTTTAGATGTTTTTTTGCCTCTTCAACTCTCTTTAAATCAACCCCTACTTGACCACTTTCTAATAATGCATGATCTACTCTTCCTAATTTATTCGAACCCGATAGTACTTGCAAACATCCATTTTCCTTCGTGCATTTATCCAAAGCTATCATTACGGTAGCCATAAATGGGAACAAACAACCATTATTATACCAATATCCGTAATCTTGATGCCATTCCCAAGCTCCTCCCTCATATGGTTCTTTAGCTGTAATTTTAGAATGATAATGATAAACTTCTCCACCAAGGAGGTCTTCCATTGTATCAACAATTTTTTCTGATCTAGCGGTAACGCCATAAATACTATCATCTGGATGGTTCCATGCCATCATTTTAGTTGTTAATCCTTCGGAGTCTTTTCTTTCATATAGATGATCTCTTATAGCAGGGTCCTTCTTAGAAGCATTTTGCAAAAAATATGTTTCATCTTCATTAAAAAAATTTTTTACGATCACATATCCATTTTCATGAAAATCTTTTGTTTGATTATTGTTTAGATATGTAGCCATTTGTTATTCTCCAAAAAATGTGAATGTTAGGGCATGTTTTTAAAATTGTGCCAGTTATAATAATTAGATTTAATATCAGCATCACATGAAAACGCATCAAAAACTTGCTCTAGATAATTTAACAAGTTTTTATTTATAATTTTTTTATTTTTTTTATTGTATTTATTTTTTAATTCTTCTTCCCAAATTATCATTGCGCTATGTATAATTGCTATTGGAGCAGGGTCAATATTTCTTATAGTTCCATCTTTTAAGTCTTTAGAAAAAATCCTAATTAAGTTTTTAAATTCTTTTTCTAACCCTTGAAGCTTAATTTGCAATAACTTTGTTGAACCATCCAAGCTTTCTTTCGTATTTGGTATTTGCTCCCATCTTCTATCAATTAACTCCTTTAAATAATTTGGGATATTATCAATATTCTTATTTAATTTTTTAAAATCTTTTAAAACATTATTTAAAATTGAAATATTTTCGTCATTATTATTAATTCTAAATTTTTCACCTGATTTAAAATTATCATAAATCACATACATTCTTCGTGAAATTTCAATTAAATTGGTTAATGTCAAATTTACAAAAATCCCTTTCTTTGAATTTTTGATTATTGTTCGTAATTCAGACTCAATTTGTTCTTTTTTTTTCAAGATAGTCCTTATCAAAAATCATCTATTTTTTTGGTACAATTATACAAAGTATTTTTCATACAATTTGAGTATAATGAGTAACCTTCATCATACTCATCTTTGCTCATTTTTTCTTTTATCATATTAATATTTTGACGTGCACCCTCTATATTCAGATCTTCTGCTAAGCGCCACCATAAGTAAGCTCTAGGATAACTTACTTTAACACCTTGTCCTTGAAAATACATATTCCCCAAAATTAACCTTGAAGTAGGATGATCTCTCAATGCAGAAAATTTAAAAGATCTTAAAGCTAACTTATAATTTTTATTTATTCCTGAGCCTTTTAAATAAGCGTGTCCTAATGCATAATTTGCTAAAACATTTCCTTGATTTGCAGAAAGAAAAAACCAGCTAAAAGCCTCATTTTTATCTACAGGAACTCCCAAACCTTTATTATACATTATGCCTAAGTTGTACTGAGCTTTGTCGTCACCCAAATTTGCATCATAACTTAAATAATAAAGAGCCGTTTTATAATCTTTTTGTTCTAAAGCTTGGTATCCTCTAAGTCTATCGTTTGCAAATGTTATGGAACATGTGAGTATTAAAATCAGGAAAATTTGTTTAATCATTTCAATTTATCCAGACAAAGATGAAGCCCCACCATGATCTGCAGACCAAGTCATTGGATCATTTAGAAAACTCTCGACTTCTCCAATTTCATCATTTTCAAAATAGTTAAACTCTTTTGCTACTTTTAATACATCCCACCAAGTTGCAAGAGAGTGCATTTGAAGCCCAATATTTTCTAAAGTTTTTCTTGTTTGTGGAAAAATATCATAATAAAATACCACAAAAGTATGATCAACTTTTGCTCCTGCTTCACGAAGTGCTTCACAAAATTTTATTTTACTATTCCCATCAGTTGTTAAATCTTCAACAAGTAATATGTGAGAATTATTTTCAAAATCACCTTCAATTTGTGCATTTCTTCCAAAACCTTTTGCTTTTTTTCGAACGTACTGCATAGGCAACATCATTCTATCAGCTATCCAAGCAGCAAAGGGAATGCCGGCTGTCTCCCCACCTGCAATGGAATCAATGCTTTCAAAACCAATGTTTCTAGTAATCTCAGAGGCTGCAAAATCCATTAATGTGTGTCTAACTCGTGGGTAGGAAATTAGTTTTCTACAATCAATATATACAGGACTTGCCCAACCAGAAGTGAATTTAAAGGGCTCTTTTGCGCTAAATCTTACCGCCTCAACTTCTATTAACATTTTTGCTGTTATTCTTGATATAACACTTTTTTCTGGGAAACTGGTTGAAAACATTTTGTATTATTCCTTATCTCCATATTTGGATCAAAATTTTTAAACTCACTTTTGTATGCACTCTGGCTTAACAATAACTCAATATCAAGTATTCTAATGAGTGATTAATAAAAAAATAGAATAGAGTTAAACATATTTAAGGTATATTATTAATAATCATTTATAAATTTATTTAAAGTTGAAACACTTTTCATAAAATCTTTGATCTCCATTCTCTCATCCGGATTATGGGAACCATTATCATTTCTAATAAAAATCATTCCTGTTTTAACACCCTGATTAGAAAATATCGCTGCATCATGTGTGGCACCACTTGCTACTGACACCCTTGAAAAACCAAGTGATTCGCTTGCATCTAAAAGCTTTTCTACAACTTCTTGATTACATTCAGCTGGATCTGATTTGATCACATTGTCAAATTCAAAATGAACTCCCCTTTCTCTTTCTATTGTTTTACATTCAGATCTTAAAAGACCCTCCAATGCATCAAGAGTTGAAATATCTTGGCTTCTTGATTCAAAACTAAACAAAATTTCTCCAGGAATTCTAGACATCGCTTGATTATCCATATTAGTGTGAAAGATACCTGAAGTTAGGACAAGATCTCCACCATGTTGTTCTATTGTATTCCAATGATCATCCATACGAGTTATCAAATCAGCTCCTGCGAAAACAGCGTCTTTTCTAAGATATCTAGGGATAGTACCCGAGTGACCTGCATCACCTTTACATCTTATTTTGTGATGTCGATAATTGCCTCTTATCCCTGTAACTATTGCAATTGGCCAATCTTTATCTACAAGAACAGGACCTTGTTCAATATGTATCTCTATAAATACTTCTATCTGTTTACTTTTGATTAGAGACTTAGATCTTTTTATGAGATTTAGTTTTGCACCCGAGGCATCCATAGCTTCAGACAACTTGTTACCAGTAGTTCTATGGGTAGAGTTTAAATCTTCTGAAGATAACAACCCAAATAAAGCCTTCGATCCGATACAATTTTTACCATACCAAGCACTTTCTTCACCTCTTAATATTAACACCTTTACAGGTAAAGATGTTCTGATTTTTTTTTCTTTTAAATTTGCTAAAAGTAAAAAACCTGCAACTACACCAGCAAGACCATCAAAGTTTCCACCTTGAGGCACTGAATCCATATGTGATCCAACCAGAATATAATTAGATTGAATAGATTTATCCAACGAAAGAACTATATTTGCGGCATCGTCTTTTTCAACATAAAAACCAAATTCATCTGCTAAATCTATTAAATAGTTTATACCTAGAGTTTCCCCTCTACCGTAGGATTCCCTTGAAATTCCAATCTTATCTTTAGTCAAATTTCCAATATCTGAAAAAATTTTTATAGCTAATTTTTCAAACCATTCTTCTTCATGTAAAGGAATTTTATCATTTAACATTAAGAACAAACCTCAATCTTTTTTTATAAGAAAGTAAAATGAATATAATATAAATAAATTAAAAAGTTTTGCTAAGACGTGAAATAATATAATTATTACCTAATAAAGACAAGCTTACCATCACTGGATTTCTCAGAACTATAACTATAACCGTCTAAATTAAATTTCTTCAGATCTTCTTCACTTTGTATTCGATTTTGGATAATGAAACGAGCCATAGCTCCTCGAGCATTTTTGGCATAAAAACTTATTATTTTTTCTTTACCATTTTTACGTTCCATAAAAATGGGTGTAATCACTTTTAATATTAAGTTTTTGAGATTTATGACACTAAAATATTCGTTAGAAGCACAATTTACTAAAATTTGACTTCCTATTGTTTTTGCATATTTGTTTAAATTTTCAGAAATTTTATCACCCCAATAATCATATAAAGATAAACCATGAGCTCCTTTAAGTTTGCTTCCCATTTCTAATCTATAAGGCTCAATCTCGTCTAAAGGTCTTAATAAACCATATAAACCTGATAGAATTCTCAAATGTTTTTGGGCAAAATCTAAATCTTCCTTCTCTAATTTTTCTATGCTTAAACCTTTATAAGTGTCACCAGCAAATGCAAAGACTGCAGCTTTTTTTTGTTGGTTACCGAATTCCTTGAACCTATCTTTATTTAATTCTGCTAATTTTGGACTAATATCCATCAGATTTTCTAAATCTTTGGTGCTTAAATCTCGAACAACATTTACCAACTCATCCACATTTTTTTTAAAGTACGGCTCTGATACTTTAATACCTTGAACTAAACTCATGTTAAGTTTTTTTGCGGGTGAAACGACTACAAGCATAAATATCTCCTTTATATTTTTCAAAAATAATGCATATCTATTAAAATGTCTAGATGAGCCAAAGATACTTAATTGTAAATTCTATTTTGGATAATTAATAAATAAGTCAATTTAAAAAAGATTGAGATTTTGATGGAATTAAATTTTTCAAAACAATTTTTACCAATTTTCCTATTAATTGTTCTAATCTTAGTTTGGACATCAGTATGGTCTTTATTTAAGATTGCTATTGAAGAAATTCCTCCATTAAGTTTTAGAGTTATAATTGGCATACCAGCATTTGCTTTATTGTTATTTCTTGGATTTAAAAAAGTTAAAACAGTTTATGTTCCAAAAAGTGACTTTAAACCTCTACTTTTAATTAGTTTTTTTAATGTTACATTATGGCAGGTTTTAATGCTCTACGGAATAAACATGCTTGGTGGAGGAAGAGCAGCAGTTTTAACGTACACAATGCCTGTGTGGGCAACTATTTTTGCTTCTATTTTTGGTTATGAGAAAATTAATATATCAATAATTATTTCGTTAATTTTTGGAATGACTGGCATTGTTTTTCTGTCTTTAGAAATTAATGTTTTTGAAAATATGTTAGGTTTTCTAATTACCTTGTCTGCAGGTTTAAGTTGGGCAATAGGGACTATGATTGTAAAATATGGTGGGATTAAATCAGATGGATTAATTGTAGCAGGATGGCAACAAATAATAGGTATTGTTCCTATTATACCTTTTGCGTTATACTTTGATTTAGATAATTTTGGATTGATAGATTACAGGCATATTCTTATAGTTATATATGGTATATTTTTATCAAGCGCGTATACATACTGGGCTTACTTTACTATTTTACAAAAATTTTCAGTTAATGTTACTTCTATATCTGTAATGGCAGTTCCAATTTTGGCAATTTTAGTCGATTATGTTTTAGTAGATGTTAAATTCTCTGGCTTTGATCTTTTAGCACTAATATTTATTGTTTCTGGTATTTATGTAGTAGCTACAAAACCATTTAATAAAAGGGGGACTTAATTAATATAAAAAATTATTTAAATCTAAATTTTTAGAAAAATGTATTTCATTTATTGGACCTCTAGAAATTTCTACTCTTGCTCCAGTTTCTCTTAATTTCTTTAAAACTCCTTCGCCAAACAATTTCCAAGATTTTTCTTCGGAAGTTTTATCTGGCCAAACTGTCATTGAA
This sequence comes from uncultured SAR116 cluster alpha proteobacterium, assembly GCA_902619485.1. GTDB lineage: Bacteria > Pseudomonadota > Alphaproteobacteria > Puniceispirillales > Marisalimonadaceae > Marisalimonas. The sequence goes on from CACNEF010000001.1 coordinate 215,910, forward strand.
TACCTTTGGGTATTTGATATATCTACAGACAACCTAAAAAGCATGCCAGCAGCAAATCCTTTTGTTTTACCTAATTCAACCAAAAGACTTGATGCGGCTTCTTTTGAAAAATCGTTCATAAATGTTAATTTTACAATTCTTACATACATAATTTAATCTAACTCAAAATTTTCTACAAAGTCTATTAAAGTTTATGTCAAAATATTTAATATTTTGATAATTACTCCATTAACTATTCATTATGAGTAATCCTATATAGAGCTAAACTGAAGTCTAATGCACAAAGAACAAACTTATGAGGCTATAACTCGATTTTTGTGTTATTAATGTTAATAGTTAAGAATATGTGTAAAATTAAAATTACATATGCTTATTATTTATTCAAAAAATTAATTAATTCTTAAATTAATTTGTAAGAAAAACGAAATAATTAAAGAATATCATTTACGTGAATTTAATAAAAAGGGGAAATAAAATGAGTAATACAAATTATGTTATATTAACGGTTGCTTCAGTGGATTTTAGTTACAGAGAAACTATGGCTAAATTAATGTCTTCTTATTCAAAAGACTTAATTGACAACGCTGGTGCAAAAGGAACACGTTTTGGTTCAATTGGTACAGGTGACCATGCAGGAAGTTTAATTTTTATTCAATTTTATGACGACTTGACTGGCTATCAAAAAGCACTGGAAATTCAATCAAAGTCTTCTGTATTTAAAGAAATTATGGACAGTGGGAAGGCAAATATCTATTTAAGAAATATTGCAACCTCTTTACCAACAAAATTTGAACAAAGCTCCGAACATCCAAAATATATTGTTATTACAAGAGCAGAGGCCGCAATGTCAGACAAAGATAAATTTCTAAATTGTATAAATGATACTGCTTCTTGTTTTAAAGATAACGGCGCATTAACATTAAGATTTGGTAATCTACTTACTGGCTCTAATGTTGGTAATTACTTGCTTGGAGTAGGATATCCATCCATGCAAGCAATAGAAAAAACATATGATGAGTTATTAGCTCACAGTTCATATAAAGAACTCATGACCTTTGCAAAAGTTAACATGAGGAACATTATTAAAATCCTTTAAATACACTTTAAACAAGTTAGAGGCTTTTAAATACTTTGTAATACTTAATTTAAATGATTATTTTACACCATAGTTTGAGTTTCTTAGGTTAATCTAATGAGTGTAATAATCAAAACAAATTTATTAAAGGAGTTATAATGCCATTAATTAGAATAGATGTTCCAGAAGGGGTATCTAAAGATATTAAAAAACAAATACACAACAAAGTAAGAGAAGTTGTATTAAAAACATTAGCTCCTAAAGAAGTTAAATATGATTATGTCTCTATTAGAGAAGCATTTGGTTATATAGGTGATGGTCTTCCAGTTATAGATGTTGATTTAAGACCCGGTAGAGATACAAGAAGAAAAAAAGCGCTTGTTGACGGTATTTCTGAAATTCTTAAAGAAACACTAAATATTTCTAAAGAAGATGTATATTGTCTGTTTAGAGAAACACCGGCACATAACCATTATACTGGGGGAAAACCTTTACCTGAATGGGTGCCGTCTGATGAGTGAGAGTAATGAAAAAGAATTACTCAAAACGTATGAACAATATTTAGCATATTTTTTAGATAATAATATGAATGGTATTAATTCATTAGTAAAATATCCAATTACATACTTAGCAGACGGAGAATGCAAATTATTAGATGCATTCCCAATCAAACCAAAAGAAATGATGGAGAGCAAACAATGGGATACTACCATTGACACAAATACTTATACACATGGTGTGAATTCAAAAAAAGGTCATGTAATTAGTAGTGGTACAAGGATAAGAAAAGATAAATCAGTAATAGAAAAATATACTGCATTTTATGGCTTTACTAAAAATGATGAAGGTTGGAAAATGTATGCTATTTCTAGTGTTACTCTAGACTAATTTATAATACTATTTAAAATGCATAACGTAGCCATTCATTCAGATGGCGTATTTACAATTATTAGACGTTAAAATACTCTAAAATTAATTACTCTAACTTTTTAAATAGGAAATTTTATGACGTCATCGAAATTAATTAATTATACTACAAGAGAGTTTATGTCAGACCATGAACTTGAACAATATATTACTAAACAAAATGAAATTTTTACACCTAAGGTTGTAGAAGAATTTACTAAGGCTGGAATGTTAAGAAGAGTTTTAACTAAACTCTGGAATAAAGAAGGTGTTCATAGAGTTGGAATATTATTTGAGTATAGAGATGAAAAAGCGTTTGCTGCATGCCAAAGTTTGTTAGAAAAACATTATATTCCAATGGTTAAAACATTTATAACTAAAGTAGTTGGAAGTCGTGGTATAGTAGTACACGAATTTAGTTCAGAAGAGCTTACTAAGTCATAGTGTAAATTAGTATTTAAGGATATTTATTATGATAATTGCAATTGTTACTTTTAAGATAGATAGTGAATTAACTGACACAGTGTTAAAAGAGAAGTTTTTAGAAACATCACCCATATACAAGGACACCCCAGGTTTAATTAGAAAAAACTATATCTGTGATACTTCAAAGAATTTAGCAGGTGGGGTTTATTGCTTTAATAATATCGATAATGCAAAAAGTTGGTTTGATGAAGATAGAATTAAATGGATTACAGAGAGGTTCTCAGCACCTGATATAAAATATTATGAAAATCCAGTTATAGTTGATAATAATACCGATGAAATAATTTCATAAATTATAATGATATGAGAAGACAAACTCCTCAAAATTTCATTTTATTTGTTTTTTTAATAAATTTAATATCTAATATTTATCTTATAGAATCAATCATAACTAATATGCAAACATAAAAAAAGGCAAATACAAATACTGGTGCAGCATTTGATATTTGTTTATTACTTTTTGGTTCTGACTTTTTCCAGTCAGCTGGCATAACATCTCTATCCCATGCCTCACGCCTTGTATCTTTTTTACGTTGATCAACGTGTATATTTCTTGGGTCTACTCTATAATCTTCTTTCATTTTCTAAAATCTTATTTCATTTTCAAGTTCTAAGATAACATATAATAGAATCGATTAATTATTTTTTTTCTAACTTATTTGATAAATCCTTATCTTCAGATTGATAGATATAAGTATTTAATGGTTTAAATCTTATGACTAAACAAGCCAGTGCTATTACAAGTATTGCTCCAGCTTCATAAAGAAGTATGATTGGGTCCATACCTTTTCCTTGAAGTATTATTAATCTAGCTATTGCAGTCATAGCAATAAACAATGGCAATGTAATAGGTATTTTATTACTTACATAAAATATACCAATCATTCCAAGAACTTCAGTATATATAAATAATAATAATAAGTCAGCTAATTGCACTTTACCATTATTATATATAGAATAAATTTCCTGCAAAACTGCAATTACAGTTAAAATAGCTATAATTCCTAATAAAACCTTTTCTATTGTTTTTATAATAAGAGCAGGCTTAAATTTATTGTCTTTCATTATTAGTACCCTGATTGTCTATAGTGCATAATAAATATTTAATTAATTTCACTAGCTATTTTAGAGATTGTTCCTTTGCTAAATAAATTTCCGTATTTATAGTTTTCATCTACAGAAAACATAGTCAATATTGTGTTGTTAGTAGTATTAACTACATTGAAAAAACCCCCGTGACCTGTCATGGTTAACGTTGGAACGCCATTTACATTGTATACCCAAAATTGGTATCCATATTTGACACCTTCTCTTTTTGTTTCAACTGCGTTTGTAATACCTTCTTTGTAAAATTTTCCTAAACAAGTGTCATTTATCATCTCATCATGAACAAATTGACCAAAGTTAGACCAATCTAATGCACTCATTGTCAACCTAGCTTGGGCAACTGTAATTCCTTTTTTATCTGAAACCCAATGCATGAATTTGTTTTTGCTAAATTTTTTAAAAGCGTTTTCATAAAAAATTTGACTTGCTGGTTTGTTTGTTAATTCAGTAATCATAATAGAAAGAGCAAATGGGTCTGATGAAAAATAAAAATGTTTTGAACCTTGTTCTCTGTCATTACCCTTTAAAATTGAAATAGCCTTAAGCATACTTGCTTTTCCTTCATAATTTCTCATGCCCATTGCCATTTGGTTCATCTTTCTTCTCAGCTTATAATCATTTTGTATTGGCGCCACTCCACTATTCATCTGCAGTGTGTTTCTTATAGTTATTTTAGAGTATGGAGTTTGCTTGAGTAAAGGGGAATATTTACCTAATTCATCATCTAATGACAAAATTTTACCGTTGCAAACAAGACTACCTATTGCCGTAGACAATGCTGTTTTTGCCATAGACATACCGTGCATTATTGTATTGCTATCAATATTTCTTTTTTTATTAAATCTTGTATACACTAAATCATTATTTTTTCTGATTAATGCAGCTAAATTGAATTTATCTTTAAAAATTTTATCAAAATTTTCTTTTTTGAAATTGATACTATCAAGATTTTGTTTTTCACCATAACTATGAATATTTATTTTAAAAGGACCAAACTTTTTCGTTTCATGAACATCAAAATAAGGAACGATTTGACGTTTCCACATTTTTTTTGGACCATGGTCGGCTAATGAAACAAAACTTAAAGAAGAAAATATTACTATTGAAGATATTAATTTAAACATAATTATGTACCTTTTAAATTACTATAAAATTAATTTAATCTAAGATTATTAAATTTTTATGAAGATATAAAATCTAATACAGAGTTAATCAACCCAAATTATTACTCTTATTTCATAGAAACAAGTTATTGTATAAATATTTATTAATATCAGCACTTAAAAATTGGGTACTTTCTGGGTACAAATTATATTTACATCATACTTAATAATTGATTTTATTTTATATTTTTAAATTGGCGGAGGGAACCTACTCATTATTCCATTTTAACCATCTGTTTTAATTAGATATTATAGAATGATATTTATTCAGTCTACAATTTATTCTACAAATTGTTTATTAAAAATTTATGTATGATTACTAACATTTTTTAATTTTTACTTAATACCTTCAACCATAAGTATATTCGACGTAGAAGTATTAAATCTTATTTTTTTATAAGGCTTGTATTCCTCACTATTATACCAATCCATAGCAGCCTTTTTGTTTGGAAATTTCACCAAGACTATTCTTGTGGGTGTCCAAAGCTTAGTTTCCAAAGCCTCTATTTCTCCACCACGAATAAGGTAATCTCCTCCGTAACTTTCAATCATTGGTTTTACTTTTTCCATGTATTTTTTGTATTCTTCTAAATCATGTATATCCACATCCCCAATCATATATACTGAATTGCTACTCATTTTATTTATCCTATCAATTATTTAAATTTATCAAGTTCTTTAACTAAATCTGGCATTGAGATTAATTCATCTTGATCATCTCCCGATGAATGAACAACTACCCATATGCATTCTTTATCACTTTGATTAAAAGGAGCATGTGGTACATTCTCAGGAATAAATATTTGTTCCCCTTGTTTTACTAAAGTTTGTTTTTCTAATTTTTCACCATGAAATAGTGTGCATTCTCCTTCAAGCATATACGCAATAGTTTCGATTTCTTTATGAATATGTGGTATTGAATGAACACCTGGTGGCATTGGAAGGATGTTCATACACACTTTTTCTGAACCAGCTGTATTTCTTGAAACACCAGCATTATATGAAACACCTTGTAAACCAACATAAGTCTTACCTGGTTTAATAAGCTTTACGTTTTTACTTAACATATTACTTAGCTTTCATGATTATTCATTATTCATTTTTGTGAGGGTATAAATTTCGTGTTCTAGCCCAAGTTTTGGAGCAATTTCTGGAATTCTTTCTGACATTACTTTTTCCATTTTTTCAGGATCAGTAATGGTTGCTTTAATCATAGCTGTATTTTCATTGACTTTTCCGACCAAATCATCTTTCATAAATTGTTTTCTTAATTCTAAATCACCATCATAAACTGACTTCCACTCGTTATAAGAACAAGTAAATTTTGCTATAAAAAATATTTCCATATTATATATCCTCTAAAAATTAATAATTACATCTTATTATAAAGAAGTCTGCAAATCTCTAATTTAAAAATAGAAATAATTGCTATATTTATTGGCATTATGAGTTAACTAGATAATAATTTGAATGTTATTCTAGACTTTATAGTATAAGTCAGGATTAATAATTCCTGTGTCTACAGTGACTTTACAAGAAAATCTATCTTCGTAATCTTTGTTGAAATTTTTTATGTCAGATAAATGCTTTTTCAAGTTTTCTTGGTTATCAAAAGTAAAAATGCCTAATCCCTTATCAGGAGTTATATGAAAAGTTTTAAATTCTAAAAGGCCATTTAATGTTTTGGGGTCAAAATTATCGGCCATATATTGATGACCTACGTGCATTAATTTAGAATTTGAATATCTAACACTACACACAATACAAAACATCTATATCTCCAACATCATATATTTAAGCTACTATGTTATTTACGAATAAATAAAATTCAATTGATAAATTAATTTTATATGGCGACTTTTTTGTAAAAATCTTGAATGTCTTTTATTAGAGAAGAGGGTTGCTCAAGAGCTGCAAAATGCCCACCTTTCTTCATTTCAGTCCAATGCACTAGATTAAAAAGCCTTTCTACATAAGATTTAGGAGGCCACGTTAAAAACTCTTTTGGATAAACAGCACATCCAGTTGGAACTTCTACTTTTCTTCCTTCCTTAGAGAGAATTCGTCCTCCTTCTTTAACTCTGCCATAATAAATCCAAGATGACGTATTAAATGATTTAGTTAGAATATAGATCATAATATTGGTTAATAAATCGTCTTTTTGGTATGTCAAATCTAGACTTCCATCTTTTAAATCAGACCAATAGTAAAATTTTTCTACTATCCAAGCAGCTACACCTAATGGGCTTTCCATCATAGCGTAACTTAGTGTTTGAGGTTTAGTGCTTTGTATAGCAAAATATCCGCTTTGAGAGACATAATCTATATTAAATTGCTTTTCCCAACTTTTTTCTTCCTCTGTTTTTGGCCCATCTATATGTCTTGCTGGAAGCATGTTAATATGGATACCTTTACAATTTTTTGAGTGATCAAAACCAAGCCATGTAGAAATTGCACTACCCCAATCACCTCCTTGAGCAACATATCTTTCATAACCAAGGTTTTCCGTCATAAGTTTATTAAAAATCTCAGCAATTCTTCTTGGTCCAATCGGATTAGCTGGTTTCCCAGAAAATGCAAAACCAGGAATAGAGGGCGCAATAATATCAAAACAAATTTCGTCTTTATTCCCAAATTTTTCTGGTTCACAAAGTGGTTCAATAATATCCAGAAATTCAACTATTGAGCCAGGCCATCCGTGAATTAAAATTAATGGGATAGCCTTCGGGGAAGAAGATTTTTTAAAAATAAAATGAATATCAATATCATCTACTTTTGTTTTATAATTAGGCTGTTGATTTAATCTGAGCTCCTGAGATTCCCAATCATATTTCTTGGTCCAATAATCAGCTAAATTCTTCATATAATCTATATTTGTTCCAAAAGACCAGCCACCTTCTTTAGGCATTTCATGCCATGGAAACATTTCAACTTTTTCTTTGATTTCCAATATTCTTTGTTTGGGATAGGATATTTTAAAAGGGTCTATTTTCATTTTAAAAATAAAATTCAGATAAAAATTAATAATATAAATATTTAATTGACATTCAAGCGGAATAATTCTTCTACATGGATTTTTGCACAATCAATTAATTTAAAATCAACATTGTCTGATCGATAAATCAAGGCTAGGTCAGTCCCTCCAAGCATTATTGCATCGACCTTATTCTTACTAAGAAATTGATTACATGCTTTTTCAAATATTTCTTTTTGTTCATTATTTGCACAACCCAAAGTTGCCATTTCTGCATATGCTTCGTGCACTTTATCTAAGAGGTTATCCTCTGGTATAAATACTTCGGCTGATGTTATCATTGAATAAAATTTTGATACCATTACTGGTTTGGTACCAATGATGCCAATTCTTTTATAACCCCTGTGTTTAATTTCTTTTTGCACGCAAGATAAAAGGTCTACAACTGGAAGCACAGATTTTTTCTTGAACTTTTCAACACAGAAATGACCAGCGATAGAAGTAATAGCAACAAAGTTAGCTCCTGCTTTTTTTAATCTAAGCGTTAAATCATTATAGATTGCAACTTGTCCATCTTTGTTATCTTCCATTAAATTTTTAATTAGAGTTGGGGCATCAGCATGTACAATTGTCATGTCCAAATTCTTTTCTTCGGATGCAAATCTTTCTATCAAACTTCGATAGTAAAAATCTGTTGCAGCAGGCCCAATACCACCAATTAAACCAATTTGCATAAAATTTTCTCCACATAATATATCTGATTTTAAGTATATTTCTTAATTATGAATTATAAATCAAAATAAAAGCTAAAGGAAATTATAAACATTTTTATTAGTTACTAAAAGTAATACTATTGGAATTGTTAAAATACTAATTACAGTAGTAACAATTATAGCAGATGAAGTTTTTAAAACATATGCTTTATAATATTGAGAAACTGGAAATACGGTTGCAGCAACAGGTAAACAAGAGAAAATAATTGCTACTTGCAACCACATTATATCAAGCATCTTAAGGCTATCTGATGACCAAAAAACAAATAATAAAATCACTAATAAAGGGTGCATAATTAACTTTATAAAACTTATAAATATTAGTTCTGAATATGCTTTTTCTACACTTTTACTAACTATTATAATCCCTATGGCAAATAAAGCCGTTGGGACAGCTGCTCCAGATAAAATGTTTAATGTCTCTTCAGTAATCTTTCCTAAATTAATTTCATAAAATGATAAAAATAAACCTATTACACAAGAAATAATTACTGGATTTTTTATTATTGATTTCAATGCATTTATAAAATTTAAAAATCCTGAAGTGTTATTAAAATTAGTTGAGAAAACAGCAACTAAAGCTAAGACAAAAGCTATATCAAAAACTAAAATTATTGCAGCAGGAACAATTGCCTTTTGCCCAAAAAGTAATAAGACTAAAGGAAGCCCAATATAACCATAATTTGAATAAGTTGCATTTAAAGCAAATACTGAATTTTCATTACTTTTAAGCTTAAATATAAACTTTGCAACCGTATAAGATAATATAAATATAATCAATGTAGCAATTTCAAATCTAACAATATAATCAAAGTTTATAAGACCCTTAATTGGGTTCGCCATAATTGAAGTTATTATCATTGGAGGTAACGCTACGTAAAATGCAAAATTAGAAAATATTTGACTACTTTTTTCATCAAATAAGCCTATGTATTTAGTAAATGCTCCTAATGCAATGATAGCGAAAAAAGATGCTGTTATACCTAAAATTCCAAACATTTATAAAATTAATTCTATTATTCAACTAAAAAATTTTTTGATATACTTAACATGTAAAGTAATTTAATGCCTCATTGAACCCTGGTCCGTGTTTCATGGACTACGGTCATTATAATTTAATATGCACAAAAATCCATCATTGTAATGAAATCTTAACAAAAAACTTTGATGATTAATATTCTTAGTTTCTAATTATAATTTATTTAATGAAGAGGTAAAAATGACTATCATTTCAAGACGGATACTAACGCCAATATTAGGTAAAAGTGATTTAGTATTAAAGCGGGCTAAATCCATGCAAGAAATAATGACCAACCATGGTGCAAAGGCTAGAGTTGCAAGAATAGTTGCAGGTGATTTAGCGGGATCAATTCATTTAACTGCATCATATGAAAACATGGAAAAAGGTTGTAATTCATTTAACGAAATGTCACAAGATCCAGCTAGAATTGCTTTAATGAAAGAAAGACAAGATGATCCTGGAGGTCACTTAATAGGTCCTGAAGTTTTTAGAACAATATATGGTAATATTTCACCTGAGCATAATGTAATTATGATGAGAGAATATCAATTATCTAGAGATAATTTGTCTGAAGCTGTTCAAATCTTTCCTGAAATAGACGCTATTATAAAAGATGAAGATGCTTCTTTTATGGCAGTTGTACCCTTGTTAGCAACGAACATGGACAGATTAATTGCTTGTTATTATTTTCGTGATATGTCCTCTATGGGAGAACAAATTGATAGAGTTGGTATGTCAGAAGAATTTCAAAAGATTGTTTTAAAAGCAAGTAATGCTGGAACATTAATATCATCAAGGGTGTTATTAAATATATAATAAATAGCTATTATTTTAAATCTAGAAGAATAACATTTACTTATAATAAATAGGAGTAGTTTAAATGTCAGAAGAAATAAGATGTATTAATTTAGGATATGTGGTTCCGAAAGAGAGTGCAGAAAAAGTTGAAAGTATTTTTAAAAAACACGCATCCTGGATGGAAGAGTTTTATTCAGAAAATAACAATGGTCAGGAGCACCTTTTAAATTCTTATTTCACTAAAGCAGCTGAATTTGTTGATCCAACTGATCCCTCAAAGGGCGAAACTGGAAATATAGTTTTCACAATAAATGAGAGATTTACTTCATTAGAAAGTGTTCAACGTCACATAGAGAATGCTATGAAAAATGATTATTTTGAAGACTTTGGTAATATACTTCACGATTATGGAAAAGTTATTAGTCCTGGAGGTATGATTTATCACTCAATAAGGTGAGACATATACTGTAATAAAAAAATTTAAAGAATAAACATATTAAAAAAATATTAAAGGAATAAGATAATGGATGTTTTTTTTAAATATTAAACATTTTATTTAGAAACGTTTATCTTTAATTTCAAACAGATTACCTAACAGTAATCTTACCAACGTAACTACCAACACCAATCCATGTTCCATGGACTACGGTCAATGGGCAGACTACGCCCTGATTATTGGTTATTGTTGATTAGGAAAAGGGTGCAGCAACCCCCAACAATATTTGAGTTTAAGATTACACTTTATTGTGGGTAGATTTGTGGGTAAAAAAAATGTTAAATATAAAAATATAATAATATCAATATATTAAATACATATTATGGCGGAGAGGAAGGGATTCGAACCCTTGAGAGGCGTTAACCCCAACACGCTTTCCAGGCGTGCGCCTTAAACCGCTCGGCCACCCCTCCAAAAATTATAATTTTACATCAACATTTTTTCTCGAGCAAGGTAATATAAGTTATTATTATATTGAAATAATTTTTATACGTTTTAGATTAAATTCATAATTATAAATGGACTTTATAAAGTGATAATGGGAAGAATTTTAATTTTATTTGGAATATGTTCATTTATTCTTACTCTAACAAGTAATTATTTTGATATTGTTTTACAAGTAGAGGGTAAGAATGAAATTACTCAACTAGGCCAATTTTGGTTTCATTTTGCACCAAATAGCCTTCAAATTGCAGAATCAATAGTAAGTCGATATGTTGATCCATGTTCGGCATTAGATATTCTGGATTGTTCAGGGTTTATATGGCATCCATTTATATCTTCAATATTATTAATGCCTGCTGCAGTTATATTAGCCCTATTTAGTTTTGTTTTTATTGCTTTAGGACTTAAAAAATCATCAAGAAAAAGACCAAAAAATAAACTTTAAATTACAACTTATTCCAATTATTTATCACCCATTTTTAAGGCTTCAAAAAAAGCATTTTGAGGTATTTCAACACTTCCAAATTCTCTCATTCTTTTTTTCCCTGCTTTTTGTTTTTCTAAAAGCTTCTTCTTTCGAGTTATATCCCCACCGTAACACTTTGCAGTAACATCTTTCCTCATAGCTGAGATAGTTTCTCTTGCAATAACTTTTCCACCAATTGCTGCTTGTAAAGCGACCTTAAATAGTTGTCTTGGTATAAGATCTTTTAATCTTGTACATATTGCTCTTCCCCTTGTTTCAGCCTGTTCTCTATGAGAAATCATTGCAAGAGCATCTACAGGATCTCCATTCACTAAAATTGATACGCGAACAAGATCCCCTTTTTTATAATTATCAATTTGGTAGTCAAAGCTAGCATAACCTGATGTCATACTTTTTAACTTATCATAAAAATCAAAAACGACTTCATTTAATGGTAATTTATAAACCACCATAGCCCTAGCTCCTGCGTAAGTAAGGTCTATCTGCTCTCCTCTTCTTTCAGTACATAGAGTCAGAACTGATCCAACATATTCATCTGGAACCAGAATAGTTGCTTTAATCCATGGCTCTTCTATAAAGTTAATATGATTTACATCTGGCAAATCCGCAGGATTATGCAGTAGATCGCTTGTATTATCATTTTTATGAACTTTATAAACTACTGATGGTGCTGTTGAGATTAATTCTAAATTAAACTCCCTAGATAATCTCTCTCTTATAATTTCCATATGTAAAAGGCCTAAAAATCCGCACCTAAAGCCAAATCCCAAAGCGGCTGAGGTTTCAGCTTCAAAACTAAATGAAGCGTCATTTAAAGACAATTTACTTAACGCCTCTCTTAAATCAGAAAATTGAGCATTATCCATGGGGAATAAACCACAAAACACCACTGGTACGGAGGGTTTGAAACCAGGTAACATAGTTTGAACTGGATTTCTTTCCTCAGTAATTGTGTCTCCAACTTTACAATCTGCTACTGTTTTAACTGAAGCCGTAATAAAACCTATTTCTCCAGGTCCTAGCTCATCAACATTTATAATTTTAGGGGTAAAAATTCCAAGTTTTTCGATAGTGTGAGAAACCTTGGTTGACATAAATCTTATCTTTTGACCTTTTTTTAAACTTCCATTTACAACTCTTACTAATGTTAACACACCCAAATAAGGGTCATACCAGCTATCTATTAACAGAGCTTGTAAAGGAGCATTGGGATTACCCTTTGGGGGAGTTAATTTTTCAACTAAAGAAGATAAAACCTCTTTGATGCCTTGTCCTGTTTTAGCTGATACCTCTATCCCATCTTCTCCAGGGAGGCCAATTACATCTTCAATCTGTTTTCTAATCCTGTCTGGCTCAGATGCAGGTAAATCGATTTTATTCAGTACAGTCACAATTTCATGATTTACATCTATTGCTTGATAAACATTTGCTAAAGTTTGGGCTTCAACTCCTTGTGAAGAATCTACTACAAGAAGTGATCCCTCACATGCAGAAAGAGATCTAGAAACTTCATATGCAAAGTCTACATGACCTGGAGTATCCATTAAATTTAAAGTGTATGTTTTATTATCAGTATGCTTGTATAATAACCTGACTGTCTGGGCTTTGATTGTTATACCTCTTTCCCTCTCAATTTCCATATTGTCAAGAACTTGCTCTTTCATCTCTCTTTCAGCTAATCCCTTGCATTCTTGTATTAATCTATCGGCAAGGGTTGATTTACCGTGATCAATATGTGCTATAATAGAAAAATTTCTTATTAGATTAATATCTGTCATTAATTTCCTACAAAAATTTTAAATATATACCGCAAATTAGTTTTAAAAAAAATATTTTGCAATATTAAAAATCTATTCAAAACTCTAATAACTTGACTAAATAATTATTCAATTGATAAGATTACTCTATTATGTATATAAATTATAATTCAATTCCTATTCAGGTTCTAAATTTATTATGAAACCCGTGCTCTAAGGAGCCCGGGTTAATTATTAATAAAAAACAAATTTTATTTTGGACTTAATATAAGGTAAAGAATTATGAAAAATAAATATGAAAAATACAGCGCATATCCACCTGTAAAAATTTTAGATAGAAAATGGCCTGATAAAACCATAACTAACGCACCAATCTGGTGTTCAGTGGATTTAAGAGATGGCAATCAGGCTCTAGTTGAACCAATGGATTCAGCTAGGAAAATGCGCATGTTTAAACATTTAGTTAAAATAGGATTTAAAGAAATAGAAATTGGGTTTCCTTCTGCATCTGAAACAGATTTTAATTTTGTAAGAGAATTAATTACTGATAATCATATTCCAGAGGACGTTACTGTTCAGGTCTTAACTCAATCCAGAAAACCTCTAATTGAAAAAACTGTTAAAAGTTTGAAAGGTTGCAAAAATGCAATTATTCACCTTTACAATTCAACTAGCACGCTTCAAAGAGAAATTGTTTTTAAGGAATCCATGGACGGAGTTAAAAAAATAGCAACTGATGGGGCTAAAATAATTTCAGATCAATTATATAAATTAGAAAAATCTAATATTAGATTACAATATTCTCCAGAAAGCTTTACTGGAACAGAGTTACCATATGCATTAGAAGTTTGTGAGTCTGTTTTAGATGTTTGGGAAGCAAGCGAGCAAAATCCTGTCATAATAAATCTTCCTGCGACTGTTGAAATGTCTACTCCAAACATTCATGCTGACCAAATAGAATGGATGGGAAATAATTTTAGTAATAGAAAAAGGGTAATTTTATCCCTTCATCCCCATAATGACAGAGGTACTGCAATTGCTGCAACCGAATTAGGTTTAATGGCAGGTGCAGAGAGAGTTGAAGGAACTTTGTTTGGTAATGGAGAAAGAACTGGAAATGTAGACCTTGTAACTCTTGGACTGAATTTATTTACTCAAGGTATTAATCCTAATATAGATTTTAGCAAGATAAATGATCTAATAGACACGGCTGAGTTTTGTAATAGACTACCTATTCATCAAAGACATCCATATGCAGGTTCTTTAGTACATACAGCCTTTTCTGGAAGTCATCAGGATGCAATAAGAAAAGGTATGGATAATATCGAAAAATCACCTTCAAAAAAATGGGCTGTTCCATATTTACCAATTGACCCAGCGGATATTGGCAGAACTTATGAAGCTATAATTCGTGTTAATAGCCAATCAGGTAAAGGGGGTACAGCTTGGTTATTAGAATCAGACTATCAAATAAGATTGCCAAAAGGAGCGGAGGTTGAATTATCTTCAAAAGTACAAAAGATAGCTGATGAAACTGGTAACGAAATCACAAGTGATATTATATGGAGAACTTTTAACGAGAATTTTATTCTCCAAAAACCATTTCAATTAATTGACTTTGTAGTTGAGGGCGCTAACAGAAAAGATAATCTTGAAATAATTAACGCAAAAGTAAATTTCAATGATAAAATGTATCAATTTTCTTCTCAAGGCAATGGGCCAATTTCAGCTTTTGTAAATGGAATTAGAGAGAATTTTGATTTGCATTTTACATTAGAAGACTTTGGTCAAAACACTAGAAGTGCTACCTCCAAAGCCGAATCCTCAGCTTACGTTGAACTTAAAATTAACGATGGCAAGGACTCAATTTATGGATGTGGGATTAATACAAGTATAACTGTGGCGCCTATACTTGCAGTCTTAAGTGCAATTAATAAGATCAATATTTAAAAAATGTCTGAAGAAACTCTTTATCTAGAAAATAGAAAAGTTCTAAAGATTTCAGGATTAAATTGTGTAGATTTTTTAAATAATATTCTAACATCTGATATTTCCAAACTAAAACTATTAGAAACTATACCTGCAGCATTGCTTTCTCCCCAAGGAAAAGTTTTGTATGACATACTAGTAAGTCTAGATTTTCCAGAATATTCAGAAGACAAATCAATTCTTATTGAATACGATTTGTTTTGTGAAGATGAGCTAATTAAGAAATTAAACTTGTATAACTTAAGGAAAGAAGTAAAAATTGAAAAAACTAATTATTATGTTCATGTGTCAATCAACCCAAAATGTTCTAAAAATTCATTAAGAGATAAAAGATTCTCAAATACTAACGTTAATATTAATAGAATTTATTATGAGAAAAAACCGATAAATTTGATAGATAAGAGTTACAAATCAAATTGGTATGATTTGATCAGATATAAAAATTGTATTCCAGAAGGAATAAAAGAAATAGAAATTAACACAGCACTTCCTATGGAAATTAATCTTGATTTGTTAGGTGGAATTAATTTTGAAAAAGGTTGTTTTATTGGCCAAGAGGTTAATGCAAGGATTAAATATAAGGGGTTAGTAAAACGAAAGTATGTCCCTATTCATTTTAAAAATAAAAACTTTTCATTCTCAAATTTAGATAAAGTTGACAATAAAATTTTTTTAGAAAAACATAATATTGGTGAAGTAATTGCTTTGTTATTAAATAAGGATGATGATATTTGGTATGGCATAGCCAAAATAAAATTATCTCAATTATATTTATTTGAAAAAAATAATAAATTAGAGTGTGATTTTTGTAGTTCAAAGATGAAAATTAATTTTCCTAGTTACATGCTTCCTCTTCCAAAAAAAATCTAAACTTCTTAGATTGACAAATGTTTTGTTTAAACTTAATTATTAATTTGGTCTGCAATATTATTTTTGAACCGATACAAATTTCAGTTTGTGTTATTTAAATATATTATTATTTTATTTGAATTTTTTTAATTCAGTTACGATTAATTGGAGTTTGGAAAATGACATCATTACTCATGCCAAAAGCTACTGCTGTTTGGTTGATTGACAATACTACATTAACTTTTGAACAAATTGCAGAGTTTTGTAGTCTTCATGTTTTAGAAGTTCAAGCCATTGCAGATGGTGATGTTGGTCAAGGTATTTTAGGATTTGATCCGGTACTAAACGGACAACTTACACAAGAAGAAATTGACAAATGTTGTAACGATACTTCCTTGTTTCTTACAAAGTCTAATTCTACCCTGCCTGAAACTAAAAGTAAGAATAAAGGTCCAAAATATATACCATTAGCGAGAAGAGGCGATAAACCTGATGCAATTGCTTGGATTGTTAAAAATCATCCTGAGGTAAAAAACAATCAAATCTCAAAATTAATTGGAACAACTAAAGATACAATTGAAAAAATTAGAACAAGAAGTCATTGGAACATTTCCAATATTACCGCCAAACATCCTGTTTTATTAAGTTTATGTAGCCAAGAGGATTTAGATGAAGCAATCATAAAAGCTGGAGGCTCAGTAGATGCTCACAATGATGAGAGTATTCCCACAAATAACTAATTTCGTGTAATTTATAAAATTTTATAATTTTTTAGAGAAAAAACATGAATAATCAAAAAATAACACCATCAGTTGCTATTATCATGGGAAGCCAAAGTGATTGGGAAACTATGAAATACTCGGAGGAAATCTTAATAAAACTTAACATTCCTTTTACTACTAAAATTATATCTGCACACAGAACTCCTGATAGAATGAATGATTTTGCAAAAAATGCACGTGAAAATTCAATCCAGGTTGTTATTGCAGGTGCTGGAGGTGCCGCTCACCTTCCTGGCATGGTTGCCTCACATACTGAATTACCAGTTATAGGGGTACCCATTCAAAGCTCTTCATTAAATGGCCTTGATAGTCTTTTATCAATAGTCCAAATGCCTGGTGGGATTCCTGTAGCAACAATGTCCATTGGAAAAGCTGGTGCTATTAACGCAGCTGTTTATGCTGCTAAAATTTTAAGTTTGTATAACAAAGAAATAAATACAAAACTAACAGATTGGCTATCTTCCCAAAAAGACAATGTTCCACTTACACCAAATTTAAAAAATGATTAAATTAAATAATTTTCCAATCTTACCCAATGATGAAAGTGTAATAGGTATTATTGGAGGAGGCCAACTTGGGAAGATGATAGCTTTATCGGCATCTAGAGCAGGATACAAAACACATCTTTATTGTCCCAAAGGTGATAATCCAGCAGAAACCGTTGTTGATAAAATTACATATGGTCAATGGGATGATTATGAAAAATTAGTTGAATTTTCTAATGATGTATTTTGCGCAACCTCTGAATTTGAAAATATTCCATCTAAATCACTTGAATTATTATCTAACCAAACAAATGTAGTGCCAAGCAGTTTAGTATTTAGATGTGCACAAATTCGGTCTAAAGAAAAAGAAATGGCACTTAAGTCTGGCTTTAACACTCCAAAATGGTTTTTAATAAAAAATACTGATGATTTAATATCTTCAATTAAAAACATAAGCAAAGAAGGAATACTTAAGACTAACTCTCTAGGATATGATGGAAAGGGGCAAATAAAAATCGATAAAAATTCAAATTTTTTTGAAGCTTGGGAAAATTTAGGGTCTGTAGAATGTGTTTTAGAAGAAAAATTAGAATTTAAAAGAGAAATTTCTTTGATGTACTTCAAAAGTCTTGACGGCTCTGAAGGATTTTTTCCTCTATCTGAAAATTATCATGAAAATGGCATATTAAAAAAAACAACTGCGCCCACCAATTTAGATTCGAACATTGAATTTGATATAAAGACAAAAGCAAAAAAATTAGCACAAAATCTAAATCTTTTTGGTGTTTTAGCTATCGAGTTATTTGAATTGTTAGATGGAAGTATTGTATTTAACGAAATTGCACCAAGACCACATAATTCTTTTCATTGGACACTAAATGGTTGTAATGTTAGCCAATTTGATATTTTAGTTAGAACAATATGTGGATTGCCAGTTAAAGATGTTGAATGTAATGGTAAGTGGGAAATGACAAATTTAATCGGCCAAGACGTAAATAATATTAGTATGTATGAAGATCAAAATTATATATTACATATCTATGGGAAAAAAAACGTAAAGCCTAGCAGAAAAATGGGACATTTTAATAAAAATATTTCTTAATTACTTACCTTTGTAAAGTTGAATGGAACATCTTGATAAACCTCGTTTATAAAATTAGTAAATAGTAAAAATGCGTATGGTCTCCATCTATTAATTGGTTCAAGGCTAATATCATCATTTGGAAAATAATTAGCTGGAATGTCTATTTGAGTATTTTGTGACTTATCTCTTAAAAACTCATCCTTAAGAGTAATAGCATCATACTCTAAATGATTTAATATAAATAAATCCTTTGTTTTAGGACATCTAACCATTCCCACACCTGAAGTTGGAGAAAATGCTAGTATCTCAAGACCTGTTTGTATAATTTCGTCCTTTTTATTTTGTGTATAACGTGAGACCGGCATTGGGAATCTATCAATAAAACCTTGCATTAATCTATATTTTTTTTCTTGATTTAAGTTATGATCGAAAACACCAAATAATTTTTTTTCCATTGAGTGTTTTTCAATATTATGAAGGACTTTTAAAAGAGCTTGAGCTCCCCAACACACACCAATTCTTCTAAAAACATTTCTACAAGACCATGAAATAATTTCTTTCAATTCATACCAGTATTTTACTTCTTGAAAAGGAACAGTTTCAACCGGTGCCCCAGTGATTATAAGAACATCATAGAAATTATTACTAATGTCTTCTAAAGTTTTATAAAATTCAATCAGATGTTCTTTTTTAGTATTTCTAGGTGAGTAAGTATCAGTAGTCATTAAAGTTAATTCTATTTGCAAAGGCGATGCACCAAGCAACCTCGCAAATTGCACCTCAGTTTCAAGTTTTTTTGGCATTAAATTTAATAATAAAAACTTTAAAGGTCTTATATCTTGTTTTTCTGCAGTGCTACTATTTATTACGTCTACAATCTCATCTTGAAGAAGTTTTCTTGCAGGTAAATTATCGTGTATTTTAATAGGCATTTTTATAACTTTTTAGTTAATTAATTAATACTTGAATTTTTAATATTATTTATATTTTTTAAAAAACTAAAAGCAGATTTAATATTAATAGTGTTTTTTAGACCATTAAAATTATTTTTGATTTTTTTCAATTCGGTAAATGGTCTTTTTAAATTAGAAATCTTACTTATATCTTTTAATCTTCTATCTAAGAAAAATTCAGTTTCAATATTATTATTAGACTTATCATTTAACCAAAATAACAATGTAGATGTGTAAACTGCAGCTAAGGATATTCTTCTTGTATAGAAAGAAAAATCTGTAGACTTATCTCCTGCTATTCTCCAAATGCTATTACAAGTTCTATAAAGTATATTTAAAGATATTTTTGTATTTACGGGAATTGTTGATAATGAAATTGAAGATCTAACTGCCTGTTTATATTTCTGACATAAATTTAATCTGATCATGATAATTTTTTTGATTTTTTCAGGCACTCTTTCTGGTTTTACTTCAATTGAATTGTAATTTTCTTTTACTTCTAAGTCGATTGTTTCGGAAAAAACATCAATAAAATCAATAGAACCATTTTTAAATAAATCTTTGAAAATTTTGATTCTTTCTGAAGAAGTTTTTTTCTTTTCAAAACCTATATCTATAGCACCTTGTTCCATTGCTTCCCAAGTCCAACCATCGAAAGGGACATGTATTAACATTGCCTTAATTAGATCGATTCTGATTTGCTTATTATCTAATGTATTAGTTTTCATTATTATTACCATTATGAAATATGAATTATACCTAATTTATAATATGTATAAATTCAATATAATATAAATAAAAACATTAAATAACTTGCAATTACCTCATGTATCGTGTTAATTGACACTGCTTATAACAACAAATGTAGGTTTGAAAAATGTATGTGTCCGTTCGAGACAATAATGTCGACCAAGCTCTTAGGGTTTTAAAAAAGAAAATGCAAAGGGAAGGCATGTTTAGAGAAATGAAAAACAGAAGAGCTTATGAAAAACCTTCAGAAAAAAAAGCTAGAGAAATGGCTGAAAGTACTAGAAGAGTTAGAAAACTTATGAGGAAAAGATTAGAAAGAGAAGGCTATTAAGATCAACTTTTTATATTTTTAGCATGAACCGCATTTATATTTGCGGTTTTTTTTTGAAGCTAATAAGGAAGAATTAGTTATATAATATCAAATATGTTTGATATCTTTTGGAGTAAATTAGATGAATATTGGTTGCCCTAAAGAAGTTTTTAAAGGCGAAAACAGAGTAGCGCTTACACCGGAAAGTGCGAAGCAATTACAAAAACTAGGATATACATGTCTTTTAGAGACTGGCGCTGGTATTAACGCTAACTTTTCAGATAAAGATTATAAAAATGCTGGAGTTAAAGTTATTAAGAATTCAAGTGAACTTTGGAAGCAATCAAATATAATATTAAAAGTAAGAGGCCCAGAAAAATCAGAATTATCAAAAATAAGACTAAATCATCATATTATAAGTTTTATTTGGCCTAATCAAAATAAACCTCTTCTTGAAGCTTTGAGAAAAAAAAAGGTTACAGCTCAAGCTATGGATATGATACCTAGAATTAGTAGAGCTCAAAAAATGGATGCTTTATCTTCTATGGCTAACATAGCTGGCTACAGAGCAATAATTGAAGCAGGAAATCAATTTGGAAGATTTTTTACCGGTCAAATAACAGCAGCTGGGAAAGTTCCCCCTGCAAAAGTTCTTGTAATAGGGGCAGGAGTTGCTGGGCTTGCTGCCATTGGCACCGCTCAATCTATGGGTGCAATCGTTAGAGCTTTTGATGTAAGGCCGGAAGTTGCTGAACAAATTGAATCTATGGGTGCAGAATTTTTAATGCTTGATTTTGAATCAGGTGGCACTGGTGAAGGAGGGTATGCAAAACCTGCTTCTAAAGAATTCATAAAAAAAGAAATGGAATTATTTAGAAAACAAGCTCCGGAGATTGATATTGTAATTACAACCGCGCTTATTCCTGGAATGCCTGCACCTAAGTTATGGCCTAAAGAAATGGTTGAGTTAATGAAACCTGGTTCAGTGATAGTAGATTTAGCTGCTGAACAGGGAGGAAACTGTGAAGTTACCGTTCCTAATAAAGTTATAGAAACAAAAAATAAAGTTAAGGTTATTGGATTTACAGATTTACCAAGTAGAATGGCAACACAATCTTCTAGTTTATATTCTACAAATATACGTCACATGGTTGATGACTTAACTCCTAAAAAGGACGGAATACCATTTACTAATATGGAAGATGATGTAATAAGAGGCGCTACTGTGCTTCATGATGGTGAAATAACTTTTCCTCCACCAAAACCAAAAATCGTAGCTATTGCAAAACATGAGACTAGTAAAATAAAAGAAAAATCACTTGAAGAGATAGCTCAGAACGAAATAAATGAAGAAAAAAAAGCTGGTAGATTACAATTCTTACTTTTAGCAATTGGTGCTCTTCTAACCTGGTTTATAGGTTATTATACACCCTCAGACTTTATGCAACATTTCATTGTTTTCATTTTATCATGTTTCGTGGGATATCAAGTTATATGGAACGTATCTCATTCACTTCATACACCTTTAATGGCTGTTACAAATGCTATCTCAAGCATAGTTATAATTGGTGCTTTACTACAAATGAGAACTGAAAACGATATTGTAAGTATTTTAGCCCTAATATCTATCTTTATTGCTACCATTAATATTGTTGGAGGGTTTATGGTTACAAAAAGAATGTTATCAATGTTTCAGAAAAGCTAAAAAAGGACTATTAGATGAATATTGGATTATTAACTGCCTCATACATAACATCTAGTGTGCTTTTTATTCTTGCATTAGGTGGCTTAAGCAATCAAGAAAAAGCAAAAAGAGCCGTTTGGTATGGTATTGTTGGAATGGCGATTGCTGTCTTTGCAACAATTTATGGAAATCAAGTTTTTTTTACCGAATGGCTTAACTGGCTTATAGCTGCAATATTAGTTGGCTCTATAATTGGAGCAATTGTTGCTAAAAAAGTACAAATGACTGGCATGCCTCAATTGGTTGCTGCACTTCACTCATTTGTAGGTTTAGCTGCTGTTTTTATCGGCATAAACTCTGCAATGTTGCCACACTCTGATATGAATTCTACTCAGTATATGATCCATAACGTTGAAGTTTTTATTGGAGTATTTATTGGGGCAATCACATTTACCGGATCTATAGTGGCATTTGGAAAATTATCTGAATTGATAACTGGCAAGGCATTAATTTTACCTGGAAGACATTTGTTAAATTTGATCATGTTATTTTCCTGCTTAGCATTAGGATACATGTTTTTGATTGATGAGGGTAATTGGACCTTAATTGTAATGACTATAATTGCATTTGTAATAGGAGCTCATCTTGTTTTAGCAATTGGTGGTGCAGATATGCCAGTAGTAGTTTCAATGCTTAACTCATATTCTGGATGGGCTGCAGCTGCGACAGGTTTTATGCTTGGAAATGACCTATTAATTGTTACAGGTGCTTTGGTTGGATCTTCCGGTGCTATACTCTCATATATAATGTGTAAGGCTATGAACCGAAAATTTCTTTCAGTTATTTTAGGTGGTTGGGGTGATATAACAGGTCCTACAATGGATATTGAAGGTGAGATGAAACCAATAGATATAGATTCCGTAGCGACTGCATTAAATGATGCAAACAAAATTATAATCGTTCCTGGTTATGGTATGGCAGTTGCACAAGCTCAAAGCACAGTTTCTGAATTAACCTCTAGACTAAGAGCAAAAAACAAAGAGGTAAGATTTGGAATTCATCCTGTTGCGGGAAGACTTCCAGGCCACATGAATGTTCTACTAGCAGAAGCAAAAGTTCCGTATGATATTGTTCTTGAAATGGATGAAATAAATGACGATTTTCCTGATACAGATGTAGTAATGATACTAGGAGCTAATGATATTGTTAACCCAGCTGCACAAGAAGATCCTAATAGTCCAATTGCGGGAATGCCTGTTTTGGAAGTTTGGAAAGCTAAACAGGTTTTTATTTCAAAAAGAGGACAAGGAAAAGGTTACTCAGGAATTGAAAATCCATTATTTTTTAGAGAAAATTCTAGAATGGTTTATGGAGATGCAAAAAAAACTTTGGATACAATTTTACAGAGTTTAAGTTAATTATATTAAACCTGATTTATTCATAACTTTAATTTGCCTTTTAGACAAAATCTTTTCATCAAAGTCTCCAACTAAGTCGTGAAAAACTCTATACCAGTTAATTTCTGCTTTTAAATGCATAAAAACTGATCCTAATCCTACAGCCGCTCTGTCCATTAACACAAATTCTCTTGGTGGTTTAACACCTCCAATTTTTTTTAATTCTTCGTGAACTTTTTCTGCCGTTTCTCTTCCATATTGTCCGGATTCACTTGGATTGATCAACCTAACTTTATCTTCTAGTAAAGGTTGATAGATAAAGTTTGCCCAAATATTTAAAACACCAATTAATTCTTTTGAGGGATTTTCAAAACCCCAACTTTTGTAGGCATTTACTGCTTGTTCTTCATCTCCGTCTCTTAAAGCTTTATAAAGTTCAATTACACCTGTTACAAAATCTGGTCTAAAGATTCTAATACATCCAAAGTCCATTAGGTTTACACCTCCATCAGGACGTATTGTATAATTTCCAAGATGAGGATCTCCATGAATCACTCCATATTTATAAAATGGTATATACCAAGCTTTAAACATATTTATAGCGACTTGATTTCTAATTTTCATGTCACTGTTTTTAGCAATAAAATCCATTATTTTAGAGCCATCTATCCTTGTCATCGTTAAGAGTCTATTTGTAGATAATTCATCAATAGGATTAGGAAGTGTTATTTGATTTAAATCAGATAACATATACCTATATAATTTTAAATTTTTAACTTCATGAGAGTAATTGAGTTCTTCTTTTAACCTATCTGACAACTCCTCATGTATTGCTTCAGTTGAAATGGCAGAGTCATATTTTTCATATAATGAAAATATTAATTTGAGTTGCTTAAGATCAGCCTGAACAGCTGAGCCCATATCAGGATATTGCAACTTACAGGCTAATTTTTTTCCGTTGATGTCCTCAGCAAAATGAACTTGACCTAAAGATGCTGCAGCGGAGGCTTGTTTATCAAAGGTATTAAAATAAGTAAGCCAATTTTCTCCTAACTCAGCTCTCATCCTTCTTTTAACAAAAAGCCAACCCATTGAGGGGGCATCTGCTTGAAGATGAGATAATTCATTTACATACTCTTTAGGGAGAGCATCAGGAATTGTGGCAAGAATTTGGGCGACTTTCATAAGTGGACCTTTCAGCCCCCCTAATGCAGCTCTCAAATCAGAAGCATGCTGTTCTCTGTTTATTTTAATTCCTAAATATCTTTCACCAGCCAGTCTTGCAGCAAGCCCACCCATTGCAGAGGTTACTTTTGCATAACGTCTGAGTCTTCCACCTGTCATAGAAGAGCTGAGTTCGTCTTGAATTCTACTATCTTTACTCATAATAATTAAAACCTCTAAAAATTAGATTAATTATCCAAATTATCAAGCTCATCCATTAATCCAGTTATCATCGTAATACCTTTTTCCCAAAAACTATTATCATGAGCACTTAAATTAAAAGGTTTTAGAAGATCATTGTGATTTTTTGTCCCTCCTGAAGATAACATTTCAATGTAATTATTTGAAAAAATATCTTTGTCACTTTGTTGATATGCATACCACAGTGCATTTACTAAACTATCTCCAAAAGCATATGCATATACATAAAATGGAGTATGAACAAAGTGGGGGATGTATCCCCATAAGAATCTATAATCATCACCAAGATTAATATGAGGGCCCACAGCATGAGACTGTGTCTCCATCCAAATATTACTTATCTCATCAGGTGTTAATTCAGACTTTATTCTTGCCTCATGAAATTTGACTTCGAATTGGTGAAACCCTATTTGTCTAGCAACAGTATTTAACATATCTTCTATTTTACTAGATAATAGTTGTTTTTTTTGTGCAATTGAACTCTCATCTAATAATTTTCTAAATACCAACATTTCACCAAAAACTGATGCCGTTTCGGCGAGTGTTAGAGGTGTTTCTGACATTAATAATCCATTTTTTCCTGCAAGAATTTGGTGAACACCATGACCAAGTTCATGTGCAAGTGTCATAACGTCTCTGATTTTGCCTTGATAGTTTACTAATATGTATGGATGCAATGACGGAACTGAAGGATGGGCAAAAGCACCTGATGCTTTACCTTTTCTTAAGCTTGCATCTATCCAATTATTTTTAAAAAATAATTCTGCTAGGTTAGAAATCTCTGAATGGAATGAAGAAAATGAATCTAAAATGATATCCTTAGCCTCAGACCATTTTATCAAATTTTCAGAAGAGTGCGGTAATGGTGCATTTCTATCCCACCAATCTAACCTGGTTTGACCAAATTGTTTAGCTTTCCATTTATAATATCTATGTGTAAGTTTGGGCATTGCCTTATCAACTGTATTTACTAATTTGTCTACAACTTCATCTTCAACATCATTATCAAGATTTCTTGAGGACATAATTCTTTTAAAACCCCTTTTGTTGTCTTCGATAAACCTATCTCTAGAAATCACATTAAGTATCATTCCAAAAATACGTTTGTTATTTTCTAAAACTTCAGAAAGTGATTTACCTGCAATTTTTCTGGTTTTTGGATCTGCGTCAGATAACAAGTTCAAAATCTCAGCTTGAGTAAGTGATTTGTTTTTGAAAGGAAAACGTAATGCCGCAGATGTCTCATCAAACAATCGTATCCATGCTGACCTACCAGTAGCAGATTTCTCTATTAAAATCTCTTCTACAAGAGGATCAAGGATATAGGGATTTCTTTTTCTTAAAATATTGAGATAAGGTTTCCATATTTTTGCATCTTTATCATTTAACCAATTATTAATTGTATCATCATCTACTTTTGAAAGCTCTAATGTAACAAAAATGAGAGTAGATAGAATTTCAGTAATTTGGTCTGATATAGAGGAGTTGTATTTAGAAATTTCAGGGTCTTCCATATTTGTAGCAAAGGTTAGACTACTGTGCGTTGCGATCCTATAAATAGCTTCATTAATTTCTTGATATTCATTTATACAAAATAAAAACTCTGATGAGCTTAAATTATTTATCTTACCTTTCCATTTATTCAGAAAATTATTTGCTGACTCTCGAATATTATTTATATCAATGTTAATATTAGGATCATTAATGTTTTTATATATTTCTGATAGATCCCATATAGGCAATTCGTTGTTCATTTTCTTTAGATGCATTTCGTTCATTTTAATTTTAACCTCAATTTATTTTATTTAAAAAAGTTATTAATACTTTTTATAAGTTCATCAGGATTTTCTTCAGCTAAATAATGGCCTGTATTAACACCATTACCTCTAACTTCTTGATCACAATATTTCTGCCAGATTGTCAAGGGATCATACCATTGTTCTATCTTACCTTTTTTACCCCACAAAACTAGTGTTGGCATTTTAATTTTTAAATTTTGTTTTCTACTTATGTCATCATCTTTTAAATCAATAGATGCAGCAGCTCTATAATCCTCACAAATAGACCTAATAGTTTCAGGATTTTTGACACACTCCAAGTAATCAGCTAATGCCATAGGTGCGAAAAAATCTTTGTCCTTTTTTTCTCTAGAAGTATGCGCGAAGAACCACTCTTCAGGTGCTTTGTTAATTACTGACTCTGGTATAGGATATCTCTGTGCTAACCAAAACCAATGGTAGTAACCCATCGCAAAATCTTTGTTAGTTCTTTCAAAATGTTCAATAGTTGGTATTATGTCTAATAACATTATTTTTTTAACTTTGTTAGGATAATTTAAGGCTAAACGATGACCTATCCTTGCACCTCTGTCGTGGCCAACAAGATAAAATGTTTTGTGTCCTAATAAAGTCATTAACTCATTCATGTCAGAAGCCATACTAACTTTTGAGTAGTTTTCATGATCTTTAGATATTTTAGGTTTATAGGATTTTCCGTAACCTGGAATGTCTGGACAGATAATCGTAAATTTCTTAGTTAAAGCTGGAGCTACTTTATGCCACATTACATGTGTTTGGGGATTTCCATGCAACATAAGTAAAGCAGGTCCATGTCCTGCTTTCCTAAATCTAATATATCCATTTTTTATCTTAAGTGTGGATATTTCAAAATCTTCAAAGAATTTTATGGTCATTTTGATCCTTAGGAATTTTTAAAAAGCTGGTATCAGCTATCGTAAAATATATAATTATCTAGAAATGTAATACAACATCAAAGATCTGTTATTTCAAAATTTGACTCTGATTAACTTTTAATTAAACTTTTAGAGATAAATGGAGTTTATTAAAAAAGTTGAGACCCTACATAAAAATTTTTTTTGTCATAATTTTAATTTCAGTTAGTACTGTAAGTAATTCAAAGAATGTGTTTGCAGATGATATTGAAAAGTTTGCCTCTAAATTATTTAATCATTATGAGTATGACAATAAAGTCACAAACTATTTAAATTTTTTTTTTTCTTTTGGGAAAAATGGTTTAAAAAATTTCTCTGATAGCACAATTGATAATTCAAAAACCAATCTAAAAAAACAAAAGTCATCCATAAAACTCAAGTCAAAAAATAAATTAACTTACAATTTTGAAAATGGGAAATCAGTACAAATAAATCCCTCAAATCTTGGAGAAAAAATAATTTACAATAACTCACAATTTACTTTTTTTGAAATTAAAAAAGATTCTATTTTGTATGGAATTAACTTAGATTTCTAGTTAATAATATTTTTATTTCATAATGGTGGTGACCTCGACAGGACTCGAACCTGTTGCCTCAAGATTAGGAATCTTGCGCTCTATCCAGATGAGCTACGAGGCCACATAATTAATCTAATATCATATAAAGATTAATTTTCAATTATAAGATTTTCTAATATTTCTAAATATTTTATTGTAGTATGATTATAAAAAATTCTTAATATAGTAAACAATTAAAATAAGGGGATTGTTTATGAATATTGATTTAGGATTAAGGGATAAAGTAGCTGTTGTAACTGGAGCGGGAGGAGGAATTGGACGTGAGATTGCACTTGCTCTTTCAAGAGAAGGAGTTTCAATTGTTGTTAATGATATAGGTGTCTCATTGACTGGTGAGGGTGGTTCTGAATCTCCAGCTCAAGAAACTGTTGGATTAATAACTCAAAAAGGTGGGAAAGCTATAATTAGTAATGATAGCGTTTCTTCATGGGATAGTGCACAACTTATTATAAAAAAAGCATTAGATACATATGGCAGATTAGATATTGTTATAAATAATGCTGGTATTTTAAGAGACACAATTTTCCATAAGATGGAACCCTCAGATTGGAACGACGTTATAAGTGTTCATTTAAATGGCAGCTTTTACGTTAGCAGGGCTGCTGCTCCATATTTTAGAGAACAAAGCTCGGGAGCCTATGTACATATGACAAGTACATCAGGGTTAATAGGAAATTTTGGTCAAGCAAATTACTCAGCTGCAAAATTAGGAATTGCAGGCCTATCAAAATCAATTTCCCTAGATATGAGCAGATTTAATGTTAGATCAAATTGTATTGCACCATTCGCTTGGAGTAGAATGACCAATTCTATACCTTCAAATACTGAAGCTGAAAAAGAGAGGGTTGAAAGATTAAAGAAAATGACTCCTGAAACTAACGCTCCCTTAGCTGTTTTTTTGGCTTCAGAGGCTGCTAAAAATGTAAGTGGACAAATTTTCAGTGTAAGATTGAATGAATTATTTATATATAATCAAAACAGACCTGTAAAAAGCATTCATTCTGAGTCAGGGTGGACACCACAACAAATTGCCGAAAGAGCACTTCCCTCATTTAAAAATTCAATGACACCAAATGAAAGAAGTGGTGATGTTTTTAGCTGGGATCCAATTTAAGATAAGCCTAGAAGTTTGATTATATCTTTCATGTTTTTTAAGGTGTGAGTTGCTCCAAGGTTGTTTACACCCTTATCAGTATAACCACCTGCAACTGCAATTGATTTTATATTTGCTGCTTTAGCTGCTTCAATATCATTTGATGTATCACCGACCATGTAAAACATTTTGTTCTTTGTGTTAAAACCTTCCATTGTAAGCATTAACATATTTGGCTTTGGTTTTAACGGAATATTCTCTCTTGCTCCGACAATTATGGTAAAAAATTTACTTAGATTCATTTCTTGAATTAATTTTTCAGTTACAAATTGTCTCTTGTTAGTACAAATGCCCATTAATATTTTTCGCTCATAAAAAAAATTAAGAGTCTCCATTACTCCAGGCATTAGAGTACTATATTTATATGGTTGTTCTGAATAGTTTTGTCTGTAACTATTGAAAATTACTTCATATAAACTTTTATCTCCTCCACAAAAGTCAACTACTTTTTTTGACAAAGATAACATACCTTCACCAACAAATGTCTGCAGTTTTTCCTCAGATATATTTTTTAAACTATATTTAGTTAAAGTTTTATTTATTGCATGGTGCATATCAGGAACTGAATGAACTAAAGTGCCATCCAAATCAAAAATTATATTAAAATTTATGTTTTTCATATTTTAAATCTTATAACGAAGAGCTTTTATATTTTTTGAATAACTTTTGAGACCATCTCCATTGAAGACAGCTGAACCTGCAACAATTACATTTGCACCTGCCTCAATTACCCTTGGGGCAACCATTTTGTTAATGCCACCATCAACCTGAATTTTTATAGGCTTATCGTTAATTAATTCTTTAATTAATTTAATTTTATTCAAAGACGATTCAATGAAGACTTGACCACCAAAACCCGGGTTAACCGTCATTATAAGAATCAGATCTAATTTATCTAACAAAAACTCTAGACCTGAAATAGAGGTGGCAGGATTAATAGAAACGCCTGCTTTACATCCTAACTCACGAATACGGTTCAAAGTTCTATCTAAATGTGGAGTAACCTCTTTATGAACAGTTATCATATCAACTCCAGCATTCACGTATTCTTCTAAAAGATCATCTGGGTTAGTAACCATTAGATGGGCATCAAAAGGTTTTTTTGAAAAATCTCTTATGGCTTTAATAATTGGAGGCCCAAATGTAAGGTTTGGTACGAAGTGACCATCCATAACATCCAAATGTATCCAATCAGCACCTGCTTTATCAATAGCTTTAATTTCATCAGCTAAACATGAAAAATTTGATGATAATATTGACGGTGCTATCAACACATCGGTCATACAAATATTCCTTTTATTTCACAAATTTTAAATTTGTTTTTAAATTGTCTTACCGATAGCTACAGCGGTATCGGACATTCTATTAGAAAAACCCCACTCATTATCGTACCAGCTTAATACTCTAACGAATGTGTTGTCCATCACTTTTGTTTGATCCATATGAAAAATAGAAGAACGTGAGTCATGATTAAAATCACTTGATACAAGAGGTTCATCTGTAAAGCCAAGAATATTTTTTAGCTTTCCATTTGTATATTCTTTAATAATATTGTTAATTTCCTCAACTGAAGTCGATCTTGAAGCGTTAAATTTAAAATCAACAACTGATACGTTTTGAGTTGGAACTCTCACCGAAACACCATCTAATTTTCCATTTAATTCCGGTAAAACCAATCCAACGGCTTTAGCTGCACCAGTAGAAGTTGGTATCATATTGCCAGCAGCAGCTCTCGACCTATAAAGATCAGAATGCATTGTGTCCAATGTTGGTTGATCACCTGTATAAGAATGAATTGTAGTCATAAAACCTTGATTTATTCCTACTCCATTATTTAATGCCATCGCGACAGGTGCTAGACAGTTTGTAGTACAAGATGCGTTTGAGATAACAAGATGATCTTTAGATATTTTTTGATGATTTACTCCATAAACAATAGTCAGATCCACACCACTAGCAGGCGCAGAAACAAGTACCCTCTTAGCACCTGCGTCTAAATGCATTGAAGCTTTTTCTCGGCTAGCAAATATTCCTGTACACTCCATAGCTATATCTACATCAAGCTCTTTCCAAGGCAAAGCTTTTGGATCTCTGATAGAAGTAACTTTGATAGGGCCATTTCCAACATCCAAATCATTGCCACTAACTTTTACATCTGCTGGAAACTTTCCGTGAACGCTATCATATCTTAATAAATGAGCATTAGTTTCTACTGGACCTAAATCATTTATACCAACAACAATTATGTCATTTCGAGCTGATTCAACAATAGCTCTTAAAATATTTCTTCCTATTCTTCCAAATCCGTTAATAGCAACTCTTACTGACATTATTTTTTTCCTTTCTAAATTAATACATTACTTAAATTATTTACTTAATACTGATATTCCTGGTAATTCTATACCCTCTAGCCATTCTAAAAAAGCTCCACCTGCTGAGGATACATATGTAAAATCATTGACAGCTTTAGCATTGTTTAGAGCAGAAGTCGTGTCACCTCCACCAGCAACAGTAATTAATTCTTTATTTACCGTTAATTTAGCAGCCTCCCTAGCAAGCTTGTAAGTTCCCTCTCCAAATGGTGGTGTTTCAAAGGCACCGACTGGGCCATTCCAGAGTAAAGTATTAACTTTTTGAAACACTGAACTTATTTCGTTTATCGTTTTAGGACCAACATCTAAAGCCATCATTTCTGATGGGACAGAATCTGAAGACACTATTTCAAATTTTGCATTAATTTCAAATTTCTTAGAAACAACTAGGTCTAGAGGTAAAATTATTTGACAGTTATTTGTCTCACTCATTTTTAATATTGATTTTGCGATATCAATACAATCTTTTTCGTAGAGGCTTTTTCCAATATTAAAACCCTTAGCAACAAGAAAAGTATTTGCCATTGCTCCACCAATAACCAAATAGTCCATTTTAGTTAACAAATATTGAATTATATTAATTTTTGATGATATTTTAGCGCCTCCAACTAGTGCAGCAACTGGTTTGATTGGAGAGTTCAAAACAGAAGTAAGTGCCCTAACTTCCTCATCAAGTAATAACCCAGAAAAAGATGGAAGAAATTTTGTTATTGCGTGTAAGCTTGCATGAGCTCTATGTGAACAAGAAAAGGCGTCATTCACAAATATATCACATTCCTTAGATAATTCATTTGCGAAGTCATTGTCGTTTTTAATTTCACTTTCATGAAATCTTAAATTCTCTAATAATAAAATTTCTCCTTTTTTTATTGTCTTCTTTTTAATCAAAGCTTCATCACCAATACAAGATGAATTAAAATGGACTTTTGTTTTTGTAATTTCAGACAAAACATTTATTAGAGGTTTAAGTGAAAAATTTTCATCAAATTTCCCTTCTGGTCTACCTAAATGACTACAAATAACTAGTTTCGACTGATTTTCTAACAAATAATTTATTGTAGGTATTAACCTATTAAGTCTGGTCAGGTCTTTGACAATACCATTAACAATAGGAATATTTAAATCAGCTCTTAAGATAACAACCTTATTGTTTACATCTTCATTAACTATGCTTTTGATGTTAGTAGTCATTATAAAAATTCACTTATTGTTATTATAATTATTTTAATAATAATTTCGCAGAATCAATTATAGATTTACTAGTAATATTAAAATACTTGTATAAATCCGAGGCCGGTCCAGACGCTCCAAAACTTTTCATGCCAATGAAAATTCCTTTTTCACCTATGTACTTACTCCAACCCATTTCAGAAGCAGCCTCGATAGCTATGCGTGGACAATTTCCTAAAACTTGATTTTTATATTCTTCACTTTGTTTATCAAATAATTCCCAGCAAGGAAGTGAAACTACTGTCGCCATAATACCTTCTTTATACATTATTTCAGAAGCTTCCATAGCTATTTCAATTTCAGATCCTGTAGCTATCAGAGTAATATCTCTCTCTTTTGAAATATTATTTAGAATATATCCACCAGATGAAACTAAGTTTTTATTAGTTTTTTCAGATCTATAAGCTTTCAAACCTTGTCTTGACAAAGCCAAAACAGTTGGTCCATTAGTTTTAAGTGCTACATCCCAAGCCTCTGCAGTTTCAACTATATCTGCTGGCCTTATCAAATTTAAATTAGGAGTTGCTCTTAAAATTGCTAGATGTTCAATTGGTTGATGAGTCGGTCCATCTTCACCAAGACCAATCGAATCATGAGTTAATACATAAATCACTCTTAGTGACATTAATGCAGCTAGTCTTATAGATGCTCTCATGTAATCACTAAATACTAAAAATGTTCCTCCATAAGGTATAAAACCTTTGTGTAACGCAACACCATTCATAATAGAGCCCATAGCATGCTCTCTTATTCCATAATGGATGTAATTTCCTGAAAATTTACTTGAAGTGACAGTTTTCATCTCACTAGTTTTAGTTAAATTTGATCCAGTCAAATCTGCCGATCCACCTAATGTATTTACAATAGTTTTGTTTATTACTTCTAAAGCTTTTTGACTTGCTTGCCTTGTAGCAAGTTTTGGTAATTCTTTTTTCATTTGTTTAATAAATGAATTCATTTTTCTTTGGTAAGAGTTGGGAATGTTACCTTCAATAAACATCTGGAATCTATTACGCCTAGGACTATCTTCCAATTTTTTTTCCCAAGCTTTAAAAAGTTCTTTTGATCGCTCTGTGGTTTTTTTCCATTCTGAAAGTATTTCTGTCGGTATCTCAAATGGATTATTTGACCACCCCAATGCCTTTCTAGTTGCAGCTATTTCATCAGCACCAAGAGGAGAACCATGAGTTTTGGCTGTTCCAACTAAATTAGGTGCACCAAATCCAATCTTTGTTTTACATGCAATCAGCGATGGCTTTCTTGATTTTTTTGCATTCAAGATAGCTTTGTGAATTTCATCATGATTATGTCCGTCTATAATTTGGGTATGCCAACCTGCTGCCTTAAATCTATTGATTTGATTTGATGAATTAGATAAGTCAGTGGATCCATCAATTGAAATTTTATTATCGTCCCAAAAAACAATTAGCTTTGATAACTTAAGATGTCCAGAAAACTCAATTGCTTCATGACTAATACCTTCTTGTAGACAACCATCACCAGCAATAACATAAGTGAAATGATTAACTAAAGTATTTCCAAACCTAGATGCCATTAACTTTTCACTCAAAGCCATTCCAACTGCGGTTGCCAGACCTTGTCCTAATGGTCCAGTTGTAGTCTCTATACCATCTGCATGACCAAATTCTGGGTGCCCAGCAGTATTGTAATTTAACTGTCTAAAATTTTTTATGTTTTCAATTGGCATATCCTTATAGCCTAAAAGATAATGAAGTGAATATAATAACATTGATCCATGACCAGCGGATAAAACAAATCTATCTCTATCTGGCCAATTTGGTTTATCTGGGTAAATATTAATAAAATCTTTGAAAAGAACAGTAGCAACATCTGCCATACCCATAGGCATTCCTGGATGACCAGAATTGGCAGCCTGCACTGCATCCATAGATAAGAATCTTATTGCATCGGCCATTTTAGAGGACATATTATCATTTGGTGTTATGTGTCCTTGCATAAAAACACTCCTGAAAAATTAGTATAAAGAGATTAGATTTATCAATAACATTTATGTTAATAAAATTACATAAGAGTTTTCAAAAAAAATTATAAATATAAATATGATTTTTTATATTCTAAAACTTCTTCTTTAGAACCGAAAATTAATGGTGATCTTTGATGCAATTCATTAACTTCTAGGTTTAAAATATTTTTATGTCCATCAGTAGCTTCGCCGTTAGCTTGTTCTACCAGATAAGCTATTGGATTTGCTTCATACGTTAAACGCAACCTTCCATTTTTATATTTTTCTCTTGTATCCGAGGGATATAAAAAAATACCTCCTCGATTAAAAATTCTACTAGCATCTGCTACTAATGATCCAACCCACCTCATTCCAAAATTTTTCTTTCTTGGTCCATTTTCTCCATTTTGGCATTCAGTAATATATTTTAATGTTGCGCTGTCCCAAAATCTTCTGTAAGCAGCATTTATTGCAAATTCAGCAGTTGTTTCTGGTATGGTAATATTATCTTTCACTAGAATAAATTTACCTTTTTTTTCGTCTAGTGCGAACAAAGATGTTCCAACCCCAACTGTAATAAATAAAGTTGTTTGTGGTCCATAAACGAAAAAACCTGAGGACTTTTGATGACTTCCATTTTGAATAAATGCTTTTTCTAAAGGTAAATTATTTTTAGACATTATCGAAAATATAGTACCTATTGAAACATTTACGTCAATGTTACTTGACCCATCAAGTGGGTCAGCGAAAACAATAAAATTATTATTATTTTTGAAATCAATACACCCTTCTTGCTCTTCGGAGGCATACCCTGCAGCAGGTGATTTTTCTAAAAAGCTAATCAAAATTTCATCTGATATTATATCTAATGGTTTTTGAATATCTCCATCCGAATTTAATTTTCTATCATTATTTGAGATACTTTCCTGTGGTTTGATACTTCTTATAGTATTAGATATTTTAATTGCAGCATCACCTAATGATTTGACGATTAATGAAATCTCTTCTTCTTTAGAATTTTTTAATAAATAATTTTCTAGATCCATTTTTAATTCTACTAATACGATATTGAAACGAAATTGAAACATATGTAAGTTTGTATAAGATAATAAATTTTTTTTGGTTTGTGAATGCTTTATAAAAAACTAAATTTACCAATTAATTTGCCATTAGCAAATGATGAGGAGATAGAGGTAAATGAAGTTGAAAATAAGATCATTATTAAAATACGAAATGTAAGTAATATAAACATAGATACAACCATAAGACTATTTGAAAGTTTTTTTGAAAATAGTCTATCTTCGGCAACAAGAGAAAAATTGTCTAAGATTTTTAAAGAAATAGTTCCAATTATTTTTCGAAATAAACATAAAGAAGAAGGTCTGTATCAACTTTTAAGATATGTGAATTCTTTAAACTCAAACCTTGATTATCTAGAAATCCTCAAAAATAGTTCATTCGTTTATGAGAATTTATCAAAGGTTCTATCATTTTCAGGAATCTTAACAGATATTCTGTCAAGGGATATGAAACTACTAGAAGTTATTCAACCAGAATATGCAATTAGATTAAATGGTAATATTTCCTATTACAAAAATTCTTTCGAAAAGTTAGATTTACAAAATTACGAAACTGAAGGTATGCTGGATGCTCTAAGAAAACAACACAGGTTAACTAAATTTCAAATTTTATTTGCATTAATAAATAATGAAATAAGTATAGAAAGAGCTTCATCTGAATTTTCTTATTTAGCTCAAGCTACAGTTGATTATGTTTTACAAAATATTAAGCGTGAAACTTATAATAGTCATAACATTAATTGTGAGGATTTCTGTATAATAGCCTATGGAAGATTTGGTACTTTTACAATGACTTCAAATTCTGATCTAGATTTAGTCTTTGTCTACGGTAAAAAATTTGAAAGAAAAGTATACGTAAACATTTTTCGAAAACTTATAAACATTCTTTCTACTAAAACATCTGAAGGTATTTTGTACGAGGTGGATACAAAATTAAGACCCTCTGGAAATTATGGTCCAGTTGCATGTACTTTTGAGAATTTTGAGAATTATCATAAGAATATGTCATATTGTTGGGAAAAAATAGCTCTAAAAAAAACTCGAGTTATAACAGAAAATAAATTTAGTGATAGTATCTCAAAACTTTTGAATAAATTAAATTCACTTCCAATTTCGGATGTAGATGTTATTGAAGAAATAAAGAAAATGAGAGTAAATGTTAATGAGTTAAAAAATAGAAATGAAAAATCTGATAAAAAAATAGTATCCAAGTGGTTCGAAACCAAATATGTAGCTGGCGGACAAAGAGATATTGAGTTTCTTAAATTTTTTTATGAAAAAAATTCAAATTTTATTGATAAATATGAAATGGACAAAAAACTTCTTTTATTTAAAAAATTGGAAAGTATTTTTTTCCGGTTAGACCAAGTTGTTAATATTTGTTTTGTGGATGAAAAACAAAATAATCTACCCGGTGCTGCAATAAATTTATTAATAAATGAATTAAATGAAAAAGACCTTGGTTCGTTAAAAGCTTCAATAAGTCAAGGAAAGATCAATATTTTTAATACTTTAAATAAAATTATAGAATCTAGGTTATAGACATAAAAAATTAAAATTGAACAAAAAATTTAGTTTAAAAAATGCTTAACTTTTAATCACATCATTTTTTTTTGATAATTATTGGTTATTTTTTATTCAATTTTAAATATCTAAAAGTTGTTAATTTACTGTATCTTTTATTAACACTTATTTCGCGAGATATTAAAAAAGTATAAATTTAAACGGAGTGTTATGATGTCTAATCTATTTAGGTTATTTTTGTTAATACCTGCTATTATATTCGGTTTTGTGGGAGTTGCTTCTGCAGCACCAGACGCAGAAACTGCGTATATATTTAATTCCTTCTCTTTCCTAGTTCACGGTTTTCTAGTTATGTTGATGGCTGCAGGTTTTTGTATGTTAGAAACTGGTTTAGTAAGAGCTAAGAATGCTGTCGTCCAGTGTGCTAAAAACATTGGTTTATACTCAATTGCAGGCATCATGTTTGCAGTAGTTGGTTATAATCTTATGTACATGGATGTTTCTGGATATATAGGTTCATTTTCAATTTGGAGTCCATCCGATGGAGAAACTTTTGGTGGAGAAAATGATGCTACTTATTCATCTGGTTCTGATTGGTGGTTTCAAATGGTTTTCTGTGCAACGGCTGCATCAATTGTTAGCGGTGCAGTTGCAGAAAGAGTAAAATTAAAAGCATTTTTTATTTTTGTCGTCTTATTATGCGGTTTTATATACCCAATACAAGGATCATGGTCATGGGGTGGTGGTTACTTAAGTGAAGCTGGTTTCCTTGACTTTGCTGGTTCATCAATTGTTCATGGTGTTGGCGGTTGGGCAGCCCTTACTGGTGCTATCATTCTAGGTGCAAGAAAAGGTAAATATTCGGACGACGGAAGTGTAAACCCAATGCCAGGATCAAACTTACCCTTAGCAACCTTAGGGACATTTATCTTGTGGTTTGGTTGGTTTGGTTTTAATGGTGGTTCACAATTAGCTATGGGATCTGGAGCTGACGTATCTGCAATATCAAATATATACATTAATACTAATCTTGCCGCTGCTGGTGGTGTAGTAGTTGCACTTATATTAACAATGATGTTTTACAAGAAAACTGATTTGACAATGGCTTTAAATGGTGCACTTGGTGGGCTGGTTGCTATTACAGCTGAACCACTTGCCCCATCTCCAATGCTCGCAATCTTCATAGGAGCCGTCGGTGGATTAATTGTTGTATTAACTATACCAATGCTTGATAAATTTAAAATTGATGATGTCGTAGGCGCTATACCTGTACATCTATTTGCTGGAATTTGGGGTACGATAGCAGTTATTTTCTCAAATTCAGACGCTACGATAGGTGCTCAGCTTTATGGAATATTTGCCATCGGTGCATTTACAATTATAGCTTCAGCAGTCGTCTGGTATATAATTAAGTTTACAATAGGTATTAGAGTTACTGCCGAAGAAGAACTTGAAGGTGTTGACTTAGCCGAGATCGGAATGGAAGCTTATCCAGATTTTAAAAAGTAAACTTAATCAAAAAATTAAATTATAAAAGGGAGCTTTGTACTCCCTTTTTTTATATTCCAAGGGAATTATAACTTTGAGCTATTCTTTTAACTGCCACAATCATAGCAGCTGTCCTTAAATCAGGAATCTCACTATGTTTGTTCCAAACATCACTAATAACTTTATATGTTTCCAGCATAGTATCCTCTAAACCAGAACGAACCAAATCTATTTCTGACGATCCTTCAATAGACTTTAACTTAAAATCAGCTGGAAAAATTTTTCCTGTCATATTTTCGATACCCTCTATTAAACTAGAGACCTGATTTTCTTGAGCTCTTTTTTGTAATCTTCCTAATCTAATTCTGCTTAAATTTTTAATCCATTCAAAATAACTAACTGTGACTCCACCAGCATTTGCATATAGATCTGGTATAATTACAATACCTTTTTTGTTAAGTATTTCGTCAGCACTTGCTGAAACTGGACCATTGGCTGCTTCAACAATGAGTTTAGCATTAATACGATCTGCGTTTTTTTCATCTATAACTAGTTCCATTGCTGCAGGAATTAAAATATCGGCTTCTTCTTCCAGAATTTCTGGCCCAGACTCAACAAAACCCTTAAAACCTTTTATACTACCTCTTTCAATTATGTGATTTTTTAATGATGATATATCGATGCCATTCTTGTCTACAACTGAACCATCACGTTCTATAACATGCGTAATTATAGCACCATCCTCAATGGATAAAAAATAAGCAGCGTAATAGCCTACATTTCCAAGACCTTGGACAATTATCCTTTTTCCTTTTAATCCAAGGGTAAGACCAGTTTTTTTTACATCTTTTTCATTTTGGAAAAATGCTTTAAGGGCTAGTTTGACACCTCTTCCAGTTGCTTCGGTTCTTCCAGAAATTCCACCTTTATTAACTGGTTTACCAGTAACACAAGCCCAAGCATTTAAGTCAGTTGGATTAAGTCGACGGTATTCATCAGCCATCCATGCCATTTCACGTTCTCCGGTTCCAACATCTGGGGCTGGAACATTTTGCGAAGGATGTATTAAATCTCTTTTAGCTAATTCTTGAGTAAAACGTCTTGTAATTCTCTCTAATTCTTCTGGTTTCCACTCTTTTATATCAATTAAAAGGCCACCTTTTGATCCACCAAAGGGAACCTCTACTAAAGCACATTTATATGTCATTAAAGCAGCTAAAGCTTCAACTTCTTCCTGGTTTACAGCTAAATCATATCTTATACCACCTTTAACCGGCTCAAAATGATCAGAGTGAACAGAACGATAACCAACAAATGTATGTACTGTACCCCTAAGTCTAACTCCAAATCGAACTACATATGTAGCATTTGCCATCATAATTTGATTTGACAAATCTTCTGAGAGTGTTTCACTTCCTTCAATTTTTTGAATATATTGAGCCGCTTTTTTAAAATTGATTTCAATAGAATTTAGAAATGCGTCACTAGCCATGCTTCTTTCAATCCTCTTAGGATTGCCCCCTTATAGAATTTCATACTGTTAACAATTTTTAATAAATTACATTTACACAAAAACCAAAAATAGAAAAGGAGTATATAATATCTATTTTAAACTTGAAAAAATTTATATTTTATTCATCTTAGAAATTAACAAACAAACAATTCATTATTTCAATTTAATAGGTCAAAAATGATTTCAAATCTCAAAACTGCTTTTCAAAATATTACTTCTAAAGAAAAGAATGAAGATGAATACAAAGGAGAGGACATACAAGCAATCATAATATTGCTATTAGAAGCATGTCAAATTGACGGAGATACTGGCAAAGTTGAGCTTGAATATATAAAGAAACTTTTAGTTCATAAATTTAATTTCACTTCAGATCAAGCTGAAAAAAATTTACTTGAAGCTCTAGAAAAAAGTGATGAGAGGGTTGAAATTTTCTCTCAAATAAAAATTATTTTAAATGAAATGAACCACGAAGAAAGAATTGATGTTATTGAAATGATGTGGGGAGTAATTCTTTCAGATGGCGTGGTTGACGACTTTGAAGCTAATTTAATGAGAAGAATGAATGGATTACTTTATGTGTCTGGGGAAGAAAGTGCTTTAGCAAAACAAAAAGCTTTAAATCAAGCTTAATATATTAAAGGATCAAATATTAGATGTTTTTTCATTCAATGAATTTTTCAATCGGCGAAGATAATGACGCTTTAAGAGAAACAGTTTATAAGTTTGCACAAAAAGAAATAGCTCCTATTGCTGATAAAATAGATAAAGAAAACTCCTTTCCAAATCAACTATGGACAAAACTTGGTGAATTAGGACTTTTAGGTATTACCGCTGATTCAAAATATGGTGGCAGTGAAATGGGGTACTTGGCTCACTGTATAGCTATGGAAGAAATAAGTAGAGCGAGTGCTTCTGTTGGCCTATCTTATGGAGCCTTTTCTAATTTATGTGTTAACCAAATAAATAGAAATGGTAGCGAAGAACAAAAAGAAAAATATTTGCCAAGCTTATGTAAGGGTGAAAAAGTTGGCGCTCTTGCAATGAGTGAAACAGGATCTGGATCAGACGTTATTTCAATGACACTCCATGCTGAAAAACAAGGAAATAATACTTATTTATTAAATGGCTCAAAAATGTGGATTACTAATGGTCCCGATGCTGATACCTTAATCGTATACGCTAAAACTGACCCTAAGGGAGGATCAAAGGGCATCACAGCATTTATAATTGAAAAAACAATGATAGGATTTTCTACTGGCAAAAAAATAGATAAATTAGGGATGAGGGGATCAAATACGGCAGAGCTTATTTTTGAAAATTGTCCTGTTCCAGAAGAAAATATTTTAGGTGAAGAGGGAAAAGGAGCTTCTATTTTAATGAGTGGACTGGACTACGAAAGGGTTGTTCTTGCGGCAGGCCCTCTAGGTATAATGGCAGCTGCAATGGATACCGTAGTCCCTTATATTCATGAAAGAAAACAGTTTGGTAAATCAATTGGTGAATTTCAAATCATGCAAGGTAAAATAGCCGACATGTATACCACCATGAATGCATGTAGGTCTTATGTATACGAAGTAGCGAAAGCTTGTGACAGAGGGGAAACAACGAGAAAAGATGCTGCGGGTTGTATTCTATATGCAGCAGAAAAAGCAACTCAATTATCCTTAGAAGCAATACAGGCATTAGGTGGTAATGGATACACTAATGATTTTCCTGTAGCCAGACTTCTTAGAGATGCAAAGTTATATGAAATTGGAGCTGGAACTTCTGAAATAAGAAGAATGTTGATTGGTAGAGAGCTGTTCTTGGAAACATCATAATGACAGTATTAAAATCAAAAGTTAACTCCAAAGATATAAAATTTTTAAAAAACCAAAAACAACTTTCTGTTGATTATAAACTTACACGTGAAGCAGTTGAGATTGCCATGAATGGTGGGGGAAAAGAATTGAATGAACGTCATCAAAAACGTGGCAAAATGCTACCAAGGCATAGAGTATCTAAGCTTTTAGATCCTGGAAGCGCCTTTTTAGAGATAGGATTAACAGCTGGCTATAACATGTATAATAATGAGTGTCCTTCAGCTGGAATAATTACA
This sequence comes from uncultured SAR116 cluster alpha proteobacterium, assembly GCA_902619485.1. GTDB lineage: Bacteria > Pseudomonadota > Alphaproteobacteria > Puniceispirillales > Marisalimonadaceae > Marisalimonas. The sequence continues at coordinate 258,855 of CACNEF010000001.1, forward strand.
GGAATTGGAAAAGTTCATAACCTTGATGTTATGGTAATTTGCAATGATTCAACTGTTAAAGGAGGTACATATTATCCAATAACAGTAAAAAAGCATTTACGAGCACAAGAAATTGCTCTTGAAAACAATTTACCCTGCATTTATTTGGTAGATTCTGGTGGAGCAAATCTACCTAATCAAGATGAAGTTTTCGCGGACAAAGAACATTTTGGAAGAATTTTTTTCAATCAAGCAAACATGTCATCTAAAAAGATACCTCAAATAGCGGTTGTTCTAGGAAGTTGCACTGCAGGTGGTGCGTATGTTCCTGCTATGTCTGATGAAACAGTAATTGTAAAAAATCAAGGTACAATATTTTTAGCTGGTCCACCATTAGTAAAAGCAGCAACCGGAGAAATTATTGACTCTGAAAGTCTTGGCGGAGGAGAAATTCACACAAGAATATCAGGTGTTGCTGACTATCTTGCTGAAAATGATGAGCATGCTCTAACTTTAGCTAGACAGTGTATTAAAAACTTAAATAAAAAAAATAAAACCTCTAGCAATATTTTATCTTTTGAAGAACCATTATATGACCAGAGCGAACTAACTGGCATAGTTCCAGCGGATCCAAAAGAAACATTTGACGTTAGAGAAATTATTATGAGGATAGTAGATGGATCTGAGTTTGACGAATTTAAGAAAAACTTTGGTACAACTTTAGTTACTGGATTTGCAAAATTAAAAGGTGATTTATGTGGAATTGTTGCAAATAATGGAGTTCTATTTTCAGATAGCTCATTGAAAGGCACTCACTTTATAGAACTATGTAGTCAAAGAAAAATACCTTTAATTTTTTTACAAAATATAACTGGTTTTATGGTAGGCGCAAAAGCTGAACATGGCGGAATAGCAAAAAATGGCGCCAAACTTGTAAACGCAGTAGCAACAACAAAAGTACCAAAAATAACATTGTTAATTGGTGGTAGTTTTGGCGCTGGTAACTATGGAATGTGTGGAAGGGCCTTTGCTCCAAGATTTCTATGGACTTGGCCTTGCTCGAGAATTTCGGTAATGGGAGGTGAACAAGCAGCAAGTGTTTTAGCCTCTCTAAAAAAAAGAAACACTCTTAACAAAAAAGCTAAATGGAACAAAAACATCGAAATTGCATTTAAAAAACCTATTCTAGAACAATTTCAAAATCAATCTCATCCTTTATATGCCTCTGCTAGATTATGGGATGATGGAATAATAGATCCAAAAAAATCAAGAGATATATTATCTGCCAGTCTTAAAATTTCATTAAACAAAGAAATTGAAGATACTAAATTTGGTATTTTTAGGATGTAACTAACACAATTATGATTAAAAAAAAGATAAAAAAATTATTAATTGCTAACCGTGGTGAAATTGCATGTAAAATAATTAAATGTGCAAAAAATCTTGATATACCAACAGTTGCTATATATTCAAATGAAGATGCTAATAGTTTACATGTCCAACTTGCTGATAAAGCAGTTAACATTCCTGGTTCTTTAGTCTCAGAAACATATATGAATGGACCTGCGATAATTAGTATATGTAAAAAATATAAAGCTAACGCAATTCACCCAGGATATGGATTGTTATCTGAAAATGCAAAATTTGTTAAAAGCGTTGAAAAAAACAATCTAATTTTTATAGGCCCTAAAAGCACAATTATTAAAAAAATGGGAGAAAAAGATAAAGCAAAGCTTATAATGGAGAAAGCAGGTGTCCCAATTATTCCAGGGTATCATGGTGATAATCAAGATAAGGATTTCCTCAGAAAAAAAGCCGCTGAAATTGGTTACCCAGTTCTTTTAAAAGCAAGATCTGGTGGGGGCGGAAGAGGCATGAGAGTTGTACAAAATAAAGAGAATTTTTTTTCTGCTTTAGAAGAGGCTTCAAGCGAAGCTTCATCAAATTTTAATGATAAAAACATTTTGATTGAAAAATACATAACTAAAGCTCGTCATATTGAAGTGCAAATTTTTTCTGATCAGCACGGAAATGTAGTACATTTTTTTGATAGAGATTGCACATTACAAAGAAGGCAACAAAAAATTATTGAAGAAGCACCTTCACCAGGACTTAGTAAGGATATTCGCAAATTTTTAGGTGACTTAGCTGTAAACGCTTTGAAGTCTTTAGACTATCAAGGCGCTGGAACAATAGAATTTATTGCAGACATTACTGATGGCCTTAATAAAAATAAAATTTACTTTATGGAAATGAATACGAGAATTCAAGTTGAACATCCAGTTACAGAAAAAATTACATCAACTAATCTTATTGAATGGCAGTTACATGTAGCTAATGGCCTAGAACTTCCTAAATCACAAAATGAAATATATTTTAATGGCTGGTCTTTAGAAGCTAGACTTTACGCTGAAGACATAAATAAAAACTTTCTTCCACAAAGTGGCTTTCTGAATCATTTAAAATTTCCAAAAAATTCTGATCATCCCAATTGTATTATAGATACTGGTAATAAAAAAGGTGATTCTATAAGCCCTTATTATGATCCAATGATTGCAAAAATAATTTCACATGGCAAAAACAGAAAGGAGGCAATAAATCATCTCAGAAATTGTTTATTTGATATAGAAGTTGCAGGTATTACTACTAATTTAAACTTATTAAAAAAATTATTAAAAAATAATCAGTTTAGGGAAGGAAATATTTACACAAAGTTTGTCGAAAACAACATTGAACAATTTATGGATAAAGATATTGAACCTCAACTTAAAGCTCTAGCATCATTAATAATTTTTAATAATCTAACACCTTTACAACAAACTTATTGGTATAATTGGAAACCTACTACTTATCCAATAAATATAACTATAGATAAGAAAGTAACAACTTTTTTCATTATTAGAACTAGTAATAAGAATTTTGAAGTTTCATTTAATAATCAAGATTTTTATTTCTCTTCTGTTTCGTTTCACGATTCAACTTTAAAAGCAAAGATAAAAAACAAAAAATTTGAAGTAAATTTTTATGTTTTAAGAGATAAATTAACAGGTAATAAAAAATTTACCATTTTTTGTGATGAAAATACATTTAATGCTATCTTAAAAAATCCTTTAACTCAAGATTCATTTGAACAGAGTAAATTTGAAGATAGTGTTTTTGCTCCTATGCATGGAATAATAAAAATTAATAATTTAAAAATAAAAAATAGGGTTAAAAAAGGTGATGTATTATTGAAATTAGAAGCTATGAAAATGGAATATTCAATAATTGCCCCACGAGACGGAATCATTAAAGAGATTTTTTGTAAAAATGGCGAACAGGTCACTGAAAGTTCGAAACTCTTAAATTTAGAAAAAATAAAATAATAGGTGCTTGTTTGGGAAATTTAGTAAATATTTTTGAAATGAGCCCAAGAGACGGGCTTCAAAATGAGAAAAAATTTATTTCAACTGATGAAAAAGTTTTTTTAATTGACCAACTATCTCAATGTGGTTTTAACAAGATAGAGACATCTAGTTTTGTTAGTCACAAATGGGTTCCTCAACTGGCTGATGCAGCTGAAGTTTTTAGTAGAATTAATAGAAATAAAAACACTAAATACACTGCATTAACACCCAATGAAAGAGGGTTTAATGACGCCTTAAACGCTAATGTCGATGAAGTAGCAATTTTTACTGCAGCATCTGAGACATTTTGCAAAAAAAACACTAACTGCGACATTGAAACTAGTCTCAAACGATTTATTCCAATAACTGAAAAAGCTTCAAAATTAAATATACCTGTAAGAGGTTATATTAGTTGCGTAACACACTGCCCTTATGAGAATTTTGTCAATCCTAAAATAGTAGGTAAAATTGCAAAAGATTTGTTTAAAATGGGGTGCTACGAAATTTCACTTGGTGATACTACAGGCAAAGGAACACCAGAGAAAACACTAGAGGTAGTAAAAGAATGCTTAAAATATTTGTCAGCAAATAAATTAGCTGGCCATTTTCATGATACTTATCAAAATGCGCTTGATAACATCAATGTCTGCCTAGAGAATGGTATAAAGACCTTTGACTCATCCGTAGGGGGATTAGGTGGCTGTCCATATTCACCAGGAGCGAAAGGAAATGTAGCAACCGAAAAAGTTAACAAATTACTATTATCTAAAGGTTATGAAACAAACCTTGATAGAGATAAATTAAAAGAATGCAGTGTAATTGCTCAGAAATTAATCTTAAACTGAAACCATGACTGAAATTAAAAAAAAATCGATAATATTACAGAATAAAGGCGGAGTATCTCACATTATTTTAAATCAACCTGATAAACATAATGCTTTATCACCAACAATGATTCAAGAATTAAGTGATGCTTTTGAAAATCTTTCAAAAGATGAAAATACTCGAGTATTAATATTATCAGCCAATGGAAAATCTTTTTGTGCTGGAGGAGATTTAGATTGGATGAAAAAACAAATTTTTTCTGATAGATCAACTAGAATTAAAGAAGCTAAAAAATTAGCAATGCTTCTTTTTAAAATGTATAATTTTCCAAAACCTTTAATTGCAAAAGTTGAAGGAAATGCTTTTGGTGGCGGCATTGGAATAATATCTGTATGTGATATAGCGGTATCTTTAGATAATATAAAATTAGCACTTACTGAAGCAAAGCTTGGCTTAATTCCAGCTACAATCAGTCCATATGTTGTTTTGAAAGTTGGATCGAGCAATGCCATAGATATGTTTACCAGTGCCCGCACATTTTCTCCTCAAGAAGGACAAAAAATTGGTTTGATAAAGTCGTTTACTACCAGTGATAAAATAGACAACACTATAACAAACGAAATTTTACCCTTTTTAAAAAATGCGCCTGCTGCATTATCTGCTTCAAAAAAGCTAGTAAGAAATTTATCTGTAAAAATAGATGAAAATACAATTCGATTTACTGTTGAAGCTCTCGCAGATGTATGGGAAAATCCTGAGGCAATAGAAGGAATTAATGCTTTTTTTGAAAAGAGAAAACCAAATTGGTTAATGGAGAAGTAAATGGCAACGATTACAAAACAAGGCCAAAAGGGTAATTTAACTAAATTAGATCTAGATTATGAAGGTACTAAAGATGGAGAAGATCAAGTAAAGAACTACTTAGAAATTGTTCAACAAAAATTAGGCTTTATTCCAAATGTTCTTGCTGCATTTGCAAAATTTCCAAAACAATTTGAGGGTTTTACTAAATTATATAATGCTTTGATGTTAGGTGAGTCTGGTTTAACAAAATTAGAAAGAGAAATGATTGCCGTGACGGTTTCTTCAGAAAATCACTGCTTTTATTGTTTAGTGGCTCACGGATCTGCAGTTAGAGAATTATCAAAAGACCCTCAATTAGGAGAACGAATAGCAGCAAACTTCAGGTCTGCAGAATTGCCAAAAAAACAAGAGGAATTACTTAATTTTACAAAAAAGTTAACAAAAGATCCGTCTGAAATTTGTGAAAATGATAGAAAAAAATTAAGGGATGTTGGATATACAGATAGAGATATTTGGGACATTAGTGCAATTGTTGGTTTGTTTAACATGACCAACAGACTAGCTTCAGCAACCGAAATGGAACCAAATAATAATTATCATAATTTAGCAAGATAAGTTTATGGAATTCAATCTAAATCAAACTCAGTTATCTATTATTGATTCCGTGAATAATATTATGAAAAACTACAATGATGAGTATTGGCTTCAATGCGATAAAGAAAGTCAATTCCCCCAAAAGTTTTACGAAGAGGTAGCTAATGGGGGATGGTTAGGTATTTGTATGCCGAAAGAGTATGGAGGAAGTGATTTAGGTGTGAGTGAGGCATCAATTTTTATGCAAAAAATTTCAGAAACAGGCGGCGGTATGGCAGCCGCATCATCAATACATATTAATATTTTTGGACCACATCCAATTGTAGTATATGGAACAAAAGAACAAAAAGACAAGTGGTTACCACCATTGATATTAGGAAAAGAAAAAACTTGCTTTGGTGTCACTGAACCAGATGCTGGTTTAGATACTGGTAGATTAAAAACTTTTGCCAAAAAAATTAATAATGGGTATTTAGTTAATGGTCAAAAAATTTGGACATCTACTGCTAAAATTGCTGACAAGATACTTTTATTGGCCCGAACAATTCCCATTGAAGATTGTGAAAAAAATACAGACGGTTTAACTTTGTTTTATACAAATTTAGATAGGGAAAAAATAGAAGTAAGAGAAATCTCCAAAATGGGCAGAGCAGCAGTTGATAGCAACCAAATATTTATAGATAATCTTGAAGTATCTGAATTTGACAGAATTGGTGAAGAAGGTAAGGGATTTAAATATATTCTAGAAAGCCTTAACCCTGAGAGAATTCTTATTGCTGCAGAAGCTTTAGGAATAGGTAAAAATGCATTGTCAAGGGCAGTTAAGTACGCAAATGATAGAGTGGTTTTTAATAGACCTATTGGGAAAAATCAAAGTATTCAACACCCATTAGCGGAAAATTGGATTGAATTAGAAGCTGCGGAACTACTAATTGCAAAAGCAGCTTATCAATACGATAAAGGTGAAAATGCAGGAGGATTAGCTAACGCAGCTAAATATTTTGCAGCAGAAGCTGGCTTTAAAGCAGCCACTCAAGCAGTCGTAACTTTGGGTGGTATGGGATATGCTAAAGAATATCATGTTGAGAGATTATTGAGAGAATCTTTGATCCCAAAATTGGCTCCTGTTAGCGCTCAAATGATCTTAAATTATATTTCTGAACGTGTTCTTGGACTCCCAAAATCTTATTAATTTTTAGAAAGTAATATAATGATAGAAAAAAATAAAAATAACCATGCATTAGATGGAATTAAGATTTTAGACCTTACAAGAGTTCTTGGTGGACCTTACGCTACACAAATACTTGCAGATCATGGAGCTGAGGTGATTAAGATAGAGTCAAAGATTGGTGATGAAGTTAGAGCTTGGGGACCACCTTTTATAAACGATATGGCTTCATATTTTATAAACGTTAATAGGAATAAGAAATCTATAGCAATCGATCTTACCAAACAAGAAGGTAAGGAAATAATCTTAAAACTTTTAAAAAACTCAGATATAGTTATTGAAAACTTCAAAACTGGTACAATGGAAAAATGGGGTTTGGGTTATGAAGAAGTTTTAAGAGATAAATTTCCTAAATTAATTCACTGTAGAATTTCAGGATTTGGAGCTAAAGGTCCACTTGGTGGCGCACCAGGCTATGATGCAATAGTTCAAGCTATGACTGGTATGATGTCAGTAAATGGTCATGCTGACGGAGGCGATGTAAGAATTGGTGCTCCTGTAGTAGATATGGGAACTGGACTTTATTCAACAATAGGAATTTTAATGGCCCTTCAAGAAAGAGAAAAATCTGGCTTAGGTCAGTTTTTGGATATGTCTCTTTATGATTCAGCACTTGCATTAATGCATCCACATACTGGCAATTATTTTTTATCAAAAAAACCAGGTAAAGCCACTGGAAATGCACATCCAAATATTTCCCCATATGATAAATTCAAAACAGCAACTAATGAGATTTTTATGGGAATTGGAAACGATGCTGGTTTTATAAGACTCTGTAAAGCTCTAAATTTAGACCATCTTGCCAAAGATGAAAGATTTTTAACTAATGGCGACAGAGTAAAAAACAGAATAGAACTAACCAAATATTTAGAAGATGCTCTTAGTAATGTAGATGGAGTTGAATTTTCAGAAAAACTATTGTCAGCAGGCGTTCCTGCAGGACCCGTAAGAAATATTGAGGAAGCTCTAAATCATCCTCAAACAAAAGAAAGAGAGATGACTATCTCAAAAGAGGATTACAAAGGTGTTTCTTCACCAATTAAGTTTAGTAGATCTAAAGCAGTAGGCGTTAAACATAAACCACCTATTATTGGGGAACATACAAGAGAAGTCTTGAGACAAAATGGTTATACAGAAGATGGAATTAATAAACTTTTTGAAAATAAAATTATTTTTGAAAACAAGTCTTAATTCAAATAAATAGCTTATCGAAATAATGTTTTCTTAACTCATGTATATGATTTGTAAGATCGTGATTATTTTCTTTGTTTTCAGTAAAATATAAAAAAGCGTCTATTGCTTGAAAAACAAAAAGATCAATGCCTGAAATAATTTTTGCTCCAACTTGTTCACCTTTCTTAATGAAATTGGTTTTAGCTGGAGTGTACACTGCATCAAAAATCCATTGTTTCTTATAAGGCATTAGATTACCTAATGGACATCCTGGAAAATCATAATGACCAACTGGTGTACAGTTAATTATACCATCAAAACTAGATAAATTTTTTTCTATTTGATCATGTTTTGTTAGAACACAATTTATATTTAAAATGCTTAAATCTTTAAATAATCTGTTCGCTTTAATTTCATCTTTATCAATTAAAAAAATCTTTTCTGCTCCTAGAGAAGCTAGACCAAAAGAAATTGCCCTACTTACTCCACCAGCACCTAAGACTAGAATTGTTCCAGGAGTATTTTTACCAAAATGAAAATTATAAGTTTTCAAAAAACCTGTATAATCAGTATTCTGAGCTGTAATTGTTTTTCTGAATATAAGTGTATTTGCTGATCCAACAGTTCTTGAGTTCTTAGAAATATTATCTACATGCTTGATTACTTTTTCTTTAAAAGGGAATGTTATATTCACTCCTTTGAACCCTGCAACTCTTAATTCTTCTAACAAAACTAAAAAATAATTTTCTTCTTTATCTTTCAAATCAAATAACAAATATTCTAAGGGGATTTGAAATATTTTTGCAAGACGGATATGAATGTCTGGAGCATTTGAGGATGAAATATTGTTACCTATTAATCCAATTTTCATAATCTAAATGGTCTTTCGGATAAGACGTATAACTACTGTTCCAAACCATCTCTTTATCTGAACTCTAACGGGCACATAATCTTTATTATGATTTTTACCAAAAAATACTTTGATATCAGAAATCTTATCTTCACTTGGTTTCCATTTTGTTTTTAGTCTATGACCACCTATTGGGAAAACTCTTAATCCACATATCAGCACATCGCCTTTATATGATTTAGGTCTGTCATTATCAATTGTGCTATTTCCAATTGTTTTAATTTCCAAATCATATCGCCTTCTGCCATCAAAAACTTTGAAATTTTGGTCACAAGTATTTTCATCATTAATTTTTTCAATAACTCTCATAAAGGCTGTTATTGGATCAATTACATTAACCAAACTTGACTTTTGAACTTCATGGTATTTTTTAAGATCTATAGTAGGAACATTTATATAACTTACAGTTTTATATTCATTGACCCATGTAATCTCCGTAGTCCGCTTTTTCTTATTAAATACTCCACTAGCTGAAAATTTATTTGGCAACCAAGTACCTTTATTTTTTATTGATGTCGATTTTAATACACCGTTGTACTCATATAATGCGTCTAAAATACCAGCAGTTTGTGATTTAATATCAATATTTAAATTTTGAGAAGTTGATCTAAACAAAACTTCTGCTTTACCAACAATTAAATTTCCAAACTGAACCTCATAATAATAATTTTCTTGTTTGGAACTTGCTGAAAAATTAAGTAAGGAAAAAATTATAAAAAAAGTTAGAACATTTAAAAATTTATTCATTATCAACTTATCTTTATCTAACTGTTAACTGCTCTTTTTTAATTGCAAGTACAGAGGAAACAGTTGAAACACAAAAGGGCACACAAAAAGTAATTAAGATTTTAGTCCAATTTGTTACTGTCATCGTTCCTAAAAAAATATGATCCCCATGATTAATTATTGCTAAAATGATTCCTACTATCAAAGCCATTTTAAAAGCTCTAAGAAAAACATCTTTTCTAAATGCTGTATGAAACATCAATTCACCACCAAAAATTTATATTATTTGCAAAAAACAACATAATATACAAAACTTCAAATTGTAATAAATTTAAAATGTTTTTTAGTCTGGAGAAACAATGTTAATAAAAATTTTTGTAAGAACTTTCTCATCTAGTGAAGATTGTGAATTATTCGAATCAATACTTGAAACTAGATGGCCTAATTTACTTCAACAAGTAAAAGGAGTTAGGTTTAGAGCTATGAAAAATCCGCAAACACCTAACGTAAGTGTGGTTTTATGGGAGTTTCCTGATGCTGAATCAATGAAAAAAATTGATAAGTTAATTGACGAAAATATAGCTAAATATGTCAAAACCTTATCACCTAAAACAATCCACTTTGTTGGTGGAGTTACTCAAGATTTTGGAGAAACATCATTTTAGAAAACAAAATGAAACTTAGTAATATTTTTCCAAGACATTCAAATTATGATCTACCCACAGCTATTAAAGGTGATGGATGTTATATTATAGATAATAATGGAAAAAAATATATTGATGGGTCAGGTGGTGCCGCTGTGTCTTGCTTAGGTCATTCTGACAATACTGTAAAAGACGCAATTATTAATCAAACTGAAAAATTAGCTTATGCCCATACATCTTTTTTTACTAACGAACCTGCTGAAAAACTAGCAAATTTATTAGCTAAAATTTCTCCATCCGGACTAGATAAAGTGTACCTTGTTTCAAGTGGTTCTGAAGCGGTGGAGGCCGCAATAAAACTTGCAAAACAATATTTTATTGAAATAGGAAAACCAAAAAAACACAAGGTTATATCTAGACGACAAAGTTATCATGGAAACACTCTTGGAGCTTTAGCATCTGGGGGTAATATTTGGAGAAGAAATTTTTTTGAAGATTTACTAATTGAAACCAGCTTAATTTCGCCTTGTTACATATATAGAAATAAAAGATCAGACGAAACTGAATGGGATTATGGACAAAGAGTTGCAAAAGAGTTAGAAGATGAAATTTTAAATTTGGGCCCAGATAATGTTATGGCTTTTATTGCAGAAACAGTTGTTGGAGCAACTGCAGGTGCTCTTACAGCTGTACCAGGATATTTTAAGCTTATAAGAGAAATTTGTAATAAATACGATATTTTATTAATTTTAGATGAAGTTATGTGTGGTATGGGGAGAACGGGGTCTTTATTTGCTTGCGATGATGAACCGGTTATTCCTGACATTATTACTATCGCTAAAGGTTTAGGAGCAGGATATCAACCAATTGGAGCTATGATATGTCAAAATCATATATATGAAGCAATAGAAAGTGGATCTGGATTTTTTCAGCATGGACACACTTATCTTGGTCATCCTATAGCATGTGCAGCTTCATACGCAGTTTTAGGAAAATTAATAAATGATAATTATCCGTCTAAAGTAAGAGAAAAGGGTAACATACTTCAAGAAAGCTTAACAAGATCATTAGGCCAAAATCAATATATTGGAGATATTAGAGGTAGAGGTTTATTCAGAGCTATAGAACTTGTAGCTGATAGATCAACTAAGGAGCCTTTTCCTAAAAAATTAAATGTAGCTGGGAAAATTAAGAAAAAGGCCTTATATGAAGGTTTAATTTGTTATCCTATGCAGGGAACAATAGATGGAGAAAATGGGGATCATATTCTTATTGCACCTCCGTTTATTATAAATGAAAATGAGATCGATGAAATTTCTGAAAAACTCAAAATCGCTATTGATTCTGTTTGTAACTTTTGATTTTATGAATTTAAATATAATCTTAACTTTGAATAGAAAATAATTTATGTATGTAAGAATAGTAACTATTAAATGCCCAAACCAAACAGCAAAAAAAGCCATAAAGCTACATAGTAATCAAGTAGCAGATGAGCAAATGAAAGTTGGTCTTATAAAACAAACAACTGTTGACATTTCTGACACAAATTTTCTTACTGTGAAATATTGGATTTCAAAGTCACACTTTGAAAAAGGTAGAAAAAATTGGATAAAAATTAGTCAAGAATTTAATGAAATGGGGGCAATTGTTTCTGGTGTTGGAGGCGAGGCTGATATTAATATGCTAGATGATTTCAATAATCATATCTAACTAAACACCTAAATATCTCTGAGCAATCTTGCTTGTTAAATCATTTGAAAAACCATTCCATGCTGTTTTTCCTTTTTCTAAAATATAAAATTTATCAGCTAAATCTTGGAGTTGTTTAAGTGATTTATCAATTATTAGAATTGAAACACCTTTATTTTTTAAAATTGTTATAACTCTCCATATTTCTGACCTTATAGTTGGGGACAAACCTTCTGTTGCTTCATCTAAAATGAGTAAGTCTGGATTTGTCATTAATGCCCTCCCAATTACAAGCATTTGTTGTTCACCACCAGATAAAGTAGAAGCACTTTGATATTTTCTTTCTGCTAATTTTGGAAATAAATGAAAAACCATTTCTTGAGTCCATTCTCCTTCAACTGCAGTTGCTGTAAGATTCTCCAATACAGTCAAGTTTGTAAATGCTCTTCTACCCTCTGGCACAAGACCGATACCCAATTGAGCAATTTTATAACTTGGCTGATTTATAATTGAAATATTTTTAAATTTTATCTCACCCTCATAACTACTTATTAAACCACAAATTGATCTGATGGTGGTTGATTTGCCCATGCCATTTCTACCAAGAAGGGCAACAACTTCACCCTGATTTATTTCTAGATTTACATCAAAGAGAGCTTGACTTAAGCCATACCATGACTTTAACCCATTTATTTCAAGAAGTTTTTCCATTAGATCTCATAGCCTAAATAAACATCTCTCACTAATTCATTTTTTCTTATCTCATCTACAGTACCTGTAGCAACTATCTTCCCATAATTTATTACTGAAACCCTATCAGCTAATGCAAAAACAGCGTCCATATCATGTTCAATTAATAAAATTGGCGAGTTAGACTTTATTTTTTTGAATAAATTAATCATCATGTTTGTACCACTTTCATCCAAGCCAGCCATTGGCTCATCAAATAAAAAAACTTTTGGATCCATAGCTAAAGCTAGACCAACTTCGAGTTTTCTTCTATCACCGTGGCTTAAGTCACATGCTGAAATGTCACTTTTTTCAAATAGTTCAATTTCATTGAGAATTTTATTTGCATTTGAATACAATTCTTTATTATTTCTTACACTTTTGAACATTTGAAATGTTTTACTTGATTTATCTAATAGGGATAAAACTATATTATCTATTGCGCTAAACTGAGGAATGATAGAAGAAACTTGGAATGTTCTTGAAATTCCAATTTTAGCTCTTTCAACATCAGTTAAATCAGTTATGTCTTCTTGATCCAAGATAATCGAACCTATATCATGTTTTACGCTTCCAACTATTTGCTTAATTAATGTTGATTTTCCTGCTCCATTAGGTCCAATTAAAGCATGAATTTCGTCAAAATGAAGGTCTATTGTAATTTCATCGGTAACTTTAAAGGCACCATATGATTTTGATAAGTTTTTAATATTTAAGATTTTATTTTTCATATTTTAATTTCTTTTCAAATAAACTTAAAATACCTGTGCGTACATATAATATTTCTAAAATAAGTATTAATCCCAACCAAAACTGCCAATTTTCTGTATAACCTCCTAACGTTTGTTCTAAAACAATAAAGAAAGCCGCACCCACAAGAGGCCCATAAAGCCTTGCAATCCCTCCAAGAATTACAAAAACCATTATTTCTCCAGACATCTGCCAATTAAGAACTGAAGGACTTATGAACCTGTTTAGGTCAGTATATAAGGACCCCGCTAATCCAGTAATTGTTCCTGAAATAACAAAAACTAGTAACTTAACTTTGAAAGTTTCAATACCAACAGATTTTACTCTCTCTTCATTTTGCTTAATAGCTTGAAATGCCATACCAAAAGAAGAATTTATTAGTTTAGCAGAAATAAAAATTACTATTAACAGCCAACAAAGACATATAAAATAAAAGGTCAATGGGTCCATTGTGTTAATTATTGGTAACGAATTTCTCATATATATAGATAACCCATCTTCACCTCCATAGTTTGGCCAGCTAATTGCAAAAAAGTATAACATTTGCGCAAATGCAAGGGTAATCATTATAAAGTAAACACCTGTAGTTCTTAGTGATAATAAACCAATAATTAGAGCTAAAAATGCACTTGATAGTATTACTATTGGCCAAATTACTAACATATCAGAACTACCGGAAGAGACAAAAGGCCAACTAAACATTAATTCTGAGTTCAAAGCATGAAAAGATAGTATTCCTGTAACATAACCACCTAATCCAAAAAAAGCGGCATGACCAAAAGAAATTAAGCCGCAATAACCGAGTGCTAAATTTAGTCCTATACCTGCAATACCAAGAATAACCACTTTTGTAGTTAAAGTAATGTAATAAGGCTCTTCAAAAATAAATCCTAAAACCGGAATTAAAAAAAGAAAAACCAAAATCCATTTATTAAAAATTTTTTCAACAATCATTTTAAGTTTTTCCAAATAATCCAGATGGCTTAATTATAAGTATTAAAGCCATCAGTATATAAATTAGCATTGAACCAATTGAAGAACCAACTGAAGTAGCGCTTGCAGGTTCCATAAAAATTTTTAAAAGCTCTGGTAAAAAAATTCTACCAATTGTGTCTGTTACCCCTACTAAAATAGACCCAATTAATGCACCTTTTATTGAGCCAATTCCTCCAATTACTATAACTACAAATGCTAAAATTAAAATAGGTTCACCCATTCCAACTTCGACTGATTGAATAGCTCCTATCATCGCTCCAGCTAAACCAGCTAACGAAGCTCCCAGTGCAAATACAATGGTATAAAGTTTTGATATATCAACACCTAGTGCTGATATCATTTGGCGATCATTTTGACCTGCTCTTATTCGAACACCTAAACGTGTCTTTGTTATGAGTACATAAAGCCCAGTGGCTATCAAAAGACCCATAAATATTATGAATAATCGATATTTAGAGTAAATAATATCATCTAAAATTAGTAAAGTACCATTAAGATTTTTTGGAATATCTAAATATAAAGGAAAAGCTCCAAAACACCATCTAACACCTTCAGATAACAATAAAATTAATGCAAATGTAGCTAAAACTTGATCTAGGTGATCTCTTCTATATAAACGTCTAATAATTAAAATTTCTATTAACACTCCTGCAATTGCAGCACCTGACAAGCTTGCTAACAATGCAAGCCAGAAAGAACCCGTTAAACCTGCTATCAAGGCAGCACTAAAAGCTCCAATCATGTAAAAAGATCCATGAGCTAAATTAATTAGACCCATAACTCCAAAAATAAGAGTTAGACCAGCTGACATAAGAAACAACATAGTTCCAAATTGTATGCCGTTTAATAATTGTTCAAAAAATAGTATAGATGACATTTAAAAAATTTAGAATTAGGCGATTTCTAAATTAGAAATCACCTATTAAATTTTTACATTTTACATTCAGAAACATAGGCGTTTGAATGATCCTTCAACCCAACTGAAACAATCTTATTAGTAAGGATTTTACCTTCCTTAATAACTTCGCGAACATAAATATCCTGGATAGGATGATGGTTTTTATCAAAACTAAATTTCCCTCTTGTTGACGAAAAATCAGCTTTTCTGAGAGCATCTCTAAATTTATCCTTGTCTTTAACTTTAGCTTTTGACATTGCCGAAATTAAAAGCTTACCAGTATCATAACCTTGAGATGCATATAAAGAAGGTAATCTTCCATATTCAGATTGGAAATCTTGAACAAATTTTTTGTTTGCATCATTGTCAATATCTTTTGACCACTGAGACGTGTTTTTAACACCAAGTGCAGCATCACCTACTGCTTTAAGAATACCCTGATCAAATGAAAAAGCCGGGCCAACAACTGGAAGATTTATTCCAGATTGTGAGAATTGTTTCATAAATCCAATACCCATTCCACCTGGTAGAAAAAAGAATACACTATCAGCGCCTGATGCTCTTATTTGTGCAATTTCTGCTGCATAATCTTTTTGTCCTAATTTTGTATAAATTTCACCAGCTAAACTTCCTTTAAAATATCTTTTATAACCAGTTAATGCATCCTTACCTGCAGGGTAATTAGGGGCAAGTATAAAAGAATTTTTAAATCCAGCAGAATTAGCGTAACCCCCTGCTGCTTCGTGTAAATTATCATTCTGCCAGGCAACGTTAAAATAATTCTTGTGACATCCTTTACCAGCTAATTTTGATGGACCAGCATTTGGTGACAAGTAAAATTTACCTTGATTTACAGTAGCAGGCACAACAGCCATTGCTAAATTTGACCAAATTATACCCGTTAACACATCTACTTTGTCAGATTGTATCATTTTATCAGCTAATTGAACTGCAATGTCAGGTTTGCGCTGATCATCTTTAGTAATTACGGAAATATTTTTATTACCTTTTACGGCCAGCATAAAGCCGTCTCTGACATCAATGCCTAAACCTGAACCACCACCTGATAATGTGGTTATCATACCAACTTTTACCTTATGACCGTCTGCAAATGACGAAGTGGGCCCCAATATCATCAGAGCCGCCAATGTTGTAGTAAACTTTTTCATATCTAATCCCCTAATAATCCTTTAAATAAGAATCAGGAGTATATAACAATTTACGTAAAGGCAAAGTATAAATTTTTTTGTTGATACGGTTAAAAATCTACTTCAATACCATTAATGGTAAAAGTTTTTCCATTAAACCCTTGGTCCATTTTTT
This sequence comes from uncultured SAR116 cluster alpha proteobacterium, assembly GCA_902619485.1. GTDB lineage: Bacteria > Pseudomonadota > Alphaproteobacteria > Puniceispirillales > Marisalimonadaceae > Marisalimonas. The sequence goes on from CACNEF010000001.1 coordinate 275,509, forward strand.
CAATATCTGTCATATTTTCACTATCAACTCTTTTATAGGGATTTTTTTTCATCTGCTCTAATCGAGTTTCTTTTTTTACATAAACACTATTTTTTTTTGATTTGAAATTTTTAATCCATTTAAGCATTTTTATTATATAACCTTCTGACTTGCCATTTGACAATGTGTAAGTCTTTTAAATCTGTAATTTGCGAATAATTTATAGGTGATTCTAGCAATTGAGTAAACGACAGGAGTTTTTACTAAAATAGATAAAATTTTCCAATACTTAAGTTGTGCCCATATTAAAATAAAAGCGTCTACACCAATTTTTAAATTGGATTTTTGGTCGGTCGCATGTAAATACATTAAAGCGTCATATTGGGAAACGTGAATCTCCTTCAATTTTTCTGGATTTGAAGCTATATCATGCCATTCAAAAATATTTTTTGGAGCTATTCTTTTGTAATAATTAATTTCTTTACTACACAGCCCACATTTCCCATCATAAAAAACTTTAGTTAATTTCATAATTATTAAACCTAATATTGTTTTGAAATATTTACTGCAAGACTAGAACCAGATCCAATTAAATTTGACCAAAATCTCTCAAAACTAGTATTCTTATCATTTCCCTTTTGGAGTTTTGCATCCACTTGATGTTCTACTTCTTCATCACAACACTTTTCTAACACTCTAAGTAATTTAAAAGAAGTAGAGTTTTTATATAAAAAATCAATTTGTTCTTGGTAATGTTCTTCTACAAAAGTTTCCACTGATTGAATTGTTACACAAAAAAATCTATAGCCCAATAATGCAGAAAAAAATCCTAGACCAAATCCTAATATTCTCCACAAAATTAAGAGTTTACTATGACTACTTTTAGGTAAGATATGACCCATCACAATTAAGTGATTCTTTTCAGTTACATAATGTTCTTTGGTCATATCCTGAATCTTTTTATTCCAAAATATACATTTAGCACCCATATAAATCCAAACTGCGCCTGTTTCTCCAGCATGATTGGATCTCATCCAATCTACCATAGAGCTAGGAACATTAATATTAGAAGCATTGTACTTTTTTATGATGCTAAAGTCTGGCATTATTTCGATTCTAAATGTTGGTTATACTTATTTAAAATTAATTTTTAAATTTTCAATGTATTACAAGCTTTATTTTGATTTTTTATTTTCTCATAGAATATGGATGGCATATCAATTGCAGGTTTAATCTTATTCTAAGGAGTTAAATTTGGAACCGTTATCAATATTTTCTGTAATTTTTCAATTAGCTACAGCTACACCAAACATTTCTAAAGTTTTTATGAAAGAAGAAAGCTCGGATCTTACAAGAACACAAGTTATTGAATTTTATAGATCTAATATGAGTTCAAATTTTCAAGATAAACCTAATAATTAAATTCATTATTTAACTATTAACAAATTCATCATTTAACTCTTGTAGTGCTTGACTCGTAATTTTAATTCGTAATAATCAAACTATTCATTTAGTAAGTAATTTTAAATTTCTAAGTTGCTATAATGTTGAATGGGGTTGAGTATTTAATTACTCAAGACAATACTATTTTAATAGTATTTCAAGCCAGCATTAGCTGGATAATCATTACGGAGGAAAATAAATGATTAAATCTAAAACACTTTTTAAAGTTGGAACTGGTCTGGCTGCAATAGTATCAGCTATTGCTTTCACTACTGCTCCTACTCTGGCTTCAAAAAAGCCTGCGATTGAAGTTGTTACTCATGCGGGAGCTGGCGGAGGAACCGACGTCAACTCAAGAATGATGATGCTTCGTTCAAGAAGAACTCTTAAGCAAGATATGGTTGTTGTTAATAAAAGAGGTGGCGGTGGTGCAGCTGCAATGAACTACTTTATGACAAGACCTGCCGATGGCAACACTATTTTAACATTTACTGTTGGTCATGCAATCACAATGGCAATGGGTAAAACAAAGTTAAAAGTTGAGGATATGGCACCAATTTCAAGAGGTACTAATGATCCACAAATTTTAATGGTTAATTGTAAGAAAAGTCCTTATAAGACACCTGAAGATTTTGTTGCTGGTATGAAAAAAGGCGATAAAATTACTTTTGGTGGCACACACACTGGTACTATTGACCATATAACTGTCTTTTTATGGGCTAAGAGACTTGGCCAAAAAATGCCAAAATACATCCCTTACAAAGGTGGTGGAGAATTAGCTACAAGACTAGTTGCTGGGGAAGTTGATGTAGGAACATTAAACTTATCAGAAGCTGCAGCACCTGTTGAAGCTGGAGATATTTGTCCACTTGTTATTTTAGCAGAAAACGGAATGGCTCCAATTCCAAAAGCTAAGACAGCTAAAGAATTGGGCATTGACCTTGTTTTATCTACAACTAGAGGATTTGTAACACATGCTGGTGTAGATAAGGCTAGAGTTGCTGAAATGGAAAAAGGTATTCAAAAAGCTATGAAACATTCAATGTATCAGGCTTACCTAGCTAACTCAGGATTGGATAGTACATCACCACAGCCATCAGGTCCATGGGGTAAGCAAATTGCATTTATGGTTGGTGAGTTTGGTCCTGCCTTAAAAGAAATGGGCTTATTAAAATAAAAATAGAAAAAGAAGATAAAGACCTCTCAAATATGAGGGGTCTTTAATAAAAATTATGAAAAATATCTATTTAGTTCCATTAATATTAACCATTTTTTCGCTTGCAGTTATTGCAATTGCCTTACAGCTTGATACGTCACCTGAAATGATTGTTGGTGATAGCATGCAGGCTAGATCATTCCCGATATTTTTGATGATTTTGAAACTGATTTTAATCGGAATTTTGAGTTTTCAATTTTATAAAAACAATCCAAAGCCTATAGCTTTAGAGAAATATCATACTTGGGGAAGTATGTTTTTATTTCTGCTATTTTATTTGTTAACTGTTTATACAGATATGTTTATTGGAATTTTTGTTGTAATTTTTTTAATGAGTATTTTATGGGGCGAGAGAAGGATTTGGGTTGCTTTTTTGACCGCCACAATAACTCCTGGGTTGGTTTTTTTATTATTTGACTATGTTTTAAAAATCAGATTTCCAAGGGGTATATTAATGAATTTGTACTATGGTTAGGAAAGATATTTATGTTTGAGCAAGCAATATCTGCAATGGCATCAGTTGTAGTTGATCCATATTTATTAGGATTGATCTTTGCAACTACAATATTAGGGGTTATAATTGGTGTCCTCCCAGGATTAGGTGCAACAACTGGCGCTGCGTTACTTCTTCCATTTACATTAACTATGGATCCCGTTCATGCTATTGCCGTTCTAGCTACTATTTATGTTTCTGCCACATTCGCAGGATCAATTACGGCAATTTTGATCAATACTCCTGGTACTTCTGCAGCAGCAGCTACTACTTTTGATGGATATCCATTAGCACAAAAAGGTGAAGCAGGTAGGGCTCTTGGTATTGCGGTAATTTCAAGTACAGTAGGAGGTATATTTTCTGTTCTAATTTTATGTTTTGCTGCTCCATTATTGGCAAGGGTAGCTTACGAGTTTAGATCACCAGAATATTTTGCTTTAACAGTTTTTGGATTATCAATGCTAGCAAGTATTAGTGCGGGTGGTGCTGTGAAAAATCTTATTGGCGGAATATTTGGAGTTTGGCTTTCAACTATAGGTGCTGAACGTGTTACCGGCATAGAAAGATTTATGTTTGGTAATTATGAATTGTACGAAGGTTTGCACTTTGTTCCAATATTTATTGGTCTTTTTGCAATATCAGAGCTTTTAGTTCAATCCAAAACAGTTAATAAAATTGTAAATACTGTTAGTATGAAAGCTGTAAAACTTCCAACCTTAGAGGATTATAAAAAGATTTGGAAAACAATACTTAGATCTTGTGGTATTGGAACATTTATAGGTGTCTTACCAGCTGAAGGTGCAACTGTTGCATCAATGATAGGTTATTCAGAAGCAAGAAGATGGTCAAAAAATAAGAAAGAATTTGGTAAAGGTTCTATTGAAGGCATTGCTGGCGCGGAGGCTGCAAACAATGCAGCAACTGGTGGAGCTATGGTTCCTACAATGGTTCTTGGTATACCTGGTAGTGGGACAACTGCAATAATACTTGTTGGACTTATGGTTCATGGGTTGAGACCTGGTGTTTACTTGTTTACTGAGCAAGTAGAAAAAGTTTATCAAATCTTCGGTTCAATGTTTGTTGCAAATGTAATGTTTATGTTGATGGGCCTTTATGCCGCTAAGTTATTTGCTAGAGTATCACTAGTTCCAACACAGATTTTGTGGCCTATTGTTTTTGCTTTATCAGTGATTGGTGCATATGCTTTTCAAGGACAACTTTTAGATGTTTGGTTAGCATTGATTTTTGGAGTTATTGGTTTTTTTGCAAGAAGACATGGTTTTTCAGTTGCTCCAATTGCTGTCGGTCTTATTTTAGGAGAGATGGTAGAAACAAATTTACAACATTCTCTTAAAATGTTTGATGGAGCGTGGTGGATGATACTTACTCAACCACTTGCACTTATGTTTTTAGTATTTGCCTTTTTAGGTTTATGTGGACCTATGATTTTTTCTTGGATAACTAAGCAAAAAGATTAAATTAATCTAAAATTTTACTCATAATAATTGCATTCCAAAGGAGGTATATTGCAATAATTGTAAGAGTTGCATTTAAAATAATTTTAAAATATTTACTTCCATATTTTACTAAAATTTTTTTTCCTAAAATAGTTCCTGCAAATCCACTTATTATCATTAAAAAAATAAGTAAAAAATATTCTGAGTAAGCAAAACCAACAAATCCAAATACCACTGCCTTAATTAAATGTTGTATAGACATTAATGCTGAATGTGTTGCTAGATGTCTTACTGGTTCGAGATTCAGTGTTTTCACCATTCCTGCTACCAAGGTTCCCGATGCTCCAAAAAACATTGTCATAAAACCTGAAAACACACCACCAATTGTTATTTGTTTTGACCCTATAATTGGAATTTTGCCGTATACTGACCATAATATAAATAAAGATATTGATAACTGAAGCAACCATGCATTTATTTGAATGAAAATGGAACCTCCAATTATAGAACCAATAATAGTCCCAATAGTAAATGGAATTAAAGTTTCCTTTTTAATGTCTTTGAAAAAAATTATTGTTCTTCCAAGGTTAGAACCTACTTGAACAATTCCATGTATTGGTAATAATGCAACAGGTGGTAGTTTAACAGCTAACAATCCCAACAAAATTGCTCCTCCACCAATGCCAAAAGCTGAGGTAATGAATGAGGTAGTCATGCTGGCAAAAATTAAAAAATATGCTGTAAAGTTTGAAATCGATTCAGGAAAACCAAACATTTTATTTTTTAAGAGCGTGAGGAGGTGGAGCAAAGTAACGTGGCATTTCACCAACTGATGCTACATTTACCTCTACTAGTACCGGGCCATCAAAATTTACTGCCTCCTTAAGTATCTTTTCTAAATCTTTTGCATAGTCTATTTTCTTATATTTCATTTTAGCTGCTATTGCTAAATCTTCAAAATTTGGTACCATCAAATCTGCAAAAAATTTTCTTCCAGCATACATACTATCTTGTATGTGTTTTATGACACCATAACCATTATCATTCATCACTAGAAATACAACATCACAGTTGGTTTCAGAAGCAGTCCACAAATCTGGAACATTAAGCATAAAGCCCCCATCTCCACACATTGCTATTGTTTTTTTCCCTTCACTAGCAATTGAGGCTCCAATAGCCAAAGCCATCCCAGGCCCAATTGCCGCTCCAACAGGATAAATGTTTTCAGTAGGATCATTAATATACATCATTCGGTTGCCCCACATACTGTTTGAAATAGTGACGTCTCTAACCCACTTTCCATTTTTTGGGAGAATATTTCTTATTATTTCTGGAAAATCTTTATACGCACCTAACATGTTTTTATAATCTAAATGAATTCTATTTTTTAAATCGCTAACCTCATTTATCCACTCATTCTCTACAGAAATCTTCCCGTCTAATCTTTTAGCTAATTCGGCCAAAACCTTTTTAGCATCTCCACAATGAAATTGATTTGTTTTGTATGTTCTATTTTTAGCGCTCGGATCTATATCAATTTGTATTAAATTCTTTGGTAACTCTAGTGACATATCTCTAGTCTCATGACCTCTTAATCTACTCCCTACTACAAGCATTAGATCTAATGTTTTATAAAACTTCTCTATTAAAGGAACAGCATTGAAAGATCCCAAACACATTTTATTTGTTTCTGAAACTACTCCTCTACCTTGAGTACTTGTTACTACTGCAAAACCCATTTTGATGAAAAGATTAACTTCTTCAGTAGCAAACTTAGCTCCATTTCCTACCCATATAATTTTTCTCTTTGAAGATTTTATATAATTTTCTATTTTATCCAGTGATTTTGTATCACCTAATTCACCGCTTATGTGAGGTAGACTAACCGTATCCAGTAAAGATGGTCTTTCAATTTTTTTTCTTTGAATATCTATAGGTATCTCAATTGAAACTGGTCCTTTTGGAGGTGTAAGAGCAATCTTGCATGCATAGATTAATTTTTCTAGAACCTCATCTTCATCATCAATTCTAATAGCCTCTTTAGAAATTGAGCTAAGCATGCCTAATTGATTAGGGACATCATGAACTGTTCCTTGATTTTTATCTAAATTTTCTGTTGCAGTTTGGCCTGTAAAGTGCAAAACAGAGGAACCTGCAAAACGTGATTCTACAATTGCACCAGCAACGTTAGCTGCACCAGGGCCTGTACTTGTAAACACAACACCAAGTCCATTATGCGCTCTAGCATAACCATCAGCCATATGGCCAGCTCCCATTTCTCCTCTTGCAGGTATCATTCTAATATGATTTCTTCTACCAATTGCATCTAACATCGGTATATTATGTACTGAGACCACACCAAAAACATCCTTAACATTTATTTGATGCAAAAACTCAGAAACCAAATCTCCCACATTGTAGTCTTTCATTATATCCCCCATTTTGACTAACCTTATCAAAAAACATATATTAATTTTTTGAATTATTAAATTTAAATCAATGATTGTATTAAATGATGAAAAATTTTGTAGAAGCCAAAACAGTAAAAAGTTGGATTTCAGATGAAAAAGAACTAGCTTTTATTGATGTTAGAGAAACAGCTCAACACACCGCAGGTCATCCTATATTTTCTATTTCAATTCCATTTAGCGAATTTGAAATAAACATTGAGAAGCTATTGCCTAACAAAAATGTACGAATAGTTTTGTTTGATAATAACGATGGAATTTCAGATATAACTTATAAATTAGCAAAAAATTTAAAATATATAAATACTTTTGTTTTAAAAAATGGAGTTGATGGTTGGGTAAAGTCGAAATTTCGTCTGTTTGACGGAATAAATGTGCTTAGTAAAAGTTTCGGGGAATTAGTTGAAAAAAAATTCAACACGCCATCCATGACAGCATCTCAATTATTTCAGAAACAAAAAGAAAAGAAAGATATTATTATATTAGATGGCAGACCATTTAATGAATATAATAAGATGAGTATACCTGGAAGTGTTTGTTGTCCAAATGCTGAAATACCTTTTAGAATTTCTGAACTTATAAAAAGTTCAAATACTGACATAATAATCAATTGCGCGGGCCGAACAAGATCAATTATTGGCGCTCAGGCACTGATAAATTTTGGTATCAAAAATAAAGTTTATGCACTAGAGAATGGGACGCAAGGATGGTTTTTAGCTAATTTAAAATTAGATCATGGAAAAAAAAATTTTTTGAACAAAAAACCAAAGAATGAAAAAATTATTGAGCTTAAAAGCAAAATAGTAAAATTATTGGAAAATAAAGTTGAAATCATTGATTTTAATCAAGCCCAAAAACTCATTGATGATAAGAACATAACTACATATATTTTTGATGTAAGAACAAACTCAAATCAAAAAAATAAATTATCCAAATTAAGAAACGTACCCGGTGGTCAATTAGTACAAGCTACTGATAAATATATAGGAGTATTAAAATCACACATAATTTTATTTGATGACGGTGATCTAGTAAGAGCAGGTATGACAGCATTATGGCTAAAAAAAATGAACTTTAATTGTTATGTTATAAATGAAAGCCCTAAAAGAATTAGAAATTTAAATCTTAAAAATGATGTAAACTTTAAAACTAACCCCATAAATTTAATTAAATTAGAGAATTTAAAAAATTTAAAAAATACTCTTATCTTTGATATTCGAAACAGCCTTGATTATTGCAAAAAAAGAATAAAGAATTCACTTTGGACTAATAGATTAATAATAACAAACGAGATACCACAGTATGTAAAAGCTATCATTCTAATTACCAACGATTTACCTAAAGCAAGTCTTATTGTAAGTGATCTTCAAGAAAAAGATCCAAAGTATGTGGTTCAAGTATATAATTGGAATGAAACAGACGTTAAACATCATTTAAATTATATTGATACAAAAGAAGTTGAGTTGGATGAGAAATTTATTGATTTTAATTTTCATACACACCTTCGTCATCAAGGAAATAAAGAACACGCAAAAAATTACTTAAAATGGGAAACAGATTTAATAAAAAATATGGATGAAGAAGAAAGGGAATTTTTTAGGTAATTACTCTAATATTAGATCTTTTTATATTATCCAAGTTGGCACCTTCAATCCTTAATAATCTAACAGGATGCTTTCTAACTGGTGAATGGACATGTCCTACATCATAAAAATGCACATCACCAGCTTTCATAATGTATGTTTTTTTTTGTTTAACATTTACAACATTATCGGAATTATTTTTTTCAATAATTTCCCAATCAGTCATTTCTGTTTCGCCAGAGGCTTGTCCATAAATAGCCCAGCTTGTTCCATGGTCATGAGGGCTTCCTATGGCTTCATTATCATGAACATGACCACAAACACAAAAACCTGTGTCTTTATCTTCATAAAGTATTTGTCTAGGTAATTCACCATTTACTCTATCAGGAAGATTGTCAGTTATAAAATTTTGGTCCATTAAGGCTTTTGAAACAAAATAACAAATTTTATCTGACCCATCTGGCATTTTTTCAGTATTAATTATTTCTCTAATATCTTGGACTAAATCATCTAAAGTGTAAGGCAATAGTTCCTCCAATATTATTTTATAAGTATTTTAAATTTCATTTTCCCCAGCTTAAGGCTATTGGATCGTATTTCTTAATTAATTTTATTAATCCTGCTTTTGTTTGTTCTTCTAAAGGCAGAATTGGATGTCTACAAAAATCTGAATTAATAACGCCACCTTCTTTCATAATTACTTTAGTTGCTCTAAACCCACATTGCCTATTTTCATAATTAATTATAGGTAAAATATTATTATATTTATCCTCGGATTTATCAAATTCTCCAGCCAAATAATCTAAAACAACTGGTTTAATTAAATCTGGTATCATTGCAGAACTCATATTACCAGTTGCACCAGCTTCTAAATCAGCAAACAATGTTATTCCTTCTTCACCGTCAAATGGTCCTTCAATAGCGTCACCTCCTTCAACAACAAGTTTTCGTAATTTAGAAGCCGCCTGAGCACACTCAATTTTAAAACATTTTACTGTTTCTATTTCTTTTGCCATTTTTATTAAAAGAGGAACAGGCAAATCAACTCCTGATAATGGTGCATCCTGAACCATAATTGTTACTCCTACCTCACCAACTTTTGCAAATTGTTCAAATGTTTGTTGAGATGTTCCTCTCATTAAAGCACCATGATATGGGGGCATCATCATAAGCATTTCACCACCAAGTTCTTTAACATATTTAGCTCGTGATAGTGCAATGTCTGTTGAAAAATGACTAACTGTTGTAATTACTGGAACTCTCCCAGATACGTATTCAATACATAGTCTAGTTAAAATCTCTCTTTCATCATCTGATAACAAAAACTGCTCGGAGTAATTCGCTAATATACAAATGCCATCAACATTTTGATCCACCATGCAATCTAGAACTCTTTTCATGCCTTCTATGTCGAGTTCACCATTGTCTTTAAAAGGTGTTGGAGCCACAGGCCAGCAACCTTGAAATTTATTATTTGCCATTTTGGCCCCTTCATATTTAATTTTAGTTTATGATAATTAAATATTTTTATTTTGCCAAGTATCTATAGTAACTCCTTCTGCTCTTAGTTTGTTTTTTTGGATCTTACCTGTTTGTGTTTTTGGAAACTCTTTCATTACTCTTATATATTTAGGTATGGCAAACTTAGCTAAGTTTATTTTTGTTTTTTCCAGTAATTTATCAAAATCTATATTGGTTTTATTATCAGTCATCAAAGCTACCATTACTTCATCTTCCATTCCCTCACCTCCATCAGCTGAAATTGCATATGCAGCTGCTTCTGTAATAAATGGAATTTCTAAAAAAGCTTGTTCGACTTCGTATGACGAAATATTTTCACCCCTTCTCCTAATGCAATCCTTAATTCTATCTACAAATACAAAGTGACCAGACTTTTCTCTAATCCCTGCGTCACCAGTATGAAACCAGAAATTTCTCCAACTTTCTAAAGTTTTCTCTGGCATTCCTAAATAACCAGACATAAAACCATATGGTTGTTTTGGTCTCACAACTATTTCACCAACCAAGCCGTCATCAATAGGTGTATCTTTCTCAGGATCCCTTATTTCAACTTCAAAATATTTTTCATATAGTTTTCCGCATCTGCCATTACCTATTTCATTTTTTAAACCATATATTGGAATATTAACTTCTGTCATGCCATAAAGTGGTAATACATATTTCACACCAAATCTATTTCGAAAGATTTTTTCAGGTTCACTTGGCAATGGAGCTGAACCAATTACTTCTAAATTATGATCTTTATCATATTTAGTAGGCGGTTGTGCAACAATAAAAGCGGCTATAGCACCTAACATATTAGTATGAGTTATATTATAATTTCTAATATCATTAAGCCAATTTGAGGCTGAAAATCTAGTTCTTATAACTGCTTTTGCACCAGTCATAATACACGCTAATAGTTGCATAAATAATCCATTAGCATGGAATAAAGGTAATGAAATGTAAAAAGTGTGATCATCTGTTAAGTTGTAATTTTCAATTGTTCCAATAGCAAACAGAACGCAATGCGCGTTGGGCATCATAACTCCTTTTGAGGGACCTGATGTTCCACTAGTAAACATAGTACAAACGTTGTCACTTAATTTTCCTAAAATAATCTCGTCATCATTTAAAAGTTCTTTGTTTTTTAGAACTTTACAATTTAATATTTCAACTTCTATTTTATGAAGATTAACTAAGCTTTTTACTTCATGGTAAAATTGATCTTCAACAAGAACATTTTTTGATTTAGATGTCTTTATTTGGTGTAATAATACATTCCCTTTTATAGCAGTATTGATAGCTACAAACATAACTCCTATAAAACTGCATGCTATCCAATATAGTATGAATTCTTTTGGGTCTTCTATTAAAACCGTTAAATTGTCACCTTCATTTAAACTCAATTCTTTTAAAATTTGAGCTTTTTCTAAAGATTTCATTTTTAGGTCATGGAAAGTCCATTTTGGACCATTTATAAATTCAATAATTTCTCTTTTTGGACATTTCTTACATTGATCTAGGATAATTTCAGAAATTTTCCAATGATCTGGATTTTCAACATTATTAAATAAGAAGTAATTTTTTTCATTCATTTAATTTACAAAATTCCTATTTGAAAATTATTTTAATTTTGAAAGAAAAGATTTTATTATTGAGTTTAATTCCATAGGCCTTTCAGATGGAAGAAAATGACCGCAATCAAGAATGTGAATTTCACAATTTTTTATCAGTTCTACAAATTTTAAGCCTGATTTTAATGGTGTCATTTGATCATTTTTTGCTAAAACAGCCAATGCAGGAACTTTAATATTTTTTGCAGCATCTATTCCGTCTGAGTAATCATTACAAGAGTGCAAATCATACTCTAAAGCTGTTGGTTTGTTCATACACATTATATTACTTCCTTCTCCATAATGGTAATGTCCTGGCCATTTGTTAATTGACATATCTCCATCAATACCATGTCCCCAAGTCACCATCATTTGATAAGCTTTTTGTGGATTTTCTTTTGAAAGATCTAATAAGAACTGATTAACTGGAATTTCATTTGATCCTGCAACAAATATTAGTGCTTCTAAAGAACTTTTCAAAATCCTATTCAATTCTAAAGCAACCAAACATCCTTGAGAATGTCCGATAACAACCACGTCTTTAAGTTTTAGATCAACTAATAGGTCAGTTATCCATTCTGCATTTTCTTTTATTGATTTGCAGGGATTGCCATCAGAAAATCCATGTGCAGGCATATCGGGTACAATTACAGAATACCCTTTATAAGCAAAAAAACGAGCCTGCTGAATGAAACTCAAATGATTTTGACCAGACCCGTGTAAAAAACACAATGTCTTTTTAGTAGTATCTAAACTTTTACCACCTGTACCTATATAGGTCTTAGCACCTTTGAAATTAATGATCATGATATTCCTATCTGTTAAGCTTTTTTACGGCCTTGAAACCTTTTTCAAAGTCTTTTTTTATGTCATTAATATCTTCTAATCCAATTGACAGTCTTATCATGTCATCCGTTAATCCACCCTCTTTCATAGCCTCTGAACTCAAATGAGAGTGAGTTGTACTCCCTGGATGAATAAGTAGTGTCTTAGCATCACCAACATTTGCTAAATGTGAAGCTAATTGTACAGATTCGATAAATGCTTTCCCTGCTTCACGTCCACCTTTAATACCAAAAGCAACAATTGACCCAGATCCTTTTGGTAATATTCTTTTTGCTACTTCATGGTCAGGATGTGTCTCTAAATCTGGATGTTTTACCCATTCTACCATTTCATGATTTACTAAAAAATCTAATATAGAGTGAGTATTTTCAATATGTTTTTTCATCCTCAAAGGTAGTGTTTCAATTCCTTGCATTAGATGAAATGCATTAGTCGGGGATAAAGAAGGTCCAAAATTATACATACCTTCTGCTCTAATTTTTGCTATTAAAGCAGATGGACCAAATTCTTCCCAAAAACTTATACCACCAAGAGCAAAATGTGGTCCTGAAATTGTAGGAAACTTATCTTTATCTCCCCAATCAAAATTACCACCATTTACAACAGCACCTCCTATCGCAATACCATGACCACCTAACCATTTAGTAAGTGAGTGAACAATAATGTTAGCTCCATGTTTAAATGGTTGCATTAAATAGGGAGTATTAAAAGTAGCGTCTAATACTAGAGGGATATTTTTTGAATTACATATTTTAGCAATTTCTGGAACATCCATTATATCTAATCCTGGGTTACCAATGACTTCTCCAAATACTAATTTTGTATTTGGTTTTATTGCTCTCTTAATTGCCTCTGGATCGTTGGGATTAACAAAATCGGTTTTAACACCAAAACGAGGCATAGTATGCTGAAGCAGATTAATATTAGCTCCATACATTTTACTTGATGCGACAATATGATCCCCACTACTACAAATTGCAGAAACCACAAGATGCATTGCAGCCATTCCACTTGAACATGCAAGTGCACTTGCTCCACCTTCAAGAGCTGCTAACCTTTGCTCTAGTGCTGCCACTGTAGGATTTGATATTCTAGTATATAAATGTCCACCAACTTCCATATTGTACAAAGACGCTGCTTCCTCTGTGCTATTGAAAACGTAAGATGTTGTCTGATAGATTGGTACAGCACGTGAACCAGTTTCCTTATCAGGAATGTGTCCAGCATGTAAAGAGAGGGTGTCAAATTTGTAATTTTCACTCATTGAAATTCCTTAAAATAATTTAAATTATTATAGCTTATTTCTTAAACCTTAAAAATATAAATTTATCTTAAAAAAATATTAGAGATAAACACATTTGAAAGTTCGTAAGAATTAATCTTAAAATATTAATTATTTTTTCTTAAATCTTTACGGATTATTTTTCCTGTGGTTGTCAAAGGTAGTTGATAAACAAACTCTATGTGTCGCGGATATTCATGAGCAGCCAACTTTAATTTAACATGATTTTGTATAGATTGTTTTAATTCATCATTTTGAGTTAAAACATTTTTTTGATCACCCGTCACAATAAAGGCCTTAATGATTTGACCTCTTAATTTATCCGGAACCCCAATTACCGCAACCATACTCACTTTAGGGTGAGAAAGAATAGCGTCTTCTACTTCACTTGGTCCAACCCTATAACCTGAGGTATTTATAATGTCATCTTCTCTACCCTTAAAATAAAAATAACCTTCCTCATCCTTATAAGCAAAATCACCAGTATAGAGCCAACCATTTTTAACCTTTTCTTTTGTTGCCGCGTCATTTTCCCAGTATTTTAAAAAAGATACAGGGGTATCAGATTTAACTATGATTTCTCCGTCTAAACCAGGTTCTTTAATAAATTCTCCCTTATAGTCAACTATCCTAACTTCGTGTCCGGGAACTGGTTTGCCAATAGATCCTTGTTTAGTTGGCATAATCGCACCACAATTTGAGACTGTTAAATTGCATTCTGTTTGACCATAAAATTCATTAATGCCGACCCCTAAAATTTCTTTCCCCCACTCAAGCAAATCTTCTCCTAGAGCTTCACCACCTGAACCAACAGTTCTTAGTTTCAAATTTTTTACTGTTTTAGATGGATTAAATGATTTCATCATTTTTAATGCAGTAGGTGGCAAGAAAGTATTTTTTATTTCAAGTTTAGATATTAAATCGAAAGTAAATTCAGGATTAAATTTTTGAGATCTGTAACTGACTACAGGAATACCAAAGTGCCATGCTGGAAGAAGTACATCAAACAACCCACCTATCCATGCCCAGTCAGCTGGTGTCCAAAATAAATCTGTAACCGGTTCAGATGATGATAAAAACTCATGAGGAAATTCTACTCCAGGTATATGTCCTAACAACGATCTATGGGGGAGTAAAGCGCCTTTAGGTCCTCCTGTTGTTCCAGAGGTATAAATTATTAATGCGGGATCTGATGCTTTTGTTTTTTTTGTAGAATAACTGTCTGAAGCTTTTTCAATTAACTTTTTAAAATTAAAAACATTATTTTTTTCGTCATTACTATCTATACAAATTATTTTTTTTAAATCTGGTAATCTATCTTTAATTTCAAAAATTTTATTTAAGCCAATATTATCGCAAATCACCAAGGATGCCCTAGAATTCAACAAACGATAATGTAATGCATCTGTTCCAAATAAATTAAATAAAGGTATTGAAATTTTTCCAGACTTGAAGCAAGCCATATGTGCAATTGCAGTTTCAGGACATTGACCTAAAATAATACCAACCCTTGCGTTGGCCTCAAGATGAAAATGATCAAAAACATTAGCAAGTTTGTTTGCATATCTTTTTATATCTACAAAAGACCATTCCTCTATCTTGCCGTCTTGTAAAAAATTAATTAATGCTATCCTATTTTGATAAATATCCTGGTCAACAGTATCAGACGCTATATTGTAAAATTCTGGGATATCCCATTTAAATGATAAACATAGCTCTTCAAAATTATTCAATTTTTGAAGCATAAAAAATAATCACCTTTCCTTAAATTATTCTTACTACTTGTTAAAATCATTTTAATTATTTAGATTAATTATAAAAAAATTACATCGGGTCAACTTTGAATTACATTGATAATATTAGATTAGACGATTGTTTTACTAAGGACAATGATTTAGCACTGATGAATGGTGTTCAAGCATTAGTACGTCTTTTAATCGAACAAGCAAAACTCGACGAAGATAACGGATTAGTAACACATGGTTATGTCAGTGGATACCCGGGATCACCACTTGGGACACTTGATTTAGAACTTGGAAGATCAAAAAAACATCTAGAAAAACATAATATAATTTTTCAACCAGCAGTGAATGAGGAATTAGCTGCTACTGCAGCTTGGGGAACCCAAATGCTCGGTTTATACGACAGACCACAAATAGATGGTGTTTTTTCAATGTGGTATGGGAAAGGGCCAGGTTTAGATAGATCTATGGATGCTTTAAGACACGCAAACATGGGTGGTGTTTCAATGAAAGGTGGCATGGTATTAGCAGTTGCAGACGATCCAATTGGAAAAAGTTCTACTATCGCATATCAATCAGAGCAATCTCTAATTTCTGCAGGTATTCCAGTTTTTTATCCAGCAAATGTAGATGAAGTTATACCAATGGGTCTGCAAGCTTTTGCCTTGTCACGTCATGCAGGCGTATGTGTTGCACTCAAAATTACTAGTGACACAGCGGATTCAAATTCTGTAATAGATCTTGGAAAATTAAGACCTAATTTATATAATTTAGAGAACCCAATAAATGTTCACGTAAATAGACATGACCCAGCTTTAGATAGAGAAGCGGCCCTGATTAAAAGAAGAGTACCCGCATCTAAAGATTTTATAAAAGTAAATAAAATCAATAATGTGATATTTAACCCAACAAAAAAGACCTTGGGTATAATTTCAGTAGGTAAAGCTACGACTGAAACTATTGATGCTCTAGATAAAATTGGCATCAAAGATCCTGAAAAAAGTGGGATTGGTCTTTTTGCTTGTAAAATTCCTTGGCCATTAATAGACCAAGAAATAATAAATTTTTGTAAAAACTTTGAAGAAATTTTAGTTATAGAAGAAAAAGCTAGTATTGTAGAAGAACAAGTTGCTCATATTCTTTTTAATTCCAAATCAAGACCTCGATTATCTGGAAAGTTAGATGCTTCCTCTAAAAAGGAGTTAGTTCCGAAGATATCAGAATTATCCAGTGATATTATCGCAGATTGTTTGCTAAAAAAAGCTGTCCATTCTTCGATAAGCATTGATATTCCCAAAACAAAAGCAGAGGCTATTGGGAGTAACTTGCCACCAGTTGTATCAAGAACACCTTGGTATTGTGCAGGATGTCCTCACAACTCAGGAACAAAGACACCAGATGAAGAAGTTGTCGGTATTGGCATTGGATGCCACTCTATTGGATATTTTCTCCATCCTGAAAAATTAACAAATTTTAGCCAAATGGGCGGTGAAGGTGGACATTGGATAGGAAGAGCACCATTCTCAAATCATAAACATACATTTCAAAATATTGGTGACGGTACATATGCTCACTCTGGTTCTCTAGCAATAAGAGCTGCAGTTTCTGCAAATGTTAATATTACATTTAAAATTCTTTACAATGATGCAGTGGCAATGACAGGTGGGCAAAAGGCAATCGGTGGCTCAACTCCATGGGCAATATCTAAACAACTTGAAGCAGAGGGAGTTAAAAAAATTTATGTTGTATCGGATGAACCAGAGCAGTTCAAAGAGTTAAAATTATTTGCAGACAAAGTTGAAATATTTCATAGAGACGAACTTATAAATATTCAAAAAGAAGTAAGAAAAATTCCTGGAGTTACAGCAATAATTTATGTTCAAACTTGTGCGACAGAACTTCGAAGAAGAAGAAAAAGAGGATACGTTAAAGATAGAGAAATTAAAATGTTTATTAATCCTGATGTTTGTGAAGGATGTGGAGACTGTGCTGAAAAATCAAATTGCGTAGCTGTGAAACCACTTGAGCATTTCGACGGAATTAAAAAACAGATTGATCAAAGTGTTTGTAATAAGGATTATTCTTGTAAAAAAGGATTTTGTCCAAGTTTCATAGGTGTGCAAGCTGGTAGTATTTCAATTAAAGAAAAAAAGACTTTCCCAGAAATTCCAAATATAATTAATGACTTAAAAAAACCAAAGAAAAGCTTAAATAATATTCAAAATATAATAATGGCAGGCATTGGTGGCACTGGAGTTTCTACTGTTGCAGCTATAATAGTTATGGCTGCTCGAATAGATAAGCTTTTTGCACAATCAATGAATTTCACTGGATTAGCCCAAAAAAATGGAGCTGTAACAAGTCAAATCAGAATTGGAAAAGAAGAATCACTTTATGATAGATCTGCAAGACTTCCAAATGAAACGGCCGACGTGCTTCTAGGATGTGACGCTGTTGTGTCAGTTTCTCCTTCTATTACTAGAACTCTAAATCCTTTGAAAACAAGTGCTATAATTAATGGAAGAGTAGAGCCAGTTGGAGTTGCTGGCGTTCACATTGGTACAGTTGTCGATGATAGTTTATTAAAAAAACATTTAGAAAATCATCTTCAAACTGAAAATATAGACTTTATTGATATATCAAACTTAGCTGAAGCTTTAGTTGGCGACACAGTATCTGCTAATATAATGATGTTGGGAATAGCGGCTCAAAAAGGACTTCTTCCAATAGAAGTTGCTTCTCTACAAAAAGCCATAGAGCTGAATGGAGTGGCTATTGAACAAAACCTAAGAGCTTTCAATTGGGGACGATTATTGTGCGAACAACCTCAATCAGTATTTACTGCAGCGGGCTTAAACTCAAAAAAGTCCGAAAGTATATCAATAGATAAATATGTAGATAATTTTTCTAGCATTCTTGAAAAATATCAAAACAGAGAGTACTCAAAAATTTTTCTTTCTAATGTAAAAAAAGTAATTGAAAAAGAAAACCAAATAAAGAATTCAGAAAAAGAATTGCCTCTATCCAGAAAAGTTGCTCTTACTTTATTTAGAGCTATGAGATACAAAGATGAATACGAAGTTGCTAGATTACATACTAGTGGAGATTTTGCCCAAACCTTTTTAAATGAAAATAAAAACGCGAAATTAGAATACTATCTAGCACCACCTTTGTTCTCTAAAAAAGATCCTGAAACAGGTCATCTACTTAAAAGAAGGTTTGGTCATTGGGTATATAAAGTTTTCAAAGTATTGTCTTATCTTAAATTTCTAAGAGGAACAAAATTAGATATATTTGGATATACCTCAGAAAGAAAAAAAGAACGTGCTTTGGCTCAAAAAACTATCACTACTATTAATAAAATATCTGAAATTTTAAATGATAATAATTATAAAAAAATTATCGAATTTCTTGATATACCTTTATCAATAAAAGGGTATGGTCATGTTAAAGAAAAAAATATAAAAATTGCTGAAGAAAAATGGGACAAATCTTTTGATAAAATTCTAAATAACCAGAATTTAAAAAAAGTAAGTTAAATCAAACAAGTTTTGCTTGTTCTCTTAGTTTAAATTTTTGTATTTTTCCTGTGCTTGTTTTCGGAAGCTCTACAAAATTAAAATATCTTGGCACTTTAAAGCCAGCTAATAGGGATTTACAATGATCTTTTAACTCATTTTCTCCAATTAGAGATTCTTCACTTAATTCTACAAATGCACAAGGGGTCTCACCCCATTTTTCGTCTTCTTTTGCGACAACTGCTACTGCAATAACATCAGGATGTTTATATATAGCGTCCTCTACTTCAATGGAGGAAATATTTTCACCTCCAGAAATAATTATGTCCTTTGATCTATCCTTAAGTTGTATATATCCATCATCATACCAAACACCTAAGTCACCTGTGTGAAACCAACCATCTTCAAAAGCTTCATCTGTCGCTTTTTTGTTTTTAAGGTAACCTTTCATTGTTATATTACCTCTTATAAAGACTTCACCTAGTGATATTCCGTCTTTTGGCACTTCTTTTTTAGTTTCAGGATCTATAATTTTCATATTTTCTTGTACAGAGTAAACAACACCTTGCCTTGCCTTTAATCTAGCTTGTTCTGAAGAATCATATTGGCTCCACTCTGGATGCCATGCACAGACAACTGCAGGCCCATAAATTTCTGTAAGGCCATAAACATGAATGACCTCAATACCACAGGTCTCCATTTTACTAAGAACAGCCTCAGGAGGAGGAGCACCAGCAGTCATCATTTTAATTTTTGATTTAAGAGATATTTTATTTTGCAATAAATAATCCGCTACCATTTGCATTACAATTGGAGCTCCACACAAATGAGTTATATTGTGTTTTTGGAGAGCCTCTACAATTAATTCTCCAGCTGGTTGTCTTAAACAAACATGGGTACCTGCTCTTTCTGTAATAGTCCAAGGAAAGCACCATCCATTGCAATGAAACATAGGTAGTGTCCATAAATACTTAGGGTGCATTGGTAAGTCCCAGGTAAGCGTATTACCAATAGCATTCAAGTATGCGCCACGATGGTGATAAACAACTCCTTTTGGGTTGCCCGTTGTTCCAGAGGTGTAATTCAAAGCGATTGAATTCCACTCGTCAGTTGGCAAAACATGTTCAAATTTAAAACCAAAAAATTTTTCTAATTCTGTCTCATAGTCTAGGCAGTTAAATTTCTCTGCAAAACCAGACCTTTGATTACCAGCAATTTTATCAACATATTCAATTAATAATGGAGGAGTTTTTAAATTCTCTATGGCTTTCTCAACTATTTGACTATATTCAGAATCATAAATGAACATTTTAGATTCTCCATGTTCAAGAATAAAACTAACAGTAAAACTATCAAGTCTTGTATTAATTGCGTTCAAGATACCAGTTGCCATCGGTATACCAAAATGGCACTCCCACATAACTGGAATGTTAGGTAGCATCACTGCGATTGTACTTCCATCAGCATAATTTTTATTTCTAACAAATTCTGCTAATGCTTCGCATCTTTCACCAGCTTGCTGGTAAGTTAATTTATAATCTTTATATTCAATAGCAATTTGATTAGGGAATGTTTTTCTTGTTCTTTCTAAAAATGATAAAGGACTTAATGAGGCATAGTTTGCTTTATTTTTACTTAAACCATTTTCTATTTCAGACATAGTTGATTTCCTCCTAATAATATTCATAATAGTAGTGCTAGATTTTATCAACAATGAAAATTTACCGGAGTTTTTAAATGGGTTACACGTCTCCTTTAGAGGACACAAAATTTGTTTTAGAAAACCTTTTGCCTGCTCATGAGGATCTTGATGATACAACAATTGACGCAGTTCTGTCTGAGGCTGGAAAACTGGCCGATAATTACTTAGCACCTCTGAATCATTTTGGTGATAAGAATAATCCTATTCTTCGACAAGATCACGAAGTTGAAACACCTGAAGGATTTAGTCATGCCTTTTCAGAAATTGCTAAGGGGGGCTGGATTGGAGTAGCAAGTGATTCTAATTATGATGGTATGGGACTACCAGCTAGAATGAGCGCTGCAATTAATGAATATTGGCATGGAGCGAATATGTCTTTTGCTTTATGTAGCTTATTAACTCAAGGATTAATTGACGCATTTACTCTTGTGGGCACAGAAGAAGAAAAAAACACTTATCTACCCAAGTTTAATTCTGGAGCCTGGACAGGCACTATGAATTTAACAGAACCTCAGTCTGGAACAGATCTAGCTACAATAAAAACTAAAGCTGAACATGATGGTGAGAATTGGAGAATAAAAGGACAAAAAATATATATCACTTATGGTGAACATGATATGTCAGAAAATATAATTCATCTAGTTCTTGCAAGAACTGAGGGCGCACCTGAAGGTATAAAAGGTATTTCTACTTTTATAATTCCAAAATTCCTAAAAGACGAAAGTGGTGAATATACAATTAGAAATGATCTTAAATGCATATCCATCGAACATAAGATGGGTATAAAAGCAAGCCCAACAGCAGTTATGTCCTACGGAGAGAATGAAGGCGCTATCGGTTATATGTTGGGAGAAGAAGGTAGAGGCATTGAATACATGTTTATTATGATGAACAGAGCACGGTTTGACGTAGGACTTCAAGGGATGGCAATTTCTGAGGCTGCCAGACAAAAAGCATTAGAGTACGCAAACTCAAGAATTCAAGGAACTCCTATTAACAGAGAAAAAGGCACGCCAATAATAGGACATGGTGATGTAAAAAGACTTCTTTTATCCATGCGCAGTCTTACAGAGGCGATGCGTGCTTTAATATTAGTTTCATCCGAAATTATGGAAAGAGCACATAACGGCAATGAAAAATGTAAATTAAAAGAAGGTTTTTTGATTCCTATAATTAAAGGTTGGTCAACTGAATTAGCACAAGAAGTTACGAGTAATGGACTACAAATTCACGGGGGCATGGGTTTCATTGAAGAAACTGGGGCCGCTCAGTATATGAGAGATGCAAGAATATTACCGATATATGAGGGCACTAATGCAATTCAAGCCAATGACTTTATGTTCAGGAAAACTATTAGAGATAATGGGAAAACTGCAAAAGAATTATTAGAAGAAATCAAAGTCGATTGTGAACAAAATCAAGAAATGTCAAATATGATTGCCTTAGCATCAAACACTCTAGATTTTATTTTAGAAAATAGAGATGATGCTGAAATGCTATCTTGTATTAGTTTTGATTACATGATGGGTTTTGGCTATTTAATTGGTGGATGGCTAATGCATAAAGGAAAAGTTAAAGCAAAATTAAAATTATCAGAAAAATCTCAAAATGATGATTTTCTAAAAAGTAAAATTATCTCAGCTGAATTTTTTGATTTTCATATTTTGCCTAGAGTTGAATCTCATTTCAAAATTGTTACGAAAGGAGCAACCGTAGTTCAGTTAACGGGCGATTCTTTTATTTAACAAGTAAATTAATTAAATTTTTAATTTGGCAATATAGTTTTTTACCAAATAAGTCATTGAAAATAAGCGAGATAATTTTTTTTAAATTTTATTAAAGTTTATGTTGATTTTAATGTTTTTTTGGATAGCCTATAAACTATATGGGGGGGGTTACTTATTTCTAAGTTTGATCTCATCAATTTTTATTAATGTAAGTTATTTACTTAGTTAGTAGATAATTAATTATTTATGGGGTTAAATTTAAAAGTGGTCATGTCCAATTATCCAGATACAAATATTCACGATACACTTCCAAAAATTCTGAAACACAGAGCTGAAACTATACCAAATACAATCGCTTTAAGGGACAAAGATTTAGGTATTTGGAATGAAATTACATGGAAACAGTATAATGATAATGTTTCATATTTAGCACTTAGCCTATCTAAAAGGGGTTTCAAGCCAGGCGATGTTATTGGTTTAATTGGCGATAACAAACCTTCCTGGCTATTTTTTGAACTAGCTGCGCAAGCAATAGGTGGAATGAGCTTAGGTATATATAGAGATACATTAGATGAAGAAGTTGGCTATTTAATAAATGCTGCAAAAGTGAACTTTGTTTATGCAGAAGATCAAGAACAAGTAGATAAAATATTAACTATTAAAAGGCCTAAAAATAATCAAATCAATATTTTCTATGAAGATAGCCGTGGTCTTAAAGAATTAAATGATCCAAAGATCACAGATATGACTGTTTTAATTAGCGAAGGAAAAGAGATCTCCTCCAAAGACCCCAATAAATATAATAAAATGTTAGATAAAATCTCAGGTGAAAAAAATGCTATTTTATGTACCACATCTGGAACAACCTCAAATCCTAAATTAGCGATGCTTCCAGGGGCTAAGTTTATTGAACATGTCATAAGGTATCTTAAAGTTGACCCAAAGTCTGTGGATGATGAATACGTTTCAGTATTACCATTTCCATGGATAATGGAACAGACTTATGGTGTGGGTTTTAACATTGTTGGAGGTATGAAAGTAAATTTTCCTGAAAGACCTGAAACCGCAATGGAAGACATGAGAGAAGTTGGTCCAACTTTTATGCTTGGAGCTCCTAGATTATGGGAACAAATTGCAGCTGACATGAGATCGAGAATTTTAGACGCCCCCAAAATAACTCAATGGTTATTCAACACTATGGTAGAAAGAGGATTAAAAGCTGTTGATCAGGGAAAAAGAGATTTTCTTGCAGACAAACTATTATTTTCTTCACTGAAAGATAGACTTGGCTTTAGTAAGGTTAAATCAGCAGCCACTGGAGGAGCTGCCATTGGTCCTGAAACATTTAAGTTCTTTCTTGCTATGGGTATTCCTCTTAGACAACTTTATGGACAAACTGAACTTATGGGCGCTTACACACTGCAGGATGTGCCAGATGGTACAATGGATTGTGAGACTGTAGGTGTTCCTTTTCCAGATTGTGAAGTAAAAATTGTAGAACCAGATCCAAATGGACTTGGTGAAATAATAACAAAACACCCAAGCATGTTTTCTGGTTATTATAATAATGAAAAAGCTTATAAAGACACTATCAAAAAAGGTTGGATGTATACCGGCGACGCAGGCTTTTTTGATGAAAAAGGAAGACTTAACGTACTTGATCGAGTAAATGATATTGCTGTTAAATCAGATGGTGTTAAATTTTCACCTCAAAATATTGAAAACAAATTAAAATTTTCTCCTTATGTAGGAGAAGCTGTAGTCATTGGTTCTGAAAAACCATACTTAACTGCAATTATTTGTATAAGATTTTCTATTGTATCGAAACTTGCTGAGAAATTACAATTACCATTTACCTCATACACTGGACTAGCAGCACATAAAGAAATTTATGAACTAATTGAAGATGAAATCAAAAAAGTTAATGAACAACTTCCTGATAATACTAAAATTGCAAAATTTTTATTATTATTTAAAGAGTTAGAAGCAGATGATGGTGAATTAACCAGAACGAGAAAAGTTAGAAGAAGTGTAATTAATAGTAGGTATAAAGACATAATAAAAGACTTATATCTTGATAAAGACACTGCCACAATCAATACAGAATTTACGCTAGAAGATGGAAGAAAAAGTAAAATCAGTGCAACTATGGAAATTAGGCATTTAATAAAAACTCCTAATACAAAATCTAAGAAACCTACTTCTACAACACAGAAATCTAGTAAAGGTAAAAAATAAATGAGTTTAGAAGATTTAAAAGAAATACCTTATGGAAAAACTGCAATAGAGCTTAAAAACATTAGCTTAGCTTTCGGGGGTGTAAAAGCTCTAACAGATGTCTCCTTTGATGTAAAAAAAGGTGAAGTTTTTGCAATAATAGGACCCAATGGAGCAGGTAAATCTTCTATGTTAAATGTTATAAATGGGTTTTACAAACCTACAAGCGGCACAATAAATTTTGCTGGCACAGACAGAAATGAAATGGAACCTGAATTAGCTGCAAAAAGTGGAATTGCTAGAACATTTCAGAATATAGCATTATTTAAGGGAATGAGCACATTAGATAATCTTATGACCGGAAGATTGTTAAAACAAAAGCAAAACTTTTTAATGCAGGCGCTGTATTTTGGTCCAGTGGCAAAAGAAGAAGAAGAACATCGTGAAAGAGTTGAACGAGTTATAGATTTTTTAGACCTTCAATCAATCAGACGTACACCAGTTGGATCACTCCCATATGGTCTACAAAAAAGAGTGGAGCTTGGTCGTGCATTAGCAATGGAACCAGAAATACTTTTACTTGATGAACCTATGGCAGGTATGAATGTAGAAGAAAAGCAAGATATGAGTAGATTTGTTCTTACAGTAAACAATGAATTAAAGACAACAATAGTATTAATAGAACACGATATGGGTGTCGTGATGGATATTTCAGATAGAATAGTTGTATTGGACTATGGCAAAAAAATTGGATCTGGGTTACCTAAAGAAATTAGAAACAACAAAGCAGTTATTGATGCATATCTAGGTGTGTCTGATGATTAGTAAGGAAATTATTTTATGAGTATAGAATTACTTAATTTTATTGAAACGGTATTAAATGGATTAATGTCCGGAGTGATGTATTCACTTGTAGCTCTTGGATTTGTTTTGATTTTTAAGGCATCTGGAGTTTTCAACTTTGCCCAGGGCGTTTTTGCTCTCTTTGCTGCGCTTACTCTAGTTGGTTATCAAACAGGTCAAGTACCTTTCGCACATTTAATAAATGAACTTTTTGGAACGAATTATCATAATTGGTATGCCTCGATGCCAAATTTTTTTGCTATATTATTAACGATGGTAACTATGATTGCTCTTGCATGGATAATAGAACGACTGGTTCTAAAACACCTTGTTAATCAAGATCCTATAATCTTATTTATGGCAACTATTGGTTTAGCTTTTGCGCTCGAAGGTGTTGGTGATCTAATGTGGGGATCTGATGTTAAGGTTTTAGACGTTGGTATTCCGAGTGGAGGATCAATCTGGTTAGAAGAAGCGACAATTGGTCTTGCCGCAGAAGGAAGTGATTATTACGGAATGTATGTGGATGTCCTAAATATTTGGGCAACAGTAATTGCTGTCATTTTAGTTGTATCCTTGGCTCTTTTCTCACAGTATACAAAAACAGGAAGAGCATTAAGAGCTGTTGCTGACGATCATCAAGCTGCATTGTCAGTTGGCATTTCACTAAGAAGTATTTGGATACTTGTTTGGGCTATTTCTGGTTTTATTGCAATGGTAGCTGGGATTATGTGGGGAACTGAGTCAGGGGTTCAGTTTTCTTTATCATTAATAGCCTTGAAAGCATTACCTGTTCTCATACTGGGAGGCTTCACGTCTATACCTGGAGCTATTATCGGTGGTCTAATGATAGGTGTAGGTGAAAAATTAGCCGAAATTTATATAGGAGGTTATTTTGAAACAGGTGCAATTGAAAATTGGTTTGCCTATGTCATGGCTTTAGTCTTTTTATTATTTCGTCCACAAGGTTTATTTGGCGATAAGATTATCGAGAGGGTTTAAATTTAATGATTTACAAAGAAACTGGTCAGTACAAATCTTCATATAAATCAGACCACGCAATTTTTCCTCTGTTGCAGGATAAAATAGCATTTAGTACACTTATGTTTATAGCTTTTTTAATAATACCATTTGTAATTAATAGTTATTGGGAAAAAGCTATCTTAGTTCCATTTTTAATATTTTCATTAGCTGCAATCGGATTAAATATTTTAACTGGATATTGTGGTCAAGTATCATTGGGAACAGGCGGATTTATGGCTGTTGGGGCTTTCTCAACCTACAAAATTATGACCTATTTCCCAGATATGAATATAATGATTATTATCCTAATTTCAGGACTGATTACTGCCGCTGTTGGTATTATTTTTGGTCTGCCTTCTCTCAGGATTAAAGGTTTTTATTTAGCTGTTGCCACACTTGCATCTCAATTTTTCTTGGTTTGGCTGTTTAACAAAGTTCCATGGTTTTATAATTACTCTGATACAGGTCAAATTACTGTCTCAGAAAGGACGATGTTTGGTGTTCCCGTTACAGGAGCGGAAGCCCCATCATACGCAACTTATTTGTTCTGTTTAGTTTTAGTTGTAGTATTAAGTTTTGCAGCCAAAAATTTAATAAGAAGTAAAATGGGTCGCTCTTGGATGGCTATTAGAGATATGGATATTGCTGCAGAAATTATTGGTGTGCCACCACTTAAGACAAAGTTATCAGCTTTTGCAATAAGCTCGTTCTACATTGGTGTTGCTGGGGCATTGTATTTTGCTGTCTTTTTAGGTGCAATTGAAGTTACAGAATCGTTTGATATTATGACAATTTCATTTCCCGTTTTGTTTATGATTATTATTGGTGGACTAGGTTCAATGTTAGGCTCTTTTCTTGGAGCTGCATTCGTTGTAACCCTACCAATAGGTCTTAAATTTCTTATGGTTGATATGGTTGGGCTATCAGCTGTAACAGCTAAACATTTTGAGATAACAATCTGGGGATTGTTAATGATTATATTTTTAATTGTAGAGCCACATGGCCTTGCAAGACTTTGGTCCATCGCAAAAGAAAAACTGAGAAGATGGCCTTTCCCCTACTAAATTTAATTTAGTAGATAACTTTAATATTTCTCAAGAGGAGGAACTTATGAGAATAAAACAACTGTTAATAGGAATGACTGCTTCTGTTATTGCTGTTTCTAGTTATGTAGAAATGGCTATTGCAGATTTGAAATTTCCTATGTTGGTTTACCGAACAGGGGCTTATGCACCTAATGGTATTCCAAACGCTGATGGTTTTGTAGACTATTACAAAATGATCAATGCCAGAGATGGTGGAATTGGTGGTGAGAAAATTTTACATCCAGAGTGTGAAACAGGATATAAAACACAAGTGGGTGTTGAGTGTTATGAAAAAAACAAAAAAGACGCTATGGTATTCCAACCAATGTCTACGGGTATTACTTACCAATTAATTCCTAAAGCTACAGCTGATGGTGTTACTGTTTATTCAACTGGATATGGAAGAACATCTGCAGCTAATGGTAAAGTTTTTAAGTGGATATTTAATGCGCCTGTTACCTATTGGGATGGTGCTTCAATAGCCGTTAGACACATTCTTAAAAATAATCTTGGTAATATTAAGGGTAAGAAAATTGCGCTTGTATACCATAACTCAGCATATGGTAAAGAGCCAATTAGAACATTACAAACACTAAGTAAAAAACACGGTTTTAAATTGATGCTATTACCTGTTGATCACCCAGGACAAGAGCAAAAAGCTACTTGGTTAAAAATACGTAAAGGTAGACCTGATAATGTTCTAATGTGGGGCTGGGGAGTTATGAACCAAGTTGCGATCAAATCTGCAGCATCTATCAAGTTTCCAATGGATAAATTTATTGGCATTTGGTGGTCTGGTTCTGAAAATGATGTTTTACCAGCAGGTCAAGGCGCACATGGCTATAAGTCTCTGACTTTTAATGCTCCTGGTACTAACTACCAAGTACATGCAGATATTAAGAAATATGTTCATGATAAAGGAGAAGCTTCTGGTGATGGATCTCACTTTGGAACAGTGCTTTATAACAGAGGTTTGTTCCAGGCAATGGTTCAAGTAGAAGCAGCTACTGTTGCGCAAAAAATTCATGGCACATCAAAAATCACTCCAGCTATGTATAGAGATGGAATGGAAAATGTGAATTTAAGTGCAAAGAGATTAGAAGAGTTAGGCTTCAAAGACTTTGCTCCTCCATTCAAAAATTCATGTGAAAATCATGGTGGTAGTGGACTTGCTGCTGTACAACAGTGGGACGCTAAAACTAAAAAATGGAACATGATTACTGAGTATATGTATGGAGATTCTGATGTGGTACAAAAGTTAATCGCTGAAGATTCTGCAAAATATGCTACTGAGCAAAAAATTGCCGAGCGTTGTGGTTAAAAATATTTAATTGAGAGCCTATTTATTTAGGCTCTCTTTATACATAGGAAAATAAAATGGATGACATTAAAGTAAGTAAAAATAAAAAATCACAAACATCTGAAGATGTTTTAATTGTAAACAATATAGAAGTTGTTTACAGCCATGTTATCCTTGTTTTAAAAGGCGTAAGCTTAAAAGTTAAAAAAGGCGGCATCACAGCATTACTTGGTGGAAATGGCGCTGGAAAAAGCACTACATTGAAATCAATTTCAAATTTGCTAGCATCAGAAAGAGGAGAGGTGACCAAAGGTTCTGTTACTTACAGTAACGAATATATACACGATCTTGACCCATCTCAATTAGTTAAGAAAGGTGTAATCCAAGTGATGGAAGGAAGACACTGCTTCGAACATTTAACTGTTGAAGAAAATCTTCTAACCGGTGCATATACTAGAACTAATAATAAAGAAGTAAAGGAAGACTTAGAAAGGGTGTATAATTACTTTCCTAGACTTCGTGACAGAAGAACATCACTAGCTGGTTACACCTCAGGTGGTGAACAACAAATGATTGCAATTGGAAGAGCTCTAATGGCTCATCCTACTATGATTTTACTTGATGAACCTTCTATGGGCCTTGCTCCTCAGTTAGTTAAACAAATATTTGAAATAGTTGCTGAAATAAATAAAAAAGAAGGAGTAACAATTCTATTAGCGGAACAAAATACTAATATGGCACTTCAATATGCAGAATATGCATATATTCTTGAAAATGGCCGAGTAGTTATGGAAGGTACAGCTGAGTCAATGAGAGACAATGAGGATGTAAAAGAATTCTATCTTGGAATTTCAGGTGAAGGAAGGCAATCTTTTAAAGACGTAAAACAGTATCGCAGACGTAAAAGATGGCTATAATATTTATATGACTAAAAATAAATTTTTTGATGATCTAGAAACGCGTTCAGCTGATGAAAGAAATAATGATCATTTAGAAAAAATAAATAACCTAATTAAAAACGCTAAAAGTAATAAAAATCAATCTTCAAGACTTGATAAATTTCTTGAGTCTTTAGACGATTTAGCCTCAATACCTTTGTTGCGAAAATCGGAATTAATTCAAAAACAATCTGATTTTCCACCATTTGCACAATTAAACGTTTCTGAAATTAAAGATTTTGCGCATATATATAGATCTCCAGGTCCAATATATGATCTAGATGGTCATTCAAAAGATTGGTGGAGATTTTCTAGAGCATTGCATGCTGCTGGTTTTTGTTACGGTGATATTGTACAAAACTGTTTTTCTTATCATTTCACTCCTGCTGGCGCAATGTTTGAAGAGGCCGCAAAAATTTTAAAATGTACAGTTTTTCCAGCAGGTGGAGAAAATACTGATTTACAACTCGAAGTAATGAAAGATATTGGTACAACTGCATACGTAGGTGTTCCAGATTTTTTAAAAATTATTTTAGAAAAAGCTGACGAAAAAAATATACTACTTTCAAAATTGACAAAAGCTATGGTAACTGGAGGACCTCTTTTTCCTGCAGTTGCTCAAAATTTTAGAGACAGAAATATTCACGTAAGACAATGCTATGGAACTGCAGACTTAGGACTTATTGCCTACGAAGCTGCAGAGAATGACGGAATGGTTATAGATGAAAATGTAATTTTAGAGATCGTTAAACCAGGTACTGGAAAACCCCTAACTGACGGTGAAGTAGGAGAGGTCGTCGTAACTGTTTTAAATAATTATGAGTTACCTATAATCAGGTTTGCTACAGGTGATCTTTCAGCAATATTAGAAGGAAGTAGCTCAACTGGTAGAACTAATAAAAGGATAAAAGGTTGGATGGGTAGAGCAGATCAAACAACAAAAGTTAAAGGTATGTTTGTTCAACCTTCACAAGTTAATAAAATTTTAGAAATTTTAAAGATTAATGGCTCTGCCAGAATGATTGTTAGCAGATCAAATGATAAGGATGAATTACTATTGAAAGTCGAGGCTGAAGTTACAAATACAGATCAGATAGAATCTTTGGAACAAAAAATATCTGACGAAATTAAAAATGTTATAAATTTAAGAGGCAATGCTAAAATAGTCCCTATAAAAAGTTTACCAAATGACGGTAAAGTGATAGATGATATACGTGATTTTGGAGATTAAAAAATGGAAATAGAAAAAGTTAAAGCTGTTATTACAGGTGCAGGAAGTGGCCTTGGTGAGGGAACTGCTAGATATTTAAAAAACAAAGGGGCGGAGGTACTCCTGATTGATTTAAATGCTGATGGTCTAAAGAAGGTAGCTGATGACATAAATTGTAAATATTTTGTTGGAGATGTTTCTAACGAAGAAGAGATGAAAAATGCTATTGATGGTTTTAATGGTGTGAATTGCTTAGTAAATTGTGCAGGTATAGCAGTTGGAGCGAAAGTTGTATCTAGTAGAGGGATGCATGATTTAGGATTATTTGAAAAAGTACTTAAGGTCAACTTAATAGGAAGCTTTAATATGCTTAGATTATGTGCTGACAAAATGCAAGCCAATGAACCTGACAAAGAGGGTGAAAAAGGGGTTGTCATTAATACAGCATCAGTCGCAGCTTATGATGGTCAGGTAGGACAAGCGGCTTATTCAGCTTCAAAAGGTGGTATTGTTGGTATGACTTTACCTATTGCCCGTGAACTTGCATCAAATGGTATCAGGGTAAATACTGTTGCACCTGGATTGTTTGCAACTGCCATGCTTGCAGGTATGAGTGATGAAGTTCAAAAAAGCTTAATTGCTACTACCGTATTTCCTAAGCGTTTAGGAACACCTCTGGAGTACGCAATGTTAGTAGAAAGCATTGTAACTAATGTATTATTAAACGGTGAAACTATAAGGCTTGATGGTTCAGTTCGTTTGGCTCCAAGATAAAAAATCTTGGTTAATTTTTAGATGAAACTAAAGCCAAAATATTTTGAAGATTTTGAGGTTGGATTAATTTTTGAATCTAAACCCACTCTTATAACTAAAGAAGAGATAATTGATTTTGCCTCAAAATACGACCCACAGTCTTTCCACTTAGACGAAGAAGCTGCTAACAATGGTCCATTTGGTCAGTTAACATCTAGTGGATTTATGACACTAGGTAAATCATTTACCCAAATTTTCAAAACTGGTGTTTATGACGGAACAAGTATGGGTGCTTGGGGAATTGACGAGCTAAGATGGACTAAACCAGTGTATCCAGGCGATGTTTTAAAAACAAAAATCGAAGTTCTAGAAGCAAAAAAATCAGCAAAAAATCCTAGAAGAGGTACTGCAAGATTAAAGCATACTGTAACAAATCAGAAAAATAACATTGTTATGACATGGATATCCAATCAGATGCTAAAAACAAAATCTTAATTCTCTATAAGCCAACCCTGATATCCCTCATCCATACTAAATACATTTTTGAAACCATGCTGACTAAAAAAATTAGCAGCTGATTGGCTTGAGTTGCCATGATAACAGTAAATTAAAATTGTATCGTTCTTATCTTTTTCTTTAAGAAAGTTTTGAATATCTAAATCTTCAACATGAATGGCATTATCAATATGCCCATTCTTGAACGAATTGTAATCTCTTATATCAATTAAGATTAGATCATCTTTTGATATAAGATCCTTTGCATCTTTAATTGATATACGATTGAAAGACATTTTGTTTTATAAAGCTTCTATAATTACTGCTATTCCTTGTCCTCCACCAATACACATCGTAGCAAGACCATATCTTCCTTTTCTTTTCCTTAGTTCATATACAAGTTTTGTCATAATAATTGCACCTGTCGCACCAACAGGATGACCTAATGCAATAGCTCCTCCATTAACATTAACTATATCAGGATTAAGACCTAATTGTTTATTGACAGCACATGCTTGGGCTGCAAAAGCTTCATTAGATTCAATTAAATCTAAATCTGAAATAGTTAGTTGAGCTTTATTTAATGCCATTTTTGATGCAGGTACTGGGCCCATACCCATTTCATCAGGGTCAACACCACCAAACCCGTATGAAACTATTCTAGCTAACGGTTTACCATTTTTTGCTTTTTCTTCATTAGCTAGTACTAAAGCAGAAGCTCCATCATTAATTCCTGAAGCATTACCCGCTGTTACCACACCATCTTTTTTAAAAGCAGTTCTGAGACCTGTTAATGTTTCCATACTAGTTTCTGGTTTTGGATGCTCGTCTATTTCAAAAATCTTAATTCCCTTTCTTGTTTTTATTTCAATAGGAAGGATTTGATCTTTAAAATTACCATTTTCAATGGCCTCATGAGCCCTTTTTTGACTAGTTAATGCAAATTCATCCTGCATTTCTCTACTAATTTGATATCTACTAGAGATATTTTCTGCGGTTATACCCATATGTCCATGACCAAAAGGATCATGAAGTGCACCTAACATCATATCATGAACTTGTCCATCACCCATTCTTGAACCCCATCGAAACCCTTGAACAATATGCGCACCATTTGACATAACTTCTACACCTCCTGCTACTGCAACTGAAGCATCTCCAAGCATAAGAATTTGTGAAGCACTTACAATTGCCTGAAGCCCAGAGCCACAAAGTCTATTTACAGTCAACGCAGCAGATGTTTTGTTCATTCCAGCCTGTAATGCAATAACTCTACTCACATACATATCTCTAGGTTCTGTATGTATAACATTTCCAAAAACAGCATGCTCAACTTCATCAGCCTCATATCCAGATCTTGCAATAGCTTCTTTTGCCACTAAAGTTCCAAGATCGACAGGACAATGATTTTTAAGGGTACCTCCAAATCCTCCAATTGCAGATCTATTTGCTGACATAATGTAAACATTGTTCATTTTAGTTTTCCTCCAGAAATTTACTTTTGTTCTAATTTTTTAAAATTAAGTCTAAGTCTCCTAAATCTTCAAAAAATAGATTAACTCGAGTTTCATCAACATCTTGAATATTGTTAGGTTTCCAATTTGGTTTTCTATCTTTATCTACAAGCATTGCTCTAACGCCTTCAAAAAAATCTCCAATTTCTACACAACGTTGAACCATTCTGTACTCCATTATAAGTTCATCTTTTAAACTCATGTGACTAGCATTTCTAATTTGCTTTAGAGAGATTTTTAAGGAAGTTGGAGATTTATGTTTTAACTCTTCATATTGAACTTTTAAAAATTCATTTTCATTTACTAAAAGTTTTTCACACTCATCAAATATTTGTTCGATTGTATCATAAGAGAAAACTTTTTTAATCAATTCCTCATTATCCATCAACACACTATTTTCAGTTTCTGGATTTGATGAAAATTGATCAATAATGTTGTTAACATTTTGGTTAGAATTTGGTGAAGAAGAAATGATTGAATTCTTTAAAATCTCAACTTTTTCTGAGGGAACATAATGAGTAATTAGTTTAAGCTTCAATAAGTCATAAGCTTTAATTCTTGCACCAACTAGAGACAACCAAGCCCCAATCCCTTTATCTAACTGACCAAGCAACCACCCTCCTCCAACGTCTGGAAATAATCCAATTGCTGTTTCCGGCATTGCAAACATTGTTTTTTCTGAGGCAACTACGTGACTACCATGCATTGATACACCGACACCTCCACCCATCGTAAATCCATTAATTAGAGAAATGAAAGGTTTTTTATAATTACTAATTTTATAGTTAAGGGTATATTCATCATAAAAAAAAGATTTAGATAAATTGGTTGGTGGCCCACCGTCTGCTAAAACTTCTTTTCTTAACTTAACAACGTCTCCTCCAGCACAGAAAGAACGGTCTCCAGCACCCTCAATTATAATGCAGTTTATATTATCGTTAATTTCCCAAGAATTGAGATTTTTATTTATTTTTTGAACCATTGAATAAGTAAGGGCATTTAACCTATCTGGCCTATTAAGGGTAATTACACCTACGCCATTATCCTCAGTGAATATAACTTCATCTTGCATTATCAAAATTATCCTTTTTAAATTTAATTAGCTTTTAAATGTCTTGTAATAATAACTCTCATTATTTCATTAGTCCCCTCTAAGATTTGATGAACCCTTAAATCCCTTACAAGTCTTTCTAGCGGAAAGTCTTTCAAATATCCATAACCACCATGAATTTGAAGAGCCATATTACATATCTCAGAGCATACATCCGTTGCATATCTTTTAGCCATTGCACATAGTTTTGTAGCTTGTTTATCTGCGGTATCTAACGCACATGCGGCTCTTAAAACCATGAGACGAGAAGCCTCCAACTCAGTTGCCATATCGGCTAACTTAAATTGAGTAACTTGGAATTTGTCTAGTGATTTGCCAAATTGTTTTCTTTCTGCAGAATAACTGATAGATGCTTCTAAAGCTGCTCTTGCTCCACCCAAAGAACATGCGGCAATATTTACTCTTCCACCATCTAGACCTTTCATTGCAATTTTAAATCCATCGCCTTCATTTCCAACAAGGTTATCTATTGGTATTTCACAATTATCAAAATTTACCATAGATGTGTGTTGACTATTCCAACCCATTTTCTTTTCTTGTTTTCCAAATGATAAACCCTTTGTTCCTTTTTCTACTAATATACATGAAACACCACTAGCACCTTCTTCACCTGTTCTGCACATTACTGCAAAAATATCACTTGTAGGTCCTCCAGATATAAAACTTTTTGAACCATTTAAAACGTAATGACTATTTCCTTTTTTTGTAGCTTTAGTTTTCAATGCCACAGCATCTGATCCAGAACCTGGTTCTGTAAGACAGTAACTAGACATCATTTGCATAGTTGATAACTTTTTAATAAACCTTTCTTTTATATGATCTGATCCATGAGCATCTATCATCCAAGTAACCATATTATGGATAGATATGTAAGCCGCAGTAGACACACATCCCCTAGAAAGTTCTTCGAAACAAATAGCAGCATCCAACCGACTAAGACCTGAACCTCCATAAGTCTCATTCACATAAATAGCAGCCAAACCAAGTTCAGCTGCTTTTTTTAGAGTTTCGACAGGGAAAATCTCGTTTTGATCCCATTCAGATGCATGAGGCATGAGTTCTGTTTCAGCGAAATTTTTTGCCATTTCTTTTATATTTAACTGATCTTCGTTATATTCAAAGTTCATTTTTTACCTCTTCATTACACATTTCATACTTACTAAATTTTATGTGACTGCAAAATCATCTCTGATGCCTTTTCAGCAATCATTAATGTCGGCGCATTCGTATTACCAGAAGTTATAGTGGGCATTACTGAAGCATCAGCAATCCTAAGGCCATCCACTCCTCTTACTTTTAGGTTACTATCTGTCACTGAGGTTTTATTTGAGCCCATTGCACACGTGCCGACTGGATGAAAAATCGTTGTACCAATATCACCAGCAACTTTTTTGAGTTCATCTTCAGATTGAAACTGTATACCCGGCGCAAATTCTTTGGGATTATATTTTTTCATTGCAGGTTGGGAAATTATTTTTCTTGTTAACTTTATAGATTGAGCTGCTACAATTTTATCTTTTTCTTCAGATAAGTAATTGGGGTCTATTGATGGAGCTATCTTGTAATCATTTGAAGTAATGTGAACTTTGCCTCTGCTTTGAGGGTTTAGATTACAAACACTTGCTGTTAAACCTGGAAAACTATGTAAAGGGTCTCCAAATTTGTCTAAAGAAAGAGGTTGGACATGAAATTGAAGATTGGGTGTTTCATAAGATTTATCAGACATTGCAAAAATACCTAATTGACTTGGCGCCATTGACATTGGCCCAGTTCTTTTTAGAGCATATTCCAAACCAATGGCTATTTTACCAAGTAAAGAGTTTGCTTTTTGATTAAGTGTTTTAGCATTTTCTAGCCTATAAATAACTCTCAATTGAAGATGATCTTGTAAATTCTCACCAACATTATTACTCTCAACCAAAGTATTAATACCTAAGTTTGAGAGTATTTTTGGATTACCAATACCTGATAATTCTAATATTTTAGGTGACCCAATAGATCCAGCAGAAAGTATAACTTCTCTGTTTGCAAAAATTTCTTCTAGCTTTCCATTTCTAAATACTTGTATACCTTTGCACTTTTTGTTGTTCAAAATTATTCTATTAACTTCACATTTACTTATTATTTTAAGGTTATTTCT
Source organism: uncultured SAR116 cluster alpha proteobacterium (assembly GCA_902619485.1). Lineage (GTDB taxonomy): Bacteria > Pseudomonadota > Alphaproteobacteria > Puniceispirillales > Marisalimonadaceae > Marisalimonas. The sequence goes on from CACNEF010000001.1 coordinate 312,710, forward strand.
GTTTTGTATTGGTTTAATAAACGCTTTAACAGTATTCCACCTAAATCCAGAATTTTGATTTACTTTAAAATAAGAAACTCCAAAATTATTTCCTTCATTAAAATCATCTGTTTTAGGTATTCCTGCTTCAATAGTAGCGTCTCTAAAACTATCTAAAATATCCCATGAAAGTCTTTGTTGATTTACTTTCCATTCGCCACCAGCGCCATGAAACTCACTCTCACCTTCATAACTATCTTCCATATTTTTGAAATATGGTAAAACATCATCCCAACTCCAACCTTCATTACCCATTTGTCTCCATTGATCATAATCACCTGCTTGTCCACGCATATAAATCATACCATTTATAGACGAACAACCTCCCATGATTTTACCTCTTGGATAATTTAGAGATCTTCCATTTAATCCTTTTTGAGAAGTAGTTTTATAAAGCCAGTCTGTTCTTTTATTTCCCATACAATAAAGGTATCCAACTGGTATATGAACCCAGTGGTAATTATCATTTCCTCCAGCTTCTATTAATGCGACAGAATGTCTATTGTTTGCTGATAATCGATTCGCTAAGAGACATCCCGCAGTTCCTGCACCAACAACGATAAAATCAAAGCTTTGTGTCATACAAATTGCCTTTTATAATAGTATAAAGTAATAAAAAGTTAATTTTATAGTATTTGATCTAAAATTAATTTTCTATGTAAAAAAATTTAAATCTGCTTCAGAAGATAAATTTTAAAACTACTTAATTCTACTTTTCGTTCCAAGAAGGAGGTCTTTTGTCTAAGAAGGCACTAATACCTTCGTGCGCGTCTATTTCCATCATATTGATTGCCATTACTTCAGAAGTATAGTGATAAGCCTCATCAAGTGACATTTCTACTTGTTTATAAAAAGCCTCCTTTCCAATCTTTACTGTAGAAGTTGGCTTTGAAGCTATTAATTTTGCCAAGTTTAGTGTATCAAAGTGAAGCCGTTCTAATGGCACACATTTGTTAACAAGCCCAAACTGAACAGCTTCTTGTGCACTAAGTTTTTCTCCAGTTAAAAGCATTTCCATGATTTTTTTTCTGCTAATGTTTCGAGAAACAGCAACCATTGGTGTTGAGCAAAAAAGACCTATATTTACACCTGGAGTCATGAATGAAGATTGTTCCGAAGCAACAGCTAAATCACAACTTGCAACTAGTTGACAACCAGCAGCGGCAGCGATTCCACATACTTCAGCTATAACTGGTTGTGGCAACCTTAATATCGTTTGCATTAAGATTGAACATTCATCAAATAAATTTTTAAAGAAAACTTTATTTTTCTTATTTTGTCTTAGTTCTTCTAGATCATGCCCAGCTGAGAAACCAGGACCCACAGAAGAAATAATTATAACTTTTATTTTATTTTGCGCAGAAACATCTACTAAAGCTTTTGTAAGAGCTTTTATTAATCGTAAAGATAATGGATTGTGTTTTTCACCGTTAGTTAATTCTATCCTAACTATATTTTCAGTTTCATTTTTAATAGAAAAATAATTATCCATTTTTTGATCATAAATTGTTTATATAACATTTGAAACATTTTTTGAATTTTGGTCAATGAATAATCGTATTTTATTGTTTGTTTTACTTAAAATAAAAATCACATTAAATATAATAAAAAAGATTGTTATTAAATGAAAAATTTTAATTATAAAGTTTTAGTCTTAATTTTAACTGGAACAGCAGCTCTTGCTCTAGCAATAGGTATTGGTAGGTTTACTTATACTCCTATACTACCCTTTATGTTAGAGGAGTTAAATATTACTAAAACTGAAGGTGGTTTAATTGCCTCATGGAATTTTTTTGGGTACCTATGTGGTTCACTGTTATCAATTTCTTCAATTTTTAAAAAAAGAGTTAAGCTAGTTTTTTTTATTTCTATAGTTATTTCAATATCAACTACATTTCTAATGAGCATGGCTGATCAAGTAATATTTTTTATTATTATTCGATTTGTAAGTGGTCTATCCAGTGCTTTTGTTCTTATATTCGGCACGGCTTTAATTCTACCAAGCATACAAGCAATAGGAAAAAAATCGCTTAGCACTTCACACTTTATGGGTGTAGGTTTTGGAATAGTCATATCTTCCATTCTAGTTACAATTTTAGGCAAATTAGGTTTCAATTGGGATGATTTATGGATTGGTGTAGCTGTGTTATCAGTAATTTTAGCTTTTCCAATCTTTATATTTACTCCTAATGAAATTTTGCAGCATTCTTATTCTCAAAATTCAAATTATAAATATAATTTTAGTTTTTCTTTAATTTCTATTTCGTATGGTTTGTATGGTTTTGGATACGTAATTTTGGGGACTTTTATTTCAGCCATGGCTAGGGAAACATCTGGTTTGGAAGCCACTGAAATGTATGTTTGGTTGTTAGTTGGATTAGCAGGCATACCTATGGTTATTTTTTGGCCATGGTTTGGTAAAAAAATTGGTAATGATTTAGCTCTTTTTTTAGCTTGTTTTATAATGGGATTAGGAGTTTTAATGCCCGTGATATTTGAAAATAAAGTTGGAATTACTTCTGCATCTCTTTTACTTGGCTCAACGTTTATACCAATAACTGCACTTGCATTATTAGAGGGTCAGACTAGATATAATGGGTCAATTAGAGTTTCTACTGCCATTTTAACTTCATCATTTAGTGTTGGACAAATGATAGGACCTTATTTTGGTGGAGTTATAATAGATTTATTTAATTCCTATAGTATTGCTTTGTCTATATCCTCAATATCACTTTTTATTGCTTCTATATTAATGATTAATCCTACACGGTTTCTTAATAGAAAATTTAGAGATATTCTTTGAGTATTTTTGAACCTAAATCTGCAACTGGTTCTGCCTGTTCTCCTACTTCATAGGCATTTTTACCTGAGTTATTTCCGTCAATAACACGCTTTGCTATACCTTGAAGAATTCCTGCAAATCTAAAACAATTAAATGCTATTAAAAACTTCCAATATTTTGGCTTATCAAAACTAGTTAAATTTAAATAACTTTCTAAAATTTTTTCTTCAGTTGGTATACCAGAGTAACATTTTTGATTATTAAAATTACTTAAACCACCTATTGGCCATGTTTTTTCAAATCTAAGCATTAATACCCAGTATGATAAATCAATAAAAGGTGGTGATAGTGTTGATAATTCCCAATCTAACAAACCAATTACTCTTGGAATAGATTTATTTTTTTCTAAAATCATATTATCTAAACGAAAATCACCGTGTAAAAGACACGGTTTCAAATCATCTATTTCAGTTGGAATGTATTTTGGTATTGTATCTATCAAGTATTCCATACTTTTTATGTGCTTTGTTTCAGAGTCTCTGTATTGTGTTATCCATAATTTAATTTGTCTTTCAAGGTAACCGAAAGGTTTACCAAAATTTTCTAGACCAATTTTTTTTAAATCTAATTTAACTAATTCTGCCAAAATCTTAATTTTATGTTTATAAATTTTGTGTCTTTGTTCGCTTGTATAATTTGTAAGATCAGGATCAAACTCATGCGCCCCATTTATGAATTCCATAACGTAAAATTCACTTCCTAAAATATCTTTATCACTACAATATCCATACATTTTAGGAGTAGGAATTTTAGAATTTGATAAAGCACTCATCACTTTATATTCTCTATCAATCCGATGTGCACCCCTAAGGAGATTTCCTAATGGCTTAGATCTAAGCACAAAGCTTTTATTGTCTGATTTCAAAAGAAATGTTGGATTAGATTGACCTGTTTCAAATTTTTTAATAGATAAAATTTGTTCATCAATTGATGTGTTTTTTTTTAACCAAAGATTTATACTATTAATTTTATTTTTTACTGACATATTTACTTGACTAATTTATTCTTATTAAAATGTCACATTTAAATAAATTTTAGGTATATGATATATGACTATTCAATCTAACACTGTTTTAATAACAGGTGCAAGCAGAGGGTTAGGTGCAAATTTTTCCAATGTATTAGCGCATGATGGTTTTAAAATTATTGGTGTTGGACGTAATTTACAAAATCTTAAGTCAGTAATTTCATCTCTTCCTAACCAAGACCTAGGTCATTCATATTTAAAACTTGATATTACAGATGAGTTACAAGTGCAGAGTATGTTAAATGATCTAAACATTTACGCCTTAATAAATAATGCAGGTATTGCAAATACCAAATTATTACATGAAGAAACTTATTCAGATTTAACAAAAATAATTGACACTAATTTATTAGGTTCAATTAATGTATCTAATGCTTTAATTCCAAATATGATTAAAAACAAAAATGGGAAAATTATTAACATTGCTTCCACTCTTGGTTATAGACCTTTATCATTTGTTGGAGCATATTCTGCAACTAAGGCTGCCTTAATACAAATTACTAAATCTCAATCAATTGAATTAGCTAAATATAATATATGCGTTAATGCACTTGCACCAGGTTACATACTAACTGACATTAATAGAAAACAATTAGAAGGTGATGCAGGCGTTTTACTTAAAAAGAAAATACCGCTCAAAAGATTTGCTACTGTAGAAGAACTTGATGTTATTATTTCTATGTTAGTAAATCCACTAAACACCTATATGACAGGTGCCACAATAGCTGTTGATGGCGGACTAAGTACTGGTCTTTGACAATAGGAGCAATTTATGGATTTTACACTTCCTGAACATGTCGAAACTCTAAGATTAAAAACAAGAGACTTTGTTAATCAAAAGATTATTCCTCTAGAGTCAGATATTTCATCATATGATAAACATGAAAATATAAATGAAGATTTGCTAAATCAAATTCGTTTAGAAGTCAAAGCTGCAGGGCTTTGGTCACCACAAATGCCTACATCCAGATCTGGTCTTGGGTTAGGTCCTATTGGTATGTCTGCCCTATATGAAGAAATGAATAGATCAATTTTTGGTCCTGTTTGTTTCAATTGTGCAGCCCCTGATGATGGTAATATGTACATTCTTAATAAGATAGGAACTGAAGAACAAAAAGTTAAATGGCTTGATCCAATAATCAATGGAGATGTTCGCTCTTCACTTGCTATGACTGAACCAGCACCTGGCGGTGGCTCTGATCCATCAATGATTAAAACTGAAGCTGTTTATTCAAATGGCAAATGGATAATTAATGGTCTTAAATGGTATATTACTGGAGCTGCTGCTGCATCTCATTTCATCCTACTTGCAAAAACTAAAGAAGGTTTAACTGCATTCCTTTATCATAAAGATCAACCTGGTTGGAACATTAAAAGACGTATTCCAATTATGGGCCCAGAAGAACACGGTGGACATTGTGAGATAGAGTATAATGGCTTAGAAATTCCTGATGAAAATAGGTTAGGTGAAGTTGGTAAAGGGCTTAAAATTGTTCAAATACGTCTCGGCCTTGCTCGTCTTACACACTGCATGAGATGGATAGGGCTTTCTAAAAGATGTTTAGAAATTGCTTTAGATTATGTTTCCATGAGAGAAGGCTTTGGTGTTAAGCTTTCTGATAGAGAATCTGTTCAAATAAAACTTGGTAAATCCGCAATGGACATTGACATTTCTCGTTTGCTTGTTATGAGAGCTGCATGGAAAATTGAACAAGGTAGTAAATCTAGACAAGATGTGTCAATGGCTAAAATATATGTCGCTGATACTTTAAATAATGTTTCAGATACTGCTATTCAACTAAATGGAGCTAAAGGCTATAGTAAAGATACTATACTTGAATGGATTTATCGTTATGCTCGTCAAGCAAAGTTAGTTGACGGAGCTTCAGAAGTTCATCAAATGATTATTAATAGATTTTTTAATAATCATAAGACTGATTTTTGGCATTGGGGTATAGGTCACGATAGTTAATTTTTTAATATTTTTTCTATTTGTTTTAAAGAATTTATAATTTGATCTGGCTTTCCTGGTAATTTCTCCAATTTGCTATTAAATCTATTTACCCATATTGTTTTAAATCCATAATTTGAGGCTGCATGCATATCCCATGCATTACTTGAAAAAAATAATACGTTTTCTTTATTTACCCCCATTTTTTTTTCCACTAAATCATATACAATACTCGCAGGTTTATAAACTTTGCATTCATCTACGGATAATATTTCATCCATCAAATTTTGTATTTTAGCATTTGATACAGCGCTTTCTAACATTTTATTATTTCCATTTGATAGTATAGCAGTTTTCAACCCCATATTTTTGATATTTTTTAGAACAGATTTAACTTCAGGATAAGCTTCTAGTTTTAAGTATAATGATAATAATTCATCTCTTAATTTAATATTTTTAATATTTAATGTTTCCATAGCATAATCTAGTGCATTAGATGTGATTTTCCAAAAATCAATATATTCTTTCATTGAATTTCTTAACCATGTGTATTCTACTTGCCTAAGTCTCCACAAATTTGAGAGTTCATTCCATTTATTACCAACTTCTTTTGACAATTCTCGACATGCTGCATTTACATCGAATAATGTTCCGTATGCGTCAAAAACACATGTTGTTATCTTATCCATTTTTTTCCTCACTTAGATATTCGTAAAAACCTTTTTTATTTTTTTGTTCCCATTTCACGTACTTCTTATTTTTAATTCTTCTTAATGCAAAAATCTTTGAAATTTTTAAATTTTTCATTTTCAATGCTTTAATCTGATATTTTTTATAAGCTTGATCAATTTTAATTGAAAATCCTTTTTCCTTAGTAACTGATTCTTTTTGAAGGTTTAACTTGTAATATTCATTTTCTATCATCTCTACTTTGTTTTTTTTATTTAGTAATATAGCTGTATTATACACATCTTGGCTTTTATAATTTTCAAATTTGTTAATTAAGTTTCTTTTTACAAACGGATGAAAACTACAAGGAATTTCTCCTATATCATTTATAGTTAAATACTTTTTGTTTTTTCCTTCGAATTCTCCAATCAATTCATTATTTTTGTATACTCTTGTTGGTGCAAATGATAATCCATTTTTTTTTGATAATTTATACATTTTTCTAAGATAGTTTTCTGACCACTCGTCGTCAGCATCCAAAAAACCTATATATTCTCCTCTTGCCTTTGAAAGTCCTATATTCCTTGCATTACCAGGTCCTGTTTTTATACCATTTGTTTTTAAGAATCTAATTGACATGTTTTTATTAAATTTTGGAACAATGTCATTGTATTTTTTTCCATCATCTATTACTAAAATAATCTCAATTTTTTTTTCTAAATCTATATTTTGATTTTTGATTGAATTTAAAGATTTTTTCAGTGTATTTATTGCTTTGTATACTGGTATAATTATTGAAATATTTATTTTCATTTAATTTCTTTTTTTTTTCTTTATATTGTCATTAGTTTTAAACTTTGCAAAATTTTATTTGTGAGGAAATTTCCTAATGAAACCAGTACTGCTACATCCTACTAATTGGAAAGACTATTCTTTAGTAGATTCAGGCGATGGCAAAAAATTAGAACGTTTTGGACATTTCTTATTTAGCAGACCTGAGCCACAAGCCCTGTGGTCACCTAGATTATCTCCCAAAGAATGGGAAAAATCTTCTGGATCATTTCTATCTTCTTCAAATCCATTAAACGAAAATTCTACTGGTAAGTGGTCTCTTAAAAAGCACTTGCCACTTAAATGGGAAATGAAATATGATAATATCAAATTCTTTGCTACACCTACACCATTTAGACATCTTGGTTTTTTTCCCGATCAATCTCCCCATTGGCTATGGGTTTCCCAAAAAATACAAACCTTTGTAAAAATTCAAGATAAAAATTATTCTCCCAAAGTTCTAAACCTTTTTGGCTATTCAGGTCTCGCTACTTTACACGCAGCCTCCCATGGCGCTTCTGTAACTCATATTGATGCGAGCAAAAAAGCAATTAACTTTGCTTTTGAAAATAGGGATTTATCTTCATTTCAACACTTACCAATTAAATTTATAATTGACGACGCTATTAAATTTGTTAAACGAGAAATTCGTCGTCAAAATAAATATGATGGTATAATTCTTGATCCACCAAAATATGGAAGAGGTCCAAATGGTGAGATTTGGGATTTTTTTAATGATCTTCCAAATTTATTAAAGTTAATTACTCAAATTTTATCTCCTAAACCTATTTTTGTTATTCTAAATAGCTATGCGATTAGATCTAGTCATTTGGCTTTACATTTTGCATTAAATGAAATAATGAGAGAATTTTCTGGTAAAGTTGAATCTGGCGAACTATCCATTGTTGAAGATCAGGAAGATCCAAGACAAATAAACACAGCCATCTTTGCTAGATGGGAACAATAAATAATTTAATTAGGATTTTTCCTAATTGATTCATATAGAATAATTCCTGTAGACACAGCCAAGTTAAGACTATCTGATTTACCTAACATTGGTATTTTTATTAATTGATCACAATTATTGATTAATTCATCTGACAAACCATTTTGCTCATTACCCATGGCTAAAACAAAAGGTGTTTTCCAATTAGCCTTGGTGTAATTGAGAGCTTTCTTTAAAGAAGTTCCAATCAAACTAATATTTTTATCAGACTTCCATTTTAAAAATGGTTCAAGATTTGAGGCTATAATGTTTATGTTAAAAATACCTCCCATACTCGCCCTTACTGCTTCATATGAAAAAGGGTCTGTGCATTCATTGAGTAGAACGCAGTCACTAGCCCCCATACCATCCATAGTCCTTAGTATTGTACCTAAATTACCAGGATCCCTTACATTTTCAAGAGCAACAATACGTTTATTGTCAACAAAAGTAGGAAGACGATGCCATTTTTGTATAAAAACACCTAATACATTTTGTGGATTATCTTTATGTGACAATTTAGATAAAATTTGCGAAGATACTGCTATTGTATCTGCTCCTAATAAGGTTACTTCATTCACTAAATCATCTATAGCTAAGTTATCTTTATTCTCTTTATTAAATAATAAATATTTAATGTCCCAATTATTCTCTAAAGCTTCTTTGCAAATTCGAACACCCTCTGCGACGAAGAGGTTCAAATCTTTTCTAAATTTACGATGATATAAACTATTTATTAATTTAACTTTATTGTTAGTTAAACTAGTAATTTCATATTGTTTTCCAGAAACAACCAAATTGTATTTCCTATGTTAATTTCTCTCTAGCTGAATTTTTAATCGAAGAGACAAGAGAAGAAAGACCATTTTTTCTTGTGGGAGATAAATGATCATTCAATCCAATTTGTTCAAGAAAATTTATATTTGTGTCAAGAATTTCTTGAGGTTTCTTTCCTGAAAAAACTTTTAACATTAGAGCAATAAGCCCCTGAACTATGGCTGCATCACTGTTCGCTAAAAAAGTAATAGTTCCATCTTCATTATGATATTTATAAAAATATACTAAAGATTGGCAGCCTTTCATTTTATTTTCTTCAGTTTTAAGCGCTTCATCCATTTGAGGAACATTTCTTCCCATGTCAATGAGATATTGATACTTATCTTCCCAAGAATCAAAAAAAGAAAAATCCTCAATTAATTCATTTATATCATTACTAAAATTCATCTAAAACTCATTAATTAACTTTGGTTATTAATTAAACTCAATTGTATAACAAATCAAGAACGTACGCTTTATTTGTTTTTAAACTACTAACCCACAATAGTATTGTAATTTTGTTAAATATAGAATAATTTAAGTTTATCAGGAGATTAGAATGTTGTCACTCCGTAACAAGAGAGAAAGCTTAACATTACTTAGCACTCCAGTGGTTTTGTTTATCTTATTAACGATAACTATTTTAAGGATATATTCTTTATACGTATCCCCAATAGAATTGTCAGTTGACGAAGCGCAATATTGGCATTGGTCAAGAAATATAGACTTTGGCTATTACACTAAGCCACCATTAATAGCATGGCTGATTAGATTTTCGACTTTTATTTTTGGAAATGAAGAATGGGCAGTAAGACTTTTTGCACCCATTATACATTTATTTATTTCTTTAGTTTTGTTTGGAATCGCGAAATATGCATTTGGAGCAAACTCTGGAAAAATTGCAGCTTTAATTTGGATATTCACACCAGTAGCTTCATTAGGTGGATTTATAATTTCAACTGATACTCCACTATTATTATTTTGGTCTTTATCTTTGTTATTTTTATTAATTTCGTTGAGACAAAATTCTAGCTTTCTATCTTTATTAGTAGGTATTTTTCTTGGATTCGCATTTTTATCCAAATATGCAGCTTTATATTTTTTGATTTTCTTCATTATTTGGTGGCTAATTTACGACCGAAGTACATTTTTAAGTATTAAAAATATATTAATAATATTGTTTACAAGCTTTTTGGTAGCGAGCACAAATTTATATTGGAATTATTTAAATGATTATGTAACAGTATACCATACTATCTCAAACGCAAATCTTTCAGTAATTACTCTCAACTATAATAATGTGATTGATTTTTTATCATCTCAATTTTTGGTGTTTGGGCCATTATTATTTTTATTATTTCTTTTAGTAATAATGGACAGCTTGTTTAAAGACCGAGAAATAACTCTATTCGCTCTGATTTCTTTTCCTATAATTATTTTAATAACGATACAAAGTTTTTTAAAAATTGCAAACGCAAATTGGGCAGTAACTGCTTATGTAGGAGCAACTCTAATTATAAGTTACTACGTAGCTTTGAGTAGAAGTACTATCTTTAAAATATCTTTTTATTTAGGACTTTTCTTAAATATTGTTATTTCGACATATATATTAATGATTACAATAAATGGAAGTTTTTATCCGTTAAATTTAAAATCTAATCCATTAAGAAAAAATTTAGGATTTGAGAAACTAGCGTCAAAAATACATGACACATTTAAAGAGGAGAAAGCATCAAAAATAATTTTTGAAAAAAGAGGGGATATCTCGAGATTTAATTATTACCTAAATAAACAAGACAACGATCTAGAAAATAAAATTTATATAAAAACTAATAGCTTAATTCCGGGTAATTTCTATGAATTGCGTTATAATTACGACCTAATCAATAAAAAAAAAGGGGAAAAAATATTAATTGTTAAAAATGTTCTTGATATAAAAGAAACCAACTATAATCTTGATGAGATTAAATTTCTTAAAAGTATCACCACAAAGACGGTTAAAAATTTAAAAAGGACTTATTTTTTGTTTGTCGGGGAAATAAGATAAACTTTTAAGTTTTATTAAATTTTTCAAAAACACTTAAAGTCTCAGAACTGACATGATGCTCTAAACCTTCGGCATCATTTTTTGCAACCTCCTCATTCACACCAATTTTTATTAAAAAATTGTAAACAATCTCGTGTCTTTTTTTGCAATAATCTGCAAGTAGCTTTCCTTTTTCAGTCAAAAAAATAGATCTGTAAGGCCTGCTTTCTACTAAACCTTCTCTTACCAAACGCCTAATGATACTATTAACTGTTGGACCAGTTACCCCGAAGTGCTTTGCTAAATCAACAGCTCTTGCTTCCCCTGTCTCTCTAATTAAATCTGCTATCATTTCAGTGTAATCTTCAGCTGTTTCTGTATTTCTAGCATTTCTAACTTGAGCAAACCTGTCAGAGTTAATTTCAATTTCATTAATCATAAATAACGCTCCTAAAGTTAGCCTAAGCTAATATAATTTACGATAGTTTACAAATATTTTAATTTATTTGTCTTTGTATTTAATTTAGATTAAAAAACTTATTTAGAGTTTAAAATAGGTATATTTATGAATAATGAACAAAAAACAAAAGTTGAGTCTATTGTTTTTAAAAAACTTATAGAGCATCTTCAAAACAGAACTGATGTACAGAATATTGATCTTATGAATTTAAGCGGTTTTTGTAGAAATTGTTTGTCAAGATGGTATTCAGAAGCAGCTGAAGAAACTGGTTTAAAAGTAGACAAAGACCATGCTAGAGAAATAGTATATGGAATGCCACATTCAGTTTGGAAACAAAAATACCAAACTGATGCAGATGAAGATCAAAAAAACAAATTTAAAAACTCTATTACTAAAGATCACTAAAATGGATGAGAATTCACAAAAAAACCAAGAAATAATTCAAAAACGGGATGATAAACTTAAGAATTTTATAGAGAGAATCGAGAGGCTATCAGAAGAAAAAAATAATATAAATTTTGATATTAAAGAAGTTTTTTCAGAGGCAAAATCAAGTGGGTATGATACAACAATAATGAGAAAAATATTAGCTCTGCGTAAAATGGATATTGACGAAAGACTTGAACAAGAAGCATTGTTAAAAACTTATAAAAATGCACTTGGTATTTATCAATAGATGGTTAATCATTTTGGTGACATACTTGTAGAACAAATAAGAAAGTTTAAATCTTTTTTATGTCTTGGTGTTGATCCTCATCTAGATTTAATTCCAGAAATATTCAATGAGAATGAAACTATTAATAATATTAAAATAGTTGAAAAATTTTGTTTTTCTTTGCTAGAGGCAGTTATAGGGAAGGTTCCAGCTGTAAAACCGCAGATTGCATTGTTTGAACAATTAGGACCAGAGGGTATGATTTTATTATCATCCTTATGTAAATACGCACATTCTAAAGGCTTTCTAGTTATAATGGATGCAAAAAGAGGTGACATAGGTAGCACTAGCAAAGCGTATGCAAATGCTTATCTTGGTAAAAATGCACCATTCCCTAGTGATGCACTTACTGTAAATCCTTGGTTAGGGCTTGATAGCCTAGAACCTTTTTTTAGTAAAGCACAGGATACTGGATCAGGTTTGTTTATTTTAATTCATACTAGCAACAAAGGTTCACAAGACATTCAAGAAATTTTAACAAATCGAGATTTAAAATGTTATGAACACTTAGCTAATATACTCAAACCAATCATTGAAAAAAATAATGGTCAATCAGGATTATCATCGATTGGGGTAGTTTCTGGTGCGACTTATAAGGAACAAGCTATATCCTTAAGAAAAACATTACCAAGTGCACCATTTTTAATTCCAGGTTTTGGAGCCCAAGGAGCTTCTGCTTCTGACGCTTGCGCCCCATTAATTACTGACCGGAGTGATTCTGGTATAAAAAGTTTTGGATTGATAAATGCGTCAAGAAGTGTGTTATTCCCAAAAAATTCATATTCGGTTAATAGTATTGAAGAATGGCAGGATATAATATTAACAGAATTAGAAAAAACTAATGATATACTTATTAATACAAAAACGTAAGAAAGTTTAATTTATGACAAAACCAAATCAACTTGATGCGCTTGGGAATAAAAGCGACATACCAAACTATCCAGACAAGAATGTGCTTGAAAAAGTAAATAATCCTAAGATTGGAGTTAATTATTCAATAAGATTAACTTGTCCAGAATTTACATCTATATGCCCTGTTACTTCTCAACCAGATTTCGCTTATATCATAATTGATTACATACCAAACAAATTTATTGTAGAAAGTAAATCATTTAAGTTATATTTGTTAGGGTATAGAAATCATGGTGCATTTCATGAGGATTGTACAATAACATTAGCTGAAGATATAGTTGAACTTTTATCACCTAAATGGTTAAGGATAGGTGGTTATTGGTATCCAAGGGGGGGCATCCCAATCGATATTTTTTGGCAGACTTGCAAACAGCCAAATGATTTATTTATACCTGATCATTTAGTTCCTAATTATAGAGGTCGAGGATAGGCTAAATTTTAAAACTATAAGCTCTAAAAATTTTTTAGGATTTTAATATGGAAACAAAAAAAGTCGAATGGCAAGTTGTTATACTAGTCTGTTCTGTAATAATAATCATGATTATGGGAGTTAGACAAGCCTTGGGTTTATTTTTAGATCCCATAAGTCAATTTATGAATAGTGGTAAAGAATTTTTCTCATTTGCAATAGGCTTTCAAGCAATGATGTGGGGCCTTGTTACATTTTTTTTAGGAATTGTTTTAGATAAATTTGGGCCCAAGAAAGTTTTAGCATTTGGTATAATATGTTTTGCTTTAGGCATTTTTTTAATGAGCAACCCTACATCGGAAATTAAATTATTTTCAGGAACAACTCTTATGGGTTTTGGACTTGGAGGCGCAGGAATGGCTACCATGGTCAGTATAGCAGGCAAAGTAGCGCCAGTAAAAAAACGTTCTTTAGCAATGGGTTTAGTTGCTGCTGCTGGATCCTTTGGTCAATTTGCAGTTGTTATTCCTACAATGTGGATGAATAAGGAATTTGGGTGGCAGTTTAGTTTGATTATTCTATCACTAATCTCAATTTCATTATTATTACTTTTACCTCTGTTAAATAATACTGATCAAACCTTGGAAAAAAAAGAACAATTCAAAGAAGGGCTTAAAAATACAATCTTTTTTACGTTAGCAGAAAAAAATTACATTTTATTAGTTTTAGGATTTTTCGTATGTGGTTTTCACGTCACTTTTATTGGACTTCATTTACCTACTGATCTCATATCTAAAGGCATTTCTGCTGAAGTTGCTGGATGGTCTTTAGGTATTATTGGCGTTACAAACATTATTGGTACTTTGAGTTTTGGTTGGTTAGGAACGAAAGTAAAGAAACCTCTGCCATTAGCATTTATATATTTGATGAGATCCTTAACCATAACCATTTTTGTCTTATCACCGCCTTCAGCAACTCTTGCTATTTTATTTGGAGCTGTTATAGGTATTTTGTGGTTAGCTACAGTACCTATGACTAATGCAATTATACTCTCATTTATAGGACCTAAATACTTAGCCACATTATCTGGTATATGTTTTATTTGCCATCAGATAGGTGCTGTCTTAGGAGCTTGGCTTGGAGGTAGATTTTTTGATGTATATGGTAGTTATGAAAATATGTGGTGGCTAAGTGTTGCTCTTGGTCTAATAGCATTCTTATTAACAATCATTGTAAAAGAAGAACCATTTTTAGTTAATTCAGAAGTTAAACAAGCTAGTTAAGCGTTTAGTTCTTTTATATTTTTGTATTCTTCTAAACATTCAGGGTTAGCCAATGCAGTAATATTATTTATTGGTTTATTGTGAATTAAATCTCTTACTGCAAGCTCTGCTATCTTACCTGACTTTGTTCTTGGAATGTCAATAACAGAAATTATCTTTGCTGGAACATGCTTAGGAGAAGCCCCTGTTCTTATTTTGGTCTTAATTTGATCCATTAATTCTTCTGTTAAATTAGAATTTTCATTAAGCCTAACAAAAAGCACAACTCTTGTATCACCTTTCCATATTTGACCTACAACCAAACCCTCAATTACTTCTTCAATTTGTTCAACTTGTCTATAGATTTCAGCTGTGCCAATGCGAACTCCTCCAGGATTTAAAGTAGCATCTGATCTACCAAAAATAATAAACCCATCATTTTCAGTCTTTAAGATATAATCACCATGACACCACACATTCTCATATTTATTAAAGTAAGCGTCGTAATATTTTTCATTATTATTATCGTTCCAAAAGAATAATGGCATGCTAGGGAAACTTTTAATACAGACTAATTCCCCTTTCTCATTTTTTAAGGAGTTTGCATTTTCATCATATACATGCACATCCATTCCTAAAATTGGACCTTGGATTTCGCCTCTTCTTACCACTGATAATGGATTACCACCAATAAAGCATCCAACTATATCTGTTCCACCGGATAAGCTTGCAACAGAAACATCTTTTTTAACATTAGTATATATATAGTCAAAACTCTCATGTATTAAAGGAGAGCCTGTTGAGCCTATGGTCTCTAAATTTTTAAGTTTATATTTGTCAATTAAATTGATGTTTTCTTTACTTAATGCATCTATATATTTAGCTGACACACCCATAAAATTTATTTTTTCGCCATCTACAAAATTCCATAAAACTTCTGCATTTGGATAAAAAGGTGAACCGTCATATAAATAAATAGTAGATTTTAACAATAGGCCTGACACAAGCCAATTCCACATCATCCATCCACAAGTTGTAAAATAGAACACTCTACTTTCTTTTTTTGCATTTGAATGCAATCCCATCTCAACTAAATGTTTTAAAAGAATTCCACCATTAGAATGGACTATACATTTTGGTTTTCCAGTAGTGCCACTTGAAAACATGATATACAAAGGATCACTTAAAGACAGCGATTCAAAAAGAATTTCATTTGTTTTAAATTGATTTTGAATATCATTATATTTTATAAATTTATTATTATTATAACTAGTATCAATTCCCAAAAGTGGCGCAATAACAATTTTTTGTAAAGAAGGCAAAGCTCTGACTACATCTAGAACTTTGTTAGTAATATTAATTTCTTTACCATTGTACCAATAACCATCCGTAGTAAGAAAAATCTTTGGCTCTATTTGACCAAACCTGTCTAATACTCCGTCTACACCAAAATCTGGGGAAGCAGATGAAAAAATCGCCCCTATAGACGAAGTTGCCAACATCATTATTACAGTCTCGGGCATATTAGGCATATAGGCAGCAACCCTATCTCCTTTTGAAACTCCTTGTATTTTTAAAAAATTTGCTAAAGCAGCTACTTGAACTTTTAACTCATTCCAGGAGACCTCTTTTCTAATTTTATCTTCAGATTTAAACACAATAGCGGGACCTGAAACTTCGCCTGAAAGCATGTTCTCAGCATAATTAACTTTACCATTAGGGAAAAACTTGCTTCCAGGCATTTTATTGATTGGACTAATATAAGGCTCCATCCCTTTAGATCCAATCACATTAAAAAAATCCCAAACAGCAGACCAAAAATCAGCTTTGTTTTCAATTGACCAAGTATGTAATTCCGTAAAATTTTGAATGTTTACATTATTTTTTTCATTAATAATTTTTGTAAATTTATACATCTGAGAAGACTCTATTTTTTCATCAGATGGAGACCATAAAACAGGGTTGGTAACTTTTTTTTTCATAATCGATTCATTAAAAACTAAATATAATGTTTAAAACAGCTTTCAGCAAAAAGTGCCATATCATAATCTAATTCCGTAATTCCACCTTTGTCATGAGTGGTTAGAGTTATAGTTACCTTATTATAAACATTTTCCCATTCAGGATGATGGTTTATTTGTTCGGCTTTCATTGCAATAGAGGCCATAAAAGAAAAAGCTTGTTTGAAATCAGAAAATTTAAAGTTTTTTGTAAATGCTTCTCTACCATCATGTGTTTTTGTCCAACCACCAATATCTTCAAATTTTTTGTTTAAATCTTTACATGCCATTACCAAAATCCTTTCTATTAATAATTGTTCTTAATGGTTTCATATTAGATGCATAAGCTAGTAGCAAATTCAAAACATAATCGATTCTGTTATCCAACCAATCTGGAATATTTTTGCCATGAGAACCAGGATTAAATTCTTCAACATTTCTAATAATGATATTTTCTGGGATCCACATTATATGTGTGTTTTTATATGAAGATGATCTTAACTCAGCTATTGGATATGCTCCACCATTTCCGCTGCTGACTGATACAATTAAACCAGGTTTATGTGCAAACTCGCCATTTCCACATAATAAAAAAAGATTTTTAGCAGCAGGAGTCGCCATTCCTCCATACTCAGGCACAACTAAAATAAAACCATCTGATTTAGTTAGTTTGTCTGATATTGAATTCCAAGTTTTTCCCCAAACTCCTTTGCCTTCTTTTTTTTCAGAGGACCAAAGTGGCAAAGCTACATCTGCCAAATCTAGAATAAAAGAATCTATTTTAGGGTCAATTTTAGATAGATTGTTTTTTAAAAAAACAGAAATTTTTTTTGATTGAGAATTCGACCTATGGCTGGTAGAAACAACTGAAATTTTCATAGTAAATTTCCCAAAATTTGATTATTTTGAAATCTAATAGTAATGAATAACATATTAAATTTAACTTTTAAAGGTTAGTTCATATTTATGAAAAAAATAGAGATCACAAAACCAGACGACTGGCATGTGCATTTTAGAGATAATGAAATTTTAAAAGCTGTAGTCCCTGAGACTACAAGAAATTTTGCTCGTTCCATCATAATGCCTAATTTGATACCACCAATATTAAACGGCAAACAAGCCACTGCTTATAAAAAAAGAATAGAAGATGCAACTCCCAAAAAAGATACGTTTAAGCCATTTATGACAATTTATTTAACTGAACAAACTGATAAGAATGAATTAAAAGAGTCTTTTATCAATAACGCTATATTTGCCGCCAAACTCTACCCAGCAGGAGCTACCACTAACTCTGGATCGGGGGTAAAAGACATAAAAAAAATTATGCCTGTTCTTGAAACTATGGCTACCCTAGGAATGCCTTTATTAATACACGGTGAGGTAACTGATCAAAAGATTGACATTTTTGATAGAGAAAAAGTTTTTATAGAAACAATACTTGCTTTTATAATTAATGAACTGCCCGAACTTAAAATTACATTGGAACACATAACAACATCAGATTCTGTAAATTTTGTAAATGAGGCAAATAAAAATTTATGTGCGTCAATCACTCCTCATCATCTAGCACTTAATAGAAACACCATTTTTAAAGGTGGCATTAGACCACATTACTTTTGCTTACCTATTTTAAAAAGAGAAAAACACAGAAAATCTCTTGTTGACGCAGCAACTTCTGGAAATTCTAAATTTTTTTTAGGAACAGACTCAGCCCCTCATTTTGTTTCTGACAAAGAAAATGCTTGTGGTTGTGCCGGAGTATTTAACGCAAGTTATAGCTTACCAATTTTGGCTCAAATTTTTGATAATAACAATGCTTTAAAAACTCTTGAAAAATTTACGAGTATTAATGGTGCATCACATTACAATTTATCTAGAAATAAAATAAAGTTAAAATTGAAAAAAAATGAAAATCCACTTCGACTCAGAAAATCATTAGAAGTAAATGGTGAAAAAATTATTATTTTTGATCCTGAGTTTTCCATCTTTTGGGATGTTGCTTTACCTTAAAATTAAATTTATGAGTTATAATGAAAAATTTAAATAAATTAATAATTTTACTTACACCAAAGGAAATGAAATTATCGTTCCTACTACTATTTTTAATGATCATTACGGCTTTGCTGGAAACTTTTGGCGTAGCATCTATCATGCCCTTCATTGCTGTGCTAACAAACCCTGATTTTATTGAAACCAATTATTTACTTAAAAACTTTTATGGACAAGCTAAGAAATATGGAATTATTGGACAAAAAGATTTTCTAATATTGCTTGGTGGATTAGTGTTGTTTTTACTAGTTTCTTCATTATCTATTAAGGCTTTAACCACTTATTTACTGCTTCATTTTGTTAGAATGCGTGAGTATTCAATTGGAAAACGTTTGGTAGAAAGTTACCTACAACAACCATACAGTTGGTTTTTAAATAGAAATAGTTCTGATTTAGGTAAATCTATTCTTTCAGAAGTTGCTACAATAATAGATAATGGTTTAGCTCCTGTAATGAACCTTCTAGCACAAAGTGCCGTGGCAATTGCATTACTCTCATTGTTAATTTTTATTGATATGAAAATTGCAATAATCGTAGGAGTTGTAATTATTTCAGCCTATATAATTATCCACAGACTTACTAGAAATTTCATGACACGTATTGGTCAAGAACGTCTAAAAGCAAATGAAGCGCGTTTTAAATCAGTGAGCGAAGCCTTTGGCGCAGTTAAAGAAATTAAAATTGGAGGATTAGAAAAACCTTATGTAAACAGGTTTACAACACCTTCAAAAATTTATGCAAAAAGTATTGCTGCATCAAGGGTTGTAGCGGAACTTCCACGCCTTGCTATTGAAGCTATATCCTTTGGAGGACTATTAATTTTAATATTATTCCTAATGCATAAAAATGAAACTTTTATAGATATTTTACCTATTATTGCACTTTATGCTTTTGCAGGCTATCGTCTATTACCAGCACTACAACAGATCTATCATTCGATTTCTATTCTTCGCTTTGTTGGCCCCACATTGGATGCGATGACTAATGATCTCCTTAGTTTAGAAATATATAACAAAAATAACGATAAAAAAAAGTTAACATTAAATGAAAATATAATATTGGATAACGTTTCGTATCATTATCCACAGACATCTAGAACAGCACTTCAAAACATAAATATAAATATTCCAGCAAGATCAATTGTTGGATTTGTTGGTCCTACAGGAAGTGGTAAAACTACTATAATTGATTTAATCCTAGGCCTATTAAAACCACAAAAGGGATCCGTCAGAGTCGATGGAAGATTGATTGATAATAAATCAGTTAGGAGTTGGCAAAACTCAATTGGGTATGTGCCCCAAAATATTTACTTGGCAGACGATTCCATCACCGCTAATATTGCTCTTGGCATTAAACAAAAGGATATTAGTCATCAAGCAATTATTGAAGCAGCTAAAATAGCAAATATTCATGATTTTGTAGTTAATGAATTGCCTGAAAAATATCAAACTAATGTTGGTGAACGTGGTGTTAGATTGTCTGGTGGACAACGCCAACGTATTGGAATTGCAAGAGCAATATATAATAAACCTAAGGTTTTAATTTTGGACGAAGCAACTAGTGCTTTGGATAATTTAACTGAAAGTGAGGTGATGAAAGCGATTCGAAATCTTGGTAAAGATCTGACAATTATTTTAATCACGCATCGTCTAAGCACTGTAAAAGATTGTGACACTATATTTTTACTTGAAAAAGGAAAAATTACCGCACAAGGTAATTTTAACAAACTAATCTTAAAAAGCAAAAAGTTTAAAGAAATGAGCAAATAAAAAATTTCTAAAGATAATGTTAAGTTGACATAAGAAATCAAAGATTTTATGAAATATTCTCGTTATCTTAAAAATAATTAATAGTCTAATATCTTAGAAAAAATGAAAACTAAACAATGTTAACTAATTCATCTATTCTGATTACTGGAGGTACAGGTTCTTTCGGTCAATCATTTGTGCCACTTACATTAAAAAAATACAATCCTAGACGCCTGGTAATACTATCTCGTGACGAAATGAAACAATGGGAAATGTCAAAAAAATACACTGATGACCCAAGAGTTAGATTTTTCATTGGGGATGTAAGAGAAAAGGAACGTTTGTATAGAGCATTGCACGGGATAGATTATGTGGTACACGCTGCTGCAACTAAAATTGTTACAACTGCAGAATATAATCCTTTTGAATGTATAAAAACAAATGTTATTGGTGCAATGAATTTAATTAATGCCTGTATTGATCAAGGTGTAAAACGTGTAGTTGCTCTTTCTACAGACAAAGCTAGTAGTCCTATCAACTTATATGGTGCTTCTAAATTAGCTTCAGACAAGCTTTTTGTATCTAGCAATTCTTCATATGCGGGAGGCCATAAAACAATTTTTTCAATTGTTAGGTATGGCAATGTAATGGGTTCACGTGGTTCAATTATACCTTTTTTTATGTCTTTAAAACATAAAGGTGAGCTACCTATAACAGATCCTAGAATGACACGTTTTATGATAACTCTGGACCAAGGTGTTGATTTAGTATGGAAAGCTTTTGATGATATGATTGGTGGTGAAATATACGTTAAGAAAATCCCATCAATGAAAATTACTGACATCGCTAGAGTAATTGCTCCTAAGGCTAAATTTAAAATAATTGGCATGATGCCTGGAGAAAAAATTCATGAACAAATGATTAGCGCTGAAGATTCTTTTACAACCTTTGAATATGAGAGTTATTACAAAATTTTACCACAACTTAATGGTTGGTCTTATGATAATAATAGAGTGAAAAATGGAACGAAAGTAACTGAAGGTTTTGTATATTCAAGTGATAACAATACTGAGTGGCTAAAGAAAAAATCCTTAGAAACTTGGATTAAAAGCAACTATGAAAAATAAATTTTTAGATAACCCTATAAAGTTTTTTATAACTGGAGGGTCTGGATTTATTGGCTCAGCTTTAATACGTTACATAATTGACCACACAAAAAATCATGTATTAAATTATGACAAATTAACCTACGCAGGTAACACCGAGAATTTGGCAAGCATTTCCAAAAATAAACAATATAAATTTTATTGTGGAGATATAAATGACCAACTCACAATGTCTAAGCTTTTATCTGAATATAAACCAGACATATTTATGAATTTAGCAGCGGAGACGCATGTTGATCGTTCAATAGACAAACCATCTGATTTTATAAAGACCAATATAGTTGGAACATCAAAAATGTTGGAATGTGTACAACATTATTGGAAAAATCTTGGGAAAAATGAGAATTTTTTATTTCACCACATTTCGACTGACGAAGTGTATGGTAGCCTTGAAAATAACAAAAAATTCACAGAAAAAGATCCATATGATCCTAGCTCTCCTTATTCTGCAAGCAAAGCAAGCTCTGATCATTTAGTTCGTGCATGGCATCGTACTTATGGGTTACCAGTTATTGTCACAAATTGTTCAAATAATTATGGCCCGTATCAGTATCCAGAAAAATTAATTCCCCTTGTAATTTTGAACGCGTTGGAAGGTAAAGAATTGCCAGTTTATGGAAATGGTCAAAACATTAGGGACTGGCTTTACGTGGAAGACCACGTAAAATTATTGTATAAAATTGTACTTAAAGGTATAATTGGGGAAACCTACAACATAGGTGGACAAAGTGAAAAATCGAATATTGAAGTAGTTAATACAATTTGTGAAACTTTGGATAATTTAAAACTTGAAAATGTTAAAATCTTTAAAAGGTCTAAATATAAAGGATCATTTAAAAATCTAATTACCTTTGTTTCTGATAGACCTGGTCATGATTTTAGGTATGCGGTTGATATAAAAAAAGTAAGAGAAGAATTTAATTGGCAACCACATGTAACATTTGAAGAAGGAATTTTAAAAACCATTAACTGGTATGTAAGCAATCTTGATTGGTGCAAAAACATTCAAAAAAGATTCAATAAGTTCCATAGATTAGGTAGTTTGTAAAAATGAGAGGTATAGTTTTAGCTGGTGGATTTGGTAAGAGAATGTACCCTGTTACAATTGGAGTGTCTAAACAATTATTACCGGTTTATGATAAACCTATGATTTATTATCCGTTATCAGTACTTATGCTAGCAGGGATTAGAGAAATTCTTATTATTTCATCTCCTTCAGATTTACCAGCTATTCAGAGACTTTTGGGTAATGGAAGCCAATTTGGAATTGACTTGAAGTTCGAAACTCAATGTAGTCCTGATGGAATAGCTCAAGCTTTTATCATAGGAGAAAAATTTATAAACAATGACGATGTTTGTTTAATTCTTGGCGATAATATATTTTTTGGTAATAATTTTGCACCAATTTTAAAAAACTTGTCACAAGATCCTAACGGAGCGACTATATTTGGATATCAGGTAAAAGATCCTTGTCGTTTTGGGATTGTTGAGTTTGACAAAAAAGGAAACGTAATATCTTTAGAAGAAAAACCAGCTAATCCAAAAAGTAATTGTGCGATAACTGGTTTATACTTTTATGACAAAAATGTTGTTGAAATTGCTAAATCAATCAAACCATCTAATCGTGGTGAATTAGAAATAACCTCTATAAACGAGATTTATATGAACGAAAAAAGATTAAAAGTTGAAATTCTTGGACGTGGTTTTGCATGGTTAGATGCAGGAACTTTTCGATCTTTACTAGATGCATCGTTTTTTATAGAGACAATAGAAAATCGCCAAGGTTACAAAATAGCTTGTTTAGAAGAGATTGCTTATAACCAAGAATGGATTTCAAAAATTCAAGTTGAAAACGCCGCAGAAAAATTTAAACAAACTTCTTACGGCTCTTATCTATTTTCTTTGATAAGTGAAAAAAATGAAAAAATCTGAAATTTTTGTTACACAACCAAGTCTTCCATCAATTGAAGATTTATTTAATCTCCTTGGTAAGACATGGGAAAGTAAAGTTTTAACTAATAATGGTCCTTTTCATTATGAACTTGAGAATGAATTGTGTAAATATTTGGAAGTTCCATATATTTCTTTAGTTTCAAATGCTACAATCGGACTTGTTCTTGCTCTTAAAGCTCTTGATATCAGTGGTGAAGTAATAACAACTCCTTATTCTTTTTTGGCAAGTGCTAATTCTTTGCTCTGGAACCAGAACAAACCAGTTTTTGTAGATATCGATCCATACTCATTGAACATTGACCCAAAAAAGATTGAACCAGCTATTACAAAAAAAACAAGTGCAATAATGCCAGTACACGTTTATGGGCACCCGTGCAATGTAGATGCTATTGATGCAATCGCTAAAAAACATAATCTCAAAGTGGTATATGATGCCGCACATGCGTTTGGTGTAAAATGTCATTGTGGTAGCTTGTTGACACACGGTGATTTATCTGTACTAAGTTTTCATGCAACTAAAGTTTTTAACACTTTTGAGGGAGGCGCAATCATCGTCAATGACGAGGATACTAAAAGCCGTATTGATCATTTAAAAAACTTTGGATTAAATGGAGAAACCTCTGCTGATATTATAGGCATTAATGGAAAAATGAGTGAATTTAACTCTGCTTTAGGTTTACTCCAACTTAAAAAAATAGATACCTATATACAAAAAAGAAAAAATATAGATGAAACTTATAGAAAATACATAAAAGATATTCCAGGTATTAATTGTCACTTAAAACCAAATTCCATAAAGCATAATTATAATTACTTTCCAGTTTTTATTGAAAACACATATCCTTTATCCCGTGATCAACTTTATATAAAACTAAAAAAAGGGGGAGTAAACGCACGACGCTATTTTTATCCCCTAATTACTGATTTTTCAGCTTATCAAAATACAGAAAAAATCTTTTGTTATGACATACCGATTGCAAAAAATGTTGCTGAAAAAATTTTATGCCTTCCTATTTATCCCGATTTGAGTTTTGAAAAAATCAAAATAATAATTAATATCTTAAGACATTAGAGTTTCAAAATGAAAATTGCAATAATGCAACCTTATTTTTTACCTTATATTGGATATTGGCAATTGATCGGTGCTGTAGATACATTTGTGATTTTCGATGATGTTAACTTTAGAAAAAAAAGCTACATTTATCGCAACTATATATTATCTAATGGTGTATCAAGTCAAATAAATTTAGAATTACTTGGAGCAAGCCAAAACAAATTGATTAACGAAATAGAAATAAGTTTTAATTTTGACAAACTTATAAAAACTATTTATCACAATTATAATAAATCCCCTTTTTTCGACGAAGTTTTTCCTGTTATACGAAATTTTTTATTTTATAAGGAAAAAAATCTTTCAAAATTCCTTGGATATTCACTACTAAACCTTTCAAAATACTTGGAAATTAATACAAATTTTGTTTATTCAAGTGATATTGATAAAGATGATAATAACAAAGGACAAAAAAAAATTATTGATATTTGTAAAATACTGAATGCTACAAATTATTTAAATCCGATTAACGGAATAAATCTTTATAGTAAAGAAAAATTTAGTGAAAATGATATAAAGCTAAATTTTCTCGAAACCAAATCTTTTAAATATAATCAATTTAAAAACAAATTTGTTCCATATCTTTCAATAATCGATATTTTAATGTTTAATGATAAACAAGAGATTAGAAAATTACTCCAAAATTATAAACTGAAATGAAAGAAAAAAATTGGAAAAACTTATAATATATGGAAATGGCAAGATATCTAGAGTACTTTATCATTTTCTAAAAAAACAGTTTAAATTGATTGCATTTACAGTTGATTCTAAATATATCAAAAAAAAAGATATATATGGATTACCTGTAATCCCCTTTGAAAATATTGAGAACACATATGATCCAAGTGTCAATAATTTGATAATTGCAGTTGGTTATATTGATATGAATAATTTAAGAGAACAAAAATATTTGGAAGGGAAACAAAAAGGCTTCAATTTTATAAACTATATTCATCCTTCAGTTGAAATTCACGATAATTTTCAAATTGGAGAAAATAACGTTCTTTTAGATCAAGTCTCTATTCAGCCTTACTCAAAAATTGGAAATAGTAATTTTATATGGAGCAACGCAGTCTTGGGCCATGGTGCATGTATTGAAAATTCAAATTGGATAGCTTCCAATGCAACAGTTTCTGGTGACACTACAATAAAGTCAAAATGTTTTATTGGAGTAAATTCAACAATCGGACATAATGTTGTCGTAGGAGATGAAAACTTTATAGGCGCTCATACTTTAGTAACAAAGAATACAAAAAGTAACGAAGTTTATATTTCAAAAGAAGGAGATAAATTCAGACTTGATAGCAAAAGATTTCTTCTATTTGCAAAGGTGTAAAAATTAAATTTTTAAAAGTATATTTATCTTATATTTACCAAGGTTATTTGATTTGACGATTTAAATTTTGAATGCTAGTAGTAAGAAAAATTATGATTGGAAATTTTATGGTTAACCATATCAATGAAATTGAAAAAGAAGGTTATACAATTTTAAAAAATGCTATTGATATTGACACAGTCAATAAATTAAAAGACAGTATCCTTTATATTGATGAAAACTGGGAAAAACCAAATCCTGAAACCACACCCAGATTAAATCGAGAAAGCAAAGTTGTTTATAATCCTGAACAAAAAGATAGGATTTTTTCAAAAATCGTTCTTGGTAACAATAATCTTAAATCAATTCTTACTTATTTTTTAAATGATAAATTTTACAAACAAATATCATCTGACAAACCTAATTATATTTTAAGAGCAATGATTGCAAGAAGTAGCTCATCATCTGATCTTCCACTACACATAGATTCTTTTATTCCTAACTCAGGAAAGAGACCATTTGTAATGCAAGCGTCAATAATTATTGACAAACACGATGATGAAACTGGATCGACTGTTGTTATACCTCAAAGTCATTTGTTAGATGATTATGCCCCGCAAGATAAATTCAATGAGGCCATACCAATATATAGTAACCCAGGGGATATAGTAGTTTGGGACAGCCGTCTTTGGCATGGGGCATTGTCAAACAAAAGTAAAAAAAGTCGTTGGGCTCTAATTGCAACTTTTACCAGATGGTGGATTAAACAAAACTATGAAATAACGTCAAACTTACCTAAGGAAATTTACGAGGACATGAGCGATGAAGAAAAAAGTATTATTGGCTTTTGCTGTATACCACCAAAAAATGAGTTTGAGAGAATTGATATAAAAGCTGGATACGAGGTATTAAAATAAATGGATAAAAAATTTAGCAAATTTTCTTTCGAATTGGGTGATTTTTACCCTTTTCAAAATAAACATGATTTAACAATTGAACAGATAAATACTATTGAAAACTTTCATAAACTTTATTTTGAGTTACTTGAAAAAAAATCTGGATTACAAATCAGTTGGCTTGGACATCAAACTGGCAAAACGCCGTCTGATCTATGGTTATACCAGGAATTGATTGTAAAAAACAAACCCGACTTAATTATCGAAACTGGAACCCATTGGGGTGGATCAGCAATGTTTTTATCAACTATGTGTAATATTTTAAGTTTTGGTGAGGTATTATCGATTGACTTATACCCAAAAGAAAACCTTCCAAAAGCAGATAGGTTAGAATATCTTCATGGATCTAGTATAGATAAAGAAATTTTTGATAAGGTAAAACATAAATGTAAAAATAAAAATAATGTAATGGTCATACTTGACTCTAATCATGAGACATCACACGTCCTAGAAGAATTAAGACTCTATTCTAAATTAGTTCCACTTAATGGTTATATTATTGTTGAGGACACATTCTTAAATGGTCATCCTAGTCATGTAGAATTTGGTTCTGGTCCTTACGAGGCTGTTGATTTGTTTCTTAAAGAAAATAATACTTTTGTAACCGACAAAAGTTTAGAAAAATTTTTATTTACATTGAATTACAACGGATTTCTTAAAAGAATAAGTTAAACAATATTTTACTTTATATTTTATGTATTAGATTATAATTATAATTAAACTTAATCAATTCTCAAAAATTTTGTTATATCTTTTTTAATATATTGAAAATTATTTCAAAGGTCATTAATCATGGAAGAGTTAAATAAAATTCTAAATGAAGTTTTAAAAATAGATATTAATGAACTTAACGATACTTTATCAATGCAAAATTATGAAATTTGGGATTCTTTAAAACACATGGAATTAATAGTTTCTATAGAAGAAAATTTAAATATTGAACTAAGCATGGATGATATTATGGATATGACTGATATAGGATCTATAAAAAAAATAGTAAGCGATAAGTTAAAAAATGAAACTTGAAAATAAAATAGCCTTAGTTACTGGAGGTGCAAGTGGTCTTGGAAAAACTGTAAGTGAACTTCTTCTTAATTGCAAAACCAAGGTTGCTGTATTAGACAATAATGAAAAGGCTCTTGGCGAACTTAACAATCATTCAGACTTGCTTAAAATCAAGTGTGATGTAACCAATGAGAAAATGGTCTCAAATGCTATAAATAAAATTAAATTAAGATTTTCTAATATTGATATTTTAATAAATAATGCGGGGTTGTTATATAGTGAACCACTTATTAACATAATGTCAGCCAAAAGAAGACACAGCTTATACAATTGGCAAAAAATTATAGATGTTAATCTTATGGCACCTTTTATTGTCAGCACGTATGTCGCAGAATTAATGGTTATAAAAAGAACAAAAGGGATAATTATCAATATAAGTTCTATAAGTGCTAATGGAAATGCCGGTCAAACGGCTTACAGTGCATCAAAAGCAGGCCTTGAGGCTATGACAAAAGTTTGGGCAAAAGAACTTGGAATTTTTGGAATACGATGTATCTCTATTGCTCCTGGATTTATGAATACCAATTCAACAAATATTTCTGTTACAAATGAGGTTCTTAACCACGTTAAAGAACAAACACCTATAAAAAAACTTGGAAGTACAAATGACATTGCACAAGCGATAAAATTTGTTATCAAAAACGAGTATATAAATGCAAAAACTTTAGATATTGATGGTGGTTTAGTTCTTTAATTAAAAACAATAAATTTAATGTCTTTTGTTTATTAATTTTGTATATATAAATTTTAAATGGGAAATATTTGTTTGCAATTTTGAAACACCTTATCTATAAATTTGTTATTAAAATTAAAATATTTTAAAACTTTTTTAACGCACATATTTTAACTTACTAACAAAAAATGTTTGAAAATTTCATTTCACCGAGTAATCGTAAAAAATTAAGGATAAAGTCTAACAAGTTATTTGATGGCATGATAACATTTGACGTTATTAACGGTATTCCAGACCTTATATATCCAAAACTTTTAGATAAAATTGATTTAGATGCAAAGAATTTTTATGAAGGAAGAGCAGAAGAATATGACAAATATCTTCATTTAACTTTCCAAACTTACAATGAAAATGAAAATGCTGTCAGAAACAAGATGATTGATTTACTTAATTTGAAAAGTAATTTTAAAGTTTTAGAGGTTGCTTGTGGTACTGGAAGAGACTCAATATTAATAGACAAAAGACTTTCCAGTCATGCAGAATTGCATTTGACTGATATCTCTCATGATATGTTAAAAAAAGCAAAAGAAAAATTGAATGACTCAAATAGCAACACTTATTATTGTATGTGTAATGCCTTATTTCTTCCTTTTCCAGATAACTATTTCGATGCATTTTATTCATTCGGTGCACTTGGCGAATTTTCTGATAAAAGACAATTCTTCAAAGAAATAATTAGAGTATGTAAAAAAGGGGCAAAGGTTGTGGTTGGTGACGAAAATTTACCTATTTGGCAACGTGACACTATGTTTGGGAAAATACTTTCAAATTATAATAAACAATTTTTAGCGGAAGTACCTTTTTATGATCTTCCTATAGAGGCAAGAGAAGTTAAATGTGAATGGATTATTGGTGGAGTATTTTACCTTATTGATTTTATAGTTGGAGAAGGTGAGCCATATGCAAATTTTGATTTTCAAATTCCTGGCGTGAGAGGTGGTACTCACAAAACAAGATATTATGGCAACTTAGAGGGAGTATCTCGAGAAACATCTAACTTAGCATGGAAAGCAAGAGAGAAAACAGGGAAAAGTATGCATAAATGGCTTGATGAATTGGTTAAAAAGGAAGCTCTTAAAATTTTGGAGTCCAAAAAGTGAAATGGACTAAAATTGGTAAGATATTTTCAGTTGACAAAAATTTTGGATGGATGAATACACACGCCCAAATTCCCACAGTTTTGAATCTAACAAACAAACTAAGGGTATATTTTGCAACTAGAATTTCAAAAACAGAAAGTAAGACAACTTTTTTAGATTTAGATATTAAAGATCCAAAAAAAATACTTTATATACATGACAAACCAATCTTAAATAATGGTAAACCTGGGACTTTTGATGAACATGGTATCATGCCAGCTGGAGTTGTAAGGTATAAAGATAAAATTTATCTATATTATAGTGGTTGGAGTAGAAAAAGCTCCGTGCCTTATAATAATTTAACTGGATTAGCTATAAGTGATGATGATGGATGGTCTTTTAAAAAAATAAGTGATGGTCCTATACTAAGCTCAAATATCTATGAACCATATTCTACCACCTCCCCGTTTGTTTTTTTGGAAAATGAAATATTCCATATGTTTTATTGTTCGGGCACTAATTGGATAAAAATCAATAATAAATATGAGCATACATATGATATAAAGTATGCGAGTTCTAAAAATGGTGTTAACTTCTATCAAAATGGATTATCAATTGTTAAAACACAAAATGGAAATGAAGCTATTACAAGACCTGTAATTTTAAAAAGAAAAGATATCTACCACATGTATTATTGTTTTAGAGGCTCAGAAGATTTTAGAGATGGTAAAAATTCATATAAAATAGGATATTCATGGTCAGATGATTTAGTAAATTGGTCAAGAGATGACCTTCAAGCAAATATCAACATTAGTAAAAATGGATGGGATAGTAAAATGATGGCATATCCATATATAATCGAAACTATTTTTGGAACATATATGTTTTACAATGGGAACGGTTTTGGGCAAAGTGGATTTGGGTTTGCAAAATTAGAAGATTAAAAAAATGGCTACTTACTTCAACTTAGCAGAATATTTCTATATATCTGCAAAAAATTATCAAGACAGACCTGCTTTAAGATATAAAAAAGAAATCATTACATATAATCAACTTAATAAATTATCTAATCAATTAGCTAATTATTTTTTATCTCTTAAAATTAAACGTTACGATGTGATTGGAATTTTAAATACTAAAAAGTATCTAGGATATGCAAGCATGCTTGCATGTCTAAAAATTGGAGCAATTTATACAAATATAGACGAAGAAAATCCACCAAATAGATTAGAAAAGATATTATGTAAATGCAAAACGAAATTATTAATTAGTGACCACAAACCCATTGCTGCCATTAATAATCTAGTATGTAAATTGAATATCAATTTTATAGATTTATCAGAAAATAACGAGTTTGCTAACTTGAACGATTGTAACTTAGAAAGTTCTAAAAATATAATAGGAACAAATCCAGCGTATATTATGTTTACGTCAGGCAGCACAGGTATTCCCAAAGGTGTTACTATAACTCATGCAAATGTTATAAGTTTTTTAGAGTGGAGCATAAAGAAGTATAATATTAACTCTAATGATATTTTTGCTCAGGTTAACCCAATGTATTTTGATAATTCTGTTTTTGACTTTTATACTGCTTTATTTAGTGGAGCTAGCTTAGTTCCTATTAAAAAAGAAGTAACGACTAATATTTTAGAACTAGTAAATTTAGTTGATGAGATGAAATGTACTATATGGTTTAGTGTTCCATCTTTATTAATATTCCTGCAAACTGCAAAAGCACTAAACAAAAATACTTTTCAAACAATTAGAGTTTTTACTTTTGGTGGAGAAGGTTATCCCAAATCTGAACTAAAAAAACTTTATGAATTATATAAAGATCAAGCTAGAATTATAAATGTTTATGGACCAACTGAAGGTACTTGTATATGTTCTTCCCATGAAATTACAGAAATCGATTTTAAAAATATGAATACATTAGCCCCGCTTGGTAAAATAAATCCTAACTTTGACATAATAATAATTGATGAAAAAATGAATGAGGTTAAAAAAGGTCATAAAGGAGAACTTTGTCTAATTGGTCCTAATATTGCTCTAGGATATTATAACGATATAAACAGAACTAATCAGAATTTTATACAAAATCCCAAGATAAATACTCATAAAGATACCATTTATAGAACTGGCGATATAGTATATGAAAAAAATAATGTGCTTTGGTTTTCAGGTAGAATAGATAATCAGATAAAACATATGGGCTATAGAATTGAGCTAGAAGAGATAGAAGCTGCACTCAATGGATTTTCTTATGTTAGCCAAACAGCCGTATTATATAGAAGAGTAAACGTGAATTATGGAAAAATTATAGCTTATGTAGCATCAAAAAAAAATATTTCTGAACAACAAATTAAAAAAGATTTAAGCAATATTTTACCCAAATACATGATACCCAACATTATAACAATTAGCGATCAACTACCAAAAAATACTAATGGTAAAGTTGACAGAAAAAAATTAAGTTCTATTAAAATTGACATGTAGCGATACTTTTCAAAAAAATCTATTATACTAATATTTTAGATTAGAGCTATAAACAGAATTATTATTTGTAAGTATTAAAGGTTTAATATATTAAGCACCATAATAAAGTAAATTCATAAAGGTCAAAATTTGTCAAAAAATCAAAAACTTGAAGTTGAAAAATGGACAAACTATTATTTAAATCTTGATTCATTTCTACAACCTAATGAATATCTATTAAAATTACTTATTGGTAATTATGAAGGCAAAAAAAATTTTCTGTCTGGAAAAAAAAGTTGGCGAAAAACTTTTTCAAAATTAAATGTTCTTGATTTATCTTGTGGTGATGGAAGAAACCTAATATTATTAGACAAACTTGGTTTTAATGTATTTGCTACCGAGATAAGTGACGAAATTTGTCAAATAGTTTGTGAAAATCTTAAAAAACATCAAATTAATGAACTCCAAATCAAGACCGGATTTAACAATAGTATTCCTTTTAAAAATAATTTTTTTGATTTTTTAGTTTCTTGGAATGCTCTTTATTATTTAGATCACAAAAATCATAAAATATCTGAAAATTTAAACGAAATTTCTCGAGTTTTAAAAAAAGATGGTATTTTCATTGGTTCAATTCCTGGACCTAAATGTTATTCTGTTTTAGGGGGCACTAAAGTTGGAGCTTCACAGGTGGAAATAAATCCTACAACAAATTCGAACTGGGGAGGAGGTTTGTTAAATAATACTATTTTATACTTAGTAGAAACAAAACAACATTTACAAGAAATATTGAGTGATAAATTTTACGAAATTGAAATTTCTGAGCTATTTTGGGACGGATTTGGGTCAGCTCCACTTCATTATTTTATGTTCATAAGTAAGAAAAAGTAGTAAAATCTAAAGATATGATGTTTAATTTATAATTATTAATTAAATAATCTAAAAACTAACAAATTTATGTTATGGCTAATATTGAAATAACAATTATCGTTAATATTTAAATGACAATTTATAGTGACTATTACAAAGATTTAGAAACACTTGCCAAAGATAAAAGGTTAACAACAGAAGACATATTGCTTAATTACTTAAGTTTAATTCGAAGACGAGATTTGCCAAGGTTGTTGGCCCATTATGAGATATTCAAAGAGGTAATGAATCTGCCTGGATCAATCATAGAGGTTGGTGTTTATAAAGGCTCAGGTTTATTCACATGGGCAAATTTTTTAGAAACTTTTTGCCCTGGAGATAGAAACAGACTCGTTTTTGGGTTTGATGATTTTGAAGGATACACTAAGTATTCAGAAGACGATAAAAATTTTAAACAGTTCATAGAAGACAAAAACCATCACTTAGTATCAGATTATGATTTTATTAGCCGATTATTAGAATTG
Organism: uncultured SAR116 cluster alpha proteobacterium; assembly: GCA_902619485.1. Lineage (GTDB taxonomy): Bacteria > Pseudomonadota > Alphaproteobacteria > Puniceispirillales > Marisalimonadaceae > Marisalimonas. Next base: position 346,698 of record CACNEF010000001.1, read on the forward strand.
AAAACTAAAGACAACCTCCTGCCCGGTGTTAAACGTGCGGAAATCATCAATGGAGATGTGCTGGAAACAATCGATGGCTTTCTGTCTGAACACGTTGGGTTGAGATTGTGTTTACTTTACATTGACGTGTCTTTGTATCACCCAACAAAATATGCTTTGGAAAAGTTTTATGACTTAGTGGTGCCTAATGGCGTCATAGCGTTTAACGGATATGGTCAAGTTCCACACGAAGGTGAAGGCAAGGCATTGGACGAGTTTCTTGATAGCCGTAATCTGAGTCCAAAATTTCAAAAATTTAACTTTTCACCTATGCCTAGTGTTTACTTTAAAAAGTGTTAAAAAGTTTCTAATCTAATTCTTATGTTTCTATAATTTAAGCATAGGCTTTGCAGTAATTAATAAAAATGGTTTTTTTGAAAAAATTTTTAGAAACCAATACTGGAAAGATCAATTAAATAAATTTTACGAAATTGAATTTTCAGAGCTGTTTTGGTACGAATTTGGGTCAGCTTCACTTCATTATTTTATGTTCATAAGTAAGAAAAAGTAGTAAAATTTACAGACATAATATCTAATATGTAATTATTAAATAAAGAGTTTTAAAAAAAATTATGTTATGGCAAATACTGAAGTAACGATAATCGTTAATACTTTAAATGACGAGCTAAGGGAGTTAGATAATTTTTTCTCTAGTCTTATTCGAAATGAACCAGCTGAAATCATTGTTGTTGACGGAGGTTCGACAGATGGTACTTTAAATATTGCATCAAAATATACTAAATCTATATATATAACAGCGCCTAATATGGTTAAACAACATCTTTTTGCTCTAAAAAAGGTTAAAACTAAATATGTCTTAATAGCTGCGACTGATCATGAGCTTCCAGAGAATTTTATTACAAAATTGAGTAATGAACTCATAGAAAATAAATGCTTTGGGGTACAATCAAAATTAATATGTAAGTATGAGAGAAACTTTTTTGAAAAAGGACAGAAATTTTTTATGTCATTATTACATGAAAATTTAAAGTACATTGATGTGCCAACTTGTCCATGTATTCTTAATGTTAAAGAATATATACCTATTATTGAAGATTTAATGAAAATCGAAATTTTCTCTTATTGTACAGATACTTTGAAAGCTGATATTTTAAAGAAAAGAAAACTTAAAGTTCTAAATTCAAAATTTTTTGCTTACCAAGTTGAAAAACTTAATTATGGAGTATATTCAAAAAAAATGTTTGCTTATGGTAATGGTGACTGGGATTATTATAAAATAAACAAAAATCATTGGACACTAAAAAGAAAATTAATGAGCATAACTTATGTCTTTAGAAAATATTTTTTGTATTATCCATATAAATGCTTATTTAGGCCTGTTGCTTATATAGCTATACCTTTTTTCTGGTTAACTGCTCTATTAAGGTATTATGGATTTTTTAGATCAATAGTACTCGATAAATATTATAACAAAACTAAGATTTAATGAGCTAAATTGATATATACATGATAGTTAATAAAAAAATTGTTATAGGTACTGCAAATTTTGGAATGTCATATGGATTAAATAATCCTAATGGTAAAATAAATTCATCTAAGATCCTCTCAATATTAGATTATTATAAATCAACAGACTTAGAATTAATTGACACAGCTATTTCATATGGCAATAGTGAAGAAGTTTTGGGTAAAGTTGGAGTTGAAAATTTTAAAATAATTACAAAGTTACCTCAAATACCTCGAAAATGTAAAAACGTAGAAAAATGGATAATGGACCAAATTCTGACTTCTTTAAAAAGATTAAATATTAAATCACTTTATGGTTTGTTATTGCATCATCCTGAAGATTTAAATGGACCATTTAGTCATATTATTTTAAAGACATTATATGATTTAAAATCAAATGGATTAATTCTAAAACTTGGTGTTTCTCTTTACTATCCAAAACAGTTGAAATTTATAATTCCACAAATGAAGTTGAATATTGTTCAATTTCCATTAAATGTAATTGATCAACGATTTGAAGTAACTGGCTGTCTTTCTGATCTTCATAAAATGGGAGTTGAGCTTCATGCACGATCTGCATTTCTTCAAGGACTTCTTCTTATGGAAAGAAATTTAATTCCAGTAAAATTTAAAAAGTGGACAAAAATTTGGGATAAATGGAGCAATGAATTAAAGATAAAAAAATTAACACCATTGGAAGCTTGCTTATCTTACCCTTTATCTTTAACTAATGTTGATAATGTTATAGTTGGGATAAATGATTTAAGACAATTAAAAGAAATAGTTAGAGCATCACAATTAAAAAACTTTGATAGCGATTGGTCATTAATGTCCTCAAATGATGAAATGTTAATTAATCCATCTAATTGGAAATTTCTATGAATATAATTGCTATTATACAAGCAAGATTAGGCTCAACCAGACTTCCAAACAAAGTTATGAAGTTAATAAATGGGACGCCAATGATCGAGCTTTTATTAAAAAGGTTGTCCAAATCTAAACTGATTAACAAAATTGTTGTAGCTACATCTCACGACAATAAAAATCAAGAATTGGTAAATTATATTCAAAAATTAAATTTTCCTTGTGAGCTGGGAAGTGAAGATGATGTATTAGATCGTTATCTTAAAGTAGCTAAAAAACATCAGGCTGATTTAATAGTTCGTGTAACAGGCGATTGCCCTCTTATCGATCCTTTTCTTGTTGACGAAATTATTATCAATTTTAAATCAAGAAATGTTGACTATCTGAGTAACACCCTTTTTCCAACTTACCCTGACGGTTTAGATATAGAAGTTTTCACAATCACCTCTTTAGAAGAAGCAAGTAAAAAAACTCAAGAAAAATTCAATCGTGAACACGTAACACCTTTTATTAAAAATTCAAATTCATTTAGAGTTTATAACTATGAAAATGAAGAAAATTTAAGTAATTTGCGATGGACAGTTGATGAACCTGAGGATTTTGAGGTTATTTCTAATGTATTTGAATATTTTTCACCAAATATCTATTTTCCTTGGAAAGAAGTACTTGCACTCAATAAAAGAAAACCTCTATTATTTGCAGCAAATTCAAAAATCAATCGTAATGAAGGATCTATAGTGGGCAAAGGTCAAAAACTTTGGAAAAGAGCCAAGCGTGTAATCCCAGGAGGTAACATGTTGTTATCGAAACGTGCTGAAATGTTTTTGCCAAATTACTGGCCTGCGTATTTTAGTAAAGCAAAAGGTTGTAATGTTTGGGATCTTGATGGAAAAAAATACATTGATATGTCTATAATGGGAATAGGAACCAACATTCTTGGTTATGGACATCCTGAAGTTGATGAAAAGGTACATCAAGCCATTAAATTTGGAAATATGAGCACCTTGAATTGTCCTGAGGAAGTTGAACTTGCGGAAAAATTGGTAGAAATGCATCAATGGGCTGATAGTGTGCGTTTTGCTAGGAGTGGAGGTGAAGCCAACGCTATTGCTATTAGAATTGCAAGAGCTGCATCAGGCCGTGATAATATTGCAATTTGTGGGTACCATGGATGGCACGACTGGTACCTTTCAGCCAATTTAGGTGATAATAAAAATCTAGACGGTCATTTATTGCCAGGATTAAATCCAAATGGAGTGCCACGTAATTTAAGAGGAACAGTTTTTCCTTTTAATTATAATAATTTTGATGAATTGGAGAATTTAGTTAAGCAAAACGATATTGGTGTAATTAAAATGGAAGTAGCTAGAAACACTGAACCCGAAAATAATTTTTTACAAAAAGTAAGGCAATTATGCGATAATAAGAATATTGTTTTGGCTTTTGATGAGTGCACGTCAGGATTTCGTGAAACATTTGGTGGACTCCACAAAAAGTATAATGTTGAACCAGATATAGCTATGTTTGGCAAAGCTTTAGGTAATGGTTATGCAATAACAGCTATTGTTGGCAAACTAGAAATCATGGATGCTGCCCAGTCCAGTTTTATTAGCAGTACATTTTGGACAGAAAGGATTGGACCAACTGCTGCTTTAAAAACACTCGAAGTTATGGAAAGAGAAAAGTCTTGGCAAATAATAACTAATAAAGGATTGGAAATTAGAAACCGCTGGGAAAAACTTTCCAAAAAATACGAATTACAAATAAATACCTGGGGTTTGCCAGCACTAACAGGTTTTACTTTCAAAAGCAAAAATGCTTTAGCATATAAAACATTAATTTCACAAGAAATGTTAGCTAAGGGATTTTTGGCTTCAAATAGTGTTTATGTTTGCACAGAACATTCTCAAGAGGTTTTAGATGAATATTTTGAAATTCTTGATCCTATTTTTAAAGTTATAAAAGAATGTGAGATAGGCAGAAATATTGAAGGTCTACTGAATGGACCAGTTTGTCATAACGGATTTAAAAGATTTAACTAATGATTAATACAACAAGAGATTTTCTATTAAAAATACTGGATAATAACATTGTTTAAAAACATTATCATACTTGGAGGCACTGGCCTTTTAGGAACTAAACTTCTATCTGGTAAGTACTTAAAAGATTATAATATCATATGCTTAGGGCGCAAATCGTCAGTTTGCCAACAAGTTGATTTTATGAACAAACATGAAATTGCTACATTAATAAAACAAATTAAACCTGCTGCTATAATAAATTTAATTGCTCTTACCGACGTGGATCACTGTGAGAAATTTCCTAACGAAGCGTTCAAGATCAATGTGAAAATATTAGAAATTATAGTAGAAATTATTAAAAGCATGACTGAGACTCCTTTTTTAGTACATATCTCAACTGACCAAGTTTATGACGGGAATGGTCCATTTTCTGAAAAAGAGATTAATTTAAATAATTATTATGCTTTTTCAAAATATTGTAGTGAATTAATTGCATCTAAAACTAATAGTATCGTTTTAAGGACAAACTTTTTTGGAAAAAGTCAAACACCAAAGCGTCGTAGTTTTAGTGATTGGTTGTATCAAAATCTTATAGAAGGAAAAGATTTTAAAGTTTTTGAAGATGTTAAATTTAGCCCAATTTCAATGGATAGATTATGTCATTTCATAGCTAATGCTGTAGAGCTCAAAACTGAAGGTATTTACAATATTGGATCTGAAGATGGCGTTAGCAAAGCAGATTTTGCATTTTATTTTGCTAATTGTTTAAATCTTAATACAAGTAAAATGAAACGTACAAAAATTTCAGAAGCCAATTTTTTAAATTGTTATCGACCTAGGGATATGAGGCTTAATCTATCAAAATTTAAAAATAATTTTAATTTTAAATTACTTAGCTTAACTCAAGAAATTGAATCAGCAATCAAGGAATATGAAATATGACTAAAGCAGATATAATAATTGAAAATAAAAAAATAGATTTGGATAGCCCAACATATTTTATTGCTGACATTGCAGCAAATCATGATGGGGACATTCAAAAAGCAAAAGAATTAATTTATTTAGCAGCAGATGCTGGAGCTGATGCTGCTAAATTTCAACATTTTCAAGCTGAGACAATCGTAAGTGACTTTGGATTCAAGTCAATTAATGGGTTAAAATCTCATCAAGAAAAATGGAAAAAATCAGTTTTTGAAGTTTATAAAGATGCAAGTGTGAATTTAGAATGGACCCAAGAAATTGTTGAGACATGTAAAAAAGCTAAGATTACATTTTTTACGACTCCATATAGTAAAGATTTGGTAGATTACATTGATCCTTTTGTGCCAGCATACAAAATTGGATCAGGTGACATAACATGGATAACTATAATAGAATACATAGCATCAAAAAATAAGCCATATATCATCGCAAGTGGCGCTTCAACTTTTGACGACGTCCAACGTGCTGTAAGCGCAGGTTTGGCTATCAATCCTAATGTTTGTTTAATGCAGTGTAATACTAATTATACCGCAGATTTAGAAAACTTTAAATTTATTCAGTTAAATGTTCTTAAGGCTTATAAAGAAATGTATCCTAATATTTTACTTGGCCTTAGTGATCATACTCCAGGTCACGCTACAGTTTTGGGTGCAGTTACTCTTGGTGCTAGGGTAATTGAAAAACATTTTACTGACGATATAACAAGAGAAGGACCAGATCATAAATTTTCTATGGATCCAATAAACTGGAGAGATATGGTAGATAGAACAAGAGAATTAGAAAATGCACTCGGTCAAGGTAATAAAAAAGTAGAGAATAATGAAAAAGAAACTTATATTTTGCAAAGGAGATCAATTCGATTATCTAGAGATAAATATTCAGGAAGTGAAATTAAGGAAGAAGATTTGGAATTTCTTAGACCTTGTCCAGCTGATGGACTTCCTCCCTACGAAATTAAGAATATCATTGGTAAAAGACTTTTAATTGATAAGAAATATGGTGAGCATCTTAGATGGATAGATCTAAAGTAGCTATTGTCATACCCGCTTTTAACGAAGAACTTACCATATCAAAAATAGTTAAAGTAGCAAGTATTTATGGAGAAGTTATTGTTGTTGACGATTGTTCTAGTGATCTAACAGGTAAAAAAGCAAAAAATGCTGGCGCGAGTGTAGTTACTCATAACTTAAATTTGGGTTATGATTCTGCACTAAATACTGGTTTTAAAAAAGCAGCCGAAAACAAATGCGATTTTATAATTACTTTAGATGCTGATGGACAACATAGGCCCGAATTATTAGTAAAATTTATTGATTTATTGTACAAAGGGACACCAATGGTATTGGGAGTAAGAAATTCAAAAGCAAGGATTGGAGAACATATTTTTTCATTTTATACAAAACATTTTTATGGAGTGTTAGATCCTCTGTGCGGGTTAAAAGGTTTTCGACGTAAAGACTATGAAGAAGTAGGACATTTTGATTCTTATAATTCAATTGGAACAGAATTGATGCTAAGAAATATTAATTCTAACTTGTCTTTTAAACAAGTTTTTTTTCAAGTTAAAGCTAGAACTGATAAATCTAGATTAGGCAATTCAATTATTGTTAATATTAGAATTTTTCGTTCTCTAATTATATGGTTACTAAAAAAAAATAAAGGTAAATATAATTTCAAATAATCAAAATATTTTAAATAAAGAAAACAAACCAACCTTATTAATTATTGGCTGGCAAACCAACGGCCTTCATAGTGATGTTGCTATACCAATTTTATACTTCTTTGAAAAAAAATTAAAATGGATAGTTCAATATAAATCAATATTTAATCAAAATTATATAATTAAAGAGGTTCCGGATATTATAATAATGCCAAGCACTGATGGTGCTAAATTAAATTTAATGTGGTCAAAAAGAATTAAAAAATCAGGTATTCCCCTTTTCTGTTCTGTTGGAGAGGGTATGTATAGGAAAGAAGATATAGAGGAGTTTGTTTGGGGTCACAATAAAATTTTGAGAGCTTTGCATGAAAACTTGTCCATGTTATGGAGTTACAATTCATATAATATGGCAATTGATGCTTTTCCAGAGACTAAATCTACTTTTAGAGTAAGTGGAGCAGTGAGTTTCGATAAATATACATTATTTAAAATAAAAAAAAATCAACAATATAGTAAAAATAAAAAAATAATTGGATATGCAGCATTTGATTTCAACTCTTTAATCCAAAATAAAGAATTCGTAAAAACTCATGGAGAAGATGTAATCAAAAGATTCATTAATGAAGGAAAGAAATGTGAAACAATTTTAAAAAAATTAGCAATTAATTTTCCAGATGTGCTTTTTCTAGTTAAACCCCACCCTCGCGACGGCAAAAAAACTCCATTTGAAGTAAAAAATTTACAAAGTTTCAATAATATAAAAATTGATTTTGATTTAACCATACATGAAGCTATAAATCTCTCTGATATATGGCTTAACTATAATTCAAGTTCTAATATTGAAGCATGGTTAATGAACAAGCCAAGCATCACTTTTTTGAAAGAAGAAAAATATTTTTCATCTAAGGGAATATTAGGATCTGTAAGAGAAAATGATGTCGAGAAAATTAAAATTATGATTGAAGAGTTTTACTGTATAGGAGCTATTAAAAGGTTCACAGATATTAATGATTTCAGACATAACATAACTAAAGAATTAATAGGATATACAGATGGAATGAATCATATAAGATTCATATCTTTTTTAAAACCTTACATTGAAAAAGTTGAACAAGGGAAATTAAAGAAAGGTGCATGGAAACTCTCAAACAAAGAGAAATTTGAAGGATTTCTTAAAGACATTCTCTATAAAGTTACAAAAGGGAAATCTTGGATACCATTTTTTAGACGTTATTCAACATACTATCAAAACTTTTCTCTTACTGATTTTGATAATAAAAAGTTGAGCCTGTATAAACAAATGGATCTTTTTTATCATGAAAATTCAACTAAAATAGACGATTTATATAATAATCATTCGAGGAAATTTGATAACTTGGATTAATCTTTTTGACAAATTTTGAACCCTAATTAAGAAAAAAATCTTAAATAATTAAAATTTAATAGTATGGTGTAAAATGATTAAACAAACATGTTTAATAAAATTTAACATATTAAATTAACTAATAATTTCTGTATTACTATTTTGAAGGTAAGACAAATTGAAATTTCTAAAAATTTACCAAAATTTCAAAAATGAATACTTTATAAGCTCAAAACTATTTGATCCTTCTTATATAGGTCAGTATCATATATCATGTTTTTTAGTTTGTGCATTACATTTTGAAAAAAAAGACAAAGAAAAAGTTTCAATTGTAAAAAAATGTCTTAATCATTTACAAGCAGAATTTAACAATCTCAAATATAACTCATCATCTGATTTTTCTATAGAAAATATTTGTCTAGCTCATTACTTCTCAAAGTCTAATGTTATGAAGAAATTACTTGAACAATTTTTAAGTGAAAATTCAAATCTTTTGAAAAATGAAATATATGCAAAAGCAACTGATTACCATTTGCTTAGATATTTCAATATTACATATTTTAATAAATATATTGGTGCAGATATAAAAGTACAGAAAAAAACTTTAAAAATAGTTGAAAAGCTTTCCAATACTACCGGCATTTTATTTGATAGTTTCGATAGTAAAGTGGGATATCCAGACTCAGCTTATCATTGTAGAAATTTCCAAATATTTGCAAATTTTTACTGTATATTAAAACAAAATAATTTTGAAAATGTAATTAGAAAAAGTTATGCTTTTTTATCAAATTTTAGTTCATTCGAAGGCAATTTTTGTTTTTATGGACGAAGTTCTAAACTAGTATACGGTTATGCAGCATTATATATGGCTATTAATATGATGAAAATGAATTGCGAAAAAACAAAAGGACAAATATTTTGTAATTTATTTTTAAAAGATTTTATAGATTTTAAAAATTTCAATATTTTTATTTCAAAACAAAACCAAGACGAAAACTTCAGAGGCGGGAAAGACTCTTATGTATATCCAATGGTTTATAAAATTTTTGCTCTTTCAAGGATTGTATGTGGAGAAAAAGATGTATTTAAAAGAAAAATTGTTTTAAAAAATTTGTTAAAAAAAGACGAAACAAGCATTTTTGATAAAGAGACTGGGTTTGTAAATATTTATAATAAAAATTCTCAAATTTTTTTTAATTTATTAGGTCACCCTAATGCTCCAATTCGACCAAATGATAACAGATATTTGCCTCTAATACCCCTTTATTATTCGAATTATAAATTACCTGCGCCAACTTTTGTTCAATGTGAAGCAAAACCTTTAGAAAAAATTCAGAGAAAAGTAGTTAGAAAATTTTTAAATAAATACTACGAGCTTATTAATAACCGATATATAGGATACATTCCTATTTTTGAAACAAATGGTATACGTTTTTTTATATCAAGTTTGGAAATTTTAGAAAACTCTGCCTCAAAATATGTGTTAGAGGCCAAGACTTTTGCTTGTAATGGTTACATTAAAAAAAATAAATTAAACATTAATATAAAGGTAATTTTGAATATTGATGAAACCGTTTCTTTTTCTTATTGTTTGTCAAAAGGAATAAATATTTATTTTCCAATCACTTACTTTAAACATGAAAAAATTCAATATTCAGGAAAAAAAATTATTTTAAATGGTAAAGAAATAATAAAGTTCAATAGAGAAATAAAAAACTGTACCAACTTATGGAATTCATTTAAGAGTGTGGATGGATTAACCAAAAAAAGTCTTTTTTATTTTAATAAAAACATTGATCATTTTAAGATAGATTATTTGTTATGCTAAATATTTTCTATAAAGTTTCAAAAGGTATTTATTATTCTTTGAAATATAAATCAATACAACCTCTGAAGTTTGAATATTTTAAGTTAAGACAATTGTCAAATTATGATAATTATTATTTGATTTGTAGAATAAAACATGAAGCTCATTTATTAGAAAAGGCATGTAAAAACGAATATGTACCTGAAAGAGGTACGGGTAGGTATATTGAACTTAAAAAACTAATTAAAGAGGCTTATTCTAGAAATCTTAATTTTGAGAATATTTTATTATGGGCTCAGAATATTGTGATTAAATTTGAAAGTTGGTCGAAATCACAAAAATCATCTCTCACTTTAGGTAAAATAAAAAAAGAAGAGCATGAATTAAGTGTAACATCTGTTAGATTTTGGAAAAAAACTATACCTCAACACTCAGCTATTAAACGAATAGTTGAGTCTGCACAATATGCACCTGCCTCATGCAATAGACAAGCCTTTAAAGTGTGTATATTAGAAAATAAAAATTTAAAGAACAAACTAATACCTGGTGCTAGCAATCCAAGTATGTTTGCAAATGCACCATATAGAGTTTTTTTATTCATAAATTTATCTAATTACAGTGAAAAATATTCTCATTTTATTGATGTTGGTATGTTTGCTCAAAATTTTTTGCTACAAGCAAAAAAAGAGAAATTAGGGACATGTCCTTGTTATGCTTCAGAACATATTGACTCTAGTCAAAAATTTTGGCGAAATTATTTTAAACTTTCCTCTGAATATTATTGTGCTTTAACTATTTTAGTAGGCTATCCAAATGAAATAGCAGAGAAACCACCAAGAGTTAATGTGGAAAACATCATTCAGTTTGAAAAAAAATAATGTGTGGAATATCAGGTTTAATATCTAATAAGTATGATTTAGAAGGCAAAGCATTCTATAATGCAACAAATAAAATTTCTCATAGAGGTCCAGATGATGAAGGCTATTTCTACATCTCGAAAAATAATACTTCATTAAATGCCAAAGGTAAAATAACAGTTAAAGAATACAAATTTCTTCCTGATATTAGAACTGTTGTAAATGCCAGGTGTATTTTTGGTCATCGTAGATTAAGTATAATCGATCTTGGAGCTAATGGTCATCAACCATTTGTGAAAAATGGTTTTGCTCTTACCTATAATGGTGAAATATTTAACTACCTAGAATTAAGAAAAGAGCTTGAAAGCAAAGGTTGTATATTTGAAACAGATACAGATACTGAGGTATTTATTACCGCATATTCAGTCTGGGGAGATAAAGCCTTTTCAAAATTTAATGGAATGTGGGCAGCAGCAATATATGATATAAAAAATAATACTGTAACTTTGACAAGAGATAGATTTGGTATAAAACCACTTTATTTTTGTAAGTTTGAAAACAAACTTTATTTTTCTTCTGAAATTAAATTTTTTAGACCCTATTCTTTACTTCAAAAAGAAAATGAAGAAATAGTTTATAACTATCTGAGATACGCAATTACAGACTTTGATGACAGAACTTTTTTTTCTAATATTTTTCAAGTTGAACCTGGTCAATATATCCACTATGACAACAAATTGAAAATAAATAAAAATTATTTTTGGAAAACTAGTGATTTAGGCGGAATAAAATATCCACAGGATAATTTAGACAAAATACTTACTGATTCAATCAAATTACGCTTAAGATCAGACGTTGGAGTGGGTTCATTGCTAAGTGGTGGCATTGATTCCTCTCTAATTGTAGGAATAATAAAAGAAAATTTAAAAATTAGATGTTTTAACACATTTTCAGCAGTTTTTAAAAATGAACCTGTATCTGAGAAAAAATATATTGATAAGACTGTCAAAAAATTAAGAATTAAGCCTAATTATGTTTATCCTAATACAAAAGATTTCAAATCAAAAATTACCAAATTAATTGAAGTACAAGAAATGCCCTTTAGAAGTTTATCAGTACTTTCACAATTTTCAATCTATGAATACGTATCCAAACATTCAAAAATTAAAGTTTTACTGAATGGACAAGGAGCAGATGAAATTTTTTCTGGGTATACAAATCATCTTGCTATTTATTTAATAAACCTAATAACAAACTTTAAATTCATTGCTTTTTTTCAAGAAATAAAAAAATTAAAAAAAAGAAACAATCTTCAGTACTCAAAACTTATAAAGTGGGTTTTAAAAGTTTTAATTAGTTCTTTATTTGACACTGGTGACAAGTATAAAATATCGAAAAATAAATTTAAAAATTTTAAAAAATTTAAAAAAATCCCTAACAAAAGTTTTTTTAAATCCTATCTCATTCATGGTCTCCAGAAAACTGCTTTAAGAGAATATTTAAGATATGAGGATAGAAACTCCATGTATTTTGGGCTAGAGGCAAGGCTACCTTTCTTAGATTATAGACTTGTAAAGTTATCTTTTTCTCTAAAAGATAAAGAGTTATTGTCTGACGCAGTAACAAAAGTTCCCTTAAGAAAAATGGCTAATAAACTGTTACCTGAGGAAGTTACTAATAGAATTGACAAAGCAGGTTTTCCTTCCCCTCAAGAAAAATGGCAAAAAGCACAACTTAAAACCCATTTTGATGAAATATTTAAGGAAATTGAAGTAAAAGGAATTTTTGAATTTTTAAATACCGAAAATATACTAAAAATTTATAAAGATTACACCTCTAATAAAAATGAAGATTGGAGTTTTATATGGCGTGTATATTGTCTATTTCAGTGGAAAAAAAAATGGCTTAACTATAGGAAAACTAGTATATGACACAGATTTATTATCTAGCTAGATCATATTTTCCTTATGATAATGGTGGTGGAGCTTTAATGAGATATTTCGCAGTCGATCATCTTTTTAAACTAGGTTGGAAGGTTACTGTAATAAGGCCTAATTATTCTACTCAGGAATTAATTATTGATAAAAATGTTATTTCAATCCCATTCAAATTTAGATATTTTCAAAAATTACTTTCACTATTTGAAAGAATAGGTATTTATGAAGATTATTTGGATCCATGGGTATCTATAGCAAAAGAATATCTTATTAAAAAAGTTAAGACACATGATATAATTATTGCTACCAGTGGGGGTGAACTTGGCATGATTAAACTTGGATCACTGTTAAAATCTCACCTCAATTGCAAGTTTGTAATCAATTTTAGAGATCCTTTGAATTACGGTTACATGAGAGGTATTAGGAGAGATAAAAAACCTCATATTGGAAGATATAATGCTCAAAAGAAATACATTCTAAACTCTGACTTAGTGATAACTTCAAGTAATTTATATGCTGAAGTTCTTAAAGAAGGTTTTCCTCAAATAAAACACAAAGTTTTTAACAATTATTTTGGATATGGAAGACATGCAAAAAATAGAATGAAGAAAATTCATAAAAACCACTTAGTTACAATAGCTTATGCTGGTAACTTAGGAGACACCCAAAAGCCAGGTTTCATATTAGATGTTGTAAGAAATCAAAAATTTTTAAATCTAGAAATTCAATTCATTGGTGATATCTTTCAAAAAAGCAAATTTAATTTAGATAATATTTATTGTAAAGTAAGCTTTTTTGCGACTATGCCACATGATAAATTTCAAAAACATATGATAGAAAATGTAGATATTGGCTTAGTAAGTCTGTCAAAAGAGTACTTTGGCGCTTGTGTGCCATCAAAAATATATGAGTATATTTCCCTTAATTTGCCAATTTTAGGCTTTCTTCCCTCTGGAGATGCTAAAGACATAATCAATGATAATCAATTTGGGATTGCGACAACTTGGGGAGATTTGGCATCTTCAAAAGAAGCAATCACCAAAATTATAAAAACACAAAATTTGCGTAAATTTAAAAATAACATTTTGCAAGATAAGGTTAATTGGTCTATGAAAAAAAGAATTTTAGAGGTCAATAAGTTTTTAATTAGTTATAGATCTAAAATTTGATTTGTCATAATTTTGTATTGACATCATTAACAGGGGATTTCAAAAAATCTTTGTTAGGTATTATTAGTTTATGAACAGATTATATATCAACATAAGCGTTTTTGAATTTCTATTTGTTTGTTTGAGTTTACTAGTTCTTACATATAATGTCGCTTATTACGAATTTGTTTATTTAAGATACATTTTTGGTTTAATTGCCTTTATTAGTTTAGGAATAGTTCTTTCCATATCACCAAAATATTTTAGAGAAATTAATAGATATAGTTTTTATCTAATTCTATCAACGTCAATAATTTTAATTATGTTAATTCGTGATATCATTATTAATGAAAAATTGTCTGAAATTCATCCATTTTTGTGTGTAGTGATTTCTGTTTTTCTATCTAGGTTTCCAAAACATTTTTTTAGGTTAATAATTTTAGGTCTTTTAATCAGCTTTATTATACAAATTATAGAAGGTTTAATTCTTAAAAATTATTTTTTTAATATATATAATTACAAATTTGAAATTAATCGATTACAAGGTTTATTTTCATATTCTAAGGAAACTGCTGGCTTTTGTGCGGCATCTTCAATTTTTACTTACTTATACTATAAAGCATTTAAAAAAAATATGGATTCTATTTACTTCATAATATTATTTTTTAGTTTAATTTCTGGGTTTTTAAGCGGAGCTCGTATTGGCTATTTTTTTCCTGCTATAATAATAATGCTATCTATTCTTTATTTTAACAGATCTCTTTTAAAACTTTTAACTCTTACAATAAGTTTAGTCTTAATTACTTATTTAATTGATTTTATTGATTGGAAAGGAATAATTGGACGTACTGATCAAGCATTTGATTTAAATAGTGCTGGAAACTTAAAAAGACAGTATTTTTGGATAAATCACCTAAAATTATTTATAGATCAATCTGTACTGTCACTAATTTTTGGAGTTGGAGTAACTATTCGAGATTTTATTAACAATGGGGCTGAGAATTTATTTATTACTATATTAACTCAATCAGGTTTTCTTGGATTAATAATATACTTACTATTACTTAAAAATGTTATGTTGTTTGGCAAACCTTCATTTGGTGTAACAATAACCTTTATTTTAATATTAGTTGCAATGTTTTTTTCAAACTCTTTTTCTGGTTGGGCAGATGGGATTATAGTATGGTCTGGTTTTTTTATATATAAAGACCGTCTAAAATTATCTTGTAAAAATAACTGAAATCTGAAATGTTATCAAAAATCAATATCTTTTAATTAATATTGGGCATCACAAATGAAGGTTGTTATTCTCGCTGGAGGGTTAGGTACTCGTTTATCAGAAGAAACTCATTTAAAGCCTAAACCAATGGTCGAAATTGGTGGCAAACCTATTCTCTGGCACATAATGAAAATATACTCCGCTCATGGTTTACACGATTTTATAATTTGTTGTGGATATAAGGGGTATTTAATTAAAGAATATTTTTCTAATTATTTTCTACACCAGACCGACGTAACATTTAACTTACAAGAAAACAAGATGCAGGTGCATAACAAAAAAGTTGAACCATGGATTGTTACATTGATTGATACAGGTGAAAAAACAATGACTGGAGGACGCTTAAAGAGAATAAGGGAATATTTGAAAAATGAAGAAGCTTTTTGTCTTACTTACGGTGATGGTGTAAGCAATGTAGATATAACAGCACTAATAAAATTTTATAAAGAAAAAGGAAAAAAAGCTACGGTAACAGCAACTCGACCACCTGGCAGGTATGGTGCTCTTAGGGTTGATGTTCACAACAATGTAAATAAATTTATTGAAAAACCAGAAGGTGATGGAAGCTGGATAAATGGTGGATTTTTTGTCTTAGAACCTTCTGTGATTGATTATATTAATAACGACAATTGTAGTTGGGAGGGAAATGTGCTTCCAAAAATAGCGAAAGACAATCAGCTAAATACATACAAACATAATGGATTTTGGCAACCAATGGATACACTACGAGACAAAAAAATGCTGAATGAATTATGGTCTAAAGATAAAGCTCCCTGGAAGGTTTGGAGATGAACCCTAAATTTTGGTCAGATCGGACAGTTTTCCTTACTGGGCATACTGGCTTTAAAGGTGGTTGGATGGCTCTTTGGCTCTCGCATCTTGGTGCTAAAGTTCATGGCTATTCTCTTCAACCTTCAACCGTCCCAAATTTTTTTTCAGTATTAAATCTTGAGGACAGACTTGAAAAATCATTAATTGCCGATATTCGTGATATTAAAACCCTCTCCAATTCTATAAAAAGAACTCAGCCTTCAATAATAATACATATGGCAGCGCAACCTCTAGTTCGAAGTTCCTACGAAATGCCTGTGGAGACTTTTGCTACAAATGTCATTGGAACTGTCAATCTTTTTGAAGCTGCAAGAGAAACTAAAAGTGTAGAAGCAATAATAAATGTAACAACAGATAAATGCTACGAAAATCAAGAATGGATTTGGCCATACCGCGAAAATGATAAATTAGGAGGTCATGATCCCTACTCTGGAAGCAAAGCTTGCTCTGAACTTGTTACAAATACATATCGTAATTCATACTTTGCTAAAAATGATGTCAGAATAGCCAGTGTGCGTGCAGGAAATGTGATTGGAGGTGGTGATTGGTCAAAAGATAGACTAATTCCAGATATTTTTCGTGCTCACGAAGCTAAGAAAACTCTCAATATTCGTTATCCAAATGCTGTGCGTCCATGGCAACATGTTTTAGATCCAATATCAGGTTACCTAAGATTAGCAGAAAAATTAGTTTCAAGTAATAATTTTTCAGCATCGTGGAATTTTGGTCCGAGAGAAAACAACGAAAAAAAAGTGTCATGGATTTTAGATTATTTTTCCAAAAAATTTAACAATATTGAATGGAAAACTGAAATTGACCCTAGTTTACATGAAACTGGGTTGCTAAGATTAGATAGCTCTAAAGCTAAACTAAAATTAGGTTGGACGTCAAAATGGTCATTAGAAACAGCATTGAATAAGACTATCGATTGGTATCAAGCATGGCAAAAAAATAAACCTATGATTGAATTTTCAATAAAACAAATTAAATCATATGAAAAAGAATTAAAAGTATAAGCTTTTATAAATTAATAAAAATTTTTTGAGAAAAATTATAATATACTAGTTAATGAGAATATTTATATATATAAATGTTAGCTATTTAAACTATATATAAAAATTAACATTTTTCTCTGATAAAAGAACTAATAGTTGATTGAAATCTCTCAAACATATTATCAGTTAAACCGTGATGCAGAGGTAATAATACCCCTCTTTCCATGATTGCATCCGAATTAGGATATCCTTCGTCTAATACTCTTTTTTCTATATTTGTACACATTGGTTGGCGAAGTATATTTCCAGTAAAAACAACCCTAGTTTGTATGTTCCTTTTTTCCAAGTAAATCTGAAATTCACTTCTGGTGAATGGTGCTTCTTTTTTTATAAGTACTGGAAAAGCTAACCAACCTGTATCACAATCTTCAGTCTCTTCTGGAACAGAAAAAAACTCACCATATGTAGAAAAAAAATCAGATTGTTTTTTAAAGTTCAGACGTCTGGTTTTAATATTGTCGTCAAGTTTTTTTAGCTGAGCTAGTCCAAAAGCAGCTCCAAGTTCATTTCCTTCTAGATTATATCCCACAGTTTCAAATACAAATTTAGCATCATATTTAATACCATCTAAGTTAACATTAAATCTATTTTCAATATCTTCACTTCTTTCATCATATAAAGATGAGCTTCTTCCCCATGATCTAAGTAATTTTGCCCTATTTGCTACTTTAATATCGTTTATAGCTAAAGCTCCACCATTACCTGCGCAGTTTATGATGTGTGATCCATAAAAGCTAGTAATGGACATATCTGTAAATTTTCCAGTACTCTCACCTCTGATTTTTCCTCCAAGAGTGTCAGCTGAGTCCTCAATTACAACTAAATTATATTTATCTGCAATTTCCCTTATTTCTGGCCATTTACAAATATTTCCCATTAAATTTGGAGCCATGATAGCAATTGTTTTATCGTTAATTTGTTTTTCTATTTGGTCAATGTTAATGCAATAACTGAGAGGCTCAACATCAACAAAAGCTGGTATTAAGTCATTTTTGATTAGACTGCCAACAGTTGTTGAAAAAGTAAGAGTTGGAGTTATTACTTCTCCCTTTTTAGGAAAGTTAAAAGCTTCAATTCCTATGAAAAGTGCAGAGGACCCTGAATTAACGAATAAGCAATGTTCTTTATCAAATAATTTAGCAATTTTTGCTTCAAATTTTCTAGAATAATTACCCATTTGTGTAGATTCATTTAAACACTTTACAACTGCGTCAATCTCTTCTTGACCATAAACTGTTTTAGCATATGAAATTTTTTCATTATTTAACATTCAACACCTATAAATTACGTTCCGGATTATACAAATAAACGAATAGTTATCAATAATTTTAATTTTTTTCTGTTTGTGAAAATCATCCAAAAATAATAAAACAACCTATGATAATTAATATTATCAATGTGTTAAAAATGTTTATTATTGGTATATAATAAATTATGTGATTTTTAAATAGTAGATAAATTGGGGAATATATTATTAAAAAAGTAGCTATAATATCTGGTTCAAATGGTTATATTGGTTCAAATCTGGTTACAAGCCTATTAAAAAATAATTTTTACGTGATTAAATTAACAAGAAATCACCATAATAAATTTAATTTCAAAAAATCAACATTAATGTCAAAAGTAGATGATCACACATCATTTTTTGATTTGCATAAATTGAATAGTTTAATTGAAAGTAAAGATGATGTTTTTTTTATACACCTTGCGACAATGTTCGACAAAAATGATTCAACAAGTTTATCAAAAAAATTTATAGAATCAAATTTATTGCTTGGAGTTGATATTTTAAACTTTATGATGGAAGGTAGTTTTAGAAATTTAATATTTACAGAATCTTATTGGCAATTTGACAAACGTGGAAGTTTAGATGGGAACTCTTTATACGCAACTTCAAAGTCATTTTTTAGCCTTATTACAAAATATTATTCAAAAACAACTGATCTTAAAATAAGTTCTCTTGTATTATATGATACCTTTGGGTCAAACGATCAAAGATTAAAAATTCTAAGTCAACTTTTTCAAAATCTACATGAAAAGAAAAAGCTCAAAATGACTGAAGGTGATCAAATTTTAGACTTTGTTCATATTGAAGATGTTATGCACGCTTTTAATGTTTTGATTAAAATAATGTCTATAAATGCTAAAGCACAAAAATTTAATAGATATGTTGTAAGAGGTTTAAGACCACTTTCTTTAAAATCTTATGTAAAATTAATAGAAAAAACATTGAACGTTTCATTTAATATTGAATGGGGTGCTCTTAAATACTCCAACAAACAAATCTTTAATCCATGGTTGCCAGACAACACTTTTTTGTTACCAGGCTGGTATCCAAAGAAAACTTTTGAGCAAAGAATAAAAGATTACATGAAAGATGAGTAAAGTGTTGTCCTTCACAATTTGTATTCCTAGTTATAATAGGGCAGAAAATGCTCTTTTAACTAGCAAATCAATAATTGAACAAGTAAATGCCAGTAGCTTTAACGTCAATTTGATAATTATAGATAATGGTTCAAGAATACCATATTTAAATTTCTTCGAAAGTGATATGCTCATTTCTGATTGTATACGTTCAGGTAAAGTTTTTTTATATAGAAACAATTACAATATAGGAATGTCGGCTAATTTCATGAAAGCATTTGAAATAGCTAAATCTGACTGGTTGTGGCTAGTTTCAGATGATGACTATATATCACCTAAAGCTCTTGAAACAATATTTTCGAAATTAAATAATTTAGATAAAAATGTAGGATTTATAAAATTTATTTCTGAAAGAACTCCACAAAAAGAAGATGAAATATACATCAATACAATAGAAAAATTTATTGAATACAACTCGATAAGTAAAAATCACTTCAATGGCTCAATTTTTATTTCTAACGGTATTTATAAACTATCTGAATTTTACAGGTATATTGAATTAGGATATCAGCATTCTCATACATATGTACCTCATTTTTTAATGTTAACTAGTTATATTAATGACGGCGGATCTTGTTTGGTTTTCAACAATATTATTGTAAATTACAAAAAACCAATTAACTCCTACAGCTATGGTTTTGTTGGAGGCTTAGGTGTTGGAGGCTTAAAGACACTATATCTTAAAACAAATAAGAAACACCTTAAGCTTTTTTATAATCTTTTTTTTCCACATAATGACTATAAAGTTGCCGTTGATATTTTTGTTTCTACTATAAATTATGATAGATATTTCTATAAATATTTAATGAAAAATTATACTTATTATCTAACTTCTGCTAGAAACTGGTGGGAAATTATTCTTTTTGTCATATTTTGGAGAATTGGAATTTTTAAAAAAGTTTTCTTGTTTTTTCTTGGGCTTTTATCTGCTTTAAGTCCCAAAATACGTGAAGAAATAAAAGTTATTAAAAATAAATATTAAGAAATCAATTTTCATATGAGCCAATACGACGTCATCTACCTACAAAGATTCATTCCTTCTTACAGAGTTTCTCTTTTTAAAAGACTAACAATTAATAATAAAAATAAATCCGTTGTAATTTATGGCAACAATGTCCAAAATTCGAAGGTAAAAAATTCAGAAAATTTAAAAAACGTTGAAGTAAAAAAATTAAAAATGATTAGCTTTTCTATCTTTGGAAGGATGTTATATTATCAGTTTGGGCTATTATCTTATTTTAAACATAACTCTCCTAAAATAATCGTCTGTGAAGCAGAAAGTCACTTTCTTGGATACATTATAGCTATATTTTACAAAGTTTTTTATAACCACAAAACAAAATTAATCTTGTGGTGTTTTTATCGACTACCTGGTAATTCAAAAGAAAGAACTATTTTTCATTACCTAATAAAAAAAATAATAAGATTTTTCTTCAGCGGTTTTATTAGTTACTCAACTTTTGGGAAAAATTTTCTTATTTCTGAGGGGGAGAACTATAAAAATATAGCCGTTGCTGTAAATGTTTGTGATACAGATTACTTTTTAAATATAGTTAATAAACTAGAACTAAATAAAATTGATGCAAAATCCCTAATAAACCAAAATAAGAAATTTATTATTTCTTATGTAGGCTCTTTGGAAAAATCAAAAAAACCAGACTTAATTCTTAATATTGCTTCTCAGCTAGATCCAAATAAATTTCATTTTAATATTATTGGCAAAGGTTCTTTATTTTTAGATATTAAAAAAAAAATAAAAAGTAAAAATATTAATAATGTTGACATTCATGGTTACATCGGAGAAAAATTGCCAATTTACTATCGTGCTTCAGACTTAATAATTATTCCTGGGAGAGGCGGAATTGTAATTTCGGAAGCCATGTGTTTTGGTACACCTGTTATTGTTCATCAAGCTGATGGTGTGGAACATGACCTAATTAATAATAATGTTACAGGTTTTATTGTATCAAAAGGTTCTACAAATGATTTTTGTGAGGTAATAAGACATGTTAGTGAAAATAAATCTGCTTTAGAGAAAATTTCTTTTAATGCTAAAAAATTGATCTATAACTTTTTTAATTCAAAAACAATGGCTAATAAAATAAATAAATTCATTGATGGATATATGAAAAATGAATAAACACGATAAACTTAGAGTGTGTAATAGATGCGTAATGGATACTTCAGATTCGAAAATTATTTTTGATAAGGAGGGAAATTGCGATCATTGTAATGTTTTTTTTAATAACATCCAACCTAAATGGAAAAGTAATATTGCAAACTCTAATAATATTCTAAAATTAATTGAAAAGATAAAGAAATCTCAAAAGAATGCTGACTTTGATTGCATAGTTGGAATGAGTGGCGGCATAGATAGCAGTTATCTTCTTCATTTAATTTCAGAATACGGTCTACGCCCATTAGTCTTTCATGTTGATGGTGGTTGGAACTCACAGGAAGCAGTTAATAACATAGAAAAACTTGTGGATAGGCTTGATTTAGATCTCTATACAGAAGTTATTGATTGGAGTGAAATGCGTGATCTTCAACTAGCTTTTTTTAAGTCCAGTGTTCCTCATATTGACACACCACAAGACCATGCTTTCTTTGCAACAATGTATAAATTTGCGGAACTTCATAATGTAAAATATATTCTAACTGGCGCAAATTATTCTACTGAATGCATTCGAAATCCAATTGAATGGATGTATTATCAATCAGACTCAATTCAACTGAAAAATATACATCAGAAATTTGGTAAAATTTCTCTAAAAAAGTTTCCAACTACATCTATTTTTAGACACAAAATTTGGCTCCCATATTTTAGAGGAATTAAAGTTGTTTGCCCTCTCAATTATGTCAATTACAATAAAGAAGATGCGATAAATTTATTAATCAAAAAATATGGTTGGCAACCATATCCACAAAAACATTTTGAATCTCGCTTTACACGTTTTTATGAAGGATTTTGGCTGCCCAAAAAATTTGGTTTTGACACAAGAAAAGTACAATTTTCAAGCTTAATTTTAACAGGTCAAATGACCCGAAAAGATGCTGTTGAAAAATTAAAAATCCCTGCTTTGGATGAAGTTACTATTAAAAGAGAATTTGATTTTATAGCGGACAAACTTCAGATATCTATAAATGAATTACAAAATTATTTAGATCTTCCAAATAAATCTTATAAAGATTACAAATCTCAAGAATTCTTTTATAATACTGGTGCATTTGTGTTGAAAACATTAGGTTTAGAATTGGGGGGGAAACGTTGATAACCTTGATTGATTACGGTCTAGGAAATATTAAAGCTTTCGAAAATATTTATAAAAGACTAAGTGTTCCTGTAAAAATTGCAAAAAAAAAAAATGAGTTACTTGATTCCAGTCACTTAATTTTACCAGGGGTTGGTTCTTTTGATTGGGCAATGAAGCGTCTATGCAATTCAGGGATGATAGACGAACTTAATCGTTTAGTTTTAGAAGAGAAACGTCCAATTTTAGGTATTTGTGTTGGAATGCAAATGATGGCTAAAAGTAGTAAAGAAGGTAAAATGCCTGGACTTGGATGGCTAAATGGACATGTAAATTTATTTAGTGATAAAATTAGTAATAAAGATTTGCAACTACCTCATATGGGTTGGAATGAAGTCATACCAAATGATACTACCGATTTATTTTCTGGTTTAGAAAGTTCTGCTCGTTTTTATTTTTTACATTCTTACTATTTTTCACCAAATAAAAACACTAATATCTTAGCAAAAAGTTTTTATGGTATAAATTTTACATGCGCAGTCAAATATGAAAATATCTTTGGTGTTCAATTTCATCCCGAGAAAAGTCATGAATGGGGAGTTAAGCTTTTGAAGAACTTCAGTGTGGTATAAGTGTTACATCCTAGACTGATTCCTTGCTTATTAATTCATAAGGGTGGACTTTATAAAACTGAAAATTTCAAAAACCCTAAATATGTAGGAGACCCATTAAATGCAGTTCGAATTTTTAACGAAAAAGAGGTTGATGAGTTAATGGTTATAGACATTGATGCTAGTACCAATAATATGTCGCCAGACTATAATTTAATTTCAACAATTGCAAAAGAATGTAGGATGCCTCTTTGTTATGGTGGTGGTGTAAAGAAAATTGAACAATTTGAGAAAATTATCCGCTTAGGTGTTGAAAAGGTCGCAATTTCTTCTGCTGCTATTGATAATCCGAATTTAGTAAGCCAAGCAGCGTCTCGTATAGGAAGCCAAAGTGTTGCAGTAGTGATTGATGTTAAAAGGACTGGCTTTCTAGGTAAACTAGAAGTAGTGTATTTGAATGGTAAAAAGCATTCTGGTTTAAAACCTTCAGATTGGGCTAAAAAATTGCAATTGCTTGGCGCAGGTGATATTATTTTAAATTCTGTTGATTTTGATGGTAAAATGCAAGGTTATGATTTTGAATTGATCGATACTGTACGTTCAAAAATAACTACCCCTTTAACAGTATTAGGAGGTGCAGGATCATTAGAGGATATAAAAAAATTAATTAATCGTTATGGAATTATAGGAGCGTCAGCAGGCAGCCTTTTTGTTTTTAAAGGAAAATACAAGGCTGTGCTTATCAGTTATCCTAGCAGAAAAGACAAAAATAAAATCTTTCACAAATTTAAATCATGAAACAAGTACTTCAAAATTTAAAAACTGGCGATACGAGGGTTGAAAATATTCCCATCCCCTGTGTCGCAAGTGGTTCTTTATTGATCAAAACTTCTAAGTCTCTTATCTCTGCTGGTACTGAAAGCATGTTAATTAAATTTGGTAAAGCAAACTTGATAGATAAAGCACGTCAACAGCCAGATAAATTAAAAATAGTTTTAGAGAAGCTTAAAACTGATGGATTAATGCCAACATTGGAAAGTGTATATAGCAAACTTGATCAACCTTTACCTCTAGGTTATTGTAACGTTGGCTACGTTCACGAAGTTGGGCCTGGTGTTCAAGACTTTCAGGTTGGAAATAGAGTTGTATCTAATGGAAAACATGCTGAAGTTGTAAATATACCTCAAAATCTTTGTGCAAAAATTCCAAATAATGTAACAGACGAACAAGCATCGTTTACAGTTCTAGGTGCCATAGCTTTACAAGGAATACGTTTAGCTAAACCAACGCTAGGCGAATGTATTGTTGTCATGGGCTTGGGTTTAGTAGGTTTAATTACAGTACAATTATTACTAGCAAATGGCTGTAGAGTATTAGGTTTTGATTATGATGAAAAAAAACTTTCTATAGCGAAAAAGTTTGGAGCAGAGGTTTCTAATATATCAAAGGGAGATCCTTTATACGCAGCTAATTTATTTTCTCGTGGCAGAGGTGTAGATGCTGTCATAATAACTGCTTCAACTTCAAGCGATTCACCTATGCATCAAGCTGCTCAAATGAGTAGAAAGCGTGGTCGTATAATTTTGGTTGGTATTACAGGACTAAAGTTATCCCGTGAAGAATTTTTCAAAAAAGAATTAACATTTCAAGTGTCAGCTTCTTATGGACCAGGACGTTATGACCCAAATTATGAAGAAAAAGGACAAGATTATCCAATAGGTTATGTACGATGGACCCAACAAAGAAATTTTGAGGCAATATTAGACATGATATCAATTGGTGCGTTAAATATCGAAGAATTAATTTCACATAAATTTGAAATTGATGAAGCTGAGAAAGCCTATGACATTATTATGGGACCTGAAAAATCATTAGGAGTTTTGCTTAATTATCCAGGTATTAAAATAAATAATCAATCCAGAAAAATTTTACTACCACTTATAAATAATTTAAAAAGTAAACGTAACTTAGATAAAAAAATTAAGATTAATTTTTTAGGCGCTGGAAGTTACGCAACATCAAAATTGATACCTGCTTTTAAATCTACCAGTGCTAGACTAAATTCTATAGCATCCAGTAAAGGTGTAAGTGCAAAGCATGCAGGTAAAAAATATGGTTTTATTGAAGTTACAACAGATAGTAAGGCACTAATCAATGATAAATTTTCTGATGCGATTGTAATTACTACTAGGCATGACAGCCACGCAGATTTTGTAATAAAAGCAATGAAAGCTAAAAAACATGTTTATGTCGAAAAACCATTGTGCTTAAAATTGGAAGAGTTGTCACAAATAAAAACATTATATTCATCATCTAAAATACTCATGGTAGGCTTCAATAGACGTTTTTCTCCACAAATAAAAAAAATGAAAGATCTTTTAAATGAGGTAAATGGTCCTAAATCAATGGTTATGACGATTAATGCAGGAGCAGTACCAAAGGACCATTGGATTCATGATTTAGAAATTGGAGGGGGGCGTATAATTGGCGAGGCATGTCATTTTATAGATCTTTTACGCTTCGTCGCTGATTGTCCAATAATTGCGTATAAATGCCAAATAATGGACACCTCAATGAAAGACACAATATCTATTCAATTAGAATTTGCAGATGGTTCTATTGGAACAATTCATTACTTTTCGAATGGTTCTAAATCTTATCCAAAAGAACGTTTAGAAGTTTTTACTTCTGGAAAAATTCTACAGCTTGATAATTACAAGAAATTAAATGGTTATGGTTGGTCTAAGTTTAAAAAAATGAATTTATGGCAACAAAACAAAGGTCAGTACGAATGTGCAGAGGCATTTGTCAACGCTGTTTCAAAACAAATGAGCTCACCTATACCATTGGATGAAATTTTTGAAGTAGCCAAAGTTTCGATTGAATTAATAAATCAAAAAGTTTGACTATTTTGATCACTAAATATTTTCATACAATACGTCACTTACGAATAAGTCAAATTTTTAATAGAATTCTTTTTCCTTTAACCAAACCATTTAAAATAAAAAAAACACCCCTTCCATTAAGAAATTTATCTTTTAAATTTCAACACCCAATAAATAAAAAACAAAGTTTAATTAACGAAAATACTTTTTTGATATTAAATAAACCAGGTTGTTTATCAAATTTAGGATGGAACGATGAAAAATTTGTTATGTCAAAATTATGGCGATATAATCAACATTACTTTGATTTTTTGAATGCTAAAAATCAATTATTGATTAGCAAATGTTATAAATCGTTATTGCAAAGCTGGATTACCGAAAATCCTATAGGTTTTGGAATAGGCTGGGAACCTTATCCAACATCACTTCGAATTGTGAATTGGATTAAATTCCACTACTTAAGAAATAATTTGAATGATGACGCTTTACAGAGCCTAGCTATACAATCAAGATGGCTTAACAAGCGTCTTGAAAAACATATTTTGGGTAATCATTTATTTGCCAATGCAAAAGCTTTGTTTTATGCAAGTAATTTTTTTTCAGGAAAAGAGTCCAATAATTGGTATAAAAAAAGTATCAATATAATTTCACACGAATTATCAGAACAAATACTTCCTGATGGAGGTAACTTTGAGTTAAGTACCATGTATCACTCAATTTTTCTTGAAGATTTGTTAGACTTAATAAATCAAGCAATGTCGTCTAATAAGAATATTTCAGATAATCACTTAGAGCTCTGGATCAAAATTGCTAAAAAAATGTTATATTGGTTAGAAACTATGACTCATCCTGATGGTGAGATTTCTTTTTTTAATGACGCTGCATCTGGTATTGCGCCAAATTTGAGTGAATTAATAGCTTATGCCAAGCGGTTAGGAATAAAGTTTAAAAAAACAAAATTTAGTAGAATAACCCACAAAAAAAATAGTGGTTATGTTAGACTTATATCTAAAAATATAGTTGCTTTATTAGATGTAGCCCAGGTTGGCCCAGATTATCAACCAGGCCACGGGCATGCTGACACTTTGACCTTTGAACTTTCTCTATTTAAAGAACGAGTTATTGTTAATAGTGGCACTTCTGGGTATGATGATAATATTATTAGGTTAAATGAAAGAAGTACAAAATATCATAACACAGTTGAAGTTAATTACGAAAATTCTTCCGAAGTTTGGAAAAGTTTTAGAGTTGGCCGCAGAGCATACCCATTTGATTTAAAACTAAAAAATAAAAAAAACTTTGCTTATGTAAGCTGTGCTCATAATGGTTATCTTCGTTTAAAAGGTAAGCCTATTCATAAACGAATTTGGTTTTTATCCGATACTTCACTTACTGTTAAAGATAAAATTGAGGGGAAATTTGAAAGTGCTTTTGCTTTTTTTCATTTTCATCCATTGATCAAGATTTTTTCTAACTGTAATGAAAAATGGATTTTAGAAATGACAAGTAAAAAAATAATTACTATTAAAATTTTAGAGGGCGAAGGACAGCTAATTAACAGAACATATGCTCCTGAATTTGGTAAACATTTGCAATCTAAATGTTTAAAAGTTAAGTTGAAGTCCAAAAAATCGATAATAAAATTTTCTTGGTGAACCAAATGATAAAAAAAATAATGTTAGTTTTTGGAACTCGACCAGAAGCAATCAAAATGGCTCCACTAATTCATAAACTAAAAGAAAAAGATAATGATTTTGATGTCAAAATTTGTCTAACTTCTCAACATCGTCATATGCTTGACCAAGTATTAAATTTTTTTGAAATAAAATCTGATATTGATTTAAATCTCATGAAACCTAATCAAGATTTATTTAATCTTACCTCATCAATATTATTAGGTATGCGCTCTGTCTTTTCAAAACATAATCCTGATTTAGTACTAGTTCATGGTGATACGACAACAACATTTGCGACAGCATTGGCTGGATATTATGCTTCTGTTCAAATAGGTCATGTTGAAGCAGGACTTCGTACTTATGACTTACAAGCCCCATTCCCTGAGGAATTTAATCGACAAATCACTAGTAAACTCTGTAATTGGCATTTTGCTCCAACTGAATTAAGTCAAAAGAACTTGATTGCAGAAGGTATTTTAAAATCAAAAATATCAATAACTGGTAATACTGTCATTGATTCTTTATTTTGGGTACTAAAAAGAATAGAAATCGATAAAAACAGACGAGATAAATTACATAGAAATTTAGATAATATTTTACCCTTTAATTGGCAAAAAAATAACTTTGTTTTGATTACTGCTCATAGACGAGAAAACTTTGGTCATTCTTTCTTACAAATATGTAAGGCGGTTTACCAATTAGCTTTATCATATCCTAAATTGAACTTTGTTTATCCAGTCCATCTAAATCCAAACGTCATAAAACCAGTACATGAAATTCTAAGCGATGCTAAAAATGTTCATCTAATTAAACCCCAAGATTATGAGCCATTCATATTTTTACTTAAACATTCACTTCTAGTCTTAACTGATAGTGGTGGAGTTCAAGAAGAAGCTCCAAGTCTTGGCAAACCTGTTTTAGTAATGAGGCAAATCACAGAAAGACCTGAAGCCGTAAAAGCTGGTACCGTGAAGCTTGTTGGATCAGATTACCAACGTATTGTTAAAGGTGTAACCGAGTTATTAAATAATGAAGCAAAATATAATAGTATGTCAAAAGCACATAACCCCTATGGAGATGGTTTTGCTAGTGAACGAATAGTGGAAGTCTTACAAAAAATCAAATAAGAAAGTTTTAGTAATGAAAGATAAAATAATTTGCGTAATAGGACTAGGATATATAGGATTACCAACAGCAGCACTCCTAGCTAATAAGGGTTATTCAGTAATAGGCGTTGACTTAAATCATAAAATTGTTGAAACAATAAATAAAGGTTTAATTCACATTGTAGAACCTGATTTAGATCTTTTTGTTAAAAAAGCTCTAGAAAAAAATAAACTTAAGGCTTTTACTAGAGCGAGAAAAAGTGATGTTTACATAATTTGCGTACCAACCCCTTTGCACGAAAAACACAAATTTCCCAAACCAAATATTAATTATATCATTGAAGCTGTGAAAAATATTGCGCCAATTATAAAAGCTGGTGACTACATAATATTGGAGTCTACCTCACCGGTGGGAACAACTAACAAAATTAAAAATATATTAAATAAACTTAAAGTAGATACAAAACAACTCAATATAGCATACTGCCCTGAAAGAGTGTTACCTGGTAAAGTTATGACTGAACTAGTTCAGAATGACCGCATAGTAGGAGGTATTGATAATTCATCAACAAAAAATATATCAAATTTTTATCGTGAGTTCGTCACTGGCAACGTTTATGAAACTGATGCAAAAACTGCAGAAATGTGTAAATTAGTTGAAAATTCCTCAAGAGATGTAAATATTGCATTAGCAAATGAACTTTCAATAATATGTGATGAAGAAAATATCAACGTTTGGAATTTAATTGAATTAGCAAACAAACACCCAAGAGTAAATATTTTGCAACCTGGACCAGGAGTTGGTGGACATTGCATTGCTGTAGATCCGTGGTTTATTATTACCAAAAATTTTAAAAATTCTCAGCTAATTAAAAAAGCACGCGAAATAAATTTAGATAAAACAAATTGGGTGATTAAAAAGATTAAATCTTTACACAATAATTTTTATGATAAAAATAAGTTTAATCCAAGAATTGTTTGCCTAGGCCTCGCTTTTAAAGCTAATATAGATGATCTAAGAGAGTCACCTGCTCTTAAAATCGCAAATTTTTTAAAGGCTTCTGGATATAATATTGTTGCTGTTGAGCCAAATATAGATGCATATAAGTCGATAAAACTAATTGACATATCAGAAATCTGCATTGAAAAAGATCTAGTTGTAATATTGGTAAAACATAGTGAATTTATCAGCAAAAAAGTAATAAACAGGTTAAAAAAGTCAAATACTGTTGATTTTTGTGGTTTATTGAACTAATTAATATGCATATATTATTTATTACAGATAATTTCCCCCCTGAGACTAACGCTCCAGCTGTAAGAACCTATGAGCATACAAAAAAATGGGTACAGTCAGGTCATCAAGTAACAGTTATTACTTGTACTCCAAATTTTCCTAATGGGAAAGTGTTTGATGGTTATAAAAATCGTTTGAGTCAAAGCGAAACTATTGACGGCATCAATGTATTAAGGGTTTGGAGCTATATCGCTGCAAATGAGGGTGTATTTAAAAGAATAATTGATTACTTAAGTTTTATGATAACTAGTATTATAAGGTCAATCTTTGTTAGAAAAGTTGATATTGTTATAGGCACCTCTCCACAGTTTTTTACTGTTTGTTCTTCGTATTGCATTAGTATAATTAAACGCATTCCTTGGGTGTTTGAACTTAGGGATCTTTGGCCAGAAACAATTCATGCAGTTAATGCAATTAAAAATAAAAAAGTACTTTCTATTTTGCAGAATTTAGAATTATTCCTCTACAAAAAAAGTTCTTTGATAATTTCTGTTACAGATGCATTTAAAAATGATCTAATTAGCAGAGGTATTAGAGCAGAAAAAATTTGCGTTATTACTAATGGTGTTAATTTAAAATCTCTCTTTGATCATAAATTCAAAAATAAATTAAGAGAAAAGTTAAAAATTGAAAAAAAATTTGTAATTAGTTACATAGGTACTATTGGGTTATGTCATGGGTTAAATATTATAATTAAAACTGCTGAAATTCTTCAGAAAAACAATAAATTTAATGATATTGTTTTTTTAATAGCTGGAGATGGATCAGAAAAAGATAATTTAATTAGAGAAGCACACCTAAGAAACCTCACAAATATAATATTCGTTAATCAAGTTGAAAGAAAAAAAGTTTTTGAATTATGGTCAATTAGTGACTTAACAATAGTTCACTTGATTAATAACATTTCATTTCAAAAAGTGATACCATCTAAATTATTTGAAGCAATGGGAATGGGCATTCCCCTTCTTCACGGTGTAGAAGGAGAGTCTTTGAAAATTGTAAACAAACTAAAAATTGGATTGTCTTTTAAATCTGAAGATCACAAAGATTTAGTAAAAAAAATATCAGCTCTTAAAAATAATAAAGCTCTCTTGCAACAATTTAGTATTAATGGCAAGAAAAATATTCACATTTACGATAGAAACAAACTAGCCCAAAAAATGTTAACTAAGTTATTAGAGCTCTAAAAACAAAATGAAGATTTTAGTAGTTACACAAAATGAAACAATTTTTTTACCTGCTGCTATTGACTTATTAATTAGACGCATGCCAGACAAAACCAATATTGTAGGATTTATAATATTAGATGCATCTCCTTTTGGAAAAAACCTTAATTTTTTAAGAAAATTACTTACTACTATTAATATTTTTGGTCTTTATTTTTCAATAAGATATGGAATTATTCATGTATTTAAAAGAATTTTAAATTTAGATGTGATTAATATTGTTAAACAATTTAATTTTTCAGTTATCAATATTGATAAAAATATCAATTCAAAAGAAACACTCAATAAAATTTCAGAATTAAATCCTGATCTAATACTATCTATATCAGGGAATCAGATTTTTAAAAAATCACTTTTAAATATTCCTCAAATTGGAATATTAAACCTTCACACTTCTCTTCTTCCAAAATATAGAGGATTAATGCCTACATTTTGGGTGTTGCAAAAAGGTGAGAAGAAAACTGGAGTTTCTGTTTTTTTTGTTGACGAAGGAATCGACACAGGTCCTATTATTGTTCAAAAGGAAGTTAAGATCAGCAAAATTTCTCAATTCGAATTAATTAAATTAACAAAACTTATTGGAATTGAGGCTATGATTCAAGCAATTGAAATGA
Source organism: uncultured SAR116 cluster alpha proteobacterium (assembly GCA_902619485.1). GTDB lineage: Bacteria > Pseudomonadota > Alphaproteobacteria > Puniceispirillales > Marisalimonadaceae > Marisalimonas. The sequence goes on from CACNEF010000001.1 coordinate 379,094, forward strand.
TAATGTCAGGCAATTATATGACTAGCTCAAATAAAAATGAAGAGGGTTCTTACTTTTCATTTCCAACTCGTAAAGAAGTTGTTGAATTCAAAAAAAAGGGTTGTAGATTTTTCTAATGTATATTCTTACTTTTGATATTGAAGAATGGTTTCATTTACTTGACCACCCTTCAACTCGCTCAGAGAAACAATGGACAAAATTTGAATCTAGGATAGAGAAAAATTTAGACAGAATTTTAGATATTTTAAAGAAGACTAATACCAAGGCTACTTTCTTTTGCTTAGGTTGGATTGCAAAAAAATATCCTAATTTAATTAAAAAGATATCTAGCAATAATTTTGAAATAGCATGTCACTCCTATCATCATCAACTAGCATACGAACAAACTAGGCAAGAGTTTGAAGAAGATTTATTAAGTGCAAAATCGATAATTGAAAATATTTCTTGTACAAGAGTTGATACCTACAGAGCTCCAGGTTTTTCATTAGTAAAAAATAATTTATGGATATTGGAAATATTATCAAAACACGGTTTTAAAGTAGATTGTTCAATATTTCCCGCAAATAGGGGTCATGGAGGTTTGCCATCTTTTAAAAAAGAAGGTCCTACTAACATTTTGCTTCAAGGTGGAAAAAGTCTAAAAGAATTACCTCTAAATACATGTAAAATTTTAGGAAAAAAAATGGTTTTTTCTGGAGGTGGATATTTTAGGCTTATACCTTATCCTATTTTAAGAAAAATGTTTCAAAAATCTAATTATGTAATGACTTATTTTCATCCTAGAGATTTTGACATTGGGCAACCAGTCATTGAAGATTTAAATATTTTAAGAAAGTTTAAATCATATTATGGCCTTAGTTCTTCACAAATTAAATTAGAAAAATTATTAAAAGAATTCAGTTTTGTTGATGTTCAAACAGCTGTTAAATGTATTAATTGGGAAAAAGTTTCAAAATTTTCTTTGAATAATTTAGGATAATTATTTATGTTGAATTAATGGATGAAATAACACCAATTTTGCTGGCAGGAGGTTATGGCTCACGTTTATGGCCTGTTTCTAGAAAATCTTTTCCTAAGCAATTTTCAAATTTTATTATTGATAAAAGCTTATTCCAATTAACTGCAATTCGTTTTATTTCATCTAAAAATATCAAATTTTCTCCGCATATCACTATAAGTAATTCAGAATATAGATTTTTTGTATCCCAACAATTATTGAGTTCTGGAATTGACCCTGGTCCTATAATATTAGAACCCGAATCAAAAAATACAGCTGCCGCAATAATTACATCAACCATACTTTCATACGAAAAAAATAAAGATAGCATTATTGTTGTATCACCATCAGATCATATAATACCAAACACAAATGAGTTTCATAAATCTCTGAAGATAGGATTAAAAGAAATTACTAAAGGGAGAATTGTTACATTTGGTATTAAGCCTACTCACGCAGAAACTGGCTTTGGTTATCTTGAATTAGAAAAAAGTTCAAAAAAAGTTATTAAGCTTCTTCGATTTATTGAAAAACCAACCAAAAAACTGGCTAAAAAAATGATCTCAAAAGATAACTTTTTGTGGAATTCTGGCATCTTCTTATATAGAGCTCAAGATATGATCAAGGCATTTGAAACCTTTGCCCCAGATATATTATTTTCTGCCAAAATAGCTTTAAAAAATTCAAAAAAAGACCTAGGTTTTCTTAGATTAGATAGCAAAGCCTGGTCAGAAATTAGAAGTATTAGTATAGATTTTGCAATAATGGAAAACGCAAAAAATTTATCAGTTGTTCCATTTTTAAATGATTGGTCAGATCTTGGAAATTGGGAAGCTGTATGGCAAGAGATGAAACCTAACAATAATGGAGTCTCATTGTCAGCGAATAGTCATGCAATTAACTGCAATAATACTCTAATAAGGTCTGACAGCCCTAATCAAGAAGTTGTTGGGCTTGGTTTAAAAGATATTATAACCATAGCAACGCCTGATGCAGTTCTTGTAGCTAATAAAAAATACGTACAAGACATTAAAAATATTGTTGAACATTTAAAATCTAAAAAAATTTCTCAAGCAGAAGATTCTTTAATCAGTTATAGACCCTGGGGATTTTTCGAAAGCTTATCAAAATCAAACTTTTTTCAAGTAAAAAAAATTGTAGTAAATCCAAAAGCGAAATTAAGTTTACAAAGTCATAATTATAGATCAGAACATTGGATAATTGTTGAAGGTCAAGCTAAAATAACTATAGAAGAGAGAGTAACCTTAATCAAAGAAGGAGAATCTGTTTTTGTCCCTCAAAAAGCAAAACACAGATTAGAAAATCCAAATGATTTTTTACTAGTTCTAATAGAAATCCAACTTGGAACATATTTGGGTGAAGATGACATAATAAGATATGAGGACATTTATTTTAGAAAATAATAAGAAATAAAAATTCTAGTAAATTAATAATAAAAAATTTAAAATTTTACATTTAAAATATTTCTCATTAATTAAGGTTTTACATTAATGCTTATCAACAAAAATATAAAGTTTCTTATAGTTCACTGCTCTGATACTGCTAATAATGAAAACTTGACCGCCAAAGATATTCACAAAATGCATTTAGGGTTTGGTTGGGACGGAATAGGTTACCATAAGGTGATTTGTAGATCTGGAGAAATTCAAGAAGGAAGACCTGAGTTTTGGAAAGGGGCTCATGTTAAAGGTAAAAACGATATAAGTTTAGGTGTGTGCCTTATAGGTAGAGATAAATTCACTGTAGAACAATTTAATTCATTAACAAAAGTTCTTAAAACTTGGAAATCTTTTTATCCAAATGCCAGTATAATTGGACATTGTGATGTTAGTGATACCAACAAAACTTGTCCTAACTTTGATGTTATTACTTGGTCAAAAAGTTTAAACTTATGAATGTAATAACGCCCTCTGCGAGTATGAAATTAAAACCCAATGACTTAAGTTTATTAGAGACAGAGTGTCTATTTGGTGAAACAGTGAAAATATTAAAAGAAGAAAAAAATTGGATTTATGGTAAATTACTAACTGACAATTATTTAGGATGGATTAATAAAAATTGTTTAAATTATTTAGATAAGCCAACTCATCGTGTTTTATCTACAAGAAGTTATATCTTTAATGAAAAAAATGTTAAGTCTAACTATGTCAATTATTTGCCATTAGGATCTAAATTAAAAGTTATAAATATAGACGTGGAATGGGCGGAAATAAAACTTTCAAGTAAACATGAATTTAATACTGGATATGTGCCAGTTAAGCACATTGTTGATATTAATAATAAAGTTGAAGATTGGGTAAGTATTGCTGAGGAATTGATTGGTATCCCATATAAATGGGGGGGAAGAGATACAATTGGAATAGATTGTTCTGCATTAGTTCAGTTGTCATATGAGACTTATGGGTATTGCATACCTAGAAATACAAATGAACAAATTAAAATTGATAGAGAAGTAGTCTTAGATTTAAATGAATTAGTAAGAGGTTGTGTTATATATTGGAATGGACACGTTGGTATTATGGTTGATAGAGAAAATTGTTTGCACGCTAACGCTTTTCATATGAAAACTGTTGTAGAACCATTATCAAATATTTTAGCAAGAATGGGTGGAAAAGATAGAATTATTAAAATGATGAATTTTAATAATTAATCTTATCTGATGAATGAGTCATAGCTGTTGTTTTAAATAATTTCGGATTTTGTAATAAATAATTTCATACGTTATTACAAAAACAAAAATTCCCAAAATAACTATTTTTTCAAAATTATAAAAATTTATCAAATAAACAACATTTATAACATTAAAAAAGATTATTTGTGAGGATGTTATGCAGTTGATGCTTTTATGATCATGTTTTAATTTAGAGAGATTATATTTGTAAAGTAAGCTATGAAGATGCCCAGCGTCTGGTCTAAAAATACTCTTTTTATGTATTAGTCGTCTGCAAATAGATCTAAATAGTTCATATGTTGGGTAAATTAAAATTTGAACTATAACAAATGGTGATAAATTTGGGTTTTTGTTAACAAGTATCAATACTAATAACGATGCAATAAGCCCAATTAGGTAAGCTCCCGAGTCACCAATAAAAATTTTTCCCCCAGGAAAATTAAAAATCAAAACTCCCAATAAAATAGAAATAAAGAAAATAGCAAAATAAAAATTTTCTAAATCACCAACTTTATAAGAAATTATACTAACTGAACCTAGTATTATTATTCCAGTAAAAAGACTTAATCCATTTAAACCATCTATAATATTAAACGATTGAGTTAAATAAACTATACATAAAACAGTAAAAAAAAATGCAAAAAATTTGTTGTTAAAAAGACTTTGAATTTCAATTATCCCAATATTTTTAATACATAACTCAAAAATAGAAATTAATAATATAGAACTTAAAATGGAACCAAATATTCTTAGTATAGGTGTAACTGTTTGGGTTATATCTTCCCAAAACCCTAATACGAATATAGGAATTGAAATTAACAAGCATAATAAAATTAGGTCTTTTTCTATATCTGAATATAAATAGTGGATGAATGACATTATAGTTATAGTTGTGATAATAGACAAACCTCCCAATCTAGATATGTTATCGTCATGGATTTTTTGAGGTCCCATAGGTTTTTTTATATAATTGTCAAATTTTAAATGTAAAATTTTAATATTAAAATATGATGAAAAGGCTGAAATAAAAAAGGGTAATAATGCGTATATTAAGTAATTATTAGACATGATTTATATTGTAATTATGTTTATTGTATCTTTGTTCATTAATTCAAACAATTTATTTGTAAATTAAAAAATATTAATTTTAAACATTTATCTTATAATATTTTTTATACCAATCCACAAATTCTAATATTCCAGTCTGTATATTCTTCTTAGGAATAAATCCTGTTAATTCATATAGTAGATCAACATTACTATAAGTTTCTTTTACTTCTCCATCTTGCATTTTAATGAATTTTTTCTTGGCTTTAATCTGAAGAGCATTTTCTATATAATGTATATAATCCATTATATTATATGGTGTAGAACTACCTATATTTACTACTCTGTATGGAGCGGTATCCGAAATACTATCTAATTTAAATTTAATTTTTCTGTTCTCTGGACTTAATGGTACAATATCAATTAGCAAGCTAACAGCTTTTACTAAATCTTCGACGTTGGTGAAGTCTCTTTTCATTTTACCATAATTATGGATATCAATCGGAAATCCTGATAAAATATTATGTGTGAATTTAAATAAGGCCATATCTGGTCTACCCCAAGTACCATATACAGTAAAAAATCTAAAAACTGTTATGGGTATTTTAAATAAATGTGAATAAGAATGTGCAATAACCTCATTGGACTTCTTTGTTGCGGCATAAAAGGAAATTGGTGTGTCACTTTTTTGATTTTCATTGAATGGTTTTTTTTTATTATTACCATAGACCGAGGAAGTAGAAGCAAACAGCAAATGATCCGGGGGATATTTTTTAGCACATTCTAATATATTAAATGTCCCTATTAAGTTTGACTGAACATAAGATTGTGGATTCTCAATAGAATATCTAACCCCTGGTTGAGCTGCAAAATGTATAATTATATTTGGTCTATGAACTGCGTATAACTCATCAAGCATAGCTTCGTCTTCCAGAAAGCCAGTATATGCATGAAAGTTTTTATTTTTTTTTAAAATTTTATGCCTATCCATTTTTAATTTTGGATCATAATATTTTGTAATTGCGTCTAATCCAATAACTTTCCAATTTTTAGATAATAAAAAATTTGCCATGTGAAATCCTATGAATCCCGCTGATCCTGTTATAAGAGCAATTTTTTTAATTTTTTAAATCCTTTCATTTGTTTGAGTTTGGTCTTATCTTGATATTTGGATAAATTCATTTTTATTTATTTCAAAGAATTTTGTTAATAAAGGCTTTTCTTAGTCTTAACTTTTGATTAGTAGGTATCATTTCATTCATAAAACCATTTTTGACTCTACCAAACTTCACCATCACCAAAGATGAAATGATGTTTAAACAAATTTTTTGAGCTGTGCCAGCTTTTAAACGTGTTGAACCAGCTATAACTTCTTCTTTAGTGTCAAGTATAATGTTAACTTTGCCAAATTCTAAAATTTTACCATGAGGATTATTACTAATTGCAACGGTTAATGAATTTTTACTTTTTGCTTCTTCTAGAACTTTACATGTAAATGGTGTATTACCGCTAGCTGCTAAACCAATGACAATATCATCCGAATTAATAAACTTTTTTTTCACAACTTCTGCAGCTTCTAAAATATCATCTTCTGCATTTTCAACTGCTTTTAAAATTGCTTTATTACCTCCAGCTATAATAAAATCTAATCGCTTCTTTGGCCAATTAAACGTAGGGTAAAGTTCTACACCATCTTGTATACCTATCCTACCAGATGTTCCAGCACCAACATAAATTAATCTTCCTTTTATATTTAATTTTAAATGATTGTAAATTTCTTCTATTGCAACATTTATAGAAGGTAGAGCTTCTTCAACAGTCTTTACAGCTTCTTTTTGTTCTGAAGCCATTAGTTGAGTTGCAGTAAAGATGTCTAATTTATCAATTGGATCACTTTTTGAATATAAAATTTCAGTTTTTGATATAGTGTGTTTCATGATGAGACTTTATATAATATTTTTAATTTTAAAAAGGAATATTTAATTTGAAGTATGACTACATAAATATCATTGGTCTAATGTCTGGCACAAGTATGGATGGGATAGACATTTCTTTGGTTAGAACAAATGGTTTGGATTTAATAAGATTAAATAAAAATTTCTTTCACGAATATAGTTTTACTGCCAAAAAAAAGTTAATTAATATTTTGAAGGAAGACATAAACACGAATATGAAAAGAAAAAAATATCTAGATGAGTTTGTAACAAATGAACACTATTTGGCTCTAAAAGATTTGGATATATTAGCAGACTGTGACTTAATTGGTTTTCATGGTCAGACAATCTACCATAATCCAATAAACAAAACCTCTATTCAATTAGGTGATCCAATTAAATTAGCAACACTACTCAACAAAGATGTTGTATTTGGGTTTAGATCAAATGATCTTTCAAAAGGAGGTCAAGGAGCTCCTTTAGCACCAATTTACCATAAATATATAATTCAAAGTCTTGATTTAGGATTACCATCCTGCATTGTAAATATAGGAGGTGTTTCTAATTTAACTTATTGGGATGGGGAGAATTTAATTGGATACGACACTGGACCTGGAAATGTTCTTATAGATGATTATTCATTAAATAAATTTAATAAAAATTATGATAAAGATGGTTTAATTGCTTCTAAAGGTTCTCCAATTAAAGACGAGGTAGAAAAATTTTTAGAATCTGATTACTTTAAAATGTCACCTCCAAAATCTCTCGACAAATTATCATTTATTATTCCTTATAAAAAGTTAATAAAAAAACAGTATTCTATTTATGATATTATGGCAACTTTAGTCGAATTTACTACAGAGTCTATTGCAATCAGTGTAAAGAAATTACCAAAAAAAGTTAATAATATCATTATTACAGGTGGTGGATATAAAAATATTTATTTAATGAGCCGTCTAAAAAAAAGATTAAAATTAAATTTTTTAAATGAGAGGCAATTAGGTATAAATTTTGACTATTTAGAAGCTGAACTTATAGCTTATTTGTCAGGTAGATCCGTTAATAATATTCCAATCACATTCCCTTCAACAACTGGTGTATCAGAACCTACCTCGGGAGGAACTCTTTATCAACCTTTATAAGAAACCATGTTTATTATCAATACTAAAAGGTCTTAATTTAAGTGATGTTGGCAAAAGTACCCTTATATCTGAAAAAGGAAATGATGGGATGAAAGAATAAGCTTCTGCATATGTACCTTTTGGGGCGTTGCATTGAGCAGCCCTATAGCTATTCATTAATTTAAACAAGTCAACAAATCTTGTAGGATTTTGGCTTTTATGTTTTAAAACTGCCTCCCGCTTTAACGAGAAATAATCGGTTATGTCAAAGTAAAAATTAGGATTAAAGTTAATTCCCATTAGGGTGTCACAATATAATATTGGTACATAATGACTAACAGCTCTACTTATTAACAAAGATAAAGATCGATGATCAGAGTGATAATCATTTTGGGAGTGCGTGATAATTAAATCTGGCATTATTTTCAAAATATTTTTCTTAATAATTTTTCCATGTCGTGAATCTTCTCCTAACTCACTATCAGGTATATTTAAAAACGTGGGTTTTGAAATTTTTTTTAAACCTGCAATAGCTTCTATCTCTCTTCTTTTGGACAATAATTTATTATCTATAGAACCACCTTTAGAACCATCCGTAGCGATCATTGTAAAAACTTTGTTGCCTTCCTTTTTATAAATAGATATTAAACCATACATAAAAATCTCTATATCGTCAGGATGAGCGCCAAAAGCTAAAATTTTCATTATATTTTTCTCCTAATTTCGATATTATAATATCCTAATTATTATTAAAGATATCAAATGAAAAAATGGATAAAAAAAGTATCAGAGGCTATATAGAGGGTTATTATGGAAGGCTTCTGTCATGGGAGCATAGAGAACTTATAGTTAAGTCTCTATATAAAAATAATATGAATACTTATTTTTATGCTCCAAAAGAGGACATAAAGCATAGATTATGTTGGAAGCAAAATTATAGCAAAAGTTGGCGTTTAAATTTTCGAAAATTTACAGACATTAGTAAAAAATATAAAATTAATATTATTGCAGGAATTGCACCTGGGTTAGACTTTAATTTCAAACAACTTAATGAAAAATCAAAAAAAATTAAAAAATCAGATTTTGAATTTCTTTTAGGTAAAGCTAAGAAATTACTTAATGATGGTGCGACGTCAATCGCATTGTTGTTAGATGATATTCCACCTGATTTTAAAAATAAATTTGGGGTTGATGTGTCCGAAGGAACATATCATGCTATTTTGGCGAATAAGCTTTCAAAAGAATTAGGACAAAATATCTTTTTTGTACCTAGAATATACGCTGATGAATTAATTCAAGATGAACCTTTATATTTAAAAGACTTAAGTAAGAGATTGGATCCAAAAATAATTATGTTCTATTGTGGTAAAAATGTTGTTTCTAAAAATTTATCAAATTATAAACTGATAAAAAAAACATTACAAAATAGGATAGTCTTTTGGGATAATTACTATTCAAATGACTATTGTCCCAGACGAATCTTTATAGGACCTTACTTTGGAAGACAGAATATTAATGATATAATGATTAATCCTACAGGTTTAGTAGAAACGGATCTTTTGATTTTAGACATTTGCGCCAATAATTTTAGGGGTAAGAACAACATAAAAGAATGGTTAAATGTTTTGAACATGCATGGTGTTCCAAAACAATTCATAAAAATAAAAAAATTTTTTTTAAGACCAGATTTTGGCTATAACCCCCCAAACCCAAAAGTAAAAATTAATGATAAAGATTTTAAATCACTTGATTTTCTTTTATGGAAATGGAAAGGAAAATTATCAAGAGAATGGTATCCTTTTATTTTTGGGCTGAAGCAAGATTTACAAATTAATCAAAAACTTTTAACCTCAGAGCGAAAAATTAAAACTCAAACCACACCTTTATCTGAATTTTTATTAAAAGGAGAATTGGAATGACAAAAATCGGTTTTATTGGCCTAGGTAATATGGGAGCTAAAATGACAATGAACCTTCTTAAAGCTAATTATGAGGTTATTGGTTACGATATAAATAAAGAGTTTGTGAAAAATCTGTTGCCGCAAGGCATTAAGCAAGCCGATAATTTAAGTGATATTTCAGAAGACACAGATATTGTTATTACAATGTTACCTAATGGTGACATTGTAGAGGAAATTTATGATAATATAATTGACAAGTTTAAGCCTGGTACTCTATTTGTGGACTGCTCGACCATTGAAGTAAATAAAGCTAAACAACTTCACAAGAAATGTGAAAATAAAAAACTCTTATCACTTGATGCTCCAGTTTCTGGGGGTGTTGGTGGCGCTGAACAGGCAACATTAACTTTTATGGTAGGTGGAACGGAAAATGCTTATAAAACAATGCTACCCTTGTTTGAAATAATGGGAAAAAAATCATTATTATGTGGCTCCTTCGGTTCAGGACAAGCAACAAAAGCATGTAATAATATGTTGTTAGCAACTACTATGATAGGTGTAGGAGAAGCTTTTTCTTTAGGACAGAATTTAGGTTTGGATCAAGAAAAATTATTTGAAATATTGTCAACCTCAACCGGCTCTTGTTGGGCTATAAATAGCTATTGCCCAATAAAAGGTGTTGGTCCAACAAGTCCAGCAGACAATGATTTTAGACCTGGTTTTTCAGCAGATCTGATGCTAAAAGATCTTACGATAGCTCTAAAAGCTATTGAAACTACAAATACATCAGCACCATTTGGTAAAAATTCACAAGAAAACTTTAAAAAAATGGTTAATGAAAATCAAGGATCCCTGGACTTTTCAGCTATTACAAAATTTAATAAATAAAGCTATTTTAAGTATTTTTACATAATATTTGTTAAATTAATAATGGTGCTATAACTAAGCTAACAATGGCCATAACATTAATCAAAATGTTCATTGATGGCCCTGATGTATCTTTTAATGGATCACCAACTGTGTCACCTACAACTGCGGCTTTGTGAACTTCTGATCCTTTGCCACCAAAGTTTCCTTTTTCTACAAACTTTTTAGCATTATCCCAAGCTCCGCCTGCATTTGACATCATTAGCGCCATCATTACACAACATATAAGAGCACCACCTAACATTCCACCAAGTGCTTTTGGGCCTAATGAAAAACCAATAATTACTGGAGACAAAACAGCTAAAGCTCCGGGTGCTATCATCTTTCTTAGAGCAGCTCTAGTTGCAATATCTACACACCTTGCAGTGTCTGGTTTTGCTTTACCCTCCAACAAACCAGGAATTTCTTTAAACTGTCTTCTTATTTCTTTGATCATATCAAAAGCGGCATCACCTACTGCAGTCATTGTCATAGAACTAACTAAAAATGGGAAAATACCTCCTAAAAACATACCACATAAAACTAAGGGATCATTTATAGCCAAAACAAAACTTTCATCAGAAATTGATATTTTTTCTATATATGCGCTTATCAGGGCCAACGCAGCTAATGCAGCAGCACTTATTGCAAAACCCTTACCAATAGCTGCAGTGGTATTTCCAACTTCATCTAGTGAGTCTGTAATTTCTCTGGTTTCTTTCCCCATCTCAGACATTTCTGCAATACCTCCAGCATTATCAGCAACCGGTCCATAAGCATCTATTGCCATAGTAATACCAACTGTACTTAACATTCCAACCGCAGCTATGCCTACACCATAGAGACCAGCGTATATATTTGATATAAATATTATAGATACAATTGTTAAAACTGGTATTGCAACAGATTGCATACCTGTTGCCAATCCGGATATTAAAACAGTAGCAGAACCAGTTTCTCCATCTTTAGCAATTTTTTTAACAGGAGTCCCACCAGTATAATATTCAGTAATTAATCCAACAACTATTCCTCCAACTGATCCTACTAGCACAGCTACCCAAACACCAACAGCAACATTCATTAAATCAACCAAAAAGTAAGACAATACTACAAATAGTATTGCTGATCCTATCGTACCATATCTAAGAGCTGTTTCTGCACTTTTTGAAGAAAAAACCTTCACAGTTAGTATTCCTAACACAGAACATACAATACCCAAAGAGGCTAGGGCTAAAGGCATAAATTGAAGAAGGTATTGGTTTCCACCTAATGAGTTAACGGTAGCACTTGTCATTGAAGAAGCCAAGGCTATACAAGCAATCATAGACCCACAATATGATTCAAATATATCAGAACCCATTCCAGCGACATCTCCTACATTGTCTCCTACATTATCAGCGATAACCCCAGGGTTTCTAGGATCATCTTCAGGGATCCCAGCTTCTACTTTACCCACTAAGTCAGCACCAACATCTGCACTCTTGGTAAATATTCCGCCACCTACTCTAGAAAACAAAGCAACAGATGAAGCTCCCATCGCAAAACCTTCAATTGCATGTATTGTTTTAATATCGCCTGCAAAATAATGAAATAAAATTCCAACACCAAACAATCCCATTGCAGCAACTGTTAGTCCCATAATTGAGCCACCAAAAAATGCAATGTTTAAGGCTTCAGAGGCTCCTTTTTCTTTAGCAGCGACAGCAGTTCTGACATTTGCTTTAGTTGCTGAATACATACCTATAAAACCTGCCGTCCCTGAACACAAAGCTCCTAGTAAAAATGATATAGCAGTTTGCCAGCCGAGAGAAAAATACAAAGCTAGAATGCAAACCAAACAAAAAATACCTAATCTCTTATATTCTGCGGACATGAAAACCATTGCACCCAGATGTATTTCATCTCCAATTTCTTTTACACGACCTTCACCTTCGGATGAAGACCTCACTTTCAAATAAACTAAATAAGCTGATAAAAGTCCAAGAAGACCAAGAATAACTGATACTAATGAATATGGCATTTCCAAACCCTAATTTATTAAAAAATTACTTTTAATTCGATTAATTAAATCTGTAAAGTTTTATATTTTTATACGTTAATTTTGGATTTTAATATATGTATTTTGTCTAAGACTTTTTAGTAAAAAAACTAGATTTTTTTTTTCTAGAGCAATGCACCCAGCGGTGTTTCTATTATCTGAAAAACTGCAATGGATGAATATTGCGCTACCTTTATTTTTTATTGTTGGATTAGTGTTTTGTGAAGTTTCGATTAAGATATCATATGCCTCATCTTCTCTCCATAATTTTTCATAATTAATATCAAGAGATTCAGAATTACTAATTTTTACATATTTGTTATATTTATAACTTCTAATATCATCACACCAGCCACAGTCCTTTGTAATTTTATAAATTTTTAAAATATTTTTTTTCTTGAATTTTGGTCTAAATACTTTATCGGATCTGTAATATATTGTTTTTAAATACCAATTACCAATAGGTGTTTTTTTATCCCCCTCAGTTTTTTTCACAGCTTTTTCAACACCTCTTTCACCTATTTGACACGAAAAAATTTTATCACCAACCTTTAGAAAATATTTATTGTTTATATTTATAACTAACCATTTTTTCTTCATGTTTAATCATAGACAAATTAACATTACAAAAACATATATTTTTTTTAATATAATATAAAAGTAATATATTTAATTTATTTGGAATGATTAATTATGAAAGAACAAAAACAAACCTGGCTTCAATCAATTTTAGTTTATAAAGATCTAAGAATGCTTAAGATTTTGCTACTTGGCGCCATGAGTGGTTTCCCATGGGTTCTGATTGCTAGTAGCTTAAGCCTATGGCTTAAAGAAGAGGGATTGAGTCGTTCAACTGTTGGTTGGGCAGGTTTAATCTTTAGTGTTTACGCATTTAATTATTTGTGGGCTCCAATAATAGATAGATTTCAAATACCTGTTATTTCAAAAAAATTTGGTCATAGGAAGGGATGGATATTTTTAATGCAAATTTTAATTTTACTAAGCTTGATAGTTTGGAGTTTAGTAAATCCATCGGAAAACTTAGCTTTATTAATTTCTTTTGGACTAATCATTGCTACAGCTTCTGCGACACAAGATATAACTATTGATGCGCTGAGAATAGAACAAATTAACGAAAAGGAAGGAAGAGCTATGGCAGCTGGTGCTGCTATTGCTGTTGTTGGTTGGTGGACTGGTTATAAATTAGGGGGAGTTGTTGCACTGTTTTCGGCAGAATATTTTGAAAAAATTGGAATTATTAATTATTGGCAAGCAACTTTTTTAGTTATGGGAATTATAATCATCTTAATGAATATTGGTTTGACATTTGTGAGTGAGTCAATTGAAACTAATAAAATTTCAAAACAAATAGAAACTGATAAAATGATTTCAAAAAAAATTGGGTCTAGTCATTTCTTGGCTAAATTCTTTGTGTACGTCACTGGAACTATGATTGGGCCTATAATAATATTTTTTAAAAAAAATGGTTTTGCTATAGCTGCTGGCATATTAGCTTTTGTTTTCTTATTTAAAATTGGTGAAGCTTTTCTTGGTAGAATGTCAATTATTTTTTATAAAGAAATAGGATTTTCTAAAGGTGAGATAGCTATTTATTCAAAAGGACTTGGTTGGATTACAACAGTTTTATTTACATTATTAGGTGGCTTAATGGCAATGAGGGCAGGGACTATAAAAACAATGTTTTTTGCTGGAGGATTAATGGCTCTAACAAACCTTCTATTTGCTTTTTTAGCATGGTATGGAAAATCTGAATTATTGTTTGCAATTGCTGTTATTACTGATGATATTTCAGCAGCATTTGCAACTGTGGCATTCGTTGCATTTATATCATTATTAGTTGATAGAACTTATACTGCGACTCAATATGCGTTACTTGCTTCTTTAGGAACAGCTGGAAGAACCACTCTAGCTTCATCTTCTGGAGCTCTTGTAGATTGGTTGCATGGAGATTGGGGAACTTTTTTCATTTTAACAACAATTATGGTAATCCCTTCATTAATTTGTCTATGGTTGATAAAAGATAAAATAAAAATATTTACTAATTCTTAAAATTAGAACTGATAACTAATAAGTAATAAGTAATTAAGTAATAACTTTAGATCTTGTTTTTAGAAATAAATTATATCATAACTAAAATAAACTGTCGTATTGTACTATAATAATGGTTTTAAAAATATTATCAATTCCTGAACTAAATCTCCAAGAAAGCTGGAATGCGGGATGGTTTAAAATCAAAAAATTAAGTGTCTTTGAAAAATTCATGACCATATTTTGGTTTGCAGGACCATTTATTTATTTAATTGAAAGAGATCCTGCTGATATATGGTTAACTTCTATTGGTGCTATTTTTTTATTTAGATGTTTAAAGAATAAAGAATGGCATTGGGCATCTCAAATTTGGTTTAAGAGTGCCCTAATTTTGTGGTTCATTGGACTAATTGCAGCTCTACTTGGACCAGAACCATTATTCACATTTCAGCAAGGATTTGTTTGGATACGATTTCCAGTATATGCTGCAGCAGCACAAGTCTGGCTTGCAAAAGATAGAGATATTAGAATTGTCATGCTTATATCTATTTTATTTGGAATGTTAATAATGTGTGGAATTTTAATTGCTGAAACTATCTTAGAGCCCAAAACCAGGCTAACATGGCCTTATAACGATATTGTTCCTGGGAGCTACATAGCAAAAGTATCATTACCTTTGTTTTGTGTTCTAATAGCCGTGGCAGTTAGCAAAAAAAGTAAAGCTGCTTTATTCGCAGGTCTAATAGGTTTGTTATCTATAGGTGTATCCATTTTGACTGGTGAAAGAACTAATTTTCTTATACGAGCATTTGGAGGCTTTTTAGCAAGCATTGTATGGAAACCAAAGTTTATAATGGTTGCTTTTTTAGTTTTAATTGAAATTTCAGCAGTTATAATTTTACTCTTTAATCGCCCTGACTTAGGAAAACGATATGGTGAGAATTTTCTAAAACGTATTCCATTACTAAATACTGAAAATAAAAATCCACACTGGGGATCTTGGCGAGGAGGTATACAACAAGGATTATTAACTCCTATTATAGGTGTTGGTCCATCTGGAACAAGAAACTCTTGCAAATTTTTAGATACAAATTTACCGCATTGGCTTCCTGGTAAGAATTATTGTGGAAACCATCCACATAATTTTTACATTCAACTATTTGCAGAGACTGGAGTTTTTGGATTGCTTGCTGGTTGTGTAATGTTTGCATCAATAATTTTTACATGTTTTAAAGCAAGATTTCAAAATTTTAATTGCCCAATGTCTGCAACAGCTTTTATTATCCCTTTGGCATTATTTTTTCCATTACAACAATTTGGTAGTTTTTATGGTCAGTGGGGAAATTTATTTATTTGGTTTGCTATAGGATTTTCAATATCTCAATTTCAAGGATGGAGAAAAATTTAGAAACACATTTCAATAAGCGTTTTTCTTATCAGGTCAAGTTTATTACTTGAAGATCTAGAAGTAAGATTAAAATTAGACCAAGCTTTAATTTGATACTCTTCTCTCAATTTAACATTCTGAATAACTCTAAGTAAATTGTTCTGAAGGTTTTTTTTGTTAATATTTTCAATTAATATACCATTATCTTTTATTATTTCAGGTATACCTCCAACTTTTGATGCAATAATGCATATTCCATAGCTCATAGCTTCGGCAGCGACTAACCCAAAAGGTTCTTGCCATATTGATGGAATAATGATTATAGAGGCGCTTTCCATTTTCTTTTCAACAAATCGTTGATTTTGAAATCCATGAAACTTAGCTTGATTACCAATTTTTAAAAACTTTCTAATTACTTGATTTGCGAACGATCCTATCTCTTTATTATCACCTAATCTATAAGATCCAATCATATCAAATGTCCAATCAGGAAACTTTTTAGCTATATTTTGAATAACATCTACATATAAATCTACACCCTTTTCAGGAACCAACCTTCCTACAAATAAGATTTCTTTTTTCTTTGTTGGAAAACTTTTTAGTTTTCTTTCTACCCCGTTATATAATATGTGAACTTTTTGAAGGTTTTCACTAATTCCTTCACTAAATTTATCTTTAATAAATTCACTTACACAAAAGATTGCAGTACATTTTTGTAAAATTTTTTCTCTATCTTTAACAGATTTTGATCCTTTCATTGTTTGAGGGTCATTATGAAAAAACAAACTCACAGGAAAACAACTTGTTTGTGTAATTTGATCAATAAGATAAGGCCTGTTATGAATTTCAATCAACTGTTCTTTGTCAATATCTTTGTTAATTTTTTTTAGCATTTCATGAGCTAAATATTTATTTTTGCTTTTAAATGATAAAATAGAGTGATTAAACCCAGTAAAATTGTCTTTAAAAAGTGGATTCTCAACCTTTTGCCCAAATACTCTTATTTGATCCAAATACTTAGAATAAATTAAATTGTTTTTAACTGTTATAGAAACTGAAGAAGCCTTGTTCTTGTCGAATTTTTCTTTATACGGCAGTAAAATATTTATTTTCATTTTTGTTTTATGCTTTTAATAATTTATTATGTTATAAATTGTATTTTGTAATTTTAATATATTTTATTATCGGTTTTTAATTTGCAAATAATTGTGTGTATGAAGTGGGGCTCAAGATATGGCCCAGAATATGTAAATAGACTTTATAAATCTATAAAAAAACATACTAAAAGGAAAACAAAACTTTACTGTTTTACTGATAATACTGCAGATATTGACAAAAATATACAATGCAGACCTTTACCCAAAATTAGCTTACCTAAAAGTATTTCTCATACACCATGGAGAAAAATGAGTTTGTGGCAATATCCTCTTTATGATTTAAATGGGGATATATTATTTTTAGATTTAGATTTAGTTATAACAGGAGATTTAGATCGATTTTTTGATTTTAAACCTGGGAATTATTGTGTAATCGAAAATTGGACACAAATAGGAAAAAATATTGGAAATACTAGCTGTTTTAGATTTCCTGTTGGAAAATATAATTCAATTTTTGAAAAATTTAAAAAAAATCCAGAAAAATATTGGAAAAAATATCATATTGAACAAGTTTACTTAAGTGAACATATTAAAGATCAAATTTTTTGGCCAAAGTTCTGGTGTTTAAGTTTTAAGCATAATCTCCTACCAAGTTGGCCATTTAGAATTTGGAAACCAGCAAGTCTGCCAAAAGAAACTTCTATAGTAGCCTTTACTGGTAAACCTGATCCTGATGACGTAGCTAATGGAAAATGGCCTGTTAAAAATTCTCAAATATATAAAAAGCTCTACAAACAATTAAGAACGCCAGAGTGGGTTTTGGATAATTGGAAATAAACTTATTTAATTTGGTTAATTGGATCGTTATTTAAAAATGCTTCTATTGCTTTTACATAACCTTTAAAAAACATTGAATAAGCCTCTTCAGAAACATAACCAATATGGGGTGTTAAAATAAGGTTTTTGGTACTCCGTAAAACATGATTTTTGGGTAAAGGTTCCTGGTCATAAACATCTAGGGCTGCAAATGAAATAACATCATTTTCAAGTGCGTCTATTAAATCTTTTTCTTTTATAATTGGACCTCTACTAGTATTTACAATAATGGAATTATTTTTCATTAACTTAAGATTATCTTTATCAATATAACCCCTCGTTCTATCAGATAATTTTGTGTGAATAGTTAAAATGTCTGACATTTCAAATAAATCATTACTATTGACATATTCAACATCTACTTTTTTACAATCTTCTTGTTTTAAATTATGGCTCCAAGCTATCACTCTCATTCCAAAAGCTTTAGCATAATTAGCAACTTGCAAACCTTGTTTGCCAAGACCAAAAATGCCTAAAATGTTTCCCTTTAAACCTCTTCCTATAGTGGTTTGCCAATTACCATCTTTCATATTTTGAATTTCTGTCTGCAGTCCTCTCCATGAATTCATTATTAAAGCCCATGTTAATTCTGCAGTAGGGTGAATCTTTGTTTCAGTGCCACAATAAATTATATTTTTTTTTTTCAAGGTTTCTGAGTCAACAGAAGCGTTCCACATTCCGCTTGTAATAACTAGTTTAAGATTTGGAAGTTTGTTTATTAAGGCGCTAGAAAGAGGGGTTCTCTCTCTCATCAAGCACAAAACATCATAATCTAAAAGTATCTTAGATAAATTAGGATCAGATCCAATAAATTCTCTAAATATCTTAAGTTCTATTTTTTTACTTAGCTTTTCCCAATTACCAAAATTATGTGTAACATTTTGATAATCGTCTAGAACAGCTACCTTAATTTTTTTCATACTCTATCTCTTTTGTACTGAACCATAACCCGCCATTCTTCCAAAAACTGCACCGGATGTTAAGCCTGAGCCGCCAGGGTATCCATTAAAAAACACTCCTCCTACTAATTCACCACAAGCAAATAAGCCTTTTATAGGATTATCTTTTTTATCTAAAACTGCTCCATTTTTATCTACCTTTAGTCCACCATATGTAAAAGTAATACCACCAGTAACAGGAAAGGCTTTAAAAGGGCTTTGGTCTATTTTCTGTGCCCAATTGGATTTTTCAATTTCCAGACCCTTCGTTGATTTTCCATCAAGAATTGTCGGGTCAAAAGTGGTAATAAGATCTACTGAATCATTAAAATCATCAATCGTTTTGATAGTTTCAATTTTGTCAACACCATCCATTTTATTTATTAACTCTTCAATTGTATCCGCTTCGACATAATTAGCATCATGAAACGTATATTCTTCATAAAGTAAATCAAAAACCTTACTATCAAAAATTTGCCACGCAAAATGTCCTGGCTGATCTAGAACTTTTTTTCCATATTGAGCATAAGTATAATTTCTAAAATTTTTACCTTCATCTAAAAATCTTTTACCTTTTGCATTAATCATAATTCCTAAGAAATAGCATATCTTTCTATAATTTTTTCTTTCACTTGGCTCTAAATCTAAACCGCCATAATTTTTCATATGTAAGTCCATAGGAGTGGCATGACAGCCATCATATAAACCATGTTTTGTTGCACCGATTTCTAAGGCCATTTTCAGGCCATCTCCTGTATTGTGCGGAGTTCCTCTTACCTTGGCCTTAAGCCAGTTGTTGCCAATATAGGTTTTTCGAAGTTCATCATTAGCTTCAAATCCACCTGATGCTAAAATAACTGCGTCAGCAATTACTTTATTTCCATTCACACAAACGCCTTGCACTTCCCCAGACTTGTAAATAAGTTTTGTAACAGGGCTTTGATAATAAATTTTTCCACCTAATGATGAAAATGCTGCTAATTCTTGATCAAATAAACCAACACCTTCGTTTTGTGATGCAAGTGTTAAACCACCCCAAAAAATATGCTTGCCATTTTTTAAAAAACTTTGCCTAGAATAAATAGGCTCAAACTTAACATTATGAGAGGATAACCACTTAATTGTCTCAAGAGATTTAGAAACCAATATTTTTTGCTCATGACTTAATGGTCTACCATCATTGAAGTTTAATAAATCTTTTTCAAATTTCTCTTGGGTGTAAGAACCAAAATCTGTATCTTTTATTCTCTGATCATTAGGGTTTTTTAGAAGATCCATTAACTGATTGTTATTATCATAAGCAAATCGCATTGCACCAGCTGTATATTTAGTATTTCCTCCAGCCATATTTTTATCAGCTTTTTCATAAATAGTTACATCTGCACCCTTTTCTAAAGCAGCTATTCCTGCAGACAGAGCAGCATTACCTGAGCCAACAATTACAACTTTTTTTTTAATTTTATTTAATCCTTTATATTGTAAATACGTTTTATTAATTTGTTAATTTATTGTTATTCTTTAAAGTAATATTTTTCAAGTTCATTTTATCGTTTGGTCTAATATGTCATCGAATATAATTGGCTCTCTCATTTGGATAATATTTATATTTTTATCATTATTCACACATATGATAATTAAATCTCTATCAGGTGAAGTGGATTTTATTATTACTTTATTTTCTAGGTTTGCGTATTCTTTACCCATTTTATTAATTTTAGCTTACGTAGCTAGAAAGTCGCTTTTATTTCAAGTGAATAATTGGAAAAATATTGCTTTACGATCCTTTTTCGGTTTTATCACTATGATAATGGTTTTTTCCTCACTACAATTAATTCCTATTGGACTTACTACAGCTCTTGCCCAGAGTTCTGCCATTTATGTCACTTTTTTATCTCCATTTATCTTAGGAGAAAAAATTGGACTAATTAGATGGTCAGCAGTAATATTTGGATTAATTGGTGTTTTTCTTATGATAAATCCAATCAGTATTATTAATAAGACATCAGAATTGTCATCGTTAGGAGTTTACCTCGCATTTGGAAGTGCATTAACACACGCAGCGCTTGCACTTATATTAAGGAGGATTGGTAAAACAGAACATCCTGCTACTTCAGCTCTAATTCACAATCTATTAACTTCCTTAGTTATCACTCTTACCATTATTTGTTTTGGAACTAAATTTTATGGTAAAACAGGTGATTATGGAATAGAAATTTTTATGACGCCTAACAATATACTCTATACTTTGATTGCACTTGGCATGATAGGATCATTTGTTCAGTATCTTATGGCCCAAAGTTATAAATACGCAGAGGCTACAATTTTGGTAACACTAAGATATTTAGCAATTCCATTAGCCACTATTTTTGGATTTATCATTTGGAATGAGATACCAACATACAATCAAATTATAGGTGGATTGGTAGTTATTGCTTCTTGTCTTTTGATAACATATAGAGAAATTAACAAAAAATAAATTAGTATCCTATTGCAAGACCATCCTTACGCCAGTCACTTGCACCAATTAAAATACCCTTTTCCTCATCTATTAAAATCATTTGACCACCTCCAATAGGAGGTACTGGGTAATTTATCTGATGCCCTTTTAATTTTAATTCATTTATTAAATTTAAGTCAAAATTATTTTCTATGTCTAACATATTATTATTTGGAAAAATTCGAGCTTGATTGAGAGCAAGTTGCGGACTTAATCCAAAATCAATTATTTGAGAAAGAACATAAGCTTGACCAGCAGCTTGGTATTGGCCGCCCATAACACCAAATGATCCTATAATTTTGTCATCTTTTGATATCATGGCAGGAATGATAGTATGAACTGGCCTTTTATTTGGATTTAATTCATTGGGATGTCCTTGAATAGTATTAAAAGCTCTTCCTCTAGAATGAAACAGAATTCCACTTTTTGGGGCCGTAATCCCGCTTCCAAATGCATCAAAAAGAGAGTTAATAAATGAAACAACCATTCCATTCTTGTCTCTCACAGTTAGGTAGACAGTGTCAGGATGATCTGGGAAGTCGCATGAGCTATATATCTTGGCCTTATTCATATCAATATTATATGCAATTTGATCTAATGTTTTTGAGTTCAAAAAATGATCAACGGATAGTTTGTTAAATTTAGGATCAGCCAAATATTGATCTCTTAAAAAGTAACTTATTTTTGTTGCCTCACAAAATATATGAATGAAATTAGATTTTGACATTCGTTTTAAATCAAACTTTTCAATAATGGCCAAAATTAATAATGCTACTAACCCTTGACCATTTGGTGGACACTCATGTATTTTGATGTCTCTATAAAAACCTGATATGGGATCCACCCATTCTGCAGAAGAATTGCTAAAGTCTTTAATTGAATGCTCTCCACCAATTGAATTCAATTTTTTAACCATGTCCTCGGCTACCCAGCCACAATAAAAACCTTTAGTACCCTCTTCAGCTATAGTTTCTAAAGTTTTAGATAAATTTTCATTTTTGAAATTGTCCATTAATTCAAATGAATTTCCATTTTTTAGAAATAATTTTGATGTATCTTGATCAATTGATAATTTTTCTTTATTTTTAGACCAATCTAGGGCAACTCGCTCATGGATACTTATTCCATTTTTAGCAAACTCGATTGCAGGTTTGAAGATTTCTTTCCAAGACATATAACCATATTCTTTGTGTAACAAACTCCATCCTGCTACTGCCCCAGGAATTGTTATTGCTTCAGGCAATTGCGGGCTAATAACAGATATTTTTTTTTTTCGTAAGTTTTTAGCATATGCTTTCGCATGAGACCTACCAGAACCGTTTAGAGCTTTTATATTTGCACTACCATCTTCTGACAACAACACAAAGCAATCACCACCAACACCGGTCATATGAGGTTCTGCCACACAAAGAACAGCATTCATAGCTAATGCCGCATCAACTGCGTTACCACCACTTCTTAAAACGTTAATGCCTATGGAAGACGCAATTTGATGAGAAGAACAAACCATTGCCTTGTTGCTAATCGCTAAAGATCTGTCAACATTAAAGAAATTTCTAGATTTAAATTTTATCATTAATATATATTCTCCATTTTAACAGAGCAATCAAATCATTTTTGGTTGAAATATATTTTTAAAGTCTTATTAATGATTTAGTTCGTATGGATAATTATTGTAATGACTGACTATAGAAATAACGATGAGATAGATTTTATAAGAGTTCTTCAAGTGATTTGGCATGAAAAATTGGCTTTATTTGCATTCTGTTTTTTTTCTATTTTATGTTCAATATTATATTTAAGTACTAAAAAACCTATATATGAATCTATCATTGTTAAAGAAATTGATAATATTGCGCCATTTTCGGATATAGAAAAAACCTCTTTTGATTTTATTAAGCTTTTTTTATCCGAAGAGCATTTTAAAAATTGGAAAAAAACAGCTGCTTCATCAAACATTTCTTTTAAAGATTTTAAAGGAACGAAATTAATTAGTAATTATGTTTTTTTTCGTTTTAAAAATGAACGTGAAGCTATCCTTGTTGTTAAAGACAAAAAAAACCAGTACAAAGGTGGAATTCATATTAAAATAACATCAAATGATAAAAATTTAATCAATGACTATTATAAATATGCTAATTTCACCAACAAATCACTTACAAAAATATACAAAAATCAAGCAAAAGAGGATTTAAGTTATTTAACAAAATATGTTAATTATGATGTTTCAGATGATAAAAGTGCTAGTAAAACTGTAATTTTAGAGAGTATGTATCTTAACAGATATATCCAATCAAAAGATAATGAACCTTATGTGATTTATCCACCAACAGAACCAAGTAAAATTTCTCCAAAAAAAAGTGTAATAATAACTATATCACTGATCGCTGGTCTGTTTATTGGGTTAATTTTTATTTATATAAAAATTAACATAATTAATAGGTTTACCAATCAATCACGTTAATTAATCAAACAAGAAGTTTTTTAATATTTTTTGCCGCTTGTTTAATCCTTTGTTCATTTTCTACTAACCCAACTCTTACAAAACCCTCTCCAAATTCACCAAAAGCCACACCTGGAGATACAGCAACATTTGCTTTAAGCATTAATTCTTTTGCAAATTCTAAAGATCCTATATTTTTATATTTATTAGGAATTTGAGCCCAAGCAAACATACTTGCTTTAGGACTTGCGATATTCCAGCCAGCTCGAGCCATCGATTGTACAAGAACATCTCTTCTTTTTTGATATATTTTTCTTATTTCTTGAACACAGTCTTGAGGTCCATTTAACGCTGCTGCTGCTGCAACTTGGACTGGAGTGAAAGCTCCATAATCTAAATAAGATTTAATCCTAGTGAGTGCGTTAATTAAACTTACATTTCCAACAGCAAAACCAATTCTCCATCCTGCCATTGCATAAGTCTTTGACATTGACGTAAATTCTACTGCCACTTCTTTTGCTCTGGGTATTTGAAGGATTGAAGGAGGAGGAGAGTTATCGTAATAAATCTCTGCATATGCTAAGTCAGATAATATATAAACATTGTATTTAAGGGCAATTTTTACAACTTCTTGATAGAACTCTAAAGATACTACCTGAGCTGTTGGATTGGAGGGAAATGATACAATAACAGCTACGGGAGCAGGTACGCTCTCAATTATAGATCTTTCTAATCGTTCTAAATACAAATCAGGGTTAAAAATTCCATCATCCATAGCTGGTAAGTGACGTAATGAAGCACCTGCAATTATAAATCCATAAGGATGAATAGGATATGAAGGGTTAGGAGATAAGATTATATCTCCAGGTGAGGTTATTGCTTGAGCCAAATTAGCTAGACCTTCTTTCGAACCCAAAGTAACTATTACTTCATTTTCAGGATCTAAATTAACATCAAATCGCCTTTTATAGTAAGCAGCCTGAGCTTTTCTAAGCCCGTTGATACCCTTACTAGTAGAATATCTTCCAGTGCCGGGTTTTTCTACTGTTTCTTTTAATTTTTGCCTAATATGTTTTGGGGTTGGCATATCTGGATTTCCCATCCCAAAATCAATTATGTCTTTACCTTTTGATCTTAGTTTGGCTTTAAGATTATTTACTTCAGCAAAGACATATGGTGGTAGTCTTTTAATTCTGTCAAATTCGTTACGCATAAGCTTTTTTAATAAGTCCTAAAAATATTATCTAAAAATTAATTACTTCAACTATAAATTTGGTATAATCAACATAAGTAAAGATGTAATATGTTTATTTTAAGGTATCAATGCGTTTTTTAACTAAAATTATTTTTTTTGTCTCAGGAATAATTGGCATTGGTTTAATGTTATGGTTTGGAATGCCTAATATTCAACAAGCTTTTAAACCTGTGGAGGTGATTTCTGTAACAATTACTTTAAATAATAAATGCTCTGTTGACGATGATAGTTTTGCAGTTGCAGTTCCAGGTACAGACATAATTTTCCAATTTAAAAAAGGGGTGGCAAGGTATAGATTAAAGTCAGATAGAAAAGTACAACTCATATCTAACCCAAAATATAAATCAGTACGCTACGTTGGTATCCACGTACCTGTAGAAAAAAAAATGATCTTAGAAGCTGATTGTTCCACTTCACCAAGATTAAAAGGAATTTTTGGTTCTATGAAAAATCAATTTAAAAATTAAAGGAGTTTTTTAATGAATGACACAGATATAAATTTACCAAAAGATCCTTTAAGTGGTATTACAATTGAGGAGTTAGGTCAAAAACTCAGAAACCGTTTACTATCATGTAAGGAAATAACATCGGCTTATTATGAAAGAATTAGAATTTTAAATCCTCACCTTAATGCATATATATTTGTAGATGAAGAAAAGGGCCTTGATTGGGCTGATGGAATAGATAAATTATTTGCGTGTGGTGTTGACTTAGGTCCGCTAATGGGTGTGCCTGTTGCAATTAAGGATATTTGTTCAGTTGATGGTATGCCTACCACTAATGGCTCTAATATAGTTAGTGATGAGATAACTGGCCCAGAAGGTAGTCTTATTAAAAGGCTAAAAGCACTTGGGTGTGTTATTTTAGGTAAAACACATACAGTAGAGTTTGCTCTAGGTGCAACAGGATTAAATAAGTATAAAGGAACACCAAAAAATCCTTGGGATGAAAAAATCCATAGAATACCTGGTGGATCAAGCAGTGGTTCGGGAGTTGCAGTAGCAGCAGGATTAGCAGCTTTTGCAATTGGTACAGATACTGGTGGATCAGTTCGAATACCAGCGTCGTTTAATGGTATTGTCGGTTTGAAAACCACAAAAAACAAATGGCCTACTGACGGAATATTTCCACTTTCACCTACTTTGGATACTCCAGGTCCACTTGCTAGATCTGTAAAAGATACGAAATTAATTTTTGATACTTACAACGATAATAAAAAAGTATCAAAACCGTTAGAAATTAAAAACCTAGTAATTGGCAAATTAATGGAACCATTTACAGAAAATTTAGATAGAAGTGTAATGGAAGCATACGATAATTTTTGTAATAATTTAGAAGATACTGGTGCAAAAATTGAAGAAGTAATAATTGATGAAGCTAGAGAAAAAGCTACATTGTTTCCAACTATAGTTGGATCAGAAATCATAAGTGCATTTGGGAGAGAAAATTTTCTACAAGTTGTAGATCAAATGGATCCTGTGACCAGCATTAGAGCTAAATTGGGGTTAAATGTATCATCAATAGAGTATATTAATGCAAAAAAAAGAATTCCAGAGTTAAATTCAATTGTTGGAGGTTATTTCAAAAAGTATGATGCCCTTGTTTCGCCTACAACAATCATGCAAGCAATTGAAGTTGATAATAGTGCAGTAGGGACCGAACTACACGAGAGGAGCCTTTTGGCTTCAGCGAATACTCAACCAGTGAATATCTTTGGAATGTGTGCAATTACCTACCCGATTCAGAAATTTGCTAATAGTGAAAGTCAACAAATTTTACCAGTTGGTTTACAAGTAATTTGTAATAAAGATGACGATGACTACGCTGTTGCAATTGCTTTGGCTTTTGAAGAGACATTTGGAGCACCTGAACTACCAGACGTAAGTAAGTTTATATAACTTTAAATTGAAAATAATTATAACAAAAAACCTTTTTTATCTTGAAATTTTGATTTTTAAAATTAACTAAATCCAATAAAAATCTTTTTAATCAATTCGACATAAGGATAACATAATTGTCTGACAAACTAATAAATGCAAAAAATTTAAAAAAATCATTTGATCAATTTATTGCTGTGGACAAAATCAACTTACAAGTTGATAGGGGTGAGGTCGTTGGTTTTCTAGGCCCGAATGGAGCAGGTAAATCTACAACTATGAAAATGCTTACTGGTTTTTTAGAACCTGACGACGGTGAAATATTTATTAATGGTATTGATCTAAAGTCAAATCCTTTAAAAGCCAAAGAATATATTGGGTATTTACCTGAAGGTGCTCCATCATATTCAGATATGTTAGTTTCTGATTTTTTAACATTTATTGGCAAAATGAGAGGTTTGAGTAATAAAAAATTGAGTAGTCGATTAGAAGAGATGGCTGATCAAATTAACTTAAAAGAAATGTGGGATAGACCTGTAGAAATCCTTTCGAAAGGTTTTAAAAGAAGGGTTGGTATTGCTCAAGCATTAATACATGATCCTGATATATTAATATTAGACGAACCAACTGACGGGTTAGATCCAAATCAAAAACACGAGATGAGAAACCTCATAAAAAAAATATCAAAAAATAAAGCTATTGTTATTTCAACACATATCTTAGAAGAGGTTGAGGCAGTATGTTCTCGCGCTGTAATTATTTCAAATGGAAAGTTACTTGCAAATGACACTCCGAAAAATTTAGAAAATAAATTTTTAAACAGAAACACTTTATCTATTAAAGTGTCTAATAAAATTAATAATGTTTTCTCTAAAGAAATAAAATCATTATTAAAATATGATGACGTCAAAATTCAAAAAACAGACATTTCAACTCATACTCTTTTAATAAGTGACAGCAAGAAAAATCCAAATCTTAATACAGTTTTAAAACAATTAAGCAAACTCAAGCTCGATGTAATTGAGGCAAATTTTCAAAAGGTAAGTCTTGAAGAAATCTTTAGAACAATAACCTCAGAAAACAATTCAAAATAATTGGTAAAAACTCATGGATAACTACTTACACAAAACATATATAATCTTAGATAGAGAATTAAAAGGATATTTCAGAACTCCATTAGCATCAATTTTTTTGCTTGTCTTTTTAGCTTTATCTTCAGGTATGACCTTCTTTTTGGGAAGGTTTTTTGAAAGAGATCAGGCTGATTTAACTGCATTTTTTTCATGGCATCCTTGGTTATTCCTTGTATTGATGCCAGCTATCGGCATGAGATTATGGGCTGAAGAAAGAAGGTCTGGTACAATTGAACTATTGATTACTTTACCTGTTACAAATACACAACTAGTCGTTGGTAAGTTTTTAGCAAGCTGGATTTTTACTCTGATTGCCCTTATTCTAACCATGCCTATCTGGATAACAGTTAATTATTTAGGTGAACCAGATAATCATGTTATTTTAGTATCCTACTTTGGCAGTTGGTTAATGGCAGGAGCCTTTTTATCTCTTACTTCTTGTCTGTCGGCACTAACTAAAAATCAAGTCATAGCATTTATAATATCATCCATTAGTGGTTTTGTGCTTATAATGGCTGGCTTTAATCTGGTTTTATCAGCTGTAAGGTCATGGTCACCAAATTGGATAACAGAAACAGTAAGTTCAATGTCGTTTCTATCACATTTTAGTAGGATACAAATGGGTGTTTTTGATTTGAGTACTCTAGTCTTCTTTTTTTCAATGATAATTTTATGTCTTTGGATAAACGTACAGCTAGTCCAAGTTAAAAAAGCAGATTGAGGTTACAATGAACTTTCTAAATAGGATAAAAACTAAAAATCTTGTTAAATTATCAATACTATTTTCCGTAATTATATTTCTTTGTGTAAATATAATTACGAACAATGTATTCAATTCATCAAGGGTAGACTTCACAGAAAAGAAACTTTACTCCTTATCTAATAGCACAACTAATCTTCTTAAAAATTTGAATGAGCCAATACATATAAGATTGTTTGTATCAGGAAATTTGGTTAGAGAAGTACCTCAGCTTTCCACATATGCAAACAGGGTTGAGACAATACTAAAAACTTATAGTGACATTTCTAATGGAAAAATAACATTAGAGGTGATTGATCCAAAACCTTTCTCAGATGAAGAAGATAGAGCTGTTGGAATGGGTATTAACTCATTTTCTGCAACAGAAATGTCAGATGCATTATATTTTGGACTAGCAGCTACAAATTCAACTACAGGGCAAAAAAATATACCAATTTTTTCTCCAGAAAGAGAAACTTTCCTTGAATATGATCTTTCAAGTTTAATCTCTGAATTAAGTCAGATTCAAAAGCCAGTCATAAGTATTCTTGATAACCTTGGACTAATGGCGGACAGTAGAATTGGTAAACCAGAACAACAAATTTTAAAACAAATGAATGAAATGTTTAAAGTTGAAATGGTTAGTGAAAACAATAATAAGCTCGATGAAAACACAAAAGTTCTTATGATTATTCATCCGAAGTTTTTATCAGATGAAACTTTATATATGATAGATCAGTGGGTTCTTAAGGGAGGATCTACCCTAATATTTTTAGATCCTTATGCTGAAACAGAGGTTAGTAGACAACCAGGCATGCCTCCAATGAACCCAAGATCAAATCTAAAAAAATTATTAGATACATGGGGAATAAAATTCGATAATAAAAAGACTGTCTTAGACAAAGAATTTGGTTTCAAGATCACTAGGAATATTGATGGTCGTGATATGCAAGTTACCAACTACCCTTGGCTAAATATTAGGGGGAATGGCTTGAATAAAAACGAAGGTTCATTGTCAAATTTAAGCACAATTGTAATGACTACCGCTGGCTCATTAGAAAAAGCCAACAAAGACACAGTTTTAGAACCAATTATTACTACTAGTAGAAAATCTGGTTTAGGTGATGCACAAAAAGCAGGTGATCCTAAAAATGACCCAAGAGACTTTTTATCAAGCATAAAGTCTGATAACGAAAATTTAATTTTAGCAGGATGGATAAAAACAAATCTTAACTCATCATTTAGTAAAAAAGATGGTCAACTTTTGAAATCCCAAAATAAATCAAACATTCTTTTAGTATCTGACGCTGATATGTTGATGGATCGAAATTGGTTAACGCAACGAGGCGCTTTTGCTAACAATGGCGACTTCGTTCTTAATGTAGTTGAACAAATGGTTGGTGGTAATGCCTTATCCGATCTTAGAGGTAAGAGTACATCATGGCGTCCATTTGACAAAATAATTGAATTAGAAAAAATCGCTGAAGAAAAATTTCTTTTAGAAGAACAAAGACTAGCAAAAAAATTAAATGAAATGGAAAATAAAATTAGAGATTTAACGCAAAATAATGACAACAACTCAGATGTTTTATCACCTGAAACTATTGAAGCGATTGATGGTTTTAAAGCTGAAATGATGTCAACAAGATCACAGTTAAGAAGTGTTAAATTTGACCTTAGAAGAGATGTTGAAAATTTAAAACGATGGGTAATAGCTTTAAACGTAGCAATAATTCCCATAATTTTTGCTGGTCTAGCATTAATTATATCTTTAAGAAGAAAAAATTATTCTACTAAAAATTTTGGATAAAAAATGACTAAAAAAAGATTTTTAAACATAACAATAATAACTGCAGCAATCGTTGCTTTAGCGATTATTTCAATAAACCTTAATAAAAGTAATTATGGTTTTGAAAATAGAGGTAAGTTATTTTTAGATAACTTCACCAAAAATGTTAATGAAATTTCAACTATATCAATTAGGTCTTTTGAAAATAATATTAATTTAGTTAAACAAAATAATAGTTATATATCTGAGTCAAGTTACCCACTAAAAAAAGGATTGTGGGAAAATTTGATTACAAGTTTATCTTTGTTAAGAATTGAAGAGTTGAAAACAAATGACCCATCTAGGCACTCACAACTAAATCTGCTTCTTCCTGAACAAAATAAAAGTAAAGATGAAGACGAAGGTTATGGAACAAAAATCACATTAAGGAAAGAAGATGGAACTATTTATTCTTCAATACTTTTTGGGATGGTAGATAGAAGTGTTGGTGGAATAAGTGGAGGTCAGTTTGCAAGATTTCCAAATGAAGACCAGACATACCTTCTTAAAGGTGCAATTAGGATGCCTACAACAAAATCTGATTGGTTTGAAAGTTTGCTTTTATCTATTAAAAAGGATGATGTTCAGAAGATTACCTTAAGTAATAAAAATGGGATAATTGAAATTCAATCCAAAGAGAATAAATTGAGTTTGACGACACCAAAATCTGTAAAATTTAAAATTGACGATACACAACTAAGTGATGCAAGAGACGTAATTAATAGCTTTTATTTTTATGATGTTAAAAAATCTACACAAAAATATAAAAAAAATTTACCTACGTTGTCGTATGAAGTTAAAGACGGATTAATCTTAACAATTTCATCTATTAACTCTGACGATAATGGAGAAAGTTGGGTAATTATTAATGCAAAGTCTAATGATAAGAAGTCAGAAAAAATGGCTCTAGAAATTACAAAAAAGACTAAAGGCTACGTGTTTTTAGCCAACATAATTACTAGCGATATTTTAAGATGGAAACTTAAAGATCTTGCGTCAAAGGATAAAAATTCTTAATAAGACCTCGGCATTCCTAAAACATGCTCAGCTAAATAAGATAAAATTAAATTAGTCGATATTGGGGCCACTTGATATAACCTAGCCTCTCGAAACTTTCTCTCTACGTCATATTCCTCTGCAAACCCAAATCCCCCATGAGTTTGCACACATGCTTCTGCTGCTGCCCATGAAGCATCCGCTGCAAGCAATTTAGCTGTATTAGCCTCTTCTCCTATAGGCTTCCCGGCTTCATATAGCCTTGCTGCGTGGTATACCATTAATTCAGCTGCTTTCATTTGTGCATATGCCCTTGCTATTGGGAATTGAATACCTTGATTTTGACCAATTGCTCTTCCGAAAATATTTCTATCATTAGCGTAATTTGTAGATTTTTTAGTAAACCATTTAGCATCTCCAATACACTCTGCGGCTATGAGAATTCTTTCTGCATTCATACCAGATAAAATATATCTAAAACCTTTATTTTCTTCGCCAACAAGACTTGAGGCTGGTATTCTTAAATTATCAAAAAATACTTCAGTTGTAGAATGGTTCATCATTGTTCGTATTGGTCTAATTGTAAGGCCATTACCTTTTGCTTTTCTCATATCTAAAAGAAAAACAGAAAGACCTTCCGTTTTCTTTTTAACTTCATTTAACGGTGTTGTCCTTGCTAAGAGCAACATTAAGTCTGAGTGTTCTGCTCTGCTTGTCCAAATTTTTTGACCGTTAACTACATAGTCATCACCATCACGAACTGCTACTGTACGCAAACTTGTTGTATCTGTGCCACTTGTTGGTTCTGTTACACCAAACGCTTGTAATCTTAGAGATCCATCAGCTATTTTTGGTAAATATTCTTGTTTTTGTTCAGGAGAGCCATGTCTAAGAACGGTTCCCATAGTATACATTTGCGCATGACATGCTGCGGCATTGCATCCTTGATGATGAATTTCTTCTAAAATAACCGAGGCAGCTACCATTCCTAAACCAACACCTCCATATTCTTCTGGTATAAGGGCTCCTAAAAAACCAGCATCGGTTAGTGCTTTGACAAATTCTGTTGGATAAGCTTGTTCTCTATCAAGTTTTCGCCAATATTCTCCTTGAAAATCTCCGCATAGTTTAGCTACAGAGTCTCTAACTTCTGATATCATTTCATCATTAGAAACAGAATTTTCTACTTGAATGGTGGTGTCTGGCATATTGATCCTCTTTAGCAAATGAATTTGAATTATATATATATAAATTTATTTATATATTACTAGCTTATTTCTAGTAATTAATATTATTTTAAATAACTAAAAAATGATAATCAATAAATACTTTGGAGATTAAAATGAAGTTAGAATTCCACCACATTAACTTTGTATCTAAAGATGTAGACAAAATGAATGATTTTTATAAAAACATTTTATGTATGGATAGCATTCCTATTGAAAACTTTCCTAGAACAGAAGAAACAGCTGATAGTGGATATAGTGGAAAAATAAATTTTGTTACTGAGGGTAAAATAGAGATGCATTTAGCTGAGAGAGACTTAAATGTTGCTTTTAAAAACAATCAAACAATTAATCCTGTTGATCAAGGACATATAGCATTTAGAACTAATGATATTAAGTCATTTCTAAAAAAATTAAGGGATAATAATATACCATTTTCAGACTACGGAACTACTTTCGCTAGAGAATGGCACCAAGTTTTCTTTCAAGATCCAGAGGGTAATGTAATTGAAGTCCATCAAAAAATTTCCTAACAACTTAAATGATTAAAGAATGTTTTAAAAATCGAGACTTTAGAGTTCTTTGGGGTGCCGGTGGAATGACTGGCATTGCTAGAGCAATGGAGTTTTTAGCACTTAGTTTATACGCACTGCAAGAGCTCGGACTTCCATATTTAGTTACGATAATTTTTGCAGCAAGAATGTTACCTATGAGCCTCTTAGGAATAATAATAGGTACTATCTCAGAAAGAATATCACCATTATTATTAATTAAAATTATTTATGCTTTATCTAATATTTTCACTGCAACAAGCGTAATATTAGTCATTACAAATAATTTTAATGTTTATTTTGCATTTACTCTTGCATTTATAAATGGAATTACTTGGGTTGTAGATCTTGCTGTTAGAAGACGTGTATTAGCAGAGAATATTAAAAAAAATCTCCTAAGTTCTTCTCTCGCAATGGAGACACTTTCTAACAACGCAACACGGTTAATTGGACCTCTTTGTGCTGGATCTTTATATGCTTTTGTGGGTTTATCAGGTATTTTTTGTCTTCAATTATTGATGTATATTTTTGCGCTCGGATTAATGTTTAGATTTAAAGATAATACAAATAATAAAAATTTTTTAAACTCTTCAAACAAAATAGTTTCAAACATCAAAGAGCATTGGGCACATGGACTTTTAGGTGAAATCTTAAAAACTAGTAAAAATGCTTATAATTTAATTAGTTTAAGGTTCGTATTAATAACCACCCTAATTTTTAATGTTTTTGGGTTTCCATTAGTTTCATTAATACCTGTATTAGGTAGAGAAAAGCTAATGTTATCTGAATTTAATATTGGTATTCTGGCATCTTCAGAAGGTTTAGGAGCACTTATAGGTGCCTTACTCATTGGAAATATTTCACCTCAAAAATATCTTTCTTTAATTTTTATTACTGGTGTGGGAGGTTTCTTTTTTGGTATGTATTTGTTTTCTTATTCACCTAACTTATTAATAGCTTTTATAAGTTTAACTTGTGGAGGGATCTTTCTTTCAGGGTTCAGTACTATGCAAGGAGCTTTAGTATACCAGGCCTCAACAACTTCTAGGGGTAATAACTTTGGTATACTAGTAACTTGTATTGGAACAGCCCCACTTGGATTGATTAACTTGTCATGGATAATAACACTAATCCCAGTTGACCAAACGCTTCGAATAAACGTATATCTTGGTTTAATATGTCTTATTGCAACTGGCTTTTATTTTTTAATAAGGAAAAGCTAAATTATTCAATTAGTTAGGTATGGCCTTTAATAAAAATTGGTTCATTATCTTACTAAATTGTGCAGGGTCAGCTGGCATCTTACCTTCCATTAGTCTTGCTTGTTCGAATAAAAGCGTTCCAGCATCACTTACTAAATCATTACTTTCTTTTTTACTTAGAAGTGATTTCATATTTTTAATTAAAGAATGATCCCCATTAATTTCTAATATTCTTGGGGCTCCTTTATAGTTAGAGTCTCTTTGAATCATTAATTGTTCCATAGCTATATCCATACCACCCTCGTCTGCTACTAGACATACCGGACTATCTGTCAATTTAGAGGATAACCTTATGTCTTTGACTTGATCTCCCAAAACAACTTTTAGTTGAGCAATTAAATCTACATACTCTTTGTCTTGTTTATCTTTATCATTATTAGACTTATTTTTTTTATCTTTATTTTTTGAGTCTAATTCATCTAAATTTATTTTACCTTGAGTTATTGATGTAAATTTCTTTTCTTTAAAAGATCCAACCATTGGTAACCAAAATTGATCTATTGCATCTGTCATTATTAGCACTGGTATGTTTTTTGATTTAAAACCTTCTAAATGTGGACTAGCTAAAGCTTGAGCGCTTGTTTCAGCTGAAATGTAATAAATTTCTTTTTGTGTATCAGGCATTTTTTCTAAATATTGTGATAGAGATATTGGATCTTCACTTTCATTAGTCGAAAACCTACATAAATCTAACAATATTTCTTTTCTTTCTGCATCCTCATATAAACCTTCTTTAAGAACGGCTCCATATTCTTTCCAGAAGTTCTTATAACCATCCATATCTTTTTCACTAACTTTTTTAAGCTCTCTTAAAATTTTACCAACTAAAGATTTGCTAATTTTTGCAACAGCGGGATTATTTTGAAGCATTTCTCTACTAACATTCAAATCTATGTCTTGTGTATCAACAAGACCTTTTATAAATCTTAGATAACTAGGTATTAAGGCATCGCATTTATCAGTTATGAAAACTCTGTTAATATATAATTTTAAAGATGATTTTCTATCAGGATTAAATAAATCAAAAGGTCTAGTAGATGGTATACAAATAAGATTAGTATAACTAATTGTTCCTTCTGTATTATTATGCATTGTTAAGAGTGGCTTTCCAAATCCCGCACCTATATGAGAGAAAAATTCTTGATATTGTTCATCTTTAATTTCTTTAGCAGGACGAGTCCAAAGGGCAGATGCTTCATTTAATGTTTTAATTTCAGTGTCTTTTTTATCTTTTTGGCTTAATTTAACAGGATAAGAAATATGATCCGAATACTTTCTTACAATAAATTGAAGTCTAGTTTCTTCCAAAAATTCTTTTGCATCTTTTTTAAGTTTTAATAAAATAGACGTTCCAAAATTATCTTTGTCAGCTTTAACTAAATTAAAACCAGTTTTACCATCTGAAGACCACTTCCACGCTTGGCTGTCACCTGCTTTCTTAGATATTACTTCTACGTCGTCAGCTACCATAAATGAAGCATAAAAACCTACACCAAATTGACCAATCATTGACATATCAGTTTTTTTATCTTTATTACTTTTTGAAATTTGTTCTAAAAAAGCTTTTGTTCCTGACCTTGCTATTGTTCCTAATGATGACTTAAGATCTTCCTCATTCATACCTATACCATTATCAGAAATAGTTAGAGTTTTTTCTTTATTATCCACTTCAATTATTACTTCTGGGGTTTCTGATGAATTAGCAATTTTTTTATCTGTTAAACCAAGATATTTTCTTTTATCTAGAGCATCTGAAGCGTTTGAAATTAATTCACGCAAAAATATTTCTCTTTCTGAGTACAATGAATTGATGACTATATCTAAAATTTTCCCAGTATCAGCTTCAAATTTGTTGTTCATATTAGTCATAGAAATTACCTTAATTTTTGTTGATCTATATTGTAAATTGGTAATTAAAACTAGTTTTTCAAGAGTAAAAATTATATTTTTAACTTTATTATAAGTCTTTGAATTTACTTATTTAAATAATCGTAAATAAGTTTAAAAGTACTATTCTGAATTTGGATTGTTATTGAGAATAATCAGACTTTTCTTGATCAAGAATAAGTTTTATCTCTCTTAAAAAAGCAGTTCCCGCAGGGTTGGGAAACTCTTCATTTTCTAATTCCTGAGCAGTTTTCTCAGCAATATCGTCATCTAATATGCTTAGTGTTTTTCCAGTTTGAAGAGCTTGTACATATATTTTAGCTGCTCTTTCAAAATAAAATAGTCTATTGAAAGTTTCAGCAACATTTTGCCCAAATATTAATATTCCGTGATTACCCATAATAAAGGTATGTTTTTTTGGGTTGGAAAGTAAATCTGCGCATCTTTTACCCTCCTCTTCAAAAGCCAATCCTCCATAGTTTTTGTCCACTACTTGTCTGTTGAAAAACATAGATGCAACTTGATTAATTGGAGGTAAAATACATTCATCAATAGAAGCTAAAGTCGTTGCATAAACAGAGTGAACATGCATTATGCATTTTGCGTGTGGACATAATTTATGAATAGCTCCATGTAATCCCCATGCTGTTGCATCTGGTGGATTATCTCCTGAAAGAACTGACTTATCATCAACATTTAGTAAAAGTAAATCAGAAGCCTTTATCCTTGAAAAATGCCACATATTTGGATTCATTAAAAATTGAGTGCCTTCTGGATTTACTGCAAGACTGAAATGATTAGCTACTGCTTCATGCAAATTATTTCTTTCTGCCCATCTAAATGCAGCGGCCAAGTCTTTTCGTTCTTCAAGATAATTATCATTCGATAAATGATTTTCTGTTAGTTTTATTTCGTCCATTATATAACACCGTAAAATATTAATTCTCTCATATTGTATTTGAAAAAGTCAAATAGTATAAACAAAACTAAATGAAGGAATATATATGGGATATTTTTATCTTTTAATTGCAATTATTGGCGAAGTAATTGGCACCACTCATCTTAAGAGTACCAATAATTTCACAGAGTTATTACCTACCACCTATGTTGTATTAGGTTTTGCAACGGCTTTTTATTTTATGATGCTTGCTATGAAAACCATTCCTATTGCTATAGCATATTCAATTTGGGCAGCTATTGGAATTTCTGCAATAACAATTTTAGGCGCATTGAAATATAAAGAAATACCTGATTTATTAGCTATTTTAGGTCTAGGACTTATTATCCTTGGGGTAATATTATTGGTTTTTTACAGTAAAATGGGCGCAAATTAAAAATGTATTGCTTTTGAGTAGGTTGCTAAAGCCGCTTCTTTGATTGCCTCATTTACCGTAGGATGACCATGACAAATTCTAGCCACATCCTCAGATGAAGCACCAAATCCCATTGCAATAGATAACTCGTGTATTACAGTTCCTGCCTCGTGACCAATCATGTGAGCCCCTAGTATCTTATCCGTAGATTTATCTGATAGGATCTTTACCATACCATCCGTATGGCTAATAGCCTTAGCCCTACTATTAGCCATTAGAGGAAATGTTCCTTTGTTGTAAGTAATGCCTTCTGCTTTCAATTCTTCTTCTGTTTTGCCAATAACAGCCACTTCAGGTGAAGTATATATGATACCTGGTACAAGATTGTAATCAACGTGTCCTGCTTCCCCATTTATTATCTCTACAGCTGCCACACCATCTTCTTCAGCTTTATGAGCTAACATTGGTCCCTTAATCACATCACCAATTGCATAAATATTTGATATTGAAGTTTGAAAATTTTCATTTGTTTCTATGAAACCATGCTTGTCTATTTTCAAACTTAATTTTTCTAAACCCAATCCATGAGTATTTGGTTTTCTTCCAACAGATACCAACGCAACGTCTGCTTCTAATTCATCATAGGCGTTATTATTAATATCTTTAACGGAGAGCAATACTTTGTCATTAATGATTTGTGCTTTTTCAACCGAATGAGCTAATTTAAATTTTACACCTTGTTTTTGAAGTATTTTCATAAAATTGTTGGCTATTTCATCATCTATACCTGGTAAAATTCTAGGAAGATATTCTACCACCTCGACTTCCGCACCTAGTCTTCTCCAGACAGTACCCATTTCAAGTCCAATTATTCCAGCACCAATGACTATCATCTTCTCCGGAACCTTATCCAATTCTAAAGCGCCAGTTGATGTTACAATTTTTTTCTCATCTACATTTATATTTGGGAGATTTGTAGATTCAGATCCTGTGGCAATAATAATTTTATCTGCATTAATTATTTCAGCTTTTTCATTATTCATAATTTCAATTTCATTGGAAGATAAAATTTTTGCAGCACCAATATATTTAGTAACTTTATTTTTTTTAAACAGGAAATCTATTCCTTTTGTTAGCTCATCTACAATACCCAATTTCTTTTTAAGTAATTTTGGTAGGTCAAGGCTTACTTCCTTGTAGCTAATACCCCATTCTTCATTACCATTAGATTTGATGGAATTTTCATATTGTTCTGAAGCATGTAATAATGCTTTAGATGGAATACATCCAACATTCAAACATGTTCCACCTAGAGTTTTTCGTTTTTCAACACAGGCAACTCTCATACCTTTTTGAGCAGCGACAATAGCAGCAACATAACCTCCAGGGCCTGCGCCAATTACAACAAGATCAAATTTTTTATCAGACATTAAACACCTTCAACTTAAAAAACTATGCACCTACTACAAGACGTCTAGGATCTTCTATTATTTCTTTGATCCTAACTAAAAAAGAAACTGCCTCACGTCCATCAATTATTCTATGATCATATGAAAGCGCAAGATACATCATTGGTCTAATCTCAATATTATCACCTATTGCAACTGGTCTTTTTTGAATTTTGTGCATCCCTAAAATACCGGATTGAGGTGGGTTTAAAATTGGTGAAGACATCAATGATCCATAAACACCCCCATTTGAGATAGTAAAAGTTCCACCTGCCATGTCAGACATTGCTAAATTACCTTCTTTTGCTCTTTTACCAAATTCAGCAATTGTTGCTTCAGTTTCACCAAAAGACATTTTATCTGCATTTTTTAGAACAGGAACAACTAAACCCTGGGATGTTCCAACAGCTACACCTATATTATAATAATTCTTATAAATAATATCATTGCCGTCTAT
This sequence comes from uncultured SAR116 cluster alpha proteobacterium, assembly GCA_902619485.1. GTDB lineage: Bacteria > Pseudomonadota > Alphaproteobacteria > Puniceispirillales > Marisalimonadaceae > Marisalimonas. Next base: position 418,988 of record CACNEF010000001.1, read on the forward strand.
TTCTGCATTCACAGCCGGAAATTCACTCAAAGCGTCTATCGATGCTTTAACAAAAAAGCTCATATAACCAAGTCTTACACCATTCTTCTTTTCAAAACTTTCTTGGTAATTTTTACGCATCTCCATTAGCGCTGACATGTCAACTTCATTGTACGTTGTTAACATTGCTGCATTATTCTGAGCTTCTTTTAATCTCCTTGCTATAGCTTGACGAAGACGAGACATCGGAATTCTCTCTTCAAGATTAACATTATCTTCATTTCGAGTGTTTTCTGTTACTTGATTATTAGATTTAACTTCAAGTTTATTTGAAATTGATTTTTCTTTTTCTACATCTTTAACTTCTACTTCTTCAGAAACTTCTTCCTTTTTGTCTTGTTTTTCTCCAGCAATTATTGTTCCTAATAAAGCTCCAACTTCTACTGTGTCTCCCTCAGAAACAACAGTATTTTCTAATATCCCTGTGATAGAAGCAGGAACTTCTAAGGTAACCTTATCTGTTTCTAATTCTACAATTGGATCGTCAACTTCAACATAGTCGCCTTTTTTCTTTATCCATTTGGAAACAGTTGCCTCTACAACAGATTCTCCTAACACTGGTACTATAACATCCATACCATTTTCCTTTCCTTTAAGAATATTTTTCTGGGACTTAGAAGTTTCTTCTTCTATTTTATTATTTTTAATTAAGTTTAAGTGAAGAAGAACATCCCCTTTTGTTACTCTTCCATCAACACCCGTACCAATAATAGTATTTATATCTATTTTTTTTTCTTCTATAAGCTTTGCGGCAGATGGCATTGCAAGCTTTTGAATAATTTTATTTTTATTATTCATTAAATCATCTACTCTGCTGCATGTCTGCTAGCTTTCTTTGTGGTCAATTCTAGAGCATCATTTACTAAATCATTTTGCTCTTTGTTGTGTCTAGAAAAAGAACCCGTTGCTGGAGAAGCGGCTTCTAATCTACCTGCGTAAGTTGGTCTTGTTAACTTCGCTTTAATATCGACTAACACTTGCTCTATTCTTCTATCAACAAAAAACCATGCACCCATGTTCTTTGGCTCTTCCTGACACCAAACGATTTCAGCATTTGGGGTTTTTGATAACATTTCTTTTAATGTTTTCGAAGGAAAAGGATAGATTTGTTCTAGTCTAAGTATTCTAATATTATTAATTTTTCTTTTTTCTCTTTCTTCTAATAAATTATAAAATACTTTACCTGAACAAATTACCACTCTTTTTATTTCACTATCCTTAAGATTTATATTTGGATCTCTAATGACTCTTCTAAAAGCAGTTTGTTCGGCCATATCTGACAGACTAGATACGCACATTTTATGTCTAAGTAAACTCTTAGGTGTCATAATTATCAGAGGTTTTCGAAAATCTCGTTTAAGTTGCCTTCGTAACGCATGAAAATAGTTTGCAGGTGTACTACAATTCAATACCTGCATATTGTCTTCACCGCAGAGCTGTAAATATCTTTCTAATCTGGCTGATGAGTGCTCTGGTCCTTGACCTTCATAACCATGAGGTAAAAGCATAACCAAACCTGACATTCTTAACCATTTTGCCTCACCACTAGAAATGAATTGATCGACTATGACTTGAGCACCATTAGCAAAGTCTCCGAATTGTGCTTCCCACATTACTAATGCTGTCGGTTCAGTCAATGAATAACCATATTCAAATCCAAGTACTGAAGCTTCTGACAAGGGAGAGTCAATTACTTCAAATGTTTCTTGTTTATCTTTTATATTATTTAGAGGAGTGTATCTATTTTCAGAATTTTGATCTATGAAAACAGAATGTCTTTGAGAAAAAGTTCCTCTACCACTATCCTGACCAGACAGTCTAACTGGATGGCCCTCTAAAAGCAATGAACCAAAAGCGAGGTGTTCTGCAGTAGACCAATCAATGCCTTCTCCACTTTCAATAGCTTTTTTTCGAGCATCTATAACTCTTGATAATTTTTTATTTATTTGAAAACCCTCAGGAACAGTGGTAATTGCCTCACCAATTTGTTTTAGCATTTTTGTTGAAACAGAAGTTTCTCCTCTTCTTGCATCACCATGAGCAGACCTTAGATTTGACCATTGTCCTTCTAACCAGTCAGCTTTATTTGGTTTGTAACTTGAGCCAGCTATGAATTCTTTTTCTAAAAACTTATTATGATTCTCAACTTCGTCCTTTGCTTCCTTTTGGTCTATTATTCCTTCATTAATAAGCTTTTGTGCATAAATTTTACTAATACTATCATGAGAACCTATTGTTTTATACATTACTGGTTGAGTAAATGCCGGTTCATCACCTTCATTGTGACCATAACGTCTATAACTTATAATATCTAACACAACATCACATGCAAATTTTTGCCTGAATTCAGTTGCAATTCTAGAAGCATGAACAACAGCCTCTGGGTCATCTCCATTTATATGCATTATAGGAGCCATTACCATTTTAGCTACATCAGTACAATAAGGACTTGAGCGAGAATAATTTGGGCTAGTTGTGAAACCAATTTGATTATTCACCACTATATGTATTGTTCCACCAGTCCTGTAACCTCTAAGACCTGAGAAATCAAAAGTTTCAGCCACTATACCCTGACCTGCAAAAGCAGCGTCACCGTGTAAAACAATTCCTAATACCGAGAGTCTATCATTCGTATCATTATGTTGGTTTTGTTTTGCTCTAACTCTACCTATTACGACTGGTGCAACAACTTCTAGATGTGAAGGATTAGCTTGTAAAGATAAATGAACTATTTTTCCGTCAAACTCTCTATCAGCTGAAGCTCCCATGTGGTACTTAACATCTCCAGAACCTCCAGCATCTTCTGGATTTGCCTGGTTACCTAAAAATTCAGAAATAATTGCTCGAAAAGGTTTGTTTAAAATATTGTATAACAGGTTAAGCCTTCCTCTGTGAGCCATTGCTATGACAACTTCTTTCATACCTAACTGGCTACCACGTTTCAATATTTGTTCTATTGCAGGTACTACTGACTCTGATCCATCTAGTCCAAATCTTTTAGTTCCTGCATATTTTTTATGAAGAAATTGTTCAAAAGTTTCTGCTCCAACTAAACGTTCGTATATAGCTTTTTTACCTCTTTTGGTAAATTCTGTAGCATTACGAATAGACTCAATTCTTTCTTGTATCCATCCTTTTTGAGCTGGATCTTGAACATGCATAAATTCAATACCTATTGATCCACAATAGGTTTCTTTGACTATTTCCATAATTTGTCTGAGGGTAGCCGATTCCATACCTAGTACATTGTCTATAAATATAGGTCTGTCCCAATCATCATCAGTAAATCCATAAGTTTTAGGATCTAGTTCAGGATGTATGTTTTGTTCTTGTAAATTAAGGGGGTCTAATTTAGCTAAAAGATGTCCATTTATTCTATATGCTCTAATAAGCATAATAGCTCTAATTGAATCAGTCGTTGCCGCCCTCAAATCAGTTGCAGATAAATTACCTTTTCCCGCTATTCCTCGAGCAACAGCTTTTACACTCTCAACAGTATCTACAGCTCCAACAACTTTGCTATTCTTTTTAGCCCAGCTAGGACCCTCATCTAGTAATTTGTCATCTGCATTCGTTTTGAACCATAAATCCCATTCTTTTGGAACTGAATTTGAGTTTGCTTTCCATTCTTTATACAAATCATTAATGAAGGTAGCATTGGCACCAGAAAGAAAGCTTTGGTCAGAGCTTTGGTCGTTCATGGTTTGATAGTCCTTTTAAAGTGAAATATGACTAAATTACAATAAACAAAAACTTAAAATTAAATCAAGTTATTTCCATTCTTCTATAGCTTTTACAACAGCTTCACCTAAACCCGATGGAGATTCTGACATTATAAAACCACAGTCACTCATGACTTTAACCTTGGCATCTGCGCCTCCACTTCCACCACTAACTATTGCGCCAGCATGACCCATTGTTCTTCCTGGAGGAGCAGTTTTTCCAGCGATAAAACCTGCAATTGGTTTTTTAATTTTATGATTTTTATAAAAATTTGCTGCCTCTTCTTCTGCATTTCCACCAATTTCACCAATCATTAATATTGCTTCTGTCTGGTCATCATTAAGAAACATATCTAAACAATCTATAAAATTTGTTCCATTAACTGGATCACCACCAATGCCAATACACGTTGATTGACCCAAACCAGCAGCTGTAGTTTGTGCAACAGCTTCGTAAGTTAACGTGCCAGACCTAGACACAATTCCTATTTTACCGGGAGCATGAATATGTCCTGGCATAATTCCAATTTTACATTGATTAGGGGTAATTACACCTGGGCAGTTAGGACCTATAAGTCTGGAGTTAGACTGTTTTAAAAACTGTTTAACTTTGATCATGTCTTGGACTGGTATACCTTCTGTGATACAGATTATTAGAGGTACTTTCGATGCTATCGCCTCTAATATTGAATCAGCAGCAAAAGGAGGAGGTACATATATGACTGTTGCATCCGGATTTACTTCGTCAACACACTCTTGGACAGTATTAAAAACAGGGAGGTTTAAATGTTTAGTACCACCCTTACCTGGCGTAACCCCTCCAACCATTTTAGTACCGTATGCAATCGCTTGTTCTGAATGAAAAGTTCCTTGACCTCCTGTAAACCCCTGGCAAATAACTTTTGTATCTTTGTTAATCAATACAGACATCTAGCTAATCTCCTTTAACAGCACTAACAATTTTCATTGCCGCTTCATCTAAGTCATCCGCAGGTATAATTTTCAATCCAGAATCTCTAAGAATCTGTTTACCTTCTTCAACATTTGTGCCAGCCAATCTTACAACTAAAGGCTTGGATAATGAGAGTGTTTTAGCAGCAGCAACCACGCCACTAGCAATGATGTCACAACGCATTATACCTCCAAAAATATTTACCAAAATACCTTCTACAGCCTCATCCGATAAAATAATTTTAAAAGCTTCAGTAACTTTTTCTTTGGTAGCACTTCCTCCAACGTCTAAAAAGTTTGCTGGAGACGCTCCTTTTAATTTAATGATATCCATTGTAGCCATGGCAAGACCTGCACCATTTACTAAACAGCCTATTGTTCCATCAAGTTTTATATAGGCTAAATCAAATTTGCTTGCTAAAATTTCAGCAGGATCTTCTTCTGTTTCGTCTCTTAAAGATAAGATTTCAGGGTGTTTAAATAAAGCATTATTATCAAAAGACATTTTTGCATCTAAAGCAATTAGATTATTTTCAGAAGTTAATACAAGTGGATTTATTTCTAAAAGACTTGCATCTTTTTCAGTAAAAAGTTTGTATAACTGATTAAAAAATATACCTGCTTGTTTAAAACTAGATCCTTCTAATTTAAGTTCATTCGCTATTAATCTTGAATGAAAAGGTTGAAAGCCAATTGTAGGATCAATGTTGAATGATAAAATTTTCTCAGGAGTTTCTTTCGCAACTTGTTCAATGTCCATACCACCTTCAGTAGATGCTATTATTGAAACTCTACTAGTAACTCGGTCTACAACCATAGAAAAGTAATATTCAGCACTTATATCACATCCATCCTCAACATAGAGTCTTTGAACTAGTTTTCCTTCAGAACCTGTTTGATGAGTAATTAATTTTTTTCCTAGAATTGCCTCAGCTGAGTTTTTAACTTCATCTAAATCTTTTACAACTTTTACACCACCAGCTTTACCTCTTCCGCCAGCGTGTATTTGAGCTTTAACCACAAAGACTGGCCCAGGTAAGTTTTTAGCTGCTTTCATAGCTTCATCAGTTGTAAATGCTACGTATCCAGTAGGCGTAGGTATATTATATTGTCTTAATAACTCTTTTGCCTGGTGTTCATGAATATCCAAAACTTAAACCTTTCTGTTTTTAGCTTATGATGCTTCAAACTTTGAAGCAACTTCATTTAGTTGCTTCACGGCTGAAACGGAATGATTGAACATGTCTTTTTCTTCAGGAGTGAAACTTATTTCAACAATCCTTTCCACACCATTTTTACCAATGATGACTGGAACTCCTACATACAATCCATTTAAATTGTAGTGTCCATCAACATAAGCTGCACATGGCAATAATTTTTTCTTATCTTTTAAATAGGAATCAGCCATCTCAATGGCTGATGATGCAGGAGCATAGAATGCAGAGCCTGTTTTTAGTAATCCAACTATTTCGGCTCCTCCGTCTCGGGTTCTCTGTACAATCTGATCAATTTTTTCCTGGGTGCTCCATCCCATTTTCACTAAATCTGGTACAGGAATTCCTGCAACTGCAGAATATCTTGCTAAGGGAACCATTGTGTCTCCATGCCCCCCTAGCACAAAAGCCGTTACGTCACTTACAGAGACATCAAATTCTTCTGCTAAAAAATGTCTAAATCTGGCAGAGTCTAATACACCTGCCATACCAACTACCATATTAGTTGGTAAACCAGATGCCCTTTGTAAAACTCCAACCATTGCATCAAGCGGATTAGTTATACAAATTACAAATGCTTTAGGACAATTGTCCTTAATTCCTTTACCAACTTGTTTCATAACTTTAGTGTTGATCTCAACTAAATCATCTCTGCTCATACCCGGCTTCCTTGCAACACCGGCAGTTACAATTACTACATCACTATCTTTGAGGTCTTTATAATCATTTGAACCAATCATTTTACTGTCAAAACTCTCAACTGGTCCTGATTGGGCAAGATCTAAAGATTTTCCCTGAGGAATACCCTCTGCGATGTCAAATAGGGTTACATTCCCAAGCTCTTTAATTGCAGCTAAGTGTGCAAGAGTTCCTCCAATGTTTCCTGATCCAACCAAGGCTATTTTATTACGCATTTCGCTTTCCATTAATTTTTTATTGAGTTAATCTATTAATTTAAATTTAAATTGTTGTCATTGTCTAATCTTTTAGACTTTTTTTTAAAGTGCATCAAGGTCAGAATACATGTTATTAACTTTTAAAGTTGTGACATTTCGGTTATTCTTGAAATAGTTCTCTGAAATTCAAACTTCCAATGTTCGCCAGTGTATATATCAGAAAAATCAGCTTTTGCATTGGCAATAAGGAAACAATTTTTATCATAAAGAGCATCTATTAACCATATGAATCTTCTAGTTTCATTTCGAAGATTATCATTCAAGTTTGGTATCTTATCTATAATAATACCTTTATATCTTAGTGCTATTTCAATATAATCGGCAGCAGCCAATGGTTTATTACATAAATCATCAAAACTGATTCTTGCAACACCTGCAGCAACTTCTGGAATATTTATTTTTCTTCCAGACACCTCAACATTTTCAGATATTATCTCAAAACCTATAGATAAGGTTTTAAATATCTCGTTAATTTTTTCTCTATTTGTTTTATTAACTGGACTTAACCAATATTTTTGCCCACTAAGAGATCTCTTTCTCCAATCCTCACCTTCTGGAATTTTAACAATATCAGTTTTTAGTTTTAAATTTTCTATAAATGGTAAAATTCTATCTCTATGCAATCCATCTTTGTATAGACCATCCGGTGGTTGGTTTGATGTCGTAACTAATATTGTACCCTGCGCAAACATAACTTCAAATAAACGAGATAAAATCATTGCATCTGCAATATCTTTTACCTCCATTTCATCAAAACAAAGTAATTTTGCATTCTTGGCCAAATCTTGCCCTACTAATAGAACTGTGTCTTTGTTTTTTTCTATTTTTCTTTTTTCAAGAATTCTTTGATGAACTTCCCTCATAAAATCATGAAAGTGTAAGCGTCTTTTTTCTTTTATTTGAACTTGGTGAAAAAATAAATCCATCATCATTGATTTACCTCTACCAACACCACCATATAGATAAAGACCTTTAATCTCTTTGGTATTATTTTTTGTAAAAATTTTAGAGATAAAATTTTCAGTTTGAAATTTGGCGAATTTTATTAGTAAATTATCAAAAAACTTCGCTACAAATGCCTGACCAGCATCAAATATTATTGATTTGTTTGAAGCAATTAGACTTTGTGACTTTTCTTCATTTATTTTCAAAATATTAGCCGTACAAAAAGACTTGAAACTTACCTTCTTTCCAGTTGAAGTTTCTTAATTTCGCCTATCGCTTTAGCTGGATTTAAACCCTTAGGACAAGTCTTAGTACAATTCATAATAGTATGACAACGATAAAGTTTAAAAGAATCTTCGAGCTCTTCAAGTCTTTGTTCAGTGTTTTCATCTCTACTATCAGCTATCCATCTATATGCCTGTAATAAAACAGCAGGACCTAAATATTTATCCCCATTCCACCAATAAGAAGGGCAAGAGGTTGAACATGAAAAACAAAGAACGCATTCCCACAATCCATCAATTTTTTCACGTTCTTTTGGTGATTGTTTTCTAGATTTCCCTTTTTCCGGGTCAGATTTACTTTGCAACCATGGTTTGACTGATGTTAATTGTTCATATGCTTTAGACAAGTCGGGTACTAAATCCTTAATAACTTCCATATGAGGTAACGGATATATATTTATGTCCCCTTTAACATCATCAATTGACTTCAAACAAGCGAGTGTGTTTGTGCCATCTATATTCATAGAACAAGAGCCACAAATTCCTTCTCTACAAGATCTTCTAAAAGTTAAACTTGAGTCTATTTCCTGTTTAATTTTTATTAAGGCATCTAAAACCATAGGACCACACTGATCTAAATCAATGGTATAGCTGTCTATTCTTGGATTTTCATCATCATCTGGTGACCATCTATATACATTAATTTTTTTTGTATTTTCAGCTTCGCTATTTATCGGGTAGTCAATACCTTTAACAATTTTGGAATGCTTCGGTAGGGCAAATTCAGCCACAAAATTCTCCTCTTAATTAGTAAACTCTTGCGGCTGGAGGTATTGATGCCACTTCGTTTGTTAATGTGTTTAGGTGGACGTCTCTATAATCTAGCTTAGTTTTGTTCTTCTCATTGAGCCACATAATTGTATGTTTCATCCAATTCTTATCATCTCTTTCAGGATAGTCTTCATGAGAATGTGCGCCACGCGATTCTTTTCTTTGGTCTGCTGACTTCATAGTTACAATAGCTTGTTGCATTAAGTTTTCTAACTCAAGAGCTTCAACTAAGTCCGTATTAAAGATCATTGATCTATCTTTTATACCTATATTATCTATACCTTTTGAGATAGTATCAACTTTTTGTACACCTTCCTTCATTGAAGTATTTGATCTAAAAACTGCAGCATGTTTTTGCATTGCGTTTTGCATTGAGTTTCTAACTTCACCTACAGAAACATCTCCGTTTGAATGTCTTACTTTATCAAGTCTCGCTAAAATTTTATCTGTGACTCTTTTGGGTAAGGGCGCATGAGCACTTCCTTTTTCAACTGTTTTTAAAGCTCTTTGTGCCGCAGCACGACCAAAAACAACAATATCTAATAATGAATTAGTTCCCAGTCTATTAGCTCCATGTACTGATACACATGCGGCTTCTCCAATAGCCATTAGTCCTGAGACAACTGCATCTTGATCATTACCTTTTCTTGTTACTACTTCACCGTGATAGTTAGTTGGAATTCCTCCCATATTGTAATGAACTGTAGGTAAAACTGGAATTGGTTCCTTAGTTACATCAACACCACAGAAAATTTTAGCGGTTTCACTGATGCCTGGCAACCTCATCTGTAAAGTGGCTGGATCAATATGTTCTAAATGCATAAATATATGATCTTTATTTGGACCAACACCTCTACCTTCATTAATTTCAATGGTCATAGATCGTGATACTACATCTCTACTAGCAAGGTCTTTTGCCGTAGGTGCATATCTTTCCATAAATCTTTCACCTTCAGAATTTGTAAGATATCCGCCTTCGCCTCTTGATCCCTCTGTTATAAGAACACCTGCACCATAAACGCCAGTTGGGTGAAACTGAACAAACTCCATATCTTGAAGAGGCAAGCCTGCTCGCAAAACCATTGCATTTCCATCACCTGTACAAGTATGAGCAGAAGTACAAGAAAAATATACTCTACCATAACCACCAGTAGCGAGAACTGTTTGATGTCCTCTAAATCTGTGAATCTTACCATCATCCATACATAAAGCTAGCACGCCAACACACTTGCCATTATCATCCATAAGAAGGTCAAGCGCGATATACTCTACAAAAACTCAGCTTGATATTTCAGACACTGTTGGTAGAGAGTGTGTAAAATTGCATGCCCAGTCCTATCTGCAGCCGCACAAGCTCTTCTTGCCATTTTCTTACCATAATCTAATGTATGACCACCAAATGGTCTTTGATAAACTTCTCCATCTTCAGTTCTAGAAAAAGGAACGCCAAAATTTTCTAATTCAGTTACAGAAGGTATAGCTTCTTTACACATATACTCAATAGCATCTTGATCGCCAAGCCAATCAGATCCCTTTACTGTATCATACATATGAAACTGCCAGCTATCATTTTCACCCATGTTATTAAGCGCAGCTCCAATACCACCTTGAGCTGCAACAGTATGACTTCTTGTAGGAAAAACTTTTGTAATACAGGCAGTTTTTAACCCACCAGAAACCATGCCTAAAGTTGCTCTTAATCCAGCACCTCCTGCACCAACAACTACGACATCATGTTCATGATCTACAATTTCATATTCAGACATAAAATAACTTTCTAATTATAAATAAATTTTCAAAACACAAAGGATTGATAAAACACCTAAGAGGACTGATAGTAATTTTATAAGTATTAAAGACATTATTTTCAACCCCTCATTGTGCACATAATCTTCGACTACAACCTGCAGTCCTGATGCTGCATGAAAGTATAAGGTCCCAAATAAAAGAATCATTCCTGTTGCGTTAAGAGGACTCTGCAACCAATTAATAGATTGGTCGTAGCCATTGATTAAACTAAAAACAAGCGAAGAGACAAACCAAATTATAAGAGGTATCATTGCAACTGCTGAAATCCTCTGTAACTTCCAGTGAACTACACCATGAGATTTAGATTGCATTTTCATCACTTTCTTTAAAGAACTCTGATATAGACTATTAACCATGTCATAGAAGTCAATAATAACGAGGAAATTATTACAGATATGCCAGAAATATATGCATGATTTAGGTCATATCCATAACCTGCATCCCAAAAAAGATGTCGGATACCATTACTAAGATGATAAAACAAAGCAAAGGTGAAACCAAAAATTATCAATTTGCCGAACCAGTTATTAATTATATTTGAATACATTAAATAAGTGCTTTCACCTAAAGTAAGAGTTACAATCCATAATACTAAAATTATACTTCCTATTGATAATACAATACCCGTCCCTCTGTGTAGAATTGACAAGACAGAGGTTATTTGTGGTTTATATATTTGAAGATGTGGTGAAAGCGGTCTTTGTCTACTCATATTTGTCTCATATTTTTGTTATTTAAATAAATGAACTAAGTAAATAATTCAAATCTTAAATTCAAAATTTTAAATTTTCTTCGAAAATAATAATTAAAATTGATAAACCAAGTAAAATTATACCTGTAAGTTCAGTTATTTTAATCTTTTCCCTAAAAAAAATCACTGAAATTAAAATTGAGAAAATTAATTCTATTTGCCCAACTGCCCTAACTTCAGCAGCTGTTGTTAACCCAAATGCTACAAACCACCCAAACGTAGCTCCTGTCCCGGATAAGCCTGCTGGCAAACTAGGTTTCCAATATTTAATAACAGCTAAAAATTGATCTCTTTTATTTATTACAAGATACAAGCCTACCAATATAGTTTGAAAAACAATCGCTATAAAAGAAATGAAAATTGATTTATCTAATAAGGGACCCTCTACTGATATGATAGACATTCTAAATGCAACTACAGAGCCAGCTAAAAGTAATCCAGATAAAAGACCTACAAGAGTACCTACAGATAAAGTTGAGTTAATTAGAAGTTTAATAGTTTTTAAAATGCTATCTGCTTTTTTGGCATAAGATAATAATAATACAGATATAACACCTAGTATTATACCTAACAATATAGATGTAGAGAAAGTAACACTTAGAATTATGATCTCCAAAAAAGCAATAAGAATTACTTCTGTTTTAGAAAATGCAATTCCTGTAGCAAAGTTTTTATGTGCAAAAACTTTCATAAGAACGTAAGTAAATAAAACTTGAAAAATTGATCCCAATAAACATAAAAATAGAGAATATAAAGAAAGGTCAGGAATATTATTTTCTGGAATGCTTATCCAAATTAGCCAAATAAGTGAGGTAAAAGGTAAAGCATAACAAAATCTAATATAGGCAGCTCCATATTCTCCTAATTTGGAGATCATATTTTTTTGAAATGCAGAACGGGCAGTTTGACAGGCTGCGGCAAATATTGCTGCAAAAATCCAGATGAATTCCATAATAATTATTTTGAAATTTTAAACATTAAAGAGAGACTCCTTTAATTTTTTTACTTGCCAACAATTCAGCTATCTGAACGGTATTTAATGCCGCACCTTTTCTTAAATTATCTCCAACACACCAAAAAACAATACCATTTTTTACTGAAGGATCTTTTCTAATTCTGCTAATATAAACATCGTCTTCACCAGCCACTTCTTCAGGAGTAACGTATCCTTCATCTGCTCGATGATCTACCACTGTTACACCATTAGCATCTCTTAATAAGCTTCTAACATCTTTTTCATCGATGTCTTTTTTGCATTCTATAAAAACCGATTCACTATGACCAATAAATACTGGAACCCTTACGCAATGCGCAACCAAATCAATATTAGGATCTAATATTTTTTTTGTCTCAACCCTCATTTTCCACTCTTCTTTCGTAAACCCATCATCCATAAAAATATCAATGTGAGGGATTACATTAAATGCTATTTTTTTGGTAAATTGTTCTGGTTTAGCTTGATCGTGAACAAAAACACCCTTTGTTTGATTAAAAAGTTCGTCCATAGCTGGTTTCCCAGCTCCTGAAACTGCTTGATATGTTGAGACAACAACTCTTGATATTTCATATTTTTTGTGTATTGGCTTTAAAGCAACAACTAGCTGGATAGTTGAACAATTAGGGTTTGAAATTATGTTTTTATTTTTATAACCATTAATTGCTTCAGGATTAACTTCAGGAACAATTAAAGGAACTTTATCATCCATTCTAAAGCAGGAAGAATTGTCAATAACAATACAACCCTTGATTCCTGCCTTTAAACCAAATTTTTTTGCTATATCTGAACCAGCTGAAAAAAGAGCTATATCTGCTTTTTCAAAGTTAAAATCATCAACTGAACTAACTTTTAGTATTTTGTCGTCACCAAAAGATACCTCCTTACCAACAGAGGATCTTGAAGCAAGAGCAAATATATTTTTTACTGGAAATTTTCGTTCAAACAAAGTTTGAAGCATTTCTCTACCAACGGCACCTGTAGCACCAACAACAGCAATATTATAAGACATTTATTTTGTTAATTCCTCTAACTTGTTGATAACTGAATCCATCATTCCTTTCGTACCAACTTTGACTCTTCCTGAAGCCATTATATCTTGCGTTCTTGGTCCAGCATCTAAAGCTCTTGAAACTGCCTCATCAATTAAATCTGCCTCTTCTTTCATTTCAAATGAATAACGAAATAACATTGATAAACTTAAAAGTTCTGCCAATGGATTTGCTAACTCTTTTCCAGCTATGTCTGGAGCTGATCCGTGAACTGGCTCATACATAGCATGTCTCTTTCCAGTATTTTGGTCTACAGATCCTAAACTGGCAGAAGGAAGCATTCCGAGTGAACCAGTTAACATAGCTGCGCAGTCAGATAAAATATCTCCAAATAAATTGTCTGTAACAATAACATCAAATTGCTTAGGATCTCTTACTAATTGCATTGCGCAATTATCAGCATACATATGGTTAATTAATATATCTGAGCCTTCTTTTTTATGAAGACTAGTTATCACTTCTCTCCACAAAACACCTGACATCATTACATTAGCTTTTTCTACAGAAGTAACTTTCCCATTTCTGGCTCTTGCCATATCAAAGGCAACTCTGCCAATTCTTTCAATCTCTGGGGTAGTATAAAGATTAGTGTCATAACCTTTTTTTATTTGAGTATCAATTTCTTCTATTCCGCGAGGCTCTGCAAAATAAATACCTCCTGTTAGCTCTCTTAAAATTAAAATGTCTAGGCCTGAGATAATATTAGGTTTGAGGGAAGAAGCATCAACAAGTGCTGGAAACACCATGGCAGGCCTAAGATTAGCAAACAAATCCATTTCTTTTCTTAATCTCAGAAGACCATTTTCAGGTCTTTTCTCAAATTCAACTCCATCGTATTTTGGACTTCCTACTGCACCAAATAAAATTGCATCAGCATCAACTGCATCAGATAAAGTTTCGTCTGACAGAGGCGTGCCATATTTATCAAAAGAAGCACCTCCTACTAAACCTTCTTTTATGTTAAAACTTATACTTTTATTTTTTGCAAACCAATCAACAACTCTTAAAGTTTCTTTAATAACCTCTGGCCCAACTCCATCTCCAGGAAGAACCATTAACGTACGATTAGATTGCATTTTATAAACTCACTTTTAATTATAACCAGGGTCTTTCATTAGACATTTTGGTTTCAAATTCTTTGATATCGCTAGATTGTTGCATTGTTATGCCAATATCATCTAATCCTTCAAGTAAGCATTTTTTTCTAAAAGGGTCGATTTCAAATTTAATAACTGCTCCATTAGGCCTTCTAATTTCCTGAGATGGAAGGTCAATTTCTAATTCAGGATTTTCCATATCATTTGAATCTGCCAATAAAGCATCTCTTTCGTCAGATGTAACTTTAATAGGTAAAAGACCATTTTTAAAAGAATTATTATAAAAAATATCTGCAAAGGATGTTGAAATAATACATTTTATTCCAAAATCAGATAAAGCCCAAGGCGCATGTTCTCTACTTGAACCACATCCAAAGTTATCACCTGCAACAAGAATGTTACATTTTCTATATGGCTCTCTATTTAAAACAAACTCTTCTTTTTCAGAACCGTCATCATTAAATCTCATCTCATCAAAAAGATGTTTACCTAAACCTGTTCTTTTAATTGTCTTTAAAAATTGTTTAGGAATTATTTTGTCTGTATCTACATTTATAAAATTAAATGGAGCGGCTATACCTCTAATATTTTTAAATTTTTCCATAGTTAAACCTCTAAAACTACGTGATTAAAGTATAATCAGTTAATTTACCTGTAATTGCAGAGGCAGCAGCTATTTCAGGACTAACCAGATGTGTTCTTCCACCTTTCCCTTGTCTACCTTCAAAATTTCGATTGGATGTACTTGCGCATCTTTCACCAGGTTGAAGTTTGTCTTCATTCATTGCTAAACACATTGAGCAACCAGGCTCTCTCCACTCAAAACCAGCTTCAGTAAATAATAAATTTAGACCCTCCTCTTCAGCCTGACTTTTCACCAATCCAGAACCTGGAACTACCATTGCTCTAACACCCTTTTTAACTTTTTTTCCATCTATTACTTTTGCAGCTGACCTTAAATCTTCTATTCTGGAATTTGTACATGAACCTATGAATACAGTATTTATTTCAACTTCAGATATCTTTTGACCACCTACTAATCCCATATAATCTAGTGATCTTTGTACTTTAGCTCTAGCGTCCTCATCTTTAATCTTTGAAGGATCAGGTATATAACCATCAATTGAAACGACATCTTCTGGACTAGTACCCCATGTTACAGTTGGTTTGATTTTATTTGCGTTAATGGTAATTTTTTTGTCATAAAATGCGTTTTCATCTGAAGGCAATGATTTCCACCATTCTAAAGCTAAATCCCAGTCTTTACCTTTTGGAGACATAGGTTTATCTCTTAAGTAATCAAATGTTACTTTGTCAGGAGCTATCATTCCTGCTCTTGCACCAGCTTCTATTGACATATTACAAACAGTCATCCTACCTTCCATAGAAAGTTGCTCTATAGCTTTACCTGAATATTCGATAACATGACCAGTACCACCTGCAGTGCCAATTTCTCCAATAATAGCGAGAACTAAATCTTTAGGAGACACGCCTGGTTGAAGCTCACCTTCAACATTGATGAGCATGTTTTTAGCTGGCTTTTGAATTAAAGTTTGAGTAGCCAAAACATGTTCAACTTCTGAAGTACCAATACCAAACGCCAGAGCTCCAAATGCACCATGAGTTGCGGTATGGCTGTCACCACAAACTATTGTCATACCCGGTTGCGTAAAGCCTTGTTCTGGCCCTATCACGTGAACAATTCCTTGTCTTTTGTCCATCATGTTAAAATATGGTATTCCGAAATCTTCTACATTCTTGTCTAGAGCTTCAACTTGTATCCTAGATTCTTCTTCTTGAATTCCGTCAGCTCTATCAGTTGTTGGTACATTATGATCAGCCACAGCTAAAGTTCGGTTAGGAGAATTTACATCTCTACCAGACATTCTTAACCCCTCAAATGCTTGTGGACTTGTTACTTCATGAACTAAATGCCTATCAATATAGATTAATGACGCACCATCTTCTTGTGTACTAATAAGATGGTAATCCCAAATTTTATCAAACAATGTTCTGGGTTTCATTTTTAGAACTCCATTAAGTTGTATCACAATACTAAAATATTATTTGTTTTATAAAGTTAATTCACTTTTATGAAGTCGTGTCTTCAGCAGCTTCTTTGGAAACAGGTTGATCAACTTGAGTTTTAGTATCTTTTTTAGAAACCTGTATTTTTTCAACGATTCGTGCTGATTTACCTCTTCTGTCTCTTAGATAATATAACTTAGCTCTTCTTACTTTACCTTTTTTAAGAACAGTTATTCCAGCAATTTTAGGAGAAAATATTGGAAAAATTCTCTCAACACCCTCACCATATGAAATTTTTCTAACGGTAAAACTTTCGTTCAGCCCACCTCCACTTCGAGCAATACATAGTCCCTCAAATGCTTGAATTCTTTCTTTATCACCTTCGACAATTTTTACATCAACTTTTATCGTATCACCTGCACTAAAATCAGGTATAGATCTTTCAGCAACAATCTTGTCCATTTGATCTTTTTGAATTTTATCAATAACATTCATCTGTCTACCCTTTCGTGAAAATACTCATAGCAAATTAATAAATATTTTTCTAGTTAAGATTTAATATATTTTGACCATAAATCTGGTCTCCTAGATTTGGTAAGCTTTTCAGACATCTTTAATTTCCACATTTGGATTTTTTTATGATTTCCAGATAATAGGACCTCTGGCACTTCCATATCTTTCCATACTCTCGGATGAGTATATAATGGATATTCTAACAAATGTCTTTCAAAACTTTCATCCACCAACCCTGCAGCATTTCCAATTACCTCAGGAATAAGTCTTATTGTCGCGTCCATGATTAATTGAGCACCAATTTCTCCACCAGATAAAACGAAGTCCCCAACACTTACTTCTTCTATTTCATTATGAATTAGAAACCTTTCATCAACGCCTTCGTATCTCCCACATATAAAAACAGCGCCTTTTTCTTGAGATAATTTCTTTGCGAATTCTTGGTCAAATTTTTTTCCTCTTGGTGTAAGGTAAATTCTACGACCAACAGCTTTAGCGACAAATTTAAGTGCTTTATCTAAAACTTCTGGATTAATAACCATTCCTGGCCCACCTCCAAATGGAACTTCATCTACTTTACCATTTTTGTTATTTGAAAATTGTCTAATATTAACAGTTTTTAGAGACCACAAATTTTTTCTAAGGGCTTTGCCTGCTATTGAAAAATCTAGAGTGCCAGGAAACATTTCTGGGAATAATGACAAAACAGTTGCATTCCACACAAAAAATCTCCTTTTTAATTTTTAATAAAATCTAGATCTAGTTCTAGTATTATTTGTCTGTTTTTATAATCAATTTTTTTTAGAAAACTTTTTCCCATTGGCAAATAAAAAGTCTTATTATTTTTTTTTACCTCAACTAACAACCCTGCTCCAAAATCCTCCAAAGATATGACTTTGCCAAAGCTTTCTTTATTTAAATTATAAACTGCAAAGTTCAACAAATCAGAATGATAAAACTCCTCATTTGTAAGTTTCGGCAAACTTTTCCTAGTTATGAATAACTTTAATCCTTTAAAATTTTCAGCATCAGTTCTTGTTTCAATGTTTTCGATTTTGCAAACAAATATTTGTTTTAATTTTCTTATTAACTTTAATTTTATAGGGTTTTCAAAACTCTCTATAAAAATTTCTCTAAAAGAAAAAATATTTTCTGGAGTTTCTGTAAAGCTTTTAAGCTTAACTTCTCCTTTAATTCCATGGACCCCAACAAAGGATCCGATTTCAATTAAATTTTTCTTAGACAAAACTATTCTATTCTTTTTTTTCCTCTTCAGCTTTAGTCTCATTGGCAACTGCTTCCTCTGCTGGAACTTCTGCCGCAGGTGCCTCTTCTGCAGCTGCTTCCTCTGCTGGAACTTCTGCCGCAGGTGCCTCTTCTGCAACTGCTTCCTCTGCTGGAGCTTCTGCCGCAGGTGCCTCTGCTGTAGCTGCTGACTTTTCTACCGCTTCTGCTTCTCTTTCTTGCCTTTTCTTACCTGGAGCACTTTTAATTGGTTGATGTCTAATCACTGGTGCTTTTACCAAACCATCTGATGAGAGCATTTTTGCAACTCTTAGTGTTGGTTGAGCGCCTTTTGATAACCAATATTTTGCTCTTTCAATGTCAAGAACTAATCTTTCAGCATGATCTTTAGCTACCATTGGATTATATGAGCCTAATCTTTCTATAAACTTTCCATCTCTTGGTGACAATGCTTCTGCAACTACGATTTTGTAAAAAGGTCTCTTTTTTGCTCCACCCCTAGACAATCTTATTTTTAACGCCATTTTTTTTCCTTATAATTATGTTATTATTTAATAAATTTATCTTCTTTTTTTAGACGGTTTTCCACCTAACCCTGGTAACCCCATACTTCCAAATCGATTTGCCATATTACCTAAGTTAGGCATATTACCACCCATCATTTTTTGTAATTCGGCCATCTTATTGGCATCCATAACTGAATTTTCACCATCCCCTAATCCAGGATTTGAACTTGCTCCTCCAAGTGAAGACATCATATTTTTTAATCCCCCTAGACCACCCATTTTTCCCATTTTTTTCATCATACGAGCCATGTCTTGTTGTTGTTTGACAAGTCTATTTACATCAGAAACAGCTGTTCCCGAACCTGAAGCAATTCTTTTTCTACGAGAAGCATTTAAAAGAGAAACATTTACTCTCTCTTTTTTTGTCATGGAGTGTATAATAGCTTCTTGTTTTGAAATTGCTTTGTCATTAAAATTATTAGCAGCCATTTGTTTCTGGAGCTTACCAATACCTGGAAGCATGGACATTATTCCACCTAAACCTCCCATTTTTTTTAATTGTCCAATCTGTTTTAACATATCATTCATATCAAAACTGCCTTGTGACATCCTTTTCATCATTTGAGCAGCATCTTCTTCTGCAATGGTTTCTGCGGCTTTTTCTACAAGTGAGACAACGTCCCCCATATCTAAAATTCTTCCAGCAGCTCTATCTGGGTAAAATGGTTCTAATCCGTCTAGTTTTTCAGAAATACCAACAAATTTTATAGGACATCCGGTCACCGATCTCATTGATAATGCAGCACCACCTCTTGCGTCACCATCGGACCTCGTTAAAACAACTCCTGATACGTTAATTAACTCTGAAAAAGCTTTTGCTGTCTGAACTGCATCCTGACCTGTCATTGCATCAGCAACTAATAATGTTTCGGATGGTTTGGATAATTTAAAAACCTCTTTTGCCTCAGACATCATGGCTGTATCGAGTGTTGTTCTACCAGCAGTATCAAGTATTAAAACATCTATTGCCTGTACTTTAGATGCAGCCATTGCTCTTTTTGTTATTTTTTCTGGACTCTCTCCATCAATTTCTGGAAGTACCAAAACTTCCGCTTGTTCACCTAATATCCTAAGTTGTTCTCTAGCTGCAGGCCTGTAAATATCAAGCGATGCAAGCATTACTTTCTTTCTTTTTTTAGATTTTAAATGAAAAGCTAACTTACCAGCAGTTGTAGTTTTACCAGAACCCTGAAGACCCACTAACAATATAACTGCAGGAGGAGCATGATCTATTAATAACTCTGATTCTGTGGAACCAAGCACTTCTATTAAGACGTCATTAACAATCTTGATAACTTGTTGGCCAGGTGTAACCGATCTTAAAACTTCTTCACCAACTGCCCTTACTTTAACTTTATCAATAAATTCTCTGACAACTGACAAAGCAACATCTGCTTCTAGTAGAGCTGTTCGCACTTCTTTAAGTGCGTTTTCAACATCACTTTCAGAAAGAGCTCCCCTCTTTGTTAGTCCTTTAAAAACATTTCCAAGCTTATCAGTTAAGTTTTCAAACATTTTAAAACCAATTAATCATTATAACCACAATTACGCCCGTGCTTGAAACTCAAGGACGCGCGTTTACGAATTTTAAAAATAATTTTTTGTTTCAGTATAGAATTTTATCGATCAAGTCAAGCCTAACTAAAAGAAATGACTAATCCAAACCAGCTAATGCCTTTGAAAATGACGAGGCTTCAAAAATTTGCAAATCATCTAATCCTTCACCAACACCAACTGCATGAATAGGAATTTCGAACTTTTCAGCTAAAGACACTACAACTCCACCTTTTGCACTTCCATCTAATTTTGTAATGATCATACCTGTTAAACCAATAGATTCGTCGAAGCTTTTTAATTGAGAATGTGCATTCTGTCCAACAGTACCGTCTAAAACTACAACTTTTTGGTGTGGGGCATCATGATCTAATTTTGATACAACTCGACAAGTTTTTGTCAGTTCTTCCATTAAATCTTTTTTATTTTGTAATCTTCCAGCTGTGTCGATAATAACAATGTCAATATCTTTTTTTTTTGCTAACTCAAAAGCTCTGAAAGCCACAGCGGCTGAGTCTCCTCCTTCTTCTCCGGATACCACTTGTGCACCGACTCTTTTTCCCCACGTCTTTAACTGTTCTACAGCAGCCGCCCTAAAAGTGTCTGATGCAGCTAAAACAACTGATTTTTGTTCAAGTCTAAATTTTTCTGCTATTTTAGCAGCGGTAGTTGTTTTTCCAGAACCATTGACCCCTGCTAAAAGCATAACATGTGGTTTAGATTTAACTTTTTCATAGAGATTTTGTTCACGAGGCAGTAAAATTTGTTCAATTTCTTCAGCCAACGTTTTTGCGATTTGTGTCTTTTCTATTTCTTTATTTTTATTTAATTCGAATTTCTGATCTTTGATCTTTTTTGCTATTCTACCAGCAACTTCCACACCAAGATCGGCTAGTATTAATTGATCTTCAATATCATAAAGTGTTTCTTGATCAATTGTTTTTTTTCCAGTTATAGAGGCTATCGCACCTTCTACCTTAGATGCCGATTTGCTTAATCCAGTCTTTAATTTTTTAAACCAATTTAATGCCATTAAATCTGACTCTTTTTTTATCTATTTCAATTATGAATAGTTCCTAACAAACCATCAGGGTGAATTTCTAAAATTTTTGTAGAAACAATTGTGCACGCTTCAACATTTTCTTTTAATTTTATTTTTGAAAAATTTGTAGCATGACCAACTGAATTATTTTCTACTAAAACTTTTTGAGTGGTTCCAACTTGACTAACTAAAAAATTATTATGTTGTGTTTCAGCTAAATCTCTTAGTTCTTTAGCTCTTTTTTGAATCATTTTTTTTTGTAGTTGTGGCATATTTGAAGCTGGAGTATTTTTTCTATTAGAGTATGGAAATACATGAATGTATGTAATGTTAGCTTCTTTTATTAGTTGCATACTTTTTTGGTGAGCTTTTTCATCTTCAGTAGGGAAACCAGCTATAAAGTCACCTCCGAATACAATATCATTTCTTCGTCTTTTTGCTTCTTCTACAAAATTAATTACGTCCCTATAAAGATGTCTTCTTTTCATTCTTTTCAAAATAATATCGTCACCATGTTGAATAGATAAATGAATATGAGGCATTAGTCTTTCTTCATACTCGAATGCATCCATCAAGTCAAAATCAACTTCAGCTGGATCAATGGATGACAATCTTAGTCTATGCAAAGTTGGAATGTTTTTTAAAATTTTTTTTACCAACAATCCTAAACTTGGTTTCCCAAAAATATCAACACCCCAAGATGTTAAATCCACACCAGTGAGAACAATTTCTTTAACGCCATTTTTTAATAAAGAATTAATAGAGTTAATCACATTTTGAGTTGATACTGACCTACTAGGGCCTCTTCCAAAAGGAATAATACAAAATGTACACCTATGGTCACATCCATTTTGAACTTGAACAAAACCACGTGTGTGTTTGTTAAAAGATTCAATTAGATGCTCAGATGTGCTTTTGACTTCCATAATATCTTGAACAAATACATTTTGATTATGAAGTATGTTATTTTCTGCTACAAATTTCTTCCAAAAATTTTTATCAAGCTTTTCTTTGTTGCCTACAACAAAGTCCACTTCCGGCATGATATTCCATCTTTGAGGATCTATTTGAGCAGCACAACCTGTAACCATAATTTTAGCATCTGGTCTATTTTTTTTAGACGATCTTATTGCCTGTCTTGCTTGACGTTCAGCTTCACTAGTTACAGCACAAGTGTTGAAAATTATTAAATCACTTTGACCATTCTGACTAGCAAGATCGCTAATAACCTGACTTTCCCAGATATTTAGCCTACATCCAAAAGTCTTAATATCAGGTAATGAGTTTTTATTTTTTGAATTAATGTTCATTTATTCACCTATAAAACCTTCAAACACTTTTTCAGTATCGCCAGAAAGTGTTACAGACCCGTTGTCAAGCCATTTGATAAACAAATCTCCACCGTCTAAAGCAACTTTATTTTCTTTATAACTTTTGTTTAATGAAGAAGCTGCAACTAAAGTTGCACACGCTCCAGATCCACATGCTGAAGTCATGCCCACTCCTCTCTCCCAAACTCTCATTCTTAGAGATTTATCTTCTAAAACAGATACAAATTCAATATTTGCAAATTCTGGAAAAATGGAATGCTTTTCTAAACGAGGACCAATAGAGTTTATATTCAGATTCTCAAGCTCTTCTAAATTATTTATAAAAATAACTGCATGTGGATTTCCCATAGATAAACAGAAAGCTTCAAACTCATCTAATTTAACGCTTTGCGTATCTTGCTTCTTTGATAATGGTATTTCATTCCAGCTAAATTTGGGCACACCCATATTAACGGTAACTAAATTGTTAGTTTTAGAACAATACAAGTCATTACTAACACTTTTAATAGTTAAAGATTTTAGGTCATTCTTTTTCATTAAATAGTCAGCCACACATCTTGTACCATTTCCACAAGCACCAGTTTCCGAACCATCAGAATTGTACATTTTAATTTGAAAATTTTCAGGAGTAATTGTGTTTTCAATTATCAAAACTTGATCACATCCAATTCCTATGCGTCTATTACTTATTTTATTAATAAATTTTGAGTCATGAATGATAGGGTTCTTTATATTATCAAAAATAATAAAATCATTTCCTAGACCATGCATTTTTACAAATGGAATTTTCAAAATCTTAGCCTTTAATTTTATTCTTAAATATCAATATCAACTATAATCGGTACATGGTCAGATGGTTTTTCCCATGACCTGCTGTCCTTATAAATAACACCTGATTTTACTAATGAAAATAAATTTTTTGATATCCAAAAGTGATCAAGTCTTCTACCTCTATTTGAAATCTCCCAATTTCTATTTCGATATGACCACCAAGAATAAAGTTTTTCATTTTGTGGAACAAATTCCCTCATTATGTCTATCCAATTACCAGTCTGAATAATATCTAATAAGGTTTCTGTTTCTATTGGTGTATGTGATACCACGTTAAGTAATTGTTTATGTGACCAGACATCATGTTCTAATGGCGCGATATTCAAATCACCTACTAAAATTTTATTTGTTTTTATCTCTGATGAAAAATAATTTTTCATTTCATTAATGAAAGAAATTTTATGCTCGAACTTTGGATTAGTTGAAATGTCAGGCTCATCTCCACCAGCAGGTACATAAAAATTATGAATTTCGATATAATTCTCTAATTTTACATAAAGGTGACGAGTATCATCTTTATTACACCAATTTACATAACCTGAGTCTATAAATTCAAACTTTGATATTATAGCAACTCCATTGTATGATTTTTCTCCTCTAAAATATTGATGAACGTACCCAATTTTTTCAAGCTCTTTACTTGGGAAAAATTCATTTGGTGTTTTGGTCTCCTGCAAACACAAAACGTCAATGTTTTGACTTTTCAAAAAATTTAGAACTTGATTAATTCTTAACCTTATTGAATTTATATTCCAAGTTGCAATTCTCACAAAATACCTCTGATTTTTTTTGTGTTTAATTCAAATTATTTCATTATTAAATAAATATTAGAAATTATAGTGAGTTTTATATAATGACAAATTTATTTTGAAAATAAATTCCTTCTTCATAACATCATTAAATTAATAAAAAAGATAAAAATTTATCAATAAGTTGGCTCAGGAAAATCTATTGGAAAAAATAATAAATAAGAGAGTTCATTATTATATTTTGCATTTTGAATCAATACAGTTGTGTTTTCTCCCAAAGAGTCTTGAATTACCCATTTTTTTAAGCTGAATGGATTTTCTGAAAATTCTAAAACCAAACTTTCTTGATTATCTTTATTTTGGCTTTTTAATTTTAATGAAATTATACCTGCTTCAATAATATATTCTGTTTTAATATTTTTATTATTTAAAAATGATGTATTTTCTAATAAAAGGGCAAAAGGAGAATTTTTTAAAGGAATATTGTTGGTTGTTTTTGCTTCTCTGTCTTGGATCACAATCCAAAATCCTTTACAAGTTATAAGCAAATTATTAGGTTTTTCATAATCAATTCTCAATTTCCCTGGTAAATCCAAGTAGAGTTTACCATTACTGACATTTCCTGACGGACTTACCTGTATAAAATTTGCTTCTAGTGTAATAAGATTTTCAAAAAATTTTTTAATTTGAATTTTTGCTGATTTGTTTTTTTCAACAGCATATGATGCATGGCAACTTAAAATTATTAAAAAAACATATAAACAAAATTTTATCGTAATTTCTAATTGCTTCAATTAAGTATCCTCAATCAAAATATCTCTTTTTCCAGCTCTACCTGGCTTAGAAACAACATTATTATCTTCCATTTTTTCAATTATTGTAGCTGCTCTATTGTAGCCTATTTTTAAATGTCTTTGAATAAATGAAGTACTTGCCCTTCCTTCTCTAACTACTAAAGCTACAGCTTCGTCGTATAACTCATCTCTTGAATTTTTATTGTTATTAAAACTATTTAGATCATTTGGAGAAAAGTTCTCAGGTTCTTCGGTAATACTTTCATCATAATCTGGAATAGATTGATCAGATAAAAATTTTGTTAGTTTCTCAACTTCACTATCTTCTACAAAAGGACCGTGTACCCGTGTTACTTTACCACCACCTGCCATATACAGCATGTCTCCCCTTCCAAGCAGCTGTTCAGCACCTTGCTCTCCTAATATTGTTCTGCTGTCAATTTTACTTGTAACTTGAAATGAAATTCTAGTTGGAAAATTTGCCTTAATTGTTCCTGTTATAACATCTACGGATGGTCTTTGCGTGGCCATGACAACGTGAATACCAGCTGCTCTAGCCATTTGGGCTAATCTTTGAACTGCTGCCTCAATATCTTTTCCAGCAACTAACATTAAATCTGCAACTTCATCAATTATTACTACAATATAAGGTAAAGGTGTTAAACTTATTTGCTGATCTTCAAAAATTGGTTGGCCAGTTTCTGGATCGAAACCAACTTGAATATTTTTTGAGAGAATTTCACCTTTCTTTCTTGCTTGAATTAATCTTTCATTATAACTGTCAACATTCCGAACACCGAGTTTACTCATGGACATATATCTAGTTTCCATTTCCCTCACAGCCCATTTTAAAGCAATAATTGCTTTATTTGGATCTGTTACGACAGGTGTTAGAAGATGAGGAATACCATCATAAACTGATAATTCTAACATTTTAGGATCAATCATAATAAGTCTACAAGATTCTGGGGTATGTTTATATAATAAAGATAAAATCATTGCATTTATTCCAACCGATTTTCCTGAACCTGTTGTTCCAGCTACAAGTAAATGTGGCATTCTTGCTAAGTCAGCAACAACTGGGTATCCTGCTATATTTTTACCAAGACAGACTGGTAGACTAAAATTTGATTTTTGAAATTCCTCGTGTTCTAGGATGTTTCTCAACATCACTGTTTCTCGTGATTTGTTAGGTAACTCAATACCAATAACATTTTGACCTGGAACCATTGCTACCCTTACAGCCTCAACTGACATTGATCTGGCAATATCATCAGCGAGAGATATAACCCTTTGACTTCTTAAACCTGGTGCTGGTTGTAAGTCATACCTGGTTACAACTGGCCCATATCTAACGGACTCTATATTTCCATTAATTGAATAATCTGACAAAACTCCCTCAAGAACTTTGGCATTCATGTCGAGGGTTTCTTTGCTAGGAGGTTTGATATCTTCTGTAAAATCTTTTAGCAAATTTAAAGATGGTAAAATAAATCCGCTTTCAGACCCTAATGGCAAGTCATCTTGATATGAATTGTAATTTTCTGACTTTTTCCCTAGATTTGGATCTTTATGGACATTTTTAATTAAAATTGGGCTTTTTCTAACTTTTGGTTTTTTTCTGCCAATAGAATTATTTTTAAATCTAAAAAATTTATTTTTAAGTTTATTGAAAAAGCCAAGTTCATATTTATCCTCTTCAAGTTCACTTTCAACTTTTTTATAGTTGTAAAAAAACAAATTTGAGAACATTGTTAATATCCAAACTAATGGTAAAAATATAGGTCTAAAAATAAATTTAAAAAATTTTATTTCTTTTTCACCTATAGATAGTATCCAAAAAAATAATAACAAAGATATACTTAGAGATGCTAACCCTAAAATTGTTTGAGATAGAGTAATGTCAAAAGCTATTAGATCAGAGATTTTTCTAGAGCAGGTTAATAATAACCATTCAGATAAACCATTTTGACTAAAGATTGGGGAATTAAGAGTTAGTTTTTGAATTATATTAATCTCAATATAAGTACCTCCTATTGAACTGAGAAATATCATAAGGATAATTGTAAAAATTTTTGTTTTAAAAAATTTTACATTAGTTTCATTAAAAAACTTTAAAGACCATATAAATATAATTGAGGAAAGCAATAATCCCGGTAAAACACCAAATTCTCTTATAACTAACCCAGAGAAAAATGATCCAATTTCACCATAAAAATTTTTTGGTATGTTCTCGGAGACAATACCCCAGCCAGGATCTTCAGGGTGAAATGAAAATAAAACTAAAAAAAACGATATAGAACTAAAAAATAAAATTGAAGATAGTATTTTATTTGTTATTTTAATATAAAAATTACTTTTTTCCATATTTTAATCTTAATTATTATTCAAAAAACATTCATTCTTGGGCAAGATCCATCTTTAAAAATAAGCAAATACGTCTCATTGTTTCCTCAATCACTTCTTTCTTGTCAACTAAGGAGATTCTTAAGTATCCTTTACCAGGATTAATACCATGGACATCTTTTGCCATAAAACTTCCCGGCATAACTCTTAAAGAAAATTTTTCCCATAACATTTTGGCTGCTTTCTTATCGTCATTAACTTTTAACCAAAGAAAAAAACCTGCATCTGGAATTTTGAAATCTTTATAAAAGGGTTTTAAATATTTTTCTGCGAGTTCAAAGTTTTGGTCATAATGTAAGCAACCTTCTATTTGATGATTATCGTCGTCATACAATGCGCTTGCAACTTTTTGAATAGGAATAGGAACGGGTGAAGCACCATTTGAGACCAACAACTTATATTTTTCAATTATAGTTTCGTCTCCAGCTATAAATCCAGCTCTCATTCCACAAGTATTATTTCTTTTTGATAGAGAATTAAAAATTATTAAATTTTCTAAACTATTGCCTAAATGTAAAGCTGCCTCTAGTCCTCCTGGTGGTTTAGATCTATTCATTCTGTAGACATCACTATAACATTCATCAATGGCCAAAATGAATTTATATTTTCTAGCAAGTAATATAGCGTTTTTTAAATAATCAATGTTGGCAACACTACCATGAGGGTTAGACGGGGAGCAAATATACATTATTACAGAAGAATTCAATAAATTTTCAGGTAAATTAAAAATATCTGGCATATAATTATTTTCTGGCAAAGAGTTCAACCAATGTACTTTAGATCCACTTGATATACTACCTGCAAACCAAGCATGATAAAATGGATTAGTTACAAGGGCAGTTGTTTCTCCAACTTTTAAGTTTTTAGCCAGCAAACCTAATAGATGTAAGGGTTCTCTCGTTCCTGGAACAGGAACTACATTCTTATTTAATTTTATCAGTTTGTCTGCACCTGGGTATCTTCTTTTTATATAATTTAATATACTATTGCCAAAACTTGGTATTGCTTCACTTGGAGGATATTTTGACCAATCTTTATAATTTGAGTCTAAAATTTTTTTTGTAAAATCTGGTAAACCCAATGTAGGTTCACCGAGTGACATTTTTATAATTGGATATTTAGGGTTGGGCTCAGTGTTTTCTAAAAGAGATGCGAGTTTTCCAAACATCCAGTCTTTTAAAATATTATAATCTGAGTTTAACATTTTAAAACCTCAAACAATTTTCATATTTATTTATTTATATTATACTGGTAAATTTTTAAACTAATATAATTGAGTTATTTAACTTAATGAGAGCATAAATGGCTAGTAACGAAATATCGCAAGAAAATTTTCATAAAATTTGTGTTATTGGTGGAGGAATAACAGGTGCTATGATGGTTTTATTGTTAAAAAAATCAAAAATGTTCAAGTTAAGTGATATAGGTTGGATTAAACCAAGTTTAAAATTAAAAAATGATTTCAGAACGACTTTTTACAACAAAACTAGTTTGGAATTGCTAAATAATTTAAATATTTTAAATAAATTAAAAAAAAATGATTTTACGCCAGTCAAAAGTATTCAAGTATTTGGTCCTAATTATAGTTTACCATTGGAGTGGAATAATGTTGATACAAAAAGAGAATTTGGTGCAGTAATAAAAAATGATGTTGTTTTAAATATTATAGAAGAAGAACTTAATGACATAAAACAATATGAAAGTTTCGTAAATAATACCAAATGTAACCAATTTGAAAGAACTTTATATTTAGAAAATAAAATATCAATAAATACACATTTAGTTTTGTCAGCAGACGGAAAAAATTCTTACTTTAGAAAATTACTTTCTATAAATACGATAAACAAAAAAACTAAACACTTAGCAATTTCTGGGTTTTTGAAACAATCAAAAAATCATAACTCAAATGCCATTCAAGCATTTACGAATATAGGACCGATTGGAATACTTCCATATGAGAATAAAAATCTAGTGAATTTTGTTCAAAGTATTGAAAAAGTAGAGTGTGAAAAGATTTTATCAAAAGAAAATCCAGAATATTTTATTTGCAGTGAGTTAAATAAATTTTTTTCACGTATTGATCTTAATTTTAGTCCTATAAAAAAAATTAATAATATAGAAAACAAATTATCATATTGGGATCTCAACTTAAACCTTATTTTGAATCCAACATCCTCAAGAGCAATTTTAATAGGTGATGCTGCTCATTCGATCCATCCTTTAGCGGGACAAGGACTAAACCTATCTTTAAGAGATTGCGTTTCTACATTAAATTCAATAAAAGACTGTTTGAAATTTGGACGTGATCTTGGTGATAAATCTATTTTAAAATTTTACAAGAACGAAAGGCTGCCGCGAACTATTTCTATGACAGCTTTTACTGACTTTATGTTTTATGGGTTTACTTCAACTTCAGAAAAAACACAATCATTGCTTACAAAAGGCATGGAAAATTTAAATAGAACAAAACTAAAAAATATATTTAGAGATTTAGCATCAATTTGATTTATAGAGAATTGTAATATTCTTGTAGATACTTATCATGATTTATTCCATAATCATATAATAATCCCCAGCTATAAATTCCCGAGGAGTGATTATCAGAAAAAATGATTCTAATAGCATAATTACCAACGGGTTCAATTTGATCAATCAGAATATTTTCTTTATTTCTCACAATAATCTTGGGACCTCCATGACCTTGCACGTCAGCAGAAGGACTTTCTACTCTCAATAATTCTGATAAAATATTAAACTTAGTGTTATTATCAAAATGAATTGACAAATATTTACCATTATCTTTTTTTTTAATTAAGATTGGAATAGCTTCCATATAAATTTCCTCTCGTTAACTTTTAAATTAACAGTTAAGATCGATTTAATGCTTAATTGTATTAGAGATATTTTCTTCGTTAATGTAACTATCTAATATGGTTTGAAGTAATTTTTCTCTTTTTGAAATAGAAGTAGTTTCTAACAAAAGTTGTTTTTCATTATTGGCTAAAGGACATATCATTGTTATTTGATCAACAAAGTTATAATCATTAAATGTATCAATTGCATCCATATTTGCTGAAATGTTTTTTGATTTAAAATATTGTTTCAGGGTTTTCTTTAAAGTACTAAAATCTGAAGACTTTGATTTTATGTTCAAATCCTTACTAAAATTTTCCCAAGTAATATTAGCTTCTTTGTAATCTTTTTCATTGGTTTTTTCTGAAATTAAATTAAACCTACTTAGACCTTTCAGGGTAATTAAATATCTATTATCGTCAGTTTCTTCAAATTTTATAATTTTACCAGCACATCCAACACTATAAAATATGGATTTTTCATCTCTATTATTTATGTTTTTTGGCTGTATCATTCCAATTAATCTATATTCATTTGAAATTGCGTTATCTATCATTTTCAAATAACGAGTTTCAAAAATATTTAATGGTAGATAGGTATCTGGAAACATTACAACACCTTCCAATGGAAATATTGGAATGATGTTTGGTAAATTTATTTTTTTTTCAGAATCGTCAACCATTAAGTTTGTCCTTATTAAGAAAATAATAATGTTGCTAACTTTTTTCTAGCACTTATTGTCTCTTCTGCTTCAATGCCTGCTGATAAAAAAAATTCTAGCAACTGCTTTCTGGCTGCTTGTTCATTCCATTCTTTGTCTATTTTGATAGATTTCAATAGCATTTCAAAAGAATCTTCAATTTTACCTATGCCAAATAAAGCAATTGCCATTTGTAATAGATAATCTAAGTTGTCTGGTTCTTTTTGTAGTTTTTTTTCTAAGTCTTTGATATTTCCTTTTGCTATAAAAGCCTTTTCGGAAGTTTCAAGCAATGAAATTGCTTCTTCGACTGGCTTAGAATTTTTTATTTCTGAAGCTAAATTATCTATTAATTCCTTTGTTTCGTTAAACTTGTCTAACCCGATCATTGATCGAATAAGATTTCCAAAACCAATGTGATTTTCTGGATCTACAGCTAAAATCTTTTGAGAAATTTCAAAAGAACTATTCCAATCTCTTTTTTCTATGCATTCTTTCACGCTTAAAATTAAATCTTCTACCTCTTGTCCAGGACCAGATAAACTTGCTGATTTTTTAATAAATTCTATTATTTCACTATTTGATTTAACTCCTTGAAATCCATCAACAACTTTACCTTCAAAAAAAGTATAGACTGTAGGAATAGATTGAATTTTTAATTGTGCAGCAATATTTTGATTTTGATCAATATCAATTTTGGCTAAAATTAACTCTTGTTCATAACCTTTAACAGCATCTTCTAATAAAGGTGTAAGGGTTTTACAAGGTTCGCACCATGGAGCCCAAAAATCAACAATAACTGGCTTTGTCTTGGAAATTTCTACAACTTCATTCATAAATGTTTCTTCATTTACATTTATAATATTGCTGACTGTTGATATTAAATCATTATTTTCCATAATCTAGACTCCTGAGTGTTGTATATTGATATGGTTGTCAGCAAATAATATTTCAACAATTTATTACAAAATACTACAATTGACCAATTACTAAAGTGTATGTATCTAAAGAGTAGACAATAATTGAATCCAAAATGAAAATTATAATTTAAAATGATAAGAGAATTAAATATTGCTCTAATTGGTTGTGGTAACTGGGGAAAAAATATAGCTAGAAATTTACATGAAATGGGAGCTCTGGCATGTATATATGACTTAAATACCAAATTATCAGAAAAACTAAATTATGACTATTCACTACCAACTTTAGAGTTAAATAAAATTTTTAAAGATCAAAACATCAATGCAATAGTAATTGCTTCACCAGCAATAACACATAATGATTTAGCAACTGAAGCTCTAAAAAATAATAAAGATGTATTTATAGAAAAACCATATTGTTTGTCATTGCCTGATGCTCAAAAACTTTCAGAGCTAGCTGCAAATAGAAATAAAGTTTTGATGGTTGGCCATTTACTAAATTATCATAATGCATTTGTAAAAATGAAAGAGCTAATCAAAAATGGTAAAATAGGTATTTTACAAAACATTAGAGCTAATCGTCTCGCTCTAGGTGCTATTAGAAAAGAAGAATCTGTGATTTATGATTTATCTACTCACGACATTTCCATGATACTTTCAATTGTGAAAGTATTACCTATAGGCGTAAATGTTCAATCAATTCATCATCATAATAATGTTGGACCAGACGCAGTCAGTATAAAATTATCATTTCCAGGAGGTGTAACTGCATTGATTAATTCTGATTGGATGTGTCCGTACAAAGAACATAATTTTTCCGTAATTGGGACAAAAGGCTCGCTCATTTTTGACGACACAAAAAATTGGTCAGAAAAATTGCTATATAATCCATCATTTGTAACAAATAAAAATACAATTAAAACTTTACCAATTGAAAAAATTAAAATCCAAGAAAACGAGCCCCTTAATAGTGAATTAGAAGAATTTATAGACTGTATATATTCAAGAAAAAGCCCTTTAACAGATCATAAAGAAGCTGTAAAAGTTCAAACTGTTATTGATATGATAGAAAAAAAACTATAAGGAATTAAAATAAACTTATGATACCTTTTATTGATCTAACTGCTCAACAAAAATTAATTCGAGATAAAATTGATAAACGTATTAATCAAGTTCTTGATCATGGACAATATATTTTAGGCCCAGAAGTAAAAGAACTTGAGGATAAACTTAGCTCATTTACAGGTTGTAAGTATGTGTTATGTTGCTCTAGTGGAACAGATGCATTATTATTATCTTTGCTTGGTTTAAAAATTAAACCTGGTGAAGGTGTAATTGTTCCTGCATTCACTTTCGCTTCGTCTGCCGAGGTTATGCCTTTGCTTGGTGCTATTCCAATTTTCGTCGATGTTAAGCGTGATACCTTTAACATAGACCCAGCTAAACTACCTGACGCTCTAGATACTGCCAAAAACTTAGGTGTTAATGTAAAAGGTATAATGCCGGTCGGTTTGTTCGGACAACCAGCAGAGATGGATTTAATTAATGATTTTGCAAAGAATAATAACTTATGGGTTCTTGATGATGCTGCACAATCTTTTGGAGGAATATATAAAGATAAAGTTGTTGGCAATTTATCTGAAGCAGCTGCAACATCTTTCTTTCCTGCAAAACCACTAGGTTGTTATGGGGATGGAGGTGCTGTTTTTACAAATGATAAAAAAATTTATGAAATAGCAAATTCTTCTCATATACATGGTATGGGGAAAAAAAAGTATGAATACGATAGAATAGGAATGAATGCTCGTATGTCTACAATTCAAGCCGCCATTTTATTAGAAAAACTCGAAATATTTCCAGATGAGTTGCAAAAAAGGCAGATAGTAGCAGATAACTATAATAAAAACTTAAACTCACTAAACCTCAATATTGAATTGCCAAAAATTCACAGTAATTTTAAAAGTAGTTGGGCCCAATACACAATCATACTTCCAGAAAACATCAATAGAGACAAACTACAAGAATATTTAAAATCAAAAAACATTCCTACTGCAGTTTATTATCCAATATCTCTAAATAAACATAAACCTTATATTAAATATCCCGTATCTAAAGGTGGCCTAGGTGTGACATACTATTTATGTAAAAATGTTTTGTCTTTACCTATGCACCCGTATTTAAAAGAAGACGAGATCATATATATATGTGAGAACATAAATAATTTTATAAAAAACCACTAAAATAAATTATTTTTATTTTTCCTTGATACTATGAATTAGGATGCTATATTTCATCACAATTAGGCGGGCGTAGCTCAGTGGTAGAGCATCTCGTTGCCAACGAGAATGTCGAGAGTTCGAATCTCTTCGCCCGCTCCAATCGCCTTCGGCGTGCTGCCCAGATTTCCTTAAATATTCGATCTTTTAGAAGTGTTAACTTTGAAGGTTATTTATTGCAGATCAGTCTAATTAATTAATCCCATTACCTCAAAAGTCTTTTGAACATAGTCAACTAATTCAGCTTTCTTCTCAATTATTTCAATGTCATAATTTGTTTTTTCTGTAAATTCAAAAAATTGTTTTTCATCTTCTTTATCAAATTTGAATTTAATTTTTTTAGCAATTTCTTTAATTCTTCTATTAACTAAATTATCTATTCTCTTAAGATCACTCTTGTTTAAACTCTCTTCATTTTTAAAATTTTTAATAGCATCAAATAACCTTTCTTCTTTAGCAATTTCATAATTTTTAATAGATTTATAGCCATTTATTTTATTTCCAAAATTATTATTACTATCATAATTATCGTCTGAAGAATTGTTGTTATTGTCATATGAATATGATTGTTCACTAAAATTGTCTTGAACAGATGGTGTTTCTGCAGTTTTACTAGTAGGTGCATTATCTTTGCTTGACTTAGTAATATTTTCTATACTTTTACTTGCTGAAGCCTCTGTTTTAACTCCTGCATTTGTGTGATCTGATTTATCTGCTTTACTTACAGAAACAGTGACACTCACTTTTCCAGAATTTTTGCTGTAGGAAAATGCTTTGTTGTGGATAAGTAATGTAGAAAGTATTAATATAAATATTTTAAATAAGATTTTCATTGTTTCTGTTTTCAAATTATGAATTGAGTATTAGATATATACAATAAATTGGGTTAAATTTGAAAGAAATAAAATCGTTTATTTGCATTCATACTTGTGTTTTTGCATATTTAATTTGCATACTGACAGGTGACATACATGGTAAAACCAATAACTAAAGAGACTTTATTCATGAATTGCATGGAGCTAGATTTTGCAACAAAGGTTGAATTAGAGCACTGGATGGCAACTTTTGAAGAAAAAGTATGGACAGAAGATATAATGAAAGAACTATCTAAAGCAGGATTAGTAAGAAGAACTGTTGCCCAAGTATGGAATAAACAAAATCATAGATTAACAAGTACATTTGAATATGAAGATGAGAATGCTTACAAGGCTTGTCAAAAGATAATTGAAGAAAAAGTTATACCTAAAGCACTAGCAAGTTATACCATAAAGTCTAGGAATAATAGGGGGGTAATTTTTTATGATTATAGAAGTTGATTTAGATCCATATCTAATCCTTAGTGATAATTGTTCTTGATATAGCTATCCAGTTTTTTTGAATAAACCCTCAAAAGGTGCGATAAATGGTAAAACCTATAACTAAAGAAACTCTATTTATGAATGTTATGGAGTTAGATTTTCCTTCAAAGATTGAATTAGAGCATTGGCTTGAAACCTTTCAAGATAGAATATGGACTGATGATTTAATGGCAGAGCTTTCTAAAGCTGGATTGGTTAGAGTAACAGTCTCCCAAGTTTGGAACAAAGAAAATCACAGGCTCACAAGGGTTTTTGAATATGAGTCTGAGAAAGCATATAAAGACTGTCAAAAAATAATTGAAGAGAAAGTAGTTCCAAAAGTGGGAAAAAATTATAACACAAAATATAGGAACAATAGAGGAATTGTTCTTCATGATTATAGAAGTTGATTTATAAGTTCAAAATCTATTTTTGAAAATGCACATGAATTGTCAGTCTACTAAATTTTTTTTGATAATGTTTAGTGATATTGAATATTATTTAAAAAATATTAAATAATTATTATGTCAATAATACAAAAAATCATAGTTATACCATTATTGAAATCTCAAGTTAGACTTTATGTTTTCTTTGGTATTCTTTTTTGTTTTTATCAATTTATTTAATGGTTTGAAAATTAGGAGTTTAATATGTTTGGATTAGGAATGATTAAAGGAACTATTATAGGTATGGGCATAGGAATAATGGCTGGTCTAGCTCTAAAAGAAGTTTGTAGAATGAAAAAAAAGAAAGATCAAATTAGTAAAACTGAAAGTGATATTGTTGATTCAGAAAATAGTTAATAAAAATTAATGAATAATGGATTTAACGAAATACAAATGGAAATGTAGAATACTTTTGTTATGTACGACTTGCTACAGAGATAATAACTACAAAAAATCTAAAGATCTTTACCAAACGCATATAAAAGAATTTCATAAAAGACATGTCAAATTAATGTCTTTTAGAAAAAAGGGTCTTAAGTTTTCTATCAAACTAATAGGTTACGATGGTACTTTAAAAAAAGAATATTCAACTTTAAAACCTAATATTATTTTTGATCTTATAGACTCTATGCCAATGAGTAAGCAAGACTATCAAGGAAAGTTAAAGCCTCTTAATCTTTCTCTATATTCAGATTATAAGCCTGAGACAACTCTAAAAGGACTTGGATTTAAAAACAAAGAAAAAGCAACCTACACAATAGATGCAATAAAAGACAGAGACAAAAAATATCAAGTTAATGTTGTGTCCACCATGTTAGGTAGAGCAAAAAAACATCCAAACAAAACTGCTGATATGGATGAAGCAATATTAGTTTTTGAGAAATGGATGACAAACTATAAAAAGAGCAAGTTTTTAGTATAATCAAATTATTATTCTACTTTGGTATATTTTTGTAATATGTGGGGATCAGAATATGTGACCTCGGTATCACTACCCACAATAACTACACCAATTCCCATTTCTTTAAATTGTTTTACAAAATCAGTATATTGTGAATAAGCTTTGTCTGAAGTTTTTTAATCTTTCTATGTGTTGATTATTTAGAGGTTAGTGTCATTAACATTAACAAAAGTTGAACTATATTTTCCTTTTTTTAGTAATTTATCATTTTTTAACCTAATGGTATTTTTTAAGTTTTTTTTGCAACTTTGTTTTGAAATTTCAAAACATGAATTCTTGTAAACATGTAAAATTAAAATTTATAAAACTTTAACATAAATTGAAACTAACTGAAAAAATTAACCAAATTGCCAAATTAATAGTTATGATTTTTAGTGTCTTGAAAATGTCATATCAAAATTGCTGCACATTATGTATAACTGAAGCATGGAATAGGCTATATTAAGTACTTTGACTGCCTCTAAACTTCAATGAAAACGCTCAGGAAACACTTAATAAATCAAATCTGACTTTATCTAAGATGTAATAATCATTGAGGTTGTTCGTTATATTTTTTGATGCAATTAAAAAACCTATATATTTCCCATATTTAGGTGACCAAACAATTGAAGTTGCTTTTCCGATTTCAACATCTTTTTTAAAAATTAAGATATTATTAAAAAAAATTGGTTTGTCTTCTATTTCAAGATTAAATTGAATTTTAAATATATCTTTTTCATAGCCAAGCTCTTTTTGTTTCAATAAAGAAGACTTTCCAATGAATTCATAATCTGAATCTAGATTACAAAAATTGCCTAACCCACAATCATAGGGCGTGTCGTTAAGTGTCATCTCATTTCCATAACTAAGAAGATTATTCTCTACTCTCTCAATCATATTTGGACACCCAACCCGAATGTTGAATTCCTTACCATTTTCCATTATTAGGTCCCACAACATAATTGCTTTATTTGGATTACTTAGTAAAATTTCGTAACCAGACTGTTTACTGTAACCTGTTTTCGAAATCATAATTTCTTCTTCATTGAATGTTAGTTTAATGAAATTAAAATATTTCAAGTTTTGTATTTCTACACCAAAAATTTTTTGAGCTAATTTTTCAGATTTTGGCCCTTGTATAGCAATTGTAAATATATCGGTTTCTCTTACTTCAGAGTAAAATTCTTTTGAATTGTTAATTGCAGAGACCCAATTAAACAAGTCTGAGTCAGATAAAGAAATTAAAAAATGATTGTCAGCGATGCAAAAAACAACTGGGTCATTTAACAAACCACCTTCAAAGTTAACTATTGGTGCGTAATAAGCTTTACCGGAAGAAATATTAGAAAAATCTCTACAAAAAAGATATTGCATTAATGATAAAGATTTACTGCCTTTGACCTCAATAACTCTTTGCGCACATACATCCCATAACTGAACATTTTTTATTAGATGATTATAATCTTCTTCTAATGATTTAAATATTGTGGGTAATAATGTGTTATTATAGACAGTATAATTTTTAACACCAGCCATTTCATTTCTAGTAGTAAATGGTGTGCTTCTAATTCTATTAGATGTATTAATTAAAAAACTATTAGA
The DNA here is from genome assembly GCA_902619485.1 of uncultured SAR116 cluster alpha proteobacterium. Lineage (GTDB taxonomy): Bacteria > Pseudomonadota > Alphaproteobacteria > Puniceispirillales > Marisalimonadaceae > Marisalimonas. The sequence continues at coordinate 457,706 of CACNEF010000001.1, forward strand.
CATTTGTTAGTACCCCAATTAAACAATATCCATAAATTACTTTGGACATATTTTATGAAAAGTAAATTAAGAAAATTACTTAATGAAAAAAAATTTGTTTTTACAGCTGAAACTTCTCCACCAGATTCTGGCAATAAAGATGTTGTTTTAGATGAAGTAGAATGTCTACACGGTTTAGCTGACGCAATTAACGTTACTGATGGAGCTGGGGCAAAATCTCATATGTCAGCTCTTGCGACAGCAGCAATTCTTGCTCAAAATGGTATTGAACCAATTTTACAATTTACCACCAGAGACAGAAATAGGATTGCAATACAAGGTGATCTGCTTGGGGGTTGGGCATTGGATATTCCAAACATTCTTTGTTTGTATGGTGATGAGGTTAAAGGCGGAGATCAACCAGATACTAAAGAAGTTAGAGATCTAGATACAATTGGTATATTGAGAACTGCTCACGAAATTAAAACAAAAAAAATGTATCCTTCTGGAAGGAAAATTAATGATGCACCAGAATTTTTCATTGGTGGAGCAGATACACCATTTAAAATTAACAATGATTTTGATGGCTTAAACTTAATAAGAAAAATTGAAGCTGGTGTCGAATTTTTTCAAACACAATACGTTTTCGAGGAAGATATTCTAAAAAATTATATGTTAAAGTTAAATGAATTAAATATTACTGACAAAGCTTATTTCATAATTGGATTAGGAGTAATTAAGTCTGCAAAAAGTGCTAGATGGATGAACAAAAATCTCTTTGGTATTAATATTCCTGAGGAAATAATCAATAGAATTGAACAATCTAATGACGAAAGCCATGAAGGTATTAAAATTTGTATAGAATTAATAGAAAAATATAAATCTATTGAAGGCGTTAGTGGAATTCATTTAATGGGATATAAACAAGAAAAAGAAATAGCCTCTGTTATTTCAAATTTTAAATAAACAATAATCATAATTTATATAACTAAATTTCTTTAACAAAAATTTTATTAGCTGCCTTTTTTGCCTTCTCCAAAGTTGGAGCTAAAACAATACCCATTCGACGATATGATTTTAAAAATGGTTTTCCAAAGATTCTGTAATCTACATTTTTATCTTCAAGTGCATCTTCAACACCATCAATGATATAGTTACCCGAAGCATTTTCTTCTGCTAGGATCACATGACTGGCACCAGATTGATTTATTTTAATTTCTGGTAAAGGCACTCCCAACAAAACTCTGGCGTGAATATCAAACTGACTAAAATTTTGAGTAAACATAGTAACCATTCCTGTATCATGTGGACGAGGGCTTAGTTCACTAAAAATCACCTCTTCTTTTTTATCAATAAAAAATTCTACCCCGAATATACCTGACCCACCTAAGTCTAAAACCATTTTTTTTGCAGCCTCTTGTGCCTTTCTAATTACTTTCTGTGAGCATTTGGCTGGCTGCCAGCTATACTGATAATCACCTCTTTTTTGAAAATGTCCAATAGGTTCACAAAACGTAACTTTCCCAGATTTTTCTAAAATTGTTAAAAGGGTAATTTCATACTCAAAATCTATGAACTCTTCGACTATTACACGTTTCCTGTTTCCTCTCATATTTTCGAGTGCAAATTTCCAAGATGCTTTTAACTCATCATCTGAATTTGCATAACTCTGGCCTTTTCCAGAAGAGCTCATAACTGGTTTAACCGCCACTTTTGTGCCAATTTTCTTTGCCTCTAAAATTAATTCTTCTTCTGCTTCTGCATAAGCAAAATGAGCGGTTTTCAATCCTAAATGTTTCGCTCTATCTCTAATTCTATCTCTATTCATAGTTAAATTTACAGCTTTTGCTGACGGTATTACATTATAACCATTTTGCTCAGCATCAATTAGGGCTTTTGTTTCAATAGCCTCAACTTCTGGTACGATGAAATCTGGTTTATGTTTATTAATTACTGCTTTTAGCTTTTCTTCGTCAAGCATATTAAATACTTCATTTTTATCACTAACTTGCATAGCAGGAGCATTTTCATAAGCATCACATGCTATAACATTGCATCCAACTCTTTTAAGGCTAATAGTTAATTCTTTACCTAACTCACCACTACCTAGCAGTAAAATTTTTTTCATGTAATAACCCTTTTAAGTTTAAATTGACTTAATTCTAGCTTAACGTGATTAGATGATATTAATAAAAACACTTATTAATAAGTTTCTAAACAAACAAATATCTAAAATTTATAGTAAACGTTTTGATTATTATAATAATACCCCTAAAGGAGTATTTTGGAATAGTAAATTATCACAGGACCTTAGATTAAACATTATTTTAGATAAAATATTACAAAACACGAAAAATGAAAAGTGTTCAATTGCAGATATTGGTTGTGGATATGGTAGATTATACGAAATTATCAAAGAGAGAAACTTAGATAATAAATTTCAATATTATGGGTTTGATATAAATCAGAATTTAATTAATTTTTGCAAAAAAAATAAAGATTTCGAAAATGTTGAATTTGCAATAAGTGCATTTCCTTTTAAAAATACTGATTATGTTGTTATGTCAGGCACGTATAATCTTACACCAACAAAAAATATACCTTTGTGGGAAGATTATATAATTAAAAATCTTACAACTAATTGGAAATTAGTAAAAAAAGCTATGATTTTTAACTGCTTAATAAAAGAAAAAAAAGAAATAAATAAAGCATTATATTATACAGAGTTATCTTGGATAAAAAGGGTTTGTGAGAATAACTTTGGAAAGATAAAAATTTTCAAAAATCAACTTTTAAAAGATGATATTACAATTGTTATAAAAAAATCATCTTAACCTTTTCGCAAATTGATTTAGATGCATAGCAAACTCATTTGGATTTTCTAAAGGTATTAAATGTCCACAATCAGGAAATTCTAACCTTTGGACATTTTTCATAGAGTTTGCGATCTGATCAATATCATCAGGAATTCTAAAAACTTTATCATAGTGTCCCGTCATAATTAAAACTGGTAATTCAATTTTAGACCAGTCAATATCCCAGTTAGCTGTTAAAGATCCCTTCATAAGTTTGAAAATACCAGTGGTTTCTTCTAATCCTTTATAATTATTAGGATTGAGTGCACTTGGTTTCATTTTGTCTAAAAAGAATGGTGAAGCAATTACAGGCATATTCATATCCATTAATAATGATGTACCTCCATAGCGTGCGACATTAACCATAGTCTCGTTAATCCATTTTAACCTAGAGTTATTTTTCCTAAGTGTGTTTATTAAAACTAAACCCTTAGACTTAACCCCCTTTTCAAGAGCAAGTGAAGCATATAATCCACCAATGGATAAACCTACTAAAATAATATTTTTAAGTTTTAATTTTTCTATTAAAAAACACAAATCAGAGACTATTAAATCTGTGTCTAAATTAAGTTCTTCATTAAATTTACTGTTATCCTGACCTCTAAAATTATAGGTGAGAAAACCATTCCCATCTTCAGTAATTTTATCTCCAATGATTCCGTTCCACGCGGTTGTGTTACCTGTTAAAGCGTTTACAAAAACGAATGTATGTCCATTACCCTTTGGTTCAGTAAACTCATAATAAATTTCATTTTGATCATTAATTTTTAAAATAGACATCATAAATCCTGTTCTTCTACGGTTTGTATTTTTAAATGTTGAAAATGTGTTTCTAATTCCATGTCTCTTAAATCAGAAAATCTTTGAAATTCTTCTTCACTTAAAATATTGACATTAGATGAATCAAATGTGTTTGTTATATTTTCTTCAGAATTAGAAATGATTAGATTTTTTTCTATTTCTGACATTTCCTTTTTGATAGGTAACTCACCAACTCTTTCTTGAAATCTAACAATGGCTCTAAGACCTCTCTCAATAGCCGATTTCTCATCGTCATTTTCACTTTCATCAAACCCGACGTAAAGAGCATGTATTATATGTTGTTTTGGATCTGGTAAAAGATCAATATCAAAAATCATTTCTCCTTCAGGATTTAAATTCATATAAAACTCACTAAATCTCGCAAGAATTTCTCTAGTTCTAGACGGACCTGGTTCTATTGGGGGTGCTTTTTCGGGAGGTTGGGGAGCATTTAAACTATTCCATATAGCAACACATATCATAAAGCTGAATGTTACAACTAAAGCTATTATAAATGGTGTAAAATCTTCAAACATTTGTTACATATAATAATAAGAATAACGAAATGTAAGTAACTAAATAATAAATTTCAGTAAAAATTTATAGACATAATCTCAAAGTTTTTTTAAAAAATATTATCTATATATATCAATTACTTAAAGTGTGTTAATAGTTGTTTTCAATTATAGTGATTTGCAATTAGTGCAGTTTTCTTGTTATTATGATTCTTGAATTTTTAATTCAATTTACTTTAATTTAATTAATCAAGGTTTGTAATTATTACAAGCGGAAACAGGAGAATAAAATGAAAAGGGTATTCGGAGCTGCATTTACTATGGCGGCAACCGTAGCCGTAGGCCTTAGTTGGGCTACAATTGGTAACGCTGCATGTGGAAAAGTAACTATTGCAGAAATGAATTGGGCATCTGCTGAATTAATGGCCAATGTAGATAAAATAATTTTAGAAAAAGGTTATGGATGCGAAGTTGAACTAGTTTCAGGTGCTACAATGCCAACCTTTACTTCAATGAATGAAAAAGGATCACCTGATGTTGCTCCAGAATTGTGGGCTAATGCAGTTGCTGTTCCATTAAAAAAAGCTGTTGGTGAAAACAGATTAATTGTTGCTAACAAAGGTCCAATCACTGGTTTAGGTGAAGGTTGGTGGCTTCCTCCTCACACTATCAAAAAACACCCAGAGTTAAAAACAGCTTTAGATGTTTTAAATAGACCTGATCTTTTTCCATATTCTGAAGATAAATCTAAGGGAGCTTTCGTTGGGTGTCCTGCAGGTTGGGGTTGCCAATTAGCTAATGCTAACCTTTTTAGAGCTTTTGAAATGGAGAAAAAAGGATGGGTTCTTGTTGATCCAGGAAGTGCTGCTGGTTTAGATGGTTCAATGGCGAAAGCTGTTGAGAGAGGTGAAAATTGGTTTGGTTATTACTGGTCACCAACATCTATGATTGGAAAATATAAAATGCACAAGTTAGACTTTGGTGTACCTTTTGGTGGAAAAGATAACTGGGATAACTGCATTGTGAAGCCAGAGAAAGAATGTGCAAATCCACAAAAATCTTCTTGGGTTAAGTCTGAAGTTAATAGTGTAGTGTCAGCAAATTTTAAAAAGAATGCTAGTGTCGCTATGAATTACATTACAAACAGAGTTTATCCAGGTGAAATAATGAATGGAATGCTTGTTTTTATGACTGAACAAAAAGCGTCTGGAAAAGATGCTGCTTTCGAGTTTCTAGAGAAGCACGGAAGCGTTTGGGAAAAATGGGTTTCTGCAGACGTAGCTAAAAAAGTTAAAGCTGGTCTTTAAGTAATACCAAATTTTATAATCACCATCTTAAGTAAATTTAGGGTGGTGATTATTTTTTTTACAGAAAAGGAATGTAAAAAATGGATTGGTTTTTTAATTTCCCAGACATGAGCAGATCTGATTTAAGAGAATTTAAGAAAACTGTAGATTTTGCATTCACTGATTTTTCAAGGACTTATGGCCAAGGCATTGAAGAGTTTTTTGAACCACTACTGATGTTTTTAGTATGGTTCGAAAAGCTTTTTATTAATACCCCTTGGCCTATTATTATATTTAGTATTCTTTTACTCGCTTGGATAGGCTCAAGATCCATATTAATAGTTGTTGGAACTTTTTTGAGTTTTATGTTGATTGGTTATTTCGGTATGTGGGAAGATACAATGTCAACATTAGCTATAATACTTGTAGCTACATTCCTATGTATAGCAATTGGTATACCACTAGGTATTGCTATGGCAAGAAGTAATAAGGTCCAAGCAGCAATAGTTCCTGTTTTAGACGTAATGCAAACAATTCCTAGTTTTGTATATTTAATACCAGTTGTGATGCTTTTAGGTATTGGAAAGGTTCCTGGATTAATTGCAGTATGTATTTATGCTATTCCTCCAATTGTTCGTTTAACGAATTTAGGCATAAGGTTGGTAGATAAAGACGTTTTAGAAGCAGCAGACTCATTTGGAGCAAATTATTGGCAGAAATTATTAGGAGTTCAAATGCCATTGGCTCTACCAACTATATTTGCTGGTGTAAATCAAACAATAATGATGGCCTTAGCAATGGTAGTAATAGCATCTATGATTGGCGTTAAAGGTCTTGGCCTTCCAGTTTTAAGAGCAATTTCAAATCAGTATTTAGCTCTGGGATTAATGAATGGTCTTGCTATAGTAATACTAGCAATTATTTTTGACAGAGTTACACAAAAATTTGGACTGAGAATGCAAAAATATAGGAACGAAGGTAAGGATTAATATAATGAATTCAAAAAGTATATTAATCAAAGTAAGTCAACTTTATAAGATTTTTGGAGATGGTGATAAAAATGCACTTGATCTGGTTAAAAATGGAATGGGTAAAGACGAACTCCTTGAGAAGTCAAACTGTGTTCTCGGATTAAATAATATAAATCTAAATATTAATAGAGGGAAGATACAAGTTGTTATGGGTCTTTCTGGTTCAGGCAAATCAACTCTAATAAGACATCTTAATAGATTAATAGAACCAACAAGTGGTGAAATACTGTTTAATGATACAAATATCCTAAATTTAACTTCTAAAGAACTCATTCAGTTCAGACAAAATAATATGTCTATGGTTTTTCAAAAATTTGCTTTATTTCCTCACAAAACAGTTTTACAAAATGTTGGTTACGGACTAGCAATTCAAAATATTTCTAAAGATGAATGGTCAGAAAAAGCTCAAAAATGGATTAAGAGAGTTGGATTAGATGGTTACGAAACATATTATCCAGGACAATTGTCAGGTGGTATGCAACAAAGAGTGGGACTTGCAAGAGCACTTGCAACAGATGCAGAAATACTACTAATGGATGAAGCTTTTTCTGCTTTAGATCCATTAATTCGTTCAGAAATGCAAAATATACTTTTAGATCTTCAGAGTGAATTACATAAAACTATAATATTTATTACACATGATCTTGATGAAGCTCTTAAAATTGGAGATAGAATAGCTATTCTTCGCGATGGAAGCATGGTTCAAGACAGTGATCCTCAAGAAATAATAATGAATCCTGCAGATGAATACGTCTCTGATTTTATAAAAGATATTAATAGAGCAAGGGTCATTCAAGCAAAATCAATTATGACACCAACAAACACAAAAAGCTCTGGTGCAACTGTCAAAGAAGATATGGTGTTAGAGGATATACTTCAAATAATGTCAGATGCACCTTCAAAGCCAGTTACAATTGAAAACTCAAAAGGTAAAATAACTGGTAAGATAGAAATGGTAAATTTAATTGAGGGAATGAAAAGACCTAAATCACTTGGGACAAGTATTACTGGCTAGGAGTTAGTCTTCCTATTTGAGTGAGATTGAATCCACTTTCACGAAAATTGTCTGGGTTAAGTGCGTTTCTTAAATCAATTAAAATATTTCCTTTCATATGTTTTTTTAATCTTTCCGGTGACAAACTCCTGAATTCATTCCACTCAGTCAAAATTACAAGTGCATCACTATTGTTAATGCAATCTTCAATACATTCAGTAAATTGGACATTTTGTAATAATTTTTTTGCTTCATCCATGGCTACTGGATCATATGCAGAGATTTGTAAATTTTTTTCTTGAAGTTTGGGGATAATATCAAGACACGGACTTTCTCTCATATCATCTGTTTCTGGTTTGAATGCTAACCCTAGAATAGATATTTTCTTATTCTCATATTTTTTTCCTAAGGCAGAAATTATTTTTTCTGCCATATCTATTTTTCTTTGAGAATTGTATTTGATCACATTTTCTACAATAGAAATATTAGAGTTATAATAATTAGCGGTTTTTACAAGTGCTTGAGTGTCTTTTGGAAAACAAGATCCACCATAACCTGGTCCAGGATGCAAGAATTTACTACCAATTCTTTTGTCAAGACCGATTCCTCGTGAAACATCATGAACATCCGCCCCAACTTTTTCACATAAATCTGCCATCTGATTAATATAAGAAATTTTAACAGCCAAGAATGCATTACCAGCATACTTAATCAACTCGGCTGTTTTTAAATCAGTAAATAAAATTGGAGTTTCAATTAGATATAAAGGTTTATATATTTTTGAAATTACTTCTTTGGCTTTTTCAGTTTCGTAACCAACAACCACTCTATCTGGTCTCATAAAATCCTCAATAGCATTACCTTCTCTTAAAAATTCTGGATTTGAAACCACATCAAATTTAGCTTCGGGATTTGTTTTGCTAATAATTTTTTTTATTTCATTTCCTGTTCCAACTGGTACCGTGGACTTAGTGACAACAACTGTATAGCCAACTAAATTTTTTGCTATTTCTTCTGCAGCTTCATAAATATATGATAAATCAGCATAACCATCACCACGTCTTGCAGGTGTTCCCACAGCAATAAAAACAATGTCTGCGTTTGTTATATTTTTTTTTATATCATTGCTAAAAGTGAGCCGGTTAGCATCTTTGTTCTTTTTAACTAAATTCTCAAGACCAGGTTCATAGATAGGTATAATGTTTTTTTTTAGGTTAGTGATTTTGTCTTTATCTTTGTCTACACAACATACATCAAAACCAAACTCTGAAAAACAAGTTCCAGATACTAACCCAACATAGCCAGTTCCTAATATTGTTATTTTCATGACATATCCTCTTATATTTGAGAAACATAAAGTTTTTAACTGATTGAAAATAAAAAAATAATAACCATATCAACTACTATACTAGTTTATAGGATTTGTGAATGAAAATTAAGAAAGCAATATTTCCAGTGGGTGGATTAGGTACAAGATTTCTTCCTGCTACCAAGTCAATGCCTAAAGAAATGCTTCCAATTGTTGATAAGCCCCTTATACAATATGCAGTTGAAGAAGCGGCTAATGCAGGTATTGACCAATTTATTTTTGTTACTAGTCGAGGAAAATCTGCTATAGAAAATCATTTTGATCATTCTTTTGAACTAGAAAATAACTTACTTTCAAAAGGAAAAAGACAAACCCTTAAAACTGCTCAAGAAATGCTTAAAATCCCTGGATCATTTGCTTACGTAAGACAACAAGAACCAGCTGGTCTTGGTCATGCTGTTTGGTGTGCTAGGCATTTAATTGGAGATGAACCAGTTGCCATAATTCTTGCTGATGACTTAATTTATGGTGGAAATACAATTAAAGAAATGATTTATAAATATAATTCTGGTAACATGCTTGCTGTAATGGATGTAGACAGAAAAGACGTATCTTCATATGGAGTGATTTCTCCTGGAAAATCGATAGACCAAAATGTTACTGAAATTTTAGGCCTTATAGAAAAACCATCCACAGAAAATGCACCTAGCAATATGGCTGTTGTCGGGAGATATATTATAGAACCAGCCGTTTTTGAGGTCTTAGAACAACAAAATAGAGGTGCTAGCAATGAAATTCAACTTACTGACGCTATAGCAAGTAGAATAGGAGCGTCAAATTGTATGGGATATAAATTTTCAGAGGAGCGATTTGATTGTGGGTCTAAATTAGGATTTATACAAGCAAACATTCGTTTTTCTATTGAAAGGCCAGAGATGAAACAGAATCTTAAAAGTTGGCTAAAACGTGAAATAGTTAGTTGAAATTGATGTTTAAGCATACTTTTAACAACACAATTCTTAGATCATATGACATTAGGGGTATTTATGAAAAAACCTTAACAAAAAAAGACGCCTTCATGCTTGGTTTTTTCTTTGGCATTACAGTCAGAGAAAAATATCCAGAAAAAAAAAATCCATTAATTGTTGTTGGAATGGATGGGAGGTTATCTAGCCCATTATTAGAAGAAAAACTGACTGAAGGGCTTGAAAATTCTGGTTGCGAAATTTATAGAATTGGAATGGGTCCAACGCCAATGCTCTATTTTGCAAGTAATTATTATAAGGCAGATGGAGCAATACAAGTCACTGGAAGTCATAATCCAAAGGATTATAATGGTTTTAAAATAGTTTTAAATCAAAACTCTTTCTTTGGAGAAGAAATTCAAGAACTAGGTCATTTTGCAAGTAAAGGTTATTCAAGAACATTTAATGGTTTTTCTAAATCTGTCGCAATAAATTCTCATTATATTGATGAAATTATTAGACCTCTTCAAAATATTAAACGACAACTTGATGATAAAACTATTGTTTGGGATTGTGGTAATGGCGCATCCGGTCCTTCACTTGAGATGATAACATCAAAAATTCCTGGAAAACACGTTATCTTATATTCTAAAGTTGATGGAAATTTCCCAAATCATCATCCTGATCCTACTGATGAGTCTACTCTAAAAATTTTGAAAAATAAAATGAAAGAGGTTGATGCTGAACTTGGGATAGCATTTGATGGAGATGGTGACAGAATTGGTGTTATTGACAAGAAAGGAAGGCCAATTCCTGGTGATTTATTAACTGCATTTCTTGCAAATTCAATAGCTTCAAATGATAAAATTACCCAAACAATAATTTTAGATATTAAGTCAAGTTATGTTGCATATGAAAATATAATATCTCTTGGTTTTAAAGCAGAAATTGGAAAAACAGGGCATTCAAACATCAAAAAAAGAATTAAAGAGATAAAATCCCCATTAGCAGGTGAAATGTCTGGCCACATATTTTTTAGTGATACCTATTTTGGTTATGATGATGCACTTTATGCAGCTATAAGATTACTTACCTTAACGGCAAATAATTTTGAATTAGATAAATTTATATCAACTTTGCCTGAAACATTTGTTTCACCTGAAATTAAGGTTTTTTGTTCTGATGAAATTAAATTTTTAACTATTGATAATATATCAAAAAAAGTGTTTGAAAAATATAATCCCAATGATGTAATTACATTAGACGGCTTAAGGATCAAAAATAATCATGGTTGGTGGTTAATACGCGCAAGTAACACTGAAGAAGCACTGGTAGTTAGGTTTGAAGGTAAATCTGAAAAAGATAAGAAAGAATTGTATTTTGAAGTTAAAAATCTTCTCAAAAATGAAGGATTGACTTTAGATAATTTTTAAAAAATGATATTAATTTTTTGAATAATACTCACATTGGGGATAAAAATGACTAATAGATTAAGACGTGGTAATTTGCAAGTATCAGAAACTCTTGCTAATTTTGTCGAAAATGAGGCACTTACTGATACAAAAATTTCTTCTGATATGTTTTGGGAAAAATTAGAAATAATATTAAATCAATTTGTTCCTAGAAATAAAGAATTACTTCAAATTAGAAGTGAAATAAAAAGTAAAATAGACAAATTCTATTTAGAAAACTCTAGCAAAGATATTGATCATGAAGAATATATAAACTTTCTAAAGAACATTAACTATATTGTACCCGAAGGTGAAAATTTTCAAATCAAGACAAAAAATGTAGATGATGAATTAGCTCTTAAAGCTGGGCCTCAGTTGGTCGTTCCGGTAACTAATGCGAGATACGCACTTAACGCTGCAAATGCAAGATGGGGAAGTTTATATGACGCATTGTATGGAACTGATGCTATTTCTGAGAGTGACAACGCTGAAAGATCTGCTTCTTATAATCCTATAAGAGGAAATAAAGTAATATCATATGCGAAAGAATTTTTAGATAAAAATTTTCCATTACAAAATTGTTCACATAAAGATGTAAATTCATATAAAATTGATGATAATTCCCTTTTAGTTGAAACCTTAAATGGTACTAATTCATATTTAAAGATAAAAAGCCAATATATTGGATATCAAGGTGATGCTAAAAATCCAAGTTGTATTCTTCTTAAAAATAATAATCTTCATATAGAAATATTAGTGAATAAAGAAGGTAACATTGGGGCTGGAGATAATGCAGGTGTTGACGATATTATAATTGAGTCAGCTTTAACCACAATACAAGACTGTGAAGATTCAGTAGCAACAGTAGACGCAGAGGATAAAGTATTAGCCTACAGAAACTGGTTAGGTCTTATGAAAGGTAACCTTGAAGATACTTTTGAAAAAAATGGTAAGACAATCACGAGAAAATTAAATCCAGATAAAACGTACATTACCTCTTCTGGAGAATATAAACTTCCAGGTAGATCTGTTATGTTAATCCGTAATGTTGGACACCTAATGACAAACCCAGCTATTTTGTTAAAAAATGGGGAAGAAATACCAGAAGGTATTATGGATGCAATGATTACGTCATTAATTGCAATTCATGATATTAAGATCCATAAAATGAATTCTAGAACTGGATCCGTGTATATTGTTAAACCAAAAATGCACGGACCAGAGGAAGTCAAATTTGCATGTGATATCTTTGGTGCAGTAGAAGATGCTCTTCAACTAGAAAGAAATACTCTCAAGATTGGTATTATGGATGAAGAAAGAAGGACAACTGTTAATTTAAAAGAGTGTATCAGAATGGCAAGTGAAAGAACTGTTTTTATTAATACTGGTTTCTTAGATAGAACAGGGGACGAGATACACACTGCAATGGAAATGGGTCCGATTATACCAAAAGGCGAGATAAAAAATGCTAAATGGATTTCAGCATATGAAAATAATAATGTAAAAACTGGGCTTGAATGTGGACTTTCTGGTAAAGCTCAAATAGGTAAAGGGATGTGGGCAATGCCTGATCTCATGCATGAAATGTTGCAACAAAAAATTAATCATCCAAAAAGCGGTGCAAATACCGCTTGGGTACCTAGTCCAACAGCAGCTACGCTTCATGCTTTGCATTATCACGAGATAAATGTATTTGATATCCAAAAAGATAAGTCTAATGATAATAACAATTATTTAAACGATATACTTTCTGTGCCAGTTTCAAAAGGCCACAACTGGTCTCAAGAAGAAATACAAAAAGAAATGGACAATAACGCACAAGGTATTCTTGGGTATGTAGTAAGATGGGTTGATCAAGGTGTTGGATGCTCTAAGGTTCCAGATATTAATAATATTGGTTTAATGGAAGATCGTGCAACTTGCAGAATTTCTAGTCAACACCTTTGCAATTGGCTCAAACATGGTATTTTTACTAAAAATCAATTGGTTGATACAATGAAAAAGATGGCCAAGGTTGTTGATGAACAAAATAAAAATGATAGCAATTATATCCCTATGTCAAAAAACTTTGATAAATCAATTGCTTTTAAGGCATCTGTGGATTTGGTTTTAGAAGGAGATGTTAGTCCTTCTGGTTATACTGAGCCAATTTTACACAAAAGTAGACTAGAATTAAAGTCTATGCTTGGTTGACTGCCCTTGCTGCATGTCTCAAACTATCAATTGGGATAAGCTTTCCAGATCGCTTTATATGCCAAAATGTCCATCCGTTGCAGGCCTGCAGCCCTTGTAAGTCAGCACCTACTGAATGTATTGAACCTTTCTTATCTTTAGAAATCAAACTGCCGTCTGCTCTAATTTTAGCAGTCCATCTGCTTCGAGAATCTTGTAATAATTCACCTGGATTAATTAGCCCTTGTTCTAATAAATGTCCAAATGGTATTCTTGGTTCGGCAGTTTTTCTGGGTGTCTGAATAAGATCTTTCGTTCCAATTTCTTCTACTTTATTAATTCTTTTTTCAGCCTCTAATGCATATTTTGCATCTTGCTCAATTCCAATAAAATTCCTACCCAGTTTTTTTGCTACAGCTCCAGTAGTTCCAGTACCAAAGAATGGGTCTAAAACTACATCACCAATATTACTACTTGACATTATAACTCTATTTAAAAGATTTTCAGGCTTTTGTGTTGGGTGTATCTTTTTACCATCTTTATTCTTTAACCTTTCATCACCAGTACAAATTGGAAGGGACCAATCCGAACGCATTTGTAAATCACCATTTAATGACTTCATAGCTTCGTAATTAAATGTATACTTTGATTCTTTTGTTTTTGACGCCCAAATAAGTGTCTCGTGAGCATTAGTGAACCTTCTACCACGAAAATTTGGCATTGGGTTAACTTTTCTCCAAACCACATCATTTAAAAACCAAAATCCTAGATCTTGTAAAATATATCCTAATCTAAAAATATTGTGATAAGAACCTATAACCCAAATACTACCGTTACGCTTTAATATTCGCCTAGCAGAACTCATCCATTCCTTAGTATAATTATCATAATCAGAAATAGATTTAAATTTATCCCAAGTTTCTTTTACACCATCAACTTTAGTATGATCAGGTCTTTCAAGTTCTCCATTAAGCTGAAGATTATATGGAGGGTCTGCAAAAATTAAATCCACACTTTCTGCAGGCAATTTATTCATCTTCTCAATACAATCACCAACAACTACTCTATTTAAATAACTTTTTAATAACATAATTAATCTTTTATATATATTTAATATCTTGTTTATATACTGTGGATAAAATGATAATTATTTAATAAAGTCAATTACTTAGTTAAATTAATTTAACTATTACAATATGTGTATATTTATTAGTTTATCTTACTATATATAGTAGCAATAGGCTTGAAAGATTTTCTGTGTAAATCTAAAATACCATTTTCTAAAATAGCATTTATATGAGTTTTTGTCCCATATCCAAAATTACTGTCAAACAAGTAAGATGGGTGTTTTTTTGACCATTGCCTCATTACAGTATCTCTTGTTTCTTTTGAAATAATACTTGCTAAAGCAATAGTTTTGCAAAGACTATCACCCTTGACAAGAGCTTTAATTGAATATTTATCTAAATGTAATTTGTTAAGTAGTAAAAAATTGTCCAAATTTTTAAAATCTGGTTTAAATTTTCCATCAATATAAATACAAAAATCTTTATTTCTAAATAGTTGTGAGTGTTTTTTTAATTCTTGAGTTAGTGAAAAGATAGACCTCTTCATAGCAATTGCATTTGCATATGAAAGACCATACTTGTCAATTTCCATTACACTAGCAATAGAAGAACAATATTTAACAAAATTATCTAATGATAATATTATCTCTTTTCGCTTAGACGATTTTAATTTCTTGCTATCGTTAATTTCTGAATGCAAAGATTTATATTTAGTAAAATCAAACCAACATGCGGTCGACACTAATGGACCAGCCCATGAACCCCTTCCAGCTTCATCAACTCCTATCATAATTATATTTTTGTTATATAAATCTCTTTCTATATCAAAACTTATCATTAATTTTTAGAACGATAAAATTTATGTTCTTGGAGTCTAGGCATAATTTCTACAAAGTTACATGGTTTATGTCTTATATCCAATTGATATTTCAATATTTCGTCCCATCCATCTTTACATGCAGAAGGAGAGCCAGGTAAACAGAAAATATATTTGCCACATGCAACTCCAGCAAGTGCTCGTGATTGTAATGCTGATGTATTAATTTTTTTAAATGATAACCAACGAAACATTTCTCCAAAACCATCTATGGTTTTTTCGAAAAGTTTTTCCATTACTTCAGGTGTAATATCTCTTCCTGTAAGTCCAGTACCACCAGTAGAAATTATAACATCTATATCTTTATTATTGAGTAACTTTTTAAATAAATCATAGATGTTATTAAAATCGTCTTTTACTATTTCTCTAACTGTTACATTGTGCCCAAATTGTATGATTCTATTTTGTAAAGTATCACCTGACTTGTCATTTTTTAATTCCCTTGTGTCTGAAATAGTCACAACTGCAATATTTATGGAAATAAATTCATTTTCTACCATTATTAATATTAACTTCCTGTATTTTTGAAAAACACTTTTGAATTTATGGATTTTCCAGATGCTAGTGAAAGCAGTGCTGAATTATCTTGATTTAATCTGGTCTTGTATACCCATAAATTTGTGAGAACTAACTTTATGTAATTTCTAGTTTCTCTTGCGGGCAAACTTTCTAACATTAATAGAGTGTCTTTATTTTTGTAATTTCTATGTTTAGTCCATTTTTCAAAATTTCCTGGACCTGCATTGTAGCTTGCTAACATCCACATTAAATCATTGTTTACGAAAGGTAAACCAAAGAGAAATTTTATATATTTAGAACCAATTGAAATGTTGTGAGGGGCATTGTAAAGCAAGTGATTTTTGCTTCTTCTAAGTCTATATTCTCTATTTTTCATTATAAACGCTGCTGTCGAAGGAATTATTTGAAGGACACCCATTGCTTTTGATGAGCTTTTAGCTCTTGGGTTGAAACCTGATTCTTGACGAGCTATAGCATATAGAAGTGCCTTATCTTTCAAGTTTGATGTATCTATGTTCCAGGTTGGTACAGGATATAATCCTCCTAATAATATTTTATTATGATCATTTCTTAAAATAGCAGCTAACCTAAAAGTTAATCCTGGCATATTATTTTTTGATGTGAATGATAATAATTGAGGATAGTCTTTTACGTCAAGTTTAGGAATAATTTTTCTGAATTCTCTTGCTGCTTTGTGGAATTCATTTACTTCTATTAATGCTAAAGCCCTAATACCGCCTTTATGTTTTAAAATTTTGTTTATAAATTTATGATCATAGCTGGGCAAATCAAAATTAGGCTTATATTTATATCCTAAAGAAGCCATCGCCAATGATCCATAAAAAGTACGTTCGTTTGAAGCTGCTTTTTTCAAAAAATAATTTGCTTTTCTAGCATTTCCTAACATAAATGAAATTCTTGATGACCAATAACCTCCACCAGCAATTATTCCTTCAGGCCCCTGAATTTCTGACAATTTGTTGAAGAAATATTTCGATAATTTAATATCTTTTATTCTCCATGACGCCAATCCACCAGCCCATAAAGCTAGAGGGTTCGGTTTATCTGACAAACTCAGTGATAGTCTAGCTTGTCTGATAGATTTGTGATCCTCTTCAAAAATAAATAGAGCGTGTGATAATTCTGATCTTAGTTGTGATAATTCATTTTTAGTAAGATACTTTTTTACTTTTTTACTATTTAATAAATTTTCAGCAGATAAAGTTTTTCTTTTATTAATTGCTCTTCTAAATTTGATTGAAGTAGCATAGGAAAAACTTTTATATTTTTGGTTATCAATAGGAAATCTTGGCTTTAATACATTTTCTTTGAATGTACCATACCCATTTAAAAAACCAGGTGTTGGTTTTTTTGGGCTTTTAAAATTTTTTGGTTTTCTCTTTAAAGCTATCCTAATTATTCTAGTAGCATCTGGATGGTCATTGTATTTATCAAGCCATTTTTTTAAATCAGTATATGAACTTCTCCACCCAGTAGGATGTAAAAATCTCTCAGCATATACATTGCCTAATAATATTCTATTATTTAAACCCTTGATTAAATTATCAACTTTTTTCCATTCCTTAGATTTTTTATTTTTAATTGGAAGTTTTTGAATATCGAAAATTTTTTTGTAAATTTTTATATCATCAATTGATAATATTTTTTTAATATTTTCATTATTTGCAAATGAAATATTAGAAAAGATTAGGGAACTTAAAAAGATAAGTGGAAAAAATATTTTTGTATTTTTTAGAATTATCATTACGCAACTAAATTTCTTTGATCCGGTCTCTTAGTAATTTCATATCCTCCCAAGCATATTTTTTTAAATCTGGTCTATTTAATAAATGTGAAATACTAAAAGTTGGAAGAACAGGAAATTCACAATTAGATTGATCAGATTTTAATGTTCTCCATTTTCCTCTTATTTTTATAATACTCTCATTCAATTCTAAAATTTGATAGGTGGGAACCTCGCCTAAACACAAAATAATTTTAGGTCTTAATATGTTTATCAATTTAAGAATAAAGGGTCTACAAATATTTATTTCTTCATTACTTGGGTATCTGTTACCTGGCGGTCTCCAGGGAATACCTTTTATAATAAAAGTTTCATTAATCTTTAAATCTATAGCATTAAGCATTTTTTCAAACAATAATCCTTTACTTGACGCAAAAGAAACTCCCTTCTTATCTTCTTCCTCATCTGGCGGTCCGTCAATTATTAATATTTTAGAGTCTATATTTCCGAAAAATCTAAGAAAATTTGTAGATGTCTTTTTTAATTTGCAACCTTCAAAGTTTTCGAATGAATGTTCCAATTCTTTGATTTTAGTGTCTTTATCTTTTTGTATGTTACAATTTTTATTAAGTTTTATATTTTTTTTGTTCCCTTTTGATATAAAATGCTCTTTAGAAAAAAATTTGTTAGAAACTGTAATATCGATTCCAATTTCTCTGTAAAAATTTAAAATATTTGTAATTATTTTTTGATTTTTAGTTTTAGTTAGATCCAATTAAAAATTCCTATTAAATTTTATTTAATAATATAAGATAGTTTGTATTGATTTTATATTAAAGAAAATAATAACTTTTGGTAAATTTTATGATTAAAAGTGCACTAATTCTTTTTGTTTCAGTAAATTTGATAGGTTGTAATATTAAAACAAAACTTACAGATATACACCAAGATCATTATAATCAAAAAAACAATACGTCATATGTAGGAAACTATCTTACTGCTAATTATTCAATAAAAAAGGGGGATGCTTACACAGCTAGTAGGATATTAAATAGAAATCTCAATAATCTAAAACTTTTGGAAATCAAGTTTTTTTCAAATCTGGTAAGTGGAAATTTTAATATCGCAGATAAAGTTTCCCATAAATTGAAAGCTAATAGTAAAATTAACACTTTATATAATTTACCAAGATATATTTTAAAAATTAAAAATAATGATTTTAGAGGCAGTCTAGAGGTTTTTAAAAATCAAGAATTATTTTTTAATATTGATGATTTAAATAATTTAATTAAATTTTGGATTAAAGAAACAGAAAATCCAAAAAACGAATTATCAGGAGACTATTATAATAAGTCATCTGTTCATGAGTTACTAATATTAGAAAATTTTTATAATTCCAATGAACTAATTAAAATTGCTGACTTAATTTATAAAAATAATAATTTAAATAGTCATGAATTATTGTTGTTAGCAGGATTTTACTTCAGGGTAGATAATTTCGAAAAATCAAAAAAAATTATAAATTTAAAACTACCTACCCAGTTTGATAAAATTAACATAATTAATGAATTTTCAAATAAAAATAACATTTTTAAAAATGTTCAAAAATTAAATGTTATCTTAGCATCTAAAATTTATAAAATGATAAATGAGGATAATTCTAAAGTAAATAACTCTTATTCTTATCAAAAAATATTATTAGAGTTTAGTGTTTTTCTAGAACCTAAAATGGATATTTCTAAATATGCGTTATCAGAAATCTATACTTTTGAAAAAACCTATGAAACAGCAGTTAGAATTTTAGACACCATACCTAAAAAATCATTTTTTTCTTTACCAGCAAATCTGAAAAAATTAGACATAATTAAATCTTTTAGTATGAATATAGAATATAAAACATTACTCTTGAAAATTATTAAAGTCTGGCCTGATAATAAATTTGTTTTATATAGACTTGCAAATTATTACAAATCGAAATCACTGTATCATAAGTCTCTAAAAATTTATAAAAAGATTATAGATCACTATGACTCGAATGATCGTGATTTATTTTTATACGCTTCTAATTTAGATAAAATAGGTAAATGGAAAGAAGCAAGAGTATTATTCTTAAAACTTTTGAAAAAAAATCCAAATGATACTTTCACATTAAATTATATCTCTTATAAGTTAGCTTTAAAAAATCAAGAATTAGAACTTGCTTTAGATTTAATAAAAAAAGCTCTAATTATAGATCCTAATAATGGGTATTTTTTAGATACTCTTGGTTGGGTAGAATATAAGAGAAATAATTTTAACTCTGCAGTTTTCTTTTTAGAAAAATCTGTTTCTATACTTCCGAGAAGTGCTGAAGTTATAGATCACCTTGGTGACTGTTATTTTATGTTAAATAGAAGAAAAGAAGCTATTTTTGAATGGAATAAAGCCCTTAAATATGAAACTAACACGAATACAATAAAAAAAATCAAAGAAAAAATAAGAAAACATGACCATTTATTATAATATTTCTGCACCCGCAAAACTTAATTTAAATTTATTTGTTAAAAATAAATCTTTAGATGGGCTTCATTTTATTGAGAGTGATATCTGCTTCTTAGAATTAACTGATAAAATTTATTTAAAATTCAGTCAAGATGATGCTTTTCATCAAAATAAAGAAAATCCATTTCTTATCGACCCAAAAAAAAATTTAATTTTGCAAGCAATAAACCAGTTCAGATTTCATACAAATTGGGACCAAAAATTTGAAGTTTACCTGGATAAAAATATTCCAATTGGGTCTGGTTTAGGTGGAGGTTCGGCAGATGCAGCAGCAACCCTTGTGGTTCTACGAACACTTTTTAACAAAGATAAAAATAATAATAAAATACCTTTATCCAAAATATTAGAAATTGGTAGTGAATTAGGATCAGACGTACCTTCATGTATCATTAGTAAAGATTTAAAGTTAACTGGTTATGGCAGAGAAGTAAGAAGAAAAAAATTTCCAAGTAATTATTATTTCCTACTAATTTACCCAAATATCAAACTATCAACTAAATCTGTATTCCAACATTACTCTGATTTTAAAAATTTAAATCATAAATCAAAAAAAATATTTTTTGAAAACATAATAATTCATAATTCTCTTTTACTTTCAGCAACAAGCCTGGCTCCTAAAATCAAAGATATTTTAATTAATTTAAAAGAAATTCCTAATATCGTAGCTTATGGTATGACAGGAAGTGGATCTACATGCTTTGGTATAATAAAAAGTTTAGAAGATAAGCCTAATTTAGGTAAGTTCTTTAACAATAAATATTTTTTTTGGTTTGGAAAAAAAGCTAATTTCAAATTGAACAGGGTAGTTTGCTCTAAAGTTCTTGAAAATAAATTTTAAATAATGTAATTCAATTATCAGTGGGGCGTAGCCAAGTGGTAAGGCATCGGGTTTTGATCTCGTGTACCGTAGGTTCGAATCCTACCGCCCCAGCCATTTTAATATTTTCTCATGAGAAACATCTTTTTTTCTTGGTTCTTTATTCAAGCTAGTCAATCTATTTTAAATAATATAAACCATTTTTATTTTTTAATGATAAAGAGAAATTTTTATCTATTCTATTTAATTTTTGCTTTAACCTATAAATATGTGTTTCTAGAGTATGTGTATTAATTTTTTCTGAAAATCCCCAGATTTTAATTAGTAAATCTTTTTTTAATATTTCTTCATTTTTTTTATTATAAAGGTAAATTAACAGATTATTTTCTTTTTCGGTTAAGTGTTCTGTACAGTTTGTTTCTAAATTAGAAATAGTTTTTTTTGAGGGAGAATAAATAATATGATCCATTAAATATTTATTAGAATTGTTAATAGTTTCTGAATTCTTAATACTATCTAAATGATTAAGCAGAGTTATTAATTTAAATGGTTTTTCTAATAAAAATAATTTTTCTACATTATCAATCATTTTTTTTAAATAAGGTTCATGATAAGCTATAATATTGTTATGTTCACTATTGGTTTGAAGTATTTTAATAAAATTTTTGCTGTCGTTACCTAAGTCATTTAGATTTAAAATGTAAACATTAAAATTTCTATTTATTACAATCTCATTCAGTTCTTCATAACTTTCTGTAACAAAAAGGTCATAATTATTATAATTTAAAATTTGATAATGAAGAATTGAGTTTAAAATTTTTTCCTTTTCATATAATAATATTGATATGTCTTGTTTCAAAAAAAACACCTTATTAATTAATTTAAAATCATATGAATAATACTTTAACAGTTAAAATAGAAAGAGCAATATCTGAGCTAAGAAGAGGTGGCAAGTTAGTAATTTCCGATATTAATTCAGGAACTTCTGTTTTACTAGTAGCATCTGAGCTAATAGAAAAACATACAGTTGATGAGTTGTCCAAACTTGCTCTATCAAGACCAAGTATTATTCTGTCTGAAAATCGAAGCAAAGCAATTGGTATTAATGGAAGTAATGGGCCTTGTTCAATTTTAATTAAAAATAATTGGAAATTAGATGATATTCTGTCTCTATGTATGCCATTAGCTAATCATAAAATTCCTAAAATTGACGGGGCTTTGCCTGAGAGCTTCGAGGGAATTGTATCATCTTGTATTTTGCTCTTAAGACAATCTAGGCTGCTACCTGCTGGCTTGATGACTATAATCTCGAATGTTGCAGTTGAGAAAATCAATAAGTGGGCATTTGATAAAAATCTTATTCATGTAAATACTTATGACATTAAATCATATGAAAAGGAAAGTGCTAATAGTTTGATTATGTCAGTTAGAGCCAAAGTACCAATTATACATAGCGAAAATTGTGAAATTATAATATTTAGACCGAAAGATGGTGGTAACGAACATTTTTGTTTGGTTTTTGGGAAAAATAGAATATTGAAAACTGATCACGCTTTAGTAAGAATTCATAGCCAATGCATAACAGGAGATGTGTTAGACAGTCTCAAGTGTGACTGTGGGCAACAATTAAAACAGTCTATCAAATTAATGGCTAAAGCTGATGAAGGAATATTGATTTATCTTGCTCAAGAGGGAAGGGATATTGGATTATTGAATAAACTTCGAGCGTATTCATTACAAGAAAATGGTATGGATACCGTGGAAGCAAATGAAGACCTGGGGTTTAATGATGATGAAAGACTATATTACCCTGCAAAAGAAATTTTGGATCAACTAAAAATAAAAAATGTAGAATTAATTACTAATAATCCTAAAAAGGTTGAGCACCTAAAAAATTTAGGTATAAATATCATAAAACGAGTACCAATTAAAATAACCCCTAATAAACACAATAAAAAATATCTTGAAACAAAATCCAACAAATCAGGCCATTTACTCTAATCACTCTTGTCTTTTACCAAATAACAGTGAACCAATCCTAACAGACGTTGCTCCAAACTTTATTGCATCTTCATAGTCACTGCTCATTCCCATAGATAATTCCGGCAAATTATTTCTATTTGCAATTTTTTGTAATAAGACGAAGTGCATTGATGGTTCTTCACTTAACGGTGGTATGCACATCAATCCAACTATGTTTAATTTTAAATCTTTAATACAATAATTTATAAATTTATCTGCTTCTAAAGGATCTACACCACTTTTTTGTGGCTCATTTCCAGTATTGACTTGAATATAAAAGCTTTTGGTTTTGGTTTTTTCATTCAAATTTTTTTCTATCTCTATTGCTATCCTTTCTCTGTCAATTGTCTCAATAACATCAAATAAATTCAAAGCTTGTCTAACTTTATTAGTTTGAAGTGGTCCTATAAGCCTTAATTCTAAATCTTTATAGTTCTCTATTCTTTTATTCCAACGATTAATTGCCTCCTGCACTCTATTTTCTCCAAAGATTTTTTGTCCACATGCTATCGCCTCATCAATTTTATGGTCTTCCTGTTTTTTTGAAACTGCTACTAATTTTGGTACTTTATTGTCTGAAAAGAAGCTTTTCTCGTGTAACTTTTGTATATTAGATAAAAGGAACTCTATATTTTTTTTTATATCTTCCAATAGTTTTCTCCTTTAATTACTTCATAAAATAATATTATTTTTTTTTAGATCTTATTTTGTTGCAAAAAAACAACAAAAATAAAAAAAAGTGATATTTATGTCATAACACACTAGTTTTTACACTCTATTTCATATAGAAGTATAATCAAACATTTCTATGGTAGAAATGTTATTTAACCGTTTTCTTAATAGAAAACATAATATAAGGGGATACGCGATGCGTAAATTACTTTTAGGAACAACTGCACTAGCTGCAGCTGCTGCTATGAATGCAAATGTTGCATTAGCAGACGTTGCAATCTCAGGATACTTTGAGTGGGACTACTCAAATGTAAACTCTGATATTGCAGCAAAAGATGGAACAGCTTTCGGCCAAGATTCTGAGATGAAGGTAGTCTTCACAAACAAGACAGATTCTGGTTTAACAATCGCTTTCCAAACAGAATTTGAAACAGATAAAGCTGGTGGCGGTACATCAGATGATAACTTTCTATCTATTTCAGGTGGTTTCGGTAAGTTAGTATTAGGTGAACTTGACGGTGTTATGGATCAGTATGGTATAGCTGCTTCAGACTTACCTTCTGAGGAACTATATAAAGGTCAGCCACTTACAGGAACAACTAGTCAATTAAAAACTGCAAACGGAGACGGAGCAGTTTCTGGTTCTGAAAGCAACAAAGTTTCTTATCACATACCTGCAGTTGGCGGATTAACTGCTGGTGTTTCATACACTAACTCAGGTGTAGCTGGTGATGCAGATGCAACAGCATATGCTGCTAGATACACAGTTGATGCTGGTGGTGCTGCTATTACTATCGGTGGTGCAACAGGTACTAAGGAAGTATCAGGCCAACAAGATGAAGATACACAAAATGTTGGTATCAAGGTTGCTGCTGGTAATATGGCTTTAGTGTTATCTAATTCTACATATGAAGATGCAGACCAAGATGAAAGCACAAATGGTGTTGCTGCTTCATTTAAAGTGAGTGATGCAATGACATTAGTAGGTTACACAACAAAACTTGAAGATGACTTATCTACATCTCAAGAAGAATACACAGTTAGTGGTATTGAAGTTCAATACACAATTGCTTCTGGATTATCTGCTGTAATTAACGTGGAAGATTACGAGTACGAGAATGGACAAGTATCTGGTAACACAGACGATTCAGGTACAGCATCTAGCTTAACATTAAAAGCATCATTCTAATTGCTTTTTTTAGTAAATACGAAGAAGGCGACTTCGGTCGCCTTTTTTGTTTTTTTTTATGATTAATTTATTATATTATACAATCATATTTAAAATTTAGAGGATATTTAATGTTTAGATATATTCTATTAACATATATTTTGATTTTCATTTCATCTTGTTCGACAAATAATTCGATTGTTCAAAATCCTATTACTAACGAAAAACCAAAACCTGGTTTGTTTTCTAAGGATTCAGAAAAAGGTGTTTCATTATCTAGAATCCTAGACCTAGTAGACTCTACTGACAATAGTATTAATGTGAATGGATATTTATGGCGAGCATCTCTAAATATATTATCTGTTGCACCACTAATTTCTACAGATGCTTTAGGCGGAACTATAATAACTGATTGGTATGCCAAGAAGAATATTAAAGATAAAAGAATAAAAATTATGGCTTATATAAAAACAAGTGAACTGAGGTCAGATGGTATAGAGGTAAAAGTTCATGTGCAAAATTTTAAAAACAATTTTTGGTCTAATACATTTCTTGATAAAAATCTTGCCAATAAAATTGAAGAAAACATCTTGAACGAAGCTAGAAATTTAAGAATTAAGTCGACAAAATAAAATTAATAATGAAATATAATCCCTCTGTAATTGAAAAAAAATGGCAAAAGAAATGGTCTGAACTTAATAGTTTTAAGGCTGTAATTGATTATAACAAACCTAAATATTATGTATTAGAAATGTTTCCATATCCTTCTGGTGCTATACATATGGGACATGTAAGAAATTATACTTTAGGTGATTTAGTTGCTCGGTACAAAAAAGCACAAGGGTTTAATGTTTTGCATCCTATGGGTTGGGACTCATTTGGACTACCAGCAGAAAATGCCGCTATAGAAAATAAAACTCATCCATCAGAGTGGACTAATTCTAATATCCAAAATATGAAGACACAGTTAAAGCAGATGGGTTTGTCTTATGACTGGGAAAGAGAATTAAGTACATGTGATCCAGATTATTATAAATTTGAACAGAAAATGTTTTTAGATTTCTATAAATCTGGGATTGCCTATAAAAAAGAAACCTTAGTTAATTGGGATCCAGTTGAAAATACGGTTTTAGCAAATGAACAGGTTGTTGACGGTCGAGGCTGGAGATCTGGAGCTGAAGTTGAAAAGAAAAAAATGAAAGGATGGTTTCTCAAAATTTCAGAATTTGCAGATGAATTACTCAATGAAATAGATAATTTAAATGCATGGCCTGAAAAAGTCAAAACAATGCAAAGAAATTGGATTGGAAAAAGCAATGGAGCTATAATTAAATTTTTAATAGATAATTCATCTGAAAAAATAAATGTTTTCACAACCAGACCTGACACAATTTTTGGAGCAACTTTTATTGCGATATCGCCTCAACATCCATTTTCAAAGAAAATTTCTGAGAAAGATTCTAAAGCAGCTGACTTCATAAAATTTTGTGAGAAAAATTCAACCAAAGAAGCTGACTTAGAAAAAGCTGAAAAATATGGATACAACACAAATCTTACTGTCTCTCATCCTTTTAAAAAAGATGTTAAGTTAAAAGTTTTTATTGCTAACTTTATTTTGATGGATTACGGAACAGGAGCAATTTTTGGCTGTCCTGCACATGATCAGAGAGATTATGATTTCGCAGTTAAATACTCTTTAGATATTATACCAGTCATAAAAACCAAAGAAAGTCTGCCTTTTACAGGAGATGGAATTCATGTTAATTCTGAATTTTTAAACGATTTGAATACTGATGATGCAATCAAATTATCTATTAAAAAACTAAATGAATTAGGGATTGGTAAAGAAAAAATAACTTATAGGATACGAGATTGGGGTGTTTCTAGGCAGAGATATTGGGGTTGCCCAATACCAATAATATTTTGCCATAATTGTGGTGAGGTACCAGTACCAGAAGAACATTTACCAATTACTTTACCGAAGGATATTAATTTTAACATACCTGGAAATCCGTTAGATAATCATTCAACTTGGAAACATACACAATGCCCTAAATGCAAAAAACAGGCTGTTCGAGAAACGGACACATTTGATACATTTTTTGAATCTAGTTGGTACTTTGCAAGATTTACTGATCTAAATCCTTCAAATGCCTTTACTCAAGAAGCTATTAAATACTGGATGCCTGTTGATCAATATATAGGTGGAGTTGAGCATGCTGTCATGCATCTTCTTTATTCAAGGTTTTTTATGAGAGCTTTAAAACATGTAAACTCCGTAGATATTGAGGAACCTTTCACTTCTCTTCAAACACAAGGAATGGTATGTCATCAGACCTTTAAAACATTGGAGGATAAGTGGGTTTTTCCAAGTGACATAGTAAAAAATGGTAATGAATACTTTCACTGTAAGACAAAAGAACCCCTTATTGTTGGAAGAATAGAGAAGATGAGTAAATCAAAAAAAAATGTAGTTGACCCTCAGCAGATAATTGATGATTTTGGTGCAGACACCGCACGCTTTTTTGTGTTGTCTGATTCTCCACCTAACAGAGATATGGAATGGTCTGACTCGGGAGTAGAAGGGTCATGGCGTTTTTTAAATAAACTTTGGAAATTTGTAATAAGTTTACCTAAAAAAAACAATGAAAACAAACTACCAACAATTATTTCTTTAAAAAATAAAGAACTTTTATCAGTTATGCACTCTACAATCAAAGATGTTACAAAAGCAGTTGAAGAATTTCACTTCAATATTGCCGTTGCTCAAATTAGAAATTTATTTAACATAGTATTTTCTCATAAAATTGAAAATGAAGATGATTCTAAAGTTGTTCTTTTTGTAATAAGTAGACTTCTTGTTTTAATTAATCCAATGGTCCCCCATATCGCCGAAGAACTCTGGTATACTTTAGGTAATAAAACCTCAATTTCAAATGAAATATGGCCGAAAGTTGATTTTGACTATATTAAAAAGAGTAACGTAAAAATACCTATACAAGTAAATGGGAAAGTACGAGCAGTTGTTGAAGTCCCTATAAACTTAAATGATAAAGATATAGAGGAAATTGCTATGAAAGAAGAAAATGTTTTAAAATTTTTGAACGAAAGCCCAAAAAAAGTTATTATCATCCCTAATCGTGTTGTTAATTTCGTTGTTTAAATTGAGAATAAAATGTTTATTTTAAAAAAGTTATTTTTTATAAATTTAATTATTTTAATTTCTAGCTGCACTCTAAATAATGCTGATAAAATTAATAACTTTTTAATTGAAATTGAAACGCCTAATGATAAGCACAACTTGTATTTTAAAGAAAATTTAAAACGTTTTTTCTATGCTAGTGATTATAAAGCAAAATATATGCTTAAATCAAAAATAACATTTGAAACTATTAAGACATTGTCAGTTGGTGGTCAAAATATTCTAAAATCAACAAAGGCTAGAATTGATTATCAATTAATAAATAAAAATACAAATGCCGTCAAATCTGGTTACATAAATACTTTTCCAGCTTTGAGCTCTTCATCAAGCTCTCTTTATACTCAAGAAAAAAGCATCAATAGTATTAAGGAAAGATTAACAAAAAGCTCGGCAGAATCTCTCTATAGACATATTAAAATTATCTTAAGAAGATTAAATTGAAAATAGATCCTTTTTTTTATGAAAATAATATAAAAAATAACCTTGAAAACATAAACATAATTTTTTTTCATGGTACCAACGTTGGCTTAGTTGACCTTTTATATAAAAAAACTTTAGAATTTCTTGAAATAGATACAAATGATCCTTTCAATGTCTCAAAAATAGACGGTAACGAATTCAAAGATAATCCAACAGTACTTCATGACAATATAAATACTTTGAGTGTTTTTTCAGAAAAAAGATCTATACTTTTAGATCTAATGCACGTTTCTGTAAATAAAAACTTAGAAAGTATTATTTTAGAAAGTGTGAAAACTGAAAATGAAAATTATTTACTTTTAATAAAAGCTAAAAACTTAAAGGTAAATTCTTTTATAAAATATTTTCAAAATTTAAATAATGCTATTCTAGTTTCTTGTTATGAAGAAAAAATAAACACCATTCAATCTAAATTATCTAATTTATTTTCTAAACATAAAATTAATTTCAAAGAAGATTTTTTAAAAAATTTAATTTTTAAATTTAGTGAAAATTCACTAATTAATGAAATGGAACTTGAAAAACTGGATATCTTTTTAACGGAAAATAAAAATGTTACTGAAGAAATGATTTTCTCTATTATTTCACAAAATGATGATATTAATTTAAATAAAATTATTGAAAATTGCTCAAATGGCTATCCTAAAGAAGCAATAACAATTTTCGAAAATATTTATGAAAATCAAACAACAAGTCTGACTCTAATAAGAATGTTTTTTAATCACTTTAAACTATTAGAAAAAATTTTATTACTTTTTGAGAATAATAAAAATTTGATAAATGTTATTGAAAATATTAAACCGCCAATTTTCTTTAAAAAAAAGAAATTTATAATTTTTCAATGTAGAGTGTGGAATTTAAAATTAATTAATATTATATTAACACGCTTAATTGATCTTGAACTAAAATGTAAATTAAATCATACAATTGAAAAAACTCTTTTATTACAGTTCTTATTGTCAACTTCTGTTCTTGCAAGAAATAAAATTAATTCTTAAATTTTTCAATTATAAAGTTAAATTCTTCTAGGTTTTTACATTCTAGCTTTATTGTTCCAGTTTTTTTTAAACTATTAAAATCAATATTTATGACTAATCCTGTTATTTCTGTTAGTTCTTTTTCTAAATTAATGATATCTATATTTTTAACTTTATTTTTGGGAGATTTTGTATTTCCTTTTTTTATGAGTTTTTCAATATCTCTAGAATTAAGTTTGTTTTTTAAAATTATTTCTAAATAAACGTCAGAGTCTTTATGACCTATAAGTGGTCGGACTTGGCCAATAGTAAGTTTTTTTTGTATTAGTAATTCTTTAGCCTTAACTGATAATGATAATAATCTAATAATATTACCAATATAAGACCTAGATTTTCCGACTGCTTTTGAAATATCTTCTTGAGTATAATTATAATTAATAAGAAGAGACTGATACCCTTCTGCTTCTTCAATAGGATTTAATTCAGATCTTTGGATATTTTCAACTAAAGATAATTCAGCAACTTTTTCATCTTTTATATCATCTCTAATAATAGCTGGAATTTCATGTATATTTGCTAGTTGACATGCTCTCCACCTTCTTTCGCCAGCAATTATATAATATTCATTTTTAAATGTACCGTTAGATTTTATTACTACTGGTTGAATTATGCCCTGTTTTTTTATTGAATTTGATAAAGACTCTAGTTCCTCTTTATCAAAAATTTTTCTTGGTTGCCATGGTCCAGGTTTGATAAACTCTATTGGTACCATTTTGAAATCATCAGTTTTTTTTTCTACCTCAGCACCTAAAAGACTTGAAAGACCACTTCCAAGGCCAATAGGTCTTGCATTTTTCTTTTGTTTCATTTTAGATCTTTCTCCTGATTAATGATTTCACCCGCCAATGAGGCATATGCTTGAGATCCCGGACATGAAATATCATACATCAACACTGGTTGACCATAACTAGGTGCTTCAGAAATTCTTACGTTTCTTGGAATTATAGTTTTAAAAACTTTATCATTAAAATGATTTTTAACATCATTTGATACCATTTCACATATTTTATTTCTTTTATCATACATGGTTAGGAGTATACCTTGAAGAGTAATTTTATTATTAAAATTATTTTTAATTGACTCCAATGTTTTCATAAGTTGAGTTAAGCCTTCCAATGCATAAAATTCAGTTTGAAGAGGTACAATTAAACTTTTTGCTGCACATAAGGCGTTCAATGTAAGCAACCCTAGAGAAGGTGGACAATCAATAAATATGTAATCGTAAAAGTCGCTAATTTCTCTAATTAAATCACGAATTTTAAATTCTCTATTTTTAATATCAACTAATTCTTGTTCAAGAACTGAAAGATCTGGTGAGGTAGGAATGATATCTAATTTCGGAATCATAGTTTTTTTGATTGAAACATTAATATTATCCTTACCACAAATTATAGAATATAAATCTTTATCTCTTTGATCATATTTTATGCCAAAGCCAGTACTAGCATTTCCTTGTGGATCAGCATCAATGATAAGTGTTTTTTTATCACAAGCTGCCATAGCTGTTGCCAAATTTATTACAGTAGTAGTTTTTCCTACACCACCCTTTTGATTTGCAATAGCAATTATTTGTGTAACTTTATTTGTCATTTTTAATATCTAACACATCTACTTTATTTATGTATAAAATTTTACCATGTATATCTGTTATTGAAGGATACTCTTTGAAATTAATTTTTTTATTTTTTCTTAAATCTAATATTTCAGAGAAATAAGATTTTCCCTTTAAAAACAATAGCTTAGGTAGTTGTTTTTCTACAGATGATTTGTTTATAAAAATCTCTACATAATCAATAAGCTTGCTTAATGGCGCCAATGCTCTGCAAGTAATTAAATCAACATTTATGAAGCTTAAATCTTCAATTCTACAGTTATGTATAATTATATCTGTTTCTGTTAGCATTGCAATTTCTTTTAAAAACACACACTTCTTATAGTCTGATTCAACTAGATGGATATTTTTTTTCCCCATTATTGCAAGCACCAAACCTGGGAAGCCGGCCCCAGAACCAAAGTCTATGATGTTTCCTTCTATATCTTTAACAAACTTGTATAATTGTGCTGAATCTAATATATGCCTTTCCCAAATACTTTTTACAGTACTTTTACTAATTAAGTTTATTGAATTTTGCCACTTAATAAGAATTTTATGAAACACACATAATTTTTCATACGTTTCACGTGAAACAAATACATGTGAACAAAATTTATCATAGGTATTGATGTTCGTTAGCAACTTTATATTTTTTTTCTCTTTTTAAATGTCTAAGAAGTAACAAGGTGGCTGTTGGCGTAAAACCTGGAAGGTTAGATGCTTGAGCAACAGTGCTTGGTTTGTTTTGTTTCAAAATATCTTTTATTTCATTTGACAACCCTTTTATAAGGTCAAAATCAAAATTTATGGGAATTTTAGTTTTGTTTTCTTGTTTATACATTTTTATGTCCTCTCTTTGTCTTTTAAGATAGACGTTATATATACAATCTGTTTCTATTTGTGAATGAAGTTCATTTGGGATCATCTCTAAATCTGGCCAAATTTCAAAAAGATCTTTTATATGATGTGTTCCAGATGATAGAATATCTTTTGGTGACCTTGGGTTTCCAGTCCTTGTAGATGGTAAATTGTATTTTTTTAACAAGCTGGGCTTTGCAAATAAATCGTCTATGATTCTATAAGAATATTCTAAATTTTTTTTCTTTTCTTCCCAGAATTCTTGTCTTTCAGAACTAATTATACCAAACTTTATTCCTTTGTCTGTCAACCTTTGGTCAGCATTGTCAGACCTTAAAAGCAACCTAAACTCTGCCCTAGATGTAAACATTCTATAGGGCTCAGGTGCTCCTCTGTTTATCAAGTCGTCAATCATAACTCCTATATATGCCTCTGATCTATCAAGAGTAAACCATTTGGGATTATTATTAAGATTTATTGTAGCATTGATTCCCGCAATTAATCCCTGGGCAGCAGCTTCTTCATATCCAGTTGTACCATTTATTTGCCCAGCAAAAAAAAGGCTTTTTATTTTTTTTGTTTCTAAGGTGTCTTTTAAAGCTCTTGGATCCATATAATCATACTCAATTGCATAACCATGCTGTTTTATAGTGGCAGATTCTAATCCAGGAATTGTTTTTAAAAATTCACTCTGAATTTTTTTTGGTAAACTTGTTGAAATACCATTAGGATAGATTAATTGGCTATCAAGACCTTCGGGCTCAAGGAAAATTTGATGTGAACTTTTTTCATGAAATCTAGTGACTTTGTCTTCTATACTTGGACAATATCTAGGTCCAGAACCTTGGATTGATCCAGAATATACCGGAGACAAGCTTATATTATTAGATATTATTTTATGCGTGTTTGCGTTTGTTCTTGTTATGCCACATTGGATTTGTTGAATAATTATTTTCTTAGTCATATACGAAAATGGTATTGGATTATTGTCTGCAGACTGCATCTCAACTTTATTCCAATTTATACTATTTTTGATCAATCTAGGTGGTGTTCCAGTTTTAAGCCTGCCAATTGGCAATTTTAATTCTCTAATTTTTTTTGACAAATGGTTTGAAGGTTTGTCTCCTATTCTACCTGCTGGAATTCTCTCATTTCCAATATGAATAACTCCACCCAAGAAGGTTCCTGTTGTTAATACTACTGATTTAGCCCTTATAGTATAACCATTATCTAACGCAACATCCTTAATTACATTATTATTGATCGTAAGGTCTTTTACTGTTCCCTCTAATATTGTTAAATTTTCACATGATTCTAGCAAATCTAATATAGCTTTTTTGTATAGTTTGCGATCTGCCTGAGATCTTGGCCCATGAACTGCGGGCCCTCTAGAGCGATTAAGCATTCTAAATTGGATACCAGAAACATCTATAGCCTTAGCCATTATACCATCAAGTGCGTCAATTTCTCGTACTAAATGACCCTTTCCCAAGCCGCCTATAGCTGGGTTACATGACATTTCACCAATACTCTCAATTTTCATAGTTATCAAAACAGTTTTAGCACCCATTCTCGATGACGCTGCTGCTGCTTCAACGCCAGCATGACCTCCTCCAATTACTATTACATCAAAATTTTTCATGTTTCTTATCAAAAGTTATTTACCAATACAAAAACTACTGAATATATCATCTAAAATTTCTTCCACGTCAATAATATTTGTTATACTTCCGATTTCTCTAGCAACTATTCTTAAATTCTCTGACGCTATTTCAGGATTGATATTTAGGTCAAATTTATGCATATCATTCAAGGCATTAATCGATCTTTGTATTGCCTCTACATGCCTTTTTCTTGTTAGTAATGCATTTTCTTTAGGAGCCAAAGACTCTAGATGACTGACAATTGCTTTGATTAGTTTGTCAATCCCTATATCATCTTTAACAGAAATATTATAGATACCTTTATTAGGTAACATTTTCAAATCTGATTTTGTGTGTACTAATATTTTTTTACATGTTGAATTAAGTTCCGGATAAGCAAAATCTTCATTGTCAGACAAAATAAGTATTATATCAGATAATTCAGCCTTTTTTAAAGCTCTTTTAATTCCAATTTTTTCTACTTCAGATTTTGTGTTTCTTATACCAGCAGTATCATTCAAAATAACCGGAAACCCTTCAAAATCCATAATAACTTCTATAATGTCCCTTGTCGTTCCAGCTTCATCTGTTACTATAGCGACACTTTTATTTGACAAATAATTTATAAGTGAACTTTTTCCAACATTAGGACGACCCAAAATAGTTATGACAAAGCCATTTTTGATTCTTTCCGCATAATTGCTGTATCTCATAGATTTCTTCATTTCTTTTAATATTTTTAATACTTTTGAATTAAAAATTTGTTCTAATTCTGCAGGAAGTTCCTCATCTGAAAAGTCAATAAGTGCTTCTAACTTTGATAATAGCCAAATGACTTCATCCCGCCATGAATATACTTTTTTTGATAAAACACCTTCATACTGAGACATAGATATCGTGTGTTGATTTTCTGTTTCTGAATTTATTAAGTCATTTAAACCTTCCGCTTGAGTAAGATCTAAAATACCATTTAAAAATGCCCTCTTCGTAAACTCTCCTCTAGCAGCTATTCGAAATCCTTTTAACTGAGTTAGAACATCATATATTTTTTTCTCAATCACTATGCTTCCATGAATGTGAAACTCTATAACATCTTCGCCAGTCACAGTATTCGGGCCAGGAAAATATATTACTAGAGCATTATCAATGATATTATGGTTTTGATCATATATTTTTCTAAGAGACGCAACTCGAGGCTGCGTTGGCTTAAATGAGAAAATTTTTGGTATTTTTTTTGTTTCGCTTCCAGAAACTCTAACAACTTTAATTGCACTTTTTTGTGAACTTGAAGCTGAGGAAAAAATTGTGTCCAAATTTTTGTTCTTTTTTAAAAATGTTTCACGTGAAACATGTTATTTATTCATGGCTCTAAAGAAATCTTCATTAGATTTGCTTTGCTTTAGTTTATCTGACAGAAAATCCATTGCGTCTACCGGCCCCATTTGAATTAAAATTCTTCTCAAAACCCACATTCTAGATAATGTGTCTTTTTCTACCAAAAGCTCTTCTTTTCTTGTGCCTGACTTAGTTACATCAATAGCCGGGAAAGTTCGTTTGTCTGATAATTTTCTGTCAAGTATTACCTCGCTATTTCCAGTGCCTTTAAATTCTTCGAAAATTACCTCATCCATTCTTGAGCCTGTTTCAACTAATGCGGTGGCAATAATGGTTAATGAACCTCCATCTTCAATGTTTCTTGCTGCACCAAAGAATCTTTTTGGCCTTTGAAGAGCGTTTGCATCAACACCTCCCGTTAAAACTTTGCCACTAGACGGTATTACAGTGTTGTAAGCTCTTGCTAACCGGGTTATGGAATCTAATAAAATCACTACATCACGTTTGTGTTCAACTAGTCTTTTAGCTTTTTCTATAACCATATCGGTTACTTGTACATGTCGAGAAGCGGGTTCATCAAATGTAGAACTAATAACTTCTCCATTAACAGATCTTTGCATATCTGTAACTTCTTCAGGTCTTTCGTCAATTAATAAAACAATAAGATAAATCTCAGGATGATTTTTTGATATTGCTTGAGCTATTGACTGTAACATCATTGTCTTACCTGTTCTAGGTGGTGCTACAATTAAGCCACGTTGTCCTTTGCCCATAGGCGCAACCATTTCTACGACACGAGTAGTAATATCTTTGTTGTTTGGATCAAATTCAGTTTCAAAGTTAATTTTAGCTTGAGGATAAAGAGGTGTTAAATTATCAAAATTTATTCTGTGACGAACAGAGTCCGGGGATTCAAAATTTATATTTTCAACTTTAAGTAATGCAAAATATCTCTCTCCATCCTTAGGGGCTCTAATTTGACCCTCTACAGTGTCACCCGTACGAAGGCCAAATTTTCTTACTTGATTTGGAGAGATATAAATATCATCTGGTCCTGCGAGGTAGTTAGATTCAGGTGACCTTAAGAAACCAAATCCATCAGATAAAACTTCAAGTACTCCATCTCCATATATCGCAATATCATTGTCAGCAAGTTTTTTCAAACAGGCAAACATCATATCTTGTTTTCTTAAAGTGCTTGCGTTTTCTATTTCTAAACTCTCAGCATAAGTTAATAAATCTGATGGGTTCTTTGCTTTAAGTTCTTTTAAATGCATTTAAATCTCGTTGATTAGAATTTAGATTATTTGGAAGTTTGGTTTTAAGATTATTAGAAGAACAATAAAAATCAATAACAATGTTGGGATTTCGTTTATTATTCTGTAAAATTTTGTTTTTTTGATTCTATAACCTTTTTTAAAATCTTTGTAAAGAATATATAAATAGTAGTGAAATAATGTTAGACAAAAAACCAATAATAATTTAATTAAAAAATAATTTTCACTTAAATAATAAGTATTATCATATAATAAAATTAAACCTAGAAGATAAGTTACTACAAGAGCAGGTGTCATTATATAATTCAACAGCCTATACTCCATTACTAGGAAAGTACTATCCATTTCACTTAAATTTTTAGTATCAT
The DNA here is from genome assembly GCA_902619485.1 of uncultured SAR116 cluster alpha proteobacterium. GTDB lineage: Bacteria > Pseudomonadota > Alphaproteobacteria > Puniceispirillales > Marisalimonadaceae > Marisalimonas. The sequence goes on from CACNEF010000001.1 coordinate 494,285, forward strand.
TATGATACACGTATAATCTAGGTAAATATAATAATCCTACCATCCAAGATATTATTGAAATAAGATGAAAAGATTTAATTATTTCATAAAACAAATATTAAACTTTCAAGTTATAATTTCTTACAATACTAATAACTTCTTTTACGTTATCAATTTTACAATCTGGAGTTAAACCGTGACCAACATTAAATATAAATCTTCTGTCTTTCATTATATCTAAAATAGTTAATACATTCTCCCTTAAATGATTACTATGTGATGGAATGAGAGACGCTGGATCAAGATTACCTTGTAAAGCAACCTCTTTATTAATATACTTTATTGCCCAACAAAGATCAACAGACCAATCTAAAGCAATACAATCAACTTTACTTTCAAAAGAATATTTTACAATAGATTCTCCTGCTTTAAATGGAAACCCAATAACAGGAACAAGAATTTTTCTAGATCTTAAAATATCTACGATCTTAGCCGTTGGCCTTATGGCACAATCATCAAAAAAGTTATTAGGTATCATATGAGACCAAGAGTCGAATATCATCAAGATATCTGCACCTGCTCTAGCTTGCATTTCTAGCTTATCAGCAACATAAATTGTAAGTGTTTCAATTAACTCCATAAACCATTCATAAGAACTCCACAGGGCTTTCCTGGTATTAATGAAGTCTTTACTTCCTCTTCCTTCGACCATATAGCAAGCTAGAGTCCAAGGAGCGCCAGCAAAACCAATTAAACCAAGGGATTTTGGTAATTTCTCTCTGAGATAACTTATTGAATTTTTTAAAGGTTCAAGTTTAGAGCTTAAACATATATTTCGAAGAATTTTAGTTTCACCTGGGATCATAGGTTTCAAAGAAGGACCAAAATTTTTAGCAAATTTGACGTCTCTATCCATAGCCCAGGGTATCATTAAAATATCTGAAAATATTATGGCAGCATCAAGATCATAATATTTTAAGGGTAGAGTTGTACTTTTAATTATTAGATCCTCATTTAAACAAAAATTAATAAAATTTTTTTCATTTTTTCTAATTTGAAGGTATTCAGGTATATGTCTTCCAGCTTGTCTCAAAAACCATATTGGTACAGAAGCCTCTTTATTTTTAAGTACTTTACTTATTAAGTTATCTGACACAATAGTATTACTTTATTTAAAGTTTGATGATGATGATGCTTCTTATAAAGTTGTGAATAAAAAAAAAAATTATTTTATCCACAATATATTTAAAAAAATGTTATTGAATTATATAGGTAAATAGAGTTATTCACAAATTTTAATTTTTTAAATTCAAAATTATAAACATGTAATTAAGTTCTGGATAAATATTAATATTAAAAAAAAAATTGGATTTACAAAGATAAAATAATGATTATCAACAATTTATTCACTTAAGAAATTTATAAATGATAATAATTGGCATAACAGGATCAATAGGTACAGGTAAAACAACAGTATCTAAAATGTTAAAAATATTAAAAATACCAGTTTTCGATTCAGACAAAAAGGTAAAAGAAATACTAGATAATAATCATCTTGTTATTAACAAGGTATCAAAAATCTGGCCTGAAGTTGTATCGATCAATCAAAATCAAAGAAAGATCAATAAAGTACTGTTAGGTAATAAAATATTTAAGAACAAAAAAGAAAGAAAAAAACTTGAAGATATAATTCACCCACTTGTTGAAAAAGAAAGAAATATGTTTTTACAGAGTTCTACAAATTTTCGGATAGTTGGACTTGATATTCCATTGTTATATGAGATAGGTTTGGATAAAAAATGTGATTATGTTTTTTTGATGCATACATCTAAGAAAATTCAAAAAAATAGAGTTTTAATGAGGCCAAATATGACTGAGAAAAAATTTGAACTTATCAATAACGTACAATGGAGTTTTGAAAAAAAAGCAAAAAGAAAACCTTTTATAATAAGTACGTCATTTGGTAAATTAATTACCTTTATTCTAATTTTGTATTATTTACTAAAAATTAAATTTAGAGTTGAATAAAATGACTAGAGAGTTAGTACTAGATACAGAAACTACTGGTTTAAACTACGAAGATGGCCACAGAATAGTTGAAATAGGTATAGTTGAACTAGAAAATTATTTACCAACTGGGAGTTGTTTTCATTATTACTTAAACCCAGAAAGAGATTCAGACAAAAGAGCTGAAGAAGTTCATGGTTTAAGTCGTGAATTCTTGAATGACAAACCAAAATTTTCCGATATAGCAAACGAATTTATAGATTATATATCGGATAGTAAAATAATTATACATAATGCTGCATTTGATGTTGGTTTTATAAACGCGGAGTTAAGTAGATGTAATATGAAAAAGTTGAATGGTAATAAGATAATAGATACATTAATTCTAGCCAAAGAAAAATTTCTAGGTCAGTCAGTCAGCTTAGACTCACTTTGTAAAAAATATAATATTGATTTAACTGGAAGAGAAATCCACGGCGCTATAAAAGATGCTAAACTTTTAGCCTCTGTATATTTAGAATTGATTGGAGGAAGACAATCTAGGTTAGATTTTGAAATTTTAACTGAAAATGTCAACTTTGCTGAAGATCAATTCTTCAGTTTAGATCATTATAATAAGAAGATAAATTTAAGAAATAAGAAAAATCCAGAAGTAAATTTTGACGATTATAAATTGCATTTAAGTAAAATTCGAACAATAAAGAATAATATTTGGAAAAAAATAAGTGACTAGTTTTTAATTAAGTTAAAGTCCACCTCATTTAATGAAATAGGAATACTCCCACCTTTTCTTGTTATATCTTCTACTATTTCTTTTATAAAAGGAAATAACATTTTTATACCACTTTTAGTAAATTCCTCTTGATCATAATTTTTTTGTTTTAAAATTTCAAAGAAACCAAAGTAATCTAATTCAAGATTAAATAAATTTTTTTTATTCTCTTTTGAAGAACAGTCAAAAGTATACCTTAATAGTAAGCTGAAAAGATTATTATTGTAAGGTGTATAAAAAACGTTCATGTTAATGTTAAGATTACTATTGCTATTATTGAATACATTATTTTCATTAATGTTTTGAGGATTCTCAAAAGATAAATCTTTGATAAAATTTTTTAATAATTTAATACTATTATCTTTATTTAAATTTAAATTATTCATATAATTCTCTAAATATCTATATACTCGTATATATATATGAAATAATTAATAATGAATATTAATTTTTCTTTTTTTTAGTATAATAAAATATGTTTTATTATAAGTAAGGATGGTTTAAAAACATGCAGAATAGTTTTCCGTATATTGATATATTGATTTTTGGAGTGATAGCAGTCTTTCTGATTTTTAGACTTAAAAATATTTTAGGTACAAAAACAGGTTTTGAAGAATCTAATCTAAATGAAAAAAAACAAGATAAACAATTCACCAATGTTGTCTCTCTAAAATCAGAAAAGAATAATCTAAACAACAAAGAATTAAATGATATTCTAAACGTTGATCCTAATTTCAATATGAATGATTTTCTTTCTGGATCAAAAAATTTTTTTAGAATGGTTTTAGAAAGCTTTGTTAGTGGTAATTTAGAAAATATTAAAAATTTTACTAAACCATCTGTTCTCAAAAGTTTCAAAACTGCTATTGATGAAAGAAACAGTGAAAAAGAAACACTTATTATTGACTTAAAATCGATAAAAGAAAATAAAATTACCAAAGCGGTAATAACAAAATCATCTATAAAGTTAAATGTAATCTTTGAATCTTTCCAAATTAGAGCACTTTTAGATAAAAATGACAAAGTAATTGATGGTAATAGTGAAAATGAAATCCTTGTAAAAGATGAGTGGGTTTTTGAAAGAAAAATACAAGACATTAATCCTAACTGGACGCTTGTAGAAACCAAAAGTAATTAGAAATATGACCTCAATCTCAAAATGCGATAAAAAGGTATGGGAAAATTATGTATCCAATTTAGAAAAATATATTTTACTTCCCAGAAAAAATCGTAGCCTCTTGAATAATGAAAGAAATAACACCAAACGTATTTTAAGAAATAATTCATTGAATAGTGCAAAAAGTTTTAAGAAGAAAAAATTAGAACCAGATATAAATTTAGATCTTCATGGCCAAACGCTTTATTCCGCAAGACAATTATTACATAAATTTTTATCTAATTGTTATGAAAAAAACATACGAAATATATTAATTATTACTGGAAAAGGACAAAATAACAAAGGCGCTTTAAAAGAAGAAGTACCAAAGTGGTTAAGTGACAAATACCTTAACAAATTTCTCATAAGTTTCAATGTAGCACCTAAACATTTGGGCGGTGAAGGTGCTTTGTTAGTAAGACTTAAAAATAGATTCAAAACAAATTATCAATAATTGTGGGTAAAAAATGACTAGAATAATTCATGAAAGAGTTTCGTCTGTTGATAGAAAAACTAATGAAACCCAGATTACGGTGAATGTTAATTTAGATGGTACTGGGAGAAATTCAATAATAACAGGATTGCCGTTTTTTGATCATATGATCCAACAACTTTCAAAACATAGCTTAATCGATATTGATATCAAATGTAATGGTGATCTTGAAATTGACTCACACCATACAATGGAAGATGCAGGTTGGGCACTTGGCAAAGCTATTAAAGAAGCACTAGGTAATAAGCAAGGTATAAAAAGATACAGCTTCAGTTATTTACCGATGGATGAGTGTCTAACTAGGTGTTGCATTGACATATCTGGACGTCCATGGTTAGTTTGGAATGTTTTCTTGCCAAACATAACAATAAAAAATATTGAAACTGAGATATTCAGGGAATTTTTTCAATCTTTTTCGCAATCTGCAGAAATAACACTTCATATTGAAAATATTTATGGTCAAAACACACATCACATTATAGAATCATGTTTTAAGTCTATGGCTATTTCTCTTAGAAATGCAATTAATCTCGATCTTAAAAACTTAAATAATGTTCCATCTACAAAAGGAACTTTAACTGGAAATATGTAACATGAACCTAGCTATAATTGATTATGGTTCTGGTAATTTGAGGTCAGTTGAAAACGCTTTTAAAAATTCTGTTAAAAACAATAATTTAAACTTTACAATTCAAGTTACTAACAAATTAGATTTAATATCTAAGGCTGATCATTTTGTCTTACCTGGTGTTGGTTCATTCCCAGACTGTAAAAAAGGTTTAGATGATATAGAGGGCTTAGTAGAACTATTAAGAACTGAAGTTATAAACAAAAGAAAAAAATTTTTAGGAATTTGTGTGGGCATGCAACTTATGGTCGACTTTAGCCTAGAAAAAAAAAGAACTAAGGGTTTCTGTTGGCTTGAAGGTCACTTTAAAAAAATTAAAACAAAAGGTTTAGATTACCTTGGTAGGAAATATAAAATTCCACATATGGGATGGAATAATCTACAAATTGATTATAATAATCATCCAGTTTTAGAAAATATCAGTGAAAACGAACAATTTTATTTTGTTCACTCTTACGCTTTGGATTGTAGACAAACTAACCAAATAATAGCTAACACTAATTATAGTCATAAAATTCCAGCAATAATTGGAAAAGAAAATTATATAGGAGTTCAATTTCACCCAGAAAAGAGTGGCAATTCTGGACAAAAATTTATATATAACTGGCTAAAATGGTCACCATAATACTTGAGAGATAAAATGAAAACGAAATTAAAAAAATATAACGTGAAGGCGGAATTATGCAAAAGCTTAAGTAAAATTGATTTACAAGAATTATGTGATGCAACCGAAGAGGCAATTTTAGCTGGAGGGGGTTTTGGATGGATTTCACCTCCATCATTAAAAACACTTCAAGATTACTGGAAAGGAGTTTTGCTTATCCCAGAAAGAATTTTAATTATTGGAAAATTAGATAATGTTGTAGCTGGTTCTGCTCAACTAATTAAACCTGCTAAAAACAACGAAGCTCAATCTCATTCTTGCACATTAAGTACTTTTTTCTTTGCATCTTGGGCAAGGGGATTTGGCCTTGCTAAAGCTGTTTTTGAAAAAGCTGAATTAAAAGCAAAACAAGATGGTTTTAAAATTATTAATTTGGAAGTAAGAGAAACCCAGTTAAGAGCAATTCAATTGTATGAACAGGCTGGGTATGTTAGATCTGGCATTAATCCTAAGTCAGTTTTATTAGATGGAAAATATATAGCTGGTTACTATTATTATAAAGAACTAAAATAATGAAAGATAATGTTTTCACTTTATATCCTGCTATTGATATTAAAGATGGTAAGTGCGTTAGGCTTCTTTTTGGAGAAATGGAAAAAGAAACAGTTTATAACAATAGCCCATTAGATCAAGCTATGTGGTTTGTAGATCAGGGAGCAGATTGGTTGCACATCGTAGATTTAGATGGTGCAGTTACTGGTAAAAATGTAAATAAAAGAGTAATTGAGAAAATTTTAAATAAGCTTCATAACAAAGTGAAAATTCAAATAGGCGGGGGTATAAGAAATATTAATGATATTGATTTCTGGATAAAAAATTCAGTAAATCGAGTAATTTTAGGTACCTTAATACTCGAAAATCCAAGTTTTATAAATCAACTTAACCAAGAGTATTCAAAAAAAATAGTTGTAGGTGCGGATGTTAGAAATGGACTGATTGCTTCTCATGGTTGGAAAAAGCAATCTAATATAATTGCTGTGGATTTAATTAAAGGTCTTGATTCTTCTATTGTCAGTTCCGTTATTTATACTGATATTACTAAAGATGGTAGTTTAAAAGGAGTAAGCCTAGATCAAACTGTTAAATTTGCCAAATCAATTCCACATTCAGTAATTGCTTCAGGGGGAGTTTCTTCATTAAATGATATTTCAAGATTAGCGAAGCAGTTTTCAAATGGGGTTCATGGAGTAATAGTTGGACGGGCATTGTATGATAAAAAGTTTTCGTTTTCAGAGGCGTTACAAAAAATTAAAGAGGCAAATATTTAATGCTTTCAACAAGGGTTATAGCATGTCTAGATGTGCACAATGGAAGAACGGTAAAAGGGATAAACTTTATTAATTTAAAAGATGCTGGTGATCCAGTTGAGCAAGCAAAGAAATATAGTACAATAGGTGCTGATGAAATTTGTTTTCTAGATATTTCTGCTACACATGAAAAAAGAAGAGCAATGTTTAATGTAATTTCCAAAACCGCCGAATCTTGTTTTGTTCCACTTACTGTAGGAGGAGGTGTAAATAATATTAATGATTTTAGGGATTTATTAAACTCAGGAGCAGATAAAGTGTCAATTAATTCATCTGCAGTTTACAATCCAAATTTAATAAAAGAATCGTCGGACAAATTTGGAAATCAATGTGTTGTTTTAGCAATTGATGCCACAGAAAATATAAATATGCCTAGTGGATACGAGATAACCACTCATGGAGGAAGAAAAAAAACAAATTTAGATGCTCTTAAATGGGCAAAGCAGGGAGAAAAAAACGGAGCTGGTGAAATCTTATTGACATCAATGGGATCAGATGGAACAAAAAAGGGTTATAATTTAAAACTTACAAGATTAATCGCTGAAAATGTCTCTATTCCAGTGATTGCATCAGGTGGAGCTGGAAGTCCAAAAGATATGGTTGAGGTCGTTTTAAAAGCTGGTGCATCTGCAGTCTTAGCTGCATCAATTTTTCATTATGGTATTCATACAATACATTCGGTAAAAAAACATATGTTCAATAATGGGATATTTGTAAGGGAATGTGATCAAAATGAATGAACAAATAATAAAAAAATTATATAGTGTTTTAAAACAAAGAAAGAAATTTAGTGAAGATCAATCGTATACCTCACATTTGATAAAAAATCCTGAACTACTAGCAAAAAAAATTGGTGAAGAATCATCTGAGCTAATTATAGATTTTATAAAAAAAAACAAACAAGGTGCGATAAGAGAGTCTGCAGATTTATTTTATCATGTTTTAGTTGTCTGGGTTTCTTTGGGCATTAATCCAAGTGAAATTTGGAACGAATTATCTTCTAGAAATTTAAAGTCTGGGATTGAAGAAAAAAAAAATAGAGGAGTAAAATGAATAATTTATATGATGTAAACAACATATTTGCCAAAATATTAAGATCTGAAGTTCCTTGTGAAAAAATATTAGAAAATGAACATGCTTTGGCTTTTTCTGATATCAACCCTCAAGCACCAATTCATACATTAGTTATTCCTAAAAATTCTTATATCAATTTTTACGACTTTACAAAAAACGCTTCAACAAAGGAACATGAAAGTTTTTGGAAACTTGTTAATGATGTTATTGAGTACTCTAATGTTGAAACTGAAGGATTTAGAATTATAACAAATTCAGGCAATAATGGAAATCAAGATGTACCTCATTTTCATGTTCATATTCTAGGCGGAGAGAATTTAGGTAGAATGATAGGTTAAGTCTTAAATCTTTAATTTATTCTCGATGAAATCCCAGAACATCTCTTCAATAGCTATTGAGTACAAATTTTTTATCTCTCTTATTCCTGTTGGAGAAGTGACGTTTATTTCAGTGATGTAGTCACCAATAATATCTATGCCAACAAAATAAAGTTCTTTTTTTACTAAAGAAAGTGAAATTTCTTTGCAAATAAACTTGTCTCTTTCAGTTAGTTCTGTTTTTTCAGGTTTTCCTCCAACATGCATATTTGATCTACTTTCACCTAATTTTGGAACTCTATTAATTGCTCCAACTGGCTCTCCGTTTAACAAAATAATTCTTTTATCTCCGCTTCTAACATCTTTTAAATATTCCTGAATCATTAAGGGTTCTTTATTTTGACTAAAAAACATTTCTAGGATCGAATTTAAATTTTCATCTTCTGGGAGAATATGAAATATACCTTGTCCGCCATTTCCATAAAGTGGTTTTATAATAATATCTTTAAACTGTTTCCTAAATTCTTTAATTGCATTTAAATTTCGACTTATTAATGTTTTTGGCATTAAATGTGAGAAATTTGTTACAAAGATTTTTTCTGGGGAATTTCTAACTTCAAAAGGGTTATTTACTACTAATGTTGAAGTTGGAAGCTTTTCAAGAATATGTGTTGCACTTATATAAGACATATTGAAGGGGGGATCTTGTCTCATCATAACTACATCATATTCTGATAAAGGTTTTATAAAAGTATCGTGATATTTAAACTTATCTAAATTATTAGATGATGATAATTCTAACTTACATATGTTTGCTAAAACATTATTATTACTTAATATTAAATCCTCAGGCTTAAAAAAACTAATATGATGTCTTCGTCTTTGAGCTTCTAAGGCAAGAGCGAAAGTTGTATCACCTTTGAGATCCAATTTTTCTAAGGGATCCATTAAGAATGCTATGTTAAGATTACGACTCATCTTGTATCTTTGCTTAGTATAATATAATTGTAAACTTCTGTAACAAATCTTGCGCTTGAAGCATGATTTTTTACAAGTGTCATTTCAAGTTCATTAGAAGCAACACCACTAATATAAGCTTTATCGTTAACCACATCTATTGAAAAATTAATACTATTAATTGATTTATCCGAGATTATTCTTGCTCTTATTTCACCCAATGAAGCAATGTCTCTTGCAATATTTTTTATAGAAGATATATCAGTTACTTGAATTTCGTTATTAACTTCTTTAACACCTCTTATATTCCAAGCTAACTTCGTAAATTCAATTTTATCATTTGGACTCTTTAATTTTCCTGTAAATAAAACTGAACCATTATTAACAAAAACTTTAGTATTTGCTATCAAATCCTTATTATATTTATAAATCAGATTAGATATTTTTGTTTTTATAAGGTTATCATTTATTGATGTGCCCAACCCTTTTTCTTTAGATGCAGCTCCTAAAGAAACCATTCCAACAGTACTAACAATTGGAGCACATGACGGCAGAAATAAAATAATAATTGATATAAATAATAAATTTCTCATGTCTAACCCTTTCTAAATTAAAAAGAATAAATTAAAACTAAAAATTGTCATCGTTAAATTTTTCTACATCTATCATTTCTTATTTTTATTGCTTCATTATAAACTACTCTACGAGGTAATTTAGTCTCTGTAATTATTTCATTCACGGTGTCACGAAGTGAAAGTTTCTTAAGTTTGTTTTTTATATTTACACTTAATTTCTCAATATTAAATTTTTTTTTAGTATAACCACCGACTATTAAAATAACTTCACCTTTTAAAGGATTGTTATTTTTTTTTCTTTCATCAACAATTTTTATAACGCTATTTAAATCACCAGAAATAATTTCTTCATAGGTTTTCGTTAGTTCTCTTGCGATTGAAATTTTTCTATTTCCAAAAACCTCTTGCATTACAGCAAGTGTATTAATAATTCTAAGACAAGTATCAAACCAAATCCCTGTCATGTTATATGTTTGACTGGCTAAAAATTGTTTTTTTTTTAAATTTTTCTTGGACGACACAAATCCACCAAAATAAAATTGGTTTGTTGGTAGGCCAGATAATATTAAACCACTAATAACTGAAGAAGGACCTGGTGCGTGAGTTACTCTAATATTATTTAATTGGCACTCTTTGACAAGTTTATAACCAGGATCAGATATTAATGGTGTACCTGCATCACTTACCATTCCAATGTTTATTTTTGAAAGGAGTTTTTTAATAATTTCTGGCCTCTTTTTTAAAGCATTATTGTCGTTATACGAAACAAGGTTTTTGCGCTTAATATTAAGATGTGAAAGTAACTTTTTTGTTTTTCTGGTATCCTCGCAAATCAAAATTTCTACAGTTTCTAATAGTTTGATTGCCCTTAAGCTTATATCATCAAAATTACCTATGGGAGTAGAAATTAAATATAAACACCCATTTATGTTTTTATCATATTGTCTTGGATCTTCTTTACTTACTTTTTGCAATATATTACCTTAAAATTTATTATAACAATTAGTGCACTTTCATGTTTTTTAATAATTTTAAACATAATATTATTATAATTCTTTGTACATTATTAATGATAAATGGATGTAACGACGATAACAGCAAACTAATAATTGAAAATAATAATAAAGCAGAAAAAACAAAAAAAGTATTAGTTAATACAAACAACTTAAAGAAGAAAGTATTAAGAAATAAAATAACTGAAAAAAATAACATTAAACTTAAAGAAGAAAATAATAATATCATTTTTGAATTTAGAAATGAGAGATTGCTTCAAGGTAGAAATATTTCTAATAATAACAAAGAAAAAAAAAAGAGGCTGGCGTTATCAGCTGTTCAGAAAATGTTTAAAAAAAATTTAAGTTCAAGTGATAATGAAATTAATCTAAAAAATAATGATAATATCTCTACTTTAGATAGGTATAATTTCGAAAAAAGTAAGGCTATAAATTATCAAAATATTATAGTTTTTCTACCTTTAACAGGAAAGTATTCAAACTTTGGAGATAAAATAAGAAAATCACTTGATTTAAGTATATTAAATTTTGGTAACAATAAAATAAAATTAATTTATTTTGATACTGGAAAAGTTGTTGATTTAGAAATCATAAAAAATTTATTTAATGAGCTTTATCCTAAATTTATTATTGGCCCATTTACAAGAGAAGTGTTATTAAAAATCAAACCATTTGCAAAGAAATATGATTTACCAATCTTAACGTTTTCAAATGACATAGCAATGGTGGAAGATAATGTATGGTCTTTAGGATTTTCACCAGAAGAACAGGTTCAAAATGTAATTTCATGTGCCTTAATCGAGGGATATAGTAAATTTGGCATAATAGCTCCAGATAACCTGTATGGGAAAATCATTTCTCGACAAACAATAGATTTGATTTCAGTAGATAAAAATAATTATTATAGCTCACTTTTTCTTTCAAATGAAGAATTAAACAATAAAACAAATCTCTACTCAAATTTGAGAAGATTTTTACAGTATTCTGAAACTAATGAAATGCACACAAAATTTGACGCTATTCTTATCGGAGGAAGAAAAGAGTTTATATTGGAGGTAGCACCTTTGTTAGCTTTCTTTAATGTAGATTCAAAATTAGTGAGAATTTTGGGCACTGAAACTTTCAATGATGAGGAAATTAAAAATGAACCATCATTAGAAAAATCTTGGTTTCCAGTTATATCAAGTAAGAATAACGACCAGTTTAAATTTCTTTGGGAGGATATTTGGGGAGGTGCCAATGATTATTTTTCAAATGCAGGTTTTGATGCTGGCGTAATAGGTATAAACTATGTCAATAATTTGCAAAAAAATCTTAGATATTTAAATAATGTTGAAGGTCCAGTAACAGGATTAATTTTTGATGATAATGGCTATGTCAAAAAGCCTGTTCAAGTAATGCAAATAGAGGATTTAGGGAAATTAACTAACATTAAAAAATGCAGCAATACTAATGACTAATTAAATAATCTAATATACTATTTAGTTTTATCATATGATTTTTATTTACTTTTAAGATATCGTCCTTAAATGAGACTATATTTTGTTTTTGTAATTCTTTAAGAGACCTAAAATTTATAATAGACAAGTTATTAATTTTAGAAATTTCTAAACCTTCATATAGTCTTAATCCCATTGTGAGCGTATCAATGTCAGAAACGTAAGTGTTTAATTTAGTAATTTTCTCAAATTTTGGTTGCAACAAATTTTTAGATAACCAAGTTTTGGGATTTTTATAATTTTGATATTCAACTCTATATTTATTTTTGTTTAAAGACCACAACCTACCATATGCACCCGGTCCTACGCCAATCCAATTTTCAGATTTCCAATAATTTAAATTATGTTTACACTTAAAACCAATTTTTGCATAGTTTGAAATTTCATATTTGACAAATCTAAAATCACTGAGCACTTTGTTAGAGATATTATAAAATTCAGCAGCTTTGTTATCATCTATTAATTTAATAATACCATTTTTGTGATCTTTGAAAAACTTTGTCCCCTCTTCAATTGTTAATTGATACAAAGATAGATGTTGTAAATTATAAGTACTAAGAAAACTTTCTAACTCATTTGCCCAATCATGTATCTTTTGACCATAAAAAGCATATATCAAATCAATAGAAATATTTTCAAATATTTCGGATGCATCATTTAATGCAATTTTAATATCTTTAATATTGTGTAATCTTCCTAAAAACTTTAAATGATTGTTATTTAGAGACTGCGCACCAATCGATAACCTATTTATTCCCATTTGTTTAAATTTAATAAATTTTTTGCTCTCATACGAACTTGGATTAGCCTCAAGTGTTATCTCAATATCCTTTTCAAAACCGAATATTTCTTTGGATAGATCTATAATACTTTCTACTATTTTTAATGGCATTAATGAAGGAGTACCGCCACCGAAAAAAATTGTATCCAAATGTTTTAAATTTATATTATTTTCAATTAATTCTTCTTTCATAGCTAATAATTGATTTTTATATGATTGGATCCAATCGTTCACATTAATTTTTTCGTTTACATGAGAATTAAAATCACAATAGGGACATTTTGACTCACAATAAGGCCAGTGGACATAAAGACTTAACAAGTTTTGATTATATTTATTCAATTTTCTAAACTGGGAAAACACAAACTTTTTAACTTTTTAAATGCTAAAGCTCTATGACTTATACTATGTTTAAATTCTGGATCCATTTCACCAAATGTTTCATCATAACCTAGTGGTTTAAAGATTGGATCATAACCGAATCCAAAATTACCTTTAGGTGGCCATGAAAATTTACCATCAATTTTTCCAGACACTGTTATATTATTCCCATTAGGCCAACTAAGTGACAAAGCACATACAAAGAAGCATTTATAATTAGGATTTTCTACTTTATTTATAGCATTGTTGATTTTAGACATTGCAAGATTAAAATTTTTTTCTTTTCCTGCCCATCTAGCAGAATAAATACCTGGTTCATTGTTTAGATCACAAAAGCAAATTCCACTATCATCTGATAAACTTGGAATTCCTGTTTTTTTACACACATAAGATGATTTAATTAAAGCGTTTTTTTCAAACGTATTACCATCTTCAATTGGTTCTTTTAAATTGAAATTATTTGCTGATAAAACCTCAATTTGTAGAGGTTTTAGCATAATTTTAATTTCTTCAACCTTGCCTTCATTATGACTAGCAATTACTAATTTATTATCGTCAAATATATTTTTTTTCATAAAATTTAATTTAAACCTAGAGCTTCCTTTTGAATTTTAAATATATTCCTTGTACCTATTTCTGCCAGATTTAAAAGTTTTTGAAATTGTTCTTTATTGAATGGTTTTTCCTCAGCTGTTGTCTGTATCTCAACAATTCTATTATTTAAAGTCATAACAAAATTTCCATCAGTTTCTGCACTTGAATCTTCCTCATAGTCCAAATCAATTAATTCTTGATTTTCACAAATACCGCAGGATATAGCTGCAACTTGGTCAATTATTGGATTTTCTGATAATTTTCCTGACTTGAGTAAAAAGTTAATCGCTTGATAAAGTGCTACCCATGCCCCGGTTATAGATGCAGTTCTTGTACCTCCGTCGGCTTGTATTACATCACAGTCTACTTTGATCTGAAATTCAGCCAATTTTCCTAAATCAACAACTGATCTCAGGGATCTTCCAATTAGTCTTTGAATTTCTTGAGTTCGCCCTGAAGGTTTTCCTTTAGTTACCTCTCTATCCATTCTAGAATGAGTAGATCTTGGGAGCATTCCATATTCTGCAGTAATCCATCCTTTACCAGAATTTCTTATCCATAGTGGTAACTTACTTTCAACTGAAGCAGTGCACAAAACATGAGTATTTCCAAATTTTGCAAAGCATGATCCCTCAGCATAAGGAGAAAAATTTGCTTTAAGTGATATATTTCTTAATTCGTCGAAATTTCTATTTGAGGGTCGTTTAAACATCAGCATTTATAATTAATTAAATTTATTCATAGTTTGTAAAATTATACAAATTTGTTTTTAGTTTTATAATTTTTTAACTCTTGTAAATCAACCTAATATTTATTATGTGATAACTAATTATTAAATATTTGGAGTCTGAAATTGTCTAAAAATAAGGTGACATCAAAAACAGATAATAAAGATGAAAATTCTTTGGAAGAAAACACTAACATTGACCAAGATACAAATACTGGCGAAGTTAATGTAGATAAAAATGGAGATGAAGATATTTCAATTGAACAAACGGTTGAAAATCAGAACAAAGAAATTAAAGAACTTAAAGATCAACTCTTAAGAAGTTTAGCTGAAAGTGAAAACTTAAGAAAAAGAACAATTAAGGAGATTGCTGATGCTAAAAAATATAGTCACATTTATTTTATACGAGACTTAGTTTCATCAGTTGATAATCTTCAAAGAGCACTAGAGGCAGTTCCAGATGATAAATCACAACTCTCTGAGCCAATAAAAAACTTAGTTATTGGTTTAGAAATTGTTGAAAAGGAAATATTAAACACATTTGAAAAACATAGTTTAAAACAAATTAATCCACTAGGAGAGAAGTTTGATTACAACCGTCACCAAGCAATGTTTGAAGTTCCAACAAATGAACAGGAACCAGGATATGTGGTTGAAGTTTCACAAAAAGGATATCTTTTACATGATAGACTAGTTAGACCAGCAATGGTAGGAATATCAAAAAAATCTGAAGAAGAAACTACTGAACAAAATAATAAAGAAAATGAACAGAAATAATTTTTATTTATAATCTTGTAAATTCAACAACTTAACCCATATAAAAAAATTATATTATTTAAATTATTAATTCTCAGGAATTATTCTGAATTTAGGGAGCGCATTTATGGCAAAAGTTATAGGTATCGATTTAGGTACAACGAATTCATGTGTATCTGTGATGGATGGTAAATCACCTAAAATTATTGAAAATAGTGAAGGTGCCAGAACAACACCATCTATGGTAGGTATTACAGATGACGAACGATTAGTTGGACAGCCTGCTAAAAGACAAGCAGTAACAAATCCTGAAAACACTTTATTTGCTATAAAAAGATTAATAGGGCGAAGACATGATGATGAATATTCTAAAAAATTTTCTGAATTAGTTCCATATAAAATCATATCTGCCAAAAATGGGGATGCATGGGTTCAAGCTAATGGACAAGACTATGCACCCTCTGAGGTATCTAGCTTTATTTTGCGAAAACTTAAGGAAGATGCCGAAGCGTTTCTTGGAGAAAAAGTTGAAAAAGCTGTAATTACAGTGCCTGCTTACTTCAATGATGCACAAAGACAAGCAACAAAAGATGCTGGAAAAATTGCTGGATTAGAGGTCCTCAGGATTATAAATGAACCAACTGCTGCTGCTTTAGCTTATGGTCTTGACAAAAAAGAAAGTGGTACAATTGCAGTTTACGATTTAGGCGGTGGAACATTTGATGTGTCAATCCTAGAAGTTGGAGATGGCGTTTTTGAAGTAAAATCAACAAATGGTGACACATTTCTAGGCGGAGAAGACTTTGATCAAAGAATAATAGATTACATAGCTGAACAATTCAAAAAAGAAAATGGAATTGACTTAAGAACTGATAAATTAGCTCTTCAAAGAATGAAAGAAGCTGCCGAAAAAGCTAAAATAGAACTTTCTAGTGCAGCTCAAACCGATATCAATCTACCTTTTGTAACAGCTGATGCGAGTGGGCCAAAACATCTTAATGTAAAATTAACAAGATCACAATTTGAAAGTATTGTAGATGATCTCATTACTAAAAGCATTGAACCATGCAAAGCTGCCTTGAAGGATGCCGGAGTTAATGCTAGTGATATTGACGAGGTCATTCTTGTAGGTGGAATGACTAGAATGCCAAAAATAGTTGAAGCTGTAACCTCATTTTTTAAGACAGAACCTCATAGAGGTGTAAACCCTGATGAAGTTGTTGCTTCAGGTGCAGCAATACAAGGTGGGGTTTTAATGGGTGACGTCAAAGACGTCCTTCTATTGGATGTTACTCCGCTATCACTAGGAATTGAGACATTGGGTGGTGTGTTTACAAGATTAATTGACAGAAACACAACCATTCCTTCAAAAAAATCTCAGATTTTTTCAACTGCTGAGGATAATCAATCAGCTGTCACAATTAGAGTTTCTCAGGGTGAAAGGGAGATGGCCTCAGACAATAAATCTCTAGGCGAATTTAATTTGGAGGGTATTGCACCTGCTCCAAGGGGAGTACCCCAAATTGAAGTCACATTTGATATTGATGCAAATGGTATTGTTAATGTAAGTGCTCAAGACAAAGCTACTGGAAAAGCTCATAACATTACTATACAAGCATCTGGTGGGCTTGATGACAATGAAATTGACAGAATGGTAAAAGAAGCCGAGGATAATGCTGAAGCGGACAAAGAAAAAAGAGAAGCCATCGATGCTAGAAATCAAGCTGAGTCAATGATACATGGAGCTGAAAAATCACTATCCGATCTAGGTGACAAGGCTGAGGCTAATACAAAGAAAGAGGTAGAAGATGCTGTCGCTGAACTCAAAACAGCTTTGGAAGGTGAGGATATTTCAATAATAAAAGAAAAAACATCGTCTTTATCAGCAGTTATGATGAAGATGGGAGAAGCAGCTTACAAAGCAAATGAAGCAAACAATGCTGAGAGTGCAGACAATGCAAATGATACTGCTGAAAGTAAAGAAGATGTTGTGGATGCTGATTTTGAAGAAGTCAAAGATAATGAAGAAAAGAAAGATGCTTCGTAAATAGACTAAAGATAAACTTAAGGCATAATTTATGGCACGTGATTACTACGAGATTCTTGGTTTATCTAAATCTGCTTCGGATAGTGAAATAAAATCTTCTTATCGTAAATTAGCTATGAAGTATCACCCCGATAGAAATCCTGGTGATAAAAAAGCAGAAGAAAAATTCAAAGAAATATCAGAATCTTATGAGATTTTAAAAGATCCCCAAAAAAAAGCTGCCTACGATCAGTTTGGGCATGCCGCATTCTCACAAGGTAGTGGCGGTGGTCCGGGTGGAGGATTTTCTGGTTTTGGAACTGGCGGTTTTTCAGATATTTTTGAAGATATGTTTGGTATGGGAAGTGATTCAAGAAGAAGAGCTGCTTCTGCTGGGTCAGATTTAAGATATGATTTATCTATTTCTCTTGAACAAGCTTTTTCCGGGGACCAAGTCGAAATTTCCCTAACAGTACCTGGAAAATGTGAATCATGTAACGGAACCGGAGCCAATAAAGGTTCACAACCAAAGCAGTGTGGTCAATGTGGCGGATATGGAAAAGTAAGAGCTCAACAAGGATTTTTTACGATAGAAAGGACTTGTGCTTCTTGCTCTGGTGCTGGAGAAATTATTGGTGATCCTTGTAGATCTTGTAAAGGTCAGGGACGAGTTAATAAAAATAAAAAGTTATCAGTGAATGTCCCTGCTGGTGTAGATAACGGAACGCGCATTCGTCTTTCTGGTGAAGGAGAAGCTGGTCCTAGAGGTTCATCAGCTGGCGATTTGTACATCTTTATTGATATAAAAGATCACTCTCTTTTTCAAAGAGATGGAAAAGATACTTTTATCGAGGTGCCGGTAAACTTTATTGATGCTGTTTTAGGAAATTCCATTCAAGTTCCATGTATTGATGGGTCGAAGGCTAAAATGAATTTAAGTGCTGGAACACAAAGTGGTACTCGTTTAAGAATGAAGGGAAAAGGTATGCCTGGATTACGGGGTGGAACTAGAGGCGATCAATATGTACAAATAAATGTTGAAACCCCAATTGGAATCTCAAGAAAGCAGGAAGAGTTATTTAATCAAATTAAAGATTTAGGATTAGAGAAAATCAGCCCTAAGACAAGTAGGTTTAAAAAATTAATTCAGTAATTTAAAATTTGTGTATATTAAAATACTGAAAAAAAAAAGAGATTAATATGAATAAAATAGCTGTTTCTATCCCTGGATGTAATGGTAGAATGGGTAAAACTCTTCTTAGACTGATACTAGAAAGCTCAAAATATAAAATAGCATCAGCAACATGTTTGCCCAATGAAAACGAGATAGGTATTGATATTGGTTTTTTTGCTGGTAAGAATAAAATTAATAAAGAAATTAAGTCTGAACCAATGTCTTTATTTCAAAACTCTAATGTCCTTATCGATTTTACTGCTCCAGATGCAACAATGTTTCATGCTAAAGAATGTTATAAAAATAATATGCCAATTGTAATTGGTACAACTGGATTAAATGTTGATCAAGAAAATGAATTACGATTTTTTTCTAAAAAAATACCCATTGTTTATTCCGCTAATTTTTCAATAGGAGTAACTTTGTTGTCTCAATTAGTTTCAAATGCCACAAAAACATTAGGCGTTGGTTGGGATATTGAAGTTTTAGAAATGCATCATAAACACAAAGTTGACTCGCCATCAGGGACAGCACTATTACTTGGAAAATCTGCTGCAGATGCAAGAAAACAAAAACTGTCAAATGTAAAATCTATTTCACGTGATGGATTAGTTGGAAAAAGAAATTCAGATGAAATAGGTTTCGCAGTCTTAAGAGGCGGCGATGTTGTTGGAGAACACTCAGTATTATTTTGTAACTCTGGAGAGAGAATAGAATTAGCTCATAAAGCTACAGATAGGTCGATTTTTGCTTCTGGAGCTTTACGCGCTTCATATTGGGCCGCAAGTGCAGAGCCAGGTTTTTATTCTCTTGCAGATGTCTTGGAAAATGGTGGATAAATATAATTAATTAATTATTTGTTTTATTTCTTCTAAACAAGCCTTAATATTTACTGTTCCATTTAACTTTGTTGGTCTCTTTTCTATATAATTTACTAAATAAACTCTATTTTTTTTTAGTAAAAAAACATCTATATAACATTCTTTAAAATGATATTGATAATTTTTTAATTTTCCCTCTTCTTTCACAAAGTGGCTTTTACCAAGTGTTTTAATAAGTCTTTCTTCATTCCAATTTATAAACCTTTCTAAACTCAATTTATTAGCATTTGGTATTCCTACTTGTTTTTGTAAATCTAACTTTTGAACTGTTTGTGTTTGTTTAGGCATTTCTATTGGAGCCATTTCGCTATTCATTGTAGTTTCTTCAACAGTAAATTCTGCGGATTTATCTTTTTTATCTAATACCTCTTCATTAGAATTTTTATTTTGAATAAAAATGTTTTGGTGTTCAAAGGTGTGGCATGCATTCATAGAAAAAACTATACAAAAACCAAAGAAAATTTTAATAAGAAAAGATTTCATAAGTCATATTCATAAATATTGTGAGTAAAGAAGTCTATTTAAAAAATCATTTTGAGGATTATATGAAAAATTCTAAAGTTGAAATTTGTTTTATTGGTAACGCAATAGTAGATATTTTATCTAAAACAAGCAATGAAATGCTCCATAAGCTTAGAATACCTAAGGGTTCTATGCAAATTGTTGACCAAGAAACATGTGATAAAATTTTAAAACATATTCAAAACCCATCAATTATTTCTGGTGGAAGCGCAGCAAATACAGCAGTAGGTTACAACTCATTTGGAGGTAAATGTTGCTTTATAGGTCAAATTGGTAACGATAAGTTTGGGGATTTGTTTTCAAAGGATTTAAATAATTCTGGTGTATTTTTTCAAGATAAAGATTCGCAATTATTGGAGAAAACTTCTAAAAGTATTGTCTTAGTTACTCCTGATGCTGAGAGAAGTATGAATACTTTTTTAGGTGCTAGTAACAAATTTAATATTAAATCTTTTGACGAACAATTTATTATTAATAGTAGTATAATTTATATAGAAGGTTACTTATTTGACCAACCTAAGGCAAAAGAGGCAATTTATTATTGTTGTAATTTGGCAAAATCTCATGATAAAAAAGTAGCTTTGAGCTTATCAGATTTATTTTGTGTTGATAGACATAGAACAGATTTTCTTAAATTAATTGATAAATATGTTGATATTATTTTTGCAAATGAAGAAGAAATTAAAAGTTTGTATCAATCAGAATTGAAAGAAAGCATAAATAACATAAAAAAAATTGTTGATACCGGCGCTATTACGCTCGGTTCAAAAGGCTCTCTTGTCTTTGAAAATAAACTTGAATATCTTGTTGATCCAATAAGCGTAGCAGAACTAGTTGACACAACTGGTGCAGGTGATTTATTTGCTTCTGGTTTTTTGTTTGGTGTTATTAATAAATACTCAATTGAAAAATGTGGACATTTAGGAAACAAAGCAGCCTCAGAAATTATAAAACATATCGGAGCTCGTCCTAAAATTTCACTTAAAGAAATTTTATAATATATTATTTACTTTGAAAAAATTGCATTGTATGTAGCAATTGATGCAGAGTTAACAATATCTGATACAGACGAACCCATCTGAACAATTTGGAAAGGCTTTTCGCCACCTATCATAAGTGGTCCTAAAATAGATCCGCCACCAAGTTTTTGCAATAATTTAAAAGATATATTTGCAGCCAGCAGGCTTGGCATTATTAAAACGTTAGCAGGACCAGATAGTCTACAGAATGGATAATTTTCTTTTATCAGATCATAATCTAAAGCAACCTCTGGTGTCATTTCACCATCAAACTCAAAATCAACTTGTTTTTTATCAAGTATATTAACGGCTTCTTTTAAATCTTTTGAACTAGGTCTAGATAAGCTTCCAAAGTTAGAGAATGACAATAAAGCTACACGAGGTTTATAACCAAGATCTTTGACAGTATTAGCAATACCTGTTGCTATATTGGCCAATTGTTCTGCGTTTGGTGTGTCATGTATATTTACATCTCCAATAAAAACAGTTCTCTCTTTTGATACCATCATAGACATAGATAAAAAGCTTTGATTATTTTTTGAAGAAATTACTTTAGTAATGTCGTTAAAGCATCTGCCAAATGGTCTAGTAACTCCAGTAACCATTGCATCAGCATCACCAGCTGACACCATAGATGCTGCAAATACGTTTCTGTCTTGATTAATTAGTCTTTGACAATCTCTTCTTAAATGACCGTCTCTATGAAGTAACTTGTAAAGATTATCTATGTATTTTTGATTTTTTTTACTAAGACTAGCATTATGTATAATTAGCTCATTAAGCCCCTCTAAATTTACTCTTTCCATTGTTTCTCTAACTCGATTTTCTCTACCAATTAATATTGGTATACCAAATCCTGAATTATAAAATGATAAGGCGGCTCTTATGGTTTTCTCTTCCTCTCCTTCTGCAAAAACAACCCTTTGTTTTTTACCTTTTATTCTAGCTTTAATAGGCTCTAAAATAGAAGCTATAGGATTAGTTCTACCTTCTAATTCTCTTTTATATGTCTCTAAATTTTTGATAGGTAGTTTTGCCACACCACTATCCATTGCTGCTTTAGCAACAGCAGATGATACTGACGAAATCAGCCTTGGATCAAAAGGAGCTGGTATTATATAATCATTACCATAATGGAGTTGAACACCATGGTATGCAGCATTTACTTCATCTGGTACATCTTCTCTGGCTAATTCAGCAATAGCATTGGCAGCTGCAATTTTCATTTCCTCGTTGATTGTTGTAGCTCTTACGTCAAGAGCACCTCTAAAAATATATGGAAATCCAAGTACATTATTAACCTGGTTTGGGTAATCTGATCTTCCAGTAGCGACAATCGCGTCGGATCTAACGCTTTTAACATCCTCAGGCATGATTTCTGGAACAGGGTTAGCCATTGCAAATATTATTGGCTTCTCAGACATGCTTTTTACCATTTTTTTTGTTACTGAACCAGGAACTGATAAACCTAAAAAAACATCTGCATTTTTTAGAGCATCTTCTAAAGTTCTCAATTTGGTATCAACTGTATGACCAGATTTCCATTGATTCATATTACTTTGTCTACCTTTATATAACACACCATCTCTATCAACTAAAATAATATTATTATTTTTTGCTCCCATAGCTTTTAAGAGTTCAACACAAGCTATAGAAGCGGCGCCAGCGCCATTACTTACAAATTTAGTATCCTCTATTTTTCTATTAGTTAAATGAAGAGCATTTATGATCCCAGCTGCAGTTACAATGGCTGTCCCATGTTGATCATCATGAAAAACTGGAATATTCATTTTTTCTCTTAATTTTTGTTCAATTATGAAACAATCAGGAGCCTTAATATCTTCTAGATTAATTCCTCCAAAGCTAGGTTCGAGTAAAGAAACTGAATCAATAAATTTTTCTGTGTCTTCTGTATCTACTTCTAAGTCTATTCCATCCACGTCTGCAAATTTTTTAAATAATACTGATTTTCCCTCCATAACAGGTTTTGACGCAGCTGCACCAATGTTCCCAAGTCCTAACACTGCGGTACCATTAGAAATAACTGCGACAATATTTCCCTTTGATGTATAATCGTAAATATTATCAGGATTTTTTTCAATTTCTAGACATGGAGTAGCAACGCCTGGTGAATATGCTAAAGACAAATCGTTAGAGCTTATAAGAGGTGTAGTTGGCGTTATTTCTAGTTTTCCAGGACGCCCTTTTTTGTGATATTCCAAGGCTTCTTTTTCTAAATTAGATTTACTATTAGAATCGTTAATGGTGTTAGACATTTCTTCCTCAAAAAATAAAAATTTTTTAATTTAAAACTATAACTTAAATTTATCAAAAGATCTTAATAAATTGTATTTTATTAAAAAAATTTCGATTATAAATAATATAACATGTAGTTTTTTAAGGAAAATTATTAATCGTGAAAAATTTACACACTCCAATGATGGAGCAATATTTAAATATTAAGAATAAATATAAAGATGCCTTATTGTTTTATAGAATGGGAGATTTTTATGAGTTATTTTTTGATGATGCAATTATAGCTTCAGAGGCATTAAATATTGCTCTAACTAAAAGAGGCAAATCAAATGGCAAAGATATACCTATGTGTGGTGTTCCTTTTCATTCAGCTGATAATTATTTACCAAAATTAATTAAACAAGGTTTCAATGTCGCTGTATGTGAACAAACAGAAACTGCTGAGGAGGCTAAACTTAACTTAAAAAAAGGACCACTTAAAAGAGAAGTTGTAAGAGTAATATCACCAGGTACTTTAACAGAAGATAATTTACTAGAAAGAAAAAATAATAATTATTTAGGGGCAATATCAATAATTAATGATTCTATTTCTGTTGCATGGGTAGATGTCTCTACAGGATATTTTAAATCGAGACTTATTAAAAAAGAAAAAAATTCAAATCCAAAACAATTGTTAACCAACTTTTTGTTACGAAAGGATTTTTCAGAAATATTGATCTCTGATGATATGGATATGGATTATATTATTGATGAATGGCATCCTATAATAAAGAAACAATCTTCTAGTTTGTTTCATTATCAATCTTGCTTTGACCAGATTTGTTCATATTACTCAGTCATTTCATTAGAGGGTATTGGCTTCTTTAGTAAGGGAGAAATTATTGCTGCTGGAGTTTTGTTATCTTACTTAAAACTAACTCAATGTGGAAAATTACCATTTCTTTCCATGATTAAGTCTGACAACATTAATGATTTTTTAGAGATTGATTATTTTACTCAGAAATCACTTGAAATTCTTAAAAATTTGTCAGGAAATAATGAAGGAAGCTTAATTTCTTGTATAGATGAAACAAAAACTGCTAGTGGCGCAAGATTACTAAAGCAAAGAATTATTGAACCATTTTATGATATCAATCTCATACAGGACAGATATGATGTAATAAATTGGATTCTAGAAAATAATATTGATATAAATAATATTCAAGAGATTTTAAAAGGCATACCAGATTTAGAAAGGTCATTATCAAGGATTTCTCTATTAAGAGGTAATCCTAGAGACTTATCATTGATTTCCAAAGGTCTACTTAATATAAAAGAAATTTCAAAAAATTTGATATTTCACCAAAAAAACTTAAAACCTAATTTGCTTAATTCAATCTTAGATAGTTTAAAAATTGACTATAGTCTTTTCTCTAATATTACAAAAGCTTTAAAATCAGACTTACCCATAGTTACAAAAGAAGGTGGATTTATAGCAGATGGTTTTAATGCGGAACTAGATCACTTAATAAATCTTAGAAATAATGAGTTAAATCAAATAATGAAACTTCAAAAGAAGTATTCAGAGCTTACAAAAATTAATTCATTGAAAATAAAACACAACAGAATGCTTGGCTATCACATAGAAGTAAGAGCTATGCATGATCAATCAATTAGAAACTTTGATTTGTTTATTCATAGGCAAACCACTGCACAGGCATCAAGATTCACAACAAATGAACTTGTTGATATTGAAACACAAATATTAAACTCACATGAAAATGCAATCAAAATAGAACTAGAAATTTTTAATGATTTTGCTAGCCAAATATTACAAAAAGGCAAAGAAATATTAAATATTGTACATTCCATTTCTGAGTTAGATATATCTTTTATGGTAGCCAATCAGTCAGTATCTAGGAATTATATTTGCCCTATTGTTTCCAATGATAAAATATTAGAAATTACTGGTGGAAGACATCCTGTTGTAGAACACCAAATGAGAATTTCAGAGGATTCTTTTATTTCAAATGATTGTAAATTGAACAATGAAGACTTGATATGGTTAATAACCGGTCCTAATATGGCTGGGAAATCTACATATCTAAGACAAAATGCACTTATAGCTATAATGGCACAAGCGGGTCTGTTTGTACCTGCAAAAAAAGCAAAAATAGGCTTGTTTGACAAAATATTTTCCAGAGTAGGTGCCTCTGACGACCTGGCAAAAGGACAATCTACATTTATGATTGAAATGACAGAAACATCACTAATTTTAAATACATCTACTGAAAAGTCCCTAGTAATTCTTGACGAGATTGGAAGAGGTACATCCACATTTGATGGTTTAGCAATTGCTTGGTCAGTTTTAGAATATTTGCATGAGAAAATTAGACCAATAACACTATTTGCAACTCATTATCATGAATTAACAGCTCTAAAAGGAAATCTAAAAAATTTAACATGCCATAAAATGTCTGTTCAAGAATGGAATAATTCAATAATTTTTATGCATAAAATTTTAAATGGAGAGGCAGATAAATCATACGGAATTTATGTTGCAAAATTAGCAGGAATTCCTTCAGTGGTAACAGAAAGAGCAGCTAAAATTTTATCTGATCTTCAAAATAAAAAACAGACAAAGATAAACAAACACAAAGAAGAAGTCACAGTCAATTCAAAAGAAATTGAGAGTTTTTTAGAAGAGTTTGATAAAATAGACGTTGATGATCTAAGTCCACGTCAGTCTCTTGATTTTTTATATAAGCTCAAATTAAAGAGACAAAGTAATGGTAAAAGTAAATTTAAAAAATAAATTCAGATTCCTTAATAAATCTAAAACAATCGAATCAAATATTAGTACTTTTGGACTTAACGAAAATATCGATAATAACGCAACCTGGTTCCAAAGCATGGAACCTGTTACCTATGCAAAAAATAATGGAAGTAAACTATATAAATTTAAAAAACTAAAAATTAATTGTGAAGAAACAAAAGCTTTCAAAGATTTACTTTTAACGAATTTAAAGAAACAATTAAATCAATTTCAACACAAAATAAGACAGGAATTTTTAAGAACATCAGATGGGTCGCTTAATGTAGGTTTAAATGTAATTTTAATAGATAGCATGTTAAGAGAAATTATAAATAACACCCATCAACATATTTTTGGAAATTCAGATTATAAATTATCAATTGTAGCCGTTGGTGGATATGGCAGAGGTGAGCTTGCACCTCATTCTGATTTAGATTTATTATTTCTTATTTCGGATGATTTAAATAAAACTGAAACTAAAAACATAGAAAGTCTTGTTAAATTAATTCTATATTTATTATGGGATCTAGGATACACGGTTGGTCACGCTACAAGAACTATTTTAGATTGTATACAAAAAAGTAAGTTAGACTTAACCATATCGACAAGTTTATTAGAGAAAAGGTTTATAGCTGGTAATGAACAAATCTTTAATTTGCTAAATATTAAATTTAATTCCTTTATTGCAAATACTAGAACGTTAAATTTTGTAGAAGCAAAATTAAAAGAGTCTGATTTAAGGCATAAAAAGTTTGGAGGATCTCGTTATGTTGTTGAACCTAATGTTAAAGATGGGAAGGGTGGATTAAGAGATCTTCACACTTTAATATGGATTTTAAAATTTGCTTATAAGGTCGATTCTATATCTAAGTTAATTAAAATGGGTGCTTTATCTAAAAATGAGGCAATCGCTTTTGCTGAAGCGCAACGCTTTTTGCTATCTGTAAGATGTCATCTTCATTATAGAGCTCAAAGAGAAGATGATAGATTAGCAATGGATGCGCAGTTAGAAATTGCTAAAAGCATGAATTTTAAAAATACTATTACTCATAAAGATGTTGAAAGATTTATGAAAAGATATTTTCTTGCTACAAAAACAGTCGGAAACTTAACAAGAATTTTTTGTGCAGCCATTGAGACAGAGTTCAAAAAGCCTTTGAGATTAAGCTTTTTAAGTTTTAAAAAAAGTGAAAATGTAGAACCATTTAGTATTGAATTAGGTCGTTTATATGTACAAAATAAAAATATACTTACTGAAAATCCAGTTAACATAATAAAACTTTTTTATATTTCTCACCAAAAAAATATAGATTTTCATCCTAGCACATTAAGACTAGTGACAAGTTTAACAACTTTAATCAATTCTGAAGTTAGAAATGACTTTAATGCGAACCAAATGTTTTTAGATATATTAACAAGTCAAAGAGATTCAACAAGAACTCTAAGGCTTATGAATGAATCCAATGTATTAGGTAAGTTTATCCCTGAATTTCAAAAAATTGTTTGTTTGATGCAATTTGATATGTACCATTCCTATACAGTAGATGAACATACAATTTTTACAATATCTAATCTTCACTCGTTAAAAAATGGAAAATTTAAAGATTTTGCTCCACTAGCTAGCAAAGTAATACAAGAAATAAGTTCTTATAGATGCCTTTTTGTAGCAATGTTACTGCACGATATTGCAAAAGGAAAAAAAGGAGACCACTCTATCAATGGTTCAATAGTTGCATCAACTATTTGTCCAAGGCTAGGGTTAAGTAATGAAGAGACTGAAATTGTTAAATGGTTAGTACTTCATCATTTATTATTTAGCAAGACAGCTTTTAGATACGAATTAGGAGATCCAAAAACAATTAAAGATTTTGTTATAAAAGTAAAAACTGTCGAAAAATTAAAATTATTATTAGTACTTACTGTAGCAGATATAAAAGCTGTTGGGCCTGAAATATGGAACGATTGGAAAGGCTCTCTTATATCTGACTTGTACATAAAGAGTTTAAATGTTCTTCAAAAAAGAATTTCTTATAAAAATAAAGTTGAATACTTTGAAACAACAAAGGAATTATTTAAGAGAGACTTGTCGAAAAATGGAATTAAAAATGAATTAGTAGAACAGTACTGTAAGAACTATTATAAAAATTATTGGCAAATTTTTGACTTGCAAACTCTCTTCAATCACTTTCATATTTTTAGAAAAATGGAAAGTGACAAACAAAAGTTTAAAATTCATATATCTAAAGGAAGTAATTTACAAGCAACTGAGTTAATTGTTATTGCACCAGATCATCATGGTCTATTTTCTCTTATATCAGGCTTAGTAGCCGCATCAGGGTATGATGTTGTTAGTGCCAAAATTATTACAAGATCAGATGGATATGCTTTAGATACATTTTTTATTCAAAATAAAGAAAAAAAGGCAATATCAGAAGATTATCTGAGAGAAAAGTTAATTAAAACAATTTCTTTAGGCTTAGAAGGTAATTTTGACATAGAAAAAGCCATAAATATTAAATGGGAGGAGATCCCAGCACGTTTTAGAGCAGTAAAGGCTCCTACAAGAATAAGAGTTGACAATCAAACAAGTGAAAATTTTACTATTTTAGATATAAAATGCAAAAATGCACCTGGAGTTTTATATAAGATTACAAAAACTTTAACAAGCTTAGGTGTTCAAATAAACACTGCAAATGTTTCTACGTATGGTGACAGAGTTGTAGATATTTTTTATATAAAAAATGCGTTTGGCTCAAAAATTGATGACACAATAACAATTGATAAAATAAAGAAATCAATTTTAAAAATACTAGAAGAAATCAATTTTACATAATTAAAATTAAATTTATGAGAAATCCAGAACAAAACAAAACATTTTTTTTCTTAAGTGGTTTTACCCAATCAGCTATCTTTACAATGTTTAGTCGTATATCTGGGTATTTAAGAGATGTATTTGTAGCGGCATTTTTAGGTGCTGGAATTTTTTCTGATATATTTTTTATCTCTTATAAATTACCAAATTTATTTAGGAGAATTACAGCAGAAGGAGCTCTTACTTCATCTTTTTTGCCAATTTATGCTAAACTAAAGTCTCAAAATGGTGATGAGATTGCCATAAAATATTTTAAAACAATTGTTTTAAGAGTAACATTAATATTAGTTTTTCTAATGATTTGTGTTCAAATCTTTATGCCTTTTGTTATCCATTTTCTAGTTCCTGGATTCATTAATAACAGAGAAGTCACAAACCAAATTATCTCACTTACAAGAATAACAATCTTATTTATGCCCTTAATATCTTCAGTTGCTTTGTTAGGTGTAGCAACGAATGTATCAGGAAGATTTTGGATATTGTCATTTACTCCTATAATTTTAAATGTATTTATCATTCTAAGTTGTTTTTTTATAAGTGATTACTGGACAATTAAATCCTTACCTTTAGGAATAGCGATGGTAGCTGCTGGTATATTTCAACTTATTTTTATGCTAGTAATGATTAAAAAGTATGAAATTTTAAATCCTAAAAAAGTTGAAAAAAAAGTAAGTTCAAAAAATAATGAAAGTGTAGTTAATTCTCATATTAAACAAACATGGCGAAGATTTTTACCAGCTGCATTTGGTGGTGGTATTTTACAAATAAACTTATTGGTGGATACAGTATTAGCAAGTTTATTAGGATTTGGTTCAGTTTCGTATCTTTATTTTGCTGATAGAATTGCACAGTTACCTTTAGGAATAATTGGAATTGCATTAGGTACCACCCTTTTAACCTCATTATCCAGAGCAAGTGCTCAACACGATATCAAACAATTTTCCAAGGAGTTGATCATATCATTAAAAATAGGATTGTTTTTTTCGATACCTGCTGCGTTTGTTTTTATATTTTATAATGATTTAGTTATAAAAGTTTTGTTTGAAAGGGGTGAATTTACTTTTAATGAAACAAAACATACTTCAGTAGCTTTGTTAGCATATTCTTTTGGTATACCAGCATTTATTATGATGAAATCTTGTCAACCTGCTTTTCTTGCAATTGGAAATACAAAAACGCCAATGTATATTGGTCTTATTCTATTAATTTTAAATATTATATTATCATATAGTTTAATGAATTTTCTAAATCATGCAGGTATTGCGTTAGCTACATCAATTGTATCTTGGATAGGAACAGCAATATATATAATACTCTTAGTTAAAAATGGAAAAATTACAAAACCTAAATTTTCATTGAAAGAAGAACATTTAAATATATTTTCGGTTATTTCTTATTTTCTAAAAATCACTCTTGTTTCTATTTTAATGATGATAAGTATGAAATTAGTTCAGTACACATTAGAAAGTTTTAATTTATATGAATTTTTTGTACTAATAATTTTATGTATAGTTGGTTTTTTTACGTATATTTTGACGTCTTTAATATTTAAATTTATTCCTCAAGAATTATATGATTTTATATACTTGAAATTTAAGAAAGCAAAATAACATAATGATTAATTCACAATTAAACAAAAGTAAAAAAAGAATATTTTCTGGAATACAACCAACAGGTAACTTACATTTAGGTAATTACTTAGGTGCAATAAAAAATTGGGTCAATTTTCAAAATGAAATTTACTCAATATTTTCAATTGTAGATTTACATGCAATTACAGTTCCTCAAGAGCCAGCTCAACTTAAATCTTCAATTCATGAGGTAACAGCAGCAATTATTGCGTCAGGAATAGATCCTAAAAAAGCTATTGTGTTTAACCAATCTTCCGTGAAAGAACATGCTGAATTGGCTTGGATATTTAATTGTGTATGTAGAATAGGATGGTTAAATAGAATGACACAATTTAAGGAAAAGGCAGGAAAAAATCGAGAAAAGGCTACTGTTGGTTTATATGGATATCCAGTCTTAATGGCTGCAGACATATTGCTTTATAAAGCCACACATGTTCCTGTGGGAGATGACCAAAAGCAACATATTGAATTAGCTAGAGATATAGCATCTTCTTTTAATAATATGTTTGCTTGTGATGATCAAAAAAATTATTTTCCTTTACCTGAGCCACAAATCTTAGGTCAGGCCACTCGGGTTATGAGTCTTAGAGATGGAACAAAAAAAATGAGTAAGTCTGACGTTTCTGATGCATCTAGAATAAACTTAACTGATACTAAAGAAGAAATTTCAAATAAAATAAAAAAAGCCAAAACGGATCCTCTTCCATTACCTGAAACTATAGAACAACTCAGCACTAGACCAGAAGCGTTGAATTTAATAAATATTTATTCATCATTATCCAATCAATCAGTTGATCAAACTTTAAGTCAATTCTGTGGACATGGTTTTTCCTTTTTTAAACCTAAACTCATTGATTTGGCCGTTGAAACTCTAAACCCAATTTCATCTGAAATGAGAAAATTATTAAACGATCGCAAAGAAATCGATGAAATATTGAGAAATGGTGCAAACAATGCTAGGAAAATTGCAGAACCTGTATTAAAACAAGTAAAAGAACTTGTAGGTTTTGTAATTTAAAAAGTTAATTTGTAGAAAGAAATAATGCTAATATAATTTTCAGGAGGTTAATTATGTTTATTCAAACTGAAGACACACCAAACCCAGAAACATTAAAATTTATTCCTGGTAATATTATTCTTAAAACAGGAACTGCAGATTTTTCAAGTAAAGAAGTTGCATCAGTTTCACCATTGGCTTTAAAGTTGTTCGAAATTGATGGGGTTAGTAGAGTTTTTTTAGCAACTGACTTTATTTCTGTAACTAAAGAACCTCAATTAGATTGGAATAACCTGAAACCTTCAATATTAACAGCGATTATGGAGCACTTTTCTAGTGGTCTTCCAGCGATTAATGAAACAGAGTATAAAAACTCTGAATCAAACAATATTGAAGATTCAGAAACTATTAAACAAATAAAAGATTTGTTGGAAACTCGTGTTAGGCCTGCTGTTGCAATGGATGGCGGAGATATTACATTTTGTTCTTTTGAAAAAGGAGTAGTTACTTTGCAAATGAAAGGAGCGTGTGCTGGATGTCCATCTAGTACAGCTACTTTGAAAATGGGAATTGAAAATATGCTTAGACATTACATTCCTGAAGTCACTGAAGTAAGGGCAGCAGAATTATAAAAAATCTAATTTTAATTATTTTTATAACCTAAAATTATGTTATGAGTATACGTCGTTACCATGATGCTTTATTTTTACTGATAATTCTTTTATTATTTTTAGTTGGTTTTTTAGGGCCAAAATTTTGGATGATACCGCAACCATTATTTAATTTTAAAGCTATGCAAAATAACATTAGTAATCCTGTTGTAAGCATTGATAGACTGAATCTGTTTTATTCTAACAATAACTATTTATCTTCGGATCAATTAAATAACAAAGTTACTGTATTAAATTGGGCTAAAATTATTTTGAAGTATGTACAAAATGATATCCCTATTCCAAGAATGTATTTTCCTTATATCCCAAAAAATATAAGTCAGTATGAAACAAATAAAAAAAAATCAACATTTATAGCTATTTTAACACCACTTGCACTTAGAGGAAATGAATTGGTATTAGAAGAAAGAAAGCTAATGAATATAGCATTTTCCACAAATAATATTTACCAAATAGAGCGTCTTTCAAAAAAATATAAAGTTAAAAATTTTAAGAAAATTAATTTTGGTAACTTAAATAGATCAGAACTTAAAAAGATAAGAATAGAATTATTGAGTAAAATTAATACTATACCAATTTCATTAATTTTAGCCCAATCTATAATTGAAAGTGGATGGGGAGCCTCAAGGTTCGCTCAAGAAGGGAATGCACTTTTTGGTCAATGGACATGGAAAAACAACGATGGAATAAAACCAAAAGGTAATCTAGATGCAAATTTTTCTGTTAAAAATTTTGATAGTTTATTGGACTCAGTTAATTCATATATATTGAATTTAAATACTCATACAGCATACAAAGAGTTAAGAAATTTTAGAACATCACAATATAGAGTAGGCAAAAAAATTACTGGAAATGATATGGCAAATTTTTTAGATAAATATGCGGAAATTGGTTTTCAGTATGTTACTAAAATTAAAAATATGATTGAAAAAAACCAATTGAGTAAGTATGAAAATTCTATTTTAACTATTTATTGATTTGATATTAATTAATAATAAATTGTCTTCCAAGCCATCGCCATCTATTGTTATTTCCAGCCATTGTACAATTTATTCTTCCTCTTCCTTTTAAGAAAGGACCGTTTAATCGTACTTCTATTCTGTTTTTTCCTAATCTTTTAGTATCAGCTTTTAAACCATTATTCGCAAAGCATTTCACGGCATTTTTAGGCTCAATTTTCTTAGATATTGTAAATCCATAAGAAGGAGGATTTTTTGAAATAACTGGGTTTTTTGGTGAAAGATCAGAAATTGGCATTGGTAATGCGTTCACTGCTAATAAAAATCTATCCATGTCGCCATATTTTTCATTCATTGCAAACCTTGGAAGTTCATACATACCTAAACTTTTATGTGCAACTCCTGAATGTTGACCAAAAGCAGCAACAAATCCATGTTGCTTAACTTGTTCTATAACTTCTAAATTATATTCTCCATAAGGATAGGCAAAATATTTTGGTGTCCCTCCAATTTCGTCAATAAATCGTTTATTTGAAATAGATAGTTCTTGTATAATTTTTTCTGTTGTTAACTTAAACATATGTGGGTGTGACTTAGTTTGGCTTCCAATAGTAACTCCATGATCTCTTAAAATTCTGATTTGTTCCCAACTCATATATCCAGGTGTTTTATTATCGATAACATCTGTTGATACGAACAAAGTAAAAGGCAAATTATATTTTTTAAATATCGGCCAAGCATATTTATATACTGAAGAGTAAGCGTCATCAATTGTGATGACTACGGACCTGTCTTTTGTTGGCTCAACATTATTTATTGCTTGAAGTGCCTTATCAATAGTAATTACGTTATATTTAGGTTTTATTAATTCGTTAATGTGTTCTAAAAACTGTTGTTTTTTAATATTAGTTGATGGATATCTACTATCTCCAAATCTATGATACATTATAAAAGAAGCATGATTGGATTTTGAAACTTGGCTTTTTTCATTAGTTTGAGAAAATGAAAAGGTAGGTATAGTAAAAAATAAAAAAGTAAGTAGAAACTTCATTTAATCCTCAATAGTCAATAATTTAATTCAAAGACAATTAACTTTATTATATAATTAATCTAAATAGCGCTACATTTTTCTTATTGTTGATTAAAGATTTTCATGATTATTTCCATAGAAACAAGTACATCAGATTTATCACTTACTTTATTAAACAAAAATAATATTTTAAGTCACGTATCCATCCCTATTAAGAATGAATTATCTGAAATTATTGTACCAACAATCAAAATGTTTTTAAGAGATAACTTAATATCTTTCGATAATATTTCCTTTTTGGCAGTTGGTTGCGGGCCAGGTAGTTTTACAGGAATTCGTGCTGTCATTTCAACTGCTTTAGGTATAACTGTTTCTAAAAGTCATATTAAAAGTATAGGTATAAATTCATTGGCTGGCTTGGCAATGTCTGCACTACAAGAAGCCAAAACTTTGAAAGTAAAATATGTAATCAGCTCTATTGATAGCAAAAAGGAAGATCTTTTTTTGCAGTTATTTAAGATTAACTATACTAAAAACGGATTATTACCAATTGTCGCTATAAGTGATATTGATACGATAAAGATTGAAAAATTATATAATTATTTTTTGGTTCACAATTTAAATTTAACAGAAGTTTTATTTGTTGGTCATCAATCTAATATGGCAAAAAACATAATAGAAAATTTGAAAGTTTCTAAAAACTCAACACAATATCCAGATTCTCTGGGAATTGGAAAAATTGCTTCATGTATAATATCAAACAAAATCAGTATCAATAAAACTACTTACGCATTTAAAAAATTTAAACCTATATATGCTCGATCTGCACAAATTAATTTAAAATGATTAATATAGGGCAAGTAAAAAAAGGTGATCTATTAAAGTTAATTGAAATTGACAAGGATATTTTTAATTATCCTACATCTATAAAAGATTTTGAAAATTATTTTAAAATAGAGACAATTAAAATATGGAAAATTTCAACTACAAAAATTATTGGATTTGTAATTTTTTATCATGTTAGAGATGAAATCGAAATAATACAAATTGGTATCATGAAATCATATCAAAGAAGGAACTATGGATCCCTAATAGTTAATAAAATAAAAAAGCTTAAAGATATAAGAAAAATTTTTCTTGAAGTATCTGTAGAAAACATCCAAGCAATAAATTTTTATTTAAAAAATGGTTTTAAAAAAATTGGAATAAGAAAAGGCTACTATAAAAGAAATAAGCAAAGAGTAGATGCATTAAGATTATTATTTGAAATTTAATAAAAATGAAATACTTAAAATTTATTTTATAACAATAAACTTCTAGTAGGTGTTTTATGTTAATCGCTAAAGTAAAAGATAATATTGTAAAAAAAGATTTTAAAATAAGAAAATTTAATTCAATCTTTAAAAAAAAAATTTATTCTTTACAACCTCTAAAAACTAAAAAAACTTTTTCTAAAATTGAAGTTGATAATTTTATTATTAAAATTGCCGAGAAAAAATCAGAATTGAAAAAAGCTCAAGCTCTTAGGTATTCAGTTTTTTACAAAGAAAAAAAAGCTGTACCAACATTATCAAAAAAAATTTTAAGGTTAGATTATGACAAAGTTGATAAATTTGCTGATCATCTTATTGTAATAGACAAGAATAGAAAAGGTATTAAAAACAAAATTGTAGGGACCTATAGACTTCTTCGTGGTGATATAGTAGCTCGTTATGGTGAGTTTTATACTTCTTCAGAATTTGATTTATCTAAGATATTGAATGCTTATAAAAATAATCAAATACTTGAATTAGGAAGGTCATGTGTTCATAAAGATTATAGAAATGGAACCATAATGAACCTCCTTTGGAAAGCAATTGCTAAGTATGTAAAATTATATGATATAAAAATCTTATTAGGATGCGCAAGTTTTCACGGGACTGATGTGATGAAATACAGCAATGAATTATCTTATTTAAGAAAGAATTTTTCTTTACCAGATGAATTGTCAGTAAAAAGTTTGGATACAAAAATATATCCTTCTTACACTGAAATTAATTGCAACACCAATGATTTAAGAACTTTTGTAAAATTGCCACCACTTATAAAAGGATATCTTAGAATTGGTGGAAAGGTCAGTTATGATTGTTTTGTTGACTATGAATTCAATACAATAGACCTATGTGTGATTGTGACAACTGACAACTTAGATAAAAAATATAAGAAGAAATATTTAAATTAATAAAATATGACAACTAAAGAAAATTTTTATTATAGTCCTATCAACAATTTATCATTTATAGATAATTTAATTTTTTATTCAAAACTTTTATTTTTTACAATTACTTGCGTTTTCTTAATTACTTTATCTTTACTACTTAGTAAAATAATACCATCAATAGAAAAATGGTCACCGGTATTATTTCACAAAATGTTACTATGGTTATTGTCTATAGAAGTGGAAATAATAGGTGAAACAGACCAATCCAAAAAAAGTAACTTATTTATAAGCAATCACTTATCTTATTTGGATATTCCAATATTAGGATCAAAATTCCCATTAAGATTTGTAGCAAAATCTGAGGTTGAGAGCTGGCCAATTTTTGGTTTTTTAGCCAAGAAAGGTAGATCAATTTTTATAAGAAGGAATAAAAAAGACAGTCTTATTCAAAAAAATAAAATACTAGATATGCTATCATTAGGCGAGAAGATTTTTATTTTTCCTGAAGGAACAACATCTGATGGAAATAGGGTTTTAGAATTTAAATCTAGTTCTTTCTCATCAGTAGAAAATCAAAATTTTATAATCCAACCTATAGTTATTGTTTATTCAGATTTAAATGGCATTCCCATTAACAGATGGTTAAGACCTATGATAGCCTGGTATGGAGATATGGATCTTAAGCCACATTTATCTAAATTAGTTGTGTTGATGTCAATTAAGGCCCAACTAATTTATTTAGAACCAGTAAATACCCAAAACTTTGAAAACAGAAAAAATTTAAGTAATCATTTAGAAAACAGAATAAGAAAAGTTTATTCTAGCGCTTTATCAAAAAAACTTGCAAAATAATTTTATAACTGGCAGTAAGTATCGTTAATTTATGATGAAGCATTAATGAAAAAGCTATTTATTAAAACTCACGGATGTCAGATGAATTTTTATGATTCTGATAGGATGACGGATTTATTAAAACCTCATGGTTATCAGTTAGATGACAATGAAGATGACGCTGATCTTATAGTTTTGAATACATGCCATATACGTGAAAAGGCAGTTGAAAAAACATATTCTGAGTTAGGGCGTATAAGAGATAAAATTAATGCCAGAAAAGAAAAAAATGGAAAAAGATCAATAGTAGCTGTTGCGGGTTGTGTTGCTCAAGCCCAAGGTAAAGAAATTATTAAGCGTTCTCCATGGGTTGATATAGTTGTTGGCCCTCAATCATATCAAAATCTTCCTGAATTAATTGCAAAAGTTGATCCAGTTAATAAAAATAAAAACATTAATATTGACTTCCCTACTATTCCAAAATTCGACCAGTTAAATGCCAAAATTGAAGAAAGAGGTCCCTCTGCATTTTTAACTATTCAAGAAGGATGCGATAAATTTTGTACTTTTTGTGTTGTTCCTTACACAAGAGGAGCTGAATATTCGAGACCTTTAAAGTCAATTATAGATGAAGCACATAAATTGATAGATGTTGGCGTTAAAGAAATTACTTTATTAGGGCAAAATGTTAATGCTTGGAGTTCAAAAGGTCTAGATAACCAAAATTGGGGTCTTGGTAAATTAATAGATGAACTAGCTAAAATTAATGAACTTAAATTTATTAGATATACTACTTCACATCCTTTAGATATGGATATTGAATTAATAAAATGTCACAAGGATAATAAAAAATTAATGCCTTATCTTCATCTACCTGTTCAATCAGGTTCAGACAAAGTGCTCAAAATGATGAACAGAAAACACACATCAAAAGAATATTTAAAAATTATTGAAAAAGTTAGACACTACAATCCTGAAATTGCAATATCAGGAGATTTTATTATTGGTTTTCCTGGAGAAACCGATAAGGATCACATATCAACATTAAGTTTGATTAAACAGGTCAATTACGCGCAAGCTTACTCATTCAAATACTCAAAAAGACCTGGAACGCCAGGTAGTGTTTTTCTTAATCAAGTAGATGAGGATATAAAGAACTCTAGATTGTATGAAGTTCAAGAATTATTAAGATCTCAACAATTATCTTTCAATAAACAAACGATTAACTCTTCAATTAAAGTTTTAGTCCTTAAAAAAGGAAAGAAAAAACATCAGTATATTGGAAGATCACCATTTAATCAGTCTGTTTATTTTAGTTCTAAAAATGAGGACTTGATAGGATCATTTATAGATTTAAATATTACTGAAGCTTTTCAAAATAGTTTAACAGGCAATATTTTATCTGATTTATAATGTTAACATCGAAAGCTTATATGTATTGAATTATAAAATAAAAAAAGAAGAAATTTTACTCGAACTTCCTAGTAATTCATTAATAGCAGTTTTAGTGGGTCATCATAGCATTAACCTTGCAAAATTAGAAAAGTTGATAGACGTAAATATAAATTTGTTTGGTAACCAATTTAATATTTCAGGAAATGCTGAAAATATTAACAAAGCAAAATTAATTATTTCAAATGTTTACAACAAATTATCACTTAAAAAATCGGATGTTTCTGAGTTTGATTTTTCAAATTTTGAAACTGAGTTGAGAATGATTAATGGTATTTCATCTAATCTAAAATTAAATCAAAAAATTGATAAACAAGAAGATTTAAAATTTGAAACTTGGAAAAAAACTATTATCCCTAAGAGTATTGGTCAAAAAAAATATTTTGAGGCGCTGAATAATTTTGAATTAGTTTTTGGACTTGGACCGGCTGGAACTGGAAAGTCTTACCTAGCTGTTGCAAAAGGTATTCACATGCTGAAAAAAGGTCTTATTGAAAAAATTATTTTAACTAGACCAGCTGTCGAGGCAGGCGAGAGACTTGGTTTTTTGCCAGGTGATATGAAAGAAAAGATAGACCCCTATCTCAGACCTATATATGATGCATTATATAAAATGATACCAGCAGATAGAGTTGAGAAAAAAATTCAATCTGGAGAAATAGAAATTGCGCCTTTGGCATTTATGAGAGGAAGAACTTTCACAAACTCTTTTGTCATAGTAGATGAGGCACAAAACACCACATCAATTCAAATGAAAATGGTTTTAACTCGAATTGGTGAAGGGTCCAGAATGGTAATTAATGGTGATTTAAGTCAAGTTGATTTGCCAAAAGGTCAAATTTCCGGATTAAATGAATCAAAAAAAATACTTAGTAAAGTTAAAGATATTGGGATAATATCTTTGGATGCTGACGACGTTATAAGGCATCCAATTGTTGCTAAAATAATTAAAGCATATGATAACTACAATAATAATTAAAATTTAAAATAGTATTACATGAAAGAAGCTGAACAAGATTACAGAATATGGAAAAATAAAAATTTTGTTGTAGAATCTACGATTACTTTGTCATTATGGGATGAAATTTTAATTAATGGGTTTCATGAAAAATTAAATAAAATTTTAAATGAAATTTATAAACAAATTGATTTTGTTTATAATAATTCAAAAACTTTAATATCAATTTCCTTTTCAGGTGATAAAAAAATTATGGAACTAAATAGTTGTTTTGGAAAAAAAAAATCAGCTACAAATGTGCTTTCCTTTACTTCTAATAGTACTTTTAATAACACTTTATTTTTAGGTGACATAATTTTTTCAATTGAAACTATTCTAAAAGAAGCCAAAAGAGATAATAAAACTGTAGAAAATCATTTAATCCATTTGTTTGTTCATGCAGTTTTACACTTGTTAGGTTATGAGCATGATACAGAAGAACAAGCAAAAAAAATGGAAAATTTAGAGATAAAAATATTAAGTAATCTTCAAATAGACAACCCATATAATTAAATCAATAATTCATAATGAATAATGAAGAACTAAATCAATGAAAATCAGCTTTCCAAGTTTTTTTAAGAAAATAAATTCTAAAAATTTAAATAAAGATCTTGATCAGGAACTAGATCAATTTGTTGCAAAGAGAATAAATGCAGATGATTCTAATGGAAAAACATTAAGTCATGAAAATGAGTTACTAAAAAATCTTGCTGGTTTGCGAGGAATAACCGCTTCTGATGTAATGATTCCTAGAGTTGATATAGTATCTGTAGCAATGTCTGATGATTTTAATGAAATAGTAAAACAGTTAATCAAAACAAATCATAGTAGAGTTCCGGTAAGAAATGAAAGTTTAGACGATATAGTAGGTATACTTCATATAAAGGATGTATTAGCTAATTTGTTCCTAAAAGAAAAACAAAATATCAAAACTTTGTTAAAAAAGCCAATTTTTGTTTCTCCATCAATTAGTTTATTAGATTTGCTGTACGAAATGAGAATAAAAAGACGTCACTTAGCTTTAGTTGTAGACGAATATGGTGGCATAGATGGCTTAGTTACAATTGAGGACTTAGTTGAAGAGCTTGTTGGTGAAATTGAAGATGAACATGATTTATCCTCAGAATGTAGATTAGATAAAATGGAAGATGGGTCAATAGTTGTTGAAGCTAGAATAATGATTGACTTGCTTGAGAATTTTATTCAATCAATAAGAAAAGAAGATTTAAATGAAGAAATTGAAACATTAGGAGGTTTTATTGTAAGTATTGCTGGAAGGGTGCCAGTAAAAGGTGAAGTAATTAAGTACTCTCCTTCAGGATTAAAATTCGAAATATTAGAAGCTGATCCAAGAAAAGTTATATTAGTTAAAATTAATGGACTTAATAAAATGACATACATAAATAAATTAGAATTATAAATTTATATATGAATAAGTTTCTTGCTTCACCAATATTTAATTACTTGTCAC
Source organism: uncultured SAR116 cluster alpha proteobacterium (assembly GCA_902619485.1). GTDB lineage: Bacteria > Pseudomonadota > Alphaproteobacteria > Puniceispirillales > Marisalimonadaceae > Marisalimonas. The sequence continues at coordinate 535,748 of CACNEF010000001.1, forward strand.
TTTATACTATGGGGGCTATTGCAACATTCTCAATCCCCCCATTTTCAATTCTACCGCTTGTAATTGGTATCGGTTTTGGTCTTTATCGAATAAATTTTCAATCTTCATTAATTAAGATTTTTTTATCGGGCTGGTTTTTAGGATTTGGCTGGTTTTCGTTTGGTTTATATTGGATTGGCTCAGCTTTTTTTATGGCAGACACTTATCATGTCTTCTTAATGCCCTTTGCTATTATACTTCTGCCAAGTTTATTAGCAGTATTTTGGGGAAGCGCTTGTGTTTGTGCTAAACTAATTAATAGAAACACAAATTTTTCTATTCTGTATATAATTGTTTTTTTATCACTATTTGAATACTTAAGAGCACAATTATTTACTGGTTTTCCATGGTTAATGCCTTCTATGATATTTGCATCAAATGTTTATTTAATTCAAATATTTTCATTTATTGGTAGTTTCTCAACAAACATAATAGTTTTAATTTTAAGTATTTTACCATTTATTTTTTTCTCAAGTTTTAGAGGAAAAAATGTCTTATCATTAATCTTATTAATACCAATAGTATTTTTATTTTTTTCTGGAGTTTTAAGATATTTCAATAAAAGTTTTCTAAAAATCACTGATCAATTAGTTACCATTGTACAGCCTAATATTAAGCAAAAAAATAAATGGATTTTAAAAAATAGAGAACAACATTTAAACAACTTGGTAGAATTATCTACTAAAAATCGCGATAGTTTTAATAATAAAAATAGAATAATAATTTGGCCAGAAACTAGTTTTGAAGGATCAATTCCTAGTGAAACAAAATTACTATCTAATATTAGTGAAAAAATAATAAAAAATAAAAATACAACATTAATTTTAGGTCTTTTGAGAACTGATGAAAAAAAAGTTTTTAACTCACTTATTTTTCTGAATTCTAAGGGGGATATAATACATAATTATGACAAGATAAAATTAGTACCATTTGGAGAATACATCCCGTTTCGCCAATATGTAGAACCTTTGACAAACTTGTTGCCATCAAAAGATTTTACTAGTGGTAAATTAAAATTAAATCCATCTATATATGGCTTTGAAAATATTATTACATTAATTTGTTATGAAATCTTATTTACAAGTGAAATAGTCAGCAGACTCTCTGAAAATACTAATTTATTAATTAATATTACAAATGATGCATGGTTTGGTAAAACGATTGGGCCATATCAGCATTTAGCTCTCGCTAAAATTAAAGCAGTAGAGTTTGGTTTGCCACTTGCTAGAGTTGCTAATACTGGTATTTCGGCTTATGTCTCACCCTACGGAGAAATAATTGGTAGAATTCCACTTGATAATAAGGGAGCAAAAACTTTTTATTTTATTCCAGCATTGAATAATACGCTATATAAAATTTACGGAGAGTATATTTTTATTGTTTTAATTTTAATTTTATTAGTTATAAACACGATATATAATTTATTTTTAAGGATAAATAATAAATGAAAAATAATTATTTTTTTACTTCTGAATCTGTTTCAGAGGGTCATCCCGATAAAATTTGTGATAGAATATCAGACGCTGTTGTAGATTTAATGTTAAACAAATACTCTGAGGCAAGGGTTGCATGTGAAACAATGGTATCAACTAATAGGACAATAATTGCTGGAGAATACAGATTACCAAAAGAAATTGATATTACTAATGATGAAATTGAAAAATTAGTAAGGAAAACAGTTTATGATATTGGGTATGAGCAAGAGGGATTTCATTGGGAAAAAATGCATTTTGAATGTCATCTTCATCCTCAATCTTCAGACATTGCTATAGGTGTAGATAAATCAGGAAACAAAGATGAAGGCGCAGGTGATCAAGGTTTGATGTTTGGCTATGCTTGTAATGAGACTGATGCGTTAATGCCTGCTCCAATTTATTATTCACATAAGATTTTAAAAGAATTAGCAAAAATAAGACATAATGACAAAAATTCTATTTTGTTACCTGATAGTAAATCACAAATAACATTAGAATATAGAGATGATAAACCTGTAAAAGCGTCTTCTGTTGTTGTTTCTACACAACATAAAAAAAATTGCTCACAAAAAGATATTCGTGATATTGTAAGTGAAACTGTACACAAAGTTTTACCAGAAGGTTGGATGTGTCCAGAAGATGAATTTTATGTCAATCCCACAGGCATTTTTGAAATTGGAGGACCTGATGGAGATGCCGGGCTTACTGGAAGAAAAATTATCGTAGATACTTATGGTGGAGCATCACCTCATGGTGGTGGAGCATTTTCTGGTAAAGATCCTACTAAAGTTGATAGGTCTGCCGCATACCTTACAAGATATTTGGCTAAAAATGTTGTTGCAGCTGGCCTTGCATCTAAATGTACAATACAAATTGCTTATGCAATTGGTGTTTCTAAACCATTATCTTTATATGTTAATACTCAAGGAACAGGAAAGATTAATGATAATGAAATAGAGAGAATTTTGATTAATTTAATTGATATGTCTCCAAGAGGAATTCGAGAACATTTGAAGCTAAATAACCCTATTTATGTACCAACTTCTGCATATGGGCATTTTGGAAGAGTTCCAGATGAAAGTGTTATTGGGTCTTTTACTTGGGAAAAAACTGATCTTGTTGATGATATTTTGAGAGATATATAATAAAGTTGAATATTCATAGTTTTTTTGAAAACCCTCAATTTTATGGTAGAAGAAAAGGCAGAAAGTTATCAAAATCTGGCCAATTGGCAATAAAATATGGAAAAGATTATTTAATTAAAGAAGAAGAAATTTCTCATATTTTTGACTTAAAAAAGCATGTAGTCCTTGAAATCGGTTTTGGTGATGGTGAAAACTTAATTAATTCTGCAAAGATAAATTCTAATTTTTTTTATATTGGTGCTGATCCTTTTATTAATACAACAGCTAGATGTCTTGGTAAAATTCTTAAATATAATTTAAAGAATATTTTTATTTGGCCAGACGATATTAGAAAAATTTTAAAGTTTTTTCCTGATAAAAGCGTTTCAGAAATAAAAATACTTTTTCCTGATCCATGGCCCAAAAAAAAACATAGAAACCGAAGGTTGATACAGAACGAATTTATAAAAACAATATATCCAATCATCAAACACCAAGGAACAATTACTATTGCTACAGATCATGATTTATTGAAAAAATGGGTGTTAGAAAAATTTCAAAACTATAATGAATTTGAATGGGTAGTTAAAAGTTCAAATGATTGGCGTTTAAGGCCTAAAGACTGCTTTCAAACAAAATACGAACTTAAATCAATTAATCAAAAAAGAAAACCTAGTTGGTTTGTTTTTAAAAAAAAATAAATTCATATTATGATTAAGCAAAGTTATTGATTTTTTTATAAAAAAATTTATAATAATCCACCAGAGTGAGTCATTTGACTCGCTTTTTTTATTTATGGAATTTTATCCTATGGTTGAAGAACAAATAAAAGACCTATTATTATTAAGATTAAAGAATTTGGGATACCATCTTATTCGTATTAAGCTTATTAATATCAACGCAAAAAAAACATTGCAGATTATGGTAGAGCGAATTAAAGATAAAAAAATGAATATTGAAGATTGTGTTTTTTTAAGCAAGCATATTTCTGCTTTTCTGGAGGTTGAAGATCCAATAAGTTCTTCTTATGACTTAGAAGTTTCGTCTGGAGGATTGGCAAGACCTTTGACAATGATAGATGACTATGAATCATTTAAAAATAATAAGGCAAAAATAGTATTAAAAGATAAATTTTTAGGAAAAAAAACTTACAAAGGTTTTCTTAAAGGGATTGATAAAAATGGTAAAATTTTACTTGAAACGGAGGACCATAAAATAAAATTTAATTTCTTAGAAATTGAGAAAGCTAACATTGACCCAAACTGGGCAATAGAAAACAATTAATTTAATTAGTTTATTTTTAATAAGGAAGCAAAATGGAAGTTAAATCCATACCAAGATTAGAACTTTTACAAGTAGCAGAAGCTGTGTCTAGAGAAAAATCAATTGACAAAGAAGAAGTAATTACTGCTATGGAAGAAGCAATAGAGAAAGCGGCTAGGTCAAAATATGGCTTAGAAAGAGATATAAGAGCATATATTAACAGAAAAAATGGATCAATAAATATTGCTCAATTCACTGAAGTTGTTGAAATTGTTGAAAATGAGTCCACTCAAATGACCTTTAAAGAATCTCAAAGAAGAAACTTGAATGTTGAAATTGGAGAATTTTATAAACAATCACTTCCACCAATTGATTTTGGAAGGATTGCCGCACAAACAGCAAAGCAAGTTATTTCCCAAAAAGTCAGAGAAGCTGAACGTCAAAGACAATTTCAAGAATATAAAGATCGTGTGGGTGAAATTGTTGTTGGAACAATAAAGAGAGTTGACAACCAATCGGTTATAATTGACTTAGGTAGGGCAGAAGCTATAATTAAAAAAGACCAAATGATACCAAGAGAACAATTAAGACCTGGTGACAGATTGAGGTGCTTTATAATAGAGGTAAGTGAACAAACGAAAGGGCCTCAAATATTTTTATCAAGAGCTTCAAATGATTTTTTAGCTGCCTTATTTACTCAAGAAGTTCCAGAAATTTATGATGGTATTATAGAAATAAAAGGCGTTGCAAGAGAGCCAGGGAGTAGGGCCAAAATTTCCGCTTTTTCTAATGATCCTAGCATTGATCCAGTTGGTGCTTGTGTTGGAATGAGAGGATCAAGAGTACAAGCGGTGGTTAGTGAATTACAGGGCGAAAAAATTGAAATAATTCCGTGGACAGATGATCCTGTTACTTTTGTAATTAACGCTTTAGCACCTGCTGTCCCTTCAAAAGTAGTTATGGATGAGGATGCAAATAGAATGGAAGTGGTTATTCCTGACGATCAATTATCTTTAGCCATAGGAAGAAGAGGTCAGAATGTAAGATTGGCGTCACAATTGACTGGTTGGTTTGTTGATATTTTAACTGAAGCAGAAGAATCAGAAAAAAGACAAGAAGAATTTTCAGAAAGAAGTAAGATTTTCATTGAAGCTCTAGATATTGACGATGTTATTGCTCATCTTATGGTAAGTGAGGGTTTCGTAACAATTTCCGATATAGCAGAAGCTTCTATTGAAGAATTAATGTCAATCGAAGGTTTTGATGAAGATATATCCTCAGAGTTAAGTGAAAGAGCCAAAAACTATGTTAAAATTGAGAATCAAAGAATTGATAACGCTCTTAAAGAACTTAAAGTAAAAGACGATTTATATAATTTTTCTGATCTTAGTAAATCAAATATTTTAACTTTAGCAGAAAATAATATTAAAACTCTAGATGAACTAGCTGAATTAGACAGTGGAGAGCTGTTTGGTATTTTAGGTGACAAAGTTTTTATAAATGAGGATGATGCGGGCTCAGTTATAATGAAAGCTAGACAACATTGGTTTACAGAAAATAAAGTTGATCATTAATTTTTAGTTAGAGGTACTTTTGTTATGGAAGATAAAGTAAATGGAGAAAGAAAAAAATTAAGTCTTTCCTCTGGTGGAAAATTAACATTAAGAAATTCTATTTCTGCAAACAAGTCCCCTAATAGCATTACAGCCAACTCAAGAGCAGGTAGAGGTACTGTTCAAGTTGAAGTTAAAAGAACCAAAAGACTTTCCAATCGACAAAGTGTAAATGAGAATACATCTCAAGAAAACACTTCTGGTTTAAGTGCTAAAGAAATTCAATCCCGAAGTAGAAAACTACAAGAAGGTCTTGCAAAGACTGCTGCTCAAGCAGAAATAATCGCCTCTGAAAAGATACAAAAAGCTAAACTAGAAGAAGCTCGTATTGCTGCTAATGCGTTAGAAGCTACAGAAGCCGCGTCATCTTTGGCACCTAAAGATAAAATATTGGCTAGAAGAAAAGCAGAAACTGAAGAAATACTTGAGATAAAAAGAATTGAAGATGAACAACTTAAACTACAAATGGATGCAAAAAAAGCAGAAGAAGCTGCACTACAGGCTGAAAAAGACAGACAAAAACTAGGCGATACTGAATTATTACCAAATACTAATAAATCATGGACAGGTCATAAGGTTCAGGAAAAAGAAATTTATAGAGAAAATTTAAAGAAACCTACCTGGAACAGAGGTTTTCAAGAAAAAAGACAGAGTAAAATGACAATTGCACGTGCTTTAGACTCAGAGAATGTTCGTGTAAGATCCCTTGCTTCAATAAAAAGAAGACGTGAAAAGGTTAGAATGCAAGCAGATCAAACGCCTGCTGTTAAACAGTTTAGAGAAGTTATTATTCCAGATACAATAACAGTTTCAGAGTTAGCTAATAGAATGACCGAAAAAACTGCTGACGTAGTAAGAGAATTGATGAAAAATGGAATTATGGCAACCGCAACTGAAGTAATTGATTCTGATACAGCTGAACTAATTACAACTGAATTTGGACATAAGCCAAAAAGAATCTCTGAATCTGATGTAGAATTAGATCTTGGTTTAGAAGAAAGTAATCCTAAAAATTTAGTTCCTCGTCCACCAATTGTTACAATAATGGGACACGTAGATCACGGAAAAACTTCTTTGTTAGATGCTTTAAGGGAAAGCAAAGTTGCTGATGGAGAGGCTGGTGGAATTACTCAACATATAGGGGCATACCAAATTACAACTAAAACAAATTCCAAGATTTCTTTCATAGATACTCCTGGGCACGAAGCTTTTACAGAAATGAGGGCTAGAGGGGCCAATGTAACAGACATCGTCATTTTAGTTGTTGCAGCAGATGACGGTATTAAACCCCAAACCATTGAAGCTATTAAACACGCTAAAGCCGCAAATTGTCCAATAATAGTGGCTGTTAACAAATGTGATAAACCTGAAGCTAATCCACAAAAAGTAAGAACTGAACTACTTCAACATGATTTGATTCCAGAGGAGATGGGTGGTGATGTTCAATGCATTGATGTGTCTGCAAAAAATAAAAATGGATTGAACGATTTAATTGATGCGCTAGAGTTGCAAGCTGATCTAATGGAGTTAAAGAGTGATCCAACAATAAGCGCTAATGGAGTAGTTGTTGAATCTAAAGTTGAACGAGGCAAAGGTTCAGTTGTAACATTGCTCGTAAAAGCAGGAACATTAAACGTTGGAGATATTATCGTTGTAGGATCTGTATCCGGAAAAGTTAGAGCTTTACTAAATGACGAAGGTAACAGAATAAATAATGCAGGACCATCAATGCCCGTAGAAGTACTTGGTTTATCAGGGACACCTGATGCTGGTGACTTGGCGCACGTTGTTGACTCTGAATCACAGGCTAGAGAAATTGCAGATTACAGACAAAGGAAGTTGAAGTTAAAAGAAGCAAAATTGACTGCTAGAGGTTCTGTAGAGCAAATGTTAGCTAATATACAGGCGGGAGAAACTTCTGAATTACCCGTCATAATTAAAACAGATGTACATGGATCGTTAGAAGCAATTAAAGCTGCATTAGAAAAAATAGGTAATTCAAATGTAAGTATTAGAGTTTTATCTGGTGCAGTAGGGGCTATAAGTGAATCAGATATTACTTTAGCATCTGCATCATCTGCACTTGTTTTTGCATTTAATGTAAGAGCAATACCGCAAGCTCGAGAATTATCTAGAAGAGATAATGTTGAAATTAGATATCACTCTATTATTTACGAACTAATTGAAGATGCAAAATTAGCTTTGACGGGAATGTTAGATCCAGATTTACAGGAAAGCTTTATAGGTTACGCTGAAATAAAACAAGTTTTTTCCGTTTCTAAAATTGGCAAGATTGCTGGATGTCTTGTTACTGAGGGCATGGTGAAAAAAGGATGCAACTTCCGTTTGCTTAGAGACAACACTGTAATTCATCAAGGAATGTTAAAGACTTTAAGAAGATACAAAGATGAAGTAAAAGAAGTACGTGAAGGCACTGAGTGTGGAATGGGATTTGAAAATTACAATGATATCCAAGAAGGTGATGTAATGGAATGCTTTGAAGTTAAAGAAGTCGCAAGAAGTTTAGATTCAATAGATAAAAAAGTTGGGTAAATATCGACATAATGGCAAATAATTTTTTATTTAATTCTAATAAAAAATCTATAAATAATTCTATAAAAACTCAAAGGCAACTTAAAGTTGGTGAGGAGTTAAGGCATCTGATTTCAAATGCACTCCTTCGCTGTAGTTTTTATGATGAAAATATTGAAAATAACAATATTACCATAACAGAAGTTAATGTAAGTCCAGACTTAAAAAATGCTAAAGTTTATGTAATGCCTTTAGGTGGCAAAAAAAAACTAGATGTTTTAAATAGTTTAAATAAAGTCACAGGTCGTTTAAAAAAAATAATATCAAGTAATCTGAGCCTAAGACAAACACCAAAGCTTATATTTAAGATCGATGAAACATTTGAGTATGCGAAAAAAATTAATGATATACTTGATAAAATAAAAAAATAAATATTTTTATTATATGAATAAAAAAAAATCCCATAAAATAAGTGGCTGGATAATACTAGATAAACAAAGTGGAATAACTTCCCGCCAAGCCATTTCCAAAATTTCCAAAATTTTTAATTTTAACAAGATAGGACACGGCGGAACTTTAGATCCATTAGCTACAGGTGTTTTGCCAATAGCTGTGGGTGAGGCAACAAAATTAATTTCCTTTATACAAAATAAAAAAAAAAAATATTCATTCATAATTAGATGGGGTGAAGCTACAGATACTGACGATAGTGAAGGAAAGATCATAAAAAAATCAAACTTGCGACCAAATAAAGAAGAAATTGAAAACGCTTTAGTTTCATTTACTGGTAAAATCAAGCAAACACCTCCAAATTTTTCAGCCATTAAAATTGACGGTGAACGTTCTTACAAATTAGCAAGAAAAAACATATCAGTAAGGCACATACCAAGACAAATTGAAGTACATAAATTTACTTTAAAAAAAATCTTAAATATTGATTCTGCTGAGTTCGAAGTAATATGTGGAAAGGGAACATATATAAGATCATTGGCTAGGGATTTAGCAGAAAAGTTAAACACAAAAGGTCATATAATAAAGTTAAGAAGACATTCTGTTGGAAATTTTAATGAAAAAGATAAGATTTTTATAGATTTTTCTGAAGAAATAATACATAGTCCATCGTTTTTAGAAAAAATAATACCAATTGAAAAGGTGCTAGACGACATCCCGGCACTTTTTTTAACTGAAACAGAAGCAATGAAGCTCAGGCAAGGACAAAAAATCAAATTAAATTCATTAAATTTTAAAAAGCATTTTATTAAAGAACATCCAAATTTTCACGAATTTGAAACTGTCTATACTGTAAACGACAAAAAACTGGTTGCGCTTATTGAGATAGATGATGGATTGGTCAAGCCTAAACGTGTCATCAATTATTAATAGAAAGGTAAACATGATGTCGATTAATAAAAATCAAACAACCAAAATTATTAAAGACTTTGGTAGTAACGAAAATGATTCTGGATCAGCTGATGTTCAAGTAGCAATATTAACTGAAAGAATAAAGAATTTAACTGAGCATTTAAAAATACATAAGAAAGACTTTGGATCTAGACGTGGTCTTTTAAGTATGGTTGGACAACGAAGAAATTTATTAAAATACATAAAAAATAAAAATGAAGATAGATATACAAATCTTATAAAAAAGCTTGGTTTGAGAAGATAATTAAAACTTTATTATTTATATTTTAAAGATTAGAAGTTAAAGGATGTGTTATGTTTGAAGTTTATAGAAAAGAAATCACATGGGGTGGTAAATTACTAACATTTGAAACAGGAAAAATTGCTCGTCAAGCTGATGGAGCTGTCATGGTCACTTATGGAGGCACTACAGTTCTATGCACAGCGGTTGGAGCACCAACGGCCAAAAAGGGCGTTGATTTTTTCCCTTTGACCGTGAATTATCAAGAGAAAAGCTTTGCTGCCGGTAGAATTCCTGGAGGATTTTTCAAAAGAGAGGGACGCCCTTCAGAAAAGGAAACTCTAGTATCAAGGCTAATTGATAGACCTATAAGACCTTTATTTCATAAAAATTATAAAAACGAAACACAAATTATAGCAACTGTTCTTGCACATGACATGGAAAATGACCCAGACATTGTTGCTATGATAGGTGCATCTGCTGCATTAACTATTTCTGGATTGCCTTTTATGGGTCCTATTGGTGCTTGTAGAGTTGGATGGGATGGAAAAAATTATATTCTAAACCCAACAATTGAACAAATGAAAAATCAAAGTCTTGATTTGGTTGTTGCGGGTACAAAAGAGGGCGTATTAATGGTTGAGTCGGAAGCCTCAGAGCTTTCTGAAGAAATAATGTTGGGTGCGGTTGATTATGGTCATAAGGAGATTGGAAATGTCATTAAAGCAATAATAGAAATAGCTGAAGTTGCTGCGAAAGAACCACGACCTTTACCTGAAGAGCCTTCTGAAAAAAAAGAATATTCAAAATTAATAAAGCCATTTAGAAAAAAACTTGAAAAAGCATACAAGGAGGTTGATAAAAGTAATAGGTCAAAATTATTATCAGAAATAAGAAATGAAATTTTGTTAGAATTTGATGAGACATCTGATTATGTCTTAATATCTTCTTTAACAAAAGATTTAGAAGCTGATATAGTAAGAGGAAGTATTCTTAAAACCAAAAAAAGGATTGATGGCAGAGATACTAGTACAGTCAGACCAATTGTGGCAGAAGTTGGAACTTTACCTAGAGCTCATGGTTCTGCGCTTTTTACTAGAGGAGAAACACAGGCTTTAGTAGTTGCAACTTTAGGAACTGGTCAGGATGAACAAATAATTGATTCACTAGAAGGTGAATATAGGTCAAAATTTATGTTGCATTATAATTTTCCACCTTTTTCTGTTGGAGAGGCTGGAAGAGTTGGATCTCCTGGTAGAAGAGAAATTGGACATGGAAAGTTAGCATGGAGAGCAGTCAACCCTTTACTGCCTTCAGACGATGACTTTCCTTATACTGTAAGGATTGTTTCTGAAATAACAGAGTCAAATGGATCCTCTTCTATGGCAACTGTTTGTGGAACTTCTTTAGCATTAATGGATGCTGGTGTTCCAATTAAGAAACCAGTTGCAGGTATAGCTATGGGTTTAATTAAAGAGAAAAAAGAGTTTTCTGTTCTTTCAGATATATTAGGTGATGAGGACCATTTAGGAGATATGGATTTCAAAGTTGCTGGAACTACTGATGGTATTACTAGCCTTCAAATGGATATTAAAATTACTTCTATTACAAAAGAGATTATGAAAATTGCTTTGCAACAAGCTAAAGAAGGAAGAATTCACATCTTAAATGAAATGAGTAGAGCAATAACTTCTTCTAGAGAAGTTTTAGCAGATACAGCACCTAAAATAACAACTTTAAAAATAAAGCTGGAAAAAATTAGAGATGTTATAGGTCCTGGTGGAAAAGTGATAAGAGAAATATGTGAAACAACAGGTGCTAAAGTTGATATTGAAGATGATGGAACTGTAAAAATTGCAGCCTCGGATAATGAATCCTCAGAGGCTGCATTAAAGAAAATCAATGATATAGTTGCTGAAGCTGAATTAGGTGTGATTTATACTGGTAAAGTTGTAAAAACTGTTGATTTTGGTGCTTTTGTAAATTTTCTTGGAACGAAGGATGGATTAGTTCATATTTCTGAATTACAAAATGCAAGAACTGAAAAAACTACTGATATTTGTAAAGAGGGAGACACAGTTAAAGTAAAAGTTATTGGCTTTGATGATAGAGGAAAGGTAAAATTATCAATGAAAAGAGTAGATCAAGAAACTGGTGCAGATATTGAAAATGTAAATCAGGATGATAAATAAAATAAAGGGCAAATTATGAATAATTTAATTCCAAAAACTGAATGGATAAAAACATGGTCAGAAAATGGTGTCGGTTGGATACAGCTATGTCATGAAAATAAACTCAACCCATTGTCAGCTTCATTTATTTTAGCCATTAAAAATGCGGCTGAAAAATTTGATAATGACCCTTCAATCGGCTGTATTGTTCTTACAGGTTCTGAAAAAGCCTTTGCAGCTGGTGCGGATTTAAAGGAAATGATTAAACTAAATTATGCCTCTGTAACCGAAAGCAGATATATTGAAAATGGATGGCTTGATATACCTAAAATTCAAACTCCAATTATTGCTGGCGTTAAAGGTTATGCATTAGGAGGAGGTTGTGAACTAGCTATGATGTGTGATTTTATAATAGCCAGAGATGATGCTAAATTTGGACAACCTGAAATTAATATTGGTGCAATACCAGGTGCTGGCGGCACTCAAAGACTTACAAGATCAATTGGTAAATCTAAGGCTATGTTAGCTATACTAACTGGAGATATGATTTCCGCAGATGAAGCTGAGAATTGTGGTTTGGTTGCTAAAGTGTTTAAAGGTGAAGATTTTGATATTTCCCTAAAAGATGTGGCGGTTAAAATTGCTAATCAATCAAAGCCATTAGCTAAACTAGCTAAACAAGCTGTTAATGTAGCCTTCGAAACAACATTAGAAGAGGGTATTCGTTCTGAAAGAGCCTTATTTTATTCAACTTTTGCATTAGACGATCATGTTGAAGGTATGGGTGCTTTTTCAGAAAAGCGCAAACCAGTATGGAAAAACAAATAATCCGAAAATTATTCTAAATCTTCTTGCTTAGGAATGGCTACACTATGTAATCCACCATCCACGTGATGAACGTTCCCTGTAACACCTGACGATAATTCAGAAGTTAAGTATAATGCAGCGTTACCAACTTCATTTAATTGTGGATTAAATTTAAGAGGTGCTACATCTTCTGAATACCTAAATACATGTCTAGCTCCCGAAATGGCAGCGCCAGCCAGGGTTTTTACTGGGCCTGCAGATAGTGCATTCACTCTAATGTTATTTTTACCTAAATCCATAGCTAAATATTTTATTGAAGCTTCTAATGCGGATTTTGCAACACCCATTACATTATAATTAGGTGTAGTTCTTTCTGCGCCAAGGTAAGATAGTGTCAATAGACTACCACCTTTTAAAGACATTAGAGGTAAAGATGATTTTGCAATTCTTGTAAAACTGAACGCAGAAATATCAAGGGAATTTAAAAAATTTTCTCGACTACAATTAACATACTTTCCTTTTAATTCCTCTTTATCAGAATATGCAAGAGCATGAACGACAAAGTCAATTTCATCCCAAACTTTAGTAAGTTTTTCAAACATATTTTCAATAGAATTTAATTCACCTGAAGGCTTAGAAACATCACATTCATAATAGTTGACTGATTTTATGGTGTTCATTAATGGTATTAGTCTTTTCTTAAAATCTTCGTTTTGATATGAAAAAGCTAGTTGAGCACCGTTTTCAGATAATGCTTTTGCAATACCCCAAGCTATTGAACGTTCATTTGCCACGCCCATTATTAGACCTTTTTTACCATTCATAATAGACATAGTATTTTCTCTTAATTAAATTTACTAAAAGCAAGGCAGGCATTTGTTCCACCAAAGCCAAACGAATTAGATAATGCCAAATTTATCTCTATATCTTCTATTGTATTTCTTGGTATTTCAATAGATCCAATTTCTGGATCATCGTCATTTATATTGGACGAACCAGATATAAAATTATTGTTCATCATAATTAAGGTATAGATAGCCTCGTGAACACCTGTCGCTCCTAGAGAATGACCTGTTATAGACTTTGTGCTTGTTAGTTTTGGAAGATAGTCTTTATCTTTAAAGACCTCTCTTATGGCATGAAGTTCTTGCATGTCTCCTACAGGTGTACTAGTTCCATGGGCATTTATATAATCTACTTTTTCATTTATACCACTGATAGCTTCGTTCATACATCTTATTGCACCTTCACCGCTTGGTGCAACCATATCATGGCCATCTGAATTAGCACAATGTCCAACAATTTCACCATATATTTTCGCACCTCTAGCTTTTGCGTGTTCAAGCTCCTCTAGAACAAGCATACCTCCACCACCAGCTATAACAAAACCATCTCGATTTATATCATAAGGTCTTGAAGCTAACTCTGGTGTTTCATTATACTTGCTAGACATGGCTCCCATTGCGTCAAAAAGGACAGATAGTGTCCAGTCTAATTCCTCGCCACCACCTGCAAAAACTATATTTTGATTACCATATCTAATTTGATCTGCACCTATACCTATACAATGAGCCGAAGTAGAACAAGCAGATGTTATAGAGAAATTAACACCTTTTATTTTAAAAAAAGTTGCAATACATGCTGATACAGTTGAGCTCATACATCTTGGAACCATGAAAGGACCAACTCTTTTTGGTCCTTTTTCCCTGGCAATATCAAACGATTGCAGCATATTAGCAGTGCTAGGACCTCCTGATCCTGCAATCAGGCCTGTTTTGGGATTAGAAACTTCTTCAGGAGTCAATCCTGAGTCTTTGATCGCCTGTTCCATAGAAAGTACTGAATAAGCTGCACCTGCACCCATAAACCTAAGTTGTTTTTTGTCAACATGATCCTCAAGATTTAGCTTTACTTTACCGTGTATTTGACTTCTAAAGCCCATTTCTTTGTAAGTATCAGATTTAACAATTCCTGACTTTTGTCTAATTAGGGAATTTTTAACCTCTTCTATATTATTCCCTATAGAACTTACAATTCCCATCCCTGTAATAACCACTCTTTTTTTACCAGTCATCTCTAATCCTGTTAACTAAGTATTAATTAATCTTGAAAAAGCCCAACTCTAATATCAGATGCTTCAAAAACTAATTTATCATCACAGATAACTTTACCATCAGCAATTCCAAGAATTAATTTCCTCATAATAATACGTTTAAAATCAAGTAAATATTCTACCTTTTTAGCTATGGGCAATATTTGACCAGTAAATTTTACTTCTCCAACTGATATAGCCCTTCCTTTTCCTCTTCCACCCATATTGCCTAAAGAAAAACCTAGTAGTTGCCATAATGCATCCATTCCTAGACATCCGGGCATAACAGGATCACTTTCAAAGTGACAAGGAAAAAACCATTTATCAGGTGTAATTTTAAATTGAGCATGTGCCGTGCCTTTGTTGTAAGCACCGCCAGTTTCTTTGATGCTTGTTACCTCATCAAACATCAGCATAGGAGGCAAAGGTAATTTGGGAAAATCTACTCCAGCAAGCTTTCCTTTTGCACAGTCAATCAATTCTTGATAATTAAATGAATCTTTAAATAAAGCCAATATTAGTACCTTTAAAACAATTAATTACATTATGTAAAATATAAAATACAACAATTTAAAGAATTATAAAATTAATTTTTTGTTGAACCCCAAAAGGTCTCTTTTTGAACCCAACCTATAAATTTATTTTTCTTAACTATCTCAACCTTACACCATTTTTTTTTACATTTTTTTATATTAATTAATAAATTAGGCAAAAGTTTGGCTAAAGAATTACTCGAATTAGAAGGTATTTTTTTTAAAAAAGTAGTTTTTGTAATTAATCCAGTTCTTTGTGAAGACAATAATTGAGTATGTACCCATCCTGAGGTTTTATTATATGTTACTACTTTTCTCCAATTGTTGAATTCAGCCACAACTTGTAAAGGATATCCTTTTTGTTTTAGTTCGAATTTTACTGGGAACTCTTTTCCTGGCCCAGTTCTCATGTAAGTTAATGAATTTTTTAATGAAACCATTCTAGGTATTTTTAAACCACTCCCATTAATTGATTCTTTGAGCTCTTTTGTGTTTGAATAAGCGTTTTCTGAAGATATGACAAAATTAATTATCATAAAAATTGCAGCATATATAATTATTTTACAGTTAAAAATATAAATATTCATGGTATTTAGTCTGAACACACAGGACATTGGTTATTTTTTATAAGTTTGATTTTATCTAGATTTAGAGTTAACCCATCATATAAAAATAAATTTCCTGCTGTAGATTGATAATTTTTAAAAGCTATTTCTTTTATGGCCTCATTAACTTGCATACTTCCAATTAAGCCTGTCACTGGTCCAATTATTCCAGCCTCTCTGCAATTAGTAATTGGAGCTTTTTCATTAGTTCTTGGAAAAATACATTCATAACAAGGGTAATTTTTGTTTAATCCACTTTTCCAAATGGCTAATTGACCTTCCATTTGTACAGCAGAGCCAGAAATTAAAATTTTTTTGCACTTGTGTGATAAAAAATTTAAAATATACTTAGTTTCGGAATTGTCACAACAATCAAAAATCAAATCAAAATTACTAACATCTATTGATTCATCAAAAAGTATTTTTTTGGAAGTAATTGAAATATTTGGATTTATTTTGAGACACTCTTGTACTAAATTTTCAGCTTTACTATTTCCTATGTGATTATTTTTATGAGCGATTTGTCTGTTTAGGTTACTAATTTCAACAATATCTTGATCGTAAATCTCTATATGTCCAAACCCTGCTGCAGAAGCGTAAAGTGCAACTGGACAACCTAAACCACCAGCTCCAACAATTAAACAATTGGTGTTAAGTAATCTTTCTTGACCTTCCTCATCAAAGTTAGGAATGATTACCTGTCTTGCATATCTATTAAGATCGTCATCATTAAGCATTTACAGCTCTTTTGTTGTAATTAATTAAAAGATCGTTAATTCTATTAGCTAAATGGTAAGCCACAGATTTCTTACTTTGTTTTTCCCATTGCTCATAATTATTTTTATAAATAAGAAATACTTTATTAAACTCTTCCCCAAAAACTTTATTATTGCTGACATCATTAGCAATTATTAAATCAACATTTTTTGATATTAATTTAGAATAGGAATTATCTTTGATATTACTTGTTTCTGCTGAAAATCCAATTACGATCTTCGGTCTTAACTTGCTTTTAGAAATTGTTTCTAAAATATCTGGGTTTTTTATGGTTTCGAATAGCAATTTTTCTTTGGTTTTTTTAATTTTATTATTTGTGTCAATTTTATTATTTGATGATGTTTTGGGTATTAATCTCCAATCTGCTACTGCTGCACAACAAATTAAAATATCAGCAGGGAGTTGTTGAGTTACGTTATCTAACATTTCCTGAGCAGTTTTAACTTTTATTACATTATGACAATTCGGAAAAGGAATACTTACAGGTCCACTAATCAGAGTTACTTTTGCTCCTCTTTTTGTCAATTCAGAAGTAATTTCAAAACCTTGTTTCCCAGATGATTTATTGCTTACAAACCTTATTGGGTCAATTGCCTCTACCGTAGGCCCTGCTGTTATTATAACTGAAATATCTTGAAATTGATTAGAAAGTTTTTGTTTTTCCCTCATGTATGAAATGATAAACCCAAATATTTCTCTCGGCTCTGGAAATCTTCCTTTTCCGCTCTCGCCACACGCCATATCTCCTGTATCTGGCTCTATAAATTCTATACCTCTTTCTAATAGTTTTTTGTAATTGTCGCGTGTTGCCAAGTTATTCCACATAACAGGGTTCATTGAAGGAGCCATAATTATTTTTGAGAAAGAAGCAAGCAAAATAGTACTTGCTAAATCATCAGCTATTCCATTCGCGAGTTTTGCCATTATATTTGCAGTTGCGGGAGCAACTAAAATTATATCTGGGCTTCTAGCTAAGTTTATATGATTCATTTTTGTCTCGTCTTCAATAGAAAATAAATCAATATAACATTTTTTCTCATTTAAGCTTGTTACTAACAAAGGTGTGATAAATTTCTGAGCTGATTTAGTCATAACAACGTCAAGCTCAATGTCAGTTTTCTTAATCAATCTAATTATTTCAAGAGATTTATATGATGCTATACCTCCACTAATAATTAACAAAATTTTAAATTTAAAATCATGCAATTTTTGTGTCGGTAAAAAATGTTCAATGTTTATATCTAGATATGAACTCAGTTCTAAAACATCTTTATGTTTAGTGCTTGGTATTTTATTAAGCTTTTTCCAATTTGAAATTGCAGAGGGTTTGATTTTTAATTTTTCTGCGACAGCACCTGTTCCACCAAGTAAAGAAATAAGTTGAGAGATTTTATTCATGAGCAAAACTACATAATTATAATAATAAACTACAATAACTGAAAAATATGAAAAATAAATGAAATTTTTCATTTATTTGATAAAATTTCATCAATTTTCCTAATTATTTCAGGGATTTTCAGTAAAGCTAGTTTGTTTTTATGAAACCATTCTTCTAAGACTTTAAATGGGTCGTGTGTATCAGTAATCCATTTATGTATTAATGGTCTGGACAATTCCCACATATTTATATCTGGATTTATTTGTCTAGTTGTTCCTTCAGCCATTAACATATTTTTTTGTAATAGTGTAAATTGTGGTTGCACTTCAATGTTAAAATTTTTTGATAAATTCAGTATTTGACCTAGCAATTTAGCTAAAGAAACTTCACCAATAGGTTTATTTAAAATAGGTGTAGAAATTGCTCTTATTGCTTGAGAGAGATGATCGTGGCAAATATCTTTACCTAACATATTTGCTTCATCATGTATTTCAACAACTTTCTTATAATTTTTATTTAAAAGATAAGTAAGTAATAATGCTAGAAATTGCCTGTCATTATTTGATAGTCTGCCCATGATACCAAAATCAATAGGTACCAGTGCTCCTTCCTTATCAATTAGAATATTTCCGGGATGCATATCCCCATGAAAGAAACCATCACGAAAAACCTGGAGGAAGAAAACTTCTGTGCCTATTTCTGTTAAATTTTTAATATTATGTTTAGAGGCCTTGAGGGATTCTAAATCATCAATTCTAATCCCATCTATAAATTCCAGAACAAGCATATTTTTAGTTGTAAACTCCCAGTAAACTTTGGGAACTCTATAATTATGATGATCTTTGAAATTTTCAGCAAGTTCATCCGCTGCAGAAGCTTCTAATGTTAAATCAAGCTCATTCAAAGAAACTTCTGATAATACCTCTACATTTTTTGGAAGCTTGAGTCTTTTTATAGTTGGAATACAAAATTCTAAAAACTTGGTAATCCAATAAAAAAAAGTGAAGTCTCTAAACAATTCTTTATGTATATTTGGCTTTAATATTTTTATCGCTACTTTTTTTCCATTTTTTAGGATTCCTGTGTGGACTTGAGCAACAGACGCGCTTGCGATAGGATTATCTTCAAAGAAAGCTAAAGTTTCTTGAAGAAACTTTTGATTTTCATCCTGAATAATTTTTCTCGAAATAGAATTTGAAAAAGGTTTTAATTTACCTTGTAATATTTTAAGTTCATCACATGTTTTTTTTCCAAGAATATCAGGTCTTGTTGACAAAGCCTGTCCAAATTTTATATATCCAGGCCCCAAGTTGATTAAAACATTTGAAAGATTTTTTCCAATTTCTTTTTGATTGTTATTTCCAAAAATAAAATTTAAAATTTTTAAAATTAATTCTATTTGTTTATTAAAATATTTGTTTTCAATTAGAAGAGCTAAAATGCCAGTTCTAATTACTTTAATAAATACTAAAAAACTTTTGATTAAAAAATATGGTATTTTCCATACTGGGTATTCTAGCTTTTTTTTAATCTTCATTTAGATTTTCCAGCCACTATGTAAGGCAACTATACCGTTTGATAAGTTTCTGCACTTTACTCTAGAAAATCCAGCTTGAGAAAACATTTGAGTGAGCTCAGCTTGAGTAGGGAATTTTCTTATAGACTCAACTAAATATCTGTAAGCTTCCTTGTTGCCAGTAACTTTATCTCCTATTAATGGCATAATTTTAAAAGACCATAAATCGTAAAATTTCTTTAGGAAATCATTTTCTACATGGCTAAATTCTAAACATATAAATCTTCCACCAGGCTTTAGAATACGGTAAATTTCTTTTAATGATTTATTTCTATCTGTAATATTTCTTAAACCAAAACTGATGGTCGCTCTTTCAAATGAATTATCTGAAGCTGGAATATCCTCTGCACTTGCAATAGTCCACTCTAAATTTCGAATATTTTTGTACTTTTTTCTACTTACTTCTATCATTTTTTTATTTATATCAAAAATGTGAGCTGAGTTACCTCCTGCATTTATAAATTTATTAGCGATATCACCTGTCCCTCCAGCAATATCGGCCAAATTTTGATTACCTTGAGGAGCTAACCAATTAATTAAATTATTTTTCCAACTTCTATGAATACCTAAACTTGTTATATCATTCATAAGGTCGTATTTGCCAGCAACTGAATCGAATACATAATTAACTAATTTTTGTTTATCATTTTTTTTTACCGACTTGTAACCAAAGTCAACATTATTTTGATTTTCACGTACCATCATTAACCTAGACAATTTATTTAATTTATATCTTAATTAAAATTAATATACTTTTTAAATTTGTTTAAAGATAGAGGAAAAAGGACAAAAATGCCTGAATTACCAGAAGTTGAGACAGTATGTTTAGCCTTATCTAAAATTTTAAATAATTCTGAAGTGAGTAATATTGAGATATTTAGAAAAGATTTAAGATGGACTATAAATGATAACTTAGAAACAGATTTAAAAGAAAAAATTTTAAAAAAACCATATAGAAGAGGTAAGTATATTTTAATTCCAACTTCCAAAGAACATATATTATTATTTCATTTAGGGATGAGTGGAACAATAAAGATTTTATCTGGAGAATATAAGGTATTTAAGCACGATCATGTTAAAATTAAGATAGAAACTGAAGATAATAATTTTTTTACAATTGTGTATAATGATCCTAGAAGATTTGGGTATGTTGATTTTTTTCATATTAGTAAAATTAAAAATCACTTTTTACTTAAAAAATTAGGTGTAGAACCACTTGGAAAGGACTTCACTATACAATATCTACAAAAAAAAATGTATAATAAATCAAAGTGTGTCAAAAACTTTTTAATGGATCAAAGTATCATTGCTGGTATAGGTAACATTTATGCTAGTGAGATTTTATATGAAGCCAATATTAGTCCTTTACGAACTGTGGATAAGCTTAACAAAGAACATTTAAAATCCATAATAACTGCAACAAAATTTATTTTAAAAAAATCAATTAATGCTGGTGGAACATCCATTAGAAACCACTTGCAGCCAGATGGAAATCTTGGATATTTTGTACAAAAACTCAAAGTTTATGGAAAGAACAAATCTAAATGTAATAAATGCAATAATGTGATAGTTTTAATAAATATTAATAATCGATCAACGTATTATTGTAGCAACTGTCAAAGGTAGTTTTTCAATAAAATAAATATATATCTTTATTAGCTTGACAATTAATAAAGAAAAATTTAATCCATATGGAATATTTGAAAGGTTTTATTATGGCTAATCACGCATCGGCAAAAAAGAGAATTAGAAGAAATGCTAGAATGGAAATTGTAAATAAGATCAGAAAAAACAGGGTCAGATCTTTTATAAAAAAAGTTGAAATAGCTATAGATAAATCTGATAAAGTATTAGCTGAAGAAGCTTTCAAAATAGCTCAACCAGAAATGCATAGATCAGTTTCAAAAGGTGTTTTTAAAAAAAATACAATGTCTAGAAAATTATCCAGACTTTCTACTAGAATAAAAAATATAGCTTAAACTTATTTTGAAAATGAATTTTAATTAAAAATGCACTTGCCTCTTTTTTTTAGAATAATCAATCCAACGATTCGCGTAATTTAGAAAAATAATAAGCTTAGGATTTATGAAAATTTTATTCAAAAAATAAATTAAAACAATTTTTGAAGTTATAATAAATTTTAAATATCATTTAAGAGAATCATAATAAATTCAAAGAAGTAGGATTAATAATTAGAAAATAATCTAAAGTATTTTATTTTCTTCATCGAACATTTATTTAACTTTTTTAATTGTTTTAAATATTCCAAAAAAATTTAATCTACTGTTTTATTTATCTTTTTTACAGATAATTAAAAATCAATATATTTTTTTATTTTATTATTACCTCAAATCTTGCGATTGGTTTGTATAAATATATATTTGAGTTTGTTAATCATTTTGTGTTTTCAAGAAATAATCTGGTTACATTATCTTTTTTAAAATAGGATTTTGAAAAAATGTCTAATGTTGAAATTAATTCTAATTTAGAAGATATTAACAACAAAAATACAAATGACATTAATGAAATATTTATCACTCAGAAAAGTCAGTGGGAAGAGATTAAAACTTTAATATCTAAAAATATAAAAGAAATTTTTTGGAAAGCCTGGATTAATCCTCTTAAGTTTGAAAAATATGAGAAAGGTATTTTACACCTTTCAACTGACTCCCAAATAATTTCTAACAGAGCAGAAAATCAATATTACGAAACTATTTTTTTTGAAGCCTCTAAATTTTTTAAGTCTTTAAAAAAAATTCAATTTCATACATCTTATTTTAAGAATAATGAAAATATTTCTAAAAAAAATAAAGTTAAAAAAGTTAAAATAGATCAACTGATCAATTATAATGATTTATCTTTTATTGAGAGTATGTCAATGAAAACAAACTCTAAGTTTTGTTTCGATAATTTTGTCGTGGGTGAAGCTAATCAAATGCCATATGCTGCATCTAAAAGAATATGTGAAAAAAATTCTTTAACTTACAATCCGCTATTTATTCATGGTAATGTAGGAATGGGAAAAACACATCTATTAAATGCAATTGCAATAGAATTAAAAGCAAATATTCCTAATTTAAAAATTGTAATGATGTCTGCCGAGAGGTTTATGTATCAATTTATAAAATCAATTAGATTAAAAGAGACAATTAAATTCAAAGATCAATTTCGATCAATTGATATTTTACTGATTGATGATATCCAATTTATAGGTGGTAAAGAGTCTACTCAAGAAGAATTTTTTTATACTTTTAATGAATTAATTAACCAAGGAAAACAAATAATAATTTCATCTAATAAATCTCCAGTTGATTTAGTGTCTTTAGATGAAAGACTCAAATCCAGATTATCAGGCGGTCTTGTTGTAGATTTTCTTCCAACTAATTACGAATTGAGATTACAAATATTGAAAAAAAAAATAGAAGTATTAAACATTAATATTCCAATTGATGTGCTTCAGTTTGTAGCTAGTAAAATAGTAAATAATATTAGAGAATTAGAAGGTGCATTGAATCGTATTTGGGCTAACTTTGAGTTAACAGGTAAAAATATTAATATAGAAAATTCTACAAATTTATTATCTGATCTAATTTCTGCACGTGAAAAAACTATTTCTATAGATAATATACAGAAAAAAGTTTCATCTTATTATAATCTTGCTTTTTCTGACATGACTTCATCTAAAAGATCTATTAATATTGCTAGACCTAGACAAATAGCGATGTACCTTTCTAAGGGACTAACAAGTTATTCTTACCCTGAAATTGGTAAAGCTTTTGGTGGTAAAGATCATACAACAGTCATACATGCTGTAAAAAAAATTGAGTCAATGCTTGAAATTGATCAAAAATTAAAAAAACATATTTTTGAGTTAAAAGAGAACATTTTTAAACTATAAATATTTCTTTATTAATCAAAGAATTTCTTCGATGTAATTGCTTGCTGAAACAACTTTAAACATGTTATAAATAATTGAATATTTTATTTTTTTATAAAATAATTGAGGTTCGAGTATGAATTTTACCATAGATAGGAATAATCTTTTAAAACCACTAGGTCATGTATATTCTGTGGTAGAAAGAAGAAACACTATTCCTATTTTATCTAATGTACTTATAGAAACTAATTCATCAAAAGTCTCATTTACTGCTACTGACATGGATATGGATATTGTAGAAGAAACAAATTGTATAGTATCAAGTCAAGGAAAAGTAACGTTATCTGCACATACATTATATGATATTATAAGAAAACTTCCAGATGGTTCAGAAGTCAAAGTTGAGCTCAAAGAATTAAATGTAGAAGTTTCAGCAGGTAAATCCAAATTTATTCTTCCAACTTTACCTGTTGATGATTATCCAATTATGACAAATATTGAAAAAGATTATGAATTCAACGTGCAGTCAATAGACCTTGCCAATTTAATTGATAATACAAAATTTGCAATTTCGTTAGAGGAAACAAGATATTATTTAAATGGTATTTTTTTGCATGTTCCTAATTCAGATAGTCACAAATTAAGAGCTGTTGCCACTGACGGACATAGATTAGCTCAAGCAGAGATACCTCTTCCTGAAGGAGCATCTAACATGCCTGGTATAATCTTGCCAAGAAAAGCTGTAGGTGAAATTAGAAAGTTAACTGATGGTACTGACGGTAAAATTAAAGTTATCATTTCAAACACTAAGGCTCAATTTGTATTTCCAAACTCAATTCTAACTACAAAATTAATTGATGGTTCCTTTCCAGATTACCAAAGAGTTATTCCAAAAGAAAATCTTAACAAACTAGTAGTTTCTAACCAAGAGTTCTCAAAAGCAATTGACAGAGTTTCTACTGTTTCATTAGAAAAATCCAGAGCTGTAAAACTTTCACTAAGTAATAATTTATTATCTTTAAATGTAAACAGTCATGATCTTGGAAATGCATCAGAAGATTTAGAAATTGATTATAGCTACGATAATATAGAAATCGGATTTAATTCAAAATACCTTTTGGATATAACATCTCAAATACAAGGTAAAGAAATTCAAATTTTATTATCAGACTCTGCTTCACCAGCATTAATTACAGATCCTGATCAAGATGGGGTTATTTTTGTTTTAATGCCTATGAGAGTCTGATTTTCTGTCAGATTTAAATCAGAAATCTAGGAGAATAATGAACAATAATATTTTAAGTTTCAAAGAGGACTTTTCTAACATAGAAGATTATAAAAGTTTTTACATCAAAAAAATTAGTCTTAAAAATTTTAGAAATCACAAAAATTTAAATCTAAATTTAAAAAACTCCTCCATATTAATATATGGTGGAAATGGGTCTGGTAAAACAAATATTTTAGAAGCCATTTCTCTATTAAATCAAGGTAAAGGCATAAGAAAAGCAAAAATAGACAATTTTTTGAATCAAGAAAAAATATACGATAACCGTGTCAAAACTTGGGGCATTAATGTAGATTTTATAAGTCCAAACGGTAAATTTAATATTGGCACAGGCTTAAAAAAAACTGGAACTAGTAATTCAAGAATTGCTAAGCTAAATTCAAATTATACACCATTGAGTTCTTTAGGAGAAATTTTAAATATATCATGGATTACCCCTCAACTTTGTGTTTTGATCTTATCAAGTATGAATGAAAAAAGACGTTTTATTGACAGACTTACTATGTCAATAGATAGCCTACATTTAAACAGAGTATATAAATACGATAAATTATTTAGACAAAGAAATAAAATTTTGATGCAACCCAATAGTGATGAGAAATGGTTAGATACTATAGAATCCCAAATTTCTGAATTGTCAGTTTCTATTATTGCTAGAAGATTAGACTTATTAGAAGAACTTGAAAATTTATATAAAATTGAATTAAAAAATAATCATTTAACTGAGCATTTTCCTGCTGTTAGGATTACAATTAATGGGAAAATTGAAAAATTACTTGAGGAAAAACCTGCTGTAGAAGTTGAAGATTACGTAAAGTCAGAATTAAAAAAATCAAGATTTGATTACGACTTATCTGTTTCTGGACCAAATAACTCCATAATAGAAATTTTTAATAGAATCGATAATAAAAATTTAGATACTTCCTCCACTGGAGAACAAAAACTTATATTAATATCAATTATCTTATCCCATGCTAGGTTGCTGAATGATAAATTTAATATGGCACCAATCTTATTATTAGATGACATTATTGAGCACTTAGACAATAAGCATAGAAAAGCGTTATTTTTAGAGGTGTCGAGACATGATGCTCAATCCTGGTTTACAAGTACTAGCAAGGATGCTTTTACAGGATACCCAGGCTTTATTGATAAAATAAATCTTCAAAATATCAAGGAAAATTTTGATGGTAATTATCATTTTAGATATGGAGATATTTAAATGTCTGAAAATAATTTAGATTTAAATAATAACGAATATGACGCAGAGTCAATTAAAGTTCTAAAGGGTTTAGATGCTGTAAGAAAAAGACCTGGAATGTATATAGGTGATACTGATGACGGCTCTGGATTACATCATATGGTTTATGAAGTTTTAGATAATTCAATTGACGAATCTCTCGCAGGTCACTGTGATCTTATTCAGGTTAAGTTATTGAGTGATGGATCTGTGACCATTAGTGATAACGGTAGAGGGATCCCAGTTGATATTCATCCTGAAGAAGGAGTTTCAGCTGCAGAAGTAATAATGACTCAACTACATGCTGGAGGTAAATTTGACAATAACTCATATAAAGTTTCAGGAGGTTTGCATGGAGTGGGTATTTCAGTGGTAAATGCTTTATCAGAAAATTTGAGTCTAAAAATTTACAGAAATGATCAAGTGCACGAAATTATTTTTCAAAATGGTGTGGCAAAAGACCGTCTTAAGGTAACTGGAAATGAAAAAAACAAAACAGGTACCGAAATTAATTTTAAACCATGTCAAAAAACTTTTTCAAAATGTGTTTTTGATTATTCAACCTTAGAACATAGAATTCGAGAATTAGCATTTTTAAATAGTGGTGTGTATATTGAATTAATAGATCAAAGAGACAGAGAAGATAAAAAGGTTTCGTTTTTTTATGAAGGTGGCCTCAAAGCATATACTGAGTATCTTAATAGATCTAGAAATGCTATACATGACGTAATAGCCACTACGCATGAAAAAGATGGTATTACAGTTGATATTTCTCTTGAGTGGACAGATGGTTATCATGAAACTACTCTTTGTTTTACAAATAATATTCCTCAAAGAGATGGTGGTACGCACCTAGCGGGCTTCAGAGCTGCTTTAACGAGGGTAATTAATAATTATTCAATTAATTCTGGTATTGCAAAGAAAGAAAAGATCCAATTGTCTGGAGAAGATTGCAGAGAAGGTTTAACAACAGTTTTGTCACTTAAGATACCTGACCCTAAGTTTTCTAGTCAAACAAAAGATAAATTAGTATCGAGTGAAGTTCGTCCAGTTGTAGAACAACTTGTTTCAGAATCATTAAATCAGTGGTTTGATGAACACCCAACAGAAGCTAAGAAAATAGTTGCTAAAGTATATGAGGCAGCAAGTGCACGTGAGGCAGCAAAAAGGGCGCGCGAACTTACTAGAAGAAAAGGTGTTATGGATATTGCTAGTTTACCTGGGAAATTAGCTGACTGTCAGGAAAAAGATCCTGCAAAATCTGAAATATTTTTAGTAGAAGGTGATTCTGCTGGAGGTTCTGCAAAGCAAGGAAGAGATAGATCTAATCAAGCAATTTTGCCTTTAAGAGGAAAAATTTTAAATGTAGAACGAGCTAGAATAGACAAAATGTTATCATCAGCAGAAATTGGAACATTAATTACCGCAATTGGAGCAGGAGTTGGTAACTCTGAGATTGACGTTGAAAAAGTAAGATATCATAAAATAATTATTATGACTGATGCAGATGTTGATGGAAGTCATATAAGAACATTACTTTTGACATTTTTCTTCCGACATATGAGACCACTTGTAGAAGCTGGATATTTATATATAGCTCAACCACCTCTATTTAGAGCTAAACAAGGTAAATCTGAAGTTTATTTGAAAGATCAATTTGCTTTAGATAATTACCTAATCGAATCAGGTATTAAAGATGTTTCTTTATCAATAGGAAAAAACGAGACAATATATGGTGAAGATTTAAAGATTTCAGTTGAGAAATGCATAAGTATAAAGAGAATTATAGAAAATATTGCAAAAAAATTAGGTTTCCCACAAATTTTGTCTCAGCTGGCTATTTTAGGTATTTTAAATCAAAAGATGTTTGAGGATGAAAATAACTTAACTAAAATTAGTCAAAGATTAAATCAAGTTTTTGCTAGCTCAAATAATGTATGGTCTTCAAAATATACTTATAAAAAAAATAGTGATGAAAAAAAATTAATTGAAATTTCGAGAATCAACAGAGGTGTTAAGGATGTTTTTATTATGAGTGAGGACGATTTGAATACTGATGAAATAAAAGCTCTAGATAATGCAAAAGATTTTTTAAATAACTTTTTTTCTGGAAAGTGTATTTTTACCTCTAATGAAGAAAATTATGAAATAAAAGGTCCACTTGATTTAGCTACGAGGATAACTGATATCGGTAAAAAAGGATCTCAAGTTAACAGATATAAAGGATTAGGGGAAATGAACCCAGTTCAACTTTGGGAAACAACACTTGATCCAAATGCAAGATTTTTACTGCAAGTTAAGGTTGAAAATGAGGGTGATGCAGAAGAAACCTTTTCAACATTAATGGGTGAAGCTGTCGAGCATAGAAAAACATTTATTCAAGATAATGCACTTAAAGTTAGTAATTTAGACATATAAAATTAATTTAACATATTATCCTTTCTCATTATATGGTCTGAAATTTGTTGAGAAGTAAATGCGCTTAGTGTCCATCCAAGATGTCCGTGACCAGTGTTATAAAATACTCCGGGTAACTTTCCACTTCCAACTTTTGGCACCATACTTGGTGTCATGGGTCTTAAACCAGCCCAAGGTATAGCGTGTTCGGTAGACACTTTAGGAAAAAGCTCGTTACACCACTTAATAAGAGGATTTATCCTATCAGCTCTTATGTCTTTATTATAACCATTAAACTCAGCAGTTCCTGCAACTCTAAATCTATTTTTTCCTAATCTACTTGAAACAATTTTAGCTTTATCATCTAGTAAAGATACATAAGGAGCATTTTTGATGCTTTCTTTGTCGTCAAGCAAAATTGTAATCGAATACCCCTTTACAGGATATATATTGATTTTGTCACCCAAGTTATTCGCTATAAATTTACTATTAACACCAGCACAAACTACAATCCCGTCATAATTTTGTTTCTGAATTTCATTTGATTGATTAAAGGTAAGTATTGGTTGTTTTTTATCATGATTAACTTTAACTATCTCTGTTTCGTAAAAGAATTTTACACCTTTTTTTTCACAAGCATCAGCAAGTAATTTTGTAAATTTATGAATATCACCAGACATATCACTTTTTGTATAAAATCCGCCAATAAAATTCTTAAGATTTAAAGTTGGTTCAATAGATAGCATTTCATCTATAGAAATTTCTTTTCTATCTAATCCTGCCTCTAAAAGCCATTTATTAACCTCTCTACCATGTTCTAATGATGCGTCACACTCACATAAATGCATGATACCTTTCTCTTCAAGATCTAGTTCAATATTTTCTTTTTTTAGTATCCTTTTGAACTCATCTCTACTATTGATAGCCATTTTAGCGGTTAAAATTGTATTTTTTTTGTGGTTTGGAATATTACTTATAAAATCAATTATCCAGCTTATTTTATGAAAGTTTAGCTTTGGACTGAATAGCAATGGTGCATCTTTTTTTAACATCCATTGAATACCTTTTCCTATTGTTGACCAACTATTCCAAACTTCTGCGTTGCAAGCAGATAATTGTCCACCATTTGCAAAACTTGTTTCCATAGCTGCATAACGGTTTTTATCAAATACAGATACAATATACCCTCTTTCTAAAAGTTGGTAGGCGGTTGTTATCCCAGTTATACCTGCTCCTATTATTGCAATATTTTTCATAACAAACCCCGCGACAAAGATTTTTTAAATTAAATACTACCCCATCTGTCACGGAACCTGAAAGATTGACCAAAACTGGCTTACCCCTTCGGTGGATGATAAAATCATCACTCTCCAGATTATCAACTTTTTATGTTTCGGGTGCCTGAGAGTTTCCGGGGTGGTTGCTCCTTCGGCGGTTATAAATAACTCTCTCACACAAAAAGACTATGATAAATTAGGTTACCAATGTTTTAAAATAAAAACAATAGTATAAAATCTCTAAATTTTTATTTGTTTTTTTGAAACCATAAATACTCCAAGACATGAAATAAACAAACCCAACAAGTCAAAAGAACTGAATGTTTCTTCTAATATTAAAAAAGCAAGTAAAGCAGAAATAGGTGGTATTAAAAAAAATAAAGTAGATGTTTCATTTGCTTTGTTATTTGCTAGTAACCACATCAAAATTAAAAATGCGCCAAGTGAAATAGCAAATATTTGCCATGACATAGCTAAAATAAAATCATATGAAAAATTTATAAAAAATTTTTCAAAGCAAACCGCTAGAATTAGATGAAAAATTGTAGCACTTAATGCTTGTAAAAAATTATTTCCTGCCAAGGATAAGTCAGATCCTATTTTTTTTTGCCAAATAATACCTAATGAAGAAGAGACTAGCCCAACAATTCCAGCAAAAAATGCAACTACAGTTAGACCATTAACCAGGTCAGAAACTATGATTATTATTGCACCGATAAAGCCTAAAAGGATTCCTATCCACTGAAATTTACTTAAATTTTCATTCAAATAAACTTTTGCTAGAAATGATGTTAGAATAGGTTGTAATGAGACAATTAAAGCTATGAGAGCAGCTGATATACCTTTAGATAAAGCAAAAAAGACTCCACCTAAATAAAAGCCATGAAATAAAAGCCCGCTAATGGACGCATTTTTAAATGATTTGAAAGAAATATATTTGCGTTTTGAAAAAAAAATGAAAAAAAGGAAAAATAAGAAGGCAACTATTCCAAATCTTATTGAAAGCGAAAGAAAAGGTGGGGCATTATCAACTATAATTTTACTAGTGATGAATGCTGAAGACCATAGCGTAACAAAAATTATTGGTATTGTATTATAAATATTAACAACTCTCATATTGTTAACTCTATCATAATAAATTATTTTGGTTTTTCAATTGGCCCTTTTTCTTTTAACCACTCATTAAAACCTCCAACTAAATGAGAGGTATTTAAAAGTCCTATTTCGTTTGCTGAAAGTGTGGCAAGGGCCGAACGCCAGTCAGATGCACAATAAAAAATAAAATGATAATCATCATTAAAAATTTTTTTATGATATGGACTTTCAGGATCTATCCAAAACTCTAACATACATCTTGGAACATGTTTTGCTCCTAAGATACGTCCAGTTTTTTCGATTTCTCTTACATCCCTGACATCAACAAATAAGTTCGTTTTATTTGAATGCATTTTAATAGCATCACTAACTTCTAAATTATTAATTTGTTTCTTGGCACTTTCCACAAGTTTCATAACTGAGGTTTTTACTTTAATCATATTTTTACTTTCTTTTTATATGAAATAATCAATTTATTTTAGTCTATTAAAAATTAAATTAGCTGCTTTATTTCCTGAAATAAATGCGGACTCAACATTTGGACCCTCCAAAAAATCTCCAGCAATCGCAACAGAGTATTTAGGATCAATCTGAGGCCCTAAGCACTTTTTTGCTACCTTAGCATATCTCCAAACATGTAAACTATGAAACTTTATCTTTGAACTATAAAAAAACTTTTTAATTGATGACATTATTTTTTCTTTTAGAAAATTTTTATCTTTATGATAATTTAAGTCTGAAAATTTTTCATTGGTATGAGCAGTCCAAACATTTATGTTGCTACCAGAGGCCATCCAACTCAATATTCCTGGTTTTTTATAAAAATCATAATAAGTATTTAGACCTGATGGAATTTCATCAAAAGTGAACATTAGAGCTATACATGCATGATATGATCCTGTTTTGAGAGTTTTTTGTAACAAAGGAAATTGATTTAATAATTCATGGTTTTGTGGTGCTGGAAGTGTTGAAATAACACCGTCGTAACTTACCCATTTTTTAATTTTATTATCAAGAATTTTAATTTTATCATTATCTGGTTTAACTTTAACAATTTTAACTTTTTGTTGAATGTTTAATTCATTTGATAAATTAAGCAAAAAATCTCTCATTGTTTTGTTTCCCCTATACCTTTTAGGATCAAAATTTCCAAATTCTTTTACATATTTCCCATTAACTCCATTACTAATAATTTTTTTAAATTCATGTGTCTTAGCAGTAAAAAATTGAGCACCATGAAAAAAAAAACTTGAACTAGAATTGTTTTTTATTTCTTTAGTGCTCACTCTTCCACCTATAAAATTACCTTTATCTACAATAATTGAATTTATACCATAAGATTTTAGCTTTAATGATGAAGAAATTCCTGCTATTCCTGAACCAATTATTATCACTTTTTTTGACATTTTTATCCTTTCAAAAATAGTTATAATTTAGAGGATTTAAGATAAAAATGGAAAATTTTAATATAAAATCTGAATTTGTATTAGAAAAATTTAAATTTGATCAAAAATTTATAATTCCACAAGTCAAAGATATGAATGCAGACTCTGTCATAAATATTTATGAAAGTATGCGAGATTTTTTTCCAAAATATCAAGAAAATAATCAAGACATAATTTTAGCCCCTAGATTAGAGAATATTTTAGATAATTTTGAAGCCTTGTTATTAGATGCGTTTGGTGTATTAAATGTTGGTTCTTCTCTAATTCCTGGAATCATTAAAACACTAGAAAAAGCAAGACAAAAAAATATTACTCTCCTTGTTGTAACCAATGGCGCAAGTAATAATTCATTTAAAAAAAGAGATCAACTTGCTTCATTAGGATTAGAATTTTCAAATGATGAGATAATCTCAAGTAGAGAAACAGCCGAAATATTTTTGTCATTTAATAAACCTGAGGGTCCTTTGGGTGTCTTGGGTAATGTTGGTAATGATTTTAACATACCCAACCTCAGCAGTTTTGAACTTGAACAAGACCTAGATATGTTTGATGAAATGAATTCATTTATATTACTTGGAACGCTCCAGTGGGATACTGTATGGCAAGAAATTTTGTTTAATTCTCTAAAAGCTAATCCAAGACCTTTATTTGTAGCTAATCCGGATATAGTAGCCCCACATGAAAAAAAATTTAGTATGGAGCCTGCATATTATGTATCGCATCTAATAAAAAATGGCATTCATCTTCCATTTTGGTTAGGAAAACCTTTCCCAACAATTTTTGAGCTGGCTATGAATAGACTAAATGAGCTATCAGGAAGACATATTCCTTTATCTAGAATAGGTATGGTTGGAGATAGTCTACATACAGATATTTTAGGTGCCAATAGTTATGGATTGAAATCTATTTTAATGACAAAATATGGTTTATTTAAAAACATAAACGTAGGCAGAATAATTAAAAAAACTAAAATTTCTCCAGATTACATTGTCGAGGCTCCATAAGATATGAATAAAGATCAAATAAATGATTTAATTTTAAAAAACATATCTTTCTCATATTATGAAAAAAATAATAATAAAATTATCTTGGATAACTTTAATTATAAAATTAAAAAAGGTAAATTTACAAGTATTATTGGCCCTTCAGGCACAGGAAAATCAAGCTTGTTAAAGTTAATAGCTGGGTTAATTGAACCAGAAAAAGGAGAAATAAAGTTTGAAAACCAGAGTTTGATTGAAGTAATTAACCAAATAACTTTAATTCAACAAAATCCTTCTTTAATGCCCTGGTTAACTGTTTATGATAATATTAAATTAGCTAATTCTAATAATAAAAAAACAAACTATAAAAATATAGATGAACTTATAAAAAATATTGGATTAGGCGAGTTTTCTTCATACTTTCCTCATAAATTATCAGGAGGTTTATTACAAAGGGTTGCAATTGCGAGGGCATTGCTTTTTTGTCCTAGTTTATTATTGTTAGATGAACCATTTGCGGCTTTAGATAACTTAAGTAGAGAGATTATTTCAACAGAGCTTGTTTCAATAATAAAAAAAAATTCCCTTACTGCCTTAATGGTTACGCATTCTATAGAAGAAGCGGCTTTATTAAGTGATGAAGTTTTGGTAACAGGAATGGCCCCACTAAGAGTGATAAATAAATTCAATCCTCCTGAAAGTTTTAATAACCAGTCTTGGCAAAATTTAGGTCTTAGAAAATCATTGCAATGTAAATCGTTTAATGGCTATTTAAAATTAATTAGGGATGCTTCATATTCTGTTCTGCAAAAGGAAAAGTAAGTATGGAAATTAAAAATAAAACAATACTCGTTACTGCTTCAGCAAAAAGATTAGGAAAATTTATAGCTATTGATTTAACAAAGAAAGGCTGGAAAATAGCTATTCATTACAATAAATCTAAAAAACTGGCTGAAGAAACAGCAGATTATTTATTCAAAATTGGTGGAAATGTAAGCACACACCAAGCTGACTTAACTTGTATCTCAGATATTGAAAAATTAGTAAAAGAAATTGAAGCACAAGATTCAAAATGGGTTGGATTAATTAATAATGCCGGTTATTTTAATTATGATAATGGGAATAACTTTAGAGTGGAAGAGCTTCATCATCATATGTCAGTGAACTTTATTGCTCCTACGCTTTTAACGAAAGCATTAGCCAAATACACCATGAAGACGAAAAAACAGGAAAATAGTTCTCAAGGCTTTGTAATAAATATTTTAGATGCAAAAATTTTTGGATTGAATCCAGATTACTATACTTACACATTATCAAAACAAGCAATGTATGGTCTTACAAAAATGTCAGCACTTACCTATGCCTCTTTTTTAAGAGTGAATGGTATAGCACCTGGAATAACTTTGTTAGCGCCGGGACAAGATCAAAAAGCTTTTGAAAAATCTCATAAAAAAAACTTGTTAAAGTCATCCTCTACAGTTGAAGAAATTTTAAATGCAATCCAACTCATTATAAATACTAAATCTATGACTGGCCATGTAACAGTTCTTGATGGTGGAGCACATCTTGCTCCTCCAAGAAGAGATGTTGGATTATAATAAGAATATGAGTATTAAGGTAAGAAATAGAAAAATACTTATAAATAACTTGATTATACAAGCATCAGTTGGTGTTTATGAACACGAAAAACAAAATAAACAAAAATTAATAGTAAATGTAGAATTATTACTTTCAAATGATTCTGAACCGAAACAGGACAATCTAGAATCAACACAGGATTATAGTCAATTTAGAAAATGTTTAATTGACATTATTCAAAGTCAACATTTCCAATTACTAGAAGTGCTAGTAGAAAAGATACATTCAAGTTTGATGGTAAATAGTTATGTTATTGGTGTAAAAGTAAACATCTCAAAACCTGATATTTTTAATGATTGTGAAGTTGCTTACGAGTTATCAAATATTTAAAAACTATCCTTTTTAAGCCTAATTTCTCCAAAAGACTCAGAAGCATTATTGCTACTTAAACCAACTGATTTTATGAAATTATCATCGTCTACTCTTAAAAATGGATTAATTTTTTTTTCTATCCCCAAATTAAATGGAACAGTTGGTAATCCTTTTTCTCTTTTATTTTTAATTTCTAAGCTAATTTTATTTAATAAAGCATTGTCAGTATCAATATAATTAGTGAATTTCATATTAGATAAAGTATATTCGTGACCACAATATACAGATGTATCATCTGGCAAAGATTTAAGTTTCAACAAACTTGACCACATTTGATCCATAGTACCTTCAAAAACTCGGCCACAACCTAAATGAAATAAAGTATCTCCTGAAAACAAACATTTCTCTCTAGGAATATAAAAACATACATGACCTAATGTATGACCTGGTGTATGAAATACTTTGGTAGGTATACCTGCAATATTGATAGTTTCATTATCTGAAACAAGAATATCAATATTTGAAATACGGTCATTTTCATAAGAAGGAGCTATCAACTTTGATTTATAAATATCTAAAAGCTCTATATTTCCTCCAACATGATCATGATGATGGTGAGTATTAATAACCTCATCTAAACGCCATCTCTTATTATTTAAAAAATTTATTACAGGATCTGCTTCACCTGGATCTATCACGCTTGTTATATTTTTATGTTCATTTCGTAATAAATAAATATAATTATCTGAGAAAGCATTAATAATGAAGATTTCTAGCATTTGAGTCCTTTGAAAATTGAAAAATTATTAAACAACTAATAAAAAATTATCGTATTATAAAAATTAATTTAATCAAAAAGTTTATTTTATTTTATTAAAGTATATATATGTACTTAAAGAAAAGGCAAAAAATGAATAATATAGAATTAGTCGAACTTAGGTCTAGAATTGATGAAATTGACAAGA
Source organism: uncultured SAR116 cluster alpha proteobacterium (assembly GCA_902619485.1). GTDB lineage: Bacteria > Pseudomonadota > Alphaproteobacteria > Puniceispirillales > Marisalimonadaceae > Marisalimonas. Next base: position 571,889 of record CACNEF010000001.1, read on the forward strand.
ACTTGTGCCAATTAATAATAGAGAGGCAATCCTTGGCCTCAAAGATTATGGATGCTAAAAAGGGAAGCTTCCCCTTTGATCCAAAAAGAGAAGAGGAATTAATTAAGAAATTAGTAAATTTAGGCTTAGATAAATTTTTAGTTGAAAAAGTTTGGCGCCAAATTATCTCCTCTAATTTGTCTATGCAGAAAATCATTAAAATTGGTGTTGCTGGTAATGACGACGAAATTAAATCTGCTTATTTAGCTCATTTCGGTAATTATTTTAAAACCACTTATTTTTCAAGTGTTGTAAGTTTACTTGCTTCATTAGAAAAAAAAGATATAGAGCTTGGATTTATTGATAGCCAAAGTATTGATAAACTAACAAAACAAACAGAAATGAGAGTAAATTTCGATGTTATAGCAAATGTACCACTCTATAAGGATATTAATCAAAAAGATTATAGCATTGTAAAATTAAAAAAAGTAGATATTTAGGATAATTCATGGATTTCCCTTCTCCAAAGTCAAATATTGAAAAATTACATACCTACAAACCAAATTTTGGTAAAAGTAAAATAAATAATTTAATTAGATTATCCGCAAATGAAAGCGCTTTGGGTGCATCTTTGAATGCCATTAAAGCTCTTAAAATTTTTTCTAACGATCTAAATAGATATCCACCACAGGTAAGTGATGAATTAGTAAGCGCGATATCTAAAAGATATTCACTAAATAAGAAAAAAATTATTTTAGGTAATGGTTCTGATGAATTAATATCAATTCTTGCTCAAACTTTTTTGAATTATAATGATGAAGCAATATATACTGAATTCGGGTTTCTTCAATTTCCTCAAGCTATATCGATAGCAGGTGCTTTAGGTGTTGTTGCAAATGACGTAAATCATACAGCTAGTGTTGATAATATTCTTTCAAAGATAAGTAAGAAAACTAAGTTAATTTTTTTAGCTAATCCTAATAATCCCACTGGTACATTTATAACTAAGAATGAAGTTATTAGACTTCACGAATCAATTCCTAAACATATTCTTTTAGTCTATGACGCTGCTTATTCAGAATTTGTTATTAATGATGACTATACAGATGGTAGTGAACTTGTAGAAAAATATGAAAATGTGATAATGTTAAGAACATTCTCAAAATTACATGGTTTAGCCTCTCTGAGATTAGGCTGGGGTTATGCTTCAGAAAATATAATTGAAAACCTTATGAAAGTACGTGGCCCGTTTAGTGTAAATGCCGCTGCTATTATGGCAGGTGTTGCGGCCTTAGAAGATTTAGAGTTTCAAAAAAAATCTGTTCAACATAATCTCAAATGGATGTCTTGGTTAGAAAAAGAATTGAAACTACTTAACTTGGATTTTAAGAGTTCTATTACTAATTTTCTATTAATAAAGTTTCCTGTTGAGCTTGACTATAGTGCAGAGAATGCAGAAAGTTTTTTAGCTTCAAAAGGAATATTAGTAAGGGGAATGAAAGTTTATGGTTTATCAAATTATCTAAGAGTTTCAATAGGAACTAGAGAAGAAAATATAAAATTTATAAATGAATTGAAAACTTTTTTTAGAAAATAAAAATGAATCTAGAATTAAAAAAAATTTCTATAATTGGATTAGGTTTAATTGGAACCTCTATTTTACATGCGATTAAAACAAAACAAAAAGAGGGAGTTACGACTTTTGCATATGATGTAAATTCAAAACATAGAGAGATAGTTTCAGAAATGAAAATAGCCACTTTTGTTTGTGATGAAATTCATGATGCAGTAAAAGATGCTGATTTAGTGATACTTGCAGTACCAGTTGGTTCTATGAAATCTGTGGCAATTTCAATTATGTCTTCATTAAAAGAAGGTGCTATAATAACCGATACTGGATCAACAAAAAGCTCTGTTATATACGATGTTAATCCTTACATACCAATTAATGTTAATTTCGTTCCATCACATCCACTTGCTGGAACAGAATACTCTGGACCTAAATCTGGTTTCAGCTCACTATTTGAAAATAGATATTGGTTGATAGTTAATGATAAGGAAACAGATCAAACAAAAAAACTTGCTAATTTTTTTGAAAGTTTAGGCTCTATCGTTGAAACCGTAAGCGCAGAATATCATGACAAAATACTTGCAATCACTTCACACCTACCACATTTAATTGCATATACTATTGTTGGTACAGCCTCTGATTTGGAATCTGATTTAAAGAATGATGTAATTAAATTTTCTGCTTCAGGGTTTAGAGATTTTACTAGAATTGCTGCTTCAGATCCAATTATGTGGAGGGATGTTTTTTTAAATAATTCTGAAGCTGTTCTTGAAATGTTACAAAGATTTAACGAGGACTTATCTGATCTTCAAAAAGCTATAAGAAAAAAACAAGGTCAAAAATTACATTCTTTTTTTTCTAGAACAAGAACAATACGTAAAAAAATAATTGAAGCAGGTCAATTATAAGAAATAAATTATGAGCTAAAAAATTTTATTCTTATGCTTGCAACAATATATTTACAATATTCTGTAAAAACCAAACCAAAAGTTTGATATGAACTAAGCCAATTTTTAATGTCATGTTTTTTAGGGATAATTGCATATGTATGAATTTTTAAATTTGGCATAATGTTTTTGAACTCAAGTAAAGCCCGTGGCATGTGATAATTACTTGTAATTAGTATGAATTCTTTTATGTCTTTCTTTTGTGTCCATTTAAAAGTTTCAGTGGCATTTGTAAAAGTGTTTTTTGAAACGTTGTCGAGATCAATGCAGCATTTAATTAAGTGAGTATTAAAGTTTGGCCCTAATTGATTTCTTAGACTATTTTTGGTAAAACCTGCACCTGTACCACTTACAAGAATTTTATAAATTTTTTTTTTTGACTTTCTAAAATCTTTTATAATTTTTAAACCATCTTTAATCCTATTAGTTCCACCAGTTAAAATTACAATATTATTACTATCTTTTTTATTATATTTTGAAGAAATTAAGATATTTTCCTTGAAATTATTTAATTCAATGAAGAAGAGAATAAAGTTTAACGTTATAAAAAAAATAAAAAAAGTTTTTAAAATTCTGGATAACATAAAAATTCAATTCAATTTGATTTTAACATATTGTCAATAAAAGCTATGTTAGTATACAATAAACGAATATTTCAACAATTTCGTAAGGAAATTTTATATGCATGAAATGTGCAAATCATGTGGAACAATATTTGAAGTGAATGAGAGTATTTTAACGAAAAATATTCGGTGGTTGAAATGTGGAGTTTGTGATGAAAAATGGGCTTTATCCTCAACTTCAAAAAAAAATCTAATTGAAACTACAAATAAAACCGAAAAAGTTAAACAAGAATTAGCCTCTATTAAATCAATAGTGGAGGATAAATCAAAAATCTTAGCAAAAAAACCAAATCCAATACTAGATCAAAAAAATAAAACTGTTGCAGAAATTGCTTCTGAATTATCATTATCTAAACTTAATAAGAATGATAAAAACAAAATAAAAAACACTAAAAAAGGGAATGATGAAAAGAAAAATAATAAGTTAAACATATTACCATTTTTTGTTATCGCTTTATCTTTAACACTTTTTTCAGCAATATTCTTTCGTTCAACACTATTAAGTTATAGCTTTTTTTATTTCCCAAATCATACCCAAAGTTATGTTGATAAGATTAACTCTTTGTTTACAAAAATTGATTTTCCTATTTTGGCGGACACCAAAAATTTAAACTTGACCAACTTCATTGCTAAAGTTCAAGAACAAGAAATAAGATTTACTGGTGCTATAAAAAACATATCAAAAAGACCAATGTTAGTACCTCGAATTAAAATCTTAGGAGTAAGAGAAGATAGAAAAATTATTATTGAAAAAATTTTAATTTTAGAAGATAAAATTATTTTTCCAAACTCTGAAATAAATTTTAATAAAATAGTTAAAGTCAATATTCAAAATCAAAAAGACAATGTAACTGTCAAAGCAACGTTGTTAAAAAAAATATTTTAATATTAAACAAAGTCTATTATTTTTTCTTTCGATATTATATCTAGAATAGTATCAGTTTTTTTTAACTTATATGATTTACCATTATATATTAAAATTTCTAATGCATCGACTCTCGCATTATAATTGGATTTCATTACAGAACCATATGCGCCTGTAGTTCTTATTATTAATTTATCATTATTACTAACTTCAGTAATTTTTCTATTAAGAGCAATAAAATCTCCAGTTTCACAAATTGGCCCAACAATATCTGCGATAATTTCTTTACCTGGAATTTTTTTAACAGGTTCAATTTTATGGTATGCGTCATATAAAGTTGGTCTAATTAAATTATTCATTGCTACGTCAATTACAATAAAATTTTTATCTTTATTTTTTTTGTTTCTTATAACTTTTGTGACTAAAATGCCAGCTTCAGCTATTAAGCTTCTTCCTGGTTCAAAGCTGAGCTTATATTCAGAATCTAGAAATAAATCAGAAATAACTTTTTTATAAGTGTCAAAATCTGGATTTTTATTTTGATCATAATATATCCCAATTCCACCTCCTAAATCTAGAGTAGGAACTTTAAATCCGATGCTTTTAAGATTGTCAGCAACAGTTTTAAGGTTTAAGTAAGCTTTGTGAAAGAAATTGAAATCAAAAATCTGGGATCCAATATGAACACCTAAACCAACTGGATTAATATATTTTAATTTGTGCAATTTTTGATAGATTGAGAGTATATTTTCATTATCAATTCCAAATTTAGTTTCTTTTTCTCCAGTCGAGATTTTTTTGTGAGTATTTGGTGCAATGTCAGGATTAATCCTTAAACAAATATTTGCTGTTAGCTTGAGCTTTGAAGCAATTTCATAGATATCGTCAAGTTCTTCTTCTGATTCAATATTAAATTGTAAAATATTATTTCTTATTGCTGTTTCAATCTCATTCTTATCTTTCCCAACACCAGAAAAAATTATTTTATCTGGAGTAATTCCAGCTGCAACACATTTGTGGAATTCACCTATAGATACTATGTCAGCCCCAGCACCTAATTTTCCAAAAAATTTTATTATGTTCACTGAATCATTTGCCTTAACAGCATAGTGAATATTTCCTTTGACACTTTTAACAGTATTTAGAAATAGTTCGTATCTTTCTTTCATTAAGCCTGTATCATAAATAAATAACGGCGTGCCATACTTTGCAGTAAGAGCATCTATTTTAATGCCTTGAACATTAAGTTCATCATTTTCATCTCTGTAAAAACCTGAAGGGAACATAATAAATCTAATTTTTTGTAATGATTTGTGAAGGTTTTATAGGTGACTCTTTTCTTCCACAACCATACAAAGAAATAGACGATAAAAATATAACAACTAGAAGTATGATTTTGAAATTCATGCTTTATTATTCCTCTAAAAATCTTTTTTTAGCATTTTTAATAGCTTTTAAAACATTTTTCGGCGCTGTTCCACCATAAGATGTTCTACTTGATACAGAGTTTTTAATCTTTAAAACTTCTAATATTTTTAAATCTGCATTAGGAACAACACTTTGGATATCCACTAAACTTAAATTTTCTAAAGAAGTCTTTTTTGTTTCAGCTAACAAAACTATTTTACCTGTTAAATTATGAGCTTCTCGGAAGGGTATTTCAAGATTTTTTACAAGGTAATCTGCTAAGTCTGTTGCAGTTGGGAAACCTTTTTGAAGTGCCTCCATCATTGTTTCAGGAATAGGTTCTATATCTCCAATCATACCTTCCATATTTAAAATGCATAGTTCAATATTTTTAGCAGTATCAATGATTGGCTCTTTATCTTCTTGCATATCTTTGCCGTATGTCATTGGTAGCCCTTTCAGAACTGTCATTAAACTAAGTAAGTTACCAAATATTCTACCAGGTTTAGCTCTTATTAATTCAGCTGCATCTGGATTTCTTTTTTGAGGCATAATACTAGAACCAGTTGTAAAGTTTTCTGGTAATTTAACAAAATTAAACCTGTCAGACGACCAAATAACTAATTCTTCAGCAAGCCTAGATAAATGTATAGCTATTAGCGATGATGCAGACATAAATTCAATAGCAAAATCTCTATCAGCGACAGCATCCATTGAATTTTCAGTAGGTTTGCTAAAGCCAAGTTTGTCTGCTACAAAGTGTCTATCTATTGGATGGCTAGTACCTGCTAAAGCAGCAGAACCCAAAGGTAACTCATTCATTCTTTTTCTACAGTCAAGTAATCTTCCCCTATCTCTACCAAACATCTCCACGTAAGCTAATAGATGATGTCCAAATGTAACTGGTTGACCGACTTGAAGATGCGTATAGCCAGGCATAAAAAGATCATGATATATTTCGGATTTTTCAATAAGTGTACGTTGCAAATTTTTCAGACTTAATTCTATTTCATCAATTTTTTTCCTAAGCCATAATTTGATATCAGTTGCGACTTGATCATTCCTTGATCTAGCAGTATGCAATTTTTTACCAGCATCTCCTATTATTTCCACTAATCTATTTTCAATATTCATATGTATATCTTCTAGCTTAGTTGAGAAATTAAACTTTTTGTTGGATATTTCTTTTTTTATTTGTTCTAAACCAAACTTAATAGATAAAAACTCTTTTTTAGAAATAATATTTTGTTTAGATAACATTTCTGAATGTGCTATTGATCCTTCAATATCCTCGATATAAAGAATCTGATCAAATTCAATCGATGAATTAAATTCCTCCATTAACTTGTTAGGAGATGCAGAAAATCTTCCACCCCAAATTTTATTAATTTTTTGTTTATCTAAACTACTTTTTTTCATTTTATTATCTATATTAAATATTAAGAAATTAATAATCTAAAGTAATACTTAACATGCTTATATCAAATTTTAATAAAAAAATAATAATAATATTATTTCTCACAATTTTGTCTGGGAATGCTAATGCTGTCGAATATCTAGATGAAGTAAGTAATAAACTAAAATTCCCAACTTTGGAGGTTCTGGATAATAAAGAAAAGCCTTTAATATTAAAATTTAATCAGGATTTAAAGAAAAAAGGTTATGTAATTAATTTTTGGGCTACTTGGTGTGTTCCATGTAAAGAAGAGCTACCTGATTTAAGTTTATTAAAATCCAAAATTAAAAAATACAATATAGATGTTTTTACTATATCAATAGATAAAAAAGATATTAAAGATCAACTAAAATTTTTATCTAATAATGGTGCTTCAAATTTAGAACACTTCTTCGATAAAGAAATGAAAATTTTTAAAGCATTAAAATTGAGAGGAATTCCTACAACAATAATAGTTAATCAAAATGGTTTCATGATTTCAAAACATGAGGGAATTTTAAAATGGGGAGAGGATGCAATAATTAATAAGATAAAAAGCTTATTTTATTAATTTCTCCATTTCTGGCACAGTTTTAAATAAATCATCAGCAAGTCCATAGTCGGATACAGAAAATATAGGAGCCTCTTCGTCTTTATTTATCGCTACAATCACCTTGCTGTCTTTCATGCCTGCTAAATGCTGTATTGCACCAGAAATCCCAGCAGCTATATATAAATTTGGGGCAACTACTTTTCCAGTTTGGCCCACTTGCCAATCGTTAGGCACATAGCCAGCATCAACTGCTGCTCTACTTGCCCCCATTGCTGCTCCTAGTTTGTCCGCCAATTTTTCTAGAACTTGAAAGTTTTCAGCTGATCCAAGGCCTCTTCCACCTGAAACAACAATATCAGCCGCAGTTAACTCAGGTCTTTCATTTTGCGAAAGTTCTGAATTAATATATTTTGTTAATTCAGTATTTTTTTCGGCTTTAATAGATACAGCTTCAACTTGATTGTCATTCAAGGAAGCTTTTTCAAATGCAGTAGTCCTTACAGTAATAACTTTACATGAATCTTCGCTCTTACAAGTGGCTATGGCGTTGCCAGCGTAAATTGGTCTTTTAAAAGTATTTTCATCTATTATTTCAATTATATCTGGAACAATCATAACATCTAGCAAAGCAGCTAGACGAGGAGCTGTATTTTTCCCATTAGCTGTATTTGAAAATAAAATGTGAGAATAATTTTGTGCAATAGATTTAATAAGGACTGATAAATTTTCTGCTATTGAATTTTTATACATTTCATCATTACAATAAAGAACTTGATTGAGACCTTCAATTTTGCTTGCATTGTCAATAACTTCTTGGCAACTATGACCCACAACTAACAAGTCAGTATCGCCAATTTGTTTGGCTGCATTTACAGTATGTAATGTAGCAGGCAAAAGTTCATGATTATTATGTTCAGCTATAGCAAGTACTTTCATTTTATATTCCTTTAGTTTCTTATATTACTTTTGATTCATTTTTTAATTTATCAACTAATTCATCTACAGTTTTTAACATAATTCCTGATTGACGTTTAGCAGGTTCTTCAACTTTTAAAATACTTAAATGTTTTTTTATTTCTATTTTTAGATCTTCAATCTTAATTTCGTTAATTGGCTTTTTCTTAGCTTTCATAATGTTTGGAAGGCTAGCATATCTGGGTTCATTTAATCGTAAGTCAGTGCTAATAACTGCAGGTAATGAAATTTCAATATTTTCAATTCCACCGTCAACTTCGCGGCTAACCTTGGCTGTTTTTCCTGAAATTTCCACTTTGCTTGCAAAAGTAGCTTGAGGCCAATCTAATAAGGCTGCAATCATCTGTCCGGTGGCATTCATATCATCATCAATTGCTTGTTTGCCTAAGATCATTAAATCGATATTTTCTTTTTTTGCAATAGATGAAATAATTTTTGCTATGTTAAGTGGTTCAAGATTTTCGTTGGATTCAACAAAAATCCCTGAATCTGCACCCATTGCAAGAGCATTTCTTATAGTTTCTTGAACCTGAGATGCACCGATAGATATAGCTACAACCTCATTCGCTATTCCTTTTTCTTTTAATCTTAAAGCCTCTTCAACAGCTATCTCGTCAAAAGGGTTCATAGACATTTTAACGTTTTCTAATTCAACACCAGAATTATCATTTTTAACTCTGACTTTTACGTTATAGTCTACCACTCTTTTAACAGGTACTAAAATTTTCAAACTAAACTCCCTTCTGTAAATTAATTATTTTTGATTTAAACCTGGTATCCATAATACATCCTTTAATCCATTTTCGTTTAAAACTCTGCATAATACAAATAATAAATCAGACAATCTATTCAAGTAAATTAAAGATTGTATATTTATATCTTCTATGCTTGAAAGTAAACTAGTGTCTCTTTCAGCTCTTCTAGCTATTGTTCTTGACTGGTGTAGCAAAGTAGAGGCTTCTGATCCACCTGGTAAAATGAAGGAATTAAGAGGTTTTAATGACTTATTATAATAGTCTATTTTATTTTCTATTTTATCAATTTGTCCATTTTTAATTCTAAGTGCTGGATACTTTTCTTTTTCTTTCGATATTGGTGTTGCTAAATCTGCACCTAAATCAAATAAATCATTTTGAATTTCTCTGATTAAATTTTTAATTTCAATATGAAGTAAGTTTGAATTTTCTTTGTTTAAGCAAAAGTACACCATTCCCAAGGAGGAATTTAATTCATCAACTGAACCATATGCTTGTGGTCTAGGTGAGTGCTTTGGAACTCTTGTTCCATCGGTTAACCCAGTTGATCCATCGTCGCCCGTGCGTGTATAAATTTTATTTAATTTAACCATTGTAATATCTCTTATAAATTAATAAGCATATAAAAATTAATATTGCTATCGCTTGAAAAATTATTCTGTATCTCATTAAAATATTGCTATGTGATTTGTTGTATTCTCCACCTCTGGCCATTGTTATCAAGCCCCAGGCAAGAATAACAACCACTAATATCATAGAAAGAAATAAAGTAATGTTTAACCAATCCATTATAAAATTCCTTCTAAGACATTAATAAAATCATTTTTTTTATTAATATAGGCGGCCTTAACAGTATTATGCATTAAGCATGCAATTGTCATTGGTCCAACTCCTCCAGGAACGGGGGTAATTTTTTTGGCAACTTTTAAAACTTTTTCAAATTTGACATCACCAACAAGTACTCTCTTATTACTAGAATTATCATTATTATTTGATTCTAATCTATTAATTCCAACATCTATTACAATCGCGCCTGGTTTAATAAATTTTTCATCAATCATTTCAGGAATACCCACCGCTACAATTAAGATGTCTGCTTTTCTAGTATGTTCTTCAATGTTTTTGCTTTTTGAATGAGTTATAGTCACTGAGCAGTCTGAAGATAGTAAGAGTGAAGCCATTGGTTTTCCAACAATGTTTGATCTCCCAATTATAACAGCGTTTTGCCCTTTTATATCTTCAATTTCGTGCTTCAACATATAAAGACAGCCTAAGGGTGTACATGGAATAAATTTTGGGTTCCCCATGAAAAGTTTACCAAAATTTTTTGGGTGAAATCCATCAACATCTTTTAATGGACTAATGAAATTAATGATCTTTTTTTCTGAAATATGTTTTGGAAGTGGAAGCTGAACAAGAATTCCATCCACATTTTGATCTTTATTTAGTACTGAGATATGCTCTATTAGATCATCTTCTGTAATATCAGAACTAAGTAAGACTTCTTTTGATTCTATATCAATTTTTTTGGCTACTAAGATTTTATTTTTTACATATATTTTACTAGCAGGATTGTCCCCAACTAGTATGACAGTAAGGCATGGCTTACGATTAAAATTATATAAAAATTCTTTGCTTAGAGGTTGAATTTCTCCTAAAAGTTTTTGTGCATACATCTTTCCATCAATTATTTTATTTATAATCGTCATTAATTAATTTATAATCCTAGTCTATAATCTTGAATTAAGTTTTTTAAAAAGCTCAATATAAGAATAACAATTACAGGAGATAAATCTATTCCTGAAAGTGATGGTATATACTGTCTAATTTTTCCTAATAAAGGTTCATGTAAAGATATTAATGCTCTAAAAATTGTATTTATAATTTTGTTATAGCTATTAATCATTTGAAATTGGATTAAAAGGCTCATTATAACATATACAAATAATGTATATAAGTAGAGTGTTATAATTTCATTTATCAAGATCAAGAAAGCGTTCATAATTACATAACTATTTCTATGTTGAGTATTTTGGAGATAATAACTATCATTGATATTACTATATCTAATATCAATATTTGTCTATTCAAGAACAAACTTTGAGGTAAATCTAAATGTATTTAAAATTAGCAGATAATTTAGCTAAAATAGTTTTAAGGTGTTTTTTTATTAGTATTTTTTTTATAAACAGTACTTACACTAATGCCACAGAAAAAAAGAATGATTGGGACATAAAAGCTAACAGTGTTTCTGGTCAAACAATTTTTTTTCATGCATGGGGGGGCGCCAAGAATATTAACTCATATATCAAATGGGCTTCAGATGAAGTTAAGAAAAGATATAACATAACAGTTAAACACGTAAAAGTAACTGATACTGCTAATGTAGTAGCAAGAATTTTATCAGAAAAAAATGTTAAAAAAGATAACAATGGAGCTGTCGACTTAGTATGGATTAATGGAGAAAATTTTTCAGTTATGAAGAAAAATAATATGCTTCTTTCTGAAAACTGGATTAGAGACTTACCAAATTCTAAGTATTTAGATTTTGAAAAAAACCCTAGTTTGTTAAATGATTTTGGAGTTCCCACAGAAGGTATGGAAATGCCTTGGGGAGTTTCACAATTAAATTTTTATTACGATAGTAAATACATTAAATCACCTCCAAGATCAGCATCCGAATTAAAAGATTATATAATCAGAAACAAGGGCAGGTTTACTTTTCCTCAGCCACCAGATTTTACGGGGACTAGTTTTTTAAAACAAATTTTAATTGAGTTGATAGATAATAAAAGCTTGTTGAAATCAGAGTATATTATTCATAAACATAAAGATGCTCTTAGCCCATTATGGAAATGGTTAGATGAGACAACGCCATATTTGTGGAGAGAAGGCAAAAATTACCCCCCTAATTATTTAGCTTTAACAGAATTAGTTGCAGAAAGAGAAATTGACATTGGAATGGCCTTTAACATAGCACATGCTTCAAATGCAATTTCTGAAGGAAAGTTACCTAACACTATAAGAAGTTTCGTACATAAAGATGGAACCCTTGCTAACGTCCATTTTTTAGCAATTCCATATAACTCTGGTAAAAAAACTGCTGCTAAAATCTTTGTCAATTTCCTTATATCACCGGAAGCTCAATTAAAAAAACAAGACAAGACTTTTTGGGGTGACCCAAGTGTTATTTCAGTAGCAAGATTAGATAAAAATTGGAAAAGTAAATTTACTTCTCTTCCAAGAGGTGTTGCAACACTTTCAAATGAAGAGTTGACAATGAAATTAGAGGAGCCACATCCATCCTGGGTTAAAATCATAGAAGAAGGGTGGATAGAAAAATATGGCTCAAATAATTAGGTCATAAATGGTAAATAAGTTTTGCCGGCTCCTTTCCAAAGTTTCAATAGTCTTTATTGGAATAATTATCACTTTACCTATATTATTTGGTTTATTAGGCTTTTTTTTACCATCATTTAATTATTTACCAACTTTAGGAAAAGGTGAACTTAGTTTAAATTATTTTTATATATCAATGAATATTCCAGGAATATATAAGTCAATATTATTGTCGATATTTACTGGTTTAGTTTCAACTGTTTTAGCGTTATTTTTTTCTCAAGTCATTCTTCTATATTTTTTTAAAACTAAATTTTATAATTATCTAAAAATCATCATATCACCTTTAATTGCTCTACCACATATTACAATGGCTATTGGTTTAATTTTTCTTTTGTCTCCAAGTGGATTATTGTTAAGGTCTGTTTCACCTTGGTTAACAGGTTTTGATAGACCTCCAAACTCTTATTTATTTCCAGATGAATATGGTTTTATTTTAATATTAGGCCTTATTTTAAAAGAAATTCCGTTCCTAATGTTGGTATCTTTATCAGCTTTGAGAGAGTTTTCTTCATCGAAATTTTTCAATATGGGCAAATCACTTCAGCATTCGAGTTTTTCTACTTGGTTTATATTAATATTTCCAATCATTTACAAAAAAATTAGACTTGTTGTATTTATAATCATTGCATTTTCGTCATCAGTGGTTGATATGTCTTTACTTTTGGCACCATCAACTCCTTCCACTTTATCAGTGCGAATTTTGCAAATCTTTCAATCTTCAGATATGGACTCATTCTTCATAGCTTCAAATTTATCTTTAATTCAATTATTTATAATTATAATTTTACTTACAGTTTGGATTTTTTTTGAGAAAATTATTAAATTAAAATTCTTTTATATTATTTTTATAAAAATCACTTCATTTAAATTAGAGTTTTTGAAAATTACTATTTTATGTTTTAGCGTAATTTTATTTTTATTATCTTTTATGGGTATAATTTGTTCTATTTTGTGGGGATTTAGCGAAAATTGGTACTTTCCAAATTTTTTTCCAAATGATTTAAACATAGAAAATTTTTTAAATTTTTATTATCAGAATAAATCATTAATTTTAATTTCTATATTTATTCCTCTGATGGTTTCATTACTGTCCATATCGATGATAATTTTGTGGGTTGAATTACTAGATTATTTAAACACAACAAAAACTCGATTTGAATGGATTATATTTACTCCTTTATTTATTCCTCAAATTTCTTTTTTAATTGGAATACAGAGTTTTATGATATTTTTTAATTTTAATAGTTTTTTAATACCACTTATATTTGTTCAATTATTTTATGTCATACCATATTGTTTTATCATACTTGCACCAGCTATGAGAGAAGTTAAATCTGATTATATAAAAGTAGCTTCTAGTCTAGGAAAAAACAGAATAGTTAGGTTGTTTAAGATAAAAATTCCACTAGTCTTACCCTCTCTTATGACTTCATTCTCTATAGGTATGATAGTTTCTTTTGCTTTGTATGTACCTGTTTATTTTATAGGAGCAGGCAGAGTTACAACTTTGACGGTTGAGGCTCTAAACTTAGCTATGAGTGGTTCTAAACAAGACCTGGGCATTGCAACATTTTTCCAAATATTGTTTCCAACCTTATTATTGTTCACTGTTGCTTTCATAAATAGAAAAACTGTAAAGTGGCAAATTTAATTTTAACTAGATTACTTGATAAGCTAATCTAAATCTTTTATAGAATTTAAAACAAAAAATTAGGAGTGCATTTTGTCTAATACATCAGCGTTTAAGGGTAAAAAAATTGCTGTGATGGTAGCAAGTGGTTTTAATGAAGAACAGTTTTTAATTATACAGAAAACAATTTTAGCTGCTGAAGGTTCTTACACTATAATTTCTCGTGATATTGGTACGACTAATGGTTGGGCGTCAGAGAAATGGGGATTATCTTATCCTGTTGATCAACCAGTTTCTGAGACATTGGCTATAGATTTTGATGCTTTAATTGTACCAGGTGGAGCAAATCAAATTGAAACTTTGAGTAATGATCTTCATGTAAGAAGAATTTTGAGGGCTTTTTTAAGAGAAAATGAACCAGTTGCTTTGGCGGGTGTTTCCTCAATTTTACTTACAACAATAGATGCGGCTAAAGGTAGAAAAGTTGCTGCATCAGATGCGGATAGTGCTCTTTTAATTGCTGCTGGTGCAGAAATCATTGATAAACCAACGGTAAGAGATAACAATTTGATAAGTGCAACCAGTGGTGAATCAGGTATTTCTGATCTTTTAGAAATGCTTGCGCAAGCTATTATAGAAAATAATAAATAAAAGAGGATATGAAATGGGTCAAATGAATAAAATTAGTCCATGTGTAGGAGTTTGCTCAATTGATCCTAAAAGTAATTTATGTTTAGGATGTCTTCGTTCGTCAGAAGAAATCGCTATTTGGCCACTGATAGATAATCAAAAAGCTTTAGAGATTATGAAAGAGATCAAAAAAAGATCTTATAAGAAATTTAATTCTAATTTATAGGAATTTTCAAATGCACAAATATAGAACTCATAAATGTAATGAATTAAGAATTGAAAATATTAACGACCAGGTAAAGTTATCAGGCTGGGTACATAGAAAAAGAGATCATGGACAATTAATATTTGTAGACCTAAGAGATCATTATGGATTAACACAAGTTGTTGTTGATTCGTCAAATAAGAATTTTTCTATTTTTGAAAGCCTGCCTTTAGAAAGTGTAATAACTGTATCAGGAATAGTTGTGGAAAGATCTGATGAAACTATTAATGATAATTTACCAACAGGTAAAATAGAAATAAATTTGTCTGAATTAGAAATTATTTCCCAATCAAAATCATTACCTTTGCAAGTTAATTCGGATGAAGATTATGGCGAAGAAACTAGATTAAAATTTAGATATTTAGACTTAAGAAGAAATAGGCCTCATGAAAATATTGTTTTAAGATCTAATGTTATTCAAACTATTAGAAATAAAATGTTAGAGTTAGGATTTTTAGAATTTCAAACACCAATTTTAACCGCTTCTAGTCCAGAAGGTGCAAGAGATTTTTTAGTTCCCTCTAGACTTAATAAAGGGAAGTTTTATGCTTTGCCTCAAGCTCCTCAGCAATTTAAACAACTCATAATGGTGTCTGGTTTTGATAAATATTTTCAAATAGCGCCATGTTTTAGGGATGAAGATAGTAGAGCTGACAGATCGCCTGGAGAATTTTATCAGCTTGATTTAGAAATGTCATATGTTGAACAAGAAGACGTTTTTCAAGCTGTAGAACCCGTGATTAAAGAAGTTTTTAAAAAATATTCAGACAAAAGCATTAATGAGATTTTCCCAAGAATTACTTATAAAGACTCAATGTTAAAATATGGAAATGACAAACCTGATTTGAGATTTGCTCTTGAGATAAAAGATGTAACAGACATTTTTAGAAATTCTGGTTTTACTATTTTTGCAAAATCAATTGAAAATGGATCTGTAGTAAGAGCTGTTCCTGGTCCGAATTGTGGTTCACGTTCGGTTGCTGATAGAATGAATAGTTGGGCCCAAGGAGAGGGTGCGCCTGGAATGGGATATATTATTTTTAGTGAAAACTCTGCTAAAGGACCAATTGCAAATGCATTGGGAATTGAAAAATCTCTTGAAATGAAGACCTTATTTAACCTAAATGATGGAGATGCTCTGTTCTTTTCTTGTGCATCAAATAGTGAAGCAGCTAATTTAGCAGGAAAAGCCAGAGTTAAAATTGCAACAGATAGAGAACTAATTGAGAAAAACATATTTAAATTTTGTTGGATAGTAGATTACCCTATGTTCGAAAAAGATGAAAATACTGGCAAAATAGAATTTTCTCATAATCCTTTTTCCATGCCACAAGGAGGTATGGAAGCATTGTTGAATGAAAATCCACTAGATATTCTTGCATATCAATATGACTTAGTTTGTAATGGAATTGAGCTTTCATCTGGTGCTATTAGAAATCATGTCCCTGAAATAATGTATAAGGCTTTCGAAATTGCAGGTCACAAGCCCGAGGTTGTTGACAATAAATTTCCAGCCATGATTAATGCTTTTAAATTTGGTGCACCTCCTCATGGAGGTATTGCTCCAGGTATTGATCGTATTGTAATGTTATTAGCTGATGAACCAAATATAAGAGAAGTAATTTTATTTCCAATGACTGGTAAAGCAGAAGATTTGATGATGAACGCACCAAACGAAATAAACGAACTTCAATTAAAAGAATTAGGTATTAAATTAGACAAAAAAACCAAACTTAATTAATTTTAACTATATTCAATCTATGCATTATAATTGTAAGAAATATGAATAAAATAACTGCTCCAGTTTGATGAAGAGCTCCTAAATAAATTGGAACCATATTAACTAAGGTAAATATACCTAAGAGAAATTGGAAACATACTATTGCACTCATGAATAGGGAGTATTTCTTAACAAGTCCATCACTACTTTGTGTGTGGTTTTTGTAGCAATATATCAGCACACCAATTGTAGTGAATAAAGCTATATGTCTGTGATGAAACTGAGCTGAGGCAGGATTTTCAAATGGATCTAAAAATCCATTTTCACCATAATTTTCTGGGATAAAACTATATCCCATTAAAGGGTATTCGTTATACATTAAGCCAGCGTCCATTCCAGCAACAAATGCACCAGCGATAATTGTTGTAAATAATAAACAAAAAATTATTAAACTGAAGTCTAATTTAACTTTAGAGTGACCATTTTTAAATTCTAATAAAGTCCAAATTAAAAGGAATAATATTAACAATGCATTAGATAAATGGACAGCCAAACGATATTGTGAAACTGTAGGATCATTAACAAGTCCAGACTTTACCATCCACCAGCCTATAATTGCCTGTAAACTTCCTAAAAACAAAATAATTAATAATTTTAATAAAATTGAATTTGGGATTTTATTAAACAAATAAAAAATAATTAATGGAATAATAAAAACGATTCCAATTAACCTTCCCCATAATCTGTGAAAGTATTCCCAAAAAAATATCTTTTTAAATTCTATAATGCTCATTCCTTGATTTTTTAAAATATATTCTGGCGAAGTCATATAAAGTGAGAAAACTCTTTTCCACTCTTCATCAGTAATAGGTGGTAAAAATCCCCAAATTGGTCTCCATTCAACCATTGATAAACCAGAATCTGTCAACCTAGTAATACCGCCAATTAGTATCATTAGAACTACCATTGCAATAGAAGTGTACAGCCATGTTTTTATATATGTTTGATTTGAAATTGAGTTCATTTTAAATTAATGCTTTTTATATGTATATGTGATGTTTTATCTCAAAAGCAATATTTTAAATATTTTTTTTATTTTATCTTGAAAGTTACATTTAATTACACTATTTAAGCTCCATCAATAATGTATTTATTGTTTAAATTTAACATTTTTTAAAAGGGAGAAAAGGCATGAAGTTTAGGCCACTTCACGACAGAGTTGTTGTTGAGCGCCTCGAAGCAGAGGAGAAAACAGCTAGTGGAATAATTATTCCAGATTCAGCTCAAGAAAAGCCAATGCAAGGTAAGATTATTGCAGCAGGTTCCGGAGCACGTGACGAGACTGGAAAGATTCAACCTTTAGATGTAAAAAAAGGTGATGTTGTACTTTTTGGGAAATGGTCCGGTACTGAAGTTAAGCTTGATGGTAAAGATCTTTTGATCATGAAAGAAAGCGATATCATGGGAATAATGGGTTAATTATTTTCTACAAAAAATAATAATTACTTTATAATTTGAAAGGAAAAAAAGATGGCTGCTAAAGAAGTCAAATTTGGTGCTAACGCTAGAGCACAAATGATAGAAGGCGTTGATATACTGGCAGAAGCTGTTAAGGTTACACTTGGACCGAAAGGTAGGAATGTTGTTATTGATAAATCCTTTGGTGCACCAAGAATAACTAAGGATGGTGTTACTGTTGCCAAAGAAATTGAATTAAAAGAAAAATTTCAAAATATGGGCGCGCAGATGGTTAGAGAAGTTGCTTCAAAAGCTAACGATGTTGCAGGTGATGGCACAACTACTGCAACAGTATTGGCTCAAGCTATTGTCAAAGAAGGTTCTAAAGCTGTTGCTGCTGGTTTGAACCCTATGGATCTGAAAAGGGGTATAGATTTAGCCATAGAAGCTGTTGTAGCTGATTTAGAATCAAGAACTAGTAAAATTTCTACTAATGAAGAAGTTGCACAAGCTGGCACCATATCAGCAAACGGTGAAACTGAGATTGGTGAAATGATAGCTAAGGCTATGGATAAAGTTGGAAATGAAGGTGTTATAACAGTTGAAGAAGGTAAAACACTTGCAACTGAATTAGACGTTGTGGAAGGTATGCAATTTGACAGGGGATATCTATCACCTTATTTCATTACCGATGCTGATAAAATGAAAGTAGTTATGGATGATCCATACATACTATTGTTTGAAAAGAAATTAGCTAACCTACAGGAAATGTTACCAATATTAGAAAAAGTTGTTCAGTCTGGTAAACCTCTTTTAATCATTGCTGAAGATGTTGAAGGTGAGGCACTAGCAACTCTTGTTGTTAACAAGCTTAGAGGTGGTTTAAAAATAGCTGCCGTTAAAGCCCCAGGTTTTGGTGATAGAAGAAAAGCCATGTTAGAAGATATTGCAATTTTAACTAAAGGAGATCTGATATCTGAAGATCTTGGTATAAAGCTTGATAATGTAACACTTGAAATGCTTGGTACAGCAAAACGTGTAGAGGTTACAAAAGAAGAGACTACTATAATTGATGGTGCAGGATCAAAGGATGACATTAGCGGTAGGTGTAATCAAATAAGAGCTCAGATCGAAGAAACAACTTCTGATTATGATAAAGAAAAACTTCAAGAAAGATTAGCTAAACTTGCTGGTGGAGTCGCTGTTATCAAAGTCGGAGGAGCAACTGAAGTTGAAGTAAAAGAGCGTAAGGATCGTGTTGATGACGCGATGCATGCTACAAGAGCCGCTGTTGAAGAAGGTATTGTACCTGGTGGTGGAGTTGTTTTCGTGAAAGCAATTGCGTCATTAGATAAACTAAAAGTTGATAACTCAGACCAAAAAATGGGTGTTGATATTGTAAGAAGAGCTTTAAAAGCTCCTGCAAAGCAAATAGCAGACAACGCTGGTCAAGATGGCGCAGTAATAGTAGGTAAACTACTTGAATCAACTGATGCGAACTACGGCTTCAATGCTCAAACTAATGAATTTACAGACTTAGTTAAAGCTGGTGTTATAGATCCAACTAAAGTCGTAAGATCAGCCTTACAAAACGCAGCATCTGTTGCAGGTCTATTGATAACTACAGAAGCCATGGTTGCTGATAAGCCTGAACCACCAGCAAGTGGTGGTGGCGGAATGCCAGACATGGGTGGCATGGGCGGCATGGGTGGCATGGGCGGCATGGGTGGCATGCCAGGCATGATGTAATTCTGCTCTACTTTGTTACTCTAACACCTCTAGCTTTATTGGTTAGAGGTGTTTTTTTTTGTTAATTATTTGATTATTTGTTGCTTACTATTATTAACTCATATAGCAATAAAAAATATTATTTAAAATTGAGTTATGGAAAAATTAGAGATTAAAAAATTTGCAGAAAAATCCAATGCTTGGCCTTTTGTTGAAGCTAGAAACTTGAGGGATAGACTGGATAAAATTGAGAGTTCTGCTCCTAAAAATAACAATACCCCTGTTCTATTTGAAACTGGATATGGACCTTCAGGACTTCCTCATATTGGAACATTTGGTGAAGTTGCGAGGACTAACATTGTACGTAACGCATTTGAAGTTTTAACTGAGAGAAACACAAAGTTAATATGTTTTTCAGATGATATGGATGGCTTTCGTAAAATTCCAGAAAATGTTCCTAACAAAGATTTACTTGAGAAATTTATTGAACATCCTTTAACCAGTGTACCTGATCCTTTTGAAAAATTTAATAGTTTTGGTGATCATAATAACCATAAATTACAAGAATTTTTAGACCACTTTAATTTTGAATATGAATTTGTTTCAGCTACAGAATGCTATAAAAGTGGTAAATTTGATGAGGCACTTAAAAAAATTTTATTAAATTACGATAAAATAAAAAATATAATTTTGCCTACTTTAGGCGAAGATCGTAAAAAAACTTACAGCCCGTTTCTTCCAGTCTGCCCAAAATCTGGTAAAGTTTTGCAAGTTAATATCACTTCAATCAATACCAAAAACAATACTGTAAGTTATATTGACCAAGATACTAAAGAATTAGTTACTGTTTCTATTCTTGGTGGATCATGCAAGTTGCAGTGGAAGTGTGATTGGGCAATGAGATGGTTTTCCTTAGGTATAGATTATGAGATGTCAGGAAAAGATTTATCTGAAAGTGTAACATTATCCAGCAAAATTCTAAGAGTTCTTGGAGGAACACCTCCATCAGGTTTTTCATACGAACTTTTTCTAGACAATAACGGTGAAAAAATTTCTAAATCGAAAGGCAACGGATTATCAATTGAGGAGTGGTTGAGATATGGTTCATCTGAATCTTTGAGCTTGTTTATGTATACAAATCCAAAAAGAGCTAAAAGGCTTTTTTTCGATGTAATACCAAAAACAACTGATGAATATTTTTCACATTTGAAAAAATATAATGAGCAAGATGCTCGTGAAAAAATTGATAACCCAGTATGGCATTTACACAAAGGTTCACCAAAATTTAATAATCTTCCAGTTACATATACTTTATTGTTAAATCTAGTGTCTGTATGTTATGCAAGTGATCCAGATATAGTGTGGGGATATGTTAAAACCTACTCACCCAATTCAAAAAGAACTAAAGAATTAGATGATTTAATTGATTTGGCAGTTAATTATTATAAAGAAAAAATTGAACCTCATAAGAAGTATAGGCTACCAAATGAAAAAGAGAGAAAAGGTATTGCTGAATTAATTAACACTTTATCAACACTAAATAATGAAACAACTTCTGATGATATTCAAGCTATAGTATTTGCAGTTGGAAAAAAACTTGAATACGAAAATTTACGCGAATGGTTTAAAGGTTTGTACGAGACAGTTTTAGGGCAATCTGAAGGACCTAGAATGGGGAGTTTCATAAAACTTTATGGCATTAAATCAACTATAAAATTATTAGAACACGTTATATTAGGTAAATTAGTTAAAGAATAGATAAAATGATATGGAAATTTATTACTTTTTTTGTAAGAAAACTTGATCCAGAAATTGCTCACAAATTAACTATAAAATCTTTGAAGCTTGGTTTGCATCCAAGATTAAAACAAAGTGTAATTCCAATTAACCTTGGTGACTTGATTTGTAAAAATTTACTTGGTATAGCTGCTGGCTTTGATAAAAATGCGGAAGTAATAAACAAAGTTCATTTTTTGAATTTTGGCTTCACTGAAGTTGGTACTATTACACCAATGCCTCAACATGGAAATTCAAAACCAAGAATTTTTAGGTTAGAAAAAGATAAAGCTATAATAAACCGAAATGGTTTTAACAATTTAGGAATGTTAGAAGCCAAAAAAAAATTAGAGTATTATAGAAAAAGTTTCCCTGTAGGAAGTGATTTTCTTGTCGGAGTTAATATTGGTCCCAACAAAGATAGTGAAGACAGGTTTAATGATTATAAAGTTCTTGCTGAAAATTTATCAGAGTTTGCAGACTATATTTCTATAAATGTGTCTTCACCAAACACACCAAATTTAAGAGACTTTCAAAAAAGAGAGAATTTAGAAAAAGTAATAAATTTTGTTAAAGACGGCATTGCTACATCTAAAACTTTTAATAAAAAATTGCCAATTTTTTTGAAGATTGCTCCAGACATAAATCAGCAGACATTGAATTCTATTATTGAAACAGCCCATTTACAAAAGATTTTTGGGTTGATCATTTCTAATACGACTTTAGATAGAGACAACAATCTAAAATCAAAAAAATCTAATGAATTAGGAGGCTTGTCTGGGAAACCACTATTTAAAAAATCAACTGATATTTTATCACAAGCAAACAAAATAATTAAAAATAATAATTATAAATTATTTTTAATCGCAGCTGGTGGTGTCTCAGATAGTAAAACTGCATATGTAAAGATTTTGTGTGGAGCACATTTAGTGCAATTATATACTTCTCTAACATTTGAAGGACCTTTGGTAGCAAATAAAATAATAACTGGCATGTTAGAATTAATGAAAAGAGACAGTATAGACAATATTTCTGATATAGTTGGAATTATAAATAATCCTAAAGAGGCCATCAATATTGCAACCAATGGTTTTAAAAAATAGAAAAAATAAGTTTTTTTTGCCAATTAACTTGACCTTTTATGCCCCCTATCATATAAATCGCTAAGTTAATTTTGAGGTTTGTGATGTCAAGAGTATGTGAAATTTCGGGTAAAAATGTTATGAGTGGCAACAATGTTAGTCATGCAAAAAATAAAACTAAAAGAAAATTTTTACCTAATCTTCAAAACGTTAAGTTCTTTAGTAAGACCTTAAACAAATTCATTAGAATGAAAGTGTCTGTGAGAGCCTTAAAATCGGTTGAAAAAAATGGTGGTTTAGATTTTTACTTATCTAAAACTAGTAATAGAGTTTTAGCACCTCAAGCTATTGCAATTAAAAAATCTATTCAAAAAAATTTAAAAAAAGAAGTTAGTCCTTCTTAATCATTCTTCATTGAATAAATCAGCTAGCTGTTCAGTTACAGCTCCACCCAATTGCTCTGCATCAGTGAGAGTTACCGCTTTATTATAATAACGGGTAACGTCGTGACCAATGCCAATGGCAACTAATTCTACAGGTGATCTGTTTTCTATAAATGAGATTACCTGTTTAAGATGAAGTTCTAAGTAGTTACCACTATTAGAGGAAAGTGTAGTATCATCAACGGGTGCACCATCACTTATAACCATGAGAATTTTTCTATCTTCTACCCTACCTAATAAACGCTCGTGTGCCCAGATTAATGCCTCACCATCTATGTTCTCCTTTAAAATTCCTTCCCTTAGCATTAATCCAAGAGAATTTTTTGCTCTTCTCCATGGAGCGTCAGCTGGTTTATAAATTATATGCCTTAAGTCATTTAATCTTCCAGGGTAAGTTGGTTTACCATCATTTATCCATTGTTCCCTTGATTGGCCACCCTTCCAGGCTTTTGTGGTGAAACCCAAGATTTCAACTTTGACTCCACATCTTTCAAGTGTTCTAGCCATAATGTCAGCGCAAATTGCAGCAATGGTTATAGGTCTTCCCCTCATTGACCCAGAATTATCTATTAGCAAAGTCACTATCGTATCTCTAAATTTCATATCTTTTTCCTGCTTATAAGAAAGTGGAAATAGTGGTTGAGTTATTACTCTAGCTAACTTTGATGCATCTAACATCCCTTCTTCAAGATCAAAGTTCCAGGATCTATTCTGTTTTGCTTGTAATTTTCTTTGAAGTTTATTAGCCAATCTAGCTATAGCACCTTGAAGATTTTCAAGCTGTTTATCTAGTGTACCTCTTAGTCGGCTAAGTTCTTCTTCTTCACATAACTCTGTGGCATTGACGATTTCGTCGTATTTGGTAGAAAAGACTTGATAATTATAATTAATATTATTTTTACCTAGGTTGTCCCCTGAAAAAGGATTAGGAACGATTTCACCTTCACTCTCTCCATCTTCATTATCAGCATCAGCATCTTGAGTTTCACCTTGTATTTCTTGTTCATTGTCTTGAGTATCGCTACTACTATCTAATCCAGCATCTTCATCTTTATCACTTTCACTTTCTGCAGATGAATCGTTTTCTTCATTCTCATCAGGATTGTTATCTTCAGTATCCTCGTTTTCACCATCATTATTAGGATCTCTCTCTCCGATGTCCGCATGTAATGCTGATAATAATTCTTTTGTATATTTTGCAAAAACTTCTTGATTAGTAGTACTTTCTGCAAGTTGGTTTAGAAGATTGCCAATTTTGCTATTAATCCAAGGTCGCCACTTTTCCAAAGAAACAGACGTGTTTGGAGGGGAGTTAGAGCCAGTAATTTTTTCTCTTATTACTAGGTGCAAAGCATTTACTAACGCTTCCTTATCTTCTCCACCCGGAACAGGTAGAATTGTTTCTTTAAATTTTTCATCAATTAAATTTTGTAAATTTTTTTTAATACCATGAAGATTCTTGGATCCTACAGCCTCAATTCTAGATTCTTCTGCTAACTGAAAAATTTGGGATGATAAATCTGAAGTTGGTATATATTTATTATGTAAAATAGGATCATGATACTTAATCTTAAGAGCAATTTTATCAGCCTCACCTCTTAATTTAAATAATTCAGTATCATCCAATTCTTTTGATATTATTGGCAATCTAACCTCTTTAGATGACAAATAACCTGTTGATCCAGAAAATTTTATTTCTCTTTCTTCAATCATATTTCCAGAAATTGCTTTTAAAGTTGAGGCAGTAGCATTTTGGAATTGAGTGTTTTCTGAATTCTTGCTCATTTTAATTTTAAGCGTCTATACTTTTTTCAACTTTAACTAATTCTCTTCCAAAACATCTTTGATAATATTCTGACAAAATTGGTCTCTCCATTTCATCGCATTTATTAAAAAAAGTTAGCTTGAAAGCTAAATCAATATCTTCAATTATATTTGTGTTTTCTGCCCATGTTATAACTGTCCTAGGAGACATTACAGTAGAAAGATCACCAGACATAAATCCATTTCTTGTTAAATTAGCTATTGAAACCATGGATTTTATAGTCTCTTTTCCATCCTTAGTATTAAAATTAGGAACTTTAGATAAAACAATTTCCTCTTCTTCTTTAGTTGGTAAATAATTTAAAGTTGAAACTATAGACCATCTATCCATTTGGCCTTGATTTATCTGTTGTGTTCCATGATACAGCCCTGTGGTGTCTCCTAGTCCAACTGTGTTTGCTGTAGCAAACAATCTAAAATTTTGATGGGGATTTATAACTCGATTATTATCAAGTAGAGTCAGTTTTCCTGAAACCTCCAAGACCCTTTGAATAACAAACATTACGTCAGCTCTTCCAGCATCATATTCATCAAATACAATTGCAACAGGGTTTTGCAGTGCCCAAGGAAGAACACCTTCTCTAAATTCAGTTACTTGCTTTCCATTTTCTAAAACAATTGCATCTTTGCCCACCAGATCTAAACGGCTTATATGACTATCTAAATTAACTCTTACACATGGCCAATTTAATCTTGCAGCAACTTGTTCGATATGAGTTGACTTACCAGTACCATGATAACCCTGGATCATAACTCTTCTATTATAACAAAATCCAGCAAGTATTGCTTTTGTAGTAGTTTCATCAAACAAGTAGGATTCGTCAATTTCAGGTACAAATTTAGTTTTTTCACTAAATCCAACAATTTTCATATTTGTTTTGAAACCGAAGGTTTTCTCTGGATCAATAATTAATGTTTGTGAAGATGGAAAAGTCTCAGAGTTAAAGTCCATGTTGTTAGTCAGACTAACTTTGTTCATATTGTAATCTCCAAAAATGTTTCTATTAAGTTTTTGCTGGTTTAGTTAAAGATTTTAAAATAGTATTATAAGCGTTTGTTATATTAATGAATTTATCTTTATTTTTATTTGATTGATTTTCATTTTGAACATCAGGGTGCCATTTTTTTGCTAACAATTTATATTTTGCTTTGACTTCCTTAATATTTGCATCATAACTTAGATCTAACATTCTAAAAGCGTTTTCCAACTTTTTATTTAATACTTTTTTATTTCTAATATTTTTTCTATTTTCAAACCTATTAAAAGCTTTCTCAAAATCATAGTTTATGTTTTTGGTCCCAAATTTCCAACTTGGTCGATCCCAAGTAACTGATTTTCTTATTTCAACTTCTAATTCTTGTTCATTTAATCCTTCAAAATAATTCCAAGATTTGTTAAAATCTCTTATGCAATTTATACAGAAGTATAAATAATCTCTAAGTTGATCCCTTGATTTAGGTGCAGGATATACACCTAATTCGTTACATTTCGGATTAGAGCAGATTCTTTCTTGTTTTTCTTTTTGATTAGTATTCAACATAAATTTAATTCTTTATTTTAATTATAGAATTATGTAGTAATCCATGCAAGATAGGAATTATTTTTTTAAAAATTTTTTATAAAAGAGATACTATTGAAAAGAAAAACTAATATTGAAAATTTAATCTTAAAAAATTACGAACCAGAATTTTTTTCTGTCATAGACGTCTCTGAACAACATAGGGGCCACCAAAACTTTAAAGAAAATATAGAAAGTCACTTTGAAATTATAATTGTTTCAGAAAAATTTAAAAATTTAAACAGGATAGAAAGACATAGAATGGTTAATAAAAGCCTAAAAGAAGAATTTTTATTAGATCTCCATTCAGTAATAATAAAAACATACACAGTAGAAGAATATAAAAATACTTAATTTTTATTTATTCCTAACTCATTCCATAAACGTAATTGAGAAATAAAATTAGATTTTTTCTGAAGTATCCTAAATCTAATATCAAAAAATCTAAATTCTTGCCCAGGTTCAGGTATTGTTTTTGATTCATATAAGACTAAACCCGCAATAGTATTTGCATTTTGGTCAGGTAGTGACCAACCTAGCGAACGGTTGAGGTCTCTTATTGTCACTGAACCATCTACTATAAATGATCCATCTGGTTGAGGTTTAAGGCCTTTAACTTTTAAATCAGTTTCGTCATCAATTTCACCTACTATCTCTTCTAGAATATCTTCTAGTGTAACAATCCCTCTAAAATCACCATATTCATCAACTACTACAGCAAAGTGTTCTCTTCTGGTTTTGAAAATTTCTAATTGGTCAAATAACAATGTTGTTTCTGGAGCAAAGTATGGTTGTATCATTAATTCAGACAAGTTTATGAAATTAATATTTTTAAAGTTCCTTCTTCTTAAATTTCTAAACAATTCTTTTGCATGTAAAATGCCGATTATATTATCAGGGTTCCCTGAATAAATTGGTATTCTAGTAAATGGACTTTCCCCAACAACCTTGAAAATTTGCTCAGGATCTTCTTTAGAATCTATCATCGTAACTGCTCCTCTATGAGTCATAACAGCTTCTATAGTTACCTCATCCATATCAAGCATACTAGACATCATTTTCCCACGCTCTTTGCCGCGACTTTCATTTCCAGCATGTAATCTGATCATTCCTCTAAGTTCTTCAGTTTTTGCCTCCTCATCATTAATTACTGGTCCAGATACTATTTTTGCAAAACGTTCTGTAATAAATGTAGCGGGTGTCAATAAAAATATAAAAAAGTTGATTATTGGAGCAAATGTCAAAGCAACTTGATCGGCATGGCTAAAAGCATAAGTTTTAGGAATCACTTCAGCAAAAATTACTAAAACAATTGTTAATAATATTGTTACAAAAATTAAATCAAACTCTCCAAAATAAATTATAGCAAAACTTGTTGCATATACTGATGCTACAATATTTACTAAATTATTACCTATTAAAATTGTACTAATCATTTTTTCCTTTTTAGCCAAAATTCTTTCAATGGTAATTGCTCTTTTATTACCTTGTAGAGCTAATTCATGAATTCTAGCTTCTGATGCTGCCGTTAAAGCAGTCTCAGAACTTGAAAAAAAACCTGATAATAAAATTAATAAAAATATGTTACATAAAAATATAAGTACGTCGGGCATTATATCTCATCATCTAAGAATTCAGTTAAAATATTTTCATCCATATTATTTTTTATAAATGATTTCCCAATTTTTTTACTAAGAATAAATGTTAACTTATTATTTTTGTTCTTTTTATCATATTTGAATTTTTTTAACATTTCTGATGTTGTAATAGATATATTCTTCACTTCTTGTAAAGAGGTTGGGAGATTTAATTTCTTAAAAAAACTTACCACTCGCTCTGTTTCAATTAAAGGGCAATAACCCATTTTACTTGAAAGCCTGAATGCCAAGCAAATTCCAATTGATACAGCTTCACCGTGAATAATTGTACCATCATATTTACCAAACGACTCAATAGCATGACCAAAGGTATGCCCAAGATTTAGTAAAGCTCTATTACCATTTTCTTTTTCATCATTTTTTATTATTAAAGATTTTATTTCACAAGATTTGCTAATTATTTCATTTAACTTTGATTCATCATAATTTAGAATATCTTTATAATTATTTTCTAAAGTGTTAAAAAATTTAACGTCATAAATAAGACCATACTTGATAACTTCTACCAAGCCAGCTAAATATTCCCTTTTAGATAGTGTCTTAAGTATATCTATGTCTGCTATAACTGCAATTGGTTGATGAAAAGAACCAATTAAGTTTTTACTTTTATTACTATTAATACCAGTCTTGCCTCCTACCGAGCTATCTACTTGAGCCAATAGAGTAGTTGGTATTTGAACAAAATCTATACCTCTTAGTAGTATTGAAGCAGCAAAACCTGCAATATCACCTATAACTCCACCACCAAAAGCAATAATTAAACTATTTCTATCTATCTTAAATGATAAACATTCTTCTAGAATATATTCTAATTGAGAAATATTTTTTGTTTTGTCACCTCCTGGAATACCAATCAAATTAACAGATTGAGATAATTTTTTAATTATTTTAAAAAATGAAATAAATTTTTCATTATCTTTGTTATTTAGAGAAAAAAAATTATCATGTATTAAAATAACTTTTCTTTTTGATATAAATGTTTTCAAAATTTCTTCACAATTAGATAATAAATCATTACCTATAAAAATTGGATATGAAAAATTATTAAATTTATCGTTCAGTGAAACGTTAATAATATTTGGCTTCATTTTATTTCTATATTACTTTGATGAGATATCAAATTAATTAACTTTTCAGTTATTTGATTTTGGTTAAGTTTTTCAGTGTTTACTTGATTGTGGCAAAGAGAATAATATTTGGTTCTTATTTTTAAAAGCTGAATTATTGAATCTTTAGTTCTCCCTCTTATCATGGGTCTTTTTGATCCATCTCCAACTCTTTGAACTAAAACATCCACGGGGGTATTTAACCAAATTACATTTGTATATTTTAATAATAACTCTCTAGTTTCTTCGTTGTCAAATCCACCACCACCAAGACTAATTATTGCTTTTTCTTTATTTTTATTAATTGAAAAAATTAATTTACTAATTGTTTTTTTTTCAATTTTTCTAAAAAAAATTT
Source organism: uncultured SAR116 cluster alpha proteobacterium (assembly GCA_902619485.1). Lineage (GTDB taxonomy): Bacteria > Pseudomonadota > Alphaproteobacteria > Puniceispirillales > Marisalimonadaceae > Marisalimonas. The sequence goes on from CACNEF010000001.1 coordinate 601,637, forward strand.
CACCATGTTTTTGGAAAAACTCTTTTATCGTCATTTTGAATTTTTTTTCAATTATATAATCTACGTCATAGAAATTGAATTTTAAAATATTTGCTATTTGACGGCCAAATTTAGATTTTCCTGTGCCCATCATTCCAATCAATGTAACCTTTTCATAATATGGATTTATTTCTTCAAAATTTAACATTTTTATTAAATATCATATTAACTATATTCAAACACCATATTTTTAGAAACTTTTTTTAAATTATGGTAAGTAATATATTTTTTATTAGTCAAAAACTCGCCATATTTGTTAGTTATATATAAGATTTGAGGAATATTATGAAAAATTATAAATTTTCTTTATTTATAGTAACTCTTATTGTTTTAGGCAGTTTTATGTTAGTTACCTACTTAGACATACCTGCTCCTGATAAATTAGAAACCAAAATTTTAGATGTTAATGATGAAAAAATTAAATAATTTTAATATGTTATATAAAAAGTGTATATTCTTGTTAAGTCATTGTATCTTGTTTTTTTTTATTCAACTAAAATCTACCTTTTCTGAGACCAATAATTTCAATAAAGAAGTTTCCTCTAACAAGGTTATTAGTGAGATTAAAGTAAGTAAGCTTGCAAAGCCTTCTTTAGGATCTCTTGGAATAAAAACTGAAGTAAATAACTTAATGGGTTTAAATATCTGGCAAAATTTGAAAGTTGAAGAAATTATTCAGCATTTAAATTATATACCAGACAATTCAGCCAGCAAACATTTACAAATATTTTTAAATGATCTTTACATTAGCGCCTCTGTGCCACCAGAGGGTGAATCAAATCAAATTTTGAAATTTTTGGAAACTAGATTATTTAAAATAAAAAATAGTGGACAGAGTAAAAATTTATATAAGCTGGTCTCACAATTACCTAAGGGTAATCGATGGGAAATGTGGAGAAAATGGCAAATAGAATATGAGTTAATTAATAGAAAAGATAAAAAAGCTTGTGAATTAATTAAAATAGAATCAAAATCTAATATAAAAGATTTTTGGCAAATGGCTCGAATATTCTGTTTGTCTATTGAGGGTAAGAGAGATCAATCAGAGTTTATTTTAGATTTGATAAAATCTCGAGGCTTTAATGATGAAATTTTCGAAAATTTATTTCAATCAATCTACAATGAAGTTAATTTTATAAACATTGAAAATAAAACAAACAAAATACAACCATTACATATTGTAATGATGGATACTTTAAAGATACCAATAAAAGTAAATTATGTTGCACACCTTGGTATTGAGTATACAGAATCTTTATTGTCACTTAATTACTTAACGTCAAAAGCGAGAGCTTTTCTATTAGACAAACAATTGAATTACAGCTTTGTTTCAGTTGATCAAATTATTGAAAATTACAAATCAGTAGCAGACGGGAATATAGACTTTGAAAATTCTTATTCAAGCTTTTTAAAAGAACCAAATGGTTATAATAGAGCTAATGTGTGGCTAAGCATAATAAATATTAAAGATGACATTAAAAAAGTTAATTCAATCTTAAAAATGGTAAAGTCAGAAACAAATAATGGAAGATTTAATGATGTTATTGGCTTATATTTAAATCTTTTAAATGAAATCGACAATTCTTCTTTGCCACAAGAGCTAAATCAATCAATAGAAAGGCTTAAAATTTCTTCTAATCCTGATTTGTATCCTAATAATAATTTTGCAAATATAATTTCTCTAGCTAAAGGTCAAACTTGGGATTATAACTTGATTTCAAAAGAAAAAGCATGGCCATTAATTCCAATTGTTGAAAAAGCTGGTATGATAGAACCAAACTCTATAAATTGGCTGAATTTTTTGAAAGATCTTAAAGAAATTGATTTAGAAGAAGATATATATTTAAAATGGGAAAGCAATTATAACTTAAGAAGATTTCTTTTAACTAAATCGATTGAAGAAGCTGCAAAAAATAATAATAAAACCCTAACAATCTTACTGACTGCAAGATTAGTTGGAGATAATCCACTTATTGATTTTGATTTAAATAGCTTAATTACAATCAGAAATTCTTTAAATTCAATTGGATTGGAAAATTTATCTAAAATTATTACACAAGAAATAATGACATCCAAAATTGTAAATCTTTAAATTTTAATTATGAATAGTCTAAAACATACAACAGCAGAATTTATCAATAAAATTTTAGGTATTATTTCCCTAGAAAAAGGATTGTCTAAAAACACAAAAATAGCTTACACAAAAGATATAAGTTTAGTTTTTGAATGGTTTGAAAATAAAAATATTAACTTTCTTTTTGCAAACGAAAAAAACTTTCGTGAATTATTTTCTTTTTTTCAAAGAAAAAATTATAAACCTAGTTCTTTAAGCAGAAAATTATCCTCATTAAAGCAATTTTATGATGTTTTAAAAGCAGAAGGGCACATAAAAATTAATCCACTTAACAACTTAGAAAGTTTTAAAAAAATTAAAAATTTACCAAAATCATTGTCAGAGGAGCATTTAGCTTTATTGCTGTCAGAAGCCAAAAATAATCTCAAAAATGTTGAACGAGATAATCCTTCAAAGAAAATGAAATTTCTGCGTATTTTAACTATTTTAGAAATTCTATATTCTACTGGTATGAGAATTTCTGAATTAGTATCTTTGCCATTGTCAGATTTTATTAGAATAAAAGATTTACTTCAGATTAAAGGTAAGGGTGGCGTTTATAGATATGTTGCTTTTAATGAAGAATCAAAAAAAATGATAGAGATGTGGTTGTTACAGAGGTCTTCTATAAAAAAATTTTTAAAAAATAAGTATGTTTTCCCAAGTAATAATGGTGATGGACATATTACTAGACAATCTATATATATAGACTTGGTCGAATTATCAAAAAGTATAAATTTGAATATAGAACAGATATCTCCGCATAAAATTAGGCACAGCTTTGCAACTCATATGTTAAATCGTGGTGCTGATTTAAGATCTTTACAAAAACTACTTGGACATGCTGACATTAGTACTACTGAGATTTATACAAAAGTCCAATCTAAAAGATTGTCAGGTTTAGTAAATGATATCCATCCGTTGAATAGAGTAAACCTAAAGAAAAAAGAAAGTCTTTAAACATGATTAAACATTTTTTAGCATTCGAAAAACAAATTGCAGATCTTGAAGGTAAAATAGAAGAGCTTCGTCATTTGTCTTCTGGAAGTGATATTAATATTGCAGATGAAATTGGTAAATTACAAGCAAGTGTATCAGAAAAGTTAAAATCTACTTACTCACAACTAAGTCCTTGGCAAAAAGTTTTGGTATCTAGGCATCCTGAAAGACCACATTTTCAAGATATAATTAAAAGTTTGTTTGATGATTATATTTCTTTGTCAGGAGATAGAAATTTCGCTGATGACAATGCTTTAACTGGTGGTATAGCGTTTTTTAGAGGAAAGAGTGTTGTAGCTATAGGTATAGATAAAGGTAAAAACACTCAAGATAGAATTCACAAAAATTTTGGTATGGCTAGACCTGAAGGTTATAGAAAAGCAGAAAGATTAATGCAATTAGCTAATGATTTTTCAATTCCAGTTTTAATGTTTGTTGATACAGCAGGTGCTTATCCTGGAAAAGGTGCTGAACAAAGAGGTCAAGCTGAAGCCATTGCTAAATGTTTGCAAAAGAGTCTCGAGATTACTGTTCCTTCTATTTCAGTAATTACAGGTGAAGGTGGCTCGGGAGGAGCAGTTGCTTTAGCTGTGGCTAACAACACACTTATGTTAGAACATGCAATCTACTCTGTTATTTCCCCTGAGGGATGCTCTTCAATTTTATGGAGAAGTTCTGATTATGCAGATCAAGCAGCGGATGCTTTAAAGTTGACTGCACAAGATATGGAAAAATTTAAAATTATTGATGAGATAATTCCTGAACCTATTGGTGGTGCACATAGAGATCCAATCATTACAATAAAAAGTATTGGGGATGTTATAGAAAAAAGATTGAATGAACTGATGATCCTAAGTAAAGATGAATTACTTAAACTAAAAGAAAAAAAATATTTAGAAATTGGTTAAATAATCTTTTTTTGAATTTATTGCAGGTATAGCTCTTCTAGTTTTCATTACTTCATCTAGATTAATATCAGCATGAATTATCCCAATCTCATCTTTTGCATCTTTTAAAACCTCTCCCCATGGAGATACAATTAAAGAATGCCCATAACTAGTTCTTCCACATTCATGACAACCAGTTTGAGCAGGTGCAATAATGAATGCACCAGTTTCTATGGCTCTTGCCTTAAGCAAAGTATGCCAATGTACGGGTCCAGTTAAATTTGAAAAGGCAGATGGTACAACAATTATTTCAGCACCATTTACTGCTAAATCTTGATATAAATGTGGAAAGCGCAAATCGTAACAAATTGTTAAACCAATTTTAATTTTATCTTTTTTAATTTCTGCGATAATTGCTTTATTTCCCCTTTTGTAAGTATCAGATTCTCTATAAACATCACCATTAGGTAGATTCACGTCATATAAGTGAATTTTATCATATTTGTATAAAATATCTCCCTTAGGTCCAACTAAAAAAGATCTATTTACTAACTTATTATCTACTCTTATTGGTAAAGAACCAATTAAAATAAAAATTGAATTTAACTTAGCTATTTCTTTTAAAATTTGCAGGCTAAAGTTTTCATCTTCGGTTTTAGCCATTTCATAAGTTAAAAAAGAATTTTTTTGAAGTGAAGTGGCACATTCGGGTAAAGTGATCAATTCCACTTCAGCATCAAGGGCTTTATCAATTAAATCTTTTATTGTTTCTAGTGTATGCTTTTCATTCTTTGCAGATGAGTATTGAAGACAGGCAATTGATAATTTACGGATCATATTATTTAACAAAATTTTCTAGGCCATTATCTTCTTCTAATTTATATAAATCATCACATCCACCTATATGATGATCTTTGAAAAATATTTGTGGAACAGAGGTACTACCACCGGATTTTTTTATCATTTCATTTCTCTTGGAATAATCTAAATCAATATCTATTTCTTCAAAAGGAATATTTTTATTTTTTAAAAGAGATTTAGCACGATAACAAAATCCACAAAGTGAACTGGTGTAAATTATTATATTTTTATTCATTATATTCCTCAAAAATTTATGAAAATAAGTCTTGTATGCAAAAAATCAGAGCATCATCAGCTGGAGGCATTTTAAATTTTCTTAGCATATTTGGTTTAACCCACATAATTTCATTATTCTCCATAGATTTTGGTTCGCCTTCCCATCTTCTGCATACATATAAGAGCAAAAGCAACTGAAATTCTTTATAACTAAATTCACTAAAAGACAATGGCGCAATACACTTGTTATTTATGTTAATGTTAAGTTCTTCTCTTATTTCTCTTATTAACGCAATTTCCGGGAACTCACCAGTTTCAACTTTTCCACCTGGAAACTCCCAAAAACCTGCTAAATGTTTATTTTTGGGTCTTTTTGATAATAAAATTTCATCAGCATCATTAATTAATGCTAATGAAACTACAATTTTAAAATTTTTATGACCTGTAATTTGCATTTATATCTATGTATTTATGAGTTAGGTCACATGTATATACAGTAGAACTTGACTTGCCTACTCCAACATCAATCTCAAGAGAAATATTATCTTGTTTTAAATGTTCTGTTGCTCGTAATTCCGAGTAATTTTCATAAACCATTCCATTTTGTGTTACTTTTTCATCGCCAATATAAATTTTGATTTTATCTCTATTTGCTGGTTGACCTGATTTTCCAACAGCCATAATAATTCTACCCCAATTTGCGTCCTCTCCAGCAATTGCTGTTTTAACTAAAGGTGAATTTGCTATAGAAAATGCTATTATTTTTGCTGATTTTTTTGACTTGGCACCTGTAACTTTAATAGTTATGAATTTTGATGCGCCTTCACCATCTTTAATTATTAATTTAGCAAGCTCTAACATTAAGCTAAATAAATTTTTTTTAAATTCAATTAAGCGGGTGTCGTTAAAACTATCAATTGGATTGTGTTTTGCGGTTTTAGTGGCTGTTAATAAAACAGTATCACTTGTTGATGTGTCGCTATCTACAGTTATAGAATTAAAACTTATCTCACTACTGAATACAACCAATTTTTGAAGAATATCTGATGATATATTAGCATTAGTAAAAAGAAAACCTAACATAGTTGACATATTCGGTGCGATCATTCCCGAACCTTTAGCTATTCCTATAATTTCAATTTCAGCATCGTCGATTTTACAAACTCTCTTACTTACTTTTGTAAACGTGTCCGTGGTCTTGATAGCAGTGGCAGCTTTTATCCAATTTGGGCTTTTGAATGGAGACATTGATTTTATACTTTTTATAACTAAATCAGGATCTAACTGTTCTCCAATTACACCAGTAGAGGCCGTATATATTTGATTAATACTACAATTTAATTTTACCGAAAGATATTTTGAAATTTTTAGAACTGTTTCCTCACCTAGTTTTCCAGTAAATGCGTTTGCGTTACCTGAATTAACCAAAATTGCCCTTACAATAGGTTCTTTGTATTTGGTTAGATTTTTTTTACATTGATTTACTGAGGCGCTTGAGGTTAAGGATTGTGTAAAAACTCCAGCAATAGCTGATTTTTTTTCAAGTTCTATTAAAAGTAGATCATCTTCATTATTTTGAGTTTTTTTAATGCCAGAATATGTGGTTGATACTTTAATGTCTTTCAACAGATGACTTATTATTCTTGCTTTTTTCATAACTCAATTTTAATAGATACTAATTATTTATTTCTTGAACAACTTTTTTAAAATCTGAAATTTTTATACTTTTATTTTTTCTGAGTTCTTTTTCAAGGTTTGATAAGGAATTTTGTTTTATTCTTTCTACAATTTGTTGTTTAATATCGTTAAATTTTTGTGGTTGAGAGTTTCTTATATCATTCAACATTATTATATGATAACCAAATTTAGTTTTAACTGGTCTTTTTGTAATTGTTCCTTTTTTTAATTTTAATACTGCTTCTTCAAACTCCTTTACCATTTGACCAGTTCTAAACCAACCCAAATTACCCCCGTTTTTTTTTGAGGGTCCAATAGAATAAGATTTTGCAAGTTCTGAAAATTCTGATTTAATATTTAATTTTTTTATGATTTGCAACGCTTCATCTTTTTTTTTTAACAATATATGGCTAGCATTAAACTCTTTTAAAGATATAAAGTTTTCGAGGTATTTTTTATAGAAATTCTGAATTTTTTCTTCAGATGTGTTGTTTACAAGAAAATTATTAAGCCAGTATTTCGCCATTATTTGATCTTTATTTTTCTTTAATATTTCAACAATTTCATTTTGCTGATCTAACTTTTCCTTATAGGCCTGTTTAATAATTAAGTGCTGATTAATTAGTTCATTTACGATATTTGGGTATATTTCAGAAAGAGGCTTTTCTTTGATTTTTTTTGGCAATCTATTAGTTGCATTTAGTACATCCTGTGCTGTAATAATATGATTATCAACTGTTGCTACAATTACTTGTTTAGGTTCTTTTGCATTTGCAATAGGTAAAGTAATAATTAAGAAAAAATTTGTAAGAATAAAAATTATTTTTAAGCAAGACATTTTGGTATAATCCAATTATAAGATTAATTTTTTACAGGTTTTTTTTTGTCAACACAAGGAATGATGTTTAATATTTATTTTTATTTTAGATTTTATAGAAGATTTCTGTAAATAATTGGAGCATTTTTATATGTTAAGTAAACTAACTTCTAAACTTTTTGGATCTTCTAATGAGAGACAGATTAAGAAATTTAAACCTTTAATTGATAACATTAACAACTTAGAAAAGGAGTTTTCTGATTTGTCGGATGAACAATTAAAGTTAAAAACAAAAATTTTTAAAGAAAGATTATCAAAAAATGAAAATTTAAAAAATATTTTGCCAGAAGCATTTGCAACTGTCAGGGAGGCTTCGAAAAGAACATTGAAACAAAGACATTTTGATGTTCAATTGACCGGAGGAATGGTTCTTCACGAAGGCAAAATAGCTGAAATGAAAACTGGGGAAGGTAAAACTTTAGTTGCCACTTTAGCATGTTATTTAAATGCTCTTGAAGGCAAAGGTGTTCATGTAGTTACAGTTAATGATTATTTAGCTAGAAGAGATTCAGAGTGGATGGGTGAAATATACAATTTTTTGGGAATGACAGTTGGTTGTATTATCTCAGAAATGGATGATGAACAAAGAAGAATAGCTTATAATGCCGATATTACTTATGGAACTAATAATGAATTTGGATTTGATTATCTTCGCGATAACATGAAATATAATCTAGCTGACATGGTTCAGCGACCATTTAATTTTGCTATTGTAGATGAAGTTGATTCTATCTTAATTGATGAAGCTAGGACCCCACTTGTTATTTCTGGACAATCAGAAGACTCTTCAATTTTGTATAAATCAATTGATAAATTCATCCCATCATTAAACGAAAATGATTATGAATTAGATGAAAAGCAAAGAACATGTAATTTAACTGATAGTGGAATTGAAAATATAGAAAAAGCATTAAAGGCAGATAATATTATTAGAGAAGGAAACCTATTTGATGTTAAAAATATCTCCTTATTACATCATATTAATCAAGCATTAAGAGCTCATAAATTATTTAAAAAAAATACTCATTATATGGTTAAAAACGATAATGTTATTATTATTGATGAATTCACTGGACGTGCAATGGAAGGTAGACGCTTTGGAGAAGGTCAACACCAGGCAATTGAAGCCAAAGAAAATGTTACTATACAGCCAGAAAATCAAACCTTAGCCAGCGTAACTTTTCAGAATTATTTCAGAATGTACCCTAAATTAGCAGGAATGACAGGAACTGCTCTGACAGAAGAAGGTGAATTTTCTGAAATTTACAATCTTCAAGTTGTTGAGATCCCTACTAATTTGAAAATAGCCAGAGAGGATGAAAATGATGAAATTTATAAGACTAATGAAGAACGAGACGAAGCCGTAATTAAATTAATTGAGCGCTGTCAAAAAAATAATCAGCCTGTTTTAGTAGGAACAGTATCAATTGAAAAGTCAGAAATATTATCAAAATTGTTAAATGTTAAAAAAATTAAACATGAAGTACTGAATGCAAAATTCCATGAGCAAGAGGCTCAAATTATTGGTTATGCAGGAATGCCAGGGGCTGTTACAATAGCCACTAATATGGCAGGTAGAGGAACTGATATTCAATTAGGTGGAAATTTAGAAATTAGACAATCAAAAGAAATTAAATCATTTTCAGAGGAAAACAAAGAGGTTAATGAATTAAAAATTGATATTGAGGAAAAGAAAAACATAGCTCTTGCTGCAGGAGGTTTATATGTAATAGGAACTGAACGCCACGAAAGTAGAAGGATTGATAACCAACTTAGAGGAAGAACAGGAAGACAAGGTGACCCAGGAAGATCTAAGTTTTTACTGTCACTTCAAGATGATTTAATGAGAATTTTTGGGTCTGAGAGACTTGAAACAATGTTAGGTAAACTTGGACTAGAAAGTGGTGAAGCTATTATTCATCCTTGGATTAATAAGGCAGTTGAAAAAGCTCAAGCTAAAGTTGAGGCTCATAATTTTGAGATAAGAAAGCAGCTTCTAAAGTTTGATGATGTTATGAATGATCAAAGAAAAGTAATTTTTGATCAAAGAAAAGATATAATGAGATCAGATGATATAAGTTCAATGATAACGGACATGCGTCATGAAGTGATAGAAACAATTGTTTATCAATCTATACCTGATCAAAGTTATCACGATGAATGGGATGTAGAAAGGTTATCTGAAGATGTTAAAAATTATTTAGATCTTTCTGTCCCAATTGATAAGTGGGTTAAAGAAGATGGAATAATTGAAAAAGAATTTATAATCCGACTTACTGAATTATCTGACAAATATATGGCTGAGAGAGCGGTTAAATTTGGGGTTGAGATTTTTAGACAGGCAGAAAAAACTCTTTTACTACAAGTATTAGATCAAGGGTGGAAAGATCATTTGCTTATGTTAGATCAAATGAGACAATCTATAGGTTTAAGAGCTTACGCACAAAAGGATCCATTAAACGAATATAAAAGAGAATCTTTTGAATTGTTTGAAGAGATGCTTGATAAATTAAGAAAAACAATTACATCTATATTATCATCTATAGAAATAAAAAAAGAAGAAACTGTAGAAAAAAATGATTATAAGGATCCAATAGAGATTCCAAATAAGAAAATTCAAAGAAACGCGATATGTCCTTTATGCGACTCTGGGAAAAAGTTTAAGCATTGTTGTGGTAAATATTAAGAGTAATGATTAAATATCAATTAAAGTGTAGATCTAAAATCTGTTCCGACGAAAAAGAATTTGATGGTTGGTTTCAAAGTATTGAAGCTTATGAAAAACAGAAACAACATAGACTAATTAATTGCCCAATTTGTGGTAGCGACAAAGTTGAAAAATTATTAACTACACCTAGTCTAAAAACTAATAAAAACAAAACTTCAGATTTTAAAGATAAAAAGTTTAATAATTCTAAAAATAATGAGACCTTTTTAGGTAATGTAGGCTCAGACTATATCCCAACTCTTTTAAGAACTCTAAAAAAAGAAGTACAAAAAAACTCTACTTTTGTAGGCAATGAGTTTGTTTCTCAGGCCCGTTCTATGAAAGAAGGAAAAATCAGAGAAAAGCCAATACATGGCCATGGAAATAGTAAAGAGATAGAGGAATTAAGAGATGAAGGAATTGATGTTGTAAATATTCCTTGGATATCTGATGATCATTAAATTATAATTTTATTCCCGCTGCGCCATAATTAATCTGCATGTTAGATGAAAGTTTGAAATTTCCAAACTCCTTGTGAATAATATTTTTAAATCTAAATGTCGGTGAAAAACCTGTAAAATTATCCAATATTATACCATGCTTCTCAGCTTCTATTACTAAATTTTTTGGAGAAATTAACTTTTCTACCTCATGAGTTCCTGTAGGAAGTATTTTTAAAAAATCCTCTGCAAAATATTTTCCTAATAATATCCCTAAAAAAGATTTATTAATTGTAGTGAATACTACTAATCCACCAGGACGACATAAATTAGAAATATCGGATAGAAATGTATTTTTATCATATACATGTTCAATTACTTCAGAGGCAATTACTAAGTCAAATTTATTAAGTGTCTTTTGTTCTTTAATCTCTAGAAGTTCACTAGTCGTTATACATTTGTAATTTATTTCTAATCGACTTTTTTTTGCATGCTCTTGAGCAATTTCTATTGAGTTTTTTGAAGCGTCAATTCCCGTGACATTTGCACCTAACCTTTTTAATTTTTCGGACAAGATACCACCGCCACAACCAACATCTAAACAATTGATACCATTAAGAAGATTAAAATTTATTTTATCTTTTTTAATTATTCTGGTTGCATTTTGTTTTATAAACTCAATTCTTGCATTTGACATTTTATGTAAAGCTGAAAAAGGACCTGACAAATCCCACCATTTGTTGCTTAATGAAGAAAATTGTTCTATTTCTTTTTTGTCTACGGTATTAGTCATTATGATTTTAATCTTATTAATATGAATTAAGTGAGGATAACAGAAATTTGAAGCTTGTGGTATTGAAATTTGGGGGAACTTCTGTTGCAGATGTTCCTCAAATAAAAAAAATTGCTTTAAAAGTTAAGGAAGTAGTCAATCAGGGTTACAAAGTTATTATTGTAGTTTCTGCTATGTCTGGCGTCACAAATAATTTAATAGATTTAGTCAAAACAACGTCGGAATCTCTTTCTTACCCGGAATATGATGTAGTTTTATCAACAGGCGAACAAGTTACTTCAGCATTGTTAGCATCTGCCCTAAATAACATAAATATCAAAGCTCGTTCTTGGTTAGGTTGGCAGGTGCCAATAATCTCTGATAAATCACATGCTAAAGCTCTGATAGAAGAAATTAAAACAGACAACTTACTAGAGTTTTTTAAAAAAAATCAAGTTGCAGTAATATCAGGATTTCAGGGCATATCAAATGAAAATAGGATAACAACTCTAGGAAGAGGTGGCTCAGATACCTCTGCAGTTGCGATAGCTGCAGCTTTTTCAGCTGAGCGTTGTGATATTTATACTGATGTGGATGGAGTTTATACCACAGATCCAAGGATAGTGAAAAGTGCGAAAAAACTTAATTTAATTACATATGAAGAAATGTTAGAATTAGCCTCTCAGGGAGCTAAAGTCCTCCAAACTAGATCTGTAGCATTAGCTATGAAATATAATGTAAAATTGAGAGTTCTTAGTAGTTTTGAAGATTTGCCTGGAACTTCCATAATTAAAGAGGAAAAAAATATGGAAAAAACTGAAATAAGTGGAATAGCACATAGCCTAAATGAGGCTAAAATAACATTATCGGGAGTTCCAGACCAACCAGGCCAGGCAGCAGAAATTTTTGGTGCTCTGGCAAAACATTCAATTAATGTTGATATGATTGTTCAATCTTCTTCTATTAATCAAGAAGCTACTGATATAACTTTTACAATTCCCGAAACTGATATGATCATAGCTGAAAGTACAATCAAAAAAATACAAAAAAAGATTTGTTTTAAGAAATTTATTACAGATACAAACGTAGTTAAAATCTCAGTTGTAGGAAATGGTATGAGAACCCAGTCAGGTATTGCAAAAACTATGTTTGAAACATTAGCTAATAATCAAATCAACATTCATGTTATCTCAACTAGTGAAATTAAAATTTCAGTTCTTATATCATCAGATTATTATGAACTTGCAATGAGATCATTACATTCTGCTTTTGGTTTAGATGTTTAATAACTAGTCAGTAAATCTTTTATGATTTATGCCGTTAAAACAAGTGTTGATTTAAAAAGTAACTCAATATAAAATGTGGCACCGTTAGGAGAATAAATGTCTTTTAAAAATGAAAAAACTAAAAATAATTCATTTTCTGATAAAGATAGAAATGTTGATAATTTAGTGTCAGATGCAATCAATGAAGCGTTTGATCATGTTGAATTATCAACTGTTGGTAAGTTGTGTCTTGATGCAAGATTAAACAAAGGCTTAACGCAAGAACAAGCTGGTTCTTTGTTAAAAGTTAGAGTTAAAATTATAAAAGATTTTGAAAACGGCGAACATATTGATTTACCTGGGCTTGCTTACAAAGTTGGATTTGTAAGATCGTATGCACGTTTATTAGATTTAGATGGTGACTTACTAGTCAAAGAATTCAAAGAAAGTTTGGAATTAAATTCATTCAAGGAAGAATACAAATTTCTAACTCCTGAATTGAACAAAAATAACTTTATTCCTATCGGGGCAGTTGTTTCAGTTTTTGTTGCTATTTTATCTTACACGGGATGGTATTATAGTGATAGAAGTGATAAAATAAAACAAGTATCTGATAAAAAAATAGCAGAAATGTCTTTAAAGACTTCTGAAATTGATAATAATAGCTATGTTATTATTGAAGAAAATTTTTCTAATAATTCGCTATCTTCAAAAATAGATAATGATGAAAAAAAAGTTCAAGAAGAAAACCTCAAAATAAATTTGAAAGATAGTAAAGATGAAAGTATGACTTCAAAAAATACTGAGTTATCTGCCACTGCTAATGAAAGAGACCCAAGTACAGAAATGGTTCTTAAAGCTACAGGTAATAGCTGGGTGGAAATTGAAGATGTAGATGGTAATGTTCTTATGACAAGGCTAATGAGGCCTGGTGAGACATACGTTGTTCCTAACATAAATGGATTGACATTTAATACTGGAAATGCTGGTGCCTTGTCTCTATCACAAGGCAACGTTATGGTACCTAGTTTGGGTGAAATTGGTGAAATTATTACTGCTCGACCATTAAATATCAAGACTTTTTCAAATAAACAAATACTTGATTAAATTCATTCATAAATCGATTTAACTTTTTAAAATTTTAAAGTTTAAGGATATAATAATGAACATTCGGCCTTATAGGCAAATAGAACGAAGAAAATCAAGAAAAATTAGAGTTGGTAATGTTTTTGTTGGAGGTGACGCTCCTATAACAGTTCAAACTATGACGAATACAAAAACGACGGATATTGACGCTACATTAGAGCAAATCAACTCTACTGTAGAAGCAGGAGTTGATATTATACGTATTTCCTGCCCTGACAAAGAATCTACTGTAGCTTTAAAAGAAATAATTAAAGTATCATCTGTTCCTATTGTTGCTGATATACATTTTCATTACTTGAGAGCAGTTGAAGCTGCAGATGCTGGCGCTGCATGCTTAAGAATCAATCCTGGAAACATTGGTAATTCAGAGAAAATAAAAGAGGTTATCAACGCTGCAAAACAAAATAATACTTCCATCAGAATTGGTGTTAATGCAGGCTCTTTAGAAAAAAATATTTTAGATAAGTATGGTGAACCAACTCCAGAAGCTCTTGTAGAGTCTGCTTTAAATCATGCGCATATTTTAAAAGAATACGATTTTTATGAGTACAAAATTAGTGTAAAAGCTTCTGATGTCTTTCTAGCTGTTGCTGCTTATAATCAATTAGCTGAAATAGAAGATTGTCCTTTGCATATTGGTATTACTGAAGCAGGGAGTCTAAGATCTGGAACTGTAAAATCATCAATAGGATTAGGAAATTTATTGTGGGCAGGTATTGGTGATACTATAAGAGTTTCATTATCTGCCCATCCTTCTGAAGAAGTAAAAGTTGGATATGAGTTGCTAAAATCATTAGGACTTAGAAGAAGAGGTGTGACTGTTATTTCTTGTCCCTCATGCGCAAGACAGCAATTTGATGTAATAAAAACTGTACAAGAAGTTGAGCAAAGACTTGAGCATATTTCTGAGTCAATTACAGTTTCAATAATCGGTTGTGTTGTAAATGGACCAGGAGAAGCAAAAGAAACGGATATTGGCTTGACTGGTGGTGGAAAAGGTACTCATCAAATTTATGTAAATGGTCTAACAGACCATATAATTAGAAATGAAAATGTTGCTGATTACATAGTAAACTTTGTTCAAAAAGAAATAGAACAAAGAAAAAATAACACATTTTAGTAAATTTTAATCTTATAGGCTCATAATGCGAAAATTAAGGACAGTAAGAGGCGTAAATGATTTGTTACCTTATGAATTGCATAAACATAATATAGTTGTAAATGCTGGGTTAGAAATTTCAGAAAAGTACAATTATTCACAAATAGAAATACCAATATTTGAATTTTCTGAAGTTTTCACAAAGCCACTTGGAAAGTCAAGTGATATAGTTACAAAGGAAAATTATATCTTCAAAGATAGAAGTGAAGATGAACTTATGTTAAGGCCTGAAGGAACTTCAGGAGTTGTAAGAGCATTTTTAAATGCAGGTTTGATTCAAGATTTACCTCAGCGTTTTTCTTATAATGGACCAATGTTTAGGTATGAAAGACCTCAAAAAGGAAGGCTTAGACAATTTAAGCAACTTGGGGTTGAATGTCTTGGTTTAAGTAGCCCTATGGCCGATATAGAGGTAATGTCTTTAGGACATGATTTTTTAGATAAATTAAATATTTTAGATAAAATTACCTTAAAAATAAATTCCCTTGGTGACTTTGATAGTAGAAAAAATTATAGAGATTCTCTCGTAAATTATTTAAGGGATTATCAATCTAAATTGTCCAAAGATAGCCTTAGAAGGCTTTCAATTAATCCGCTTAGAATACTTGATTCCAAAAATGAAGAAGATCAAAAGATTATTCAAAACGCCCCTAGTATATTTGAATATCTTAATATTGATTCTAAAACAAGAATTGAAGATGTTTGCAAAGGTTTGGATCATTTAAATATAAAATATCAAATTGATAAAAATCTTGTTAGAGGTCTTGACTATTATTGTCATACAGCTTTTGAATTTACAACTAATGAACTTGGTACACAGGGAACTGTGCTAGCTGGTGGAAGGTATGATGGTCTATCAAAAATGTTAGGTGGTCCAGATGTTCCTGGTGTTGGCTGGGCTGCAGGTATAGAAAGATTAGCATTAATGGTGCAAAGTGAATTTGTTAATGCAATTGATGTAGTCCTAGTAGGCCAATGTGAAAATTTTAATTATTTATTACTTCCAATTATGAAAAAATTAATTCAAGAAGGTATTAAATCTGAAATTATCTACACAGGTAATTTTTCAAAAAAATTTAAGAGAGCTAATAAAATTAAAGCCTCATATGCAATAATTTTAGGTAAAGAAGAAATTGATAAAAAAGTTTTTAAATTTAAAGATTTAACGTCTGGTTTTGAGGAATTATTAAATTTAAATCAGATAATAAAAAAATTAAAAAATTAAATATATTTGGAGTAAATTTTGAGTTTAGAAAATAATATCTCTAAAATTATGATTAGAGAAAAAGAAATAGAGAAATTACTCGTCAATTCTTCTAATTTAAAACCATCTGAAATGGCTAATTTATCAAAAGAATTATCTGACATAAAAATAATAACAGATTTAGCTAACAAAAAAGAACATTTAGTAAAAGAAATTTTGGATTTAGGTGAAATTTTAAATGATAAAAATGCTGATGCGGATATTAAAGAAATTGCAACAAATGAGTTTAATGCTTTAAAAGAAACAATTAGCAATCTTGAAAGAGAAATTCAATTTTCTTTATTACCTAAGGATAAGGATGATAAAAGAAATGTAATTTTGGAGGTTCGTGCTGGAACGGGAGGCGATGAGGCAGGCTTGTTTGCATCAAATCTTTTTTCTATGTATGAAAAGTTATCTGTAAAGCATAAATGGAAATTTGAGGTTATGGAGGTGTCAGAAACAAGTGTAGGTGGCTATAAAGAGGCACAAGCAAATATTATAGGAAATGGTGTCTTTGGTAGATTGAAATTTGAATCAGGTGTTCATAGGGTCCAAAGAGTTCCAACCACTGAAACAAGTGGAAGAATTCATACGTCTGCAGCAACAGTTGCAGTCCTTCCTGAAGCTGAGGATTTAGAAATATTTATTGAAGAAAAAGATTTAAGAATAGATGTTTTTAGGTCAAGTGGGCCAGGTGGGCAATCAGTTAATACTACAGATTCAGCCGTTAGAATAACTCATATTCCATCTGGAATTGTTGTTAGTCAACAGGATGAGAAGTCTCAGCATAAAAATAGAGCAAAAGCTATGAAAATTCTTCAATCACGTTTATATGAATCAGAAAGACAAAAACAACAAGATGAGAGATCTACAGCAAGAAAAGATCAAGTCGGTACTGGTGACAGGTCAGAAAGGATAAGGACTTACAATTTTCCACAAGGAAGGGTCACTGACCACAGAATAAATTTAACATTACATAAATTAGAAAAAATCTTAAGTGGCGAAGCTCTCGATGATTTAATCGATGCTTTGATAGTTGAAGATAGAATGTTAAAGCTAGCTTCCAATGATTTATAAAAACATTGATGTCTATACTTTAATTAAGCCTGAGATTTTAAAACTGAGAAATATTGGTATTGAGACTGCAAATTTAGACTGCAGGCTATTACTTTCTGAAACTTTAGATAGATATGAAACGATATATAATCATCAAAACATTTGTATTTCAGAAAATGAGATTAAAAAATTTCAATATTTAATTCAACAAAGATTAAGTGGAAAACCTGTTTCAAGAATTATTAATAAAAGAAGTTTTTGGAAGAGAGAATTTGAACTTAATGATGCAACATTAGATCCAAGATCTGATTCTGAAACGTTAGTTGAATCAGTAATTGAGTATTATCCAGACAAATTAGAATTTTTAAAAATTATTGATCTTGGCTCTGGTACAGGTTGTTTGGGTCTATCACTTTTAGACGAATATTCTTGTTCAGAGGTTTCGTTTTTTGATATATCTAAAAAGTCTCTAGAAATGGTTAAAATAAATGCACAAAATTTTGATTTGTTGGAAAGATCAAAGTATATAAATTTAGACTGGAATGTTAGAGATTGGGATAAAAAACTAATGAAAATTGAAAAAAATATGAAATATGATATTGTTGTTTCAAATCCGCCTTATATTCCCACAAATGATATTAAAAAATTAAGAACAGAGGTAAAAAAATACGATCCGTTTATTGCATTAAATGGTGGAAAAGATGGTCTTGATTCATACAGATCTATTCTTTCTAATTTGACAAATATAATAAAATCCAATGGTAAAATTTTTCTTGAAATAGGAAAAGGCCAAGAAAATAATGTCACAAAAATAGCTATAAAACATGGTTTGTTTCCAAAAGAATACAAAAAAGATTTGTCTGGAGTGACTAGAGCAATAATATTAATTACTAAATAATTTTTTTTGCTTGGCTTAGAAGAAAAAACTTTATATAAGTATTTTGTTAATTTAATATTATATTCAGACCTTAAATTTTATATTAATTGAGTCCGTAGGTTGAAATTAGGATTCTTAACCAATTACAAATAAGCATTGTGTAAATAAAAAATAATTAGCATAAATTCTAGGAAAATTATGAGACAGCAAAATAATGGGCGTCGACGCCAAAATCGCGGATCAAATCGTAGAAATTTTAACAATGGTAACTTGAATGGCAACCTTAACAAAAATACTGTGATTGAGAGTTCCGGACCAGATGGTCGTCAAAGAGGATCAGTTTCACAACTAAATGAGAAATATACATCCTTAGCATCAGATGCAGCCTCGTCTGACGATAGAATATTAGCAGAGTCTTTTCTACAATTTGCTGACCATTATTATAGGCTTCAAAAAGAAATAGAACTAAATAATGAAAATAAAGAATTAAGAATAAAAACCGAACTAAATTCATCATTAAACAATTCCTCGGATTTAGCATTAGAAGATAACGACAAAATTTCAAGAAAACCCTCAAGACGTAAGAGAGGCTATCAAATGAGAGAGGAAGAACTTTCTTCAGTTGATGATAAAAATGAAAGAAATGAAATCAACGATATAAAAAGTGACAAAACTGAAGGTGATAACTTATTGGTTTAACCTAATATGTTACATGCATTTTTAGTTCAAAACATTCACAAATTTTTTATTATTTTATATTGAAATAACATCAAATAATAAACACATAATATATATATAATTCAAAAATAGGTTGTTAAAATAGATAACTTAGTTAATGAACTTTCTGATAAATCAAAGTTAATATTCAGTTCAGCGTTTAACTTAGCAAAAAAATATGAAACAAATGCAACGTCATTTCATATATTATATATAATATTAGATGGTTCAGAAAAATATATTAATGATATTTTAGGTGCTTTAACTTCAAATGCAGATAACTTAAGGTTAAACATTTTTAAGTTATTAAATGAGAAAAAGCATTTCAGTCATACTTACGAAATTGATAAAAGTATATTATATTTAATAAATACTTCAAAAATGTTGTTAAAAGAATTTGACGATCAGATAATAACTCAAGAAATATTATTGTTGTCTTTTACTATTATAAATGACAAAGCAAAAGAAATTTTATCAAAATATAATATCACTTACAACTCGCTTCTAGAAGAAATCAAAAAATTTAGGAAGGGTAAAAAAGCTATGAATAATAATGCTGAATCTGGTTTTGACACATTAAATAGATTTGCTGTCAATTTAACAATTAAGGCCTCTAATGGGCAATTAGATCCTGTCATTGGAAGAGATGAAGAGATAAGAAGGTTAATACAGGTTTTATCGAGAAGAACAAAAAATAATCCAGTTTTAATTGGAGAGCCTGGTGTAGGAAAAACTGCCGTTGTTGAAGGATTGGCGATAAGGGTAGCAAATAAAGATGTGCCTGAGAAACTGAAATCTAAAGAAATATTTTCTCTTGATTTAGCCAGTATTTTAGCAGGTTCTAAATTTCGAGGCGATTTTGAAGAAAGATTAAAATCTTTATTAAACGAAGTTGAAAAGGAAAAAGATAAAATTATTTTATTTATTGATGAGCTTCATACCCTTGTTGGAGCTGGAGGCGCAGATGGTTCACTTGATGCTTCTAATATGTTGAAACCTGCTTTGGCAAGAGGTGAACTTCACTGTGTTGGGGCAACCACTTTGGATGAATATAGAAATCACATTGAAAAGGATAAGGCTTTAGAAAGACGTTTTCAGCAAGTTTATATAGACGAACCAGATATAGAAAACTCCATATCAATGATGAGAGGTGTCAAAGAAAAATATGAATTGTTTCATGGTATAACCATTACAGATAAAGCGCTTACAGCGTCTGTAACCTTATCTTCAAGATATATTAACGATAGATTTTTGCCAGACAAAGCAATTGATCTAATAGATGAGGCGGCTAGTAGAAAAAGAATTGAAATTGACTCTAAGCCTGACTCACTAGATGAGGTAGATAGAAGAATTATACAATTAGAGATAGAGAAAAAAGTTCTAAAGAAGGAAAATAACAAAATATCAGATGATAGATTGTCAAAAGTTGAAGATGAATTAAAAGAATTAAAGTCAACATCTAAAGACCAAACTGAAAAATGGAAGTTAAGCAAAAGAACTCTTGAAGCAGAGCAACAGAAGAAAATTAATTTAGAAAATGCAAGAAACCAATTGGAGATTGAGAAAAGAAATGGAAATTGGGAAAAGGCTGGTGAACTTTCATATCAAATAATCCCAAATTTAGAAAATAATATTTCTAAAATTGAAAACACAGATAGTCTCTTAAACACAATAGTTTCTGAAGATGATGTTGCGTCCGTTGTGTCAAAATGGACAGGAATACCAGTTGAAAAAATGATGGAGCATGAACGTACAAAGTTGCTAAAAATAGAAGGTGAACTAAAAAAATCTATTGTGGGCCAAGATCATGTGCTATCCGCTATTTCAAGAACAATTATTCGTTCAAGAACAGGCTTAAGTGATTCATCTAGTCCTTTAGGCACTTTCATGTTTTTAGGATCAACTGGGATTGGTAAAACAGAAACTGCTAAATCTATAGCTAAACTTTTATTTAATGAAACAGACTCTTTGATAAGAATAGATATGTCTGAATATATGGAAAAACATTCCATATCAAGACTAATTGGCGCTCCTCCTGGTTATGTTGGTTATGATAAAGGAGGCATTTTAACTGAAGCGGTTAGGCGTAGGCCTTATAGAGTAATACTTTTTGATGAGATTGAAAAAGCCCATTTAGATGTTTTAAATTTACTCTTACAAGTAATGGATGATGGTAGGTTAACAGATAGTCACGGAAAGACTGTTGATTTTACAAACACAATTATAATAATTACAAGTAATATCGGAGCACAAAACTTTAAGTCTAATGTAGATTTTGGTTTGAAAAGTGAAAAAAACGATTTTATAAAAAAAGAGATTATGAGTTCAGTCAAATCAATACTAAGCCCTGAATTTATTAATAGATTAGACGAAATTTTATTTTTCTCAAAATTAGGTAAATCTCATATTGTTAAAATTGTCGAAATACAATTAAATCTTCTAAGGAAAAGACTGTCTAATAATAACATTTATGTCAAATGGACCTCAAAAGTTAACGATCTATTAGCCTTAACCGGCTACGATCCAGAATACGGAGCTAGACCTATTAAAAGAGAAATTAGGAATGTGATTGAAGATAAAATAAGCGAGTTAATTATTACTAATGAAGTAAAAGATGGAGAAACATTATCTTTAGATGTAGTTGATGATAAAATAAATATAAATATAGAAAGATTAATTTAAAACTAATTTTTTTGAGTTATGATGATCATTTATGGCGATCTTATTATTTCTATTTGATTTTTCAAGAGCAATTTTTAGATTAAGAATCTTTGTAATGTGGTTTTTATAATTATTAATATCTGCTTTTAAAATATTTTTTCCTGCAGGTAATTTAATTTTCATGGGATTAACTTGAATGTTGTTTTTTATCACTTCATAATGCAAATGTGGTCCAGTAGATCTGCCAGTAGATCCAACATAGCCAATTATTTTTCCCTGTTTTACTCTTTTTCCAATTCTGACATTTTTATGAAATCCTGATAAATGTGCATAGGCAGTTTTATAAGTGCCTGTATGCCTAATTCTAATATATTTACCATATGACCCGTTCCATCCTGCCTTTTCTATAAATCCGTCGCCAGCAGCAAAAACTGGTGTTCCAGACGGTGCTGCAAAATCAAGTCCTCTATGCATTTTTGTGTAACCTAATATAGGATGTTTTCTGTTTCCATACCTGCTTGATAACCTAGCGCCGTTTATTGGTGTTTTCATTATTGTTCTTTTTGAAGACTTTCCATTTTCGTCATAGTATTGTGGTAAGCCATATTTATCTTTATAATTGAAAAAATTCAACTTATTACCTGATAAATTTATAGACACGTAATTTATTGGTTTTGTTTCAGTCACTAAATCACTTAAAGAATCAATTTTTTTTGTAAACAAAACTTCAAAACTATCACCTGAACGGATTTCTCTTTGAAAATCGATTGAGAAACCAAGCAAACTTATCATTTCTAACAAAGTGTTTTCTGGCATTCCAGATTTAAGAGCGGATATATATAAATTATTCTTAATTACACCTTTAATTAGAGTTTCTTCTGTTCTTGAGGGTCTTAAGAATACTTGTGAATTATATTTATCATTTATATCTTGCCATACAAAAATGTCTTTAGTTTTGGTGTAGTTTAATTTAAGCGCCCCTCCGGTAATATTTGACGGTTTCGAGTAATGTATTATCATTCCAACTGGTAGAGAACTTAGTATTTTATGTCCTTTATTGAGTTCAGTAATTGTTTTTATGATTTTGCTAACATGATAATTTTCAAAATTAATTCTTTTCAATGCCATGCTTAAATTCTCATTTTTTTTAAGTCTTGTTCTTTTAATATTGGCGACTGGTTTTGCACCAATTTTCTGTACTAAATTGAAAATTGTGTCTGCTGATTCTTCAAGACTGAGGAGGTTTAATGGTCTTTTAACAGGAATGTTTTTTGCATTGTTTTTTATTTGTGTTGAATTAGCATCATTAATATCAAAACTAAAAAGTAATATGATAAACGAACCTATTACAGGAAGAAAATGCCATAACAATATATTTTTAAATACTTTTTTCATAATGTGAGCGATATTGACCCTATATTTTTAAAAAGTCAAGAACACAATTTTTGCATTAGATTTTGAGTAATATTTTTATTGAAATAATTATTTAAAAAAAAAAAGTTAAATTTTTGCATTATTTTTGTCTTTTAAGTTTGACATATGTTACTATGCTGAGTATAAACCCCATTCGATTAAAGTTTAATCGAAATTCCTTTTTGGAAATTGTCTGTTTGATATTGTTAATTAAGAAGAGATTCACAGACGGCGGT
>CACNEF010000001.1:627500-727698 GCA_902619485.1 uncultured SAR116 cluster alpha proteobacterium
AGTAGGAGCTACATTAAGTAGTGACTGCGTACCTTTTGTATAATGGGTCAGCGAGTTAATTTATTGAGCAAGCTTAAGCCGTTAGGTGTAGGCGAAGCGAAAGCGAGTATTAATAGTGCGTTTTAGTTCGATGGATTAGACCCGAAACCGGGTGATCTAGCTATGGGCAGGTTGAAGGTGCGGTAACACGCACTGGAGGACCGAACCCACGTCTGTTGAAAAAGACGGGGATGACCTGTGGCTAGGGGTGAAAGGCCAATCAAACCCGGAGATAGCTGGTTCTCCGCGAAAACTATTTAGGTAGTGCGTTATATATTACTACCGGGGGTAGAGCACTGGATGGGCTAGGGGGGCGCGAGCCTTACCAAACCTAACCAAACTCCGAATACCGGTAAGTACAGTATAGCAGACAGTCCATGGGTGCTAAGGTCCTTGGACAAGAGGGAAAGAGCCCAGACCACCAGCTAAGGTCCCTAAGTTATGGCTAAGTGGGAAAGGATGTGGGAAGGCCAAGACAGCCAGGAGGTTGGCTTAGAAGCAGCCATCCTTTAAAGAAAGCGTAACAGCTCACTGGTCTAAATAAGCCGGCCTGCGCCGAAGATGTAACGGGGCTAAAGCCATACACCGAAGCTGTGGATGCCATATGGCATGGTAGCGGAGCGTTCTGTAAGCTGTTGAAGGTAACACGTGAGTGTTATTGGAGGTATCAGAAGTGAGAATGCTGACATGAGTAGCGATAAAGAGTGTGAGAAACACTCTCGCCGAAAGCCCAAGGGTTCCTGCGCAAGGTTAATCCACGCAGGGTTAGTCGGCCCCTAAGATAAGTGCGAAAGCAGTAGTCGATGGGAACACGGTTAATATTCCGTGACCTGATGGTAGTGACGGATGATATAAATTGTAAATACTTATCGGATTGTATTTGCAGTGAAATTGTCCCAGGAAATAGCTCCATCATTAAGACCGTACCCGAAACCGACACAGGTGGGCAGGTAGAGTATACCAAGGCGCTTGGGAGAATGATGTTGAAGGAACTCGGCAAAATGCACCCGTAACTTCGGAATAAGGGTGGCCTGTTCTGGGCAACCAGATCCAGGTAGCATTAAATAGGGGGTAGCGACTGTTTATTAAAAACATAGGGCTCTGCAAAGTGGCAACACGAAGTATAGGGTCCGACGCCTGCCCGGTGCTGGAAGGTTAAGAGGAGCTGTGCAAGCAGCAAATTGAAGCCCCAGTAAACGGCGGCCGTAACTATAACGGTCCTAAGGTAGCGAAATTCCTTGTCGGGTAAGTTCCGACCTGCACGAATGGCGTAACGACTTCCCCGCTGTCTCCAACATCAACTCAGCGAAATTGAATTCCCCGTGAAGATGCGGGGTACCCGCGGTCAGACGGAAAGACCCCGTGCACCTTTACTATAGCTTTGCAGTGGCATCAGGAAGTCGATGTGCAGGATAGGTGGGAGGCTTGGAACTTGTGGCGCAAGCTATGAGGGAGCCATCCTTGAGATACCACCCTTCTGCTTTCTGTTGTCTAACCGTGGCCAGTTATCCTGGTCCGGGACCCTGCATGGTGGGTAGTTTGACTGGGGCGGTCGCCTCCCAAATGGTAACGGAGGCGCGCGATGGTAGGCTCAAACCGGTCGGACATCGGTTGTTGAGTGCAATGGCATAAGCCTGCCTGACTGCGAGACTGACAAGTCGAGCAGAGACGAAAGTCGGTCATAGTGATCCGGTGGTTCTGTGTGGAAGGGCCATCGCTCAACGGATAAAAGGTACGCCGGGGATAACAGGCTGATACCCCCCAAGAGTTCACATCGACGGGGGTGTTTGGCACCTCGATGTCGGCTCATCACATCCTGGGGCTGGAGCAGGTCCCAAGGGTTTGGCTGTTCGCCAATTAAAGTGGTACGTGAGCTGGGTTTAGAACGTCGTGAGACAGTTCGGTCCCTATCTGCCGTGGGTGTTCGAATCTTGAGAGGAGCTGTCCCTAGTACGAGAGGACCGGGATGGACGCACCTCTGGTGTACCAGTTGTCGCGCCAGCGGCATCGCTGGGTAGCTATGTGCGGAAAGGATAACTGCTGAAAGCATCTAAGCGGGAAGCCTCCCTCAAAACTAGGATTCGCCGAGAACCGTGGAAGACTACCACGTTGATAGGCTAGGTGTGGAAGCGCAGCAATGTGTGAAGCTAACTAGTACTAATAGTTCGATCGGCTTGATCGTGACCGTCATGAAAGTAGAAATCGGTTTATTTCCTTTATCATGATTATACGTAAGTAGTATATGGATCATTTTCTTCAAAATTGTGAGGCTTGATGGCCTGGTGATTATAGTGCAGATGTCCCACCCGATCCCATTCCGAACTCGAACGTGAAGCTCTGTTGCGCTGATGGTACTGCATCTTAAGGTGTGGGAGAGTAAGTCGTTGCCAGGCCTTCTAGCCTCACAATAATTTTTAAAGCATGACGCGGGGTGGAGCAGCCCGGTAGCTCGTCAGGCTCATAACCTGAAGGTCGTAGGTTCAAATCCTACCCCCGCAACCAAATTATTAAATAAAATCAATGACTTAGATCACCCTCAAAGACTTCGGTTTTTGGGGTTTTTTGCGTTTTAAGCCTGATAAGGGTTTCACCATGCCAACCATCGTGCCAACCAGTCGTCAGGTTTATCTCATTTTTTTTCGCATATATACTTGACTTATAGGCATATGATGCTTTTCTTAATGTATTTATAAGGTTGAAGCATGAAATTTTTACTGAGTATTTTGTACATTATTTTTTTCATTTCGGTATCTTGTTCTAGTTATGCAAAATGTAATTTTAATTGCTCAGAAGAAAAAAAGACAACAAGTCTAATTTTTGAACATAATAGTAAATTTAACGAAAAGCACCTAAATTTTTCCTCAACGATATTAGGTAAGGATTTAGGATTTGGTCACCGATGGGAGACAAAATCACGAAGAAGATTAAAGGAATGGAATATTAGTATTGTTAAGGACTCACCCGAAAAAGCAAGATTAGGTACTTCTTATTTAAGATTTGAAACAAGAGAAGGTCATTGTACTGCAACTCATGGAAAGTCAGGTTGGGACGATTGTAAAAAAGGTAGAAATAGAGCTGAAATACAAAGTAAGTGGAAAAATGAAGTAAAACCTAACAGAGATTTCTGGCACTTTTTTAGTTTGAAAATTCCTTCTTCTATTGAACAAAAGAAAGGTGTTAAGACTAGTATTTGGCAGATACACTCTGGAAAACTAGCTGGTCCTTCATGGATGGTTAGATTTACTAAAAATTCAGGATTAAAAATAGAAAATCATACGGCTTTTCCGCCAGATGAAAAAGTAATAATTGATAGAAAAAATTTATTTGATAAATGGCACGACGTTGTTATTAAAGCTAACTTATCAAAAGAAATCAAAGGATCTTTTAAGATATGGGTTAATGGTAAAAAACAATTTGATTATAAGGGTATTTCTAGACAAAGCACAGCTGTAAGAGACCCAATTGATTTGGGTATATATAATACAGGGTCAAGGTATGGTGATAGAAATATGAATGGTAAAGATTTAGGTAATATTGTTGTTTTATTTGATGAAATAAGAGTTGGTGATAGCTGTAAAGATCTTAAATTAGAAGATTTTAAATACAAATGCACAGCACTTAATTAGAATAATTTACAGAGTTTATTATTAACTATTTCATTAGCAAACATCAAATCATTCCAATCACTATATCAACAACGATTAATAATTGGCAGAACTCTGGGGAAAAGAGTCAGGCTCATAACCTTAAGGTCGTAGGTTCAAATCCTACCTCCGCAACCAACTATATAAATAAAATTAGTGACTTAGACGTAACCTCAAGAACTTCGGTTTTTGAGGTTTTTTTGTGTTTTAAGCTTGATAACGGCTTGGTTATACTAACAATCGTAACAACCAGAAGAAAGTGAAAAAACTATGGTAACCTTCGTTGATTTTAAAATTTAAAATTTTAATATTTCATTTTAAAAGACAACTTTTTAGGCATTTTAGGTCCTTAATTTAATAATTGATAAATACTTCGTAAATAATCTTGATGTAGGTTTTTTAAGGATTATTCTATTTAAATTGTATTATTAGGAAACTAAGTATGACTTATTTTACAAAAACATATGACGAGGCTTTTATAAATGAAAACTCTGTAAGGACCAATTACAAAAAGTTTATCAGTTGGTATAAAAATCAGGATAGTGATGAATTAACAAAAATAAATTCTGATGCAATGAAATTTTTTGAAAATACAGGTGTATCATTTAAAGTTTATTCTAGTGACAAAAAAGAAAATCTAATACCGTTTGATATAATTCCAAGAATAATCAACTCCAAGGAATGGGACAAATTGGTTAAAGGGATAACACAAAGAGTGTTAGCTATTAATTTTTTTCTCACTGATATTTATGGCCAACAAGAGATAATAAAACATGGTGTGATACCTGTTGATCTAATTCAAAATAATACTGCGTTTTTGAAGCAGATGATAGGTTTTACTCCTCCAAACAAAACATACAATCATATCTCTGGCATAGATTTAATTAAAACAAATTCAGATAATTTTTATGTATTAGAGGATAACGTTAGAGTCCCGTCTGGAGCTTCTTATATGATTGAGAATAGAGATACCATGATAAAATTATTTCCTGAGCTAATCTCAAGATATAAAGTATCTGAAAATAGAAACTATGCAAAATACTTATCTGAAATTTTAAAGAAGTCCTCACCAAAAAAATCAAAAATAAACCCAAACATAGTTTTGCTAACTCCTGGAATATATAATTCTGCGTTTTTTGAACATGCATTTTTAGCAGATAAGCTTGGTGTTGAATTAGTAGAAGGAAAGGATCTTCGTGTAATTAATAAATATTTAAACATGAAAACCATAAATGGTTGGAAAAGAGTAGATGTAATTTATAGAAGAATAGATGATATCTTTTTAGATCCATTATCATTTAAAGAAGATAGTTTTTTAGGTGTTCCAGGTTTAATGGAGGTATACAGAAATAAAAACGTTACAATCGCAAATGCTCCTGGTACAGGAATTTCGGATGATAAATCAATTTATTCTTATATTCCTGACATAATTAAATTTTATTTGGGTCAAAAACCAATTTTAAAAAATGTAAAAACATTCAAGTGCCGTATAAAAGATGAATTGAAATATGTATTAGACAATTTAAATAAATTAGTCGTTAAGGAAGTTCACGGCTCAGGTGGTTATGGGATGCTAGTAGGGCCACTAGCAAGCAAAACTGAAATATCAAAATTTAAAAATAAAATTAAAAAAAATCCTTACAGCTATATTGCTCAACCAACTTTATCTCTATCAACATGTCCTATTTATACAAAAAAAGGTCTAACTCCAAGACATGTTGACCTTAGGTGTTTTGCATTATTAGCACAAGAAAAGGTTACAGTTATAGGTGGTGGCCTCACCAGAGTTGCTTTAAAGAAAGGTTCTCTTGTTGTTAACTCTAGTCAAGGTGGTGGTACTAAGGATACTTGGATATTGAGTTCATAATGCTAGGAAGTACAGCCGACTCTTTATTTTGGATGTTTAGATATATTGAGAGAGTTGAAAATACATTGTGTATGATAGAGAGTGGTTTCCAACTGTATCTTTTATCGTCTAGTAATTTGAATAATGAATGGGATGCAATTTTAAGGACTAATTCTATAAGACATCATTTTTTAAAGAAAAATAACTCTTTAGATAGTCTTAATATAATTAACTTCATGTTAAAAGATCCCAAGAATTTTAATAATATTTTAATACTTTTTGACAAAGCTAGAGAAAATGCAAGAAGATCAAGAGTATCAATTACATCGGAGGTTTGGGAGGCCATCAACACTTGTTGGTTATATTTAAATGAAGAACTCAATAAAAAAATAAATGAAAGTAAAATTCAAACAATCATAAAAAATACAAGAGAAAAAATTGCTCTGATTTTTGGCTTTTTAGAAAGAAGCATGTTGAAAAATGAAATTTTAAATTTCTGCTATTTAGGAACATTTATTGAGAGATTTGATAATACTGTTAGAATTTTGAATACAAGATATTATCTTCTATTAGACGAAAAAAAAATTAGATTTGAAGGTTACGATAATTTTCAATTAGAAATGATTTTGAGAAGTATTTCTTCATACAGATCATTTATGTGGAAAAATCAAAATGAAATCAAAGCTAATAAAGTCTCTTATTTTTTAATATCAGATAAAGATATGCCTAAATCACTAATGTTTTGTGTTAACGAAACTATTAAAAATTTAAAGTCAGTTCATAAAAAAAACTTTCCAAAAAATAAAAGTTACCAAAACGCTCTAAGTATTCAAAAAAAAATTAAACAAAAAAGTAGAAATTTTAATAATTATTCATTTTTAAATAGTCTATTTAAATTAAATATGACATTAGCTGCAAATATAGAGGAAGAATTTAATTTCCAGTAATTGTATGATTTTAAAAATAAAACAAAAAATTATATATGAAATTGATGGAACGATTAATTTTGGGTTTAATAAGCTACTTTTAACCCCTCAAAGTAATGAAAGTCAAAAAATTTTAGATTGGGAAATTAATATTGAAGGTGGAAGTAAGGAACTTAATTCTATAGATCAATTTGGTAATCTAATAGATTTGGTCAGTATACAAAATAACTCTAAAAAAATTGAATATAATATTTTTGGTAAGGTTGAAACAAAGTCTAACTTTGGATTAAAAGAAATCTCAAAAAAAGATCTTCCACTTTGGTGTTACATTGATAAAACTTACCTTACGAAACCTGGTGAATATCTATCAAAGTTTTATAAAGAAAACATTTTGAATTTCGAGGATTTGATAGGAAGTCTTCATGAACTCTCATTTAAAATAAAATCTAAAATTAAATATAAAAAAGGAAAAACAGATTATAAAACGACAGCTGAAGATGCATTTAAAAAAGGGTTTGGTGTTTGTCAGGATCACACTCATATATTTTTATCTATAGTCCGAATGAATAATCTGCCTTGTAGATATGTTAGTGGATTATTTAAACCCATACAAGATACTCATAATCTTTCCATGCATGCTTGGGCTGAAGTATTTATAGAAAATCTTGGTTGGATAGGTTTTGATATATCTAATGGCATTTCTCCAGATGACAGATATGTAGAAATAGCAAAAGGTTTCGATTATAATGATGTAGTACCTGTAAAAGGTATTATAAATGGATATTTTATTGAAAATCAAAATTTAGAATTATCAATTGATATTTTAAATCAATAATCAAGGTGTTTAATGACTTATTGTGTAGGATTAAAATTAAATCAAGGTTTAGTATTTATGTCAGATACTTTAACTAACGCGGGTATAGACAATGTTAATACAAATAAAAAAATGTTTTTTTGGTCGAATAAAAACGAAAGAAGTGTAGTTTTGTTAACTTCCGGAAATTTAGCCACATCCCAGGCTACTATCAATCTCATAAATGAAGCTATAGATAACCCCAATAATGATAACAATAATATTCTTAAAACTAAATCAATGTTTCAAGTTGCAAGAATTGTTGGAAAAATTTTAAGAAATATATCTAATGAATACTCTTCTGATGGTCAAGCAGGTGAAAATCCATATTCCTCCACATTAATTTTAGGTGGTCAAATTATAGGTCAAGAACATAGGTTATTTTTAATATATCCTGAGGGTAACTTTATAGAAGCATCTGAAGATCAATCTTTTTTTCAAATTGGAGAAACAAAATATGGCAAACCTATTATTGTTAGAGCACTAGAAAAAAACTCAAACTTCGGTGATGCAATAAAACTACTTTTAGTTTCATTTGATAGTACTATGAAGGCTAATGTTTCAGTAGGCATGCCAATAGATGTCTGTACCTTAAAAAAAGATGATCTTGAATTTAATAATCAGATAAGGTTTGAAAAAAATGATCCTTATTTTGAAAAAATATCAAATAGTTGGGGAGAGGCTCTAAAAAAAAGTATAAAAGAGTTACCACCATTTGATTTTAAATAATTTAGATATTGATCCAACATATTTGTCTCTTACTTATGCATGGAACACGTTATTACTTATAATAAAACTTGCCACTTTTATCTCTTTTTTAGTAAGTTCAAAAACTTAAAAAAAGGTCAATCTGTACCAACCACTATGCCAACCATAGGAAAGTGCAAAAAACTATGCCAACCATCATGCCAACCACATTTATTTATTGGCAGAACTCTGCGGAAAATAGTCAGGCTCATAACCTGAAGGTCGTAGGTTCAAATCCTGCCTCCACAACCAACTATATAAATAAAATTAGTGACTTAGACGTAACCTCAAGAACTTCGGTTTTTGAGGTTTTTTGTGTTTTAAGCTTGATAACGGCTTGGTTATACTAACAATCGTACCAACCAGTCATTAGGTTTTTTTAAATTTTTGATATAGTTTAGATGATAATAAATTAGAAAAAACAACAAATAAAATAAAATAACTATTAAATATTAACCATAAAATTAAAAAATAAAAATAAAAATCGTTTATAAATTTCACATCTAATTTACTTATTAATAAAATTGAACTTGTAAGAAGTGTTCCAAATAAAAAAATGATATTAGTTTTTTTTAAGGCAACATTTCGCATTGGATGAATAACTCTAAATGGAACAAACTTGAGTAATATAAAGAATAAGATTATAGATAAGTTTATCCATTGATTAAAACTCAAAATTTCTAAGTACAATAAAATTACATTCCATATAGAAGGAAATCCTATGTACGAAAATGATGTGTCAACTAACTTAGTGTTTACATAAGAATAAAGAGAAAGACATATTATGAAAATTGGTATGATTGTTGTGAAGTCAGGAGGTAAATAGCCAAATTTATATATCATTATACAAGGTATAAAAATGTAATTTATGTAATCAATTATTGTATCTAAAGTTTTTCCGTCAATATTTGGAAAAATTATTTCAGTTTTGTATTTTCGAGCCAAGGTTCCATCAACAATGTCAATTATCAATGCAATACCCAAAAACATAAAAGTCAATAATTTGTTACTCTCAATAACGGATACTAAGGCCATAAAGCTAAAAATTATTCCTGAACCAGTAAAGATATGCACTAAGCAAGCGGGAATTTTTTGAACATTTTTCATTTTACAAACTACTGTACTGAAATTACTGAAAAAGTTGTGGGTTAAAAATATTTTTTATTGATATAATCTTAACCTTATAAATTACAACTCATCATTCTAAAAATTTAATCCATTGAAAATTTTTATAGAAATAATATATACATCAAATGAAAACAATAATTACGCTAATCTTTATTTTAATGTATAATCCTTCTTTTGGCGAATTTTTCCAGGATATATCTGCCTCAATCAAAAATAATCAAAAAAGATTAAGTTATGGGGTTTCTGTAACTGATTTTAATAAAGATGGAAAGTTTGAATTCATTGTTACAGGATTTAAATTTCCTAATTTGATCTTATCCCACGAGAATGGTTTTTTAGAAAATATAAATACAAACGATTTGTTTGCTGACCAGGCTAGATCCACAATTGGGGTAGCTGCATGCGATATTGATAATGATGGTTTTGAAGAATTATATTTTCTTAATACTGATACGTACAGTGGCCAAAAACAGTTTTCTGATCGATTACTTGATAATAACAAAGATACAATAGATTTATTTCAACTTGATAAAAACTTAAAATCTTTAAATTTAACAGCCGGAAGGTCAGTTGTGTGTGTAGATCGAAATGGTGATGGTAAGTATGGAATTTATGTTGCTAATTATGGTGGCCCAACCCGTTTTTATGAACTAAAAAAAGGAAGCATCGTAGACCAAGCACCGTTACTAAACATCAACAGAATTACTGGTGGAAGAGCAGTTATTGCAGGCCACATCTTAAGTAATTATATGGATATTTTTGCTGCCAATGAGAGAGGGCCAAACTTTCTTTATATAAATGAAAATGGCACATTTAAAGATGTTGCTGAAAACCTGGGTGTTGAAGATACATTTGAAAATGGTCGCGGTACGACGCTTACTGATTTTTTGTATAGAGGTAAATTAGATATTGTTAGTGGTAATTGGAATGGTGAACACAGAATTTTTTTAAATAACAGAAACAAGTTTAATGACATTGCTAATTCTGAATTCAAAATTCCATCAAGAGTAAGAACTATAATTTCAGCCGACTTTGATAATGATGGTTTTGATGAAATTTTTGTAAACAACATTGGAGAGCCAAATAAACTTTTTAAAATCTTAAGTGATGGAGAATTAAAACAAATTCAACTTAATAATGGACTAGAACCTTCAGGATTAGGAACAGGTGCAGCTGTAGCAGATATAGACAACGATGGCATTCTTGAATTACTAGTTTCACACGGTGAATCAGGTTTGCAACCACTTTCTCTATTTAAAGCGAATATTAAAAAATCTTTCAATTTTTTAAGAATCTTACCAAAAACACCCTTCAATGCACCAGCAAGAGGAGCTACTGTAATACTTAATACTAATATGAGAAATCACGCAAAAACCATTGATGCTGGATCTGGTTATTTATGTCAGATGGAGCCCGTTGCTCATTACGGACTAAGAAATGGAGAAAAAGTTCATGGTGTCACAATTAGATGGACTGACGGATCTTCAGATAATTTTAGTATAAATCAACTTAATAAAACTTATGTCTTTAGAAAAGGTATTTAGATTGGTTTTAAGACTCACCCTTTATTTCATCTTATGTTTATTATTTATTATTGCAAATGTGGTTATTTCTTCAGCAAATGATAACAAAGGCAAATATTATCAAAGTCTATCTAAAGACTGGCGATCAATTTTTCCAGATGGAAACAGAAATGCAGCTGGACCAAAATTTTATAAGCATATTTCAGATAAATATAAGAATTTTTCAGAGTTTAAAGAATATAATAAACACTACTGTGCTGTTTCAGGATCGTTGATTGCCGAAAATTCAACACCACAATTTATTAATATAAAAGAGGATATTACTGAAAAAGAAGTATGTGGTTACTACTATAAATGCTGTTGGCCGTGTGTATGTGACTTAATGAAATATGCTAAAGTGAAAAAGATAACTAGAAAATTTGCAGAAGGTAAAAAGGACCTATCCGCGTTAGTCATAGATAACCCATGCACAAAGAATGATTTTCCTGAAAAAGTTAACAAGAATTATTTTTGTCGAGGAAATAAATTAGACGACAAACAAGTGGAAATACAAGATGGTAAATTAATAATTGGAATGTTACATGAAACAAAATATTGTGAGCCTTCTGATTTAAGAAAGATATATGCTAATAAGATAACAGGAAGATTTTGTCCATATAGAAATAGCACTCCCATTGATGAATTAAAATCTGGTATGGGGGATGTGTTTATAAAGTTAGCAAGATAATAGCTATTTCTTCTTACTCTTCCAAGTACCACCATATTGATAAGTTTTTTCAAATTTAACTTTGATCTCCATAAGACAGTTCTCACACAGAAACACCCAGTATTTAATCGTATTTACAACGATACAAAATATCTTTTTGTGAAGAGCATTTAAAACATTGTTTTGTTCTTATTCTAGTCATTTGAGATTAAAATTTTTAAATACATATTTACTTCTCTAAATTTACTATAATTAAAGTAAGTTATTGAGTGTTTTTTCATAGTTTCTTTATTTATTGAATAATTATAGTTTACAATCTTTCTATTCAATTTTAAGTTTTATGCAAATGAAAGATTTTCAAAAATTAGATGATTTTTTAGAGTTTGGCTGGGCACAAATTTATCGTGGAAAGGCTGATAAAAAATCACCCGCAAGACATCCTACATTTGTAACATCAAGCGCCGATGGTTTCCCAAATGCTCGCACTTTAGTGATGAGACGGTGCAATCAGAAAGATAACCAGATAGAGTTCCACACTGACACCACTTCTTCAAAAATGTTTGCTCTCAAGGAAAACCCTCGCGCTTTAGTTCACATTTGGTTGCCAAAAGTCCAATTACAAATACAGATGGACGTAGTTGTTAAAGTTAAGGTTGGAGACATTACTATTCCATACTGGAAAGAGGTTCCTACTAACTCTAGGGTAGCTTATGGAACTATTCCTAATCCTGGCACCGTTATTGAAAGCCCCCTTGCTTATAATTACAATCCAGATCAGAAACGTTTTGCGGTATTATTGTGTGATATACAATCAATTCAGCTACTTCTTATAGGCGTAAAACATATTCGTGCTCATTACAAAAAATCAACCAATTGGCAAGGCGAATGGCTCTCTCCTTAATTTGTAACTTTATTAATATTCTTAATGAATATTAGCAAAACAATTTCTTAGCTCTGGTCACTTTTCCTCGAATAGCTTCAAAGATACAATGGGTATTTTCTAGAGCTATGTTTTACGGCTAATAAAAATTATGATTTTACGAAACCTCTAAAAACTTCAATAAACCCAAGTCAGTCTTCAATGGACTGCGGCAAATGAGGTAAACACTTTTTGGCTTATAATTCAAAAATTTTATAATGTTTTTTATTTATAGTTTTATTATAAATTTATATAGGTAAAAAATTTTAAATAAAGTTTATTTAAATTTTAAATCTAAGTCTTGTAATCCTTTTGATACTTCAACTTCACAATTTCCCTCGTATCTTGTTACTTGACCACCCATATCCTTTATTTGATTCCAAAATTCATTAGATTTATTTTTTCGAACCTCTTCCATTTCTTCTTTTGTTCGAAAAACATGAAAGATTTCAACCTGGTTTTCTGTTCTATCTACAAAACACCTAAACATTAACCCGTTATTTTGAAAAAGATCATGGCTCCAGTCTTTTAATGCAAGAATAATTGCTTTTTTTGCTAACTCATTTTGCACTTTTATTGTTACATTGACT
The DNA here is from genome assembly GCA_902619485.1 of uncultured SAR116 cluster alpha proteobacterium. Classification (GTDB taxonomy): domain Bacteria; phylum Pseudomonadota; class Alphaproteobacteria; order Puniceispirillales; family Marisalimonadaceae; genus Marisalimonas. The sequence goes on from CACNEF010000001.1 coordinate 640,422, forward strand.
GCAAACATTTAAACCTCTTAAATTTATAGAAACTATATACAAGATTAATTAAGATTTATTAATTTGTAAATGATACAAGAATTTATGTTTAATAAAATTAATATAAATTTTTTGGGTGAGATATTATTTAAAATCAAGTTGAGAAAAATCTAATTTTTCCAAGATTTTGAAAATTTTACTAGAAAAAATAGTGGTTCATATTAAACTTTTTAATTTATGTACCCAATTAATTTACTTTTAAAAAATTTTAAATTAAATTTAAATTAGCTTAGTAATAAATTAAACTTTTGGAAAAATTTTGATACCTGACTTAACAATAAATGCATTACATGAAGGATTGGGTCATTTTGGAGTTTCTTCCAAAAACAATAAAACAATGCATGTAGACACTTTAGGTGTGAAAATTGATAACAAACACTCCACACTTACTTGTCTTGTAATAAATTCTGAGTGTAAAAATATTTTGCAATATTTAAGTGAGTCTGGAAGGGTTAGTTTTTTTGTTGGTATGATAAGTCATGAAGCTTATAATTTTAAAGGTCAATTTGTCTCCTCAGAAAAATTAAATAGTGAAGATTTAAAAATATCAGAAAATTATAGAAATAATGTTATTGATGTTATTACTAGTGTGGGTTTGTCAAAAGATGCTGCTTTAAATAAATATGGGAAAGTGCCAGACCTTGGCATAACTTTTAAAGTTGACAAAGTCTATATTCAAACACCAGGTCCAGATGCTGGTAAAGAAATAACTAATAGTGAAACCAAATGATCAAAGATAAGCACATGCCAGCATTACAAGGAATGTTTCCAAGTTGGATTACAAGTTGCTCATCTGATGGTGAACCAAACACCACTGTAATATCCCAGATATGGTATGTAGATGAAAATCATGTAGCTCTTTCATTTCAGTTTTTTAATAAGACAAAGAAAAATATTTCTGAAAATCCATATGCCTATGCAACAATTTCAGATCCTAGCACATTAAAACAATACAACTTAGAATTGAAATTTGATCATGAAGAGACCGAAGGTGAATTATTTGATGAAATGGATATGAAATTACAAGCTATAGCTTCTATGACGGGTATGACAGGTATCTTTAAATTAAGAGCAGCTGATGTGTATAAAGTTATATCAATAAGTGAGTAGTTTTAATTAAATTTTTTTTAAATTATGAAGTATGTCAGTTTGCATGGATAAAATTTCGCAATCTAAAAATGAATTAGAAAATATTAAAATTCTTCTTGATAGAAAATCAAAAGAAATCGAAATAATCAAACAAATTTCTAATCAAATAAATAAATCTCTCGATTTAAACTTAATTGCTTCTTCAATGCTATCATTAATGAATGAATTTTTTGGATTTAAACACTCTATGATTTTACTAGTTTCTGAAAATAAAAAACATCTCAACGTTTTAGAAACTTATGGATATGAAAAAAGAGGGATTGGTGCAAAAGTTGAATTTGGTGTTGGAGTAATTGGCATAGTTGCTGAAAAGAAAAAACTCATGAGAATGGCAAATTTAGGAATGCAAAGAAGTTACATGCAAGCAATTCGTGAACAAGTTCAAATTACTAATAAAAATAAATTACAGGACAAAGTTGAATTGCCAGGTCTCAAAAACGCGGAAAGTCAGGTCGCAATACCAATGCTTATAGATAATGAGCTCGTTGGTGTATTTTCTGTTGAAAGTGAAAAAATGAACATTTTCGATAAATCTGATGAAATATTGATTGGAATATTAGCAAATCAAACTGCTAGTGCTTTAGAAAATGCAAGGCTTTATCAACTTGAGCAAAAAAGATTAAAAGAATTAAATAAAGCTCATCAAGAACTAGAGAGTTTAAATATAAATCTCGAAAAAAAGGTTGAGGAAAGAACTTCTGAATTGAAAACACTTTCAGAAAAGTTGTCAAAATACTTTTCACCTCAAGTTTATGAGTCAATATTTTCAGGCAAACTAGACGTAAAGGTCCAAACAAAGCGAAAGCCTTTGACAGTCTTTTTCTCAGATTTGCAAGGTTTTACAGAATTAACTGAAAGATTAGAACCTGAGGTTTTAACAGAACTTCTAACAGAATATCTAACAAAAATGTCTAATGTTGCTATTAAATGGGGTGGGACAATAGACAAATTTATTGGTGATGCGATTTTAGTTTTTTTTGGAGACCCTAATTCAAGGGGAGACGAAGAAGATGCAATTGCGTGTGTTTCGATGGCAATGGACATGTTAGAAGAACTCAACAAGCTTAGGATTTCGTGGAGAAAAAAAGGATTAGCAAAACCTTTAAATGCGCGGATGGGAATTCATACTGGAGTATGTACAGTTGGTAATTTTGGTTCTGAAGATAGATTAGACTACACAATTATTGGCAACGGTGTAAACTTAGCATCTAGGCTTGAGGCAAGAGCTAGTATTAACAAAATTTTATTATCAGAAGACACATATTTATTAACTCGAAACAAAATTATCTGTGAAAAAAAAGAGGCTATTAATGTGAAGGGTATTTCTTATCCGGTTCAAACATATGAAGTTGTAAAATTTTCGCAGGAAAATGATAACTTGATTGAAAGAAATATTCCGGGTTTGTCTTTATCTATTGATAAGTCAGAGATTGAAGATAATAAAATTGCAATTAAGGTCGTTTCTGAAGTTTTGAAGGATTTAAAATCAAAGTCTTAGCTTCAAGTAGCTATAAATTGATTGTTTCATTATCTAATTTTAATGGTTTTAAATTTCAATATCATAAATTGATTACACTGCTCATTCAAAAGTATATTTGTAATTTGATTGCATAATTTTCATAGATAGCGTTTGTAAATTACAAATTTAAATTACGCTCGTTAAAATTGTCATTTTAATCATTTTTACAAAGTGGTTTAATAACTTCAAAATTATCCCCTTCAGTGTCAAATACATATATTTGTTTTTTTCTAATACCTTTAAAGTTCTTACTTTGAACTAATACCCCCAAGGATTTGTCAGATTGAGAAAAATAGTTAAATGTTTTAATAATTGGTTCATTAAAGTACATTTTTTCTTTGTTTTGATAATTAAATTTTTGAAAAAATTTTAAAATATTTATATTTAGATCTTTATTATTCGGAAAAGGTATATCTTGAAACCAAACTGGTTTTCCTTTTATACAAGTTGACTTGGTTGGAATTGGACCATTAAGTATTCTGTAATATTTGACCCAACTAATTTTTACTTTATTCACCTTATTTCCAAACCAAAGCAGACATTTTCTATAGTCTTTAGTTTCACAGTTTCTTGTTCTAAAAAAAAAATTTGAGACTTTAAATTCTTTTATTGGTTTCGTACAAGTCTTACCTAAACAAAGTTTGTCAATATCAACAGTATTATCACGAGCAAAAGAATTATTAGAAAATAAAAAAATTGTAATTAATAATAAGATTTTTATCATTCAAAAAATTCTTCTTATTTTCTCTGTCCGTATATTTCTCCTTTTTTCCAATTGGCTACATATTCTTCTATCGATAATGTCCATCCATTTTCCATATTTTCATCAAAATATTCAAATAATATTCCATCAGGCGCATTCATTGACAATAAGACTGTTCCCCCATCTTCGCCTCCACGCTCATCGTGTGGAAGTGCATCAGCACCTGCTATAGCATAATCTCCTTTTTTTCTTACGATAGATTTTTTGGATCCGTCTGATTGCCATTCAGTTAAGTGTTGTTCACCTTCTAAAACCATTGTTAATGTTGAAGCTACATGTCTATGTCGTCTACAGTGACTTAAATTAGCATACCTTAATAGCATATCAAGGCGCCCTGATTTAATGTCATATCCTAGAAGACTATAATCAAAGTCAACTTTAAACTCCTTTGTTTCAGGGTCTTTGACATTTCGCCATTCTACTAGTTTTGGATCAAAACTTTTAGATATCATATTCATAAGTATTCTTCCTTTTATAATTAAAAAATTAATTTTTATTAAATGATAGTATTAAAGTTTGTTAGACTATCCAACAATGATATTTATTTTGATGCATTATTCTAAATAATTCAAATACGATTTTTCATTTTTTTATATTTTTCAAGTGCATTTACAGCATCATCATTAGCGTTTACAGTAACGTTTTTATATGGAAATTTATTATCCTTTTCATCTTTAACATAATTTTTAAAATCATTTATTCTGGTTTGTTGTAACTTTTGTTTTAACTCATAAAGATCAGCATACCGCTTTGAGTGACGTGGATATGGTCTTTTAGTGTTACCTAAAATATCTTCTGCAAATAAAAATTGTATGTAACCTACACCACTTCCTAAAGACGATTTAATTAATGAAGTTTGTGGAGATAGAATGGCTATGATGTTTTCTGGTATAACTTCGACCTCAACAGCCCATACACCTATATTTTCAAGAATTTTAATATCATGATAAAGTTTTTCACCTTGTTCTAACGTTTTCCCGACTGCCTTAAAGTCCCCTGTCCAAGTACTTCGTCTTGGCAAAGCCCTATATGACCTTCAGTCGGTATACCTTCATTTGCCACAGCTTCAATAAATTTTAAAGAACAACTTTAATATTTGGGTCTATTTTTATTGATTTATTAAAAGTATTACAAAAACTTAAATTCTAAACGAATCAATCTTAGGCACTTTGAAACAACAATTAATTTTGACCCCTATGAGGGTCATCCTTTGGTAAAATATTTTTTATGTAATCTCTTTCCTTCCATTCAGGCGCAGGTGGAATTCCTTTGCCTTTTCTTGGCACATAGTTTGACGTTTCATCTTTTTCTAGATTGGGTATATACCTTGGACAGTTTGGGTATATTTCGCAGTTAATTCGCACAACAAATTTGGCACCAAAATGATCTTCTAGAGATTTATTGTCATGATGAATAGTTGCATGACCATTTATCCTAATTCTTCGACTTTTCCCGTCAAAGTTCAGAAAAAGTAAAGCTACATTTGGATTTTTAGAAATGTTGCCAGCAGTACGATACATTGAATTTCCGTCATATTCAGGGTACTCAATAATTCCTTTTTCAACTATTTTTACAAAACCTGGGTCTCCTGATTTTATATTACAGTCAATATATCCGTTCCATGAACTAGCAATAAAGAAAAACTTAGAATTTTTAATTAATTCTATTTCATCATCCCAAAATTCATAATGCTTTCTATTTTTTTCTATAGCATCAGCTGTTCTTTGGCCGTCAAAAAGATCTTGGAATTCTCTCATACCTTCATGGAAAAAATCTCTTTTTTTGAAATTATTCATAATAAGTTCCTAATTGTCATAAAAAAATAAAAAAATTAAATATCAACCCAATACAATATCGTTGGCAAAAAAAGTATGAATAATGAAAATAAAACAAGCTCTAATCTATTCATTACCTATTTCTTCTGAATAAGGGTTTGTTTTTAACCAATCAACCGTTTCTTTTAAAGTTGTAGAAAAATCTTTTATTTTTATGTTAAGTGAATCTCTTCTAGTAAAATCAAACGTAGTTGGTTTTACAGGTGCTTCGGAAAAACTTTGAGGCATTTTTATATTTGGTATTAATTTTTTACATTCATTATAAATATCTTCCCAATGAAGGCTTTTATAAACTCCAAAATATCTACCAGATGCACTAGGGTTTTCGTATACCGCTAAAAATATTTTTGCTAGATCCCTTAAATGTATCATTGAAGCAGAATCATTAGGTATTTTCTCATGTCTTGGACTGCCACCATCAATCACTCTTTTTAGCCAGATAAAGGGGTTATGCTTTAGATGTATAGGTAAAACGGGATCACCATATAACCCTGTAGGTAAAATAATTGAGAGTCTAATATCATTTTCTTCACAATATTTAATAGCCATTTTCTCCATAACTGTTTTAGTAGCAGATGTATATTTTTTGGCTTTACATTGTTCTTTTTCATCGGACCAATGTTCTATTTCATTTTTAAATTCTATAGGTGGAACAGGGTTTGTACTAGATGTAGAAGAACATATGATAATATTCTTTATACCTTTATTTTTAGTTGCTTTGATTATGTTCAAACATCCATTAACTGTCGGATTAATTATTTCTTGATAGCCTCTTTTATCATCCATCTCTTTGGCTGGGGTCCCGTCTTTACCCTTATATGTGGGAATTAGACATGCTATAAAAACAGCATCTGTATTTTCCATCGGATTTATAAAATCTTTTTCATTTTCCATTTTGGCGCTAAACAATTCTAAGTTACTAGAATTCTTAAGTTTTTTTAAATACTTGACCTTAGTTGTATCTGACTTATCTGTAAGAGTTCCATTTACAAAATAGCCTCTTTCTAGAGCATATCTGACGATACTAGATCCGACCAAGCCACTTGCACCTACTACACAAATCTTTTTATTATTTTTCATCATAAATTAACATTAAGTTTAAAATAAATTTAATTAAATAATTTTTTTATTTTCATACTATTTTTGTGTAAATTTATATAAAGTTGATAGTTATTTTTGGAGTAAGAATAATGATTGAAACCCTTGATTTTGGTCTTAAAGATAAGGTCGCCATTGTTGCTGGAGGCGGAGCAGCTGGAAAAGACATTGGAAATGGGAGAGCAGCTTCTATATTATTAGCCGAGGCAGGTGCAAAAGTACTTGTTGCTGATAAGAATGACGCATTAGCAAAAAACACTGTTCAAATGATTGAAGACAGAGGCGGAGAAGCAACAAGTATTAGTGGAGATTTAACAAAATCTGAACAATGCAAAAAGGTTATAGATTTTGTTATAAGTAAGTGGGGAAGATTAGATATATTGGATAACAATATAGGTATTGCTAGCAAGCTATCTGTAGTTGATGAACCAGAAGAAAATTGGGATCATGTTATGGATATTAATCTTAAACCAATGTTTCTGATGTCAAAATATGCTATTCCAGAAATGATTAAGTCAGGAAATGGGGGATCAATTGTAAATATATCCTCTATTTCTGCCACAAGACCAAGAGGCTTCACTACATACTCTGCCTCTAAGGGGGCTGTTTTATCACTAAGTCAAGCTATGGCAGTGGATCATGGAGCAGATGGAATAAGAGTAAATTGTATTCTTCCTGGTCCAGTTTACACACCAATGGTTTATTCAAGTGGGATGACCAAACAACATCGTACCCAAAGGCAAAACGCTTCTCTGATACAGATGGAGGGAGATGGTTGGGATATTGGAAAAGCTGTTGTGTATTTATCTTCAAGTTGGGCAAGATACATTACCGGACATCTTATGGTAGTTGACGGTGGATGCTCATTATCCTCAAGACCACGGGGTTAGTTAAAAAATGATAATTTAAATTAATGACTGCTCATTATCAAAAGAGTTTTAAAAAAAATGCATGATACGATTTTTTTCTCAGCCTGCGATTTGATAAATCTATATAAGTGTAAAAAGCTATCACCAGTAGAAAATTTAAAAAACACGTTTGATGTAATTAAAAAGCTTAATCCGAAGCTTAATGCATTTATCTCGATAGCTGAGAAAAAGGCCGTGAAACAGGCCAAATTCTCAGAGCTACATTACCTAAATAATACCGAGAGAAAACTTGAAGGAATCCCTTTTGGAGTTAAAGATGTTATAGACGTTCAGCAAGAAAAAACTATGAATGGATCTAAGCTTTTTGAGACATCTGAAGTAAAAAAAAATAACTCAACTGTTGTAAATAAATTAATAGATGAAGGCGCAATTTATATTGGGAAATTACATACACATGAATTAGCAATAGGTGCCCCAACATTCTCAGGTATTGATAAACCAGCAAGTAATCCTTGGGATTTTAATAAAACAGCTGGTGGATCTTCAAGTGGATCTGGTTCTGCAGTTGGAGGATATTTTGTACCATTTGCATTGGGAACTGATTCGGGTGGCTCAATAAGAAATCCTTCGTCAATGTGTGGAATTGTGGGTCTCAAACCAACTTATAATTCTATAGAAATGAGAGGCATACAACCTTTAGCTAAAACTATCGATACAGTTGGCCCAATGGCAAGAACTGGAAAAGATATATCACTTATTTTTTCGGTACTTAAAAAATCTGTAAATACGGTAAATCACAATATCAAAAATCTTAAGATAGGTATTATAGAACATTTTTATAATAAGGATTTTATAGCTAATGAAGAAGTAGTTATATCATTTGAAAAAACTATCAAAGTATTTGAACAAAATAGATCGTTGGTTTCAAAAGTAAATCTTGATAATCTTAAAACTTATCACGAAGTAAACGGTATAATAATGGCTAAAGAAGGTTATATACAATATAATAAACAATTAGAATTAAGGAAGGATCAAATAGATAAATTAACATTTGAAAGATTAAATAAAGGTACACATATTTCAGATGAAAGTTATAAAAATGCTAAAAATAAAAAAAGAGAACTAACACAAAAAATCCATGAAGTAATGGAAAATTTTGATATTTTAATCACACCTACAAATTTTGATCTTCCTTTCAATATCGGAGATATCTCACAAATTAATAAATACTATATGAGGCACGCTCGATCACCATTTAACGTCTCAGGCAATCCAGCAATATCAGTTCCATGTGGTTTGTCAAAAACAAATCTGCCAATTGGATTTCAAATAGTTGGACATTACAACTCAGATCAGTTTATCTCTGATATTGCCCATGATTTTCTGATAAAAACTGATTGGGAAAATATTAGAAAACAAAATATAATAAAACATTTATTTTTATAAAAAATTTTAATTCTTTTTATTCTAATTTATTTTACTAATTAGTAATTAATTAAAATTAATAATATTCGAATGTTATTTAAATACATTTCCCATTTTCCAATTGTTTTTGTTTTCCAATAACTTTTTCACATCTAGTTTTTACAGATATAACTTTATGCAGCTCTTCAAATGGAAACTTATAAGTTTTAGAATCTTTTATACATTGTTTGTATATTTTTTTTGGAACTCTTTTCTCATAGGTAGAGGGATTATTACCTAGTTTCATTGTTACTAAAATAACTAAAACAAACTCGCTCATCCATTATAATTCTATAATTACCAATTTAATTTACTATATTCTTATAGTTTTGTTAAAAATAAGGTTATTTATAAAATATTACTTAAATTATTTTAATTTTTTCTTTACCTTACCCTCACAGAAACGTTTACAATTATAATTTTTTTAATGGATTTTAGTAAATGATTAATTTTATTATTAATATATTAAGCGTTCCTCCTTTAAGATACCCAGAAAAATGGAAACCTGCCTTTTTAGCAATGCAGTTAGGTTTCATAGCTGGTGGAGTAGGGCTTATTGGAAGGGATTTTCTATTTTATTTGACCACTCAAAATTGGGAACCTTTAGTCCTTTCTGAATTGTTTTTTGCGTCATTTATTGCGTTTGGTTTTATTCTACATACTCTAGGTTTTGCAAAATTTGGAGTTATATTATCTTGCATTGCTGGTGTAGGTTCAGCTACAGCATTTATTTTTATGATTGGTTGGAATTCATTTTTTCATCTTTGGTATATCAACTTAGCAATTTTAATCATAGCTGTCCCTTTAGATATTAGGCTTAAAGCCTTTTTAGCTATGGTCTTTATTTCAATCTATTCATATATGTTTATTTCCTTTTCTGAAATGGAACCTCTTTATATGATCAATGATTTAACAGAGTCTATCATTGGTGTCAGCAATATAGTTGGCAGTTTACTTGTCTTAGGATTACCTATGGGGATGTATTCTATCTTTCTAGAACAAGAGCGAAACAAATCTGAAAAACTTCTTCATAATATTATGCCTAAATCAATTGCAGAAAAGCTAAAAAATAATATCAAAACCATATCTATGGATAATCCTGAAATATCTGTATTATTTGCAGACATAGTTAGTTTTACTGAAATGTCTGAAAAAATTTCATCAGAGAAAATTGTTGGTTTTTTAAATGATATGTTTTCTCAGTTTGATGACTTAACTGAAACATATGGTGTAGAAAAAATAAAAACAATTGGTGACTCATATATGGTTGTTTCAGGGATGCCAGTCCAAAGAGAAGATCATGCTCTAACTTTATTTAATCTTGCCATGGAAATGATAAAAATTTCTGCTCAATTCAAAGATCATAATGGAAATCCCATAAAACTTAGAATAGGAATAAATTCAGGCCCTGCTATATCTGGAGTTATTGGAAAGTCAAAATTTGCTTTTGATGTATGGGGCGATACTATTAATACTGCTGCAAGATTAGAGAGTTATGGATCACCTGACTGTATTCATATGTCTAAAAACACTTTCGATTTAGTAAACTATAAAGACAATAATATAGAGCGAAAAACTATTCAGATTAGAGGAAAAGGCTTAATGGACACAATTTTGGTTCATATTTAATTTTAAAATTAATCTACTTCTATGTAACCTATCATACCAGAAGCCGCATGTTCCAACATGTGACAATGAAAGAGCCATTTACCAGGATTATCTGCTAAATATATAAATTTTGACTTTTCACCTGGTTGCATTAGATATGTATCTCTGAGGATTAGTTTATCATCGCCAGAAAATTCTTTTGATTCAACATAGAAATGATTACCATGCAGATGCATACTATGTGGCCATCTTGAGTCATTCCAAACATCTAAAATTATTATCTCGCCTTTTTTTACACTTGTGAGTGAATGTTCATACTTACCTACCTCTTTATTAAATGCCCAGAATTTTTTATCTTCCATTGCTAATGCACGAAAATTCTTTTCTACACCCTCAAAATAGGCTTTAGCAAGATTTCCCATTGCACCCCCTTGCATATGAATATTTAATATTTTTGGGTTTTTATACGGTGGTATTTTTTTAAATGGTTGTAGTTTTATGTCTTTCTTTAAAATATTTTTTTTACTACTTTGATTAACATTTAGCTTGAAAGCGCTTAACGGTTTTTTACCACTGACTTCAAAGAAATCAATTGTTGACATGTCAGCAGTTTTTATTAACAAATCAACCCTTTGTCCTGGCCCCAAATTAAATTTATCTTGAATGAATGGTTCAACCGACATCCCATCTATTGAGATGATCTTCATCCCATTTAAACTAGAGCCAAATGAAAGTATCCTTGCATTAGAGGCATTAATAAATCTTAACCTTGCATAGCCATTTTTATTTACAGAGTATTCAGGAAATTTTTTTCCATTAATAGTAAGCCAATTTCCAATTCTTCCTGCATGTGACCAATCATGAAGTGAGCCTAATGATTTTTTATCTAATTGATAATTTTTATTCAATCTCCAATCATCAGCTAATATAATGATATCATTATCAAATTGTTTATCTAAGTGATTTTTGACTATCAGAGGTCCATATAAACCTTTTGAAATTTGTTTCCAAGTTTCAAAATGTGCATGGTACCAAAAAGTTCCTGCATTATTAACTGGAAATTCATATATATAAGTTTCTCCAGGTTGAACTGGGTCTTGAGTTAAATATGGAACACCATCCATCTTATTAATATTTTTTATACCATGCCAGTGGATTGTGCTGGCTACATCTAAATTGTTAACAAACTCAATTCTTATGATATCATTTTCGTTTGCTTCAATGACTGGCCCAGGTGTTTGTTTGTTATACAACCATAAACTATCTAAGACACCTTTCTTATCGAACAAATGTGGGGTAATTTCGGCTGTTAGCTTATAATTACGGATTAATTGGTTAGATTGAATGTGATTAGGTAAAGATGTTAAAGCAATTGTAGCTGCTGAAAAATTTAAAAATTCACGTCGTGATAGCATATTTTTTCCATTAATAATTTAATTAGATGTTACTTTAATTTCTCACGATAATTGATTTGATCGTGGATTTTTTTAACTTTGTTTGGCCAAGTACTTTTTATGTAAGATAATACCGATATAATTTCTTTATCTGAGAGAATATCTTTATAAGCTGGCATATTGTTAGGATAATTTTGACCTATGATATCTTCAATACCGTATTTAGTAATCATGAATAAATATTTATCACTGTGATGCCAAGTGTGACCTGTCTCGTCATGTGGAGGAGCAGGCATTAATCCATCTGGCAGTCTTGACATCCAATCTTTTTGACCTTCTAATTTTGTACCATGGCATGATGCACAATTTTGAACATATACAGACTTTCCTAGTGATATAGTTTCTTTATTATCTGGATTCAGAGTGATAGCTGCTTCAGCAACTTTTTCTTCAGCTAAGTAGAATACAATTCCTAACACTAAAATTATTGAAGGAATAAATATTAAAAATAAAAATTTATTTTTAATAAAACTGTTAAAATTTAATGACATGCTTTGCCTAATGCTTTTAATCGCCAGTAATTGTATGGCAGGGGTGTTACAAATCCTGCGATAAGCATAAAAGGAATAACCCACCACGTTAAAATAGCACCACCAGTAAGTGCAACATCAGTTAAATTCATAGCTAATTCCATTGAAACCATAGAAACTAAAGACATCCCAATTGCTGTTTTAAAGGCTAATTTCATAGACATTTGCTTTGACAGTATAAATGTTTCAAGTGCAATAGATGTAAATATTCCATTAACAATGGCCAGTGACATAATTAATATAACGGGCCAATCAATCTGCATGAATTGAAAATATGCAATTGTACCAAAATCTCCAATACAACATCCAAGTAAACACCACAAAGTATTTTTAGATGACTGTAACCAAGTATGTTGGCAGAACCAGTTTATATGTATTACATCTTGAATAATCATTTTGTACCGAGATAACTTTTAAACCCTTCCCTAAGAGGAAGGTAAAGAAAAAAATTAAAAAATTTTAATTATAATGTAACAATTTACTATTAATTTATTACTTAATTAAATAATTTAAATACTATTTAAATAGAATAGTTAATAATTTTATTAAAATAAGATTTTGAAGTTATAAAAAATTAATCATAATAATATATAAATTTTAGGAGATAATAAATGAAAGATTATATGGTAGAACATAAATTCAAGTCTGAAGAAATGAGAGATCAGTATTTTGAAGCAATGAAAGAGATGACTCCAGATGATGTGCGTAAAAATATGAAAAATGAAAATGCAAATTTTCAAATGAATTGGAATAATGAAAAGAACGATATGGTTATGTATTGTTGGTGGAAAGCAAACTCTCCTCAAGCTATTTTAGACACTTTAGGTGATATGGCGGGTATGTTTCATAATGACATAAAAGAGATGTCAAATGTAATGGACGTAACTGATTAGATTATGAAATCAAAGGATTTATAAATGAATACTCTTATAATTGTAAAGATTAAAAATACAACTTACGATGAATGGAAAAAAAAATTTGATGCAGATGCAGAAGTTCAGTCTCAAATGATGAGAAATACGATTGTTGGTAAGGTAGATGATAACACAGCAATGATTAGTACAGAAGTTTTTAACCCTGATATGGTTAGACAATTTATGTCATCAGATGAATTTAAACAAATGGAAAAAGAACTTGGCTTATCACATGAAGTGTATCAACTAACTAAAAATTGAAATACTCTGTAATTTAGGTTTTGTTAGTTACATGATTACAAGCTTTGCTTTGTTTTTAATTTAAAATTAGAATTTTTCATAGCTATTATAATTAGGTTTAAAAGTGGTTCTTTCTTCAAATAATATTCCAGATAGTAAAGGAATAAACGCTTATTTAAGGGATAAGTCGTTTTCAAAATTATTAGAATATTACTGTGGAAAGGAATTATTTGAACAAGTTGAGAACAAGTTTATTGAGTTAGGAGAGGTTGTAGGTTCTGAATTAGAAGAATTAGCCTTGTCAGCTGATAAGAATCCTCCAAAATTGAAAAAAAGATCAAGAGTTGGTGAATTATCAAATGATATTGAAAAACACCCTGACTTTATAAAAATTGAAAAGCTTGCTTTTGAAAAATTTGGTTTAGCAGCAATGTCGCACAGGCATGGTGTTTTTGGAATGCAACAACCACTTCCGCCCATAGTAAAATATGGACTTACTTTTTTATTCGTTCAAAGTGAATTTGGTCTTTGTTGTCCCTTAAGTATGACAGATTCTTTAACACGAACTCTTACTAAATTTGGAGACAAAAAATTAATTGAAAAATTCTTTGATCAATTAACTTCACAAGATCTGGATCATCTATTTCAAGGTGCCATGTTTATGACAGAACAACATGCAGGATCAGACGTAGGGTCTATTGATACATATGCTGAATATGAGGATGGAAATTGGTTTTTAACAGGAGATAAGTGGTTTTGCTCTAATCCAGATGCAGATCTTGCTATGGTTCTTGCTAGACATAATAAAAACATCAGTGGAACAAAAGGGCTTGCATTATTTCTTTTGCCAAAAAAACTTGAAAATGGAGATCTAAATAATTATGAAATTATAAGATTAAAAGATAAATTAGGAGGAAGATCTTTTGCTAGTGGTGAGATTAAATTAAATAGAGCATTTGCTTATCTTGTAGGTGATCCTGATGAAGGTTTTAAACAAATGACTGACATGATAAATATGTCGAGGTTATCTAATGGAGTTAGGGCATCAGGTATGATGCAAAGGTGTCTTCAAGAAAGCTTGTTTATTTCAAATAATCGTCATGCATTTAATAAAAAATTAATTGATCTTCCTTTAATGCAAAAACAACTTTTAAAGATTCTAATAATTACAGAAGCTTCCAGATCAATCGTATTTAAAGCATCAGATCTCTTAAATAAAGCAGATAAAGGAGATATTGTTTCCCAGAAAATTTTTAGGATAATAACACCCCTTATTAAATTTAGAGCATGTAGAGATGTTAGAAGAGTTGCTGGTGATGCAATGGAGATTAGAGGTGGTTTAGGCTATATAGAAGATTGGCTTGATTCAAAAATTTTGAGAGACTCCCATCTTGGTTCTATTTGGGAAGGCACTAGTAATATTATATCTTTAGATACAATTAGAGCTCTTAAAAAAGACAATAATTTACAAATATTTAAAAATTTTCTCATAGATTCCGTAAAAATTAATTCTGAAAAAAAATACGAAAAACATTTATTATCTGTCATTGATGATGTTTTTTATTTTGTTGAAAATGAAGTAAAAGAAAATTTTACTTCTTCATCAAGACAAATAACTACATCTTTATACTACTTAAGCTCAGCTATTTTCCTTATTGAAGAGGGAAATTATTGTGAAGATTTAGCCTATAGATCTAAAATTAGTGAGTTAATTATTAAATATAAAATTTATAAAAATAGTCCTATCACAAGGGATGATATCGATTATGATCTCATAAACAATTTAATTTAAATAAATTAAATTTTTATAGCTTTTTGTAATGCAGGCCTAGACAATAAACGATCAATATAATTTTCTACATTAGTCAAATCTGAAATGTCTGCACCCACTCTTTTTGCACCTATACATGCGTGTCCTGTCATTATGTCAGCTCCAGAAAATGTACCAGTTAAAAAGTCTTTATTTTCTAAGTTATGATTAACGTTTAATAGCGCAACATTTAAAAGTTTAAAAGCTCTTGCAACGTTAACTTCGTTCTTTCGTTCAGGAGGTAGTAAAATAGTCTCTACAACAATTGTATTAACTTGTGGCATAATTGAGCCTTCAGCATAATGAAGCCACTGTAAATAATAAGGAAAGGATGGGTCTGTTTTGTCAGGACAAAATTTTCCTTTATCATATTTAGATATTAGGTATTCCACAATCGCACCAGACTCATAAATTTTGAAGCCCTCATCTTCTAGTACAGGAACTCTTCCCATAGGATGTAATTTATAATATTCTGGTGTTCTAAGAGCTTTATCGCCTACTAAATATTTTTCTATTTCATAGTCCATACCTAATTCTTCAAGAAGCCAGGCTATTCTAACCGCGCGTGAGTTAGGGGCAAAATACAATTTCATTCAAACCTCCTTCAAAAAAGATTAGTTATTTAATTTTATCAATAAGCTTGTTAAGTTTTCAATAATAAAATTATAAGAAATTATTCAAAAAATGTAGAGAGAAAATATGAATTTAGAAAACATCCTTATTACAGGTTCATCTGGTTTAGTTGGTGCTCCCTTAGTTACAAAACTTTTAAACAAGAGTAATCTAGTTGTTGGTATTGACCCAGTTATTAACTCAGAATGTAACAAAAACTATAAGCATATTTCAATTCCTTTAAATAGTGTTGAGGATGTTACAAATTTATTAGAAAAGTACGATATAACAAAAATTATTCATACAGGTGGAATTTCTGGTCCAATGTTGGCAAATGAAAATCCAAATATAATCATCGAAAATAATATTTTTTTTACTATGTATTTAATTGAAGCTGCTAGAATTTGTAAAAAAATTAATAGATTTATCTTCTGCTCTTCTATTTCAGCATATGGGGAGCTTGCGGAAAGTGACACTACAGAAGATTATAGATTTGCTCCAGAAAATCTATATGGGGCAACAAAGGCTTCATGTGATTTATTATTAAAGAAGTATTATGAAAACTATAATATGGATATAATATCTTTAAGGTTATCAACTATCTATGGTCATAGAAGATCAACCAGCTGTTTTATCAATGACATTATTAATTCAGGAATTAAAAATAAAGAAATTACATTACCATTTAAAAGCAATTTTTGTTGGCCGTATGTTTATGTAGATGATGTAGCATCATGTATAGAAAAATGTTTATTTCATCAAAAAGAACATTTTTATGATTATAATGTTTCTGGACCCGATTTTCCCACATATCACAAAATAGTTAATGAAGTCAGTCAACACATAGGAAATTTGCAAGTGAACTTTTTAAATCATAACTCTGTGAGTGAAAGGAAACTTTTTAGTCTACAAAAAATCAAGAATGATATTCTATGGGAACCTAAATATTCAATAGAAAGAGGTATTAAAGATTATATTGATAATATATCTTAAAAATTACCTTTTACCTTAGGGTAAATTTATTGTAGTTTTCTTATATCCTTTAATATTATTAGGAGATTTTTATGGAAGGATTATGTTGTGGTCCAGGGTATGCAAGTCCTTCTGAAGCAATTAGAGCACCAAGTGAAAAATTACTTTACACTATAGCTATTTATACTGGTACTGGTATTCAAAAACCCGATTACTTAGCAACAATTGATGTTGACCCTAAAAGTGAAAGTTATTCAAAAGTAATACATAGGATGGAAATGCCAGGAATAGGAGATGAACTACATCATATGGGTTGGAATGCGTGTTCATCTTGTCATGACGATAAAAATATGAGTAGAAGATATCTTCTTGTTCCAGGTGTTAGATCAAATAATATTTATGTTGTTGATACAGCAACAAATCCAAAAGCACCTAGAATACACAAAATTATCCAAGGGACCGAAATTAAAACTAAAACTAATTTATCAGGACCTCACACTGTTCATTGCTTAGGATCAGAGATAATTATTTCTTTCCTTGGAGACGCTAAAGGTGAAGCTCCAGGAGGTTACTTACATCTTAACAAAGATTTTGAAATTTTAGGGCGTTGGGAAAACTCGATGGGTGATATTCCTTTTAGTTATGATTTTTGGTATCAACCACGTCACAATGTAATGGTTAGCTCAGAATGGGCTGCACCAAATACTTTTATGCCAGGCTTTGATCTTGAAGAAGTTGGCCATCTTAAATATGGAAGACGTTTACATATTTGGGATTTTGAGAAGAAAAGGCCAATTCAAACGATGTATTTAGGAGAAGATGGACTTATTCCTTTAGAAGTAAAGTTTTTACACAATCCAAATAGTAGTCATGGGTTTTGTGGTGCAGCCTTAAGTGCAAACGTAATACATTTTTGGAAAACCAAAAATGGTAGCTGGGAATGGGAAAAGATAATAGATATTGATAATGAACCTCATCCAGATTGGCCTATTCCTATTCCAGGAGTTATGTCAGCTCTTTTAGTTTCTATGGATGATAAATACCTTTACATAAATAATTGGCTTCACGGTGATATGCGACAATATAATATTACTGACCCACACAATCCAATTTTAACGGGTCAAGTTTGGATGGGTGGTCTGTTAGGAAGAGCTCCAATAGTAAATGGTATCAAAGTTGCTGGAGGTCCACAGATGTACCAATTATCTTTAGACGGAAAACGGATGTATGTAACTACATCACTTTTTTCAACTTGGGATAATCAATTTTATCCAGAAATTAGAACTAAAGGTGGTGTAATGCTCATGATCGACTGCGATGTGGAAAATGGGGGCATGAAAATTAATAAAGACTTTGTTGTAAACTTTGGCAATGAACCTAATGGCCCTAGTCGTTGTCACGAAAGTCGTTACCCTGGTGGTGATTGTACAAGTGATATTTGGTTATGAAAAAAATTACAATAGCAAATCGTAATAACGCTATATATGAAGTTAGAGGTAATAAACCGTTATTATCAGAATTACGTTCGCTAGGTCTTGATTTACCTTATGGTTGTCAATACGGGGGATGTATTACGTGTGCTGCCAAATTAATTAAGGGTAAAGTTGACCAAAAATCTCAAGTAGCTCTTAACAATAGGCAAATTAATAATGGTTATGTAATATTATGTGTGGCAAGAGCCAAATCAGATTGTACATTTGACATAGGTGTAGAAAGTCATGATAAATTATACCGTAATCCATTTATTGATCCGCTAGCTCAACACGAATTAAAAGCTAATATCGCAACTGTCAGGGAAATTAAAGATGACTAACATGAACCATGATGAACCATATAAAGACAGTTACCTTCAAGATATTTTAAGTTCTGTAAAGACTATTGCAATGGTTGGAGCTAGTCCTGATAAAACAAAATTTAGTTATGGGGTTCTAAGAGTATTACATGAAACTGGCTATGATATGATACCAGTGAACCCAAAACCTGGATTAAGAGAAATTAGAGGCTTGGAAGTATTTCCAAATTTGAGAGAAATTAATCGGGCAGTGGATATGGTAGAAGTATTTAGAAAATCAGACGACTTATTTAGCATAGCTGAAGAAGCAATTGAGATTGGTGCTAAAGTTTTGTGGGGACAAATTGGTGTTATCAATTATGAAGCTGCTCGTCTTGCTGAAAATGCTGGTTTGAAAGTTGTTATGAATCGTTGTCCAAAAATTGAATTATTCCGTCCATTTTGGAAACCTAGACTTGACCTAAAGATTTGATAAGAAATTTAATCGATCATCAACAGAATAATTATAAATATTTAGATGAAATAGAAATGAATGATTTTCTTGTATCGGCTGTATCTTTTTTAACTTGAATTATTTTCTCTAAACGTAGTTTTTTCAAACACCTGAACAATGTTGCTCTTGGATGTCTACGGTTTTTAACAATATTTTCGAGACTAATTAA
This sequence comes from uncultured SAR116 cluster alpha proteobacterium, assembly GCA_902619485.1. Classification (GTDB taxonomy): domain Bacteria; phylum Pseudomonadota; class Alphaproteobacteria; order Puniceispirillales; family Marisalimonadaceae; genus Marisalimonas. Next base: position 659,752 of record CACNEF010000001.1, read on the forward strand.
TTTATTTTTTTCTTGAATAAATAAAATATATAAAAATATATCACGCTCAGTTAAAGACAATTTGTCTAGTCCTAATTTTCTTTCTTTATCTCTTAATAAAGACCACAATGTTGCTAAGGACAGATTATTCTTCAGCATACAATATCCCACTTAAATGTATATGATATTATTTAAAATTATAATTTCAACTTATTAGCTAATAATTTTTATGGAGTAGTTATTAAAAAAGTTATGTTTTTAATTTACTTTAGTTGAAATAATTGATTAAAATTTGATATGTTATTTTGAAAATATATTTTTATATTTAATATAAGTTTAAAATATTTATAGTTTATATTAAAATTTTCATTTGAAAATCTGAAAGAAAAATAAATGAAGACTAATAATAAAACTTCTCAATCTATAGGCTTTGTTGGCGCGGGTAATATGGGTTTGCCAATGTTGAAGAACTTGATAAAGCAAGGATATGAAGTAAAGGTATATGATATTAATCCTAAGATTACTAAAAAGTTAGAAAAAGACAAAATAAAGTCTGTTAATAACTTAAGGGGTATTGCAAATAGTAATTTTATAATTTCGATTTTACCAGACACAAATGATGTTGAAAATGTATTCAATGAACGTACTGGTATAAACTCATATCTTAAACCTGGAACAATTGTGATTGATATGAGTACAATTTCGTCAAAATCAGCAATTGAGATTGGTAAAACTTTACAAAAAATTCAAGTTGATTTTCTTGATGCACCAGTAAGTGGTGGCGTAAAAGGTGCCCAGAACGCAAAGTTATCAATAATGGTTGGTGGGAAAAAAGATATTTTTAAAAAATCTATAAATATTCTTAATTGTTTTGGAAAAAATGTAATCTATGCTGGAAAATCTGGTATGGGTCAAATTTTCAAAATGTGTAACCAAATTATGGTTGGTTCTCATATACAAGCTATGTGTGAAGCATTTGCTCTTTGTAAATCAAAAGGAGGTAATTTAAACCTTTTAAGAGAAACCTTAATGGGAGGATCGGCTAATTCTTGGATGTTAGAGAATTTGGGAAATCAAGTAATAGATAAAAATGATCAAGCTGGTTTTAGAATAGACTTGCAATTAAAAGATTTAAGGTTAGCCAGTGAGGCAGCTTTTGAGAGCGGGGTTCCATTACCTGGTTTGTCCCTTGTCCAAACGCTTTATTTGGAATCAAGAGCTCACAATGAAGGAAAAAATGGAAACCAGTCTTTATTTAAAACTTACGATAGAATGACAAATCAAAAATAGTAATTTTTAATTTTGCTAAAATTACTTTCCTTCAAAAATTCTAATATCTCTGTCTGCGCCTCCATCTAAAGCTTTTAAGGCTTGTTGATATTCAAAACCATAATAAAAATCTTTTGCTTTTTCTAAGGTCTCAAATTCAACTAGAACAGTTTGTTCTGAAACTCCATTTTCATGGGCCTCCACTTCACTAGTACTAGCTAGTATTTTACCATTACTTCTCAAAATAGCAGGACCTGCAAGATCTAAATATGCTTGTCTCTTCTCAGGATTCGCTGGTGAACGGTGGGCACTTAAAAAATAACCTTTAGGCATAAAAACTCCTCCACATTATATATTTATGACATCTTCTTTTTTTATAATTTTCAATGCTTATATAAAGCTTATATCAAAGGAAATTGACGTGGAAGATAAAAGTTTAGAAAAATCTTTAAAAAGAGCTAATTCAGGTGGAACACATAAGTTACTAAAAACAAAATTTTTAAATTTAGAAAATGGTATTTATAAATTTGAACTTGAATTTTCAAAACAATGCTTAAACCCTTTCAAAACTGTTCAAGGAGGTATGATTACGAGTGCTATAGATGAGATAACTTCAATAAGTGTAAATATTTTTACAAAAGATAAATATTTACCAAGTTCAACTGATATTCATACTACATTTCATAGACCATTATCTGAAGGCAAGGTACTTGGTACTGCTAAGATAATTAAATTAGGAAAGCAAATTGTTTCAATAGAAGGAAAGTTGTTTTCTACTTCTGGCAAGGTGGCCGCTTCAGGTTTGCATACGGCAATTTTAGTAAAAACATCAGGAATCGACCAAAATAAATAATCACCTAACATGAGAAAAAAAGAGAATTTACCTTCAAAAATTTGTATCATTTGTAAAAGACCGTTTACGTGGAGAAAAAAATGGCAAAGGGTTTGGGATGAAGTTAAGTATTGTAGCGAAAAATGTAGAAGAAATAGGATCAAATCAAAATGAAAATAAATAACAAAGATTATGATATCAATAATATTATTGAAATGGCTTGGTGTGACAAAACAAGTTTTGACTCTATAAAATTTCAAACAAACCTTAGTGAAAAAGAAGTTATAAAAATAATGAGATCAAACTTAAAAAAAAGTAGTTTCCAAATATGGAGAGAAAGAGTTTACGGTCGTAAAGCTAAACATGCAAAAATCTGAAATACAAATAGTATGGTTTAAAAGAGACTTAAGAACTACAGATCATAAACCTTTATTTGAAGCTTCAAAAACTTTAAAACCAACTTTGCCAATATATGTCATAGAAAATGAATATTGGAAAAAGCCTTTTTCGAACAAAAGACATTGGTGTTTTATTTATGACAGTTTAATTGAGTTAAGAAAGGACTTAAAAAAACTTGGTCAATCGTTGATAGTACGGATAGGTTCTGTAACTAACATTTTTAATGAGTTATCAACACAATTCAATATTATTTCAATATACGCTCACGAAGAAACAGGAAATCAATGGACTTATGACAGAGATTTAAATGTAAAAAAATGGTCTAATCAAAAAAACATTCCACTTATAGAGTATCCTACAAATGGTATAGTAAGAAATTTGAAAAATCGCGATGATTGGTCAAAAATTAGAAATTTGAGAATGAAAGAATGTTTAATTCCTGAACCTGTTTCTTTGATGCCTATTAATGAAATTTTAGAAGGATCTATCCCAAAAAAAGACAATTCTATTTTTAAAAACGATTTTATTGGTAAAGTTCAAAAAGGTGGGAGAAGTGAGGCTCTTAAAATAATACAAAGTTTTATCAACGATAGAGGTCAAAATTATTTATTTAATATTTCCAAACCAGGTATATCTGAAAAAACCTGCTCTCGAATTTCCCCTCACTTGACTTGGGGTACTATCTCATCAAGAGAAGTAATAAAATTATTAAATATAAATAAAATTAACTCGCAACAAAATAAAAGTGCAATTAGTAATAGAAATCTTAACGCAATAAAATCTAGGCTGTCATGGAGATGTCATTTCATTCAGAAATTAGAATCTCAACCCTCAATAGAAACTTCTTGTATGCATCCTTTTTACGATGAATTGAGAAAAAATGATATGAATTTAGAATATTATAAAGCTTGGAAAGAGGGGTTGACGGGCTATCCATTTATAGATGCATGTATGAGAAGTCTAAATTACAACGGATGGATCACATTCAGAATGAGGGCAATGTTAGTCAGTTTTGCAAGTTATGATCTTTGGCTTGATTGGAGAAAGACTGGACATCACTTAGCTCAAACTTTTACAGATTATGAACCAGGAATTCATTATAGCCAATTACAGATGCAATCTGGTGTAACTGGTATAAACACATTAAGAATTTATAATCCAATCAAACAATCAATAGATCATGACATTAATGGTAAATTTATAAAGAAATGGGTTCATGAGCTTAGAAGCATACCAGAAATATGGATACATGAGCCTTGGAAAATGGATCTAGAGACGCAAGAAAATGTTAATTGTTTAATTGGAAAACATTATCCTAGACCAATTGTTGATCACACTACTGCAATAAGAGATGCAAAAGCAAAAATGTCAACTATATTTAGTAAAGAAGGTTATAGAAAAAATTCAAACATAGTATTCAAAAAATTAGGGAGTAGAACAAGAACAAAATCAATAAAGAGTAGAAAAAAACAACTACAACTTATATAACTTTCAACTTTTTTTAGTTTTCACAGCCTTTTTTCTTTTTGGGTAACAAGTCGTACATATTTTACAAACAGTACCATCACAAGCCCAAGCAGAACAAAATTCACGACCATAAAATATTATTTGTAGATGAAGTTTATTCCATTTTTCCTTTGGGAATAAAAGTTTCAAATCATTCTCAGTCGTTTTAACATTTTTCCCGTTAGTTAAACCCCATCTTTGAGCAAGTCGGTGAATATGTGTATCAACTGGAAAAGCAGGTATACCAAATCCTTGAGAAATTACAACACTTGCTGTTTTGTGCCCAACACCAGGTAATTTTTCTAATTCATTGATATCATTGGGAACCATCCCGTCAAATTTATTAACAAGAATTTTAGAAAGATTAGAAATTGCTCTAGATTTTTGAGGTGCAAGCCCACAGGGTCTGATAATTTCATAAATTTTTTCAACAGGGATTTTTTCCATATCAAAAGGATTATCAGCAATTTTGAATAATGAGGGTGTTACTTTATTTACACGTTCATCTGTACACTGTGCACTAAGCAATACCGCGACCAATAGTTCAAAAACATTATTGTTGTTAAGTGGAACTGGCGTATTTGGATAAGTCTGTTCCAAAAAATTCATTATAAATTTAGTTCGTTCAGATTTTAACAAATTTTAGTCTCAAAATTTTGGGTTTATAATTTTTAATATTACAATTATATATCAGTTTTATTAATCTTAAAAAGTTTATAATAAATATAATGAAAAAGTGGCAAATATTTAAACAAGGTGTTCTTCAAGAGTTACCCTTACAATTGGGTGTTTTTCCATTTGGAATTATTTATGGAGTCATGGCTATTGAAAGTGGTTTAACTTTTTTGCAAGCCCTTCTTATGTCTTCAATTATTTTTGGTGGAGCTAGTCAGATAGCATTTGTTCAACTTTTATCAAATTCTACTCCATTTGGAGTGATTGTAACAACTGTGGGTGCAATAAATTCACGGCATCTATTATATAGTATTTCAATGGTTGAATATTTAAATAAGTTATCCTTAAGTTGGCGAGTGATGCTTGCTTATTTACTAACCGATGAAGCTTATGCTGTATCAATTAGAAAATTCATAAACCATTCAGATAATTCTATACTTCATTATCACCTTTTAGGTTCTGGCATAACATTATTTTTATCTTGGCAAATTTCTACATTATTTGGTGTATGGTTAGGTAATGATTTGCCGGAATTTTTGGATTTGCAATTTATCATACCACTTACTTTTATAGCTATAATTATTCCAATGATTAAATCAAAATCAACTCTTATCACAGTTATTTTGTCAGGAATTTCAGCAATCATTTTTAAAAACTTAGATATAAATTTCTGGATAATTTTGTCAGGCCTCACTGGTATCTTAGCAGGAATGACTTCAAGTAGATGGGATAAAAAATCATGATTTGGTCGTTAATTATTTTATGTGGTGTCATTACTTTTTTGATTAGATTTATTCCTCTTTCAGGTATAATTTCAAGTGATTTACCGTTATCTGTGAAACATACATTTAAATATATTCCTTTAGCAGTTTTAACTCCCATTATTGTTAATGACTTATCAATTATTGAAAATAACAATTTATTCTTAATCGAAAATTTCAAATTATATGCTGCTTTAATAGCAATAATTGTTTCAATAATTTGGAATAATGTTCTTGCTACAATATCAATAGGTATGGCAAGTTTTTTAATATTGTCCAATATTTAACGTTTAATTACTTGAGGGATTAATTAATGAATAAAAATATTATAGGTATTAATGGTTGTGTAAAAGATTGTCATGAAGCGGCTGTAAGAGGTGGTTGGTGGCATGATACTGAAGGAAAAAAAAAAGATAGAAATGTTGGAGAATTATTGTGTCTAATACATTCAGAAATAAGTGAAGCTATGGAAGGTGCAAGAAAAGGATTAATGGACAACCATTTAAAACACAAATCAATGATGGAAGTTGAACTGGCTGATGCTGTCATTCGGATATTTGATCTAGCTGAATCTAGGAGTTTCAATTTAGGTGAAACAATTTATGAAAAATTAGAGTATAATAAGTCTCGCGCAGATCATAAACTTACAAATCGCCTTCAAGAGGGTGGAAAAAAATTTTAGTAAAATGTTTATTCAACTATAAAAGTAAAATTAAATCTAAAAAATGAAAACACAAATTCCAAACATAATGTCAATTGATGATCATGTTAAAAAAATTAATTTAGCCAAAAACAAAGTCAAAAAAAGTATATTTGAGATGGCTGATGCAATAACAAATGCTTTGAATCAGTTAGAAAATAGACAAGTCGAGTTAGCTCAAAAGCTTGGGATGTCAAAGGGTACTCTTTCAAAATGGCATTCAATTGGTTCCAACAATAATATAATGGGAATCAGAGAATTAGCCCCTCCATCTTTTGATTCATTATATCAATTAAGTATTTTAGACAATCAATATCACAAATATTATGGAAAAGAAAAGGGAGGGAAAAAGTTTGTTAAACTTTTTAAAAATAAAGTTGTTACTCCTTTATCTCAAAGGAATGACATAAAAAAAATTTTAAAATTACATAAACAAAAACTTAATTCTCAAAATGTTTCTACTAAAGTGTTTAACAATCAAAAATTTAATTCAGAAATAAAACTAAGCATTTTAGTTAAATCAAAATTACACTTTAACACTATTATAATCATTCCATCAGATAATCAGATTGATAAATGGAAAAATTTTTCCTCTATAAAAGATATAAATTTTGATTATCCAATTCGTAGTTTAGAAGGTTTAGATAAAAATATTTTCCAACAATGCCTAATTAAAGTTAAGGCTAGACATATTGATACCTCAATTAATTGTTTGAATTCATGGGGATATAAATACAATAAGATAATGGCTCCCAAACAGCCAAAAAGCGGTCTTGTCGATTTGTCATCTAAATTTGTATTAGTTATTGGATCAAAAGGATTTTCAAAGAATAACAGATTAACAATAAAATCAGATCAGAGCACTGATTTAATATATTATGCTAAAAAGACAGGAAACAGCCCCTTTTTATTTATAGGCGAAGTTGTTAATGAAAAAAATTGGATGTACTGTATTAATTAGATTAATAATAAATAAACTTAAGTTCTATGAAAAGTTAACTTTTGCTAAAGTTTTAAAATGATACCTATTAAAGTATTAGTTCCTTCAGGAGTTCTTGGTCTTGGTTTTGATTTAGAAGCTCTTAACAATGGTGTTAAAAATAACCCACATATTATAAGTATTGATGGAGGCTCTACAGATAGCGGTCCATATTCTTTAGGTTCAGGAACATCGAAATATTCACGCGCTGCTATAAAAGCAGAGTGGAAAAGTCTTATGATAGCAAGAAAAAAAGCTAATGTACCACTTGTAATTGGATCTTGTGGCACCTGTGGAACTAATGGGATGGTTGACTGGATGGAAAATATTACCATTGAATTAGCTGAAGAATTAAATCAAAACATAAAAATTGCCAAATTATATTGCCAACAAGAAAAAAACTTTATTAAAAAAAATTTTCAATTACGTAAGATTTTTCCTTTAAACCCTGCCCCTATGCTTAATGATCAATTAATTGAAGAAATGACAAATATCGTCGCGCTTGCAGGTGCTGAACAAATACAAGAATGTATAAACACAGGGGCTGAAATTATTCTAGCTGGCAGAACGACTGATACTGCAATTATTTCAGCTTTGCCATTAATGAAAGGAGCTAATCCTGGTTCTTCCTGGCATGGAGCTAAAGTTGTTGAGTGTGGAGCGCTATGTTCAACAAATCCCACATCTGGTGTTGTAATGGTAGAGTTTGATAAAACTGGATTTACTGTCGAGCCAATGTCTAAAAATGCGTTTTGTACTTCTGAAACAGTTGCCGCTCATATGCTTTATGAAAATGCTGATCCTTATATTTTACATGAACCAGGAGGGTATATGGATGTAACTTACTCAAATTATTATAATATTGACAAAAAAAAGGTTCGAGTAGAGGGTGCAAAATGGCATTCGTCAACACAATATAGTGTTAAGTTAGAAGGAGCTAAGATTGCAGGATATCAATCTTCTTTATTAGTTTTATTAAGAGATAAAAAATATGTGGAAAATGTAAAAAAATGGACAGATAAATTATCAAAATTCCTAAAAAAAGAAATTAATGAAAGAATGGATATAGACACCTCTGAATATACACTTGAATTTAGACACATAGGTCTCAACTCAACTTTGGGAGAGTTAGAAAAAAATTTAAGAAGTCCTGTTGAAGTTGGTGTTTTGTGTTTGATAACATCAAAAAACCAAATATCTACCGAAATAGCAAAATTAATAAATCCATTTTTATTACATTTTCCACTTTCCTCTAATGAAGAACTCCCAACATTTGCGTTTCCATTTTCTCCAGTGCATTCAGATAGAGGGTGTGTTTATGAGTTTGCATTAAACCATATTTTAGAATTGGATAATCCAATGGATGCATTTCAAATTGAAATATTAGAGGTATAATTTGTTAACCCTAGGTGAAAAAGTTAGAAAAATCAGATCTAAGAATGCAGGACCTTTTTGGGTTACTATTGATATTTTTTGCGGAAATAAAAAAATATACAAAGAAGTTTGTAATAAATTAACTAATTCTGCAATAGTAAATTTACTTATGATAAGTGAACAACAGCTAAAGAGATTTGAAATTGATGATTTAAATGTAATTAAATTTTCTTTTCCTAGGAAGATAATACAAGGAGATATTTTTGATAGAGATATGCATGGGGCTCAACTGGCCGTTCTACTTTCTGAAATGAAGTTTTAATTTAATCAGCCAACTTAAAATTGTTTCATTTATCCATTGAGGTTTTTCGATTGTTACATAATGACCAGTATTTTCTAACAAAACTATGTCATTATTTTTATTAAAGTTATTTATAAAATTAACATAATAAATATCATCATTTTTATTAATCATACACCGTGCGCTTTTAGAATCAATTTTAGTACTTTGTATAACAAGTATAGGTAATCTTAGACTTTTTAAGTTATTTTCAACACAATGACTGTCGTACCAAATTGTATTTCTTCTAAGTGGTAAGGAGTATCTCTCTGGGATATTTATTGCTCTTTTTACAATTCTATCTCTATCTTTTTTGTAACTTTCAGAAAAAAACATAGATGAAAACATATTCTTCAATAGTGATTGATAATTATTCTGTTTCAATGAGTTTTCAAAATTACTAAGTACTTCAAAGTATGTTTCATAATCACAAAATCTACTACCATCAACTAATATTAATCCCGCAGCATTTTTTATTTTACTTGCAATATCTATAGCTAATCTGGTTCCCATACTATGACCAGCAATTACTACTCTGTTGAATGACTTTGTATTTAAGATTTTTACGCAATCATTGGATAATTGTTCAATACTCATTGGTCTGTTTTTGTAGTTGTTTCCGTCGTGTCCTCTTAGGGTAGGTGCTAAGATGGTAAAGTCAGCACAAAAAAATTTTATTTGATCATCCCAATCTTCAGGACCACTGCAAAATCCGTGAATAAGTAGTAAACAATCTTTAGATTCACCTTTTTCTATGAATTGGATTTCTTCCATGTTTCACTCAATAATTTTATGTTAAATACTATGAATTATTTAATTCAATATTTGTTATAATATGGGTTTAAATTTTAGATCTCAATACTTATATCACTATAAACTAAAGGGGAAAATTACATGTTCATAGCTAAATTAGTTACTGTTTCAACAGCACTTTCATTCCTATTAATCTCAAATTTTGCCAATGCAGAAAATTTTACTATTGAGATGTTAAATAAACTCGGAAAAGAAAGAATGGTCTATTCTGAGAAAGTTATTTCAATTAAAGTTAATGATGAAATTACTTGGAAGTCTGTAGATAAAGGTCATAATGTTGAATTTATAGGAATGCCAGCGGGTGTTTCTAAATATAAATCCAAAATCAGTAAAGATGCTAAATTCAAATTTACAAAGCCAGGTATTTATTTGTATCAATGCACACCGCACAAAGCTATGGGTATGATAGGTCTAGTTGTTGTTGGTAATGATAAAAGCAATCTAGATAAAATTAAAAAAGTTAAGGTTTACGGGAAATCAAAAAAACTACTAAAAGGTCTTTTAAAATCCATTAGTTAATTTTGACTTATTAATACATATTAAATAAGATAATACGTAAATTGAATTAACACTTTTAAAATCATGAAACTGATATATGGTGAAACTTCAAAACTAGTATATTAGGAGATATATTTATGACTAATTGTTTTCATTTAGCAATACCCGCTGGTAATATTAAAACTGCTCTAAAATTTTATTGTGATATATTAGGATGTAAAACTGGAAATCAGGAAGAAGGTCGTTGGATCGATATTAATTTTTGGGGAAATGAACTAACATTGCATGAAACCAAATCCAAACAATTTAGAGAAAGACATGATGTTGATATGGGTGATGTTTGTGTGCCTCATTTTGGAGTTCATCTGGAAGAAAGTGATTTTGAAGAAGTAAAAAGAAGAATTGAAGCAAGTGATATAGATTATTTTGATAAACCTTATAGAAGGTTTATAGGTTCCAAGTTTGAACAAGAGACATTTTTTGTTGAAGATCCTAATGGGAATGTTCTCGAAATTAAAACAATGTCAAACCCTGAGGTTTTGTTTGAAACTGCCTCTTAATAGTATTAATAATATTTTTTGTTCAATTTAAAATCTACATGCTATTAATTACTAAATAAAATCTATGATATAATTATTCGATAGATTAGTTTAAAAACATAAAATATGGCCATACTAAAAAAAATTTTCAGATATCCTATAAAAGGTCTTTCTGGTGAAAGTTTAAATGAAATTTTATTAGAAAAAGATCAAGTTCTGTCTGGTGACCGTGAATATGCATTTGCTAGATCACATGTTTCATTTGACGAAAAAAATCCAGTGTATTTAAGAAAAACAAACTTTTTAGCTTTAGTTAAAGAAGAAAAGTTAGCTAAATTAAGTACAGAGTTTAATAGTAAATCAAATAGACTAATTATAAAAATTGATAAAAAAACAGTGTTAGAAGAAATTCTAATTAATGAAATAAATATTAAAAAAGTTGAAGTTTTTTTTCAGAAATATTTAAATTTAGGTAACAATAACAAGCCAAAATTAGTTCAAGGAAAAAAATATGAAAATGATAAAAATCTTAAACATTCATTTTCAGACCTTCCAGAAAAGGCTATTTCTATTATTAACTTAAACACGATTACTGATTTTGAAAAAAAAATTGGGAAAAATATTGATCCTTCTAGATTTAGAGCGAATTTGTTGATTGACAATATTGATCCTTGGAAGGAATTTGATTGGGTTGGCAAGAAAATTGTAATTGGAGATAGTATTTTAGAAGTTTTTAAAAGAACTCAAAGATGTGCCGCAACTAGTGTAAACCCTGAAAATGCTCTTAGAGACATTAACATACCGAATGAAATTAACTCTCATTTTGGTCACTTAGATTTGGGAGTTTATGCAAAGGTTAAAAAAACTGGAGTTATCTCAGTTAATGACAAGTTATCTTTAAATTAATTTTTATTTTTAATGAGTTACGAAATCAGTTCAAAGCAACAAAAAAATAAATTTAAAGAAATGGGGTTTTTTAAGTTTTGGTTTTATTCAACTCTATTTTTTGTAACATTTCCAATTTCTCTTTTGTTTTGTTTACTATTTTTTGGGCTTAATAAAACAAAACAATTTATTACGGCATTAATTAAAGATTATGTTCAAACAATTTTAATAATTTTTATTTTGTCATTATCAATAATAGTATTTATCATTTACTCTATTGTCTCACTATTTAATTAAATTTATGTGTTTAGTACTTAAAACAAAAAAGACATTCCCTTATCCTTTATATATTTTGATTTTTTTAATAATTTTTCTTCATAAATATTCGCATGCAACAGAGATTCGTATAGGTGTTGCTTCAAACTTTTTAATGCCTATGAATGCTATAAAACAAAATTTTGAGAATGAAAATAAAACTAAAATTTATCTTTCAAGTGGTTCAAGTGGAAGTTTATACTCCCAGATTATAAATGGGGCACCTTTAGATATTTTTCTTTCAGCCAATCAAGACCTTCCAAAAAAACTAGAAAATACAGCTAAAGGAGTAAAAGGAACAAGATTTACTTACGCAACAGGAAAGCTACTATTGTTTAGCACAAACAAAGATCTTTTTGATTTAACATTTCCAAATATAATTTTATCAGAAAAAATTAAATATGTTGGGATAGGAAATCCAAAATATGTGCCCTATGGCGTGGCTGCTAAAGAAGTTTTAAAATCGCTCAAAGTTTTTAATAAATTAGAAAAAAAAATTATTTTTAGTAAAAATGTCAATCAAGTTTTTCTGATGAATTATTATGGTAATTTAGATATAGGCTTCATAGCGAAATCCGATTTTATTATTAAAAATAAAAAAGGAAAAGTGTGGGATATACCTCAGGATTTGTATTCACCTATAAATCAAGATGCAATTTTACTAAAATATGGAGAAAAAAAACCAGAGGCAAAAATTTTCTTAAAATTTTTATCTTCAAATAATGTAAGGGATAAGTTGATCAGTTTAGGGTATATTATTAATTAATTTTTCTTAAATTATTAATTTTTTGAATTATAGAAGATTCATTTTCACCCCAGGCTATTGTTCCTCTAAAATTGCCTAAGGCATCAATCATGAATACAGTTGCCGTATGGTTAAGAGTATAATTACTATTTGTAGTTTTGGCAGTTTCATAAAATACTCCCCAATTATCTGCAAATTTTTTTATTTCAATTTTATTACCCGTTACACCAATAATATTACCATCAAAATATTGAATATAATCTTTAAGATGTTCTTTATTATCTCTTTTTGGATCTAAAGTTACAAAAATTATGTTTATTAAATCATTGTTCAATGTAACTTTTTTTGTAATTTGTGATAAATCGGCGAGTGTAGTAGGGCAAATCTCTGGGCAATTAGTGAACCCAAAAAATAATAAAGAAGGTTTATTTTTAAGTGTAGTAGTTTTAAAAGCTTGTCCATTATGATCAATTAAATTAACTTTACTTATTATTTCTGATAATTTTTCTGGAGCATTTTTACGTGATAGATATTCTGCAAAAAGAAAAGTCATAATTAAAATAATAACAAAAGAAATAATTATTGATGAAAGTAAAATTAAATTTTTTTTGGCTAAATTCATTAGAAATCAGATTTATAATTTTAAAACGAATGTTTTTACATTTTTATAGAAGTTTGTCATTTTATAATTGATATACAGTAGGATAAGATATTATTGAAAATCTGACTTTCTCTAGCTAGAAAAGGTAATGACCAGGTAATTACTATAAAAGCCAATCCCCAAAAGACAAATAATAATAAATTTTTTCTATTCATTTTTTTTTATTTTTTGTAAATTTACATAAAAAATATAATAGGGTATTTTTTAATATTTTAAAATATTTTGTACTAATACAGTCTCAATATGGAAGTCTAATGAAAATTTTTTATTATACACTTTTTTTGCTGTTCGCCTCACATAGTAGTTATGCTCTTGAATACTCATGCATAGACAAAAAACATGGTAATTTGTCTAAAATGACTATAGATGGTGAGTCTGTAAAATATGAAGATCAAAACGGTGAACCGTTAGAATATAAAATAGTAGAGAATTCTGAAATTGCATTAATGGCTATTAGTAAGGTTTCAGCAGAAGAAAATCCAATACTTAATTACCTATTTATAATTAAAGATAAATCATTGGCATTCAATGCTAATTTAAGATCCATAAATGACAATTATAATGAAATATTTACAAAGAATAAAATTTTAAAATGTATTGGGAATAATGACCAGAAAAATTAAATTGAAAAGAAAAGTTTAGTAAAATAAAAATTATGGATAAAATAAATAAAGATCAAATATCTATCAATGACTTTACAAAGTTAAATCTTGTTTTAGGGACAATTTTAGAAGCATCCCAGAATATAAAAGCAAAAAAACCTGCATATATTTTAAAAATTGATTTTGGGAAAACTATTGGTGTAAAACAAACTTCAGCTCAGATTACTAATTATTCATTACAAGAATTAATAAATAGACAAGTTGTGGCTGTTTGCAACTTGCCGTCCAAAAAAATTGCTGGTTTTACTTCTGAAGTGCTCATACTTGGCGCAATTTCAGGTGAAGATGTTCATTTGCTTCGGCCAGATATTAAACTCGAAAATGGTACATTAATTGGCTAGAGAAAAAAAAGATATTTTTAAAATGCTAGGAATAATTCCTAGTTTGCACACACCCTTTAATGAAAATAATGAAATTGATATAGTTAGCTTAAGGAAACTGATTGATCAAACTGTAACAACTGGATGTGCTGGTATGCTTGTGGGCGCAGTTGCAGGAGAAAATGGAAGTCTATCCTTTGATGAGAAAAAAATTCTATTAAATGAATGTGTAACTTATAATAATAATAGAATTCCAATCATTATAAGTTGCACTGCAAAAAATCAAATTGAAAGAATTGAGTTATCCAAAAATGCAAAACAATTAGGGGCTGATTGGATATTATGTCAAGCACCTGAAAATATTTTTGGTGAAGAATTAGTGCAATGCTTTTATGAAATCGCTGAAGCTGGGCCTGACAATCTTATGATACAAGATTTATCATGGACAGGTTATGGAATGAGTGATGAAGATATAATTTTATTAAATAAAAACGTTAAAAAATTTAGAAGTTTGAAAATTGAAGTTCTTAATTCTGGTCCAAAATATACAAGAGTTTTCAATATTACTAACAACCAGTTACATCTGAGTGGTGGATGGGCAATTATGGGTATGATTGAAGCTTTGAATAGAGGGGTACATGCTCTAATTCCCTCAACTATGGAGGTTATTTACAACAAAATCTATAATTTATATTTAGAAAATAAAATAGAAGATTCTAGAAGATTATTTTCTCAAATTTTACCAATTTTATCTTTTACTCACCAACATATAGACATATCAATTAAATTTTCAAAAATGTTAAGAGTTGAAGAGGGAATTTTTAGTACAAGTATCTGTCGAAAACCAATTAAGAATTTCGACCAATTTCAGTTAGAAGAAGCTAGACTACATATAAAAAAAGTATTGAAATTGCAAAACCATTTAACAAATAACTAAACTTTTTTTCATTAAGTCGTTTAATAGATTACAAAGTAATTATTATATATTCCTCCTTATTTAAATAGAGACCTATGTGTCTCTATTTTTTTTGTTGTTATAAGCCTTTATTAACAATATACAGTAATTCTTTTTTTTATATCGAGTTATGTATGCAAAATAATGTTCTATTTGGGATTACCCTTATGGTTATTACAACATTTATGTTTTCAAGCATGGATGGAGTGTCTAGATATTTAGCTGAAAACAATAATGTTTTTACACTTGTTACAATGCGTTACTGGTTTATAGCTTTTGTAATGATAGTCACATGTTTGTTCATAAAAAATCGTGTTTCAGATATTTTAAATACAAAGCAACCTTATATTCAATTTTCTAGAGGTGTAATTCTTTCTCTAAATAATTGCTTAGTTGTTTATACATTCACGTTGTTAGGGTTAGTTGAGACACATGCAATTATAGCATTTTACCCATTGATAGTTGCTGGTTTATCAGTTCCTTTTCTTGGTGAAAGATTTGGCTGGAGAAGGTGGATGGCAATTTTTACAGGTTTCATTGGCGTAATCATTATTTTAAGACCAAACACAAATGTAATTACAGAAGGGTCTGTCTTTGCAATAATTGGAGCTATAATGTTTGCTGTTTATCTTATTTTAACTCGATATGTTTCCAGATCTGACACTGCAATAACAAGTTTTTTTTGGATGGGTATTGGTGGTACAGTAACAATGAGCTTAATAAGTCTTTTTGTATGGGATGATATTTTAAAAGAAGATTATTTGTGGCTTTTTATAATGTGTGCATTAAGTGCAGGTTCTCATTTTATGATGGTAAAAACATTAAAAGTGGCAGAGGCTTCGGTTGTACAACCTTTTTCTTATCTTCAATTAGTATTTGGATCAATTATTGGTATAACAATTTTTTCTGAAAGTATAGATCTAATGATTATTATAGGCGCATTGGTAGTTATAGGATCAGGACTTTTTACAACATGGCGTGAATATAAAATTAAACACAATATTTAATATATAAACTTTTTGACAAATCTTTTATTTAATGGATCAATTAAAGTCTACAAGAGGTTTAACTATGTCAATTGAATTTAACGGAAAGATTTCAGTTAAATATCCAATACCAGAAACAATGAAAGCATGGGTATTAAAAGATCCAGAAGAACTGTCTTTAATTGACAAGCCTATTGTTATGCCAGGTAAAGCAGAAGTGCTTATTAAAATTGAAGCGGTGGCAATCTGTGCGACAGATCTTGATGTGATAAGTCATGGACCCCCAGCTCTAATAGAAGGTGGATTACCATTTAATAAAAATTTCACTCCTGGACACGAATACATGGGTACAGTTGTGGCATTAGGTCCTTCAGTTGATGAATTTGATATTGGTGATAGGGTGACGGTAGAAATTCATTCTGGTTGTGGTCAATGCAAAAGATGTAGGATGGGAATGTATACATCATGCCATAACTATGGTCTGAACTATGGAAATGTAAATAAAGGTCACAGAGCAAACGGCTTTACAACAGATGGTGGCTTCAAACAATATGCTGTAAATAATATAAACACACTTATTAAAGTTCCAGACAGTATGACTGATGAAGAAGCAACTTTAGTAGTTACAGCAGGAACAACAATGTACGGTCTCACCGAATTAGGGGGGTTAATTGCTGGAGAAAGTTTAGTTGTAATAGGCCCTGGTCCCATTGGCTTATTAGGAGTTGCTGTAGCTAAAGCTTTAGGTGCGGGACCAGTAATCTTAATTGGTACAAGAGATAGTAGGCTAGAAATAGGAAAAAAGCTTGGAGCGGATTATACTTTGAATGTAAAAAATGAAAAAGATATAGTTCAAAGTGTAAAAAACATTATTGGAGAAAAAGGTGCCGACTATGTAATTGAGTGTGCAGGAACAAAAGAAGCCTTA
This sequence comes from uncultured SAR116 cluster alpha proteobacterium, assembly GCA_902619485.1. Classification (GTDB taxonomy): domain Bacteria; phylum Pseudomonadota; class Alphaproteobacteria; order Puniceispirillales; family Marisalimonadaceae; genus Marisalimonas. Next base: position 676,873 of record CACNEF010000001.1, read on the forward strand.
AACAATGCAATTATGATGACAAACAGAGGAGGCAAAATATGTCTCGCTGCCTTTCCTCATGAACCAGTTGAAGTTAATATCCCACATATGGTTATTAATAATATTTACATGTTTGGAATAAGAGGTGAAGGTAAAAGCGCTACTCACAGAGCTATGCAATTTATGAAAGAAAAAAGATTTAATGCAAACCTAGTACACACTCATACTTTTAAATTATCTGATCTACCTACTGCTTTAAAGTATGCAAGAGAAAGAATAGAAGACGCAATAAAAATAGTGATCAAACCATGGAGTTAATAATTTTTAAATTTTAGAATTAATAGGAGAAGACAATGTGGGCTGTGACCAGATCAATCAAGTTTCAAAATAAATTGGCAAAAGAGGCTATAATAAATGCTCTAAAAAGTAGGAGTAAAGATATGTTTCAAGATGGAGATATGATAATTAGAGCTTTTATAAATGTCACCGAAAACTCAATAGAGATATTTCATCTTTTCAAAAATAAGGAATACGTAAACAAACAAAGAGCTGGGTGGACTAATCAATTTTGGCAAGATATTAGAGAAATGGGAGGAACAGTCTCATTTACAGAAGGAGAATGTGAGGTTGAATACTCTTCCAGAATTGATTTAAAAGATTTTAGTAAAATAGAATAAATATAAATTTTTTGGCATATAACTTGCAAAACTCACTATGAAGGGAATAGCTTTTTAAAATCTCCACGATTATCCTAAATAAGGTAAATAATTAGAGCTATTCCCTATTTTTTACTGAACTACTTTACCAATATACGGTAAATGCCTGTTATCTTGAGCATAATCAATTCCATAACCAACTACAAACTCATCTGGAATATCAAAACCAACCCATTTACTTTCAATATTAGTTTCTCTACGTGAAAACTTATTCAGTAGGCAGCAAACTTCTAAACTTTTTGGCTTTCTACTTTTAAGTAACTTTATAACTTGATTTAGTGTATGACCAGTATCAATAATGTCTTCTACTAATAGTACATCTAAGTTTTTTATATCTGTATTTAAATCTGTTAAAATTCGAATATTATTTGAAGATTGCATTGAGTTGCCATAGCTAGAGGCAGTCATAAAATCAACTTCAACTGGTATTTTTAGCTCTCGAACTAAATCTGCGATAAATACAAAAGAGCCTCTCAACAATCCAACAACCAATAGTTTATCTGTATTTTTGTAAAAAAGGTTTACCTCTTTACCTAATTCAATAATTCTTTTTTTTATTTCTTTTTCTGCAATTAATGTATCTACAGAGTAAGGCTTTATATTTTTATTCATTCTAATTACTCATGGTAACTTTATTAAAACGCAATATACTTTATAATAATAATTGGTATAAAAAAATAAAATTATTTATTTGGTAAGGAGTAAAAATTGTTAATATTAATGGCTGCAGCCATATTAAGCTTCATGATGTTTTTTCCCATAGTTGTAGCAACTTCAGTTTTTAAAGTTCTAGATGAAAAACAATCATCTAAATTTCTAAGAATTTTCTTTCCTAAATATTATCTGTTTGGTTTTGTTTTGAGCTTATTAGGCCTTATTCTTTCCATCTATTACGTAAATAAATCATCAATATTAATTTTTTTACTTATTATGATTGGATTTATTTTCTCAAGACAAGTTTTAATGCCAATGATAAATAAAGCTAAAGATTTGAATAATGAAAACAAATTTAATAAATTACACAAATTTTCCGTTTTTATAAATTTTCTGCAGATAATAGGATGCATATTTTTGTTAGTAAATTATCTTAAATAATAATGAATTAAGGGTTAATTTTAATGAGGACAAATGTTGTTATAGTTGGAGGTGGTCCATCAGGGTTGCTTTTATCAAGACTTTTGTCAGTTGATGGGATTGATAATATAGTTCTTGAAAAACAATCTGAAGAACATGTTATAGGTAGAATCAGGGCTGGTGTTTTAGAAAATGGTACAATTGAAATGCTTGAGAAAGCAGGCGTTTCAAATAGGCTTAAAAAGGAAAGCTTTAATCACGATGGCATACAACTCTCATTCAAAAATCATGGATTTAGAATTAATTTAAAACAATTAACTAATAAACACGTAACAGTTTATGGACAAACTGAAGTAACAAAAGATCTATATAGAAAGATTAAAAAAGAAAATGGTATAATAATCAACAACGCAGAAGATGTTCTTCCTCAAGCCATTGACACTGATAAACCATTTGTAACATTTAAAAAAAATGGTGTAGAAAAAAAGATTATGTGTGATTTGGTCGCAGGATGTGATGGATTTCATGGAATAAGTAGAAGCATAATTCCAAAATCAATAATTAAAACTTATGAGAGAACCTATCCTTTTGGATGGTTGGGGATTTTATCAGAAACACCGCCTGTAAGTGATGAATTAATATATGCAAATCATGGTAATGGTTTTGCTTTAGCCTCAATGAGAAATGAAAATTTAAGTAGATATTATATTCAGACTTCGTTAGATGAAAAAATAGAGAATTGGTCAGACAAAAAATTTTGGGATGAATTAAAAAAGAGACTTCCAACTGAAGCATCAGATACAATTATAATTGGAAGCTCCATTGAAAAATCTATTGCACCACTTCGATCTTTTGTATGTGAGCCAATGAGTTGGAAAAAATTATTTTTGGTTGGAGATGCCGCACATATCGTGCCCCCTACTGGTGCGAAAGGTTTAAACTTAGCAGTTTCAGATGTATATTATTTGCATAACGCTCTGAAAAATTATTATAAATTTCATACAAATGATGATTTAAAAATGTATTCAAATAATGCCCTTTCAAGAGTTTGGAAAGCTATTAGGTTTAGTTGGTGGATGACTACAACTTTTCATAAATTTCCTGATCAGTCTTCTTTTGATCAACGAATACAAGATTCTGAAATAGAGTATTTGGAAAATTCTGTTGCATCCCAAAGAGTTTTGGCAGAAAATTATGTTGGTTTACCTTACTAAAACTAATAAAACACATTTCTTAAAACTTAGGTAAAAGCATGAATGTTAAATCATTAGTAAAAAGAAATTATAAAAAACAACCAGAAATAGATTTTCCTGATTATAAATCTAGTATTTTCAGGGCTCCTAAAAATAAAAAAATTTCAATACCATCCAATTTAGAGATTTTCGGGCCAATATTTAATAAAAAAATTTTAGGTAAGTTGGATAATGACCTTACATCAAATTTTTCCAAAAACAAAATGTCCCCGCTTGGTCATAAAATTATTGTCCATGGAACTGTTTCTGATCAATTTTCCAATCCAATCAAAGGTGCGTTAATAGAAATTTGGCAAGCTAATGCTGCTGGTAAATATTTACATCAGGACGATAAAAATCCTGCACCCATTGATCCTAATTTTTCAGGTTGTGGGCGATCTCTAACTTCATCAGATGGCTCCTACAAATTTTTAACTATTCAACCTGGACCATACCCTTATCCAAATCGTGGGATAGAGTGGAGACCAATGCATATTCATTTTTCAATATTTGGAGAATGCTTTGGACAAAGGTTAATTACACAAATGTATTTTGAAGGTGATCCACTGATAAACCTATGTCCAATGGTAAATTCTATTGCTGATGAGAAAGCAAAAAAGAGTTTAGTTGGAAAATTAGATACTTCGCAATCAAACATTCAAAACATACTAGCTTACAAATTTGATATTGTGTTAAGAGGAGTAAAACAAACATACTTTGAAAATAGACAAGAAGGGCTTTAACTTGAAAAACTCTTATAAAATTCTTGATGAAACTCCATTTCAAACAGCTGGTCCATTTCTTCATATAGGTTGCATGCCAAATAAAATAAAAATAAATAATTTATATAAAAATGATTTGGGTAAGGTGCCATTTAAAAATAAAAATGAAATAGAAATGATAACTGTCGAAGGTTCCGTCTTTGATGGTAATGGTATTGCATTAGACGACGTGATGCTAGAAACTTGGCAATGTGACGAAAATGGTCAATTTTTTGGAGATAATGGGTTTGCACGATTTATTCCAGATAAATTAACAAAAAAATTTAGGTTATTTACAGTAAAGCCAGGACAAGTTGAAAATCTAGATGAAAAAAATCAAAGTCCGCATATTTGTCTATCAATTTCATCTAGAGGACTTAATATGACTTTAAATACTAGGATATACTTTGAAGGTGATGATTTGATAAACGATCCTATTCTATCTATGATAAAAAATAATAAAGGAAATATTGACAGCCTTGTAGCAAAAAAGATTCAAAAAAATATTTACGTTTTTAATGTATTCTTACAAGGTAATAAAGAAACAGTTTTTTTTGATATATAAATCTAATTTAAGGTGGAGAAGTTAATTGGGTAGATCTAATTTTATGATGAATTATTACAAAAATTATAAAGAAGAATTAGAAGAGATTGAAGAAAGGAGTAAATCATTTAAACCAAAGCCATGGTGGGCTTATGGGTTATTCTATTGTTATTTAATTTTTTATGGATATATCTTTTGGATGGAGCCTTTAGCTATTCCTGTACAGTAATTGAATCATAATATTTAAAGGAATATTGATGCTAGAAAATGGTAAATCAATAATTTGGGAGCCCGGTGAAATAATTTACGAAGTGGGGAGTGACCCAAAAGAAGCATATTTAATTTTAGAGGGATATGTCAATATTGAAACAAAGGATGGTTTAAAACTGAATAGATTAGGTATGGGAGAGATATTTGGGGAAAGCTCAATTTTACTCAATGTTCCAAGAACTGTAACCGCTAAGGTATGCACTCAGAAATTAGTTACAAAAATAATACCTAAATCTTACTTTAAAGAAATCATTAAATCTAATGTTATTTTGGGAGCTTTAATAAGAAAGACTCAGCTGAGGCTCTTAGATTCAAATAAACAAAGTAACGAATTAGCCAATGAAATCTCTAACCTTTTAGATCAGTTAGACTCAAAGAACCCACCTAAGAAAAATGAACTTGAAGAGAGAATGAAAAAAATCAGAACTAAAATTAATGTAATTAAAAACTCAGTAGATATTTAAATTTTAATTTAAACTAAACTCTTTATAATTATTGTTTTTTATGTTTTCACATAACTTTCTATATCTAGGTAATCCACCAGCATAAGGCATAAAAACTTGTGGTTTACCAGGAATGTTTGCACCTAGATACCAAGAATGTTTTACGGTGGGTAATAAAGTTTTATTTGCAACTGTGTTGACTTCATGTCCCCATTGTTCTGCTGACTTAGCATCAGTCTCAATTGTGGAATGCTCTCTTTTATTCATGAAATCTATACAATCCCTAATCCATTCAACATGTTGCTCAATTGCTATAGGCATGTTTGTTAGAACTGACGGACTGCCTGGGCCTGTTATTGTAAACATATTAGGGAAACCAGGTACTTGAAGACCTAAAAATGTTTTTGGCCCCTCTTCCCAAGCTTTCTGTAGTTTTAAATTATTTTTTCCAATGATATTCATATTCAGAAGCGGTCCGGTCATCGCATCATAACCTGTAGCAAAAACGATAATATCTAAATCAAAATGTTCTTTTTCAGTTTGAATTCCTTTTTCATCTATTTGTGTTATAGGATTACTTCTAAGATCAACAAGATTAATATTGTCTCTATTATAGGTTTCAAAATAATTAGTATCTATTGGTGGGCGTTTACCTGCATATGGATGATCAATGTCTGATAAGATTGCTGCAAATTTTTTATTTGAAACAGTTTCATTAATTTTATTTTTTATAAAATCCGAGGCTGTTTTATTAGCTTCAACGTTAGTAACCAAATCACTAAATGATCCCCTGAACTGTAAACCTCCTTTCTCCCAAGCTTTTTCGTAAATCTCTTTCATTTCTTGTTCTTGAACATCAGCAACAAGTCGATCTGATATCTCAAAAGGGTGTCCATTAGGTGTCTTTTTAAGTAATTCTCTATAATATTTAAATCTCTCTTTTATATGGATTTTGAAATTTTCAGTTAAAGGTTTATTCCTTGCAGGTACACTATAATTTGCCGTTCTTTGGAAAACTGTTAAATGCTTAGCTTCTTCAGCTATAACTGGTACTGCTTGTATTCCAGTCGAACCAGTGCCAATTTGACCAACTTTTTTACCAACAAATGACACGTCATTTTTTGGCCAATTGCCTGTATGGTAATACTTACCTTTAAAGTTTTCTAATCCTTTAATATTGGGAATATTTGTATTTGATAAACATCCAACTGCTGTAATTAAAAATTTAGACCTAAAATTTATTTTATTGTTAGTTCTAATTTTCCAACAAATTTTATCCTCATTATATTGAGCACTAGTTACTTTATGGTTGAATAAAATATCTTTTTTAAGATCAAATTTGTCAGCAACAAAATTCATATATCTTCTAATCTCAGCATGACCTGGATATCGCTCTGACCATGTCCATTCTTTTAGTAATTCGTCTGAAAAATAATAAGAGTAGGCATGGCTTTCAGTATCACATCTTGCTCCTGGATAACGATTCCAATACCATGTACCACCAACGTCGTCTCCTGTTTCTACAACAAGACAATTCATACCAAGTTGATCTCTAAGACATATCAATTGATATAATCCTGAAAACCCAGCACCTACAATTATGACGTCATATTCTCTATTATTTAAGTTAATTTTGTTCATTAAATGGTACCTTATAATACATTGAGTATGTTAAATGAAAAAAATATAAACAGTCAAGAAAACTTAGTGTATAGATAGCTCATTTAATAATTTTGGTTTATATTATGGATCCAGTTACTCAAGGCGCATTTGGTGCAATTTTTGCTCAAACAATCTCAGAAAAGAAAAAAATTTTATTCGGGTCAATTGTTGGTTGTTGTGCAGGTCTGGCTCCTGACCTAGACATTTTCATTAGATCTGCCTCAGATCCTTTATTAAAATTAGAATATCATAGACAATTTACTCATTCTTTAGTTTTTATACCAATAGGTGCTTTGATTGTAACCTTCTTTTCAAGAATACTTTTCAAAAAGTATTTAAGTTGGGGTGAAACGTATTTTTTTAGTCTTCTTGGTTTTGCCACACATGGACTATTAGATGCTTGTACAAGTTACGGGACGCAGCTTTTATGGCCATTTTCTGATGAAAGAATTTCGTGGAATTATATATCAGTTGTTGATCCTTTTTTAACTATACCGGTCATTCTGGCTATAATTTTTGCAATTATAATGAAAAATAAATATTTAACCTTATTCGGGATACTTTATATTTTAATTTATTTAACCTTTGGTGCTATCCAAGAAAATCGTGCTGAATTTGTTGGTAAATTCATTGCTAATCTCAGGGGTCATAATGGCAAAAACCTAACAGTAAAACCAAGTCTGGGAAATTTGTTTTTATGGAAAACAATCTATGAAGATAGTGGTTTTTATTATGTAGATGCAGTAAGATTATTTGCTAATTCAGAATCCTGTCAAGGAACAAAGATTAAGAAACTTGATCTTTTAAATGATTTTTCAGACCTTGATAAAAAAAGTCAACAATACAAAGATATAAAAAGATTTAATTGGTTTTCTCAAGGTTATCTAGGAAAAGGAATTGATGAAAATATAATAACAGATGTCAGGTATTCAGCAGTTCCTAATGAGGTTGATGGTTTGTGGGGGATTAGGATAAACTTAAATAAACCTGCTTCTGATCATATCCATTGGGTTATAAATAGAAGAAATTATTTAGAAAAATGGAAGAGATTTTTTGATTTGCTTTTAGGAAAAAATTGTCAGGACTTAATTAATTAAAGTTGACCTCATCTAAACCTTTTAGATTTTTGGATTTAAAAATATTTTTAATAAAATTATATAGTTTATCAATCTCAGCAGACTTTACATTTGCAAATTTTAAATTAGCTTCAAATTTTTTTCTAACTTCATTTATGCTAAGAGGATCACGTTTTCCACCTCTTAAACATTTTTGTGACGAAGAGTAAATTGCCCCATCTTTCATAATTATTTTTATTTTACCAGTGTAATTTCTTGGATATTCATCTTTAGGATTGATTTCATAATTTACTTTAGATGCTAGTTTTATCACTTCTAAATTTTTCAAACATTTTTTACTGAATTCATTTAAGCCTGCAGAACCATTGATCAATCCTATTGAAATACAATATGGCACAGAAAATTTTGCGCCATAAGGAGTTGATGGATTTTGTTTTTCTTCTAACGGCTCCCATAATCTATGAACCGTTCCTTCACCAACGCTAGCAATGATTTTATCTATGTTTTCAAGATTATCAATCTTAGATTTTAGTTTTATAGCACAATCAATAAAAGGTTGTGCCATTGTTCCACAAGCGTAAGGCTTTAAAGCAAGGTTTTTTGATTCCCATCTATTACCTAAATCTGAAATTATATGTGAAAAATCTGGTTTTATATTATTCTTAGCAAAACTATTAAATACCCCGTGTTGACCTTCAAATACAGTTCTTGGTCCTAAAAATCCAGATTTAGCAAAATTAGCAGATTGCCATCCGCATCCAGCAGCCCATCCTGGGTGAAGACGTTTTGTAGATGTGCCTTCAGCTAGATACTCTATAATTCCAGATGCCATACTTCCAACAATACCTAATCCTGAACTCATTTCTTTTATAGAATTTCCAAGCAAAGATGAAACACCTATTGATGAACCAAAAGCTCCAAAAATTGCTGTTGGATGAAACCCTTGTCTATGAACTGCTGTAGGCGCAACCAAAGCTAATCTACAAATCAGTTCTGATCCTACTACTAATCCTTTTAAAAATTTTTTTCCATCTAAATTTTTAGCTTGAGCCGTAGATAACATTGCGGGAACCATTACTGAACCTACATGTACAGGTGTTCCTTCAAAAGTATCATCAAAATCTTCACCATGAATAGCTGTGCCATTAATTATAGCTGCGTTGAATGGGTTCACCTTTGTATTGTGTCCAACTAATGTGCAATCTCCAGTTTCTTGAAGTGCATTGATAAGACTTTTTATGTATTGTTCATCTCTAGCTGACGCCATAAGTCCAAAAGAGTCCATTACAACGAGTTGTAATTTATTCACGACTACTTCAGGTATGTCATTTATTTTAAGTTTATGAACCCACTCTGAAAATTTTTCAGCCAGAGAAATTTCAATTTTATTCATTTTACTTCAACTAAAAAAATTATTTCTTTGAGAAATATCTTGTCCAAAAAGGAGATGATAAACTTAAGAATGTAAGAACAAAAAATAATAAGACAACTGGACTTTCTAATAATGCAAAGAAATTGTTATCATGAATAATCATAGATTGAGAAAAGCTTTCTTCAACTAATTTTCCAAGAATTAATCCCATAACAAGTGGAGCTGCTGAAAACCCATGTCTGTCCATAAAATAACCTACTAGTCCAGCAGCTAACATTACCCACACATCAAACATTGACGATGCAAAAGAATAAGAGCCGATCATAGAAAATATAAAAACAGCTGGCCAAAGAAGTTTTTTTGGTATGAAAGCAACTAGGGAAAAGAATTTTGCACCAATTAAGCCAATAAACAAAAATCCTAGATTAGCTATTAACATTGCTCCAAAAATTGCATACACGAATTCTGGTGTTTCACTAATTAAGTAAGGGCCAGGTCTAAATCCGTGCATAATTAATGCCGCTAATATAAGAGCTGTTGAACCACTTCCTGGTATCCCTAGAGCAAGCGTAGGAACCATAGCACCTCCAGCAGCTGCATTATTAGCTGCCTCCGGTCCAACTATGCCCTCTGGAGAACCTTTACCAAATTTATCTTTGTCTTTAGACCATCTTCTGGCTTCATTATAACCGATGATAGCTGCTACAGTAGAACCTTCGGCAGGAAGTATTCCTATAAATGTTCCAATTCCTGAAGACCTAAGTATTGTGTATTTTAGTTTCTTCAATTCAAATAACGAGGGTAACCTTAGAGCTTTTGCCTGTATTCTCTCAACTACCGCATTCAATTTTTCAGATTGTTTAAAAAGCTCACTGACTGCAAATAGCCCAATAAGAACAGGAACGAAATGTATACCTTCTTCAAGATCAGGTATATCAAACGTAAACCTTTCTACGCCTGTAGTTAAGTGAATTCCAATAGTACCAATTAACACTCCAACAAGACCTGAAATGAGGTTTCTTAAGGACGATTTTCCACTCATCGAGGCAAGCATCGAAAGAGCAAATACAGCAAGTCCAAAATACTCTGCTGGTCCAAATTCCAACGCTAGCTTTGCTAAAAGAGGAGCCGCAAATATAAAAATTATTAAACTAAAAATCCCACCAAAAACACTAGATACGGCGGCCAAACCAAGAGCTCTTCCTGGTTCACCATTTTTTGCCATTGGATATCCATCCAAAGCAGTTGCAACAGCTGGTGGAGCACCTGGAGCATTTATTAATATAGCAGTAATAGAGCCTCCAAAAGTTCCAGCACAGTAAAGAGCAGCCATCATAGCTATTGCAGCAACTGGATCTAAAGAAATTGTAAAAGGAATTAGAAGTGCAATTGCCATAGGAGAACTTAAACCTGGTAGGGCTCCTACTAAAACACCTATTAAAACACCTGATAGAATTAAAAGAATATTTTGAAATTCTAATAATAATCCAATACCTTTTATTATGTCTTCCAAACTTTAACCCTTTCTAATTTTGAATAAGATCTAATAGCCCAGGTTCAAAATGAACGCCAAGAATTACATTGAATAAAACTATTACAAATAATGGAAACCCAATAATATATGAGATTAATACTATTAATCTTCTTTCACCCCAATAAATTGGTAAGGAGATACTTACTGCTATTATTGTAAGAGCAGCTCCTAAAATTTGAGAGGATGCTATTATAGCTGATAAAATTACCATAGTTCCAATGGTTGAAATTTCTACTGGTTTTTTTCTGGATGAATCAATATCTTTTCCACTTTTCTTTAAAAAAAGATGCTCAAAAGGTATTATCAAAACCATCCCTAAAATTATAATGAGTAATATCTGAGGAAACATTTCAGGGGGAATATTATTTGAAAATAAGTCAGGAACTTTCTCAAATTTAGTAGTTTCAAACCATAAAAATGCAATTATTAGAGTTAAAAAAATCGCAATTAAAGTATCACTTTTATTTAATAATGCACCCAAGCCTTTGGGTGCATTTTTATTATCTTTCATTTATTAAAAACCTTTGATTAAAATACTATTTAATTAATCCTAGTTCTTTAAGAGCAGATGCTGCAACTTTATATTCAGCTTTTAGTTGTTTGTCCCAAACTTTAGTCCCTGCAACACTACCTTCAACTGTTAGTCCAGCTCCAGCAAGATAACTAGCAAAAACATCGTGTTTCATTGCTTTAACCATAGCTTTTGATATCTGATCTATAATTGGTTGTGGAGTAGAAGCTAATACAGCATAACCCCTAGTTGTAGAACATTTTGCTTTAATCCCTTTCTCAAAAGTAGTAGGAACATTTGGATAATCTTTAAGCCTGTCTTCAGCCATAACTGCCAGAGCTTTAAAGCTTCCATCTGCAACTTGGTTAGCAGCTTCACTTACATTCGGTAAAGTAGCATCTATTTTACCTGCCATTAATGCTTGTACCATTTGAGCCCCTGAACCGAATGGTACCACTTTAAACTTAATTCCAGCTTCTTTTGCGAACTGAGCTAGTCCTATATGTTCAGTACCTCCAATTTGAGCAACTCCCCAGTTTAATGGTGCCTTTTTCGAAGCAGCTACAAGCTCTTCTAAAGTATTAAATTTTCCCTTTCCTGAGACAGTAATGAAGGTAGGGTCATCCATCGCTCTTGCAACTCCTACAATGTCGTCAATCTTCATGTTAGATTTACCTCTAGCCATTGTATAAAGATGAGACTGAGTTAATGCCATGATTGTATAACCGTCGGCTGGCTTTGTTAAAACATAGTTTTGAGCTTTTGCCCCTGAACCACCTCTTTTAGCAACAATAGATATATCTGTTTTTAAATTTCTTCTCGTTCTAATAGATACCATTCTTGCAGTTGTGTCTGTTCCACCACCATATTTTGCATGAATAACTAATTCTATTGGCTTATTAGGATATTTGTCAGCACTAGCAATAGAAACCAAACCAACGGTACTAATTCCTGCAATAGCGACAACACCTAAACCGACCTTAACAATACTTCTTCTAAAAGAATTTCCAATTTGTGTCATATTTTCCTCCCGATTTCATAACAATTATTATTCTGCTACTGATTTTTAAATAAATCAACATAACTCTAACATTTTATGATAACTACGCTGTGATTTCCATTTCTCCTTTTATTTGAGTTCGGTGCATTACTCTTCTTGTGTTAGGATCAAAAGCATCTCTTTTGTGAAGTACGTTCAAATTTTTCCACATCAATAAATCTCCTTTTTCCCATTTTTGTGTCCAGGTAAACTTCTCTTGTGTTGCGTGTTCCCAAATTTCGTTTAATAAATTTTCACTCTCTTCTAGCTCTAAACCGATTATATATGCGTGAGGTCTCCGTCCAAGAAAAAGTAGTTTCTTATTAGTATTTTTATCTGTGATTACCATTGGATGTCTTGCCCCTGGAGTTTCAGATGGATTATCTACTTCTGAATACCCTTTTCTTAGCATTCCAGCACTATTATGAGCAGAATCATGTATCAAGATTTTATCATCAATTTTTTCCTTAAGTTTATTTGGTAATTCATTATACGCTAGGGCCATATTTGCAAAGTGGGTATTACCTTGATTTTCAGGCACTTCAAGAGCATATAAAATTCCAGCCTTTGGAGGTAGTTGTAGGTAAGTCATATCTGCATGCCAGACTGCTTCACCATCTCCTAAATTACCTATAGGAGTACCTTGTTCATTTTTAACATTAGAAATTACATTAATTTCAGGAAATTCTGGCAAAAAGGTTATGCCATATGGATTAGGGCCAGGAGGGTCGAGTTCACCAAAATATTTACTAAAATTTATTAATTTATGATCATCTAAATTTTGTTTTTTAAATACTAAGACGAGCCTTTCATCCCAAGATTGATTTATGAAATTAATTTGATCTTGAGTTAATTTATTACTGATGTCCAAATCTACAATCTCACCACCCAAGCTCTTAACACTATTAATTAATTTCATTCCTTTTTTCCTATTTAATTTATTTATAAATTTCCTCTTTATTAATACTGTATTTTTCTAATTTATCTCTGTCAATTTCAAGATTCCAATTCTCAGATATCAATAGAAAACCATTCATAAATTTTAGGGGATTTGACAAAATTCTTGCTTTTGGATCAATTTTTAAAAAACCGTTATATTCTCCAGCATTGTCAATTAGGTTTTTTGCAATTCTAGCTTCCATCCAACAATTAATTTCAGTACCAAGTCCGTCACCAAGTACAATTTTTAATCCTAATTTATGTGCATATTTTATGGCTTCAGCTAATTTTGTAATAGATAAAAATCTTTTCAACTTAAGTTTGCATAATCCTACGCCTTTTAATTTAGAAGCTTTTTCAATATCTTTAATACTACAAATAGTTTCGTCCAACATTATTGGGATGCGTGATAGTTTAGCAACCGCAGCGTTTGCATCCCAATCATTAGCATCACAAGGCTGCTCAAATAATTCTATAAAATCAGGCTTTAACCCCTGAACAAATTTACAACCGTCTTTTTTTGTGTACCCCCTATTAGCGTCTATTCTTAGGGTAGCTCTGCCATTCAAATAAGTTTGTATATTATTTATTTTTTTAATATCTGCATTAACGTCCTTTCCAACCTTAATTTTTATTGTTGTAAATCCTTGTTCAGTTACTTTGTCCAATTCATCTTTTATTTCAGATTCTTCCTCTGCATTAAATGAAGTTAATAATTTAAGTTTTAGAGAACTCTTATTATTTAAAATATTATTTTTTTCGAGCATCTCGATTGCTGTATAGATTGCACTTGAAGCAACAATACTTATAGAGGAATTAGATAAAATGATTTTTTTTGCTTCGTATAATTTTTTATTTAAAATTAATTTTGATATAACTTTGGCAAATGTCCATCCACCGTCTCTAGTTTCACTGCTGGAGCCAGGTGATATGTGCTGTTCGCCCCATCCCTCATTACCTTGATCATCTACAATATGAATCAACAACGGTTCAAAAGAATAGAAAGTATTATAGGATAATTTATAAGGCTTTATTAGAGGAACATCTAGTCTGTAAATTGTAACTTTTGAAACAATATTATCTCTAATAACCATAAAGAACTCTCATAATTTTTAATAAAATATTAACAACAAGAAAAAATTATATAAGATATAATTTTAACGTTAACTTATTATAAAAGGAGTGCTAATGCCAATTTATAGTTTAGGTGAAAAAAAACCTCAATTACCTGAAAATAACCTATATTGGGTTGCACCAGATGCGCATGTTATAGGAAACGTTATTTTAGGGAAAGATGTTGGTGTATGGTTTGGATCAGTTTTAAGAGGTGATAATGACGTTATTAAGATTGGTGAAGAAACAAACATACAAGAAAACACTATAATTCACGTTGATCCTGATTGTCCTGTCACCATAGGTAATAATTGTACGATTGGACATAATGCAATTATACACGGTTGCACAATAGGTAATAATTCTTTAGTTGGAATGGGTGCAACAATTCTCAATAATGCTAAAATAGGCAACAATTGTCTCGTAGGCGCTGGTGCCCTTGTGACTGAAAATAAAGAATTTCCGGATGGTTGGTTAATTGTAGGCTCACCAGCTAAAGCTGTAAGAGAACTAAGTCAAGAGATGATTGAAAATATGACAAGATCTTCAAAGCATTACGTAGCAAACTTTAAAAAGTTTGCAGAAGAAATGAGAGAAATTAAATAATCTTATTGTCTTTAAAACCTTCAATTTCATCTTTAGTATAGCCTAGACCAGACAATATCTCAGTATTGTGTTCACCGAGTTTAGGTGCTCTTTTTATGTTAGCAGGTGTTTTGGAAAATTTCCAAGGAGTACCGTGTACTTTCATATTTTTGTTTAGTTCTGGGTACCATACTTCTGTAACATAATTGTTTTCTTTTATATTTGGATCATTAGATGCTTCAAGCATTGTATTAACGTGGGTAGATATCATGTCAGCTTTTCTCAAGACTGATATCCAATTATCTCTGGTATCAGTTGAGAATAATTCAGCAAGTTTATCCAAAATTTCAGTTTTCTTTTTTTCAGATTCAAACGCTAAACCAAGATCAATGAGACCATTTTCTGTCAAAACATCAAAAAAGTTAAGGGCTTTCATTGCTTCCCGCCAGTCATCTGGATCAAGCTGGAGTGCGAAAGGCTTACCATTAATATCGTTAAAACATGCTGCAATACCCGGCCTTTCTCTTGTTCCATTAATTCTAGCTCCAGTAATTGGTGGCCTGTTACTCCACATTGCTGTAGTCATAGTCCAACCAAGAAGTCTGAAAGCACTCCCAACTAAAGAAGTTTCTAACTTTTGACCTTTTCCTGTTTTTTGAGCATTTATATATGCCGCTAAAATTCCTCCAAAAGTTAGTATTGCACAACTTTCATCTGCAACTGAGGCTACTCCTGTTCTTAAATTATTTCCAGGAATTGAATATGCTTCAGCTATTCCACTTAAAGCTTGTCCTACCGCATCGGTTCCTGGTAAGTGTCCGTCTGGGGCATCAGGCCCATAAGCAGAAACTGAAGCGTAAACTATTTTAGGATTAATTTTGCTAAGAGTATCATAATCAAAATTAAGTTTTTCAGCAACGCCTGGTCTAAAATTTTGACCAAACACATCGGCATCCTTTATTAAACTGTGAAGTATTTTTTGTCCTTTTTCTGATTTAAGATTGAGAGTTAAACTTTTAACTCCTCTGTTATTAGTCTCAAAAAATGATCCAACCTCTCCTTCTAAAAAACCTGAGTTACGATTGTTATCACCTTTACCTGGCGTTTCAATTTTAATTACTTCAGCACCAAGATCTGCCATTAACATGTAGGGAACAGTTCCAGCTTGTGCTGTTGAACATGCAACTATTTTTAACCCAGAAAGAGCTCCATTTATTTCACTCATTTTGACCTCTAATTTTCTTCTAATTTCGGCATATTATATCTATCTTCTGGGTTAAGCCAACCTTTGAAGTTTGGCTTTCTTTTTTCTGCAAAGGCTCTTCTACTTTCCATTCTATCCTCAGTGTCGCCGTGAAGATGTAGCTTTTCAGCAAGGTCTGCAATATTAGGATTTATTTTTGGTGCCATATGCTTCATCATATAAAGTGTGTTTACTCTTGCAGCAGGAGGGAGTGATAGCAGATGTTCTGCCATTGAATAAGCCTCACTCATAAGATCTTTAGCTTCCACTAAACGATTAATGAAACCAACTTGATGCATCCTTTCAGCAGAAATTCTATATCCAAAAGCCATTTCAGTTGCAACGGGATGTGGGAGGTTGCCATAATGTCCATGATTATAACCGCCAAGAAGCCATCTCTTTGCTTCTGACATTTCAAAAATTGCTTCTTTCACAGCAATCCTAAGATCTGTTCTCTCAACTAACATAAATCCACCACCCATTGCATATCCATTTACTGCTGCTATGACTGGCTTTTGAAGAGCACCTGTCTGAAATGGGTCAACTAAGTTTTCTTCTACAAATTCTTTTGGGGATCCTGGGATGCCTCTGTCAATAGACTCTTTCATATCTTCGCCTGCACAAAACCCTCTTCCAGTTCCTGTCAAAATTGCTACTTCTAAATCTTTATCCTCATGATATCTATTGAACGCTTCTGCCATACCTTTTCTAATAACAGTGCTTAAAGCATTTAATCTTTCTGGACGATTTAATCTGATAGTAATTATTTGGCCATTAATTTCAGTTTCAACAAAACTCATAGAGATGCTCCTAATATCTAAATCCTTCAAAACTAATTTATATACTAAAAAATCTTGCAAGTCATGGATATTAAATCATAATAAATTTTACATTTAAGAAAATTATTGTTTGGGGGACACAATGAAAACTAGAGCTGCAGTTGCTGTAGAGGTGGGAAAACCGCTTGAAATTATGGATGTGGATTTAGAAGGGCCTCGTTCCGGAGAAGTTCTAGTAGAAATAAAAGCAACAGGTATATGCCACACTGATGAGTTCACACTTTCTGGGGATGATCCTGAAGGACTTTTCCCAGCAATATTAGGGCATGAAGGAGCAGGAGTTGTAAGAGAAGTGGGTAAAGGCGTAACATCTCTTAAAGAAGGTGATCATGTAATTCCTCTTTATACACCGGAATGCAGAGAGTGTGAGTATTGTTTGCATCCGAAAACTAATTTATGTCAGGCCATAAGAGTTACCCAAGGTAAGGGAGTAATGCCTGATGGCACTAGTAGATTTTCGATAAATGGGAAACCCATATTGCATTATATGGGAACATCTACTTTTTCAAATTACACTGTAGTTCCTGAAATTGCGCTTGCTAAAGTAAATAAAAAAGCTCCCTTTGATAAAATTTGTTATATCGGATGCGGTGTAACTACAGGTATTGGAGCCGTTATCAATACAGCAAAGGCAACTGCAGGTTGTAACGCAGTAGTTTTTGGCTTAGGTGGTATTGGTCTTAATGTTATTCAAGGTTTGAGAATGATAGGAGCAAACATGATTGTTGGTGTCGACATGAATAACAAGAAAGAATCTTGGGGAAAAAAGTTTGGTATGACACATTTTGTAAATCCATCAGAGATTGATGGTGATTTAGTTAATTACTTGGTTGATCTTACAGGTGGTGGTGCAGACTACTCTTTTGAATGTATTGGAAATGTGAATGTAATGAGACAAGCTTTAGAGTGCGCACATAAAGGCTGGGGAGAAAGTATAATTATTGGGGTTGCTGGAGCAGGGCAAGAAATTAAAACTAGACCTTTCCAACTAGTTACTGGAAGAAGCTGGAAAGGTACAGCTTTTGGTGGAGCAAGAGGAAGAACCGACGTTCCTAAAATTGTGGAGTGGTATCTTCAAGGCAAAATTGACATTGATCCAATGATTACTCATAATTTAAAATTAGAAGATATTAACAGAGGCTTTGATTTGATGCATGCTGGTGAATCAATAAGATCAGTCGTAGTTTTTTAATGAAAAATATATCTGAAGTATTTTCATTTGAGGGTAAACAATTAGTCTGTAGTCATCAGTCTCTGGTTAATAATTGTGAAATGACTTTTGCAGTTTTTATCCCTCCCAAAATAAAAAAACCTCCAGTCTTGTGGTATCTATCTGGTTTAACTTGTAGTCACTTAAACGTAATGGAAAAAGGTGAGTACAGAAAAAAAGCTGCTGAACTAGGCATAGCAATTATTTGTCCTGATACTAGTCCTAGAGGGGAAGATATACCCGACGAAAAAGACAATTGGCAATTTGGCAGTGGAGCTGGTTTTTATCTGGATGCAACAGAACCGCCATATGACAGAAATTATAATATGTACACTTATATAATTGAAGAACTTCCAAGTATTATTGAAAATAATTTCGATTTTGATATGTCTAGACAAAGTATTTTTGGTCACTCAATGGGTGGTCACGGAGCTATTGTAATGGCTTTAAGAAACCCAAAGAAATTTAAAAGTTGTTCTGCATTTGCTCCAATTGTCGAGCCATCGACTGCCAGCTGGTCTAGTGATGCCTTTAAAAAATATATTGGTTTAAATCAAAGTGATTGGCAAATGTATGATAGTGTAGCTTTAGTTAAAAATGGTTATCATTTTCCTGAAATTCTTGTTGATCAAGGAGATGCGGATAGTTTTTTAAAAGAAGGGTTAAGACCTTGGCTATTAGATGATGCATGTAAAGATAAAAATATTAATTTAAAACTTAGAATGCACCCAAATTATGATCATTCATATTATTTTATATCATCCTTTATGTCAGATCATTTAATTTGGCATAGAGATAGAATATGAATTTATTTTTGTGGAATAGAATATGTAAGTGAAGCGTGGGCAACAGGCTCGTCAATATCTTCTGAATAAATTAAAACATCGCCTACACTCAAAGTTTTACCTAATTTTAAAATTCTAGCCTTACTAGTTAAATTTTTCTCATTTGGTTTTCTTAAAAAATTTATTGAACAATTAGTTGTGACAGTAAGACTTTTAGGACCTATAATGCTTAAAGTTGCTAAATAAAAAGTTACGTCTGCCAATAGAAACATCGTTGGGCCTGAAACTGTTGCCCCTGGTCTCAAATGTTCTTCAGTAATGTACATTAGCATTGAAAAAGACTGGTCGCTTACATTTAATATCTTGAAGTTTTTGCTTACTTGAGGAAATTCTCTATTTAAAAATTTATCAAGGCTTTCTTTTGTCATTAATTGTTGCATTATGTTAGGGTAACTTTCTTTTATCTAAAAGTCTCTGTGCCATAGTAGGTGCCGCTCCTAAATAATTAGATGGATCTATCATTTTTAACAAATCTTGTTCATTGAAAAATTTAGAAATTTCTTTGTTTTTTAATAATATATCTATGAATGATATGTTGTTTTTGATTGATTCCCTACAACAGTCATAAACTAAATCGTGTGCAATTTGTCTTCCCATTTTGGGTGCGAGGGCCATCATAACAGACTCTGCAACAATTAACCCATTAGTTTTATAAATGTTTTCCTTCATTTTTTCAGGTGAAACTTCTAAACCTTCCAAAAGATATTTAGCTGAGTTGAAAGATGAAGAAGCAACCAAAAAGGCGTTAGGTATTACATGCCATTCTACATGCCATTGACCTGTAGCTCTTTCATGGTCAAGGACCATAGCATCTAGCATAGAAGAATGATGTTCTCTTAATAGTTTTGAACAAGCCAGCATTATCTCAGAAGAAATGGGATTTCTTTTTTGAGGCATTGTCGAAGAAGAACCTCGTCCGTGAAGATATGGTTCAGCCACTTCTTGTGTTTCTGTTTGCATCATTAACATCACATCATAAGCTATTTTACCAAGCGATGCGGCGACTATTGCAAGCCAACCAGTTACTTCACAAAAATTATCTCTAATAGAATGCCAACTTACGTCAGGTACATTCAGATCTAATTCTTCTGCAAGAGTTGACTGTGTCTTAAGACCTTTATCTTCTCCCAAAGAAGCAAGTGTTCCTGCTGCTCCAAAAAATGAAACATTGAAAATACGTTTCTTAATTTCTTCCAGTCTTTTGTGATGCCTATCTATACCAGATAACCAAGTAGATGCCTTGTACCCAAAAGATATAGGTAAAGCATGTTGCAAATGTGTTCTACCAGCCATAGGTGTTTTAATGTGATATTCAACAATTTTTTCTAAAGCATCTGAAATTGACTTTAGGTCTTTAGATAATAATTCAAGACCCTTTCTAATTTGAAGGATATCTGCTGTGTCCATAATATCTTGTGTTGTAGCGCCCCAATGACAAAATTGTCCAAAGTTGCCTTCAACTTTTTCACTTAGTTGTTCTACTAGTGGAAGAATTGGATATCCAACTATAGATGTCCTTTTTTCAAGTTTCTCCCAATCAATTATATCTACTTTTGCTGCTTGGGTTATTTTTTCTCCAGCTTCTTTTGGAATAATATTCAACTTTGATTGTGATCTTGCTAAAGCCGCTTCTACATCTAAATAAAGTTGTGTAGTACTCTCGTCAGAAAATAAGAAATGCATTTCTTTAGTACCAAACATTTCTCCCCATATTTTTGAATTCGTAACTAATGCAGGCATTTATATATCCTATGATTTAATTTTGATACCAAGATGCAGTTCTTTTCTCAAGAAAACTATTTAGACCTTCTTTTGCTTCATTAGTCATCCTTTTTTGAGAATGTTCAAAAACAAGTTCGTCAAATTTTTCATCTGACAACATTAAACCACTTTCAATCAAAGTTCTTCTTTTTGTAGCTTCCAATGCATCTGGAGCGCACATTAACAAGTCCTCAATAACAGGTTGAACAGCATTTTCAAGCTCACCCGTTTTACAAACTTGGTGAACTAAACCCATTTCCTTGGCCTGACTAGAGTTAAAACGCTCACATGTAAGAGCATATCTTCTGACGTTTCTTACGCCAATACTGGCGTTTAAATGAGGTATTATTATTCCTGCCATTACACCCCATCTAGCTTCAGAAATAGAAAAAATAGCGTCTTCACTAGCTATTACTATATCAGCTGCTGCGGCAATTCCAGTTCCACCTCCAAAGCATCCTCCATGGATCAAGGCTATTGTTGGCTTAGGAAACATTGTAAGACCTTGAATCGCTGAAGCTGTTTTTCTTGAAACCTCTATATTTTCTTTTTGACTAAGTTTACCAATTTCTTTAAGCCATTGTAAGTCAGCTCCTGCTTGAAAATGTTTTCCATTGCCTTTAATGAGCACTATTCTTACAGAATTATTTTTATATAAAGATTCAAAGCTTTTGATTAATTCAATAATCATATCTCCGTTATATGCATTATTTCTTTCTGGACGGTTTAAAATAACTTCAGCAATTCCTCTTTCATTTACGCTTGTTAATACAATATTTTTACTCATTACTGATCCTTCTATTTTTATCACTTGAAATACAATTTTAATTTACAATATCTAGTGCAGTTATTGATGCATCTTGAATTGAGAATGCCCTAAGTCTAATAAAGGCATTAAATTTATTTTGTAAAATTTTACCAATTCTTTTTAAACATTTATCTCTTTTGTCAATATTTCTAGTCTCTTTATCTCTAAACTTCAATTCACCAAATATTTTATAATTTGAGCAGATTATTTTACTCTTAACCCATATAATTTGACAGTTGTTTTTTTCAGCCTCTAACTCTTCTTGGATAATATCTATTATGCTTTTTTCTATTGCTTTAACTGCAGAAATTTCAAAAATATTTTCTAAGGTTTCATCTACATGTAAAATTAAAGAAGGCATTTCAAAGATCCTATCATTAAATATTTTATTAATTGATATTAATATAATTTTTATATTTAATAGTTTCAAATATTCTTAAAAATAAAGGTTCGGTAAATGGAAAATGAAGCGCTTGATATTAATCATTTAAATAAATGGTTAGGTAATATAGAGACTGTAACAGATTACCTTACACCAATTGTTGAACAGAGGTACAGAGCAACATTAAATATTGATCCAGGCGATCCCAAAATTGGGGAGGATGCAACCTCTGGTTTGCATTGGATGTTAGGTTGGGATTTAAAAAAAAATGACGAACTTGGTGTGGACTCTCATCCAGCTAGAGGTGATTTTTTGCCTCCAGTCCCGCTTCCAAGAAGAATGTGGGCAGGGAGTCAGATTAAAGTAATAAAACCTTTAAGAGTAGGTGATAAAGTAATAAAAAAATCTAAGGTAGCTGACATAAAGCTAAAGGAAGGTAGAACAGGACAGCTTTGTTTTGTTACTGCAGAATATGAATTTTTAGTTAATGAAGAGGTAAGATTGCATGAACTTCATAATATTGTTTACAGAGATGTAACTAAGGCAGGTGGTGGTTCTGGTTATTCAGACACATTACCTGAAGATGCAGACTATACAGAAACTATTTTTATGCATCCAACAATATTGTTCCGTTATTCAGCAATTGGATTTGTAGGTCATAGAATACATTATGATTATCCATATACTAAAAATGAAGAGAACTATCCTGATTTAATTGTTCATGGTCCCTTGCAAGCTACTTTTTTATTAAGAGCAGCCGAAAAACTAAAAGGTAAAACGGTAACCTCTTTTAATCATAAAGTTATGGCTCCTGTTTTTGCAAACAGTAACTATATAATTGGCGCAAAAGAAAACACTGATGGAAGTGTTAGTTGTTGGGGTGCTGTAAAAGGTACAGGAATGACCATGCAAGCTGAAGCACGTTTTAAATAGATTTAGGGAAAGGATAAGTTATGTCGATTACAAAATTATTTGGTAGTTACGGATTTAGTAGTACGCTAGACAGTTTTAATGATGAAATGAAGTTTTTTGCAAAGATGTCTATTCTAGACTGGTGTGGAGTAGCCTATGCAGCAAAACAAGAACCGGTTTCGAAAATAGTTTCTGAAATGGTTAAAGAAGAAAATGGCGTTAATCAAGCACGAGTGATTTCAACTGGATACAACGTTTCATCAAGAGGCGCAGCTTTAGCTAATGGAACGACTGGTCATGCATTAGATTATGATGACACTCACTTTCTTTTTGTTGGCCATCCAACTTCAAGTGCATTACCAACTGCTTTAGCCTTAGGCGAAGAATTAGAATTATCTATAGAAGATTTATTACTTGCTTATATGTCTGGAGTTGAAGTCTCTACTAGAATTGGTCATATCTTAGGCTATTCTCATTATAATGCAGGGTTCCATCAAACTGCTACAAGTGGATCATTTGGTGCGACAATTGTTGCATCAAAATTACTAAATTTGAGCGAGGATCAGACAATAAATGCGCTTGGTTTGGTTTCAACGAGAGCATCTGGAATTAAATCCCAATTTGGTACTATGGGTAAACCGTATCACGCAGGAATGGCTGCATCAAATGGTATTGAGGCTGCCAAATTATCTAAACTTGGGTTTGTGTCAAGAGAAGATGGTATTGAGTGTGACCAAGGTTTTTTTCAAACTCATGGTTGGGATAAAAAAACTCCTACAAGAGCTGTAGAAAACTTAGGAACAGACTTCCTGTTTCCTGAAATTAAGTATAAATTTCATGCTTGTTGTCATGGTCTACATTCTTTCCTAGAAGCACTTGAGGAATTAAAACAAGAAAACAACTTTAATCCTGAATCAATTGAAGAGATTGCAATTGAAACTAATCCCTCTTGGCTCAAAGTGTGTAATATTCAAGAACCTAAAACTGGTTTGGAATCAAAATTTTCTTATAAATTAACGGCAGCCATGTCAATTTATGGCAAAGACACAGCCGACTTAGGGACGTACAACGATGATATTTGTTTTGATGAAAAAATAAATAATGTTAGGGACAAGGTAAGAATCATACCTAATGACAAATTAACAAATACTCAGTCTTCAATTTCTATTAAAGATGGAACTAGAGATATAAAAAATAAACATGATTTATCAGACAAGATTGATCAAAATATTTTGGAAAATAAAATTGTTAACAAATCTGTGTCATTGCTATCAAAAAATAAATCTCATGAAATTTCTACAATCTTAAACTCGCCCTCTGAAAGTAAAGTTTCTTCTTTAGTAGATTGCTTGGTTAGCTAATGGAAAGACAAAATTCCGGAAAGGATTTAGAAGGTTTATTAGTCGTAACAGTTGAGCAAGCTGTGGCAGCCCCCTATACATCGTGCAGACTGGCAGATGCAGGTGCCAGAGTTATAAAAATTGAAAGACCTGAAGGTGATTTTGCCAGAAACTATGATAGCAATGCACTTGGAAATAGCGCTTATTTTGTTTGGTTGAATAGAGGGAAGGAGTCAATTGCTTTAGATCTTAAAAACAGTGAGGATTTTAAAATTTTTGAGAATATTATTTCAAAATCCGATATTTTAATCCAAAATTTAGCACCAGGCGCATTTGACCGCCTTGGTTTAAATTTAAATGAATTAAGAAAAAAATATCCATCTTTAATTACATGTTCTATTTCTGGATTTGGAGACGAAGGACCATATAAAAACCAAAAAGCTTATGATATGTTAATTCAAGCTGAAACTGGTGTTATTGATATAACTGGTCTTCCAGATAAAGCTGGCGTTGATGGAAGAGCAAAGGTTGGCCCATCAGTCTGTGATATATCCGCAGGGATGACAGCTTATCAAGCAATTTTGCAAGCACTTATAAAAAGAAGTATAAGTGGAAAAGGCAGACATATATCAGTTTCTATGTTTAATTCGCTCGCAGATTGGATGAACCCTTTCTACCTTGGTTATGTTTATAATAAAAAAATTCCAAAAAGAAATGGAATGACTCACCCAATAATCGTTCCCTATGGTGCATATAATTGTAAAGATAATTTGACTATTTTAATTGCTATACAAAATGATAGAGAATGGGTGAGATTTTGTGAAATTGTATTAGATGACGAAACCATGGTTAATGACGCTCGATTTAAAACTAACTCAGATCGTGCTACTAATCGAGAATTAACAGAAAAAATTATTCAAGATAAATTTATTACTTTTAAACGTGAGGAGTTAATTGAAAAACTTGAAGAAGCAAGCGTTGCTTACGGAAGAATATCTGACATGGAACAATTAAAAAACCATCCCCAAAACAATTTTTTAGAAATTGAAACCAAAAACGGCAAAGTAAAGGTCTTAGGTCCAGGCGCAATACATGACAACCTTATACCAGAAGTTAATAAAATGCCTGAATTAGATGAGCATGGGAAAAAAATTAGAACTGAATTTAGTTCTTAAAAAAGGAGATAAATTTGAGAAGTATTTTATTTTTACCAACTGATAAAATTGAAAGGTTGCCCAAGGCTATAGGATCTGGAGCTGATAAAGTTATTTTCGATTTAGAAGATGGTTTGGCCCACGAAAACAAAGCTATTGGAAGATCCAATTTTGCTGATCTAGCAAATAGAAATTACGACGGTCAAGTAGATAAACTTTTATTACGTATTAATGCTTTAGATACTGAAGAATACCAACATGACATAACAATGTTAAGGTCTTTACCTTCTCTTCCATACTCTATTGCCATTCCTAAAATAGAGTCTGCTGATGAATGTAGAACTTTCTTAAAGGACCTTGGTGCCAATATATTAATTTTACCTCAAATTGAAACGCCGCGTGGTATTGCAACTATTGAAAGTTGGGATTGTTCAAACATAGAGTTTTCTGGAATTGGATTTGGGTCAGCTGACTATTGTGCATCGACCGGTGGTGATATGGGTAAAGCTAGTTTAGCATACGGAAGGGGTAAAATAATTAATGCTGCTGCATTATACAACACTATTGCTCTTGACGGTGTCTGGCTAGATTTCAGAGATCCTGATGGGTGTAGAGAAGAAACATTATATGTCAAAACTATGGGTTTCAAAGGACGTTTTGCTATACATCCAGATCAGATTAAACCTATTCACGATGCTTACAGACCTACTACAGAAGAACTTGAATGGGCAAAAGGTGTTTTAGAGGAAGCAAAAACAGCAGGTTCTGGTGCTTTTAAATATCAAGGCAAAATGGTTGATGCACCTGTGTTAGCGGTTGCAAGATTGATTATATCAAGGGAGGATTAAATGGATGAAAATTCTTATGGAATTAAAAAAATAGGACCCCAAAGGTATAGAGAAGATCCAGGTAGATATTTTGAAGATTTTCAAGTAGGAGATGTATATGAGCATTGGCCCGGTAGAACAGTAAGCGAAGCTGATAATATATGGTTTACAAATTTAACAATGAACACTCATCCAATTCACTTTGATGCAAATTACGCCTCTAAATCTGAGTTTGGAAAATATTTAGTTAATTCCGCTTTTACTTTAGCCCTTGTAACAGGGATGTGTGTTAGTGGCACTAGCCAAAAAGCAATAGCCAACTTGGGATGGGAAGAAATAAAAATACCTGCTCCAGTGTTTGTTGGAGATACATTATACTCTGAGACGGAAGTTTTAGACAAAAGAGAATCAAAATCAAGACCCACACAGGGTATTGTGAAGGTAAGACACATTGGTAAAAATCAAGACAAAATTGTTGTAATGGATATGGTAAGATCTTTCCTGGTTGCTAAGCGTGGGCATAGTGTAGTTGATGAAATTATTAAAGAAGCAGCAAATTAGAGAATAATAATATGGATTTACCTTTATCAGGAGTCAGGGTAATTGCTTTTGAGCAATATGGAGCGGGACCATTTGGCACTCAATATTTAGCTGATTTAGGAGCAGACGTAATTAAAGTTGAACCTGCAGGTACAAGTGGTGATTATTTAAGAGCAATTGGTCCTTATTTTATAGATGGTAAAGATAGAAATTCTGCTTCCAGTATTTTCTTTCAAGCTCTCAATAGAAATAAAAAAAGCATAACTTTAGATATTCTGTCAAATGATGGAAAAAAAATTCTTCAAAAATTAGTTGAGAATGCTGACGCAGTCGCGAACAATTTAAGAGGGGATGTTCCAGAAAAACTTGGGATTACTTATGATCAGCTTAAACAATATAATAAATCAATTGTTTCAGCACATTGTTCTGCGTACGGCAGAGAGGGACCAAGAAAAAATTGGCCGGGATATGATTATCTTATGCAAGCAGAGGCTGGGTATTTCTCATTGACAGGCGAACCTAATGGACCTCCAGCAAGATTTGGTCTTTCAATTGTAGATTATATGTCTGGTTTGACCATGTCATTTGGACTAGTAAGTGCCATACTATCTGCAAGGTCCAATGGTATTGGAAGAGATGTAGATGTCAATTTGTTTGACACGGCCATGTTTAATCAAAGTTATATGGCAGCCTGGACACTCAACACTGATTTTAAAAGTAAAAGATTAGATAGATCAGCTCATCCAATTTTAGTTCCTTGTCAATTGTATAAAACTAAAGATGGTTGGATTTACATAATGTGTAATAAGGAAAGTTTTTGGCCTGTTCTGTGTAAAAAACTTGGTAGGGAGGATCTAATTGACAATTCAAAGTTTGTTGACTTTTCATATAGGCAAAAACATAGAGACGAAATAACTAGAATTCTTGATGAAGAATTAATGAAAAAAAATACCTCTGAATGGCTGGACGAGTTTGGAGGAGTTGTTCCAGCAGCTCCAATTTTAAATTTAAAAGAGTCTTTAGAAAATCCATTTTTAAAAGATAGAAAAAATATCCAAAAATTAAAAACAAAAAGGGGGATTGATATCAGTTTATTGAAAACACCTGTTCATGTTTCAGATAGCAAATTTCAAGATAAAACCGCCCCAGAACTAGGCGAAGATACATATGATATACTTAAAGAGATAGGTTTTACTGGTGAACAAATATGCACTTTTAAGAATAAAGGCATAATCTAAACAGAATTACATAACATATTAACTAATTAATTGGTTTTATTGCAATTAAGGGTTTACCTGAAAAGCATATCGTTATAGGTTGTGATTCTAAATATTTGGAGGAAATTTAATGAAATTAAATAAACTATCATTGTTAGGTGCAGCTGGCGCTGTTGCTCTAACTTTTGCAGCTGGAACCAATTTAGCTTTAGCTGATGGACATGCTGTAAAACCTATTAAGATGCGTTGGGCTTCTGACCATTCTGGTCCGCCACATCCTGCAGCCATTGCAGAAATGTTTTTTGCAGAGCAGGTTGAGAAGAAAATTCCTGGTAGTAAAGTTCAGATTTATTGGGCTAAGTCACTTTATAATGTTCCAAAAGGAACTCAAGCTCTTACAAAAGGTAATCTTGAGATGATGACTGGTCAATTTGGTAAAACTTCAAGTGTTGAGCCATATGCTAATACTATTGTTGGTGCTGGAAAATTAACATCACCTGGTGCTATCAATGGCCTTGATGGAACAAAAACTTTTGCTCAATTAAAGAAAGTTTTTAATGACAAGCACGGGATAACTATTTTTGGTTCTGGACATCTAAGTATGTACATGGGTGCTGGTGCTGTTAAAAGTAGAATGTTAGTTCCTGCTGATTTTGCCGGTAAGAAGGTTAGAAGCATGGGACCAGCTGAAAATGCATTGTTAGGAGCTTTAGGTGCAAACCCTACTACAATGGCTTTTGGTGATGTTCCACCTGCTCTTCAAACAGGTGTTATTGATGGACTACTAACAAGTTTAGGTGGATTTAATGCTACCAAAGAACAAGCTCCATATTTCACAGTTGCTGGAATTAATGGTATTGTTGGTGATTACTACTGGATTGGTGCATCAAATAAATGGTGGGCAACTCTTGATAAAAAACAACAGGCAGCGCTAACTGATATTATTATGAATGATTTTATTCCTTATCAAAAAGCTATTAATTTTTGTAATGATAAAAGGTTAGTTGATAAGTTTAAAGTAACTGATAAAAGTGCGCCTGGAATTTATGTGATGAGCCCTGCAGAGGCTGGAGTTCTTCAAGCAAAAGAAGGTGGTGCAACTAATAACTGGATTAAGTCTAAGGTTGATGCAACTGGAGACAAAATGGTTGATCAGTTCACTGCTGAAGCAAAAGCTCTAGTTGCAGCTAATCCAATGGGATCAAGTGCTTTAGAAAAGACTGATTGTACAGCGTTTGCCTCCGACTTTGCTAAATTTGCAAAAGGAACAGCTTTATACAAGAAAAAGTCAAGAAAATAAATCAATCAAAAAAGGCCTGACTTATGTCAGGCCTTTTTTATTTAGATGATTATCATGGATAATTTTTACAAAATCTCAAACAAAATTCAGTCTTCCATCACTGCTATATTAGGTAGATGTTCTGCTTTCCTAATGATAGCAGTCACACTCTTTGCGTTAGCTGAAATTATTAGAAGATATATTTTTGGTGTTGTTTTTGAATGGGGTCAAGATGCTGTTATTTACATGATGGTTTCTTCAGTTGCCTTTTACATTTGCGTTACACAGATAAATAGGAATCATCTTGTAATGAGTGCTGTGTTACAACTTTTAAATACAAAAGGTTTTCACAGAACAGTAGGTTTTTGTAAAATTTTTGTTTCTCTCTTTGTTTCTGTATTCACTGGTTCTTTAACATATACTGCGTATTCAACGGTTGAATATTCAATACAAATTGGTGAAAGAACTGAGAGTTTATTTTTCTTTATGTGGCCTTTTTATTTTATATTGGCTCTGGGTATGGGATTAATGTCTTTAGTAGCCTTTCTTCAATTTATTGAAGATATACATAGTTATATAAAGGGTGACCATTTTACTGCAGAAGTTGAAGCTGCTACTGATGTTTAATTCTAATAATACAGGAAATGTATAATGTGGGCTTTAGGAGGATCTTTATTTAGTCTATTATTTGCTGGTGCTCCAATAGGTATAGCTCTTGCTGGTGCTACCGGTCTTCTTGTACTGTTTGACGATTTTTTAACGTATAGCACCTTGTTCGAAGCTTTTTTTAGCTTTCTTACTAAATATACATTAGTAGCTATTCCATTTTTTATTTTTGCTGGTTTTTTAATGGAAAAAACAGGCTTGGTAGCCAGTTTATTTAAATTTGCTGATTCAATAGTTGGATGGGTTCCAGGTGGCTTTGCTTATGCAACATTGCTTGCAGCTGTTTTATTTGGAGCAATTTCTGGTTCATCTACAGCAATGGCTGCTGCAATGAGTGTTATAGCTTATCCCGAATTAATTAAAAGAGGTTATCCAAAATGGATGGCAGCGGGAGTTATTGCCTCTGCAGGAGGTATAGCACTTCTTATTCCACCAAGTATTACTCTGATTCTGTTTGGTGTCATAACAGAAATGTCTATAGTTGACTTGTTTTTTGCAGGTATAATTCCTGGATTGATGTTAGCTATGAGTGATGCAGTTATAATTGTTAGTGTATCTCTTTTTATTAAATTACCTCGAGGAAAATTTGATTTATGTGAAGTTTGGAGATGTTTTAAAGAAGCTCTACCTGCTTTGTTAATGCCTGTAATTATATTAGGTGGTTTATATGGAGGTTTATTCACTCCAACTGAAGCAGGTGCTGCTGCTGCTAGTTATGCTCTTTTTTATGGATTAATCTTTAAAAGAAAAACATTTGCGAAAGAATTAATGCCAACAACTCTAAGAACTATGAACCTTACTGCAGTTGTGTTTTTTCTATTGGGTTGTGTTGGAATCTTCCAATTTTATCTTGCAAATATGGGTTGGCCTCAAATGATTGCTGAATGGGCTGGTGATTTAGGTCTGAGTAAAACAGGATTTTTATTTGCACTCATGGGATCTCTATTATTCTTATCAATGTTTCTAACAGGTGTAGCTATTTTAGTTTTAACTGTACCTATATATTTCCCTGTTGCATTGGCACTTGGTGTAGATCCTATCCATTTAGGAATTTTAACAGCATTATGTATAGAAATAGGAAGTGTTATCCCACCCGTTGGTTTAAATTTGTTTGCTGTTAGTGGAGTTACTGGTTTACCAGTTACAACCGTTATAAAAGGATCATTTCCTTTCTGTATTTCTGACACAGTTGTACTAATCATAGTGCTTCTATTCCCAGCTTTAGCACTTACACTTCCAGAACTATTAGTTGAATCACACTTTAATTAAAGTTCTAAGAAGGCTTTTGCATAATTTAAAAGCTGATCGTCTTCTCCAAACTTAGCAACAAGTTGGCATCCAATTGGTAATTCTTGTTTCCCCTTAAATAGGGGTAGGGTAATACATGGATTTCCGTTTAGAGACCAAGTTGTATTAAATATCGGTGATCCTGTATATTCTAATCCTTTTAATGCTTCGCCAGGTGCACTAGGAGTAATTATTAAATCAGTCTTGTCAAATACAGCGTCTATTTGATTTTTTAAAATTAACAAGTCTTTTAAAGCTAACTGGTAATTTTTATTACTCACTTGATATCCATCATTAAGCCTACCGTTCCTTAATTGGTCACTTAATTGGTCATAATAATTGAATCTTTCGTGAGATATCGATCTTTTAAATTCATATCCACTTATATCTAAATGAAGTGCATCAGATTTTGAAATAAGGTTATCAATTTCTAAATCAACTACATTTAATTTATCTGAACAGAGTAAATTAAGAAAATGCTCAAAAGCTTCCTTTGTAGAATCATCAGTTTTATCCCAGTGTGGTGTTCTAACAAATCCAATTTTAATTTTGCTTAAATCAACTTTTTGTATTGATACTAAATCTTCTTCGAGAAGGATTGATCGAAAAAGTGCAATATCTTCTACTGACCTAGACATCAATCCTAAAGTATCGATTGATGGAGAATTTGGTAGAATGCCTGATTTATCAAAATCACCATAAGATGGTTTATACCCAATAACTCCACAGTAAGCAGCAGGTCTTATTACCGACCCAGTAGTTTGTGTGCCAAAACAAACAGGTGCCATCATAGATGCCACAGCTGCAGCCGATCCAGAACTTGAGCCTCCAGGTGTGAAATCTTTATTATGTGGGTTTGTTGTTAATCCAGGAGCTCTATGTCCTAGTTCAGTAGATACAGTTTTGCCAATAAAAATACATCCTGATTGTTTTGCAACGGATACCGAAGCAGCGTCTCTCATAGGAACATTGTTTTGATAAAAATTAGTTCCAAATCCAGTAGGTGTATTACTTGCATCAATTATATCTTTAATTCCAAATGGAATTCCAAGTTGTGATTTATCATTTTCATTATCTAACTGCTTAGCTTTTTCTAGCGCTCTATCTTCATCCAAGTATACCCAAGCTTTTACAAGATCCTCTTTTTCACGTATTCTTTCGAAACAACTTTGTACCCACTCATACCTTGATAACTTATTGTTACCAATCAGTTTAATTGCATCAGTTGCAGTTAATTCAAAAGGATTTGTCATGGTATTTTCTCATATGATTTTAATAAAGATATCTTAATGATTATTTTTTAGTTTTGTAAAATGAAATTTTAGTTTAACCTTTTCAATATGTTTTGGGAGAAATAAATGGAAAATATGACCGAAAAGTTTGCTGAGTTTTGTGCCGAAATTAGATACGAAAATTTATCTTCAGACGTTATTAAAAGAACAAAATTGTTAATTCTTGATACTGTTGGAATAATAATACGAGCAAGACATGATGCAGAATCAACTGCTAGTTTAGTCGCAGCAATCGACAGATTAGAAATGAGTAATGGAAGTTGCCAAGTTTTTTCAGATAAAAATAGTTACTCTCCAAGTGCAGCTGCTCTGCTTAATGGAACTTTAGCTCATTCTCTTGATTTTGATGACACTCATGCTGAAGCCTCTTTACATTCCAGTGCACCAATACTTTCTGCCGCCTTGGCTGCAGCACAAATGAATAAATCATCAGGACAAGAGTTAATAACAGCATGTGTTGCTGGTTATGAAATACAAATAAGACTAGGATTAGCTGTAGGCTCGTCAGCACATTATAAAAAAGGATTTCATCCAACGGCAACATGTGGTGTGTTTGGTGCTGTAGCTTCAGCTGGCTATCTTATGGGCTTGACCAAAGATCAGTTTGTTTCTGCATTTGGAATAGCCCTAAGTCAATCAGCTGGATCTATGCAATTTTTAACAGATGGTGCTTGGACAAAAAGATCGCATGTAGGACAAGCTGCACAGAACGGTCTAAATTGTGCAACAATGGCGGCGGAAGGTTTCAAAGGTCCTTCTAAAGCTTTTGAGGGTCAGTGGGGTTATCTAAATGCATATGCTTCAGGAGGAGACACAAAAAAAGCATTAGACGGTTTAGGAAATAAATTTGAAACACTCAACTTGGGAGTAAAACCTTATCCTTCTTGTAGATATAGTCATGCAGCAATTGATGGTATAATAGATCTAAAAAAAGAATTAGATTTTTCCATTGATGATTTAGATGATATTGATATTGGCCTGTCCGAAACAGCATTGAATATAATTGGTTATCCTTTAGAGGATAAACAAAATCCTAAAAGTATTGTTGATGGGCAATTTTCAATGCCTTTTTGTGCTGCTGTAGCTGCTAAAAGTGGTGGATTAAAGTGGGATGATTATAAAGATCACTTAAATAACAGTGATACATTAGCGCTGTGTAACAAAATAAAAGTAAATCCTGATAAAGATGCTGAGAAGTGTTGTCCAGAATTTATGAGTGCAAAGGTAAAAATGGTGGTAAAAGGAAAGACTTATGAAAAGTTTGTAAAGATTCCAAAAGGAGAACCAGAAAACTTTATGAAAGATGAAGAATTTATATCAAAGTTTAAAGGTTTAACAGAACCATATTTATCAAAGGAAAGAGTTAACCAGTTGACAGATTTGATGCTTAAAATTGATCAAGCAAATAATGTCAATTCAATATTTGAGTATAGTCAGATAGATTTATAATCATTAATTTAGGAGATATTAATGAATGAACATAAAATAATTGAAGTCGAAAATGAAAAACCAGACTCTGAAGATAATTTAATAATAGAATCTGTAAATAAATTCTTAGAAAAAGATGTAAAGCCATATGTAAAAGAATTTGAGTCACAAGATAAATATCCACAAGATATTGCTGATAAAATGGCAGCTTTAGGTCTCTTTGGTGCTACAATTTCTCCTGAGTATGGTGGTTTAGGTTTGTCAGCAGTTACTTACTCAAAAATTGTAGAAAATGTGTCAGCCGTGTGGATGTCAGTTTCTGGTATTTTTAACTCTCATCTTATAATGTGTGCTGCTGTAGAAAGATTTGGCACTGAAGAGATGAAAAAATATTATCTTCCTAAGTTTGCAACTGGAGAGATAAGAGGTGGTATCGCACTTACGGAACCAGACTGTGGTACTGACCTTCAATCGATAAAAACCAAAGCAAAAAAAGTTGGGAACGAATATATTATTCATGGTACAAAAACATGGATTACAAACTCAGTTCAAGGGACTATTTTAGCTGTTTTAGTAAAAACGAATACTGAAATTCAACCAGCTCATAAAGGTATGAGTTTAATTCTCGTTGAAAAGAAAGATGGATTTTTATCAAGAAAACTCAAAAAATTGGGTTACAGGGGAATTGATACAGGAGAGGTTCAACTTGAAAATGTAAGAGTACCAACTTCTAACTTGATTGGTGAAATAGAAGGAAAAGGGCTCAAACAAATTTTGGCGGGCCTTGAATTAGGAAGAATTAATGTAGCTGCACGTGGCGTCGGTGTGGCTAGAGCCTCTCTCGAAGATTCAATAGAATATGCAAAAATAAGGAAGACATTTGGAAAACCAATTAGTGAACACCAAGCAATTCAAATTAAATTAGCTGAGATGGCAACCAAACTTGAAGCCTCTAGATTATTAACTGAACAAGCTGCAAAGGCATATGATTCTGGTAATAGATCAGATTTACAAGCCGGAATGGCAAAGCTTTTTGCTACTGAAACAGCATTGTTTAACTCTACAGAAGCAATGAGAATTCATGGCGGATTTGGGTATTCACCGGAGTATAACATTGAGAGATATTATAGGGATGCTCCTTTGTTGGCTATTGGTGAGGGAACTAATGAGCTTCAAAAATTGATAATAGCTAAACAACTTGTGTCTGAAAATTAAAATATCTAAAATAAAAATATTCCAACGCTAAAGAAGAGTACTCCCATTGCTAACCCAAAAATTGGTTTCTTTGGAAAAAATAAAAATATAATTATACCAATTAAAAAAGGTACTATTCTTTCAATCAACTCAGTTTCGGCCAATGCTCCTGTTGGGAAAATTATAATTCTAGTCATTAAAGCTGTTGTCATAGCAAATGCAATAGCATTGATCCATTTTGCAAAAAAACTATCTTTTTGGATTTTACTAGATAAAACTACTCCTAAAAATCTCCAAACAAAAATACCTGAACTAGCGACTAAAAGCATTATCCAAGGCATTATTTCAGGTATAATTTTTGAATTCTCATACATTAATTTTATCCTTATTCAAAAGATAACTGACCATCAAGCCTACGGAACCGCCAACTAATCCTGCAACAATCAAACTCCAATCACCAATATATGGAAATAAAAGGGGCCCGATAATCCCTCCAGTAACAACTGCTAATCTGTAATAAATTTCAATTGCTCTTAGCATTAAGATGGTTAAATATAATGGCATTATAAATACAGGAATAGAAACAATATCATTAGGTAAAAAATCATATAATTTGTAACCAATAATTGTTGTAGTTGAATTAAATATTACCAATGCCAAACTAAGACCTTGAAAAAATTTAAATAAATCTTTTTCGTCTATTTCATTTTTTACTTTGGTTAATTCAGCCCAACCAGTAGGACTAATGAGGTGAGCCCAAAATAATTTTGTAATAAAAGATAATTTATGTTTGTGAATATTCATTAATGTAAGGCCAGATAAGACCAAAAAAAATTGTCTCATGTTAGCCAATAAAACAGTAGTAAATAGCAAGAATATTGGTGTGCCTATTGAAAAAAGAGACACAAAAATAACCATACCAGGCATGCTCCATAAAATTAAAACTGAACCTAAACAAAGATATAGATCTAGTCCAGCTTCTGCAGCAAAAACACCATATCCAAACATTGCTGAGCTCATTCCTATGCCGGGGAAACCAAAGCCAGTAAAAATACCTTTTTTAAAAGGGGTATATTTTCTTTTCATAGACAAATTTTTCTTATCTAAACTTTTGCTACAAGATCAATCTCAACTGAAGCACCTACAGCAAGTCCAGTTACACCAATACATGTTCTAGCAGGAAGTTTGTCTTCATTGAAATAGGATTTATAAATTTTATTTACTTTGTTGAAGTCTTGGAAGTTAACTAAATACACTCTTACGAAAGTTACTCTCTCGAGAGAAGAGCCACAATTATCTAAAACACTAATTAGATTTTTCATAACTTGATGAGTTTGCTTTTCAACATCATTACTGACTAGTACGTCAGGATTTTCTGGCAATGTTGGCATTTGTCCAGTAATAAAAATAAATTCACCAGCTTTAACAGCATGACTAAAGGGGCCAACTCTTTTAGGTCCATTTTCAAATACTAAATGTTCTATGTCCAATCGATTACTCCAATAAAGATTAATGTTGTCAAAAAGGCTAATTCAAATAAACTTTGCATTAACAGGGGGATTTTTCAATGAGATTTACAGACAAAACCGTGTTTATTACTGGAGCAGCAGGTGGGATTGGTCGTCAAACAGGTTTAAGTTTTGCAAAAGAAGGTGCAAATGTAGCTGTTTCAGATCTAGATTTTGATATGGCTAGCAGGGTGGCTAAAGAAATAAAATCTGCAGGTGGTAATGCTGAGCCATTTAAATTAGATGTAACAAATCAAAATGAAACTATTGAAAACATGAAAAATGCATATGAACATTTTGGAGGCTTAGATATTGCATTTTGTAATGCCGGAATAAGGGAGATTGTGTCTCCGTTAGAATTGTCTATTGAAGAATGGAGAAAGGTTATTGATATAAATGTTACTGGGGTTTTTATAACTGCACAAACATTTGCAAAGCACTGCATCGAAAAAAAAATAAAGGGTAATATCGTAATTACTTCTTCAACTCTAAGCGTAACCGCAGCACCAAATAGGTGTGCTTACACTGCTTCAAAACATGCTACTGCCGGAATAACCAAGCAATTAGCTATAGATCTAGCAAAGCATGACATTAGAGTAAATGCTGTCGGGCCAGGAGTTATTAGAACACCATTAACAGAAAGATATTTTCAAGATGAAGAAGCTTCTCAAAAAGTAAAAAACTTGCACGCCATGAAACGTTGGGGAGAACCTAATGAGATTTCTAGTGCAGTTTTATATCTTGCAAGTGATGAAGCAAGTTTTTGTACTGGAACAAATTTGATCGTAGATGGTGGATGGACAGCTGGAAAAGATTGGTAATTAACTAATTTTATTTAACACTGGATGTAAGTATTTTAAAAATTCTTTTGGATTTTCACTCATTGGGAAATGACCTACATTTTTCATTTTAATCATTTCGATACCAATAGTATCAGCTAGAGCTTTTGTTTCCTCTGGTGTTGCTGAGTAATCATATTCACCAGTTAATAGATAAATTGGACATTTTGAATTATCAATTTTTTTAATTTCATTGCCAATATTTCCGTCGAACTTATAAAAAAATAAATCTCCCTTAAAAATTCCAGGTCCACCTTGCATGTAATGCCACATCGTCTCAAACTTATCACTTTCAGGACTTGTTGGTGCCATTAATCCATAAGCAATCCCTCCGCAAACCTCTCCTCCATGTACATCTTGTCTATGTAACCAACTGATATCGTAATAAGGATCCAAATGACCAGCACTTTGAAGTCCAATTAATGCTCTAAATTTATCTGGAAAATTTATTGCTAAATGAAGAATAATTCTTCCGCCTATAGAACAGCCCATTACGACTGGCTTTACTAATTCCAAACCATTTATAAAGCTCATAATTTGAGAAATATAAAAGTCCGTTGATAGTTTATAATTTCCAACTTTAGCATTTTCGGGTGGCGAGGATTTTCCATGCCATGGCATATCAAATACAATAACCCTAAACTTTTCTAATATTTTTTTATCATTCAAAAGAGCTCTATATTGTCTACCATCAGATCCCGCAGTATGAAGGCAAACTAAAGGAATGCCCTGACCGGCTTCTTCCCAATATATTCTATAGTCAATACCATCAATTTTAAATTTTCCATATTGACCAGATATAGGTTCTTTTTCAATTTTCATTTTTACTCTCCGCTGGTCTTAGGGAGGCCAGAAGTAATTTGAAGTATAGTAAGTGAGACATTAAAGGATGGAGATCTCCTTCAAATTTCAAAACTTTTCTTCGAAGCATTGCAATAATATCGTGAGACCCCGGTTCAGGAATATGTTGTAAAAATTTTATCCACTCGTTCTTAGGTGCAGTTAATTTAAAGACATAGCTTGGCATTACAAAAGGTCCTTCTTCTACATTTTTTACAACGCCTTTTTCAATATTTACTAAATACTCGTTCTCTATTGTACTAATCATAAAACTTGTGTTTAGATATTGAGCCATAATAGAAAGTTGGCTTCGTTTTTCATTGTTATCGATTAAAGATTTAAACATAAAATTCTCAAAATAATTTCTGTAAAGTTTTACATAAAATTAAATTATTACCAATTAGATTTTTAATTTGATATGTTAATTAAAATTAAGATTGGAGGGTCTTGTGAACGGAGCAGAAAGTTTAGTTGGTACTTTATTAGAAGGTAATGTTGACGTCTGTTTTACTAATCCTGGAACATCAGAAATGCATTTCGTTGCAGCTTTAGATAAATATCAAAATATGCGAAGCGTTTTATGTCTTTTTGAGGGGTGTGCTACTGGTGCTGCTGACGGTTACTTTAGAATGAGAAGGTCGCCAGCTTCAACTTTACTACATTTAGGTCCTGGATTAGCAAATGGCCTTGCAAACCTACACAATGCAAAAAAAGCTAATTCAGGAATTGTTAATATAGTAGGCGAGCACGCTCTTGATCATATAAAATTAAATGCTCCGTTAACTTCGGATATTGAAGGAATAGCAAGTCCAGTCTCCCATTGGGTAAAAACAAGTAAATCTTCAAAAGATATTGCGAAGGATGGTGCTGAAGCTATTAGACATGCAAATGTAAAACCTGGGAAAATTGCAACTTTAATCTTGCCTGGTGATACCGCATGGAATGAAGGCAATAAAATTGAGTCGATTGAGTTAAATATGAAATCTAAGATAGTTTCTTCTAAAATAATAGACGAAGCAATTTTAGAACTTCAAGATGCAAAGAACCCTCTAATACTTGTTGGTGGTGAGGCTTTAGAAGAAAACAACCTTATTAAATTGGCAAAAGTAGCGGACAAAGTGGGCTGTCCAATTAAAACTGATTGGTTTAATGCTCGTTTAGATAAAGGTGCGGGAAGAATAAATTCAGTAAGAATACCGTACGTCGTTGATAAAGCAGTTGAAGTTCTTAAAGACTTTGACACCATTATAATAATAGGAGCTAGACGACCAGTCGCCTTTTTTGCATATCCAAATAAGCCTGGAGTCTTAACACAAGATTCTACTAAATTTTTTGAATTAGCTTCTTTATCAGATGATATTACTACAGTTGTCGAAGAGTTATCAGATAGGATTGGAATATCAAATAATACTCCTAGTACTATTTCAAAATTTGATATTCCAGACATTCCTAAAGGTCCAATTAACCCAATGTCATTGGGAATGGTATTAGGTGCATTAATCCCAGAAAATGCTATCATAGTTGATGAATCTGTAACTACTGGAAGAGAATTCTTTTATCAAACTTCAGGATCACATCCACATACATGGCTGAATAACTGTGGAGGGTCTATAGGATTTGGAATGCCTGTAGCAATTGGAGCGGCAATATCATCTCCAGATCAAAAAGTTATTTCATTAGAGGGTGATGGAAGCGCAATGTATACCGTCCAGTCTTTATGGACTATGGCAAGAGAAAATTTAGATATAGTTGTACTAATTTTTGCAAACCAAAGTTACAAGATCCTTCAGGGAGAATTAACAAATGTAGGTGTTGATAACCCAGGAAAATCAGCAATGGAAATGTTGTCTTTAAAAGATCCAGCACTAGATTGGGTCTCTATATCAAAGGGTATGGGAGTTGACGCTGTTAAAGTTGATAATACTGAAGATTTAGTAAAATATTTTAAACACGGACTCAAAGAAAAAGGTCCATTTCTAATTGAAGTTTTAATTTAAATATTTTTAATGTAATAAATTTGAAATAAACATTATTTACAAAAACATAGTTTTGAGAATTCATCTGGTTTGAATTGATGAGATTAAGTTAGATTTTACCAAATGAAACTCAAAACCTCAAATTCTGAGGTTAGATTGTCTTTAAATAAAATCACAAAAAAATTAATTTATAATCAAAATGACAGATATTTTGATAGAGAAATTAGCTGGTTATCTTTTAATGAAAGAGTTTTACTACAAGCATATGATAAGACAATTCCTTATGGTGAAAGACTTAGATTTGTAACAATTTCTTCAGAAAATTTAGACGAATTTTATATGGTTCGAATAGCTGGGTTACATCAGCTTATAAGTCAAGGTTTCAATACAGTTCCTGAAACTGGAATGAGAGCAGATGAATTATTAAAAACAGTACTTAATGCTTCCAAAGATTTA
This sequence comes from uncultured SAR116 cluster alpha proteobacterium, assembly GCA_902619485.1. Taxonomy (GTDB): domain Bacteria; phylum Pseudomonadota; class Alphaproteobacteria; order Puniceispirillales; family Marisalimonadaceae; genus Marisalimonas. The sequence goes on from CACNEF010000001.1 coordinate 717,566, forward strand.
AAAAATAAACAGCAAAGATGTTTGAATTATTTGTTGAATGAAAAAGAAGATTGTGATGTTTCAATTTTGTTTGAAAATAAATGGACTAAAAATGAATTAGAATGGCTTAAAGAATATTATAAACAAAATATTCTACCTCTTTTAACTCCAACCACGTTAGACCCCGCACACCCTTTTCCTTTTATCCAAAATAAAGGCAAATGTGTATTAATGGAGATGAAAGATACAAAAAACAATAACATAAACTGTGTAGTTTTACTTCCTGATAATATAGATAGATTTATAAGATTACCTGGTGAGGATCAGAGATATGCTATGCTGGAGACCTTAGTTACAAAGTTTGTTCATTTAATTTACCCTGAATATAAATTATTAAAATCAGGCATGTTTAGAGTTATCAGAGATGCCGAAATTGAAATAGATGATGAAGCAGATGACTTAATAGGGCAATTTGAAACTGCAATTAAAGCCAGAAAAAGAGGTGGCATAGTATCTTTAACCTTTTCTCATGATTTATCTAAATCTTCTCAAAAACTCTTAACCAGGGAATTAAATATCCCTGACGATCATATATATGTTGCTCAGGGATTTGTTGGGATCAATGACTTTACAGAAATAATAAATAATCTTCCCAAACAAAATTTATTCAAACCGTACAAACCTAGAATGCCTCAAAGAATATTAGACTTTAAAGGAGATTGCTTTTCGGCAATAAAAAATAAAGAAATAATTGTTCATCACCCTTACGAAAGTTTTGATGTAGTTTTAAGTTTACTCCAACAGGCAGCAATTGATAGTAATGTTTTAACAATTAGGCAAACTTTATACAGAACAACACCTGACTCACCAATAGTCGAAGCTTTGGTATCTGCTGCTGAGTCAGGTAAATCTGTTATTGCAGTTATTGAGCTAAAAGCTCGATTTGATGAAGAAAATAATGTCCAATTAGCTAGAGTATTGGAAAAAGCTGGTGCGCAAGTTGCTTACGGCCTAGTTGATTTAAAAGTACATGCAAAATTATCTTTAATAACAAGAAAAGAAGGTAAAAAATTAGTTTCTTATGCTCATTGTGGAACTGGTAATTATCATCCACATACTGCTAAAATTTATACTGACTTTTCGTTATTCACTATCGATAAAAATATTTGTGAGGACGCTAGGTCAGTATTTAATTTTCTTACCAGTCATGTTCAGCCAAAGCAATTAAATAAGATGATCATTTCACCCAACTCTTCATACGATTGGTTAATTGAGAGAATTGATAATGAAATACAAAATGCTAAAGATGGTTTTGAAAGTGGAATTTGGATTAAATGTAATGCGATTGTAGATCAAAAAATAATTGAAAAATTCTATGAAGCATCTAATGCAGGGGTAAAAATTCATTTGATGGTTAGGGGTATTTGTTGCCTACGCCCTAATGTTAGAGGAATGTCTGAAAACATTATAGTAACTGCAATTATAGGAAGATTTCTTGAACATGGAAGAATGTATGTTTTTGCAAATAAAGGAAAATTTCAGTCTGAAAGTAATTTAGTATATATAGCATCTGCTGATATAATGCCTCGTAATTTATATCATAGAGTTGAGGCTTTTATACCTCTAGAAAACAAAACAGTTCGAGGTCAAGTCCTAGACCAAGTATTACCTGCTCTAATAAACGACACAAAAAATACTTGGCAATTAAATAAAAATGGAGAATACTCCAAAAAACAAAATAAGGACAAAACATTTTGTGCGCACACTTATTTTATGAAAAACCCAAGTTTATCAGGTCAGGGAAGCTTAGCTAAAATATAAGTATGAATGAAGTAGCTTTAAGTTTTTATAGGAAGATAAATAAAGGTAAATTAGCAATAATCGATATTGGTTCTAATTCTATTAGACTTGTTATATATCCTCAAAATGGTAAATACCCTTTTCCATTATTTAATGAAAGAATAAATTGTAAACTCGGTGAGGGTTTATCATTGAGCAAAAATATTTCAAGTCAATCAATTTCAAAAGCTTTGTCAGCTATAAAGCGTTTTGCATATATAATAAAAACAATGTCTGTAAAACATCAAATAATTATAGCAACTGCAGCTGTTAGAAAAGCCAAAAATGCAAAAGAATTTTTACGTCCTGCAGAAAAACTTCTTAATCATAATATTAAAATCTTGTCTGCTAAAGAGGAAGCTGACTATGCCTGTCTAGGAGTTCTTAGCAATATAAAAGTTGATAAAGGGCTTATAGCAGATTTAGGAGGAGGAAGTTTAGAACTTATTCTTATTCAAGATGGAAAAAAGATAAAATCAACGAGTATCGATATTGGGCACTTATCTCAAATTACTAGTGAAGAAATCAGAAAAGAAATTAATAAAGTTGAATGGCTGAATAAATCTAAAGGTCTTACATTGTATGGAACAGGTGGAAGTTTTAGAGCTCTAGGATCTGCCTATATAAAGAATTATAATTATCCACTTTCATTATTGCATGGATTAAAATTCGATATCGAAAGAGGGATAATTCTTTTGGATCAAATGTCAGATGAAAACAAAGAAGTATTAGGTATACCTCCTGGTAGAACAGATACTATTTCAACTGCAGCAAAGATAATAACTCACCTGATTTTATCATCAAATGTAAAAAATATTATGATTAGTGGAACAAGTATAAGAGATGGATTGATAGCAGAATTAAATAAAGAAAATAGGATCAATCCAGATAAAGTTGCTTACTATAATGTACTTGCAAAAAACCAAAGATTTAATGGAATGCAAACTAAAATAAAAAAAATATTCGGTCCTATATTTGAAAAAATTGCAGATAAAGATCTTGAAAGGGTATTTAAAATTAGTACTAATCTTTCAGATATTTCTTGGGACGAACAGCCAGATATGAGAGGTAATATTGCCGCAAACAAAATCTTATCACTACCAGTAAGAGATTTAACTCATATTGAGAGGGTATGGATGGCCAAAGTTGTTTATCACAGATATATTGGTACTAAAGATAAACAACAAATTGATAAAAGAATAACCAATTTACTTTCAGAAAAGCAAAAAATTTCATCGTATGCTATAGGTCTAGGATTAAGATTTATATATAATTTTAGCGCAGGATTACCAAAAAATTTGGATAATATTAAATTTAAGATTAAGAAAAATAAATTAACTTGTAAAATAAAATCTGAAGCCAAAGCTCTCATGGATAAAGAAAATGAACGAAGATTTAAAAATTTTGCTAATGCCTGTAATTTAAATTATGAGATTATTTTCTAATAATTCTTAATGTGATTTTTAATTTTATAAAAAGGTAGAGAAAAGATGAGTTTTATATCAGCACAATTACCTGATAATGAAGAAAGAAGAGCAGAAGCAGTTGAGAGAACTGGTCTAATAGATTCCAATCAAGCAAGCCTATTTAATATTTACTGTGAATTGGCTAAAGAAATAACTGGTTATGAAGCTGTTTTATTTCAATTGTTTGATAGTAAAGAAAGATGTTATTTAGCAGAAATTCAGCCTGAACAAGAAAAAACACAAAATTTAAGTAGACGCAGACCTAAAGATGGAAGTGTTTGTGCTCATGTTTTACTAGATACTAAACCATTAGTTGCCTTTGATGTTACAAAACATGAAATAACCAAAACTCACAGTAATGAAAAGGGTGTAAAAAGTTACATAGGTTTTCCTATTATAGACCAAAACAATTACGCACTTGGTATCGTTTGCATGATGACTTTTTCCAAAATAATAGAGTTGTCTCAAGATAAAATTGATTTAGTAGAAAAACTAATAAAAAAAGCTGCTCACCAGATAGATGTAATGACTGATCAAAAACTATTAACTTCTGATAGATTGATAAATGCTATAGAAATTTTTTATCAAGAAACAGGTTTAAGCGATATAATAATATTTAAAAATTTTATTCATGCTTGCAATAAAATGGAAATATCAAAAGATTTTGAAGAAATACTCTCTGATAATGGATTATTGAAAATTAATGAAAATTTAAAGTTAGAAATTACAGAAAAAGGAAAAATAATCCAAGATAAAATGGGGTTACACACAAAGATAATGAAAAACATTAAACTTGAAGGCAAACAAGCTAATGACCTTTTAGAAATGTTAGATGAATTGTAATTAGTAGGTAGATCATGTACGCAAAAGTCTTTCAATATAAATTTCCATCAGTTACTGAAGCTAAAGTTGCGGCTTCTTTTTGTTCGGATAATCTTGGAAAAAAAATTACTAAATATCATTTTCAATCTTTGAATATAATGATCGGTAAAGAAGGTGATTTATCAATTTTTATAAAATTTAATACTATTGATAAATTAAAAAAATTTGAACAAGAGTCTAGTGAGTTTATTCAAGAACTTAAACAAACTTTTGTGTTTAAAGAAAATCAATATGCAGGTGTTTTTGTTTATAATTATGAGTCTGAAGCAACATCAGCTCTAATAAAAATGACTACTCCTGTTTAATATAATTTAATAATCTTAGTGATGGTTTTATTAATTATTGAGAAAAAGAGAACTTTGCCTGACGAACATTTATTACTTTATTTATCACTCTGTAATCGTTATCAGGCTTCAAACACAAAAAACCCAAAAACCGAAGTCTTTGAGGGTGATCCAAGCCATTGACTTTATTGATATAGTTGGTTGCGGGAGTAGGATTTGAACCTACGACCTTCAGGTTATGAGCCTGACATTTTTGCCCCATTTTGCCTGTATATATAGGTTTTTGTTTGCAGTTAGCCACATAGTTAGACACTTATAATCAATTTTGATCACAGTATTTAACCTGTCATTTTTAATCAAATTTCACTAATAAGATGTAAAGTTAATTTAATATAAATGTAAAATTTATTTAATGATTAATTATTAATATAATATTTTTATGAGGCGAAAACATGAATTTTGAAACTATAAAAGCGGCTTTCATAAAACATTATGAAGGTGACTTGCAACCATTTATTGAACTTTTTTCAAAAGTTTTACACTGTGAGTCCATACATAAATCAAGTATGGGCAATAAAGTTAAAAGCTACGATGAATTTGTAAATATGGTTAAAGATGTGAAATGGGTAAGTGAACCTATAATTCAATGCGTATTAGAAACACCCAACACTGTTGTTAAGACAGTAGATGGATTTGATCCTAATTTTACATATCTTGAAATTGATCACATTCAAGATGGTAAAATAGTCAAACATATTTATGGGAAAGTTCCAAAATAAATCATTGAATTTTAAAATAATTAAAAATCCTTTTGTAAAATTTAAAAATGAGATTATTGAACTTCCAATTTTGATTAGAAAGATTAAAACTATGAAAACAAAAATATCCATAATTAGATTCAGACCTAAACCTGAATGTTTTAACGAATTTTTAACAAATGTAAAAGAACGTTCGAAAGAAAGGGCATTGTCAAAACCGCCTACTCATTATTTAATGACTACGTCGGATGAAGTGATAGCTATAGTTTTAAGAACAGAAACTGAGTTATCTGAAAGCTCAACCAGAGGTGTTAATTGGTTAGATACTCAAAGACATCTTCTTTTAGAGTATAACGAAGAAGATAGACACTCAATTCCCTTGACTGGAAATCTAGTCGAATACTAGTTTTTGAGGATAGTTGCAGTTGCGTATGCAGCAAATAAGATTGAAAAGCCTAAATAAGGCATAATATTTAAAAAATTAGCCGAAATAAATTCCAAGTTTTGGATGCAAGGTGTTTTGATACCCAAATACATACAATCAAGATTAAAAAATTTAAAATCCAAATTTTTGTTTCTTAACTCTAAAATTAAATTACTTCAAATAATATAATTAATTACGGCCATTAAAATTCTTCTTTAAAATTATTTGGTCTGAAATTTAAAATTATTCCTGACCAAATAAAATAGGATAAAATTTAATAATCTAATTATTAATTTCATAGAGACCAATTGTACCTGTCATTTCATATGCAACAGCAAGTAGAGGTTTTCCGGTAGGACTAACACTTGACGGGATAAATTCTAATCCCTCGGGAGAATTGTGATTTTCATTAGGCATTATATAACTCACCATATGTGGGTCAGATGGCAGCGTAATGTCATATGCAAAGATAGCGTTATTTCTCTCCATTCCTATAAATGCGTATGTTCTTCCATTAATCTTGCCTATTGCAAGAGCCTCAGGCTCTGGACCTTTGTCATCTGAACGATCATCAATTTTGGTAGGACCATTAGCATTAAACATTTCTGGAGAACGCTTCGAAATTATGTTTTCGAATGCGTTTCCACTGTCAAAAACTAGAGTCCCATCATCTTTCCAAATGGAAAATGATCTTCCGCCATAGGCATATATTATATCATGATCTCCATCGCCGTCAGTGTCACCAAGTGTTTTTGTGGTTTTTAAGCGTCCAAGGTTTTCTTTCTTTTGTAACTCATTAGCATTTGGAAACATAGTTTTATCAAGTTTTAATTTGCCAACGCGAGTTTCCTCAGAAAAACCATCGTAGTCTTTAGCGTCACCTTCATTTGCTGTAACTAAATATGTGCTTCCTTTTGTCTCATAGGATACGATTGCATCTGGCTGATACATCATCAAAACTGGCCATCGTTTCATATTTATTCCACCATCCTTATTTGATACATCATGAGAAGTTCTAGATACGTTTTTGAACCCAAGTCCACTCACATTAATAACCTTTGCAGAAGCTATATCAATTGTAGCTATGGCATTGTTTTCTTGAAGAGTTGCATAAGCCTCTTTACCGTCTGGAGCAAATGTTATATACTCTGGTTCAGCATCTTCTGCAAAACTTGAACCTGGTTTAATAATCCTTGCACCTGCTGGCATTTTAATATTATTAAGCGTTATCTGCTTAACATTTGCATTTTGTACACCGCTAGACAAATCTATAAGTGTAAAACTACCTTCTGGATCAATTTTGTAATCATCAGAGGGTTCACCTTCATTAGCAGTTAATAAATATCTACCATCAGGTGAGAATGCAATATTATCAGGCAAAGCTCCAGTTTTATACTCGGCCAATTTTTCCCCATTATTATTGAATATTTGAACATTACCTGGGGCATCTGCTTTTTTTTCTTTTATCGACGCTGCAATTAAATCTTTATGAACCGCTACTGCTGTAACATTACCACCTGACAAATCAAAAGGTGCTATTTTTTTTAAATTGAAAGGATCACTTATTGAAATTCTTTCTATAGTGCCAGTTTCAGAAGCTGTAACTAAAAGACTTTTAGATTGGGAGTGATAACGTATCATTTCTGCGTAACCTTCACCTTTTCCAATTTGAAAGGATGATATTTGATTAATTTCCATGGCCTTTGTAGAAATTGAACTTGTAAGTATAATAACTGAAGAAGTTACTAAAATTTTTAACATATTTTTATTAAACATAAATTTCTCCATTTTTAATATGAATATGCCTAACTTTTTTTACTGAATTGTTATTTTAATATTACAATTTAATGAAGTTTAAATTGAGCTAAGATTACGCTGTAGTATAGTTAGTAATTTTAAGTCTATTTGAAATATTTTTCTTTAAATTTTAAAGCAACGGAAACTAGTAATATTAGTATAGGCACTTCAACAAGAGGACCAATAACAGTTGCGAAAGCCTCTTTTGATGCAAGGCCAAAAGTGGCAATTGAAACTGCAATAGCTAATTCAAAATTATTTGAAGCTGCTGTGAATGATAAAGAAGTAGCCGTTGGATAATTAATATTTGCAAACCTGCTGATACCAAAACTAATAAAAAACATAATTAGAAAATATATGACTAGAGGAATTGATATTGTTAAAACATCCAAAGGCAGTTTCAAAATTTCATTTCCTTTTAGAGTAAACATAATAATTATTGTAAATAACAGCGCAATTAAAGTAATAGGACTTATTCTAGGAAGAAAATTGTTCACGTACCATTCTTCACCATATCTTTTAACTAATAATGATCTTGTCACAAAACCTGCTAAAAATGGAATACCAAGATAAATTAGAACAATTTTGGAGATGTATAATATGGAGATATCAATAATTTGTCCACCATATCCAAAAAATTCCGGCAAAATTTTTAAAAAAAACCACGCATAAGGCGCGAAGAATATAATTTGAAAAATTGAATTAAAGGCAACTAATCCTGCTACATATTCTGAACTTCCTCTAGCCAACTCATTCCAAACAAGAACCATTGCTATACATCTAGCTAGACCAATTAGTATGACACCAGTCATATATTCAGGCTTATCAGAAAGAAAAGTAAGAGCTAAAAAAAACATTAATGCAGGGCCTATTATCCAATTTTGAAATAAAGACAAAGCTAAGACTTTCTTATCTTTAAAAACTTCAATTATTTTTTCATATTTTACTTTTGCTAAAGGTGGATACATCATTAAAATAAGCCCTATTGCAATAGGAATATTTGTATTACTGTAAGTTATTGAATCAAGAAATTTAGGCATATTTAGAAAAACATTACCAATAACTATACCTATAATCATTGCAAGAAAAATCCATAAAGTTAGGTATTTATCTAAAAATGATAGATTTAATTTTTTATGTTTTGGATACATCTTTTATTTAAGCAACTTCTCGACCACTTGCCCATACTTTTCTAATGATTGGTAAATCCTTTTTAATACTTAATCTTACCAAATCTGCTTTTAAACCTTCTTTAATCATTCCTCTATCATTTAAGCCTGTAACTTTACAGGGGTTAGCAGTTACTGCAGCGATACTTTTAGGTAAATTATTAGATTTTATGCCCCACATTATCGCTGCCATCATCAATGATGAAGGCACGTAATCAGAACTTAAAATATCTAGAAGGTCTTTATCAATAAGTGATTGAGCTGAAACATTACCTGAATGAGATCCTCCTCTTACTAAATTTGGTGCTCCCATTATTATTTTTATGTTACTGCTTTTACACTTTGTTGCTGCTTCAAGAGTGGTTGGAAACTCAGCTAAATTTATACCTTGTGAACAACTCTCTTCCACATCAGAAATTGTAGTATCATCATGACTAGCCAATACTGCATTTAATCTTTTACTAAATTTTATTGTTTCAATTTTATGTTTTTTACCAAACATTTTTTGAAGATCTTTTAAGTATGAAAAGTGTTGTTGAATTTGTGATTCCGAAAGACCAAATTTACCTGATAAATAAACTTTGAACTGTGAAACATCACGAAACTGTCTTTGGCCTGGTGTGTGATCCATCAGACTAACTATTTTTACCTTATCCTGATCGTTGAATTCTTCTAACTCCTGAATTAAATTTTCTGAACATATTTCAGCTCTTAGATGAATAAAATGATCAATCTTAAAAGATTTGTCTTTTGATAAGTTATTGATAGAGGTGGCTGTTTCTCTTGCATATTTGTCATATCTATGCACACCATCTCTGTTAATAGATCCTACTCTTAAAGCATCGAAAACAGTTGTAATACCTGCAGATGCTAATTCTCCATCGTGAGCTGTAAGAGCATTATTTATAGGCCAATTTACACCAGGTCTTGGTTTGAGATGCCTTTCTAAATTATCTGTGTGTAGTTCAACTAAACCTGGTATTAAATAATCTTCATTGCAATCTATAGATCTAGGTATAGAGCTTTTTCCTTTATTGACCCTTTTAATAAACCCATCTTTTAATTGAATACTTCCCAAAAAGACTTCGTCTTCAGTTACAATATTAACATTATTTAAAATGACATCAGACAACATGAAATCCTTAAATTTCCATACATATGACTCTAATATTACAGTTTTTTTAAAAGTTAAAATATATTAATTAAATTGAAACAAAACTATAATATGTAAATCTCATGGAAGAATATTATAAAAGATATGCAATATATTATGCACCTTTAGAAAATTCAGAGCTAGATGTGTTTGGTAAATGTTGGTTAGGATGGGATCCTTATAAAGGTTTAGAAATTACTAAGTCAGATCTTTCAAGTTCACCCAATTTACAGAAATTTTCTAGATTTGTACTTGCACCAAAACAATATGGATTTCATGGCACAATAAAAGCTCCATTTAGATTAAAGGATGGGTATACCTTTAATGATCTTGAAAATAAAGTTTGTGAAATATCAAAACAAATACATAGTTTTCATTTAGA
>CACNEF010000002.1 GCA_902619485.1 uncultured SAR116 cluster alpha proteobacterium
CTTTCTAAGGCCAATAAAATTTTATCTAATTGGGATAAATTTTCTGAAATCAGTATTATTAACAAATTTAATAATACTGCGCCAATAAAAATTTCAGATGAATTAAATGAAGTTTTTAAAACTGCTAACAAAATTAATATTAAAACCAATGGGTTTTTTGACATAACACTTGATCCTATAATTGAGCTTTGGGGATTTGGTTATAAAAGAAAACGAATTCAAACGGCACCGACAGAACAGCAAATTCAAAATGCATTATCTATAGTCGGTCAAAGTTCACTTATAAATATTAATTACAAAAATAATGAGATTAGAAAAAAAAATAAAAATCTAAAGATTAATCTATCATCTATTGGAAAAGGGTTTGGAATTGATTTAATTGGGAGAAAATTAAATCAACTTGGAATAAAAAATTATTTAATCAATATTGGAGGAGACATCCTAACCAAAGGCCACAATAAAAAAAAAGAAAATTGGATTATTGGCATTGAAAATCCAAATTTAGACGTAAAATTAATTAAAGAAATTGTTAATATAACAAACAAAGGTTTAGCCACATCAGGAGATTACAAAAATTTTTTTACCGAAAGTGGTAAAAGATATTCACATATTATAAATCCTAAAACTGGTAAACCAATTTCACATATGACAAAATCAGTAACTGTAATCCATGATAATTCAATGAAAGCCGATGGATGGGCAACAGCTCTTTTAGCTTTAGGAAGGATGGATGGATTAAAAATAGCAGAAAAAGAAAAGATTGCAGTTCTGTTTATTGATGAAATTGATGATAAACTTGTAAAATTTCAAAGTAGTCAATTTTTAAATTTTAAACAAAATTGATTGAGATTTAAGACTATTAGTTGTAATAAAAAACTATGGAAATTTTTATTATTACATTCATAATATTTTTAATTATTATTCTAATTATGTCATTAGGCGTAATGTTAATGAATAAAAATATCAAAGGAAGTTGTGGCGGCTTGAATGCTATTTCTGGTTCGAATAAGTGCTCAGTTTGTTATAAAGATATAGATCCTAATAATCCTTTGGTAACTCAACTTAACTGCAAAAGAGCTCAAAAAATTTAACATTTTTTATAATTAGTTGTGTGGTATAAATGCTAATATCAAAAATGAAATTAAAGTTATAATTCCATTAACCCACGCTTTTGTTTGCCACCCTTCTTTTTTATTTTTCCAATTAATTATAAATAATCTTCCAAAAACAATGAATATAATTAATAAAATTAGAGAGTTAGAAAAAGAATAGGAAAAAAACTCAACAAATTTATTATAGTCAATAAACATATGGATTATTTCAAATATTGTACTTGGTTATATTCAAAAAGAAAAATTCCAATAAAAATCATAATTAATGATAATAAATGAAAAAACTGAAATTCTTCTCCTAAAAATATTACTGCTAATAATGAACTAAACACTGGTACTAAATTAGTATACAAACCAGATCTTGAAGGACCAATTTTTTCAACACCTTTCATAAAAAAAATCTGTGCTAAAAATGATGGAAAGATAATTATAACTCCCAATATTAAGAAACCTTTTTGGCCAGGTAAAATTAATTCATTAGAATAATTCTCATAAATCAAACCAGGAAGAGAACCCAAAAATGCTACATATGCAAAAAAAGTTAATAAAGGTAATGCTCTAATTTTAGGTTTTTTTCTTAAACCAACTGCATAAATTGCATACAAAGTACATGCAAATATCATCACAATATCACCACTGTTTAATTCTAGTTCAATTAAGGCATTAAAGTTACCAGAACAAACAACTATTAATACTGCTACAAAAGTTATCAAAACTCCTAAGAATTGTGTAATATTGATTTTATCTTTCAACCATATCCATGCAATTATAATTATAAAGGCAGGCATTGTTCCTTGAACCAAACCAAGATTTATTGCTATTGTATCATGTGCAGCAACATAATACGCAGAATTAAAACCTGTAAAGCCAAATAAACCCATGAATATAAGCCATTTGATTTTTTTGTTTAATACACTCCAAGTTTCAATTAATTGATTTCTGCATAAGATTGATAAAATTATTGAAACAAAAAACCACCTCACACTGACTATTAATAAAGGTGAAACTTCTCCTACCGCAGCTCTTCCAGCAACAGTATTAAAAGCCCAAAATATTGATGTAAGCGTTAATAGAAAATGAGGATTAGTTAAAATTTTCATAAATTTTGATTTAATACGCTTAAATATATTGAATAAAAAAAAATTAGTTGTTATTTATTTAATATAATTCTTTTAGTTTATATTCAAACTTAATTTTTGGGAGATAAAATGTCGGATACACAATATTTAGCTGCAAAAACTATTGATGAAGCAGTTAATGCACATGAAAAAGCAAATGGAACAGCACGGTTTTTAGCTGGTGGAACAGATTTGTTAGTTCAAATCAAAAGCGGTATTAGAAAGCCAAACTTAGTCATAGACATAAAAAAAATAGTTGAGTTAAATTCAATTAATGAAATTTCAGATGGTGAATTTGAAATTGGTGCCTCAGTATCAGGCGCTAACTTAAATAGAAATTCTAAATTTGCTAAACTATGGCCAGGTGTGTTAGAGGCATTCAGATTAATTGGATCAGAACAGATACAAGGAAGAGCGTCCTTAGGTGGAAATTTATGCAACGGATCTCCAGCTGGTGATAGTGTTCCAGCTTTAATTGCAGCTGGTTGTAAAGCAGTTATTGCTGGTCCAAAAGGTAGAAAAGATGTGCCAATTGAAAATTTTCATTTAGGACCAGGAAAAACTGTTTTAGAAAATGGAGAAATGCTAGTGAGTTTAAAGTTTCCTAAACGTGTATCAAATTCTGCGGATGCTTACTTAAGAATGACTCCTAGAACTGAGATGGATATTGCTGTTGTTGGTTGTGGTGTGAATATTTCATTGGAAAATGATATTTGTACTCACGCTAGAGTTTCTTTAGGTGCTGTTGCACCAACACCCTTATTAATTGAGGAAGCTTCAGATATTATGATTGGATCAAAGCTTGATGATGATACTCTAGATAGGGTTTCCAAAATATGTATGGATGCTTGTAATCCAATTAATGATAAAAGAGGAACAGTTGACTATAGAACAAAAGTTGCAGGCGTTTTGTTTAAAAGAGCTACAAAATTAGCAGCTGAAAGAATTGGAGGAAATAAATAGTATGGCAAAAATTCAAGTTTCAACTAAAATAAACAACGAAAATATAGACTATTTGTGTGAACCGCATGATACTATGTTGGATGTTTTAAGAAACCAATTAAATTTGACTGGATCCAAAGAAAGCTGTGGATCAGGTGATTGTGGTTCCTGCAGTGTTATCCTTGATGGTGAATTAATCTGCTCTTGTTTGATGTTAGCTGCAGAAGCAGAAGGAAGTAATATTGAAACTATTGAAGGTATGTCAGAAGGTGGTAAACTTCATGCTTTACAACAAAAATTTCTTGAAAAAGCTGCACTTCAATGTGGCATTTGTACACCTGGTTTTTTAATGGCTTCTAAAGCGTTATTAGACCATAACCCTTCACCAACAGAAACTGAAGTAAGATATTGGCTGGCTGGCAATTTATGTAGATGTACTGGATATGACAAGATTGTAAAAGCTGTATTAGAAGTTGCTGATGAAATGAAGGAGAGTGCATAATGAATGAAATTAGCAATAAATGGATTGGAAAAAACACTATTAGACCAGACGGTGCAGATAAGGTAACTGGTCGAGCACAATATTCATCAGACACAACAATGCCAGGTATGATTTGGGGTCATGTATTAAGAAGTCCTCATCCACACGCTAAAATTTTGTCTATTAACACAAAAAAGGCAGAGGAATTAGAAGGAGTTAAGGCAGTAATTACATCCAAAGATGTTGTTGACTTTCCTATTGATACGCCAGTTATACTTGGTATCCAAGATATGCGATGGATGTGTAGAAACGTTATGGCAAGAGACAAAGTTCTTTTTCATGGCCATCCACTTGCAGCAGTTGCAGCAACAACTGAAGAAATAGCAGAAAAAGCATGTGAATTAATAGAGGTAGAATACGAAGTTTTACCATGGGCCATTGAAATTGACGACGCAATAAAACCTGGCGCTCCAATTCTACATGATCACATTCAATTTGAAGGAAAGCCCTCTAACATAGCTGGCACGCTTGAGCACAAAAAAGGTGATATTGATACAGGTTTTTCAGAAGCTGATGTTATTATAGAAAGAGAATTTAAAACTGAAGCAGTTCATCAAGGTTACTTAGAAACACACTCATGTTTAGTAAGCGTTGCTGCAGATGGCAGAGCTACTATATGGAGCTCAAGTCAGGGGCAATTTATGGTAAGAGCGATGACCTCATATTTAACTGGTATACCACAGAGTAACATCAGAGCAATACCAGCTGAAATTGGTGGTGGGTTTGGAGGAAAAACTATTGTTTATTTAGAGCCATTAGCTACTATATTATCACAAAAAACAGGTCGTCCAGTTAAAATAGTTATGAACAGAGAAGATACAATGAGAGCTTCTGGGCCTACATCTGGATCTAAAAGTAAAATAAAAATTGGTGCTACTAAAGATGGAAAGATTGTTGCGGCACAAGGAACATATTATTTACAAGCAGGAGCTTTTCCCGGTTCACCTATTAGAGGTGCAGTAGGATGCTCTCTTGCGCCATATGATATTCCTAATGCCCATACTTTTGGATATGATGTTGTATCTAATAGATGTAAAGTTGCTGCATACAGAGCTCCTGGAGCTCCCATTGGTGCATACGGAGTCGAATGTGTTTTAGATGAAATTGCTGAAAAAATCAACATGTGTCCTTTGGAGTTAAGAAAAATTAATGCTGCAAAAGAAGGAACCCAAGCAGTCCACGGCCCTACTTATCCTCAGATGGGATATTTGGAAACAGTTGAAGCAGCAATAAACCATCCTCATTATAAAGCTCCTTTAGGCAAGCATCAAGGTCGAGGCGTAGCAAGTGGTTTTTGGTTTAATGCTGGTGGAGAATCAAGCGCACAGTTAAATATCACTGAAGACGGTAATGTAGTTGTAACTACAGGACATCCGGATATTGGAGGTTCCAGAGCGTCTATAGCCAATATTACTGCTGAATTATTAGGTATTCATCATGATAAAGTATCGGTTTTAATTGGTGACACAGCAACAATTGGATACAGCAACCTTACTGGTGGAAGTAGAGTATTATTTGCTTCTGCAATGGTTGTAACTGAATCTGCTAAAATAGTAATTAGACAATTAAAACAAAGAGCAGCTAAAATTTGGGGTATTGATGAAGAGGCAATTGAGTGGGAAAATGGTGAAGCCAGACCTGCCGGTGATAATGCAGGAAAATTTGCTCCACTTACACTGGCTGAATTAGCAGAAAATGCCACCGCTACCGGTGGTCCAATTGGTGCTGGATACCAGGTAAACACTGAAGGTGCCGAAGGTGGCTTTGCAACTCATATTTGTGATGTTGAAGTTGATATGGATCTTGGGATAGTAAGAGTAAAAAGATATACATCTATACAAGACGTTGGTAAGGCCATTCATCCTGATTATGTGGAAGGTCAGCTTCATGGTGGTTGTGTTCAAGGTATTGGCTGGGCTTTAAGCGAAGAATATATCTACAATAAAGATGGTCATTTGGATAACACTGGATTTTTGGATTATAGAATGCCTGTCTGTTCAGATTTACCAATGTTAGACACTGTATTAATAGAAATTCCGAACCCCAAACATCCGCAAGGAGTAAGAGGTGTAGGTGAAGTTCCTTTAGTTCCACCTTTGGCAGCTATATCAAACGCAGTTTATCAAGCAATCGGAAAACGTTCGTACAGTCTTCCGATGTCTCCACCTAAGGTATTGAAGATTATAGAAGGAAATTAATTGTAAAATATAGTTTTATTATTTAGATAAATGAATGAAGATAATAAAACTTTGATAATATTAGCTTATTTTTCTGCACTCTTAGGTGTTTGTGGCCATGCTAGTTCTGAATTTTTTGTTAAACTTTCAGGGATTTCTGGGGTGGAGGTATCAGTTTGGAGATTTGGCTTAGGTGGTTTTGCCTTATTAATATTGTGCTTAATTAATCCAACATCCAGAAACTTAATTACACCACTGAAAAAAGATCTCTACCCCATTGTTATTCTTTCAGTTTTTGGAATGGCATTTGGACAATTTTTATTTCATTGGGCCTTAGATTTTGCTTCTGTTGTACAAGTTGCTACTATGGTTACAATAATGCCAATAGGAGTTGTTTTTGTAGCTCGTATAATTGAAGGAACTAAAATTACACCTCCAAAAATTGTAAGTGGAATTGGTGCCTTTCTAGGATGTATTTTTTTACTTACCGACGGCTACTTAGAACAACTCACTGGGACTGGGGATAGTATCTTGGGCATTTATTTATCTATTGGATGCGCATTAGTTGGAGCAATTTATCTTGTTATGGTTAAACCATATGTACAATTATATGGACCTGTAAGAATGACTACATACACTTTTGCATTGGGCTTTATAGCTTTATATCCATCTGTAGGTGTCATTTGGAATATTTGGGTAAATCCATTTGATCTTTTTGATAGAACACATATTGAGTATATGTCCATAATAACACTTGGTGTCTGGAACACTTTTATAGCATTCATACTTTGGTTGTGGGGGTTATCTAAAATTCCTGACGTAGCAAGAGGTAATTATTTGTTTTTCTTGAAACCTGTAATTGCTCTATGTTTAGCATTTTTTATTCTTGAAGACGAAATTACTCTTAATCAATTAATTGCAATTTTTGCAATAACTGGATTTGTAATATTAGAAATTTTTTATTTTCCAATTTCTAATTTTTTAAAATTAAAAAGAAATTAATCAATTTGATAAAAAATTTTCAACTTAATATAAAAATGTAATTCACATCAAAAAGGTTAATCATCATATGAACATTGGAATAATTAGATTTGGATCAATGGGATTAAATTTAGCCAAGAATATTATATCAACAAAACATAAAGTTCGTGCATTTGAAGAAACTCTTACACCAGAAGAAAAGACATCACATTTAACTTCTATTATTAAAATTAAGTTTTGATTATGGAAAATAAAAATAATAAATACACAGATATACCTGAAAAAATTGAATTCGATTATAATTTTAAAGAAATCTTTAATCTAATGGAGCATTCTAAGCAAAATATTTTTATTACTGGAAAAGCTGGCACAGGAAAAACCACCCTATTAGAATATTTTAGAATTAATTCAAAAAAGAATTTTGTAATATTAGCCTCAACGGGAATATCTGCAATAAAAGCTAAAGGAAAAACTATTCATTCTTTTTTTCTATTTCCACCAAGAATATTAATAAATGAAAAAATTAAAAGATTACGAAGCAAAGTAATAAGTAAAATTGATACTATTTTAATTGATGAATGCTCTATGATTAGATGTGATGTACTAGATGCTATAGATCAATCACTTAGATTAAACAGAAATAGTGACAAAAGCTTTGGCGGTATTCAAATTATTCTTTTAGGAGACTTACATCAACTTCCACCAGTAATAAGGGAAAATGAAAGAGAAATTTTTAATAATTTTTATCCACATGGTCATTATTTTTTTAATGCGAATTGCTTTGAAGAAAGTGATGTTAAAACCTATGAATTAACAAAGGTCTATAGACAAAAAGATAAAGAATTTATTAATATACTCAATAATATTAGATCTGGGAACATAAATGATAATGACCTTTTTATATTAAACAATAGGATCGTTAATGAAAGTTTAGATATACCATCAGAGACAATTATATTGTCACCTACAAATAGAAGAGTGGATTCTATTAATAATGCTAATCTTCAAAATATAAAAAGTGAAACATTTTCTTATGAGTCATCTGAAACAGGCGACTTCAAAGAAAAGCCAGCTGACGAAATTCTTGAGTTAAAAGTTGGAGCTCAAGTAATGCTCATTAAAAATGATTTAAAATCTCCTAAAAGATGGGTTAATGGATCAATTGGTATAGTTACTCAGTTAACAGATAATTCTATTCATTTAAAAATTAAAAATAAAATCTATAAAATTACACAAGATACTTGGGAAAAATTTGATTATCTAATTAAAGATGGTCAAGTTATACATGAAGTTGTAGCAACTTTTACTCAATACCCTATTAAGCTAGCTTGGGCTGTAACAATACATAAAAGCCAAGGACAAACATTTGAAAAAGCTATAATAGATTTAGACAAAGGATCGTTTGCTCCTGGTCAAACATATGTAGCATTAAGTAGAGTAACTTCTTTAGATGGTCTTTTTTTAACTCGAGCGATAAATGTTTCTGATGTGGTTTTTGATAAAAATATTGAAGATTATTTTTCTAGTTGATTTTTTGTTTTTATCTGTTCTCGAAAAGCAATCAAAATACCTGAAAAAGCAATTAAAAACATTCCAAATATATTTGAATAACTAGGCCAATCTCCAAAAAACAGTTTTCCCCAAATGGTTGCAAAAACTAAATATGAGTAATCCATTGGAGCTAACCAACTACTTTCAGCTGTCTGATAAGCTCTAGCTAAAAGCATATTACCTGTAATATTTAAGATTGAACATGATAAGCAAAAAGAAAAAACGATAAAAGTTAATAATGGCCATCCTATAAAAACAAATGGACTTGCTTCTCTGTAAATATTTTCTTTATAAAAATACTCAAAAAATAATATTCCCAAAGATGCAGATAAGAAAAACATTACACCTACTGCCAATGTAAGAGAGATTACAGATTCTTCTCTACAATATTTTCTAATAAGAATAATATTACAAGCAAAGAAAAAACCAGCCATTATAGGCAATATTTGTAATAGCAAAAAATTTTCAGACCATGGCTCTAATATCAACAAAGCTCCTAAACTCCCTAATATCAAAGCAAAAGTCCTCCAAATTCCAATCCTTTCTTTTAGAAAAACAATGGCTAATAAAGATACAAAAATTGGAAATGTATAAAGACCAGCCGCCATTTGCGCAAAACTTAATTTTGGAGATGCTGCAAAGAAGCAAAACATGCAAGATGTCATCATCATAGCTCTGAAATATACGGGCTTCCAGTTAAGTGGAAAAAGTAGATGAATACTGTTAGTAAATTTAGCTATTAAAAAAAGTAAAAATATATTTCCAATTGATCTTATAAATTGCAATTGCCAAAAACTTGTTTCACTAGACATTAGTTTGATTAAACTATCCTGCAAAGATAAAATTATTACCCCTAAAACTAACATTAGTAGTGAAGAAAAGGGATTGTCTTTAACTTGTGAACTAAAAAAATCAAATCTCACTATTTTGAAACCTAAGCAGAATTAAAAAAAGGATTTCTTGTATAAGTTATTTATTTCATCTTTGTAACGATTTGCAATTATATGCCTTCTTATTTTAAGTGTTGGAGTTAGTTGACCATTATCAGTACTAAAAACTTCATTTGAAGAAATAAATTTTCTAATTTTTTTGGCCTGAGATAAATTTTTATTTACATTGTTTAAGATAGTTTGAAGATTTTCTTTTAAAAAATCATCATTATCACTTAATAACGTTTCATTCGGGATAATTATAGCAATTAAAAAGGGCCTGTTATGACCATAAATCATTACTTGCTCAATTTCATCGTATGACAGTAGAAGATTTTCAATTGGAACAGGTGCTATATTTTCACCACCTGAATTAACAATCATTTCATTTATTCTTCCAGAAATTTTTAAGTATCCATCATTATCAATTGACCCCAGGTCTCCAGTATGCAACCAACCATTTACCAAAACTTTATCTGTATTTTTTTTATCCTTCCAATATCCTTTCATTAGAGAAGTTCCCTTTACGAGAATTTCATTTTCATTAGAAATTTTAACTTGAAGCCCCTTTATAACAACGCCCACAGTGTCTATTTTTATTTTACTGATTGGATTACAAGATATAAGTGGTGAACATTCAGTCTGACCGTATCCTTGTAAAATATTAATTCCAAGGGATTGAAAAAACAAACCAACTTGTTCATTCAGTGCGGCCCCTCCAGAAATAAAAGCTTGCAAATTACCACCAAACTTTTTTTGAAAATTTTTTCTTACTAATTTATCTAAAACTACATTTTGGAGTTCTTCTAAAAAACTTAATTTTATTTTTTTAAATTTTTTAGTCCCTAATATAATTGTTTTTTCAAACAGTTTTTGAGAAAATTTACTTTTTGTTAATAGTTGATTATTTATTTTCTTATATAAAACTTCATAAAGTCTTGGCACAGCGGTCATTAATGTTGGCTTAACACTTAATAAATCATTAACTATTTGATCACGATTTTCATTAAAATAAATTTCTGCTCCGAAATATATAGGCAAGAAAAAGCCAGCAGTATGTTCATACGCGTGTGATAGTGGAATGATAGATAAAAATTTATGATCTTTAACTTTGATTTCAGAAACCAATTCATTTGCTCCAACTATATTAGATATAATTGATTTATGAGTTAACATTACACCTTTAGGCTTATTACTAGTTCCAGATGTATAAATAATTGAAACAACATCGTTCTCATTAATTTTAGAAACAAAACGTTCTATAATTTTAGATTTCTCATCACTTTTTGAACCAAGATTTAAAAGCTCATTAAATGTATAAAAACCTATATTAAATTTTTTGAATTTTGATGTATTTGCATCGTCAATACTAATTACATGTTTAATTTTATTCAAACTTGGTAGTATTTTTAAAATTAGTGATATAAGTTTTCCGTTAACAAAAACTATTGAGGTTTCTGAATGAGATAAGAGATAAGAAATTTCTTCTTCATTACTTGTTGTATAAGCAGGAACAGTTATTGCTCCCAATGATATTGTAGCCAAATCTACAGCACACCACTTATAACTATTATCAGCAATAATGGATATTTTGTCATTTTTTTTAACACCTATTTCATGTAAAGCAGAACTTATATTTAGAACTAAATCTTTTGTGTCTTTCCAAGAAAGGTGTTCCCAATTACTATTTATTTTAAAACCAAATAGTGTTTTATTTTCATATAGTTCTGAATTGTTAAAGAAAATCTGCGGTAAATTATTCATAAATTAAACCATTGTAATAATGATGTTATATAAGCACAAATAGCTAAAAATTAATATTTATTATTTTAATATTTATTGTTTTTTTTAATAAAATTATGGGTTAATAGTAATATTAAAAGTTAAGGAGTTTGCAAAATAATTTTTAAATATATTATACCCTTTATAATACTTTTTAGTTTAACTTTAATAATATCTATGAATACAAATCAGGTAAAATTTTCAAGCGATTTTAATCCAAATTTTATCGGGTCTAATATAAATGAATATTTAAAAAAAACAGAAGAACAATTTTTAGATATTAAAGAAGGAGTAGAAAAAAAAGTAATTTGGGCTAATAAAAGCAACAAAAAAACTCCGATTGCAATAGTCTATATCCATGGCTTTACGGCTTCCTCAAAAGAAGTTCGTCCTCTTCCCGACAAAATTGCTAGTGATTTAAGTGCAAATCTTTTCTTCACAAGGTTAACAGGTCACGGAAGAAATCCAAAGGCAATGGAATTATGTTCAATTCCAAATTGGATAAAAGATCTTCACGAAGCAATTGAAATTGGCTCAAAAATTGGTGATAAAGTTATTTTAATGTCCTCTTCAACTGGTGGAACAATAAGTTCAACTTCTGCTCTAGATAGAAAAATTTCAGAGAAAATTTTGGGATATATATTTTTATCACCTAATTTTGGAATAAATAATAAATTTGCAAGCTTGATTTCGTGGCCGTTTTCTCAATATTGGTTAAAATTAATTCTTGGCAAGACAATGAAACATAATCCAAGAAATAATCTTAATAAAAAATATTGGACAATGTCATATCCAACAAATGCTCTCATTCCAATGGCTAAGTTAGTAAAGGAAGTAAATAACAGAGATTTCAGTAAAGTGAATAAACCTGCACTCTTTTATTTTTCAATGGATGACAAAGTAGTGGATCCTAAAAAAATAAAAAATTTTATATCTAATTGGGGAGGAAAAAGCACAACAAAAATCGTTAAACTTTCAAATAGCGATGATAAATATTCGCATGTATTAGCTGGTGATATTATCTCTCCTAATCAGACCGAACATGCAAAAAAAACAATTATAACTTGGATTAAAAATTTAAAATAAATCTGAATTTATACTATTAATTTGTGTATGGGATAGATGAATGATGCAGGTTGATTAACAAATTATTATCATTGTCTTTAACATAGCCAAAAGTATATTCTACCTTAACTGCATCGCAACTATCAAAAGTTTGAAAAAAATAATTTCCCATAGATAAAGCAATTTCTTTAAGAATAATTATTTTTCTTTCGCCAAAATTTATTTTTTTCCAAGGTTTAAGCGCAAAACCTTTATCTTCTGAAACAGAACCACCAATGAAATAAGACACTGCATCTTCATAAGTGTAACGAAATTGTTTTTCTGAAGCTAATGTAGGCTTAAATAAAACTTCACATATATCAAAAGCATAAAATTGTTTAACAAAAACACCTGCTTTTTTTTTATAATCCTCGTTTTTGTTATATAAATTTCCGATTTCAATAACGTTTTGAGCCCACAACTCTTGAGACTTAATTATTTCAAATTCAGTTGTATTAATTTTTTCTTTTAAAGATTTCATAATAAATTTAAGCTTTTTAAAAAATTATTTTTTAATAAAATATTGAATTTAATAATTAAATTAAATCATTAATGTTTTACAAACAAGCGGAACTTTTCACATTTAAAAATAACTATCAATATGATATATTATTTGTATATAATACAATTACTTAAGTGGAAATGTTGAGGTGGCATGACAAATAATTTTTTCTTTATCGTCCTCTTGATAAACTTTAGTCTCTCCAATTGCAATTGATCTTCCAAACCTTTGAACAATACTTTCAATAATAAAATAATCTCCAAAGGCTGGACGAATAAAATTATTATTCTGAGAAAGCGTTCCTCTTTGTGATTTTATTGAGGTGTTCATGGCTATAGACATTGTTGTATCAATAACAGACATTAAAACTTGACCTGAAACAGCCCCAGTAACAAACTGGTAATCTCTGGAATTTTCTAATTTAGCAACCACCCTTCCTTCTTCTATTTCTAAAAATGAAAGCTTTAATTGTTTTACATAAGGAGCAAAAATATATTCATATATTTCTTCAATATTTTCCATTGTAATTGTTTTAGTTGGTAATTTATTAGTCATAGACCTGCTCAATATTTAAATATTGTACCTGGTAGTTGTGCCAGAGATTGCCACTAGGAAACAATCTTATTTTAGCACTGAATTGGCACAAATTATTATTATTTTTTAAATATTACTTACAATATCAGATACTTAAATGGTGATCCCTAGGGGATTCGAACCCCTATTGCAGCCGTGAAAGGGCTGAGTCCTAACCATTAGACGAAGGGACCACTGATTTAGTTATTAACTATAATTTAATTAAAAATCAAGTAACATCTGCATAAATTATATCATCAAGCATAAACTCAATAGCTTTAGAATTTTTCCATGTATCAATAGATAAAGTACCTAAAAAATCGAAATTTTTATTTTCATAATTTTTAAACACTTTATCCAAATCACTATTTAATAAATTAAATTTTTTTACTCTTAGTTTTTTGGAAGAACCATCATTTATATAAAATGAAGCATGCTCATTATTAGAGCCAAATCTTCTAAAAGAAGATATCTTAGAATTAGGTACTATAAATTTTGGCTCCTCCATTCCCGAACCCCACGGACCTAAATTTTCAAGCCATTCAGCTATCTCTAGAGTACATG
This sequence comes from uncultured SAR116 cluster alpha proteobacterium, assembly GCA_902619485.1. Lineage (GTDB taxonomy): Bacteria > Pseudomonadota > Alphaproteobacteria > Puniceispirillales > Marisalimonadaceae > Marisalimonas. The sequence goes on from CACNEF010000002.1 coordinate 13,877, forward strand.
CCGAAATTGGAATAACAGAAGTTGCAATATAAGAAAATCTTGGAACTCCCTTTTCCATAAAAGAACTAACTTTATCATTTAAAAAGTTGTTGAAATTAATTATCTCAGATGGATCAATTGTAAATCCAGCAGCCATATCATGACCACCACCAGTTTTAATTATTTTCAAATTTAATGCTTCTAAAATTATTTCTCCGAGAGGAATGCCATAAATTGACCTACCTGAGCCCTTGCCAATTCCATCTTTAATAGATATTAGGCATACGGGCCGGTTATATAATTCTTTCATTCTGCCAGCTACGATGCCAGTTATACCTTGATGAAAATCATTGCCATTTATCACTATTGCGTTAGGAATTCTGTTATAATTATTATTTTTAATTTTTTCAATTAACCCTATGGCTTTACTCTCTAATTCAGCCGTTAAAAATTTTCTTTTTTTATTTAATTCATCTAATTTGTTGGCTTTTTCAACAGCTTTACTCTCATCGTTTTCTTTAAGAAGATTTACACCAAGTTCACTATTTCCAATCCTACCACCTGCATTAATTCTTGGCCCCAAAGAGAAACCTAGAGATTGGGTATTTGGCGTACTGTTTATCTTACTAATCTCAGATAAAACTTTGATCCCAATATTTTCTCTTCTTTTCATTATGTTAAGTCCCTGCTTTACAAGGGCTCTATTTAGCTTACTTAAAGGAACCACGTCACAAACTGTCCCTAAGGCAACCAAATCAAGAAATTGAAACAAATTAGGTTCAGCTCTATTTTTAAAAAAACCACTTTTTCTTAATTCTCTATTCAAACCAATTAAGAAAATAAAAGTTACACCAGCCGCACATAAATCTTCATATCCTTTTTCAGTGTCAATTCTTTTTGGATTAATAATGGCATATGCTGGGGGCAATTTAATATCGGGTATGTGATGATCAATAACAATTACATCAATATCAACAGAGGTCATTGCTTGAAGAGGCTCAAAAGAAGAAATACCACAATCAACAGTTACTATTAATTTAGAACCTTTTTCATGCAGCCCTTTTAAAGCTTTTTCATTTGGACCATATCCCTCCAAAAACCTATCTGGTATATGTATAAATGTTTTACAGTCACATTGTTCTAAATATTTTGATATAATAGCTGCAGACGTAGCTCCATCCACGTCATAATCACCAAAAATACCTATAGGTCGCGATGCAATGACTTCTGAAGCTAATCTTTTTACTCCTTTTTCTAAATCTTTAAATTTAAAAGGTTCTGGCAATAAATTTTTAAGCTTAGGAGTGTAGAAGTTATCAAATTCATTTAAATTAATACCCTTATACATAAGGTAAGGTGTAATAAAACTTGGCAACTTATATTTTTGATACAAATAATCCACAGACCTTTTCGTAAAATCATTTGAAATAATTAAATGCCAGTCTGCATTATTTACTGATGGATTTGAGTTATATAATATTGTTTTTGTCAAGTTAACTACTCATAGTTATTAGGAATAGATACTTAAGCAAACTGGCTTTGTTATTACCCCGTCTAATTTTGATATTTTTGATAAAGAATCGTTAAGCACAAAACCTTCAGCTTCATGAGTTATAATAACTAATTCAGCAGTTTTGTCTTCTTGATTAGATTTTTGAATAAAGCTTTCAATTGATAATCCATAATCTTTAAAAATTGATGTAACGTCAGCTAATACACCAGATTTATCAACTACATTTAATCTTAAGTAATATCTAAATTTATTTGTATAAGGTATTGTATTATAGTTGTTTTTTATATCATTTGAGTTTCTTCCAAATGAGAATAACTTTGTTTCATTAGCATAATCGACTATATCCGCTAAAACAGCAGATGCTGTAGGTTCTCCACCAGCGCCAGCACCTGTGATCATTACTGAACCAGCTAAGCTTGACTCAATTTGAACAGCATTTAACACACCAGCAACACTTGATAAGCCAAGACTTTTTGATATGAGCCATGGCTCAACAGAACAACACAAGTCATATTCACCATTTTTATTTTTAGATAACAAAGAATTTCCTAATAACTTTATTTTATATCCTAATTGATTGCAGTATGAAATATCATTCAATGTAATATCTCTAATTCCCTTAATTGTAAGATTATTAACATTTGGCATTTTTCCATAAGCTAAGGCTGATAATATTATAGTTTTATGCGCTGCATCTATTCCGTCTACATCAAAAGATGGATCTGCTTCTGCAAAACCTTTTTTTTGTGCTTCTTTAAGAACAATATCAAAACTTTTTTGTTCTTTTTCCATCTCGGACAAAATATAATTTGCAGTTCCATTCAAAATACCTGTTAGTTTAGTAATCTCATTTACTATTAATCCTTCTCTAATAAGTTTAATAATTGGAATGCCTCCTGCAACAGAAGCCTCAAAAGAAAAAAATAAATTTCTTTCCTCAGCTATTTCAGCTAAATCTTTACCATATTTTGAAATTAGTGCCTTATTAGCAGTAATAACTGCCTTATTATTTTTTAAAGCAGAAAAGCATAAATCTTTTGCAACACCCTCATCACCACCAATTAATTCGACAATTACATCAATTTTATTGTCTGATATCATATCAATAGGATTTTCAAAAAATTTAAGATGATTTATATCGACTTTTCTTTTTTTGCTTTTTGATCTTGCTGAAACAGCGACTAGTTCAATTAGGAACATTTTTTTTTGGACTCTAAAGCCCTTTATTAATTGATAAGCAACCTCCTCACCAACATTTCCTAACCCTGCTATTCCTATTTTTACAGGTTTCATTAAATTTCCTTCTCATTTAAAAAATACAAAATACTTATAAAATATATTTAAAATAAAAAAAAGGTGTGCATTGCACACCCTGCAAATTAAATAATCGTACTCAATTCTATCTTTTAGAAAATTGAAAGCTTTTTCTCGCTTTTGCTCTGCCATACTTTTTACGCTCAACAACCCTAGAATCTCTGGTTAACATTCCAGCAGATTTTAATGGCTTTCTAAGATCCGGCTCAAAAAGACATAAAGCCCTGCTCAAACCGTGTCTAACCGCTCCTGCCTGCCCAGATAATCCGCCACCTTTTACGGTTGCAATAACATCAAACTGATCTTTTCTTTCCGTTACATCAAAAACGAAATTTAATTGCATTTGAAGAACTGGCCTAGCAAAGTAATTTACCATTTCTTTACCATTAATAGAAATTTTTCCTGTACCACTTTTTACCCAAACACGAGCAGTAGATTCTTTTCTTCTTCCAGTTGCATAAGACCTGCCAGATGTATCAATTTTTGGTTCATTAACAATAACTTCTTTCTTATCATCAACTTTTAACTTAGATAAATCATCAAGATTATTTGTTACTTTGTTTTCTTTAGCCATTTTTAAACCTTTAACTATTTTTTCTATTCATAGATTTTACATCTAATGTTACTGGAGATTGCGCTTGATGAGGATGATTATTACCAGCATATACATATAATTGCCTCATAACTTGACGCCCAAGTGGACCACGAGGGACCATTCTTTCTACAGCTTTACGGATGACTCTATCTGGAAATCTTCCATCTAAAATTTTATCAGCTTTTCTTTCTTTTATACCTCCAGGATAACCTGTATGCCAATAATATGTTTTTTGAGTTCTTTTGTTTCCAGTCAAAACAACTTTCTCACAATTAATAACAATTATATTATCACCACATGCCATATGTGGAGTGTATCCAACCTTGTGTTTGCCTCTTAATCTATTTGCAATAATTACAGCCAAGCGTCCTAAGACCAACCCTTCTGCATCTACAACAAACCAATCTTTATTAATATCTTTTGGTTTTGCTGAATAAGTACCTCTTAAGGCCATTTCATCTTCCTTTAATAAAAATTTATTTATAAAATTTATGCTTTGTTAACCTTTTTATCTTTGACAGTCAACTAAAAAGTTCTTGTTATTTTATAATAATATCAATTACTTAACTCATTGAGTATTATAATACCACATATTAATAATGAATAAAGAAATATAGATTAAATTAATAAAAAATATTAGTATTATTTGGAATGATATTAATAAAATTATGGATGAGCTAATAAATGAATTATGATTTAGATTTTAAAGATATTTTAAAAATCGTTACTGATGGAAAAGAATTGGGTTATCAATTAAGCAAATCAGCATTTGAGATAATTATGTCTGGAAAAGCAACTGATGCTCAAATATCATCTTTTTTAACAGCTATCAAAATGCAAAATCACAACCCAACTGTTATTGCAGCAGGTGCAGAAATTCTCAGGGACAAATGTTCAAAAATTAAATCTAAAGAAAACACTATTGATGTTGTAGGAACAGGAGGAGATAATCTAGGTACGTTAAATATATCAACTGCTGTTTCATTTATATTAGCAGGAACAAATATTCCCGTTGCAAAACATGGAAACTATTCTGCCACCTCAAAGTCAGGAGCTGCAAATGTTTTAAAATCTTTGTCAGTCAATATTGATTGTGAGCTTGAGATCGTAGAAAGATGTTTGGAAGAAATTGGTATTTGTTTTCTTCTTGCTCCAAAACATCATATTGCAATGAAATATGTTGGAAAAATAAGACAAGAAATGGGCATAAGGACTATTTTTAACCTATTAGGACCTTTATCTAACCCAGCTCTGGTTAAGAGACAATTATTAGGTGTTTATGACAAATCTCTTATTTTACCATTTGCTGAATCATTAAAAACTCTTGGATCTACTCATGCATGGATAGTTCATGGCAGTGATGGATTAGATGAAGTAACAATAACCGGAGAGACTTATTGTGCTGAACTTAAAAATGGAAAAATAAAGGAATTTTCAATAAATCCGTCAGATATTGATCTTCCCACTGCTAAAATATCTGATATTGTTGGCGGAGAACCAGAAGAAAATGCTAAAGAAATCATTGAATTATTTAATGGCAAAAAAAGTAAGTTTAGAGATGTAGTCATTTTAAATTCTGCTTCTGCTTTAGTTGCAACAGGCAACGCACCCAATCTTCAAGAAGGTGCATTAAAATCTATAGAATCATTAGACAAGGGTAAAGCTATGGAAAAATTAGAAATGTTAATAGAAATAACTAATTTATAGGATTAAATATTAAAATGATATCAAAACTTCAAGAAATCATAAAATATAAAAAAGAAGAATTTGTTTTTAGAAAAAATCAAACAAATAACTTTGATCTTCAATCTAAAATTGATAAACAATTAAAACCAAGAAAATTTATAGAAAACCTTAATAATCCAAATAAATTGAACCTTATAGCAGAAATAAAAAAAGCCTCACCAAGCAAAGGTTTAATAAGAAAAGATTTCAATCCAATAGAGCTAGCAAAATGTTATCAAGATGGAGGTGCCTCTTGTTTGTCTGTTTTAACTGATGAGAAATATTTTCAAGGGAATAATAAATATATTGAAATTATAAAAAAAGAAATTGATTTACCAATTCTGAGAAAAGATTTTATAATTGATCCTTGGCAAATAAAAGAATCTAGATCATTAGGTGCAGATTGTATATTGTTAATAATGGCAGCACTTAATTTAGAAGAAGCAATTTTATTAGAAAAAGAGGCTTTAGATTTAGGTATGGATGTGCTTGTTGAGACACATACTCACGAAGAAATTAAAATGGCTAATAAACTAAAATCTAAGTTAGTTGGCGTTAATAATCGAAATTTAAAAACAATGGAAGTAGATATCAATAATACTATAAAATTAAAAAAATTTATTGATCCAGAAAAAATCGTTGTAGCAGAAAGTGGATTAAAAACACAAACAGATCTTAAGTTCTTAAAAGATAATGGGATAATAAATTTTTTGATTGGAGAAAGCCTTATGAAAGAAAAAAATTTAACTTTAGCAACAAAAACAATATTAGGGATCTAAAATTGAGCAAAAATGAACTTACACATTTTGATAAAAATGGAAACCCATCGATGGTTGATATAAACCAAAAAGATTCTACCGTTCGCGTGGCTATTGCAACTGGTAAAATAATGATGAAAGCAAACACTCTAAAAAAAATATTAGATTTAGAGATTAAAAAAGGTGATGTTCTTAATGTAGCAAAATTAGCAGGTATTATGGCTGCAAAAAAAACAGACCAACTTATTCCCTTATGTCACTCTATTCCCTTATCATATGTCAATATTGATTTAGATCCAAATATTGAAGAATCTTCTGTAAATATTACTGCTGAAGCCTCTCTTGTTGGGAAAACTGGAGTTGAGATGGAGGCTTTAACTGCAGTCTCTGTTGCTGCTCTTACCATTTATGACATGTGCAAAGCGATTGACAGAGATATGATATTAACAAATATAAAACTAACTCATAAATCGGGGGGGAAATCTGGAGAGTTCAATGCAGTCTGATTTGCTGTCCTTAAATGAAGCAATCAATAAAATTAAATCAAGCTTTGAGAAAATTACTAATGAAGATATTTTTTTAAAAGATGCCCTGGGAAGGTGCCTTGCCAAACCCATAATAAGTAAAACAGACAACCCTAAGTATGATGTTTCTTCAATGGACGGGTATGCTGTAAATTACAAAGACTTTATTAAAGTAAATAACGAGAGAAATAAAAAATTCAAAATTGTTGGAGAATCATCTGCAGGAGCTCCTTACTCAAAAAAAATCAATGCTAAAGAAACAGTTAGAATTTTTACAGGAGCTAAATTACCTAAGGGAAGCAATACGGTAATTATTCAAGAAGATGTGGAAGTTTTAAACAATGAAAATTATATAATAGTTAGAGAAACCCCCATAAAAAATCAGTTTGTTCGTAAGAAAGGATTAGATTTTAAAAGAAACCAAATACTTTTTAAAGAAGGTACAATTCTAAAATCACGTCACCTTGGATCTATTGCTATGACTGGACAAGTTTGGTTGACGGTATCTAGAAAACCAACAGTCTCTATTTTATCCACTGGTAATGAAATTTTAAAAATAGGAGAGCAAATATCAAAAGATAAAATTCCTAGTGGAAACAGCCTTATGTTAGCATCTATGGTCCAAGAGTTTGGAGCAATAGCTAGAATTTTGCCAGTTGTTAAAGATAATTTACAGGATATTTATGAAATATTAGGAAACGCTCTTGATAGTGATTTAATTATAACAACTGGAGGAGTTTCAGTTGGGAAATATGATTTAATACAAAAAGCTTTATCAAAATTTAAGAACAAGATTGAATTTTGGAAGATAGCTATGAGACCAGGAAAACCCTTGCTTTTTTCAAAAATAAATAATACTCCATTAATTGGATTACCAGGAAATCCTGTGTCTTCAGGTGTTTGTTCATTAATATTTGTAAATATTGCTATAAGAAAAATGTTAGGCGATAATAGCTCTTTCCCTCTTTTAGAAAATGGTATTTTAAATGGTAATATGTCTAAAAATGATAAAAGACTAGATTTTGTAAGAGCAAAATCAAGCTACAATAATGGTATATTAAATGTTACACCATTTAACTTGCAAGACAGCTCAATGGTTACAAATTTTTCAAAAGCTGACTGTTTGATTGTAAGAGAGTCATTCGAAAAACCAATTAGAAATGGTGAAAATGTAAAAGTATTAAAGTTTCCAAATAATATTTAAAACTTGTGTTTTGTTTAAAAATACATTAGAACAAATAGTGAACATGAGGATATAATGTTAACAAACAAACAAAATCAACTATTAAACTTCTTAATTCTACGCATAGAACAAGATGGTGTTTCTCCTTCATATGAAGAAATTTGTTTAGAGCTTAAGTTAAAATCTAAATCTGGCATTCATAGAATTGTAAAAGCTCTTGAAGAAAGAGGATATATCGAACATCTAGAAAATAAAGCTAGGGCAATAGCACCAACTAAATACCCAAATGGGCAACCGTATGTTAGCAATGTGATCGATATTAATAAATTATTACATCCAAAGGATAGAGACATTATAGAAACTTCGAATGAAGACATAAAAAAAATACCAATGCTAGGGAAAATTGCTGCCGGAACACCAATTGAAGCAATCTCAAATTATGACCAACTTATAGAAGTTCCTAAAAATCATTTACTTTCCGAAGAAAGTTTTGCCTTAACTGTAGAAGGAGACTCAATGATAGATGAGGGTATATTTGACGGAGATACAGTTTTAATAAGTAAAATAACAAATGTTAATAATGGAGATATTGTCGTTGCTTTAATTGACAAACAAGAAGCAACATTAAAAAAATTTAGAAAAAAGGGAGATAGTATTGCGCTTGAACCTGCTAATAAACATTATAAAACCCAGATATACGGACCAGACAGGGTTACGATACAAGGGAAAATGTGTGCACTTTTAAGAAAATATTTTTAAAAATATATTAATAATTCTTTAAATTTATATAAAATCATGTCAAATATTTGATTTAATTTATTCAAGGGAAGTAATTTGAACGTAGTTACAAGATTTGCACCCTCACCTACAGGATATTTACATATTGGGGGAGCTAGAACTGCAATATTCAACTATTTGTTTGCAAAAAAACACTCAGGTAAATATTTGGTTAGAATTGAGGATACCGATAAAAATAGATCTTCTGAAGAAGCCATTAAAGCTATATATAAAGGTTTAAAATGGCTAAATGTAAATTCTGATCATGAAATAGTTTACCAATCTCAAAACTTAAATTCTCATATTAAAGTTGCCTATGAACTTTTAAAAAAAGGTCATGCTTATAAATGTTACTTAAATTCTGACGAATTAGAAAAATTAAGAATAAAAAGCCGTGAAAATGGTATCCCAATTAAATCACCATGGAGAAACAAAAAAGAACTAGATGATAATAAAAATAAAAAATTTGTTATCCGTTTAAAAATGCCATCATATGGTACGACAACAATCGATGATATAGTTCAAGGAAAAGTGACTGTTAAAAATGAGATCCTAGATGATATGGTTATTTTAAGATCAGATAATACACCGACTTATATGTTATCTTCAGTCGTGGATGACAATGACATGGGAATAACTCATATAATCAGAGGTGATGATCATTTTAATAATGCATTTAGACAAATACAAATTATCAAATATCTTAACTGGAATATACCATATTATGCACATATACCCTTAATTCACGGAACAGATGGAGCTAAACTATCTAAAAGACACGGAGCCACAAGTCTTTTTCATTATCATGATTTAGGTTATACTAGTGATGCGATGTTTTCATATTTACTTCAATTAGGATGGTCAGCTAAAAATGACGCAGACTATTGTATTGATAGAGCAACTAAGTTATTTGCTCTTGAAAATGTAAGTAAGTCTCCAGCAAAATTTGATTTAAAAAAACTTAAAAATATTAATGCAAAAAACTTAAATAGTATGAAAATAAGTGATATTTACAAGTTGGTTGTTGATAGATTTAGTCTCTCTTTGAATAATGATGAACAAAAAAGATTTAAATCTTTACTACCTGAACTCCTAAAAAGAGTTCAAGTTTACACTGATTTAGAATTTGAATTTGATTGGCTTTTTCAAAAAGACTTTTTTTGCAAAGATAAAAATTATCAATTAAAATTACAAAAACATGATTTAATGCTCAAAGAAATTGGATCACAATTAAAAGAGTGTGAATGGACTGTCGAAAATATTAAAAATACACTAAATCAGTATATTCTACATAAATCACTAACATTCAAGGATATTGGACCGATCCTAAGAATAGCTTTAACTGGTAAAACAAATTCTCCTGATTTAGTTTCAATTATTTATGAACTAGGTTGTACTATTACTGTAAATCGACTAAATTATAAATATTAGTAATTAAAAAATCCAAATAAAACTTAGTAATTAATGTAGGTAAAAAAATGTCAAACGATTCGTCATCAGATAAAAATAAAATTGTCTTCAATGGTAAAGAAATGGAATTAAAAACTTTGTCAGGGACTGTTGGGCCGTCTGTGTTAGATATAAGATCACTGTATAGTGATCTAGGCATTTTTACTTATGATCCAGGATATGGATCAACTGGTTCATGTGAGTCAGGAATTACCTTTATAGATGGAGAAAAAGGAGTATTACTACATAGAGGTTATCCCATTGATCAACTAGCTGAAAAAAGTAGTTTTTTAGAAGTTGCTTACTTATTGCTTAATGGAGATTTACCTAAAAAACCAGAAAAGGAAGAATTTGAAAATGCCATAACTTATCACACCATGGTGCATGAACAATTAATAAATTTTTATAGAGGCTTTAGACGTGATGCGCATCCAATGGCGATTATGGTCGGTGTAGTTGGTGCTCTTTCATCATTTTACCCAGATTCAACAAATATAAATGATCCATATGAAAGACTTGTTTCTTCAAGAAGAATGATAGCTAAGATTCCAACTATAGCAGCAATGGCTTATAAATATTCACTAGGCCAACCATTTAACTATCCTCAAAATGATTTAACTTATGCAGAAAACTTTTTACATATGTGCTTTTCAGTTCCTGCTGAAAAATACAAAATAGATCCAATAATCGCCAGTGCCATGGATAAAATATTAATTTTACATGCTGATCACGAACAAAATGCCTCAACTTCAACTGTAAGGATTGCTGGATCCTCCGGTGCAAATCCCTTTGCTTGTATTGCAGCAGGTATTGCTTCCTTGTGGGGCCCTGCTCACGGGGGCGCAAACGAAGCTGTATTAAAAATGTTATCTGAAATAGGGACTGTAGATAGAATTGATGAATTTGTAAACAAAGCAAAAGATAAAAATGATCCTTTTAGATTATTTGGATTTGGCCACAGAGTTTATAAAAATTATGATCCAAGAGCAGCTGTAATGAGAGTTTCATGTCATGAAGTTTTAGATTTGTTAGGGATAAAAAATGAACCGCTTTTAGAAATAGCAATGGAATTAGAGAAAATTGCTCTCAATGATGACTATTTCATTGAAAAAAAGCTTTACCCTAATGTTGATTTTTATTCAGGAATAATTCTAAAAGCAATGGGTTTCCCTACAGACATGTTTACAGTCCTTTTTGCTGTAGCTAGAACAGTTGGTTGGGTAGCTCAATGGAACGAAATGATCACTGATCCAGTTCAAAGGATTGGTCGACCTAGACAACTCTATACAGGCAACACTATTAGAGATTTTATTGAGTTAAAAAATAGATAATTATCTTTTATAATTATTAATCAGATTTGTTACCATTTTACCGGAGTTAATCGTAAAATTTGTTGATTTACGATTTAAATAACCCATTTCTTTAAGTATATTTTTTGAATAATTCTTAAATAGTTTATTCTGTATTTCAATATTATTCAAAAAATTAGTTAACACTTTTTGCATTTGAATATAATTACATTTTTCTTGAAAAAGAAATGGTACAGCATTTTCTTTTAATAAAAAATTTGGTAAAATTACATTTTTGAAATTTACTAACATTCTTCCTATAAGAGCACTAATAAAATCTGTTTTATAGACAGCAATAGTGGGTATTTTGAATAATACTAACTCTAGAGTGATTGTTCCACTACACGCAATCGCAATACTTGCATGCCTAAGTATTTCGTAATTATCTTCGAGAATAATTACTTCTATAGGATAAGATTTTATTTCATTTATTTTTGACAAAACATTTAAGTACTGTGATTTAGTTATAGGTATAATCCAATTAATATTTTTAAATTTATTACTTGTATTTTTAATTAATTTAATAAATTCAGGAAGGACATATTTTATTTCACTATTTCTACTCCCTGGTAGTAATAAAACATTATATTTTTTTGAACTATATGCATCAATATTTTTATGTTTTTTAGAATATTCGAAATCTAAAAATTTTTCTATAATTGGGTTTCCTAAATAAATACATTTAGTATTATATTTTTTAAAAATATCCTCTTCAATTTTATAAAGACAAACTAGTTCATCATGCATATTTTTCCATTTTTTTAATCTTGATTTACCATAAGCCCATATTGTTGGAGGTACAAAATGGATTAAAGGACAATTGTAATTAGAATTTTTAAAAGCAGTTTTCAAAGACTTTGCTAACGCAAGAGAAAAACCTTTAGTATCAATTGTAATAATAATTTTTGGTTCTTCTTTTAGAATAAATTTTACAATTTCATTAACATAATTTCTTAGTTTTTTTAATTTAACAACAGTATTTAAAAAACCTATTACATTAAATTCTTTTATATTGTAAAGAGAGCTTAAACCCTCACTTTCCATGAAACTTCCACCAACTCCTAAAAATTTGATGTTATTATTATTTTTTTTAACACCTCTCATAATACAGGAACCTATATAATCACCTGAGGTTTCTCCTGCTAAAATAAAAATTTTGTTATTTTTGTTTAATTTCATAATTTTATGATCAAAATTAAAATTTTAAATTGCAAAAATGCAAAACTTGTTTTTTTTTAAATAATTTTTAACAATGTCTATTTCTGTAATCAAAGTACCCTTTGATGACAACACGATTGAACTAAAGCCTAATTCATTACATTTTTTTATTGTTTCTAAACCTATAACTGGCAAATCCATGTTAAAATTTTGATTTAATTTAGGAATTTTTATTAAAACTGGCCCAAAAATACTGTTTTGAAAGTAGTTATTATATAATTCCCCTGCTCTAATTATCATTTCATCAGTACCTTCCAATGCTTCTATAGCATATACTATTGAGTTACTTACAACTACAGATTGACCAGAGTCAAATTCAGACATTTTATTAAGGAAATTACTACCAAATCTAGCATTTTGAATTACAAAATTTTTTAATTCTTTTGAAAAAAATTCTTCTTTGTAAAAACCTTTTGTAAAAAAACAGTCTTTAAGCATAGATGAAACTGGTATTATTTCAAAACCATTTTCATTAAAAAAATCTTCAATAAGATTTAAAGCCAAATTATCACCTAGAGAAAATGTTTTTTTTATCAGGTCATGAGATAATCTATTATTATGGAATTTTTCATTTGAAATTCTATTAATCTTACCAGCCATTACCAAATGGGTAATTTCATTTTTCTTTAATACTGCAATCCAACTTAATGGATCATTTAAAGAAATAACTTCAGAATTATTTTTAAATGTACTTGTAGATGAATGATCTTCAATGCACAAAACAAAAGCATCTGGATTTTCTCTTGCAATTTGAATAGGAAAATCACCACGACCAGCAATTATAGCTATTTTCATTAGTGCTTACCCATTTTAGGGTGGACTAATGGACGATTAAGATTTTCTTTTAAAAAACTTAATATTTCTTTTACTAATACATTTTTATTATAAGTTTCACTTACCTCTAAAAGTCTTTCATTAAACGTTCCTTCAGGGGCAAATAGAAGTCTATAAACATTTCTTAATGTCTTGATCTCATCTTTTTTAAAAGATCTCCTTTTTAAACCAACTAAATTTAAACCACTAAGATAACCTCTACTTCCAATAACTGATGTATAAGGTATAACATCACCATCAATGGTAGTTCCAGCACCAATGATAGCATGTTTCCCAATTCTGCAATATTGATGAACAGCACTTTGACCGCCTAAATAAACAAAATCAGAAATTTCTACATGCCCTCCAATAACTGCATTGTTTACAAATACCACATTATTTCCTACCAAACAATCATGAGCTACATGTGATCCAACCATAAAAAAACCATTATCACCAATAATAGTTTTTTGAACACCAACTTTTGTCCCTGGATGAACAGTCACGTGTTCTCTAAATACATTATTGTTACCTATTAAAAGTTCAGTCTTTTCACCTTGATATTTCAAATGTTGAGGATTAGACCCTAATACAGAAAAAGAATAAAATTCATTATTTAATCCAATAGTAGTATTACCATCAATTACAACATGAGAATGAATTTTAGAATTTTTTCCAATTTTAACATTTGGACCAATTATAGAATACGCACCTATAGAAACATTTTGATCAATTTCGCATCCATCATGAATTATTGATGTTGGATGTATATTGCTCATTTTGCTTTTTCCTCATTAACAAGCATCGCTGAGAATTCTGAAGAAGCTACTAATTTATTTTGGACAAAAGCTTCACCGTTAAATTTATATAAAGATCGTTTGTTAGACATAAGATTTATTTTTAAAATTAATTCATTTCCTGGAATTACTGGCTTTCTAAATTTAGCTTTTTCTATACCAGTAAAAAAAACAAGATTGTTGAAAGATAAAGATTTCTCTTGGTAGGATACTAAACATGCGGCAGTCTGAGCCATTGATTCTAAAATCAAAACACCAGGCATAACTGGGCGCTCAGGAAAATGACCAGGGAAGAAAGGTTCATTAAATGTTACAGATTTTATACCAGTAACACTTTGGTTAAATATTATATCTGTTACTTTATCAATTAACAAAAAAGGATGTCTATGAGGAATTAATTTAATAATATCATTATGTAAAAGTGTAATTGTTTCACCTTTATCATCTTTAAGTACCATATCAGTTTTTCTTTCTTTTTTTGTTACTTAATCTTTGTGATGCTATAAGTCTTTTCCAAGAGTTCATATCTTGAGCAGGACTACCACCTATTTTGCTAGCTTTGGGAAAACTATTAAAAACTTTTGAAGCACCAGCTACAATAGATCCCTCCCCAATCCTAATGTTATCTTTTACGCTAACATCTCCACCTAAAATAACGTTTTTTTCTAAAACAACTGAACCTGATAAACCAACTTGGCCAGCTAAAATACAATAATCATTTATAACACAGTTATGGCCGATGTGTACTTGATTATCAATCATTACATATTTACCAATTAAAGTTTCATCTATCAACCCTCTATCAATCGTACAAGCAGATCCAATATTAGTACCCTCGCCAATAATAAGGCTTCCTACATGAGGAGTTAAAGTTGTGTTAGTGTTATCTGGAATGAAACCAAAACCTATTTTCCCTAAAACACTGTTATGAGCTACATTTACTTTTTTATTTAAAATTGTACATTCTATAATAACACCAGCACCAATAAAACATTCTTTTCCTACTTTACAATTTGAAGAAATAGTTACTCGTTCAGATATATATGTATTATCTTCAATTATAACATCTTCACAAATAACAGAATATGCACCTATAAAAACATTCTTTCCAATCTTAGCAGTTTTATGAACTATTGCTGATGGATGAATTTTATTTTCTTTTTTATGTTGTTGATTTTTTGTTACATATTTTTTTAAAATTTTTGAAAATCCCTTTTTTGGGTTACTATAAGGTATCTTAATAATATCTTTATTTAAATATTTAAAATTTTCCTTTTCAACTATACAAATACCAGAAGTTACATTGTTAAAATTCCTTTTTACATTTGTAAAAAAAGATAATTTATTTTTTTTTAAATTTTCAAATGAAACAAAATCTTCAATATTAATTTTTTCAAGGTGAACAACTAGGTTCTCTTTTTTAAAAACAATTTCATCTTTAGATATGTTTAAAATATTTAAAATATCTAATAAATTAATTTTATGATTAATTTTAAAAAATTCTTTGTTCATATGTTTTCTTAACTATTTAGGAGAATTAATTATAATTTTCATGGATTTTGTCTTATTATTGAATAATTCAAGAACCTCGTTAGTGAAATCAATGCTTTGATTATTAAATAAAAAAACGTTTTCTTTAAGCAAAACAACATTAATATTTTTATTTATTGAAACATCTTTAATAATTTGAGCTAATAAATCCTTAATATTTTTTTGAATTTTTTGAAAAGACTTATTTAATACAGCTCTCTCATCTTTATATTTTTTTTGAATTTTAAAAACTTCTTTTTTAAATAATTTCACTCTTTTTTTATATTCAGATTCTGCAATATTATTTTTAAGTTTTTTTAAACTCTCCTCCTTTTGTTTAAGCAAAATTTGTTTTTGTTTAATTTTTTCATTAATTTCTTTCTCTAAAGTCAGGAATTTATTACCTAATAGCTTCATAGCATTTGAGCTTTTCAAAATATATCTAAAATCAATAATTCCTATTTTATTATTATCAATAACATTTGAAATTTTAAGACTATTCTGAGGTTTCAAACGATAATAATTAGATCTATTACTATTAATAAATTTATGAAACTTATTATCAATTGCAGTTGAAAAAAATAGTAAATCTAGAAAAAACATTTCAAGTCCAAACAAAAACTTTAAAAACTAGTACCAATACTAAATTGAAAGTTTTCTTCAATATCATAACTTTTACTTTTTAATGGAAAGCCCCAAATTATTTGCAATGGACCTACTGGAGTACTCATTGACAAACCAAAGCCGCTAGTAATTCTAGGCTCCTTGTCATCGTAACCCTGGACACCTGATTCATAATCTGTACCCCATATTGATCCAACATCTGAAAAAATTAACCATTCTAAACCAGTATCATTTGGCATAAATTTATCAGATTTAAGCTCGAAAGATAAATTATAAAAATTATTTCCACCTATTGCCTGATTATTACCTGTATCACGAGGACCAATTCCGTCGTTGTCAAAGCCTCTTACAGATTTTCCTCCTAAGAAAAAACGATTAGATGAAGTAATATTATCTTCTATAGCCCTAATGATCCCTAAACCTGTTTTGAAGCCTAAAATATAATCTCCATAATCAATTGGATAATATGATTTTAAATTAAAAACAGATTTATAAAATTTAGCATCACCACCAATTCCTGATAAAGTATTATCAATATGCCATTTATAACCAGAAGTTGGATTAAAAAAACTATCTCTAGTATCCTTAGACAAAGTATGAGTAATTGATGAAGTAGTAATTTCTATACCCTCTTCTCCAGTAGCAGATGCTGCTGTTGAAGTACTAGAAGTAGTGGTTTCAGAAACAGAAAAGTTATATTTAAATGATTGAAATAAATCATTATGATTAACACCTACTCCTACATTAAAACCTGACTTGTCAGTTGTTACATCTCCTGATGAATTTTCACTTTTTTGATCATATAAACCACCAAATAAAGATAAATGTCTGTCTAAAAAATAAGGTTCTGTCATATCGATATTATAAGTTGTTTTTTGACTAGATGAACTTACTTCAAATTTTAACTTTTTTCCTTCACCTAGAAAATTTCTTTCACTTAAACCAAAAGTTAATGTTGTATTATTTAATGAAGAATAACCAATACCAAAAGAAGCAGCACCAGTATTTGTTTCTTGAACTTCAATTAATATATCAATAGATTTAGGAGAATTTGAATCTTGCAATTTATAATTTACTGACTGAAAATAACCTAATCTTTTTAGAGAGTTGATAGAAGAATTAAGTTTTGATTTATTAAAAGGATCTCCTTCTAAGAATGATAATTCCCTCCTAATAACACTGTCGTTAGTCCTTGTGTTTCCTAATATGGTAATTTTATTAATATATTTTTCAATACCTTCAGTAATATTAAAATTTATATTAACTAAATTTTTTCTTTTTTGTAATGTTGAATTAACTTTAACAAAACTATATCCACTATTCTCAAAAAAATTAACCAAAATTTTTGAAGATTCCTCAAGAGCTCTAGAATTGAAAAAATCACCCTTTTTTAAATATAATTCTTTTAATAAATTTTTTTTATCGTCAATAAGTGTAGTATTAATATTTATTTTATCTATGGAATATCTCTGTCCTTCACTAATAATAAAATTTATATTAAAACCTGAAAAATCAGGAAGAAGATCTCCTCTAGCCACTTTGACATTGAAATCTAAGTAACCTCTCTGACTATAAAACTCTTTAAGTTTTAATTTATCATAATCTAAACGTTCGGGTATAAATTTATTTGATCCAAAGATTTTATACCAAGCATCTTCTTTAGTTGATATTATTGACCTCAACTCTTTATCAGAAAAATTTTTATTACCTGTAAAATTAATGTTTTTTACAACAAGCAAAGATCCTTCATTAATTTCAAAATTTAGATTTACCCTTCCTTCGCCTATTTCAATTTTTTTGATATTAACTTGGGCTAAATATCGTCCAATTTTTTGATATTCTACTTTTATTTTTTTTATTGAATCACTTATATCATTTTTATTAAAAATATCTCTTGATTTTATTGAAATTAAATTACTCAAAGTATCATTTTCTAACAAATCGTTTCCTGTAAAAGAAATTTCATTAATAATAGGATATTCTTCAACATTGATTATTAGAATGTTATTATCGACTTTTAAACTTACTTTGTTAAACATACCAGAATTATACAAGTCTTTTGTAAATTTATTTAAAACTTCATTGTTAAAATTTGTATTTGGGTATTCTGGAAAAAAATTTAGAATGAATGTTTTAGATAACCTTTGTGTTCCATTTATTTTAACTTTTTCAATTCTTAATTGATCAGCATAAGATAAAGAGAATTTTGCTAGAATCATAAATATCAGCAAAAATTTATTGAATGATAAAATAAAGTTTGAAAAATTAAACATGTTGTTATTTTATATTGTTTTTTTTTAATGTATAGCAATTATATCTATAAACCTAAATCAAAAGCTGTTACTAATATCATCAATGAAATTAAAAATAAAAAACCAAATTTTAGTAAGAATAATTGTATCGAACCTGTTAAAGGTTTTCCAAATATCAACTCATAAGTAAAAAGTAAAATATAGCCGCCATCTAAAGCTGGTATTGGTAATAGATTTATCAATCCTAAGTTTATTGACAAAATTGCCATTAAAAAAATTATTGACGCTAGACCTCTGTCTAAACTTGTACCAGAAATTTTTGCAATACCAATAGGACCCAAGACATCTTTTTTATCTACTTCTAATGATAATAGAGCACTTAAACCTTTTAACCACTCATGTGTCATGTTAATAGAGTCCAAAACTCCAAATTTTAAAGCTGGTAAAATGGATAGTGTAATTAATTCAGACGGCGCTGCAGTTACACCAATCCTCCCCAAAACTCTTTTTGAATTTTTTTCATAAAATTCATCAGGAACAATATTAATATACAAAACATTCTCATTTCTTAAAACTTCAAATAAAAGATTGTTTTTTGGATTTTTTTCAACAATATTTTTGATATCAGAAAAATTTTTGGTTTTCATATTATTTATACTAATAACTTTATCTCCAGAAATGATTCCACCAATTTTAGCTGGTTTAGTGTCTAGTACTTCATTTATAATTGGAGGAGAAACATATCTACCATTGAAATAATAGAGGCTTGTAATTAAAATCAACCCTAATATCAAATTAGCTAAGGGCCCAGACAAAACAATCATGAATCTAGAAAATAAATTAGCTTGCAAAAAAGTATCTTTTTCTAATAAGTTTTTATCATCTTTTTTTGTAAGATTTACAAGTTCGCCTTTCATTTTTACATAACCACCTAATGGTATTAAGGAAAATTTCCATCTAGTATTATTTTTGTCAGTATAACCAAATATTTCAGGCCCAAAACCAATCGAGAATGACTCTACGCTTACACCAGACTTTTTTGCAGCAAAATAGTGCCCTAGCTCATGAAAGAATATCAAAGGGGTTAAAACAATAAAAAAACCAATTAATGATGTAAAAAAATCACTCTCAACCATTTATAAATTTCCTTTTAATTAGATTTAATGCATCTATTCTTGCTATTTTATCTATTTCAATTATGTCATCGATATTTTTGGGGATAAATGGTTTACAAATATTTAAAGTTTCGTAAACAATATTATAAATATCTATGAATCTAACTTTATTTTTCAAGAAAGCGTCAACAGCAATTTCATTTGAAGCATTTAGAACAATTGGAGAGCAACAAGAACTTTCAAGAACTTCCCAACCTAATTTTAATCCTGGGAATTTTTTATAATCAGGTTCAAAAAAATTTAGATTACTAATATTGTTTAACGATAATTTTTTTAGATTTAAATTTATTCTTTCAGGCCAATTAAGGGCAACACTTAATGGTGTTATCATATCAGGAAAACCTAAGTTTGCTAAAATTGAACCATCTTTGTAATGGACTAAACCGTGAATAATATGTTCAGGATGAACTGTAACTTCAATTTTATCACTTCTAATATTAAAAAGCACGGAAGCTTCAATAATTTCTAATGCTTTATTAAACATAGTAGCACTATCGACTGATATCTTTTCTCCCATTTTCCAAACAGGATGTTTTATTGCATCTTTTGGTTTAATATTTTTAAAATTTTCAATTGGCATATTTAAAAAAGGGCCTCCTGATGCAGTAAGTGTAATAAAATCAACATTATCAATGTTATTTTTTTCTAGACATTGAAATATTGCACTGTGCTCAGAATCCACTGGCAAAATTCTAACTTTCTTCTCGTGACTTTTTTCCATAAAAATTTTAC
Organism: uncultured SAR116 cluster alpha proteobacterium; assembly: GCA_902619485.1. Classification (GTDB taxonomy): domain Bacteria; phylum Pseudomonadota; class Alphaproteobacteria; order Puniceispirillales; family Marisalimonadaceae; genus Marisalimonas. Next base: position 34,184 of record CACNEF010000002.1, read on the forward strand.
CAGCAGATACTAATGTTTCTTTATTTGCTATTGCGAGATTGTTCCCAACACTAATTGCGGCAAATGCTGGATACAAACCCGACATTCCAATTATTCCTGAAATTACAATATCACAATTTATTTTTGCTAATTCAATTAAGCTAGAGTGTCCTACATATAATTCATTTTTACCATAATATGATTTAGCATTTTTAGGATCAGATAATACAACATTAGGAACATCAAATTCATTTACTATTTTGCTTAATAATTTTGAGTTGTTGTGAGCAGAGACACCTATAAGATTAAATCTTTCTTTATTTTTTCTTAACAACCGCAAAGAAGATTCACCAATAGAACCAGTTGCTCCTAACAATATAATATTTTTTTTAATATCCATGATTAAAATTTTCAATTAATAGAAATATATAAAAAAGGTATTACAAAAAAATATCCATCAAATCTATCCATTAAACCTCCATGCCCGGGGATCAAGTTCCCACTATCCTTTACACCTATTTTTCTTTTAAAAGCAGACTCTAAAAGGTCTCCAAAAAAAGCAAATATACCTATAAAAAAACCATAAATTAAAGAATATATAACATTAAAGTTCATCAAATCCTTGATAAAATAAGAAATCAAAATAGTGGCAGCCAACCCAATAATAGTACCTTCAATTGTTTTGCCCTTACTTACTGAAGGAATTATTTTTCTTTTACCTAATAATTTACCTCCCAAATATGCAAAAATATCCATAGTACTAACTAAAATCACAGCATATAAGATTGTATATAATCCATTAGCAAAATGCAAAATAGCTATTAGAGAGAAAAAAGAAACAATAATTAAATTTGATAAAATAAAATTGATGAAATTTAATTTTTTGTAAAAAATAAAAATGATATTGAAAAAAATTGCGATAAAAAGAAAGGTTATATTATTGTTAAAAGACAAAGAAATCATTTCTATTTTATAAATTTCAAAAATAGTAAAAAACAAAAAAACTACTTGCAAAAAAAAAATTTTTAAAACTTGTGATTTTTGTAAAATTTTGGAAGTTAATTTTTCATATTCAAAAAAAACAAAGCCAAAAAGAATGGAAAAGAAAATTGATACAAAAGGATTGCCTAATAAAATTAAAAATAAAAACAAGAGGGATAATATTATAGTTGAAATAAACCTTTGTCTAAATTCTTTAACATTAACCATAGATGTTATTTTTTTGAAAAGTTTAATTATCTCCACCATATTTTCTTATTCTTTTAGAGTAATCCAAGATACAACTTTGTAATATTACTTTATCAAAATCAGGCCACATTTGTGGTACAAACATCAACTCAGTATAAGCCAAATCCCATAGCAAAAAATTGGACAACCTCATTTCCCCACCTGTCCTTATTAATAAATCTGGATCTGGTAGATCTTTATTTAATGTATATTTCTTAAAATCCTTTTCACTTATAGGTTTAAAATTTTTATTGTGAATTAAAATTTCATTAATTGCACAGATAATATCTAGTCTACCACCATAATTAAGAGCTAAGGTTATGACAACACCTTTGTTAGATTGTGACTTATTTTGAATTATTTGTATCTTATCTTTAATTTTTTTTTCAAAAGGCGCTAAATCACCAATAAACCTAACTTTAAAATTTTTTTCATTAATTTTTGACAATGTATGGTCTAGAAATTCATTCAACAACCTCATTAAAAAAGAGATCTCTTTACTGGATCTTTTCCAATTTTCTGTTGAAAAAACAAATACTGTGAGAAATTTTAATTTAAACTCTTGAATGTTATTAATTATATTCCATAAATTTTCAGCACCTCTTTTATGACCTTCATAAGATGGTAAATTATTAGCACTCGCCCAGCGTCTATTACCATCCATTATAATAGCTATATGATCTAATCTCATATTTAATTATCTCATATTTAATTATCTAATATTTCTTTTTCTTTGTTTGAAAATACTTCATCAATATTGCTTATGATTTGATCTGTGAGTTGTTGAATTAATAATTCATCTTGATGTTTTTGATCTTCACTAATTTCACCATTTTTTTGAAGTTTTCGAACATTTTCAACACAATCTCTTCTGATGTTTCTCACTGCAATTTTTGAATTTTCTGCATATTTTGCCGCAACCTTAGTAATTTCTATTCTTCTTTCTTCAGATAAAGGTGGAATATTAATCCTAATTACATTACCTTCCACCATAGGATTAAGACCTAATGGGCTTTCTCGTATACTTTTTTCTGTTGCAGCTACTACAGTACTATCCCATACATTCACTAACAATAATCTAGCCTCAGGAACACTAATAGTACTGATCTGATTAATAGGCATTAAACTTCCATAAGCATTAACATTTATTTGATCTAACATAGAAGAAGAAGCTCTTCCAATTCTCAGTCCACTTAAATCTTTTTTTAAAGAATCTATGGCTTTTTCCATTCGAGCTTTTATCTCATTAGATTTTAATTCAGTCATAAAAATTACTCCTAACCAGAAATTAGAGTGAAAGAACCTTCACCTCTTAAAACTTTTGTAAGATTTCTATTCTTATTTATAGAACAAACTAAAATTGGTATTTTGTTTTCTCTAGCTAAAGATATTGCTGATGCATCCATAACTTTAAGATCTTTACTTAATACATCAAGATAATTAAGATTTTTAAATTTAATAGCATTTTTATCTTTTTTGGGATCAGCAGAATATACTCCATCAACAAGAGTTGCTTTAATAATTGCGTCACAATTCATTTCTGATGCTCTAAGAGCAGCTGCTGTATCTGTAGTAAAATATGGATTACCGGTTCCAGCAGCAAATATTACTACTCTTCCTTTTTCCATATGTCTCTTTGCTCTTCTTCTAATATATTGTTCACAAACTGCAGAAATTGGCAATGCAGATTGAACTCTTGTTTGTATCCCAATTTTCTCCATAGCATTTTGAATAGCCAAGCTGTTCATAACAGTAGCTAGCATACCCATGTAATCACCAGTAGCTCTATCCATTCCGTTTTGTGTATTTGATATACCTCTATAAATATTGCCACCACCAACTACTATACATAACTGAATACCTAATTTAACAACTTCATGAATTTGATTTGCGAATGACTTTACAACAGAGGTATTTATACCAAAAGAGTCATCTCCCATTAAAGATTCACCAGATATTTTGAGAAGAATTTTTTTCCAATTAAATTTATTCAAAACTTTTCCTGATTTTTTTTAACTACTTCATACCAGCTGTTGCAGCTACTTCAGCTGCAAAATCATTTTCAGCTACCTCTATTCCTTCACCTAATTTTAGTATTTTAAAATCCTTTATACGTACTTGTGTACCAAGATCATTGGATAATTTTTTTATGATATCTTTGATTTTGGTTTCGCCGTCAATTACAGAAATTTGTTCGTTTAAAACCACTTCTTGAAAAAACTTTTGCAATCTACCCTGAACCATTTTTTCTGCAATTTCTTTAGGCTTTCCTGATGACATTGCTTGATCAATTAGAACTTCTTTTTCTCTTTCTACTAAATCATTGTCAAGATCGTCAATATTTATTGATTTAGGAGAAGTAGCCGCAATATGCATAGCAATTTGTTTTCCTACACTTGATAACTGATCTTCTTTTGCTTGGGATTCAATAGCGACTATTACTCCTAGCTTTCCAAGATCTTCTGTTATTTTATTATGAATATATGAAACTAAAATACCTTCTGAAATCTCAAGATATTCTACTCGTCTAATATTCATATTTTCACCAATAGTAGCAATGTTGTTGTTAAGTTCTTGATCAACAGATCTATCTGTATCAGGAAAAGGCAATTTTTTTAAAGTATTAATGTCAGATTTATGAGAAAGAACTAAATTACTGCAACTTTTAACAAAATTTTGAAATAATTCATTTCTTGCAACAAAATCTGTTTCGGAGTTAATTTCAACCATGGCTCCCTGAACACCATTGATACTTACACCAATTAAACCTTCAGCTGCAACTCTACCAGATTTTTTTGCAACAGCAGATAATCCTTGTTTTCTAAGCCAATCAATTGCATCTTCCATGTTTCCGTTAGATTTAACTAAAGCTTTTTTACAGTCCATCATGCCTGCACCACTTTTTTCTCTTAATTCTTTAACCATAGATGCTGACAAAGTCATGATTTTTCCTTTCTATACTATTTATTCTTATTAGTAGATTCATGGGTTAATTTAATAATTTAATCATTTTTAATGGAAACGTCTTCATTGGAATCCTCTTCACTTGAAACTTTAGTATCAATATCTTTACTACTTGTAGTGTCTTCAATTATATCAACATCATCAGCTTTATTTTCAATTGGAGCGTTATCTAATGATTTTTCTTCTACTATATTATCTGACTCACCAATGTCAGCACCACTTTCTTGTAAACTAGTCTCTAATCCTTTCAATACTGACGCAGCAATTAAATCACAGTATAAGGAGATTGCTCTTAATGCATCATCATTTCCAGGTATTGGATAATCTACATTAGATGGGTTAGTATTAGTGTCGCATATTGCAATAACTGGTATATTTAAATTATTGGCTTCCAAAACTGCAATAGCCTCTTTGTTAGTATCTATCACAAATAGTGCATCAGGTATACCATTCATGTCTTTAATACCGCCTAGGGTTAAATCTAGCTTTTCTTTTTGCCTCTCTATATTAAGTCTTTCTTTCTTAGTTAAATTATTAATTTCCCCAGATGAAATTCTATCTTCTAAATTTTTTAGTTTTTTAATAGATTTTGACACGGTCTCCCAATTCGTTAACATGCCTCCTAACCATCTATGATTAACATAATATTGTCCACAATTAGAAGCTGCTTGTGCAATTAAATCAGAAGCAGAACGTTTTGTTCCTACAAATAGAAATTTTCCTCCATTTTTGGCAATTGATTGTATCGCTTCCAATGCTTCATACAACATAGGAACAGTCTTTTCTAAATTAATTATATGAATGCTGTTTCTTTTACCAAATATATATGGTGCCATCTTAGGGTTCCATCTTCTAGTATGATGACCAAAATGAACTCCAGCTTCTAGCAATTGACGCATTGTAAACGTAGGTATTGACATGATTAATCCTTTTACCGGTTAATGTTAAAGTAATGTCTACGAACACCGGATGGTTTAAAAACCAAACATTACACAAGATTTTTATCTCTTAGATTACTTTCATTAATTTTGCAAGTTTTAAAGTTACTAGACAATCAAGAAAATCTGAAGCGATCAATTCCACTTATTTTTGACAAATCATTAATAAATTTAGATGATAATTTTATATTTTCTTTAATTTTAATTTCAACCTGCTGTTCTTTATTGAAACTATTAATTAAAATATCTGAATGTCCAACTTCTAAAATTCTTAATAATGGAAGAAGTTGGTCTAAATATTTGTTAGTATTTGTAAATAAAGTAATATTGTATTTATTATCTGAAATATAATCATTCAACAAACATATCCTTTTTGCAATGATCCTAGAAGTTTGATTATTTTCATTTTTAATTTCAGCATCAATTAAAATAAGATTTTTTTCTATTAAATAATCTTCATATTTAAACAAAACATCTGAAAATATATTTATGTCTAAGGAACCACTCAAATCATTTAACTGAATTGATACCCATCTACCTCTGGGAGATTGTCTTTCTTGAATTTTAGTAATCAGACCGCATAATTTTATATTCTGTTTGATAAATTGTTCAGGTTTATTAAGTATTTCTATACTTCTTATAACATTCATTTTTGGTAAAATATTTGAATAAGTATCTAATGGATGGGCTGACAAATATAATCCAAGAGATAAAAATTCATTATTTATACGTTCATGTAAACTCCATTCTATACTGTCTTGAAGCTTTATAAGTAGCTTATTCGAGTCATTATCATTAAATAAATTTGATTGGTGAGATTTTTTTTCTTTTTCTATTGAATGAGAATAATTCAACATCAAATCAATTGATCTAAATAATTTATTCCTATTAGCTTCAATGTTGTCAAAAGCACCAGATTTTATTAGACTTTCAAATGATTTTTTTGTTATTAAACCGTAAGTTACCCTATTTAGAAAATCATCAATATTTTTAAATTTACCATCTTTATCTCTAATTTGCACAATTTTTTTAATAGCATCGTTTCCAACGTTTTTTATAGAAGATAATGAGTATCTAATTCCAATTTCATAAGAAGAAATATCTTCAATAAGAAACTCATAACTACTTTTATTGATACATGGTTGTAATATTTTCAAACCTAGTTTTTTTGCATCATCTACAAATAAAGATAATTTTTCCGTATTATTGTTTTCTACAGTCATCATAGAAACAAAAAACTCATGTATATAATTTGTTTTTATCCAGGCAGTTTGGTAAGCAATTAAAGCATAGGCAGCAGCATGTGATTTATTAAAACCATATCCAGCAAATGCAGCAATTTGATCAAATATTTCATTTGCTTTTTCTACACTTATTCCTCTTTTTTGTGTTCCATTTAAAAAAAATTTTTTTTGTTCAGCCATTTCTTCTTTGTCTTTTTTACCCATCGCTCTTCTTAAAATATCAGCTTTGCCCAATGAAAAGTCAGCTAATATTTGTGCAGCTCTTAAAACTTGTTCTTGATAGATAAATATTCCATATGTTTCTGCTAAAATAGTTTCTAAGGAAGGATGCATATAAACTATATTTTCTTTGCCATGTTTTCTATTTATATAACTTGGTATATTTTCCATCGGACCTGGTCTGTATAACGAGACAACTGCAATTATATCCTCAAATCTGTCTGGTTTTAATCCAATTAGAACATCTTTCATTCCGGCAGATTCTAACTGAAATATACCAGTGGTAGAGCCGGTTGATAACATTTCATATGTTTTTTTATCATTTAACAATATTTTACTAAGATCAAAATTTTTATCCTTGAGCTTAATTAAATCTTCAGCTTTAGAAAGAACAGTTAAGGTTTTTAAGCCAAGAAAATCAAATTTTACAAGCCCAGCTTTTTCAACAAATTTCATATTAAATTGGGTAGCTGGAATTTCATCTTCATTAAACTTATATAATGGTAGTAATTCATGAAGCGGCTTGTCTCCAATAACCAATCCTGCTGCGTGTGTGGAAACATGCCTATTTAACCCTTCAACATTGATGGCAGTTTCAATTAAATTGTTTACTTGTTCATTTTCAGATATTTCGGACTTAAGTACATCATTCGTATCAACAGCTTCTTGAATTGTAATTGGTTTAGACGGGACAAAAGGTATTAATTTTGCAATTTTATCTACTTGGCCGTATGGCATTTCTAATACTCTTCCAACATCTCGAATAGCTGCTTTTGCTTGAAGACTTCCAAAAGTAATTATTTGAGCAACCTTGTCCTTTCCATATCTATTTCTAACATAGTCAATCACTTCCTCTCTTCTATCTTGACAAAAATCAACATCAAAATCAGGCATTGAAATACGTTCTGGATTTAGAAAACGTTCAAACAACAAGCCCCATCTTATAGGATCAAGGTCTGTGATACCCAATGACCAAGCGACTATTGATCCTGCCCCAGAACCACGACCAGGACCAACTGGAATATCGTTTTCTTTTGACCATTTTATAAAATCGTAAACAATTAAAAAATAACCTGCAAAACCCATCTTATTAATTATTTCAAGTTCTTTATTAAGACGATTTTTATAATTATTTTTTTCATCATCAGAAAATTTATTTATTGACGAATTAAATCTTTCAATCAGACCCATAAAAGATATTTTTGAGAGATAATCAGCTTCAGAAATATTTTCTAAACCAGGATATTTTGGCAAAATAGGATTTATTTCTTTTAAAAAGAAAGAACATCTTTTAGCAATTATTATAGTATTTTCAATCGCTTCTGGAATATCTTTAAATAACGATATCATTTTTTTGGGGTCTTTTAGATAATGATCTTTAGTCAGTATTCTTCTATAATCTGATGAAATTGTAAGACCCTTATCAATACAGGTAAATACCCGATGGGCTTCAAATTTATCTTCATTTTGAAAAAAACAATCGTTTGTTGCAACTAATGGAATATCATATTCATATGCGAGATCTATTAAATTTTTTTCAGCAATTAATTGGCTTTTTACACCATGTCTTTGAAGCTCTACGTATAAATTGTCATTAAAAATATTTTTCAAATATTTTAATCGCTCTTTAACTAATTTTACGTTGTTTAAAGAAGCTGGTTTTCCTAAAAAACCATTTTCAATACCACCAGTTAGAAGTAAAAGACCTTCTCTATATTTTTCTAATTCAATTCCATTTAAAAACTTTTCATAATTTTCATTACTCGAAAACGAATTAGTTAAATAAAGTAAATTTCTATAACCTGTTTCATTTTTAGCTAGTAAAACAACTTCTCCAGTATCTTTATCATCTCTTCCATTTTGACAAATATTTATTTGAATTCCAATTATAGGTTGAATGCCATTAGAAGTCATTTTTAAAGAAAATTCTAAAGCACCAAAAAGATTGTTTGTATCAGTAATTGCTATTGCTGGTTGGTTATTTTCAATACAAAAATTTGATAAATCATTGAAGGATAACATTCCCTCAGCAAGCGAAAAATTCGAGTGTATTCGTAAGTGAATAAATAAATTTTTCATTTTTTAAATTTACATTTAAAATTATTCATCGAAAACAGAACCATTTTTTAAAACTATTTTTCTGTCCATTAGTTTTGCTAAATCACTATTATGGGTAGCAAAAATACAACTTATGTCTAATGACTTAACTAATTCGTATAAAATTTCAAATACGTTTTTAGCGCTAATAGCATCTAAATTTCCTGTAGGTTCGTCAGCTAAGATTAAATTAGGAGAATTAGACAATGCTCTTGCAATAGCAACTCTTTGAGCCTCTCCACCAGACAACTTTGCAGGCCTAAATTCAAGTCTGTTCTTCAAACCAAGAGCTGATAGTATTTCTTTCGATTTTTTTTCTGCTTCAATTTTAGATTTTCCCAAAATTAGTTGAGGTAACATAACATTCTCTAAAGCGGAAAATTCTTGAAAAAGACGATGTGACTGAAAGATAAATCCAATCTCAGCTCCTCTTAGAAATGTTTTACTGTCTTCACTTAATTTTGTACAATCATGTCCACTTAAACTAATTGATCCAGATGTGGGTTTTTCAAGCAATCCTGCAATATTTAATAAAGTTGATTTTCCAGTTCCACTAGGTCCAATTAAGGAAATCATTTCACCTTTCAAAACTTTAATATTTACGTTATTTAAAACTCTAATCTTTTGTGATTCTTGATTATATATATGAGAAATATTCTTTAAAATTAATAAATCTTTATTATCCAAAACACTACTCATATCGCAATGCCTCTGCTGGAGATATTTTTGATGCTTTCCAAGCAGGAAACATACTTGCTATTAAAGTTAAGGAAATAGATAATCCCATAACAATTAAAACTTCATTAAAATTTATATTTGAAGGTAATTTAGATAAAAAATAAATCTGAGCAGAGAATAATTCTTGCCCAAAAAGAGATGATACAAAATTTCTGATTGTTTCAATATTTATAGATACAATAGTGCCTAAAATTGCTCCTATAATTGTGCCTATAATACCAATAATAGAACCTGTTAACAAAAAAATTCTTAGAATAAAATGTTTAGAAGCGCCCATTGTCCTCATTAGAGCAATATCAGACTTTTTTGTTTGAACTAGCATTATCATGGATGATATTATATTGAATGTTGCGACAAGAATTATTAACGTCAATATCACAAACATTACGTTTTTTTCTACATCTAGAGCATTCATAAAAGATGAGTTTCTTTTTTTCCACTCAATTATTGTCAAATTTTCATCTAATTTAGAACTTAAATCATTATAAACATCTTGAGTTGTTTTTGAATCATCTAAAAAAATTTCAATGCCGTGAGCAATTTGTTTAATTGACAAAAATTTTTCAGCTTTTTCCCATGGTATAAAAATAAAGTTATTGTCATATTCATACATACCAACATCAAAAAACCCACCAACCATAAAGTTTTGTTTGATTGGTAATACACCAATCGCAGTCTCCATAACGTTCGGAGAAATAAGAGATATATAATCACCTACTCTTAAATTTAATCTTTGAGCAAGCCTATATCCTAATATTATATTTTTTTTTATTTTGAAATTATTAATAGCAGCGTTGTCGAGAGAATTCCATAGTAATTTTTTAGCTGGTAAATCTGACCATTTTGTACCTCTAACAATAATTCCTGAGATAGAATTCTTAGTTTTGGCAAGAGCTTGCCCTTCCAAATAAGGCGTGACAGCAACAACATTTTGTGTATCTGAAATTTGACGTACTATTTTATTATAATTTTCAATTGATAATCCATTTTTTTGATAAACGATCAAATGACCATTTATTCCTAATATTCTGTCAACTAATTCTTTTCGGAAACCATTCATCACTGACATTACTACAATTAAAGTAGCTACACCTAAAACAATGCCAACAAGAGAAAACCAGGCTGAAACTGAGATAAAACCCTCAACTCGCCTAGATTTAATATACCTTAAGGCAATAGTTCTCTCAGTTTCATTAAAAATAAAATTACTCATATGCTTCATTTATTAGTTTGAACAAAATTCAGAAGTTCATCGTAAGATAATCTGGATATATCTCCACTTTTCCTACACTTTAAATCATATAATTGATCTTTTATTCCCTTCGGTCCAATTATAATTTGATATGGCAAACCAATTAAATCTGCTCTAGCGAGTTTGGCGCCAGCTCTTTCATCAGTATCATCATACAATACTTTTAACGTACTTTTATTCATAGCATTATATAATTGTGAACAAATTTTATCACAATCAATATCACCACATTTTAAATTAATTATGTTATAATCCCAAGGAGTTACTTCTTTGGGCCAAATTATACCTTTTTGATCATGATTTGCTTCAATAACAGCACCCACTAACCTAGATAGGCCTACACCATATGAGCCCATAAAAACTGGAATATTCTCTCCAACCCTATCTGATATGGTGGCTCTCATTGGCAAGGAATATTTTTGTCCAAAATGAAAAATATGACCTACCTCAATACCTCTAGTTTTAATTAGATTACTATATTTATAATCAAAATTACTCGCATCATGCTTTTCATCTGTAGCAGCGTATAGAGAGGTAAATTTATTTACTTCTTCTTGAAGATCTTCATTATAATTGATGTTCAAAAATGAACCTTCAATATTTAATAATTGTTTATCTATGTAAACTTCACTTTCACCTGTATCAGCTAAAATAATAAATTCATGACTTAAATCTCCTCCAATTGGACCAGTGTCTGCTTTCATTGGTATTGCTTTTAAACCCATTTTTTTAAATAACTGCATATAAGCCATAAACATTATATTATATGATTTAATGGAATTATTGTAGTCAACATCAAAAGAATATGCATCTTTCATCAAAAATTCTCTTCCTCTCATAACACCAAATCTTGGTCTTAGCTCATCTCTAAATTTCCATTGAATGTGAAAAAGATTTAATGGTAATTCTTTATAACTATTTATATGAGTTCTAAATATTTCAGTTACTAGCTCTTCATTAGTTGGCCCATACAATAAATTTCTATTATTTCTATCTTTAATACGAAGCATTTCTTTACCATAATCATCGTATCTTCCAGATTCTTTCCAGATCTCAGCAGATTGAAGTGTAGGCATTAAAATCTCATTTGCACCCGATTTTATCATTTCTTGTCTACAAATTTCTGTGATTTTTTCTAAAACAATTTTACCAAGGGGTAACCAGGAATAAATTCCAGAAGCTGATTGTTGTATCATGCCAGCTCTAAGCATATAAATATGTGATATAATTTCAGCTTCTTTTGGATTTTCCTTTAAAACAGGAAGAAAAAATCTTGTTAATAACATTATATTTGTTTCCTAATATGCTTATATTTTAAATTAAATTAAAACTAATTTGATTGATAGTTTATACCAGTATAAATTACAACTTATGTAATTATTAACAGGACATCAACATGAAACAACGGTCAAACAAACAATTTTCTATAAATAGTTTTCCGAGGGTAAGAATGAGAAGAAATCGTTTATCAGAATTTTCTAGAAAACTTATGTCTGAAAATAATTTGTCATTTAACGATTTAATTTATCCAATTTTTATTACTTATGGATCAAAAGTTAAAGAAGAAATAAGTTCAATGCCTGGAATTTATCGATATTCTCTAGATTTACTTCATAAAGAAATTGAATATATTTCTTCTTTAAATATTCCTGCAATTGCATTGTTTCCAAAAATTGAAAATGAATTAAAAACACCTGATGGTAAAGAGGCTCTAAATAAAAATAATTTAATATGCAAAGCTATTCAGATTTCTAAAAAAGTTAACCCTGATCTAGGTGTTATAACTGATGTTGCATTAGATCCTTATACAGATCATGGCCATGATGGTATAATAAAAGAAGATCAAATTGATAATGACTTAACGCTAGATATTCTATGCAAACAGGCTGTTGCGCAGGCAGAAGCTGGATGTGATATTATAGCGCCTAGTGATATGATGGATGGAAGAGTTGGAGCAATTAGAGATACTTTAGATGAACATGGACTTATTAACGTTCAAATAATGTCATATGCTGCTAAATATGCATCATCATTTTATGGTCCTTTTAGAGATGCCGTGGGTTCAGCGATCAATTTATCAAATAAATCAAAAAAAAGTTATCAAATGGACCCAGCAAATTCAGCAGAAGCATTAAGAGAAATTAGACTTGACATTAATGAAGGTGCAGACATGATAATAATTAAACCAGGAATGCCTTATTTAGATATTATTAGTAAAGCAAAAAATGAGTTAAGTTTTCCTGTTATTGCCTATCAAGTATCTGGAGAGTATTCAATGATAAAAGGTGCAATTCAAAATGGCTGGTTTGACGAAGAAAAGATTATATTTGAAACCATGATGTGTTTTAAAAGAGCTGGCTGTGATGGAATAATAACTTATTTTGCTCCATTTGTTGCAAAAACATTAATTAATAAAACTTTTTAAAAATTAGCAAACAAGTCGTATTTAAAATTATGATTGATATAAAACCTAAAAACGTTCTAGAGCAACCTATTTACATGCTTACAAAAGCAACTTCATGTCCATATTTAACTGGAAAAGTTGAAAAAAGAATAGCTACAGATATTTCTTTCAATAAAAATATATATGAAGAGCTTTCTATAAATGGTTTTAGAAGAGTTGAAAATTGGATGTACAGACCTGTATGTGATAATTGTAGCGCCTGTAAATCTTATAGAGTAGACATACAAAATTTTAAAATAACAAAAAGCTTAAAAAGAATTTCTAAAAATTTTGAAAATTTTAGTTTTAATTTAGTAAAGAACATCTCTACTCAAGAACATTTTGAACTTTTTAAAAAGTATCAATTAGAAAGACATGCTGGTGGATCTATGTCAGAAATGGATGAAGATGAATTTACGTCAATGATAGAAACATCACCAATAAAAACTTCACTTTTAGAGTTTAGAGATAAATACAAAAATTTATCAGGGGTTATTCTTTTAGATATTGACAAAAAAAACTTATCAGCTGTTTATAGTTTTTTTGACCCAAAATTTAATAAATTTGGTCTAGGAAATTATATGATTATGCAATGCTTGTTGTATGGTAAAAGTAAAAAATATGAGTATTTGTACCTTGGTTATTATATTGAAGAACTATCCAGCATGTCATACAAGTCCAGGTTTAAGCCAGGACAGATACTAAAAAATAATGATTGGGAAGATTTTTAAATTTATCCCCCAATAGCTGATCCATCGCTTCTTAAATCATAACCTCCTTCTTTCAGACCATTAGGATAACATACTAAAGCACCTGCATGACCCATTATTTCTTCAAATGCACCTACTTTTTCAACGATATGATCCAGCGATTTTAAATCATCAAAAGTATCAAAAGAAAAACGGTCCTCAATTTTTAATGATGTCGTTTCCTCACCCCATGTTTTACCAAGTAGCCATCTTGGTTCATTAATAGAGTTTTGTAGATTTAAATTTTGTGCATTATACCTATAAAAAATTGCAGCCTGTGTCTGTGGCTGTCCTTCTCCACCCATAGCTCCATATGACATTACCCTTCCGTCATCGAAATGAGCTAAAGCAGGTTGAATTGTATGAAATGGTTTTCTACCAGGTAACAAATGATTATGATTTTTTAAGTCAAGAGAAAAACTAACACCTCTATTTTGCATTGTTATACCAGTATTAGGTAAAACTAAACCTGAACCAAACTCCCAATAAATACTTTGTATAAAACTTATAGTATTTCCATATGTATCTGTGGCACCTAACCAAACTGTATCACCACCTGAGGAAGATGCAGGCCAAGGTGTAGCTTTTTCAAAATTAATTTCCTTAGCTAAGTTTTTAATAAAATCTTTTGTTAAAAATTCACTAACATGAAAGCTCATATATCTCGGATCAGTAATATATTTATCTCTTATCTTAAAAACTGCTTTTGTTATCTCAACAATATTATGGATCAATTCAACATCATTTTTGCAAGTAATTGATAATTCATCTAGCAATCCCAAAATCAATATAGATGCTAATCCTTGAGTGGGTGGTGGTAAGTTAAATAATTTAGCATTTTTAATTTTTAATTCTAAGGGATCTACAAAGGTTGCTTTATAATTTTTAAAATCGTCTGAATTTAATGGAGATCCTAAATTATTTAAATCAGAAATGATTTTACCAAAGACTTCACCTGAATAAAAGTCCTCTAACCCATTTTTTATAAGACAGGAAAAAGTATTCGACAAATTTGGAATAATTAATCTATCTCCAACGTTTGGAATTTTGTCATTTTTTAAATAAACATCTTTGAAACCTACAATATCAACAAGCTGATTTAATTTTGATTTTAAATTATTTCTTAGGGAATTAGTTACAGCAATTCCTTCTTTAGCAGCTTGTTCTGCATCAAACAAAAGTCTACTTATTGGAATTTTACCTCCTAAATTTTTAACACTAAAATCGTATGCCAATTTCCAACCTGCAACAGCGCCTGGAACAGTTAAAGCAGACAACGGTCCTCGTGATGGAATAGAGTTAAAACCTAGTTTTTTGTAAAAATCTATATTTATATTATTAGATGCTGGGCCACAGGAATCAATTGCATGAACATTTTTGTTTTTGTCAGAAATTAACCAGAAATTATCTCCACCCATAGAATTCATATGAGGATATACAACTGATATCATTGCAGCAGAAGCAATCATAGCTTCAATAGCATTACCACCTTCTTTTAATATGTCAGATCCAGTTTTTGCAGCCATGTGATGAGGAGCAATCATCATATAATTATAAGAGAGTTTTGAAGAAAGCATAACAATGCCTATTAAAAATACAAAGATAAATCGCGATGATCAGATTTACAGCCTGCTAAGAATAAAGCAATATCCCTAGGAATTTTTTGCTGTTGTCTTAACCCTATTGTAAACTTTGTACTATTAAGAAATACTGTTAAGGCGTCGATTACTTTATTATTAATTTTTTTAAGATCAATATATTTTTTTTCATACTCCTCAAAAGAAATATTAAAATCTTTAACAACTTTTTTATAATTTACTTTTTTCTTTTTTAAATTTCTAGACACTCTTAAAAGTTTAGATGTGATTTTTGAATTATCAGGTAAACGTGAGAGCTTTTTTGAAAAAACCTTGATTTCAATTGATAAGGATTTGGGCTCACTAGTCTCTAATATTTTACTAAATTTTTTAAATTCATCTCTAAATTTATAAAATTCATTTTTTGATAATAAAATGTTAAGCAATGTTGACATCTCATCATAAGAATTATCCATTGCTCTTCTATATTTGTTTCTATTTAAATTTTCTTCCTTTATTAATTTCTGAAAATTTTTATAAGTATCAGACCAATTTTTTGGAAAACCTCGCTTTTCATTTTGAATATCGATTTTTAATTTTTCAATTTCTGATTTTAAAAATGTAATTCTTTTTTTATCATTATTTTCAATTCTTGAAACAGTTGTTTCATTATTTTTAATTAAAGCTTCAAATTCTCTAATATTTTTTTCTTTATTTCTAACAATCCTTAATAATGGCAAATAATTTATAGATTGATCTTGTATTTTTGCTTCAATTTCAAATGCTTTAGTTAAATTTAATAAACCACTTTCAATTTTGTTAATAGAATTAGTAACTGTAGTATAATATTTCTTGGGCATTGAAGACAAATCAGCTTTAGATAACTCTTTAATTGAAACTTTAGTTAAACTATTTGAATTTAAGACATTTTCTTTCATATATTTTTCTGTACACAATTGTAATTTTGGATTCTTAGGTGGAGGAGATGTTTCTGAAAGAAAATTTAATCTATTTGGTAAATAATTTACTAAAAACGGGTATGAGCCCACAACTGCTAAGGCTATCAATTGTAGAGTTATAAATGGCACTACACCCTTATACATTTGGATAGTCTTAACTGCCTTTGAAGCAACACCTCTTAAATAAAATAAAGCAAAACCAAAAGGAGGAGTTAAAAAAGAGGTCTGAATATTTAAACCAATCATAACCCCTAACCAAACAGCCGTTATATTTGCTGAAGGATCAGCAAGTAAAATAGGAGCAACAATTGGTACTACAACAACTGCAATTTCTATAAAATCTAGGAAAAAACCCAATATAAAAATTACTAACATAACAATAACAAATTTTGACCAAAAACCACCAGGCAGAGAATTTAAATATTCTTTCACAAGTTCTTCTCCTCCAAATGCTCTAAAAGCAGCAGTAAGCATAGCAGCACCTAAAAGTATGATGAAAACCAATGAAGTTGTTTTAGCTGTTTCCATCATTACACCTTGCATTGTGTTATTTAGCTTAAATAGCCTCCAACTACTCCATGCTAGTGCAAACAATAAGATAAACGATCCTAGAACACCTATAAAAATACCTATTTTATCCTCAAACGTATTAATAAGTTTGACATTCATTGTATAATTACTAACTGCATATGCCAAAAGTAATATTGCGATTAAAACTAAGATAGCTGGATACAATGAGGATTTTTTTCCTTCTGTTTGCCTGTAACCAGCCATAATAATAGCTCCAGCTGCGCCTATTGCACCAGCCTGATTCACAGTAGCAATTCCAGTAATAATCGAGCCTAATACTAGTATAATTAACGTAAGTGGAGGTATTAGTATCAACATAACATTTAGCCAGAATTTTTTATCCATTTTCCCCTCATATGGAACTGAGGGTGCACTTTTAGGCGAAACAAAAGCTAGTACCAAAATAAAAAGCATATATATGCCTACAAGCAAAATACCAGGTAGAAAAGCTCCTAAAAACATTTCTCCTGCACTAGTAGAAACGACATCAAATACTGACGGCATTGATATTTGACCGGTTGCTTCTTTATAGAGAGCTTTTCTCATTGTGCTTGCTTGATCCGAAGCTGTTGCAAGTTGATCAGCTAAAATAATTAAAACAATTGATGGAGGAATTATTTGTCCTAAAGTTCCAGATGCAGCAATTGTTCCGGTAGCAAGAGGTGCTGAATATTTATTTCTAAGCATGGCTGGCAAAGATATTAATCCCATTGCTACGACAGTTGCACCAACAATTCCAGTTGTAGCGGCCAGTAATGCGCCAACAAAAACAACTGAAATTCCTAAACCACCACGAACAGGTCCAAAAAGTTGGGCCATTGTTACTAACAAATCTTCAGCAATTTTAGATCTTTGAAGCATTAAACCCATAAAAATAAATAAAGGAATAGCTATTAATGTGTCTCTTTCAACCTCCCAATAAACACCTCTAAGGTTAGTTACTCCTGCAGACAACCATTCAGATGGCCCACCAGAATAAAAATATGCATCTGCGTTATTTTCAAATAAATATCCAAAAAAAGCAGCAGCACCTATAGAAATTATAGCTGAGCCAGGTAAAGCAAAAGCAACTGGAAAACCTGATCCAAGAGAAATAGCCATCAAAATTATTAATAATGCTAAAAATAAAAGTTCCATTTATTAATGCCCTAACTGATCTTCTATAATTCGTTTCCCTTCTTCACCATGATAATCAGCAAGAGATTCAAAAAAATAACTTATAAATTGAATAAGCATTGTTATACCAAAAATACCTAAAAACATAGCAAGGTGATATTTTATAAACATACCGACACTACCCTGTTGTGTTATTTCAAAATTTAGTACTGGACTATTAATTATTGATTGTTTCCCATTAAATCCTATAAAGATAATTGTTAATGAGGTAGATACACCAAGTGTTATTGATCCAACTGAATTTACAAGACCTTTTGTTCTATCTTTTAGTCCTTGATACAAAATATCTACCCTAACATGACCTTCATCATAAAGCGTATATGCTGAAGCAAATAAAAATAAACCTGCATACCAATAACGCACAAGATCTCCCATAAATGTTTGTTCATATGAAAAAATAAATCTGGTAATAACTATAACAAGTTCGCTTAAAACTATTAAAAGAGATAACCAGTGGAAACCTAATGTTTTAGTGAATAAGCCAAGGATAAAACCAAAAATAATTAATGGAATGTGAATATAACTACCAACAAAAACGGGTCTTGTAAATTGAGCAGTGATATCTTTGGTTAAAAAAAGATCAAAAATTTTTTCAACTCTTAAGAAAGCAATTGAAATATCGACTATTCCTATTAAGAAAATTACCCAAAAACAAGAACGAATAATATAGATATTAAAATTATGTAAAAATTTGGAGTCATTTCTTAGAGATTGGTTCTTGTATTTAGGTATAAAATAAAAGACAAGACACAAAGAAAATATGTAAACAAATAACTCTATTGATGTTAATAGTGAAAATCCGTTAGTCAAAGATAAAATTCCAGGAAATTGAAAGCCGACCATTAATATATTATCTATCAAAAAAGCAAATATAATCGCTAATATTGACCACCCAAATAATCGGTAATAAGTATAAATATTTTTATCCATTTTTTGAATAGAGGTCAGCTATTAGCTGACCTCCACTTATAATTTTATGAAAGTCCTAAGACTCTATTTCTTTGGTTGACGTATGAAATTTCAAACTTTGCCATCATACTTCCACATTCTTTTAGAAATGCTTGATAGGCGTCATCTATTTCTTTGGCTAATGCAGAATGATTTCTTGTTTCTTCAAAAACTTCTGCTGCTGCTTCTCCAAATGAATCCCATACATCATCATTAAATGATTTTACCTTAGTACCATGTTCATTAATAAGTTTTGCAAGGTATTCACCATTTTTAGCACATGTTTCTTCATATTGAGCTGCATGTTCTTCCATGGATGCTGCAGTGATGAGAGCCTTTTCATTATCTGTTAACTTACCCCAAAAACTTGCATTAAATGCTAAGGCTAGACAAGAACCTGGCTCATGCATACCACCTGTGTAGTAATATTTAGCAGCTTCATAAAATTTCATGAAATAGTCATTATAAGGACCAACCCACTCTGTAGCATCGATTGAGCCAGATACTAAATTCTCATATATTTGTCCGCCTGGTAATGAAACTGGAGAGGCGCCAAGTTTAGACATAACAGTTCCGCCTAACCCCGGAATCCTCATTTTTAAACCTTTTAAATCTTCACTTGAATTTATTTCCTTGTTAAACCATCCACCAGCTTGTGTGCCAGTTCCACCACATGGAAGAGCTTTAAGGCCAAACTCACCAGACATTTTATCCCAAAGCTCTTGTCCACCACCAAACTTAATCCAAGCATTCCATTCAACAGTAGTCATACCAAAAGGTACGGCTGTAAAATAAGCAAAACCAGGATGCTTACCTTTCCAATAATAATCTGCTGCAATGTAAGCTTGTGAGTTTCCAGATGCAACTTCGTCAAAAACGTCAAATGCTCCAACTTTTTCACCTGCAGCGAAATAGTTAACTTTTAACTTACCTTTTGATAACTCTGTGATTCTAGCTGATAATCTTTGAGCTGATAAACCTAAACCTGGAAAATCTCTTGGCCAAGTTGATACAATATTAATCTCCTTATGGCCTCCAGCTACAGCAGGTGCAGATAATGCAGATGCTCCAGCAACACCTGCTACCACTCCAACACCAGCTTTTGATATAAAATCTCTACGTTTCATTAAACGTCCTCCCTATTAAATATTATTAAATTGAATGTATATTTGATATTACTACACAAAATAAATGTTAATAAAAGATATTTATTACTTAAAAACCAAATATATTAATTTTAATCAAAATCGCTTAAAGATTGATCAAGATTAATTTTATATATTAGAAAATATTAAACTAATTGAAAATGGGTGGTCTTGGAAAACCGTTAGGAACCATCCTTCCTGCACCACCTCTTTTACCCTGCCATGTTAATAAATCTTTTTCTGTTCTCTGACGTCCACCAGTCATTTTCCAAACAATTCCATCTTCTTTATTAAATGTAGTGATATCAGACAGTGTACCATCTTTATACCTTTGAAGTATGACACCTTTACCTTTATTTAATTCTGGAACTTCATCTATAGGATATACTAATAGTTTTCTATTATTTCCAACAACAGCAAAAGTATCTCCTTGAATTATTTTACATATTTTTGCTTTATTATCACTTTTGGCATTTAATATTTGTTTTCCAGATTTTGTCTGTGCAACGATATTTGAAGTATTAATTTTAAAACCATGACCAGACTCAAGTGCTAAAACTATATTGCCTTCAAATAGTGGAAAGCAAGATATTATTTTATCTTCTGCTTTGAGATCTATTATAAGAGATATAGGCTCTCCAAATCCTCTTCCAGAAGGAAGCTTGTTTGCAGATACACTAAAAAACCTTCCATTATCCGCAAAGAAAATTATTTTATCAGTAGTAAATGCATGTATTTTAAATTTATCTTTATCACCTTCCCTATATTTAAGTTCAACATCATCATTTAAATGACTTTTATGAGTTCTAATCCAACCTTGATCCGACAAAATGATTGTTATTGCTTCTTTAGTTATAAATTGATCTTCATCAAATTCTTCAATTAGAGGTAAGTCACTAATTTCTGTTTTTCGATAGGAAATATCTTGAAAGTCTTTCTTAAGATTTTTTATTTCTGAATAAATTTCTTTCCATTGAGAATCAGAGTTATTAAGAATTTCGTTAAGATTATTTTGCTCATTTTGTAATTTACTAAGTTCTTTTCTAAGTTCAATTTCTTCTAACTTTCTAAGTGAACGAAGACGCATATCTAAAATAGCATTTGCTTGAATTTCGTTAATCTTGAAAAAAGAAATTAAAACCTCCTTAGGACTATCTTCTTCTCTAATAATTTCAATAACTTTATCAAGGTTTAAGTAAACAGTTATATAACCATTTAAAATATTAATTCTATTTCCAATTTGATTTAATCTATATTTACTTTTTCTTTGGAGAATGATTTGTCTATGATCTAACCAAGATTTCAGTGCTTCTTTTAAAGATTTCACACCAGGTATATTTTTATCATCAATTACATTTAAATTAAGGGAAACCCTTACCTCTAAGTCAGTTTTTCTAAAAAGTGTTTCCATAATCATTTCAGGTGATAAATTTCGACTTTTAGGCTCAATAACTATTCTAATATTTTCTGTACTTTCGTCTCTTATATCAGAAAGCATTGGAAGAGATTTATTATCCATCAACTCAGATATTTTTTCTAACAACCTACTTTTTTGAACTTGATAGGGAATTTCACTTATAATTATTTTCCATTGTCCACCTTTTATATTTTCAATATTCCATCTAGCTCTTAATCTAAAACTTCCTTTTCCATTTTTGTAAGAGTTTTCAATTGATGATTTTTGTTCAACTAAAATACCTCCAGTAGGAAAATCTGGTCCTTTTACAAAATTAGAAATCGTAGTATCAGAAGCATTTGGGAATTTGATTAAATGAAGAAGAGCATCAATTAATTCGTAAATATTATGTGGAGGAATTGAAGTTGCCATACCTACCGCAATACCTTGCGAACCATTAGCCAATAAATTAGGAAAAGCTGAGGGCAATACAACAGGCTCTTTTCCCTCGTCATCATAAGTAACTCTAAAGTCTACCGTATCTTTATCAATATCAGCTAATAACAATTCTGCAGCCTTAGACATCCTTGCCTCAGTATATCTCATTGCTGCTGCATTATCACCATCGATATTACCAAAATTACCCTGACCATCAACTAAAGGATATCTCAATGCAAAATCTTGGGCCATTCGTACCATTGAATCATAAATTGCAGCATCCCCATGAGGATGAAATTTTCCCATTACATCACCCACAACACGAGCAGACTTTTTGAATGATACGTTGTGATTTAGTTTTAATTGCATCATCGCAAACAAAACTCTTCTATGAACAGGCTTTAAACCATCTCTTACGTCTGGTAGAGATCTTGATGTTATTGTTGATAATGCATACGCAAGATATCGCTCAGAGATTGCTTTTGAAAAAGGAGTAAGGCTTATATTTTCATTTTGTAATTTTTCATTTTCCATAAAATAACTCTCTATAATTATAATTTTTTAATCATGTTTTCTAATCTATCTCTAGGATTTGGCAAATTCATAATTCTAGAGTCATTTATAGATAATAATAATTTATTTTTGAAGAAATAAGTTGTTATATTTAGGCCCATAATAATCTCATCATGAATACTTGATCCTATCACTTCTGTACCTCCTAAAAACGTCGGTAATTTTAGGAGTTTAGGAGCAAATTTTCCAGCGCCATCCTTAGATACTGCTTTACCAGTTTTAGGACTTACGTAATATAAGTTATTTTTTTGTCCTGTTACGGCGCATTGTTTTAAATCTAAAGAAAAACCAATTGATGATAATAATCCAATTTCCCATTTCACATACCCTTTAATCCATTGTTTATTATCTAATTCATCATTCATGACAATAACATTTAAAAAGGCCTTTGTTGCACAAAAAACCTCAGAATAACTTTGTCTTTCAGGTAAAAATTTTTCTAACAAAGAACATAATGAATTTAAGGCTTGTAATTTAAGTTTTTCATCAAAAATCTTTCCTGAAATTGAAGAAATTAGTTCAATTTTAAAGTTACCCATTTGTTCAATTATTCTGGATTTCCAAAATACTTTAACTAAATTTCCAGGTTGAATACTAGATAAAATACTTTTCGTTTTATAATTATTAAGCCAACCCACATAACGTCCATGTGTTTCTGTCAAAATATTTATGATTAAACCTTTTTCACCATATTTTTTTGCAGATAGTATTATACCAACATCATTCCATTCAGGCATTATAATTTAAACCAATAGATGAATATTTAGATGGGTCATCCATCCAATTTTTTTTTAATTTTATATGCAAAAATAAATGAATTTTGCAATCTAACAATTTCTCAAGTTCTTTACGGGCCAAAGTACCAATTCTTTTTATATTTTGACCTTGTTTTCCTAATATTATCGGTTTGTAGGTTTGTTTATTAATGTATATTGTCTGCTGGATATTTATACTTTCATCAGTATTAATTACCCATTTTTCTGTTTCAACCATAAGATTATATGGTAATTCTTGATTAAGGTTTTTAAACAACTTTTCCCTCGTGATTTCAGAGGCTAAAATTGATTGAGGCAAATCTGAAATAGTATTTTCATCATAAAAAAAAGAATGATCTGGCATTTTAATAGCTAAATATTCTAATAACTTGTTGCAACCACTTCCATTTTTAGCAGAAATTAAAAATGTTTCTTCAAAATTATATAAATTTTTTATCTCTGAAATTTTTTTAAGTAGTATTTCTTTAGGTATCAAATCAATTTTATTTAAAACTAAAATCACATCTGATTTTATTTGAAAAATTTTTTCAATTATTTCTTTAATATCATTGTCTAATTTTTTTAAAACATCATGAATAAAAATCACTTTATCAGTTGAATTAAGCTCGGACCATACAGCTGTTACCATGGCTTTTTCAAGTTTTCTTTTTGGTAAAAAAATACCAGGTGTATCTACAAAAATTATTTGAGATTTCAATTTGTTTGGCAAATGAAAGTTACATATCCCTCTAATGCAAAATCTAGTTGTTTGTACTTTATGCGATACTATAGAAATTTTTCTGCCAACTAATTTATTTATAAGAGTAGATTTACCTGAGTTTGGAATTCCTACCAAATTAACAAAACCTGATTTCAAATCTATTTTTCCCAAATTAAATATACACAATCTTTATTTAAAACTTTAAATTTTTAAAATATTTAATAATTTTGTTGCCGCAGCTTCTTCAGCTTTTTTTAAATTAGCACCAGTTGCAGAAACCACATCATGATTTTTAACATATACAGAAACTTCGTAAACAGGTTGATGTTCATTTCCTGATTTATTTAAAATATTATATTTTGGTAGAGTGTTATATTGATGTAAACAAAATTCTTGAAGTATTGATTTGGGATGTTTTTGGGGTTTAGAATAAATTAAATCTTTATCAATAATATTATTAATAATAAAGTTTTTACAGTTATTAAATCCTGTATCAACATATATTGCTCCAATTATTGCTTCAACAACATCACTCAATATAGATTTGTTATTTTCTAAATTATCACCTTTTTGTGTTTTTAAAAATTCAGAAAGGGTTATTTTTTTTGCAAAATTGAAAAGGTTATCTTGATTTGCAAATTTTTGAAAATAATTATCTAAAATACCTTCTTTAGCTTTTGGAAATTTTTTAAAGAGATATTCTGATAATACTAAACCTAAAACTCTATCACCAAGAAACTCTAATCTTTCATAATTTTTTTTATTAATTTTCAAATTATTTTTTTTAAAACTAGAATGTGTTATAGCTTCTTCTAACAAATCAATATTTTTAAACTTGTAATTAATCTGTTTTTCTAATTTATCAATACACACTATTCTATAGCCTTACCAATTCTTGAAAATCTTATTGCTTTGTGCCACTTCCAAAATTCAAAAATTGATGCTGAGCTATTATGAGAGAAAAAAATAATTTCAGCCTTGCCAATTAAATTTTTCTTTGGAACAAAACCAACTTCTGGTGTTCTACTATCCCTACTGTTATCTCTATTATCACCCATGAAGAAAAAATGGTTTGGTGGTACTTTAAATAAAATAGTGTCGTCAAATGGATCTTTATCACTAGCCTCAATTATCTGGTGAGATTTTGATCCTTCAAAAATCTCGTCATATTGTGTAAAAACTTTTTCATTACCAAATACGTTTTTCATTATCCCCATGTTTGTTTTTATTCTTTCAGCTTTTTTTGAATTAATAAAGAGAATACCTTCTTTCACTTGTACTGTGTCATTTGGAAGCGCAACTAACCTTTTGATATAATCAATTGTTTCATCTCCTGGTTTTCTAAAAACAATCACATCTCCTCTTTGTGGAGTTTTATATAATATTCTATCTTTTATAGGTCCTAATCCAAATGGGAAACTATATTTTGAATACCCATATGAGTATTTCGACACAAATAAATAATCACCAACCAATAATGTTGGTATCATAGAGCCTGATGGGATATTAAATGGTTCAAAAAAAATAGAACGAAAAATAATTGCTATTGAGCCAGCAATTAAAAGAGTTTTAGATAGCTCTTTAAAGGAATTCTTCATAATATTCTCCAAATGGACGTTTTGTGTAAATAATTTACTTTATGCAATAGCTAAACATAAGGAGCAAGTGAAATCACAACAAAAGAAATAACAAATGGTGGATCATCTGACAAAGAAATGTCGAATTTTAATTTAGCTTTTAAATTTTTCTCTTTTTTTTCAATAAATTGTTTTGTTTTACCTGAAAAAAATAAATATGGCCTACCATTTTTGTCATTTAATATTTCTATTTCTTTAAAAAACAGTCCGTCGCCTCTAGTAGGACTTAAGGCCTTCCAAGTTGCTTCTTTGGCTGAAAATCTTTTTCCAAAATAGTTTATAGAGTTTATTAATTTACTCTTTGAAATATTGATCTCATTCTTCCCATAAATACGATCAATAAATTTTTGATCATATTTATTTAAAATTTTATTGAGTCTTTCTAAATTTAAGATGTCTGTTCCAATTCCAATAATCATTTAATCGTTTCTGAAATTATTTTACGCATTTTTAATATTGAATTTTCTAACCCGTCAAAAATAGAATTAGCTATTATAAAATGTCCTATATTCAATTCCACAATATCATTTA
The DNA here is from genome assembly GCA_902619485.1 of uncultured SAR116 cluster alpha proteobacterium. Lineage (GTDB taxonomy): Bacteria > Pseudomonadota > Alphaproteobacteria > Puniceispirillales > Marisalimonadaceae > Marisalimonas. The sequence continues at coordinate 60,460 of CACNEF010000002.1, forward strand.
TCGACACAATCGAACTTACATTATCATAGGTTAAACCGTGACCGGCATGACAATTTAAACCCAATTTATTTGCAAAAGCAGTGCTTTCAGTAATTTTTTTTAATTCTAATTCAACATTATTTTTATTTATGAAGGCATTTGCGTAACTACCAGTATGAAACTCGATTGTTTTAACACCCAATTTTTGAGTGGCAATTAATTGATCTTTATCTGGATCAATAAAAATGGCTACGTTTATATTAATTTTAGAGAATGATTTAAGAATTTTTTTTAATTTATCAAAATTATTTACTACATCTAAACCACCCTCTGTAGTAATTTCTTGTCGCTTTTCTGGAACAAAGCATACACATTTAGGCTTATATTGAATCGCAATATTGGCCATTTCTGAGTTTGCTGCAATTTCAAGATTAACAGGAATATTAATTACATTCAAAATATCGCCTAAATCCTTTTCATTAACATGTCTCCTATCTTCTCTTACATGAACAGTTACTAAATCTGCGCCTGATTTTTCAACAATTTTTGCTGCTTCTGTAACGTCTGGATAATTTTCTCCACGAGCATTCCTCAATGTCGCAACGTGATCAATATTTATACCTAACCTAACATATCTTTTCATTACAATAGCCTTTTGTTTTTTTTATTTCTTCTTTTCTTGAACGAAGCAATAAAACTATAAATAACATAGTAAGTTATTATCCAAACTAATGGCGCTATAATAATGCCACCTACAAGCATTGGGAAAAAAATCTCATAAGTTTGGTTTAATATCATGTCAAAATTTATTTCATGAGTTATTTTCTGTAAGTTAATATTTGTGAGATAAGTGCCAATTTTATAAATTAATCCCCAAATGAATGGAAAAGTTATAGGATTTCCAACTACTGTTCCAATCAATGCAGCTATAAAGTTTCCCCTTATCAAGTAAGCAAAAATTACAGCTAAAACAAAATGAAGTCCAAGAAGAGGTGTAAAAGAAACTGTAGCCCCGCATGCAAAGCCTGAGGAGATAGCATAATTAGAGTCAGGCAAACGAGCTAATCTTAATTTATAATAAGATATTATTCTTTTAACCCTACTTAATAAATTTCTGTAATATAAACTAAAATTAATTATAAAAAAACTCCACCTTAATCCTTACCTCTTTTTACACTTTCTACAAAATGAGACAATCTTATTGCTGCAATTATTTGATTTAAATGACTTAAATTTCTAACTTCTAAATCAATATTAAATTTATAAAAATCTAAGTCTCTTGAAACCACTTGAATATTAGATATATTTCCTTCATTTAAACTTATTATTTTAGTAACGTCTGCTAGACTTCCAGGCTCGTTTGACAAAACTGTTACCAGACTGCCTTTATGAAAAGATTCACCCTCTCTTTCCCATGAAATTTCAAGCCATACCTCAGGCATATCATTAAATTTCTCTAGTGCAAAACAATCTAAAGCATGAACAGTAATCCCTTTTCCGGTAGTTACAATTCCAACAATCCGTTCACCCGGCAGTGGGTGACAACAATGTGCATAATGTGTAGCCATCCCAGAAATCAAACCCTTGATTTTCATAGTTTCTTGTAAATGTGGTTTTTTTAATATTGGTAAATTTTTTTTTAAATTTTCTTTTTTTGGATATAAGAAGTTTAACACATCTCTAGATTTTATGTTTCCTTTTCCTATCTCAATCAGCAATTCTTCCAAGTCAGAAAGATTAAACGCATTAATTACTTTAATTAAACTTTTTTCATGCATTCTTTTATTTTGTTGTCTATATTCTTTTTGCAATAATGCAGTTCCTAATTGCAAAAATTCTTTTATCTCTCTATTTCTAATGAATCTTTTTATTGCTGATTTAGCCTTTCCAGTAATACATATTTCTATCCATTTTGGATCTGGAAATCCACTTTTAGAAGTTAAAATTTCTACTTGATCACCATTTCTAATTTCTGTTGTTATCAATCTATTCTTGTTATTTATTTTTGCACCCACTGCAGAATTACCAATTTCAGAATGAACAGCGTATGAGAAATCAATTGCGTTTGCTCCTTTTGGTAAAATTATTAAATTCCCCTTTGGCGTAAAACAAAAAATTTGGTCATTATACATTTCTAATTTTGTATTTTCTAAAAATTCTTCAGGCTCACTACTTTCTTCAATAATTTGAATTAATTCTCTAACCCACTTATATTTTACACCTTCAGACCATTTTTTTCCCTCTTTGTAAATCCAGTGTGCCGCAACTCCATTAAGAGCAAATTCATTCATAATTGAGGTTCTTATTTGCACTTCTATTCTTGTTTTCTTGGGGCCAATTAAGCTTGAATGAAGCGATTGATAGCCATTTCTTTTTGGAGCAGAAATATAATCCTTAAAACGTCCCATTATTGCAGTATATTCTTGATGCAATAATCCAAGACTTTTATAACAGCTAGGTACATCATCTACAATAACTCTGAATGCCATTATATCAGACAATTGGTCCATACTTAAATTTTTATATTGCATTTTTTTCCAAATTGAATAACTGCTTTTAATTCTACCAGTTACATGACATTTGATGTCATTTTTTCTTAAAAGAGTTTCAATTTCATTAGTAATGTATGGGATATTTAATTCATCTTGTGAATATATCAATTTTAGACGTTTTAATATTGAATCACGTGTTTCTGGTTTCAAAACGGCAAAACATCTATCTTCTAATTCTCTCTGTATAGCATTAATTCCTAGACGTTCAGCTAGTGGAGCAAAAATCTCTAAGGTCTCAAAACAAATTTTAGACCTTTTTGTAGCGTTTTTAATGCCATCAATCGTTCTAATATTATGCAATCTGTCAGCTAATTTTACTAACAAAACCCTTATGTCATCAGAAGATGCCAACAAAAGCTTTCGAAAATTTTCAGCTTGAGCAAATCCAAATTTTAAATCTAATTTTGAAAGTTTAGTTACTCCGTCAACAAGTTTTGATATTTCAGACCCAAATTCATCGTCAATATCTTTTAGAGTAAATTCGCTATCTTCAACTACATCATGTAGCAGTGCTGTTATAATAGTAGAGGAGTCTAATCTCATATTAACTAAATAATCAGCTACGGCTAAAGGATGAGTGAAATAAGCTTCACCACTACCTCGAAATTGATTAGCATGTGCTTTTTTTGATAAATTATATGCTTTCTCAATTGTTTTTAATGAAACAAAGTTGTCATATTTAGATACTTTTTTGTAGAGATGTGATGCTGTAATGATCATAACATAATAATATATTATAAAAGATCACTTATCTAGATTTAATAAGAAACAAATTAAAATTCTTAATCTTCGTTTTTAATTATTTCTTCAGAAATATCTTCAAAAGAACCTTCATCTTCTTGTATGGTTTTATTAATAACAAGATCATTATTAATATTAGTTTCTTGATTTGATTCATTTAAATAAGCAGCAAATTCTTCTTCTAAAGATGCATCATCTTCAATTTCATTATCTTCTTTATTTAAATTTTTTTGCATAGAACGTATAAATCTTTCTTGCAAACTTTCAGCATCAATTGCTTCAGAAGCGATTTCACGCAATGAAACAACTGGGTTTTTGTCATTGTCTCTATCAACCTCTATTGCTATACCATTTGAAATTTCTCTAGAGCGTTGCGCTGCTGCTATAACAAGATCAAATCTATTGGGTATTTTTTTTACACAATCTTCGACGGTTACACGTGCCATATTTTCATATCTCCATATGTTTAATGATTTATTTAAGTAATATACAATAAAAAATCAAACTAAATTTTTTTTTCATTAAAAATTTTAATATTTTGATTATGTAAATTTTTTAAAATCTTATTAATATTTATTTTAAGAATCGGATGTACCCAGTCTTTGTCTATTTCGGCAAGTGGTTCCATTACAAACCTTCTTTGATGAGCCCTTGGATGAGGAATAACAATTTCTTTATTTATTAAAATTTTATTTGAATAATCAATAAGATCTAAATCGATTATCCTAGCCTCATTTACCATACTTCTTTTTCTGCCAAGTTTATGTTCTATTTCATGCAAGGATTTTAAAACATCTAACTCATTTAAGTTTGTATTTGCAAAAACAACACAATTAAAAAAATTTGGCTGATCACTTTTTGGAATTGGTTCAGTTTCATACCAGCTTGACTGATTAGTAACCTTAATTGAATAATCTTTGAAATAACTTATTGCCTTCATTGCAACCTTAATTGGATGGACACCTTCCTCTGACTTTATATTTCCACCAATGCCAATTATTATTTTTTTATTTTTCATAGGTTGATATAGAACTTAAGTATTTAAAGAAACAAGATTTAATTATTATTTTTTAAAATTCTATGTTTTTCTCTATCCCAATCTCTTTTTTTAATTACCTCTCTTTTATCAACTTTCTTTTTACCTTCTGCAATGGCTAGAGATATTTTAGCCAAACCTTTGTTATTGAAATATAAACTTAAAGGCACAACAGTACATCCATCTTTCTTTATTTGCCCTAAAATTTTATCTCTTTCTTTTTTGTGTATTAGGAGACGTCTCACTCTTTTAGGATCATGATTTTGACCAGATGCTGCTAGATTGTATTCTGGGATATTTGAATTTACTAAAACAATTTGTCCAAATTCATTAGTTGCATACGATTCGTTAATACTGGCTCTACCGAGTCTTAAACTTTTAACTTCACTGCCTAATAAAACTATTCCAGCTTCTACAGTATCAATTATTGAATAATCAAATTTAGCACGTCTGTTTTCTGCAACTCTACCTTGAGAAGTAGCTTTGTTTATTTTTTTTTTATTCATTCAAAACACAAGTATTTATAATAATTCAGCTTTTAAAAGAGCATCTTTTACATTTGTTTTACTTACTTCTTCAATTTCTACAATTGGAAGTCTAGCCTCTGAGGAACACAGCCCTAATAATGATGCAGCATATTTAAGTGGACCTGGGCTTGTTTCACAAAATAACGCGTCGTGCAAAGGCATGAGTTTTTTATTAATTTCCTGAGCAGTCGAAACATCTCCTTGTTTCCATGCATTATGCATTCTTGAGAGTAATTTAGGAGCTATATTTGATGTAACAGATATACAGCCATGACCTCCTGCGGCTAAATAAGCCAATGCTGTCCCATCTTCACCAGATAATTGAATAAAATCATCACCAATTATATTTTGCAATCTTGTAGGTCTTGCTAAATCAGCAGTTGCATCTTTTACACCTACAATTAGCTTATCTTCAGCTAGCTTAGCCATTGTAGAATCATTCATCTTTATTACAGAACGACCTGGTATATCGTAGATGATTATTGGCTTACTAGAATTTTTAATAAGTTCATTATAGTGAGCAATCAAGCCTGACTGTGTAGGTTTGTTATAATACGGCGTAACAACTAACAAACCATCAGCACCAGCTGAACATGCATGTTTTACAAAATCAACAGCTTCGTTCGTAGAATTTGAACCTGCACCTGCTATAACTGGAACTCTTCCATTTGACTGATCTATACATACTTCAACAAGCTTTTTATGTTCATTATGAGATAAAGTAGGTGACTCACCAGTTGTTCCTACAGGAACTAAACCATTTGTTCCATTTTCTATTTGAAAATCTATTAATCTTCTATAAGCATCAAAGTCTACATTATTATCTTTAAATGGAGTTAATAAAGCAGTGTAAGAACCATGAAATAACATGAAAAAACCTCGTTTAAAAAAATGATTTGTTTATCATACTCATGTCATTTAAATTTAACAAGATATAGAATAAAATAATCTAGGAACATATTAATGATTAATAGTAATGTTACATTTAATTCGATTTTAGAAGCATCTAAAAGGTTAAAAGGGAAAATTGTAAGAACACCTATTTTACAATCAAAATATATTAATGAAAAATTAGAGTCTAATATTTTTTTGAAAGCTGAAAATCTTCAGACTATTGGTGCATTTAAATTTAGAGGAGCCATGAACTCGATACTTCAACTTCCATCGAATATTAAAAAAGTTGTAGCTTGGTCAAGTGGTAATCATGCTCAAGCGGTTGCAGCCGCGTCAAAAATAACGGGACGCCAAGCAACAATTGTAATGCCAGAAGATTCTCCTAAGGCAAAATTAAATGGAACAGCTTTTTGGGGTGCAACAATTATAAAGTATGATAGAAATAAAGAAAACAGAGAAGAAATAGGGAAAAAAATAGCAAAGGATATAAATGCCAAAATTATTCCACCCTTTGATGATGAAAAAGTCATAATTGGGCAAGGAACTGCAGGTATAGAATGTATTGAACAATTAAATGAATTAAATGTTACGCCAGACATTGTTTTATGTTGTTGCGGAGGTGGTGGTCTCATTGCTGGTATAAGTACAGTAATAAAGGAAAAATTTCAAAATGCTAAAATATATTCTGTTGAACCAGAAAATTTTGATGATACTAAAAAATCACTTGAAGAAAATTCTATAATTCCAAATTCTATGAAACATAATTCTATTTGCGATGCACTTTTGGCTTATAAACCAGGAAAAATTACTTTTGAAATCAACAAATTAAATCTAACATCTGGTTTGTCAGTTTCAGATAGAGAAGCTTTAATTGCAATGAACACAGCATTTAAATATCTTAAGATTGTTCTTGAACCTGGTGGTGCAGTTGCACTAGCAGCTGCTATATTTAAAAAAATTGATATTAGAGATAAAAATGTTCTAGTAATTGCATCTGGAGGAAATGTTGATAAGGACATTTTTGAAAATTGCTTAAACCAAAAAGAAATTTAGAATTATTCTGTTAAATAATTAATCACATTTTCAATCTTAGGTCTTCTTCTTTCAACTGGCTCTTTTTCTTTATCTCCAATGTAAATAAAACCAGCCAGTTTATCAGTTTCTGGCTTTCCACCAACTACTTTTATCATTTTGTCATTGTAAGAATACCACTCTGTTAACCACTGAGCGGCATAACCTAAGGATTGAGCGGCAACTAGAATATTTGAACAAACTGCACCAGTAGATAATTCCATTTCCCATGATGGTATTTTAGGATGTGAAACAGGTTTGAATAACACTGCTATCACAGCACTAGCTCTTAAGAATCTGTTTTTTTCAAAATCTATTTCTTCTTCTGTGGCTTCAGGATTGTTTAAAACAAATTCAGGAGCTAGAATTTCTTTTCCTATCCTATATCTTGCTTTGTATTTTATAACAGTTAAAGACCAAGGATTTAAAGCGCCATGATCAGGCACTCTGATACCGCATGCTAAAATGTCATTTAGATCACTTTCATTAATATGACCTGAAATCATTGTTTTTGCAGTAGTAGATCTTCTAGTTTTAAGAAAATTTATTATTTCATTCATTGCATTAAAAAAAAAAATAAAGCTTTACTTGTTAAGTGTTATAATAGAAACGTTACTATCAATGCCATACTTTTTAGAGATTAACAATGTATAATGACCCAACAATAATAATTGTTATAATATTAGCAGTAATGGCTGGAGGACTTATTAAAGGTACTATTGGATTTGGGATGCCTATGGTCGCTTTGCCGCTAATTGCATTCGCAGTGCCAGTAACCACAGCTATGATTCTACTTTGTGCTCCTATTTTTTTAACTAATTTTTTACAAATAAAATTTAAACAAGGTATTAGTAGTTATAGGTTTTTGCCAATGTTTTTATTCCTTGTTGTTGGGCTAATTATAGGTGCAAGGCTGATACTTGAAATAAATTTAAACACAATTACCCAAATAATCGCGATTTTGATAATATTTGCGGCTGTAATTAATTGTTTTGGCTTTAAAATCAATAATAATATCAATAAACAAAACGAAAGAATAATCACATCTTTTATTGGCTTTGGATCAGGGATATTAGGAGGATTATCAACTGTCTACGGACCACCAATGTTAGCTTATTTAGTTGCAGTAAACTTACCAAAAGAGAAATTTGTAAGAACGGTATCAACTATGTACTTTATAGGTTCTTTTCCATTATACGGATCATTGATTTATTATGGATTTGCTTCAAAACAAGATCTTATCATGAGCTTTTTATTGATTATACCCGCTTTGATAGCACAACAAATAGGTACAAGAATAAGGGACAAAATTAATCAAAAACAGTTTAGAAAATGTATTCTAGTTACCTTAGTTATTCTTGGCATAATGCTTTTTATTAAAACAATATAAATAAATTATTTTTTTAAAATAGGAACTAACTTTAGGCTTAGTGATATAAATGGTCCTATGAAAATTGCAAAAATAATTGTTCCAATGCCAAAAGTACCTCCTAAGAGCCAACCCAAAAAAACTACAAAAAATTCTATGCTGAAACGAATGAGGCTAATAGGTTTGTTATAGTTTTTAGCAATTCCAGTCATTAAACCATCTCTAGTCCCTGGACCAAGGTTAGCAATTAAATAAATACCACTTCCGAAAGCAACTATGAATGTTCCTAAAACAGATAAAATCAAAGGATTAAAGATTTCATTTAAAAATTGAATTAATGGTATCAAACCACCCATTGTTAATGCAATTATGATTATATTCATGATAGTACCTAATCCAGGTTTAAGTTTTAACGGAAACCATAAAATTAATACTGAACAACTTATATAAAACGTGGACAAACCAACACCAATATCAAATTTCTTAGCAATACCCTCGGCTAAGACTGTCCATGGTGTAACGCCATTTTGAGAAATTACTAATATACTTTCACCTAAACCAAATAAAAACAAACCGAAACATAGTAAAAAAAAAGTTTCTAATTTTGGCGTGATATTTTCAGGTTTATTTGAACTCCAAGTTGTTTTAGGAACTGAGGCTATCAAAAAAATTTTTGAAATTAGTTTCAAATTTGATTTCAAAAACTTACCAATTTAATTTTTTATCTAAATTTTATATTTGATCTATTTAATTCTTTAATGCTCGTACATCCCATTAGTTTCATATCTCTTTCTATTTCACTCCGATATAAACCTAATGCTTTTTCAACACCCTTTTGACCAGCTGCAGCTAATGCATATAAGTATAACCTTCCACCAGAGCAAGCTTTTGCACCAACCGATAATGCTTTTAATATATGAGTACCTCTTTGGATTCCACCTTCACAAATGACATCAATTTTATCACCTACAGCATCAACAATTTCAGCTAATTGATCAAAAGGTGCTCTAGCTCCATCTAATTGACGACCACCATGATTTGAAACCATTATACCAGTACAGCCAATATCTACAGCTTTTTTGGCATCTTCAACACTCATTATACCTTTAAGTGCAAAATGACCACCCCATTTTGAGCTTAAATGTTCAGCATCTTTCCAATTCATAGACTGGTCTAACATTGATGAAAAATAATTTCCTATAGACGTCGCTGTGTTAGTTCCTTCACTTACATGATCTTGTAATTGTGGTAATTCAAATTTTGGTTTTGTTAAATAATTTATTGCCCACATTGGCTTAGATGCAAAGCTAAATAGGCTAGCTAAAGTTAGTCTAGGTGGCGATGTAAAACCTGTTCTGAGATCTCTTTCTCGATTGCCTCCTGTAATTGTATCTACAGTAAGAGCCAAAACATCAAATTTAGCTGCCTTAACCCTCTCAAGCATACTGTCATTAAGACCCCTGTCTTTATGAAAATAAAATTGAAACATCTTAGGTGTTGAAACAATAGAAGATATCTCTTCAACACTCACTGTACCTAATGAAGAAACTCCAAACATAGTTCCAAATTTTTGTGCTGCTTTTCCAACAGCTCTTTCTCCATCATAATGAAATAGTCTTTGTAAAGCAGTTGGAGCACAATAAAATGGTAAATCTAATTTTTTTCCAAAGATAGTAGTAGATAAATCAACGTTTTCAACCCCTCTAAGTACATTTGGTATTAAATCAACATCATTATAAGCAGCTGTATTTCTATTATAAGTTACCTCATCATCTGCTGCACCATCTATGTAGTGAAATATAGGTGAAGGAAGTCTTTTTCTAGCTAGTTTTCTAAAATCTTGAAAGTTATGACAATCGTTTAAATTCATTTAATTTCCTTTACATGGAATACAGTAGTAATTATTTTAAAATAATAATTTTTAATAATTTTACTAGTAGTTACATAAATATAAGTTTTTTAAATTTTGTCTATGGAAATTTTAAATGGAAAATAAATGAACCAAATTAAAAGAGTTGAAATACACGAATTTACACACTCAGCAACAAATTTAGGTCTGTTGACTAATGCAAACACAATTGGATCAGTTGGATATTCTAAAGGCCAATCTATTAAATTGGATAAATTTGCGGTTGTAATAGAGACTAAAGATGGATGTAGAGGTGAGTACGTTACTCACTGGGGAGGCAATCAAGTAGCTTGCGCACAAGCTAAAATGTTGGCACCCAAATTATTAGAATATAATGCCGAAGAAAGAGAAAAAATATACGATGACTTTAAAAGAGAACTTAGGCAATTTGACCACATGGGCCATGGCCCATTGGATATTGCATTGTGGGATTGGGCTGGCAAAAAATTAAATTGTTCAATTGCTGTATTATTAGGAAGTTACAGAAAATATCTTAGAGCATATGCAAGCACATATCATGGTGACAGAAATGGTGGTTTAGATAGCAAGGAAGCTTTTGCTGATTTTGCTGAGCAATGTTTTGATATGGGTTACAAAGCCTTCAAAATACATGGATGGCACGAAGGGGATGCAAAAGAAGAAGCAGAAAATGTTTTACATGTAGCAAAAAAAGTTGGAGATAAAATGACTTTAATGCTTGACCCAGCATGCCAACTAAAAACTTTTGCCGATGCACTTTATGTTGGCAAAGCTTGTGATGAAGCAAATTTCTTTTGGTTAGAAGATCCATACAGAGATAGTGGAGTGTCTGCTTTTTCACATAAACGTCTAAGGGAAATGTTAAAAACCCCAATATTGCAAACAGAACATATTAGAGGATTAGAAACCAAATGTGATTTTCTTATTGCTGGAGGAACTGACTTTCTAAGATCTGATCCTGAATATGATATGGGCATAACTGGAGCAATAAAAATTTCACACTTAGCAGAATCTTTTGGTGTAGATGTTGAAATCCATGCATGCGGCCCTGCTCATAGGCATGTAATGGCTGCTACTAGAAACACAAATTTTTATGAAGTTGCTTTAGTTGGTCCAGATTGCCCTAATTCAATGGCTCCAGTATATACTTGTGGCTACAGTGATATGATTGATTGCGTAAATAACAATGGCTTTGTACCAGTACCTGATGGAATTGGATTGGGTGTTAAATATGATTGGGATTTTATTAAAACTAACACAACCAATGTAACTGTTTTTGAGTAATAAAATGATGAGTAATGATTTATTAATTGTTCTTGGCAACCAATTGTTTCCACTTGAGCATATTAATAAAACTAAAGTCAGCAAGGTTTTTATGGCTGAGGATTTTGGTCTAACTACAAATCATAAACATCATAAATTAAAAATTTTAATGTTTTTGTGGTCAATGAGGCAGTATAGGGACAATCTTATTAAGAATGGTTACACGGTATTTTATCATTCAATTGATGAAGAAAGTTTTCATGATAAGTATGAAGATAAGTTACTTAAAGTAATTAAAGATCATGAAATCGAAAAATTAAAATATTTTGAAATTGAAGACAATGATTTTGAAGATAAAATTCTTAATTTTATAAATAAACAAAATATTCATAAAGAAGAAATTCAAACTCCTATGTTTCTCACTTCAAGGAAAGAATTTTTTGAGTTTGCTAAAGAACAAAAAAAATTAATCCGCATGGCAAGTTTTTATCAAAAAATAAGAACTAAAATGAATATTCTTATTGATGAGAACAATAAACCAATTGGAGGAAAATGGTCTTATGACGAGGATAATAGGAAAAAAATCCCCAAAAATACTTTAATACCAAAAATACCTTATATTAAAAATAACAATAATATCAATGAGTTAAAGTCTATTATTAATATTAAGTTCAAAAATCATCCTGGTTTATTGAATAACTTATGGATGCCAACAAACAGAGAAGAGTCATTAAATTGGTTAGATGATTTTTTTAAAGAAAAATTTTTCAATTTTGGCAATTACGAAGATGCTGTAGTTTCTGAAAACAATTTTCTTTTTCATAGTGCAATTAGCCCAATACTTAATATGGGACTTTTAACACCTAATGAGGTAATTCAAAAAGCATTAGATTTTGCAAAGTTAAATTCAATTCCTATAAACTCCTTAGAGGGTTTTATTCGACAAATTATTGGATGGAGAGAATTTATTAGAGGTATATACCATTACAAAGGTGAAGAAGAGCAAACTTCTAATTTTTGGAAACATAATCGAAAATTAACTATTGATTGGTATGAAGGTACAACTGGTATAACACCTTTAGATGATGCAATTAAAGATTGTATAAAATATGGTTACACACATCACATACCAAGGTTAATGATTATTTGTAATATAATGAATCTGTCAAAAATAGATCCAAATGAAATATATAAATGGTTTATGGAAATGTTTGTAGATTCCTCAGATTGGGTAATGGTTCCTAACGTTTATGGAATGGGCACATTCGCAGATGGTGGAATATTTGCAACAAAACCTTATTCCTGTGGCTCTAATTATATTTTAAAAATGAGCAATTATAAAAAAGATGAATGGTGTGATATAGTTGATGGATTATATTGGATGTTTATGAATGATAATATAGCTTTTTTTAAAAGCAATCCAAGACTTGCAATATTGGTTAATTCATTGGACAGAATGAATGAAGATAGAAAACAAATGATATTTGATAAAGCAAATGACTTCATTGAAAAAAAGACGTTAATTTAAATTTATGAAATTTAATTCTCAAGATTTTAAAAATTAGGAAATAATTTTAATTTTTTTTCGAAAATTTTCTTTATTTCCTCCCAAGAACATTTGATATAACAATAGAGCTTCAGTTACATTTTTTAACCATTCTAAAGGATACAAAAAACCATAATTAATAATATCACCACCAAACATAATTAAAAAAAAATTCAAAGAAAAATATGTTAAGAAAAAATATTTCCCAATAGGTACAAAAAAATATATTAAAATCAGACTAATAAGTGAAAAAAAAGACATAAATATTGTAGCATAGAATTCAAATTTACCATCTAATAATACTGATACATACCCAGGGTTAATAAAACGACTGATACCATAATATTTTTCAAAATCAAAAATACTTGGAATTAGACCTGTCAATATCACTGTAAAAACCATTAATAAAATAATTCTTCTAAAAAATAATTTATTAACATCTGCTTTTTCATTAATCATTATCAAACCCTATCCAATTTTACCAAATTAAAGACGCGAGGCAAATACATCGTTAAAAATATCCCTCTAGAAATTAAAAATAAAAGAAAACAAGAATATAAGCCTTTTAAATCTAAATTGCTTTCAAACCAATATTCTAAAATAATGAAAAAAATTAATGATGAAAATATTATACAATTACGCATTTCTCTAGCTAATGTTGAGCCAATGAAAATTCCATCTAGTTGAAAAGCCAACATAGATATAAATGGTGTAATAACAACTAATCCCCATAATTCGAACGTCAAATTTTGCAAAGCGGTTATATCTGTAAAAAAAGAAATTAAATAAAATCCCAAAAGATACAAAACAATACCAATAATAATTGAAAAAAATAAAGCAAATTCAGTTGTAATTCTTATAGCTTTATAAATATTTCTTTTATTTTGAGAACCAATAGAAACACCTACACAAGATTCTGCAGAGTGTGCAAACGCATCTAAAGAGTATGATGACAAACTAAAAATTACTAATAAAATTTCAATTGTAGCAAGCTCATCAACACCAATAAGACCTGCTTTTTTGATTACGTATGCTTGTACTGAAACCATCAACATTGTTCTTATAAACAAATCTTTGCTGATAGAAAATAATTTAATAAATCTAGGCAAATTTTTAAACTTTTTAAAATTTAAAGTTATTAAGTTTAATTTTTTTAATGAATATGAAAAAATTATAATTGAGATGAAAAGACCGGAAAATTGTGCCAATACGCTACCTAGCGCAACACCAAAAATTCCATAATCTAAGACAACTGCTAAATATAAGGAACATATTACATTTATAACATTGATAGTAATAAGTTGTGTCATCACTGATCTTGTTTTTTGCATCCCAAAAAACCAGCCTAAAAATACTATATTCAGTAATCCAGCTGGCAAGCCAATCATTCTTACAAAGAGATACTCTTTATATAGTTTTTGCAATTTTTCATCAGGAGTTAAAAAATAAACTGATAAATTGAACAGAAATTCTTTTGATAAAAATATAACTATTCCAATTAAAAGAGCTATGAATAATGGTCTTAACAAACTTAAAAACACTTCATCGAAATCTTTAGAACCTAATTTTTGAGATACTATTCCAGTTGTTCCCATCCTTAAAAAATTTAATCCTGCATACATAAAGTTAAAAACTATACCCCCAAGTGCTATTGCTGCTATATATGTGCTTTCAGGCATATGTCCCATAATTATGGTGTCGGTAAGGCCTACTAGGGGAATGGTAAAATTAGCAATTATCAAAGGCCAAGATAAGGACCAAATATTTTTTCTATTTATAACCATATAAATTTTAGACCTATATAAATCTAAAATTTTCTAAACTTAAGATATGCTTGCTCTGGATCCATGCCATTTAATATTGCTTTTCTCATTTCATTCTCAGTAATCATAACTTCTTCAGTCTTTTGAATCACTTCTTCTGCTACTTTTTGAGGTATTATAACAGCTCCATCCATATCAGCTATAATAAAGTCACCTGAACATATCGTAACGCTTCCTATGGTGATAGGTTCCCCAAGTAAGTTATATCTCCATCTTTCAACAATATCGGCAGGAGTTGATAATCGGCAGAAAACTGGAAATTGAACATCTATAATTTCTTCAACATCTCTACAATGCCCATCTATTAAGTAACCTTTGGTACCTTTTACCATTAATGCTCGTGCAGATAGTTCTCCCATAAGAGCAATAGAATGTGTATTAGGTTGACAAACAATAACTTTATTGTTTGGAACCTTGGATAAAACTTGAGACCATAAAAGTAAAGACTCATGTCTTGATAATGTTTTGTCTACATGGCCAGATACTGTAAAAATTTCTCCAAATAACTTTTGACCTCTTTGTAAAGCCTGTATTTCAGGTGGTAGGACACAATTTTGATACCCCTTTTCTCTTAGCACATCATGAATAGCGCTAGCATAACATTTTGAAAGACGAGTTGTTAAATCAGTCATTCCTTAACTCCAGTAAATTTTAAAAATCATATCATTAAGTAATCTTTAAAGTCGACAAAATTGAAACATCTAAATTTATAAAAAAATAACTTATTTTTTCTTTCAATAATTTTCTGATATTTATTCCAAAAAATTCTTATTAAAAGCGAGAGAATGTCAGTTAACATGTTTATTTATTTTAACAAAGCAGAATAGATAATCGATAAGTTTTAAAATTTTCTATTGAATATCTTTTTGGAGTTCTTTTTGAAATTTACAGTTCATGATTTCTCCACTACAACAATCATCAACAACTCTCTTGCATTCAAGACATTGATAATGTGATTGTATATATACATAACCCTTTTTACTTGAACAGAATGGGCAAGGAAGCTTAGTAATCATTTTAAAATATCATTTTCTGAATTTAAGATTAATAATAATGCAATTTAACTAATTCACTGTTAATTAATCAATTAAAATTGTCTACATATAAGAATTTTAGTATAAAAACTTTTTTATTTTATATATGATTATTGAGCATGAAGTTTTTTTGGATTTTCTTATTCTTTTTATTTCTAAACATTAAATTAGTTAAAGCTGAAGAAAAACCAATTTTTATAAAATGCAAGAACCCAGATAACACTAAAATTTTAGATTTTAAAATTAATAAAGACAACAACCTGTACACAACGGTGTTTAAAAAGATAAAAAATAATTTTATTGAAATTGGAGAGGTGGTCGGACAAAAAGAAAATTCTTTTATCTTGTTTGAAGACAAATATGCTTACCTTGGAGTAGATTTTGCCTGGCATTATGATAAAAACACACTTAAATTGAAGCCAGTTTTATTGAGTAAAGGAACTATAAAGTTAAAAAAATTACCTGAAGAATTATTATGTGTTTTAATTTAAAACATATAATATGAAGTATTATTAATCACCTTTATTTAAAATATTAATTTATAAAATCAAATTTAATATACAGATGAAATTTAAAGAATTAAAATTTATTAACGGTATTTGTCAACTTGATTATAATTACTATGTAATTTCTTTCACTTTTTCAAAAGATAAAAACTCCTACTCATGTACTATTTTTAATAGAGCTAAATTACCTGTTGATCTTCCTGGTATTAAGACGGAAGTGATTAAAAATAATAAATGGACTAAGATCAAATTTTCGAAGACTGGAATAGAAACTTTAATTAAAAAAATACAAGCATTCACTGGAAACAAAAATCCAAAACATATGAACGAAAATGAATTTTATAAGGACATATTTTAGAGCATAAAAATTTTTGTTTTTAAAAAGTAAATCTAGTTTATACAAAGTATCCAATAATAAACCCAATTGTTAAACCTTCAATGAAACTAATCCATATTATCTGATAATTTGATAAACCAGTAATTTTTTGGACTTTTTCAATTAAATATGTATGCCACGCCTTAAATTTATTCAACATAAGAGACTGATCCAATAAAATTTTAATTACACATTTTAATAGTAATTCATAAATATATATTAGAATATTTATGAATTACATTTATAACGTACAAATAGATGATAATATAAATTAGACATATGCTATATGAACATTTTACAAAAAAGATAATTATTTATTTTTTTAACTTTGCTTTTATTTTTTTTGCAAATTATGTATTGGCGAAGGATGATACAATGCAAAAAATTTCATATTACTCCATTGATTTAACTGAAGTTTCTATTGGAGAGTTTAGAAAATTTGCTGAAACTATAAATTATAAAACAGAAGCTGAAAAAAGAGGATGGGGTTACGTATATGCTTTAGGTTGGGTCAAAAAAGAAGGGTGGAATTGGAAAAAACCTTATGGAATAAAAGGTGAATTAAATGAGCCAGCTGTACATATTAATTTTGATGAGGCTCAAATGTTTTGTAAATGGAAAAATAAAAGACTTCCAAGTGAAGAAGAATGGGTTTACGCAGCATATAAAGAAAGTAGAAAAAAACCATCTAATAACTTTGAGTATGGGAAAACTTATGAATATCCAGTTGGGAACACACCTGAAGGTGTTAATTGCTTAGAAGATTGTGACTTTGATAATTATGTTAATTATAGGAAATTATTATTAAGAGGTAATGGTCATTCCAAAGTTGGTTTTACAAAAAAAGGAATAAATGGTTTGTATGATATGGGCGCTAATGTTTGGGAATGGGCTGATATCCAAAACAAAAGTATCAAAGCCACTAAAGGCGGTTCTTGGTGGTATGGTAAAGAACAGATGCACTTAAAACATCAAGCAAGAAAACATAGAAATATGTCAGCAGTTTATATTGGATTTAGATGTGTTAAAGATCTAAATTAAAATTAACTTTATTCAAATATATGCCATTAATTTACCTTATTATTTTCAGATTTACGTCATATTTTTTTGATTTAAATTAAAATGAAAAATGTTTTTCATTTATAACCTCCTAGTAGCATTAGCTGATAATTCAGCTAATGCTTAATTTTCCTTGTATTTCAAATGACTTTTGCAACATAAATTACAATCAGAACTACCAAAACTATTTATAATTATTTTTCCCTTTGTTTTTTTATTTAAACTGCATTCAGTCATTCGTGATTTTTTTATGTTAATAATTTGCACAGCATCACTGTTGAGTAAATAATCTATATGCCAATGGAGGTTTTTTTTCTTAGAAAGATGCCTTTCTATTCTTTTATCTATATTTTTTTTGGCAGATCCTGTGTATACATAAGATCCAATTGGAAAAATAAATTTTCCAAGTTTTCCAACTTTTAATTCTATCTCTTTTTTTACAATTATAAATAATTGATAAGATCGCAATTACTAACCACTAAATCTATTTTTACACATTAAATTTATCATTAGCTTTTTTAGTGTATTCAGGAAAATATTTTGAGATCACTGTAAGATCGAAAGACGAGAGTATTGAAGTATTTGACTCTCTTTCAAGAAGAAAATTAAAGCTAAAATTTAAAAGTTCTTCTTTTGAAGTTTTATTGTTAGTTAGGTTAAGTAGCATTTGATCTGTTACACTTACGATATGTTTTGTTAATTGATCAGCTTTTACTGTAATTTCAAATTTATCCTTAGATAATTCAGTTATCAATAATTCCAAATCTTCTTAACCTCATTTACTTTTAAAAAAACACTATTGTCGTATTCATTTATTACCATTTCAATAGCTTGATCTTCATTTTCTGCTTCTACAATTAAAGTATTATTCTTGATTTCTTTTCTTCCATTTTCATGTATAAATTCAAGCCTAAATTTTACTTCAAAATCAGTTTTCCAATTACTCATTGCAATTTCTTACTATTACTTCACTAATTAGATTTATAGAAAGAGCCTTCTTTAGTTAAAATTTCTAAAAAGTTAGACGATACTGCAGTTGTACCTGAAACTTCTCCATCATTTAACTCAATCTTTAAACCTTGTTCTTTAAATGAGTCTATTATAGGACCAGCTGTATTATTATGGTCTTTCATGAATGTTTTATGATCTGGAAAAATCAGAACTAATGTAGCCACAACATCAGAATTACTAAAAATTAACTTCATTAAAGTACCATTTTTAAAGCCTTCAGCATCTGCTTTGGTGTCAGTATAATTTACAAACATATTTTTAGACATTTTATCTTTAAATGTTATTTTAATAGTTCTCACATACATAAAATTCACCTATATAAATTAGATAATAATTATTAAATCAAATAAATGATAAATCGTAAAGTTTTTAGGCTTTTGGAAACATTAAAATTCTGATCTTGTAATATTTAAGTTTTTTATTAAAAATAAACTCTAAAAAATTAGAGTTAGCTGTATGACTATTATCAAAAATATAATTGAAAATAAATATTTCGTTACATTCATTACAATAGTAATCATAGTTAACGCTATCACTCTTGGACTTGAAACAAGCAAAAATATCAAAGCAGAATATGGTATTTATTTATCCTTGATTGATACAATAGCTTTAACAATTTTTACTATTGAATTGCTAGCAAAAATTACTGTTTACAAATTAAGATTCTTTAGAGATGGCTGGAATATTTTTGATTTTATAATAGTTGTAGTATCTTTAATTCCAACATCAGGACCTTTTTCAGTTTTAAGAGCTTTTCGAATTTTTAGAACATTAAGATTATTATCTGTTGTTCCATCAATGAAAAGGATAATTCAAGCTATATTTATTTCTATTCCTGGTATTTTATCTGTAGGGACAATTATTATTTTAATCTTTTATATTTCTTCAGTGTTAACCACCACTTTTTTTGGAGATAAATTTTATGAGTGGTTTGGTACAGTTGGTAATTCTATGTATACATTATTTCAAATTATGACTTTAGAAAGTTGGTCTATGGGAATTGTAAGGCCTGTTATGAAAGAGTTTCCACTAGCATGGTTATTTTTTGTACCATTCATTCTTGTTACAACATTTGCAGTGCTAAATTTGTTCATTGGTATAATCGTAGATGCAATGCAACAAATAGCAAACGATGGAGATACAGAAGTTAAATTAACTGAGAAAGATTTACATAAAAAAATTATCAATATTGAAAAACAGTTAAAGAAAATTACAAAAACTTTAGAAAACAAAAAATAATGGATTATAATTATGTCATTTACATATAATAAAAAAAATGCCAAATGCATGTGGTGCAAGAGAACTCAAAATCCACATCCTGACTATTCTTATGAAACTATACCTACTAAAGTCTTTACTACTCAAAAAGGAAAAGAAGTTGAGCTTTGTTTTAGTTGTTATGAAAATGAAAAAATTATTTCGAAAGATAATGACATTCTTCTAAAAAAAAATTTAGATTTAAAACTTGAAAGCTTAAAATTATTAAATCTTTAAAACATCCCCAAAACAAACTAATTAACTTTATCTTTTCAAAAATTCTTCCATCCAAAATCAACAAAAAACTTTTATAATCATTCCTAAAAATTCATGAATGTTTATCGTTTCATTAATAAAAGTTGCATTTATAATAATTGATTTAAATAGAGGATTTTTTTAATAGTTTTTTAAGATATGGCCTTAGTTTTTTTATACCAATATTAGGATGTATTTTTAAAACATACTCTAAATTTTTTAATGCCTGTTCATAATTTTTTAATATTATGTTTATTTGAACCAACCCTGATATGGCACCAAAGTGCCTAGGTTCTAATTTCAATGTTTTTTGAATGTCATTTATCGAACCAGAATAATCGCCTTTTAAAAATTTTATAGTTGCAATTTTATTATATGATTCCGCCCAATTAGGATCTTTAATAGATATTTCTTCAAACACTTTCTGAGCATACACTAATTGACCATTTTCCATTAATTTTAATCCAATTTGCATTTGATTATTACTAGCATCATTTGAACCACTATTAAGCCATATTTTCCAAATTTTACTCTCATAATTTCTTGCTAACTCAGCATTATCCGATAGTTTTAATTTTAGAAAGAGATTATCTAGCTCAGATGAATATGCTTTATGAGGGAAAGAAATAGGAATGATTATAAAAAATAAGAAAATTCTACTTATTAAAGAATATTGATGAAAAGACTTTATTTTTAAAAAATTATTCATTGATAATTAACATCATACAAAACAATTCCTCTATTAGAAAAAACCTTCCAAACTATACCCGTTTTATTTTTAAATTCTAATTCAGCTTCTCTAAAAATTTTTTGACATTCTACAAAAGCTTTTTCATCTTTATATTCCCACAAATGGCCTAACCTTAATGTACCCTCTTTATTCCATATTTGAGTAACTGTTTGTCTCACTGCTCCAGCCTTTTTGAATTTATCAAAGTTTTTATTCATTATCTTTTCCCATTCAACTTCTCCAACTTTCATATCACTCCTTGTTTGAAAGTCCGAAGTTATATAACTTATAAGCTTTGAATCACTCATTTTAAAAACCTTCATAGAATAATTTTTTATTTAAACTCAATTTCAACAAATGAATATGGAAAATCATTATTATTAATTACATTATGATTTACACCCTTTTTTCTAAAATAACTAACTCCCTTAGAAAGCTCTGATATAAAAATTTTTCCATCATGGTTAATAATCTTAAGCTGACCATCCAATAATGGTACTACAACATAATCATATTCGTGAATATGTTTACCTGTATCTTCTCCAGGCTTAAAAGACCAACGTGTAACTCGTGTCTTTTCATTATCAATCATTATTTCAGACTTAGCCATATTTTCAGTGCCCGCTTACTAGAACCAAAAATTTTTACTTATGCAATCATATTTTTCTGGCATTTCAAACTTATTTTTATCATCCACAGTTAATATAAATGGTTTTAAATTTTTTGTAACCATATCTAAATGCCATGCAAAATTTAAATTCTTATCGACAGTCATGTCTTCAAACAATAAAAAAGATGAAACTTTTTGTCCAACAACATTTCCTACTTTGATAAATTGTCCATTAATCCTTTTGTAAGCAGTCGCATAGATATGATTTTCATCATGTTTAAAAAAATATTCTTCTTTACCCATTACCTTATCACTATGGCATGAAATACCTGAATAAGGTTCGAATGCGTATATTTTGAAGCTATACAAACTAAACAAAATTATTGGGATTATTTTTTTTAACATTTTTAAATTTACAATATTTTTTTAAAAAATTTTAAGATTTTAACAGAAGATATATAAAAAAACATGTTTAAAATTTAGATTATCAATGCTGTGTGTTATTTTTTTTTAATAAATCTTCCATAACAACTTTCAAAGATTCAAACAAGTCAATTGCTATCACCTTTTCATCGTCAGTAAGGGATAAAAATTGTTCGTTTAGTTGTTTCTTGTCAGTGCCTTTAGACTGTAATTTGATCCATACAGGGTTTTGCTGTATTTCTTGAAGACTTTTATATTTCAAAACAAATTCCAAAAGATATTTAAATATAATTGAAGAACAGTTAATCAAAAAAGAGTAAAATTTGAAAGTTTTTTTTCATTAGTTGATTCATTTTTTATTATCATTATTATTTTAAAAATGAGTGAAGACGTATTTAAAATCGATTTGATACCAGACAATTCAGAGATATCAATTTCAAAAGATGAGACTATACTAACTGCATCTTTAAGAAATGACATACAACACCTACATGCCTGTGGTGGCCTTGGAATGTGTTCTACTTGTAGAGTTGAAATTCTTGAAGGTGAAGAAAATCTGTTTCAAAAGAGTAATTCAGAACAAAAATTGTCTGAAAAGTTAGAATTACCATCTAATATAAGATTAGCTTGCCAAACAAAAATTAAAGGTAATGTAAAGCTTAAAAGATTATTGCTTGATCAAAAAGATTTGATTTTGGCTAATCAAATGACAAAAAATTCAGTTGGTTCAATTGGGAGCACAAAAAATCTTGCTCTTATGTTTGTAGATATAGTTTCATTCACTCCTTTAAGTGAACAATTACCCTCTTATGATGTTATGTACATCTTAAATAGATATTTTGACGACATGGGAACGATAGTTAAAAAAAATGGAGGTGATATCAATAACTTCATTGGTGATGCATTTCTTGCTGCTTTCGGTATAGATGACAAAATAGACTCTGTTTATCGATGTACTCAAGCTGCATTAGAAATTTTAGAAAATGTAGATAAAAAGAAAAAAGTTTTTTTGGATAATTATAATATTAATTTTGATGTAAGGGTAGGTGTTCACTATGGAGAGGCAATAGTGGGTATGCTTGGGAATGCTGGAAATCAACGTCTAAGTATCATTGGTCAATCTGTTAACATTGCTAGTAGAGTAGAAACCGCTAATAAAGAAGCTGAAACAAGATTATTGATTTCAGAAGAAGCATTTAAAGAAATCGAGGACAGAGCTGAAGTTGAAGATTTTGTTAGGGTAAAATTAAAAGGTTCATCTCAAAGGTCGACATTATACGAAATTTCTAAATTGAAAGGAAAATCATTAGAATCTAAAGATGATAAAATTTTTGAGTCCGGGATGTTTTGGAACAAAATTATGTTATCTAAAGATTTGAATAACGGAGATAAAAAGAAAATTAATCATAATGACGAAGAAATATTAATCGTTAGAAATGATGATAACCTCTCAGCTTTTTCTAATCTTTGTCCACATATGAACTTACCACTTGAAATGGGTCAGATTACAACAGAAAACGAGTTCTTGTGTCCATTCCATGACAGTAAATTTTGTTTGAGAACTGGTGCAGTAAAAAAATGGGTAACAACCAGTCCAGACTGGGCACCTAAAGAGGCTGTAGAACTAACAAAAGCCATAAAAGAAATACCATTGGATTTACTACCCGTAATGGATAAAGACGGATATATTTGGATCGGTAGTGAATAGAAACAATCAACTCAATATTACTATTTTACATATTTAAATGAGATTAGATAAATTGAGTAAATAAAAATTCCAACCATAAAAATATCAAGAAAAAGCATAGGATTATCTAATATATTAAATAATCTGGAGATTGCATACAATATACTTGCTGTAGAGATAATAATACCTTTACCGAAATCCCCTCTAATATTTTTAATCAAAAATTCTTTTTTTATAAGCATTTTTTAAATTTAAATTAATTATCATTTTATGAATAGTGTTAAGTTTCTAATCGGTGGAACGTTCTGCCCATCCCGCAAAGATTTTTTCCAAAATAACTACCACATAATATAAACCAATACCCAATAATGCTAAAGCAATAAGTACCGCAAACATTAGAGGGTAATCTGAATTTGTCTTACCACTATCAAACAAAGCACCTAATCCCCTACCATGTGGGGAAACAATTTCCATCAAGTTTGTACCAATAAATGCGAGTGTAACAGCTACCTTTAATGCTCCAAAAAATTCTGGTAAAGTTTTTGGCAATGCAATTTTCCAAAATATTAATGATTTGGATGCTCCTAAAGACCTTAAAATATCTCTATATTCAGGTTCTAAAGTTGACAATCCAATCGAGACAGAAACGGCTATAGGAAAAAAAGAGATCATA
The DNA here is from genome assembly GCA_902619485.1 of uncultured SAR116 cluster alpha proteobacterium. Taxonomy (GTDB): domain Bacteria; phylum Pseudomonadota; class Alphaproteobacteria; order Puniceispirillales; family Marisalimonadaceae; genus Marisalimonas. The sequence goes on from CACNEF010000002.1 coordinate 84,770, forward strand.
AATGCTATTAAAATAGTGTTTAGATCGTGCTGACCTACAAACATTAATGCAATTATGGGTACAACAGTAGCTTTTGGAATAGCATTAAATCCTACTAATAATGGGTATATTGCTTCACGCAAAACCTTTGAAAAACCCATAATCATGCCTAAAAAAACACCACATAGTACTGCTATAAACAAGCCTACAACTGTTCGCCAAAGAGTATCCCAACCATATTGGAAAAATAAACCTTTAAATTTCCAAAATGCAGGCCATATATCGGAAGGGGATGCCATTTTATAATTCGGCCATTCATTTAACCATACTAAAAGCTCCCACAAAATAAGAAATATAATTATCGCATATAATGGTACTAAAATATGTCTCATTTATTTTGCTCTTGTTGACTTTGAGCAATTTCTATTTGTTTTCGAAGGCTTTTTAACATATCGATGGATTTAGAGCTATACAAGCTCTCAAGTTTTGGTGTTTTGGATTTTGGTACTTTAACAAAAAATTGTTTTGAAGCTGGCCTACCAGAAAGAACTACAACTTCATCAGCAAGGAAAATTGACTCCCTTAAATCATGTGTAATAAGTATTCCAGTAAATGGTTCTTCTTTTCTTAGATTGTGCATTACTTGCCATAAATCTTCACGTGTAAACGCATCTAATGCTCCAAACGGTTCGTCTAAAATAAGTACTTCTGGTTTATGTACTAATGCTCTACATAATGATGCTCTTTGTCGCATTCCCCCCGATAGTTCAGAAGGTTTTTTTTGTTCAAATCCCTCTAATCCTACTAAGGACAAAAGTTGTTTTGCTCTTTGCTCTTTTTCTAGTGAATTTAGTTTATTTGGAACAATTTCTAGTGGCAACATAACATTTTTAATAATACTTCTCCACTCTAACAAAACAGGATTTTGAAAAGCCATTCCGACAGTAGGTCTAGGTGTGGTAATTTTTTCACCACTAAGGTAAACTTCACCCTCGTCTGGTTGCAGAAGACCTGAAATTAGTTTAGTTAGTGTAGATTTTCCACAACCAGAGGGACCTACAACAGCTGTAAATCCATTTTCTGGGACACTCATACTTAAGTTTTTTATAACTGGCAGTAAACCAGTTTCAGTTTTGTAGGTATGTGTTACGTCTTTAATTATTATGGTGTCTTTTTTTTTATACGATGACATAACTATACCTTAAAAATAGGATGAAATAATTTCACCCTATTTTATATTTGTTTTAAAGTTACTTCAACTTAAACCCACCTTTTGGTAAATACGCATCTGTAAAATATAACTTTGAATCAGGTTTAGTTTTATATTTATAAGTCTCACTTAATTGAGCAATAGCTGCTTCAAAACGTGCCTTATCAATATTACCCATTCCATTCTTTAAAACATAATCTGTCATAACATTACCAGATAAGGCCAAATTAAACCTTCTTTTTTCTAAGTTTTTGTCAGCAGCCGGATTTCTTTTAACAAGTGCTTCAATGGCTGAACTTGGATTTGAAACAGCATCTTTCCAACCCTTACCAACTGCACCAAGAAAGGATTTAACAACCTTAGCATTTGAAGACGCAAAGTCGGTATTAACAATGATTGCATTTCCATATAGCTTAAGCCCATGATCGGCCATTAAGATTGTAGTAATATCATCTTCTGGAACTCCAAGACGAACTAAGTTCAGAAAAGATGAAAATGAGTAACCTGTTACGGAAGAAACTTTGCCCTCAGCTAACATGGGTTCGCGAGTAGGAAAACCAACTGGCTCAACTTTTATTTTGTTCATGTCTAAGCCATTTGCTTTTGCAAAAGAGGGAAATTGAGCCCAGGCACCATCAGGTGGAGGAGCGCCCAAAACTGAACCAGGCAAGTCAGCCGGTGATTTGATACCGAGAGATTTTCTGCCTATAACTGCAAATGGAGGCTTATCATAAATCATCATTATTGCAGTAACTGGCGCACCAGGGTTTTGATCTAAAAATTTGATTAAAGAGTTGATGTCAGCAAAGCCAAGAGGAAATGATCCTGTTGCAACCTTTGGAATTGCGTCTAATGATCCTTTGCCGGGTGAAATTTCAACATCTAGACCTGCATCTCTAAAATAACCTTTATCAATTGCATTAAAAAAAGGTGCTGATGGACCTTCAAATTTCCAATCCAACGTAAATGGTATTTTAGTGTCTGCATAACTTGTAATTGAAAGCACAAAAGAAATTATTATTAAAACTAAATTTTTAAACAAATTAACCTCCTATCATAAAAATTAACGTTCAAGATATATTATTCTAATTGTAAATCATAAATTTGTTTTTATGGTATTTATTGTATAATTAAACTTTAATAGTTTATGATTAAATATTAATCAATTAAACTAGCAATTAGTAAGAACTTTAATTATTTATAGTCAAGAAATTTTTTTAAACTAAAAACAAGAGAAATTTGTTTAGGATTTTATTATTATTAAAAACTTAGTAAATACAAAAATTATATTAAAGAAACGTCCATCTAAAACTATTACAGAGGATTTATTTCAAAGTATAAATGATGAAATTGACGAAATTAGGGACAATCATTTTCTTGTAGAGGTGGAGTATGTTTCCGTAGATCCAGCAATGAGAGGCTGGATTAGCGATGTTGGCAACTATTCTGAACCAGTTCATATAAATAGTACTATGAGAAGTTTTGGAGTTGGTAAAATTATATTCTCTAAAAGCAAAAATTTTAAAGTCAATCAATATGTAGTAGGGTGGCTAGGTTGGCAAAAATTTTCTGTAGTAGATGAAAACAAAATTCAATTAAAAATTGATCCAAAATCAGCCCCACTATCTAAAAATTTAGGTATTTTAGGTTTAAATGGAATAACTGCTTATGCAGGATTAATTGATATATGCAAGCCAAAAAAAAATGATGTTGTTTTGGTTACAACTGCTGCAGGCAGTGTAGGTTCAGCAGTTGGGCAATTAGCTAAAATTTATGGGTGTAGAACAATAGGCCTTACTAGTTCAGACAAAAAAGTAGCTATGTGTAAAAATAAATTTGGATATGATGAAGTTATCAATTATAAAGAAGAAAATGATTTGTCTAATAGCTTAAAGAAAATAGCTCCCAATGGAATTGACTGTTTTTTTGATAATGTTGGTGGCACTCAATTTGATGCAGTTATGGAAAATTTAAACATTAAAGCTAGGATTGTAATATGTGGAACAATAGGAATGCCCTCATTTCCAATACCACTTGGTCCAAGGGTTAACCGAACCTTACTTATTAAAAGGGCTAAAATTGAAGGCTTCTTAGTTCTAGATTATTTTAACAAATATAAAGAAATTTATAATAAATTGCTAAAATGGTACATTCAAGGCAAGTTGGTTAGCGAAGAGGATATAAGTGATGGACTAGAAAGTGCCCCTGCTTCACTCGTTAAAATTTTAAATGGTTTAAATTTAGGTAAACAATTAGTCAAATTATAAAAATTTTAATCTCTCTCCCTCCATGCTATGTAAGAAGAAGCACCAACAATTAAGAAACCACCAATCCATAAAGTATAAGGTGTACTTTCTACAAAAATAGTATATCCGATTAAAACTGACCAAATTAATTTTAAATAATCAAGGGGAAGTAATATTGCCAACTCCCCTCGTTTAAATGCGCTATTTAAAAGTGTTTGAGCTATTGTTCCAGTAATAGCTATAAAAAAAATTATAGAAAATTGGTATAGATTTGGCATTGTTAAATATGGATATGCAGCCAAAAATGTTGCTGGTATCATTCCAACACCAGCATAAAGAGATATTGTCACTGGTGAGTCTGTTTCAGTTAACTTTTTTATAAAAATAAGAGAAATTGACCAAATTAGTGACGAAATAAGAATAAAAATGCCCCCTACATTCACTGAGATATCGGGTCTTAGAATTATTATTGCACCAAAAAAACCTACAAAAAGAGCAATAAGCCTATGTTGTTTTAGTTTTTCTTTTAAAAACACAAATGCTAAAAGTGTAGTAAAAATGGGGACTGTTAAATTTAAAGCTGTTACTTCTGACAATGTTGTTAATGTTAAACCATAAAAAAAACAGAGCATAGCAATTGAATTTGTAATGATTCTATATAGCTGAAATTTTGGTTGTTTAGTTACAAAAGTAGATTTTCCTTCTTTAAATAGAATTGGAGATAGAACAACTATAACAAGTGCACATCTGAGAAATGTTATTTCAAAAATATGGATTTCTTCTGACAAAAATTTTGCTGCACTATGCATAACTATGAAGCTGAAACCAGATATAATCATAAAGATTATTGATACAGTTGTATCAGAAATATTTTTCATTTTTTTGACAAAGCATCAAGAATTGGACAATTAGGTCTGTCATCACCATGACAATTATTAGCAAGATAACTTAATTCATCTTTTAAATTTTGTAACTGCTTTAATTTTTCATCTATTTGAGAAATTTTTTCTAGGGTTAATTTTTTTACGTCTTTACTGGGCCTACTTTTATTTTCGTATAAAGATAATAATTCCCTACATTCATCAATACTAAAATTAAATTTTCTAGCCTTTCCTACAAATTTCAATTTTAAAACATCTTCATCGTTATATTCACGATATCCAGAAAAGATGTTTTGATGAGGTTTTACTAGACCAATGTTGTCATAATATCTAACAGCTTTTACTGTTAACTCTGATAATTTAGATGCTTTTCCGATATTCATAGTTAATTACAACTTTCCAGTAACTGTATAGTTATATATCTGAAATGATAAACTACAAAGTAATAAAATCTTTTAAAATTAAATAATAATTAATTTTTAATTAAAATAGATTTTATTGTATCAGAATAAAGACGATGTTCTATTTCTTGTAAACGATCTTTTAAGGTGTCTTCAGTATCATTATCATTAATTTTAATAATATTTTGTTTTATTATAGAGCCACTATCCATACCTTCATCTACATAATGTATTGTTACACCTGTATATTGAGCACTATCATCTAATGCTTGTTTAATAGCATTCATACCCCTATACTTTGGCAGAAGTGATGGATGAACATTTACGATAAATTTTGAAGGCAAAGATTTTACAAAATTTTTACTTAACAATCTCATATATCCTGCAAGCACTAATAATTTAACATTATAGTCAATTATTAATTTTAATACTTCTTCTTCTAATTGTGAAACGTTTTTCCAAGAGTATAAAGGTATATTTGCATTTTTTGCAATTTTCAAACCTAAAGCTTTAGGATTATTAGAAGCAACAAAACTTACTTTTATACCTTTATCAATTATAGCTTTCAAATTCGAACCATTACCACTTAATAAGACAGCTATATTAATACACATATAAACTCACAAATTTTTTAATTTATTAAAACTTACTTTCTAAACAGAAAAATATATATAAAAAAATTTCTATAAATTTTTAATTAATAGCGAAAATCCAATAATAATTAAGATTGATAAAATAGTCTTTCTAAATATTTCGTTGGATAACCTCATTCTAATTTTAGTTCCTAAATACTGCCCTAACAATGCTGGAGCGGTTAAAACCAAACTTATTAACAAATCATAAAAATTTCCTAAACCGTGATAAATAAGTGATGAATATAATAGTATTGAAGCTAAAAAATACATTGTAGCTGTTGTTCTTATAAAACTTTCTTTTTCTAAATTTAATGAAACTAAGAAGGTAATTATGGGGGGTGCATAAAATGTAGATAATCCACCAAGTATTCCTGCGAAAAAACCAATAATTACGGATAATATTTTTTCATTTTTTTGTTTTATATTTTTTAAATTTAAGCCAAAAAAATTAAATAATGTAAAAAAAATAATAGTTAAAGCAATGACAATTGAAATTGTCTGAAAGTTAAGTTTTAATATCAACTTTCCACCAATCAATATTCCTATAAAAAGCATTAAAAACATTGGAAGAAATCTATAATTGCTTATTCCTTGTTTTATATTCATTTGAATTAGGTTAGTTACAATTACAGGAAAACACAAAAGCATCATTGCTTTAGTAGGAGGTAAGATAAACGCTATTATTGGAACAGAAAAAATAGACATGCCAATGCCTACAGACCCTTTTACTATACCTCCCATAAAAATAGACAAAAAAATTAGAGTTACAGTAAAAGTTTCAAAATAGTCTAAATCCATTGATTAATTCATACCTTAAAAATGGATGTATTAAAGTTTCTTTACTTTAATGCTCCCAGATAATCTCTAATAATTTTAAATAATCTTATACCCATATTTTTTTGTTAAAAAATGGACTAAAAATATAAAAAAAGTAGTTATTAGCACACTAATTATAATTGACCAGTAAAAACCAAATTTATTAATAAGATAAGGAAATACAAGAAACATTGGCAGTGTAGGAAGCACATATAAAAAAGTATATGATACATGATTAGAGATTTTTTCTACCGAATTGTTTTCATAATGTAACCAAAATAAAATTAAAAACGTTGTTATAGGTAAAGCAGCTATTAATCCACCAATTCTGTCATTAAATTTAGCTATCTCAGTAACGATAACAATTATTAATGCTGTAATTATAATTTTAAAAAAAATAAACAAATCAAATTCTCTGTTTTTTAGAATAAATAACTAAATCAATAAATATTAGTTATCAAAATATGAGCAAGTATAGTTTACTAGTTCTAATACCTCTACTTTAAAAGACGATTTTTTAGGAACATTAAAATTCATCCCCTTTTTTATCAATTTCCAATCATCATGATTTTGAAGCTTTAAAGATAATTTTCCAGAGATAATTTCCATTAATTCTCTTGCATCTGTATTAAATTCATATTTCCCAGGCAACATAACACCCAATGTTTTTCTAGAACCATCTTTCAAAAATATATTTCTAAGGTCTTACGCAACTATGTTTATATCTTGTGATTAGCAATTTAAATTTAATAACAAAGAACAGTATCGCTTTCAGTTGATAATGTTAAAAGTTTGTCTGGCATTGCAAACTCTGCATTATAACCATCTAATAAACTTTCATCATAACCTCTAGCTTTAGCAGACATACCAGATACATATAATTGGATCTTATTTTCTTTTAATTCATCTAAATGATGTTTTAAGTCACCTGTTCCCTGACCTACAACTTCACCTACACTTTTAATATTTAGTAAATGTGTTCCATCTGCAGCCAAGAAAATGTTAACTTCGTCACCATTTTTAAACGCTGTAATTGCAATTAACATTCCAAGTGTTGCCTTGTTTTTTGATTCTGGGCCACTATGGATATGTATTAAAACTTTTGACATTTATAAATCCTCCTAGAAAAGTCTACATGCTATAACATATGAATTTAGATGTTAAATAAAATAAACATTTAAGCCTTAATTATTAGCTTTATAATCTAGCTATCCATTAACTATTCCAGTTTAAATACTTATCTTCCATGAAAATCTATCCTCATAGTCTTTAAAATAACTTTTAAAAAGTTAATGTATTTTTCAAGATCAGCCCTCTTTTAAAAAAGTAAAGATACCGAGCCCCTTATCATGAGATATGTGATCTGCATCAGCAGAAACTAAACATTTAAGATTTCTAGGATCAAAATTTGATGCGACATATTGATGACCAACATGCATTAATTTATAATTAGAATTTCTAACATCTAAAAATACACAAAACATTTAAACTCTCCCTCTAAAACTTAGTCATAGAGGTCGATGATAATCAATAATGAAAATTATTTAGAAATGATAATAATTTACATAATTAACTTTCTTGTATTTTAAACTTTAATAAATCGACGTGGTTTAAAAATTTAAATTAATATTTTTTTTCACTAAAATTTATTAATTTATCAAGTGTATTTTTTAATCTTATTTCCAGCTCGTTTGATGAAACAACTTCACATTTCCAAGAAAACTTTCTACTCCAGTCCCCATTAAAATAATTTAATGATACATAGTCTAAATTTCTCCTGAATATCCATCCTATAGGTTTAGTTATTTTTTCTTTAGGAAATTTCACAAGAGGCTGTTGAATAAATATTGTATTTTCAGATAGTTTATACGAATGATTAATAGAAATTATATTTAAATTATCAAAATTGATGCTGAGTACTTCAACTTTATTCTTACTTATAAAATTATATCCCCTTTTATCTTTATCACAAATTAATGTCTTACCTTTAATAGTTGCAATTGCGTTATTAGAGATTATTACAAATAATATAAATGAAAATATTCTAATCATTACCTGCCAAAACGTCTGATTTTTGAAATAGTCGAAAAATGAAGAACTATTGCTACACAGAAAAAAAATAATATAATCAACCATTGTTTAAAAGAAACTTCTGCACTTGTTTTTGTGAACACAATTAATCCCATAAATGAGAGCATAAATAGAAATGTTTTTAAAAAGTGGACTGGATACACCTCTTTACTTCCATGTAATAAATGCATTAACCCATAAAATGCAAAAGTAGCAAATATTGCAAGCCTTATTGCAATCAGGTTTTCATAAGGTATTTCATTACTTTCAGCCAATGTAAATGGAAAAAGAATATATACATCAAAATAGAATGACACAACTGTCAATAGTGCCCAGACTGAAAGACAAAAAATAAAGATATCTCTAAGTATCCTAATATACATATTACTGTTCTTAATTAAATCGCTTCAAACTAAATTTACAATGAACAAGATAAAATTACATCAAATATTATGACAATTAAATTATTTACTTCCAACTAATCTAAATTAATACTTCATATCGATGTGAAATCATATACCCTGAATGAAGATTCTATGCTTATCAAATAAACCAAACTCATTGCTAAATAAGCTATGCTTGAGATTATGTAATAAATACAAAATGTCAATAAATACTGAATCTGCATCAGTTTTTGTATCAATTAAAAGTTGTCGCTGAGTACAGAGATTCTGGAACGCTTCTTGTATTAATAAAATTTAGTATAAATAAATCTATATGTATTACTTAAACATGACACAATTCAAATTGGGACATGGGTTAGTATGGGTAGATATATACGATTAGAGTTTGCAGCAATTGATATTTCATATATTGTAAAACACATAAAAGATTATTACAGTGCTCAAATAACAATAAACTCTTAATATACTTCAATAACTTTTAAAATCGGGTAGGCCGGTAAAACTTAGCCTTGAGATTTTAAACCATTCATAAGTTGTATTTCAAATTGTTTTATAAGTTTTTTATCCCCAGCATTGTTACAATCAAATTGTTTTTTATTGTAAGATTGTGTTGTTCCATTCCATATAACTTTTTGTTCCATCGCTACTGCTTTAGCATCATAAAAGTCGTATAGGAGTCCAAAAATCATTTCACCCATTTCAGGTTGAGTATAAAACAACTGGCCAATTTGCTTTAATAAAGTTAGCTCTAAATTTTTAGTCTTAAAGCAAATTTCAGTTAAACCTGTTACTCCTCCCATTTGTTTATATTGGTCACTTGCAGCACCTTGTGCATAAACATTTTTGGAAAAGAGAAGAAAAATAAAAAAAATTGGAAAAATTTTTAAATAAATATTACCAGACATTTTGAATAACTTGCTCCTTCTTAATATTTGTTAATACTAAATAATGTTAATAAACAATACAATTTTTTTGGACGGCAACTCTGTCTAAAGCTTCGTACTCACCTTTTAATCTTGCATATTCAGCCTCTTGTTCTTTGGTCCCTCCAAGAAAAAATAAGGCAGGCCAAAACAAAATGAGACCAGCTCCTGTAATCATTTTATCATTTTCATTATTTGTATCAATTTTACCAGTAAGTGCTTTAACTTTAGAAGAGACCCTAATCATCTCGCTTTTTATTTGTGGACATTCATAATCAGCATATTGTAATGGAGATACGTATGTACCGACAATATCTTTAGATGATTTAGCACAGGCACTTAAAAACGCAAAAATTAAAAATACCGTTAAAGATTGTTTAAGAAAATGATACATAAATTATCCGACTAAGTTTTAAAGAATGATTATTTATCTTAATTTAAATTTAATGAAAGTAAACATTTAAATGGTCTGCCGTTTGGTTCATCCTAAATTGACCATTTCTAGTAAGAGTAATTGTATTCAAAGGTGTAAATATATCTAAATATAATAACACTTATATGTATCACTAAAAAGGTGATACTTCCCTGTCATAGAATATGAGGATATGACTTAATATGTATAGTTACAGTGTTCAGCAGATGTGGTAGAATTTTATTTAACATTATTTATTTATAATTAAAATAATTTACAAATTAATGTAAATTTAGTGCGTATTGAAAATGGTTGAAATATTCATATTTAATGTATGGTATAGAATACTACGTTATAATTAATTTTAATGTGGCACAAATATTACTGTAATAGGATTAACTATGAGTAAATTTATAAAATGAGTACTGGGATAATTTTAGGATTAGGTTTAATAACTATTGCCATTTGTTTTTACATTTTGCTAAATATTCCTTATTGGATCCTATTATGGAACAAAAGAAAAAATATGAACTATGTATTAGAAAAAAAATATCATCAATGGGTATATTCTTCAGATGATATTTTAAATAAGATACTTAAGCTTTGTGTTTGTAGTATATATTGCTATGGCATATATGTTTTTATTTTAGAAATTTGGTATAAATTTTTTTAAAGTTTATAACTTATTTATATACTTACAATTAAATATAAAAAAACAGGATTATTTAATGCCAACATCAAAATTAATAAATTATACAACAAGAGAGTTCATGACAGATAATGAACTTGAATTATATGCCAAAAAACAAGATGAAATTTTTACTCCTAAGGTTATTGAAGAATTCAAAAAAGCTGGAATGTTAAGAAGAGTTCTTACAAGAATTTGGAATAAAGAGGGTGTTGCAAGGGTAGGGATACTATTTGAATACAGAGACGAAAAGGCATTTGTTGCATGTCAAACTCTATTAGATAAATATCATGCACCTCAAGTTAAAACCTTTGTAAACAAAGTTGTAGGTAGTAGAGGTATTGTTCTACACGAATTTACCTCAGAAGACTTTAACTAAACATTTAAACTATGAAATAAACTATTTGGTAATTGACAAATATATAAAGATAGAATGTAGAGAGAATATAGAATGTTTGTGAATAATTATATATTTACAAGATTGCTTTCATAGCTGCTATTAATGCAATTCCATAAACAAGCATCATTATTAAAAGTGTATTAAAAGAAAAACCTTTCATAAAAGACGCTTTTGCAAGTTGAGATGCTTGGTAAATTAAATCTGGCCAAGTATACGAAACAAAATCACCTTGAGTAAAAATAACTTTAATTTTTCCATCTGCATCGACAACTGGTAATCTTCTAAACCTGTCATTAGACATTATCCGTAACCAATCAAGAACATCATCATTTTCATTTGCCACTCTTGGATTTGGTGTCATAATATCTTCTAATTTAGTTTTTTTGGGTGACATATTATTTTTGACAAGTTTTTTAACAATGTCTCTTTCTGTTACGATACCTACCACTCTATCTTTGTTATCGACTATAACAACTGACCCGTAATTTTTTTCAGCCATAACCTCAATCGCTTTTGACACCTCATCTTTCGCTAAAAATGTAATAGGTTGAGGTTTGGTTTTAAATTCAGGTCTATCTATAAGACGACCACCTTTACGCATTTCCATGTATTTAAAACTCCTTAATCCAAATTAATAATTAAATAATTCGTTTGATACATTAATAACAACTAATGCAATACAAACATTTTAATGACTCATTTAGAGATATTTAGCAAGGTTAATGTAATTAGAGACAATTGAACATCTAATTTGATTACAGTGGCTGTTAAATTATAAAATTATAAAAATAAAATCTAGTTAAGTTTATAACTTCCCTTAAATATATTTTTACTTTGAGTATAACCTTTCTTTGCTGCTTGAATTTGAACTCTTGTTACAGTTCCTTTTCCTGATATAGATTTATATTTACCAGTGCCTCCAACAAATTCAAAAGTTGCTGAACCATTTTTTCCTACTTCACCTGAACCTGTATATTTTGTAAAAGCTGTATCTCCATTAGCAAACAGAAATTTACATATACCTTTTTCGTCATTAAATTTACCTTGAGATGTAGTAAGTCCACCTACACATTGAACAGATGAGTTATTTCCAAATTGTGTTCCTTCTAATGCAACACCACTAAATAAACCATCGTATGTTATTGAAAGGTTACCATTACCAGCATTCATGACATTTAAAGACCACGCACCAAAACCTTCAAGATGAATTTTGCCAGAATGCCCATCTGCATAACTACTAAAATTAACAAATAAAAAACTTAAGATAACTGTTATTATTTTCATAAAATATATACTCCAGTAACAATAAAAATTTTAAATTAAATATTATTCATTGATATTTCATTACTTTTATAAATAAAAATTATTTTAATAAAGTTTATGATGAATAATTGAGCATTTGATTGCATTAGCAACTTAATTTTTTATATTTGAAGTGGTTGGAAAGTAGGCACAAAATGGTCTACCCTAACCAGTACATAGTAAGTGGGTATGGATATGCATAAATATATTTTACTATAATAACGCTTATATGTATCACTTAAATTGTAACCATGTGTATATAACATGGGATATGGCTAGATATTTATAGTTAGGGTATACAGCAGATGGATTTGCAACAGCAAGACTATTCAAAACTTTTTGTTAACTCAGGACTTAATATTCCAGTCTCTATGGTAAACTTACATTCAAACTTTGTTGCAAAGTTTTCTATTCTCTCTTTAATTATAGGTAAGAAGTTTTCCATATTTTCTTTCGTATCAAAACAATGAACACCCAAACCTTTATCTGGAGAAACATGAAAAGAGTTCATCCATAATCTTCCTTTGGGGTTTTTGGCAGGCTGATTGTCTGCAAGATAGTCGTGAGCAATTCCCATAACTTTTGGATTCATGTATCTTATATGAAGGAAAACACAGAAATTTGCTGTCATTTCATCTCCTTTAATAATCATTATATATCTTATATCAATCTAATAAATATTGTAGTGGACCCTCAAATGACCTAACTTTCAGAGTTGTTTTTAATTCATTGATTTCTGAGTTATTCATCATTTTAATTTTATCAGCTGATTTTTTATCTTCAAATTCAGCAATAACAAATGCTGATACTTCATTTACTTTAAAAACTTTTGCATTTGTTTGCCCTTGTTCTAAATTTTTAGGAAAATGAGTAACTTTTAAATAATCCAAAAAAATATTTAATTGCAGTTTTGTTGGAGCAGTTATTTCAACAATTCTTATGTACATCACTTCATATTTACATTATAGTTTTTAATTTGTCTAAACTCGCTTTAGGCCATAACTTATTTCTATCATACATACTTTCAAAAGATGGTATTTTATCATCTAAAGTTATCCACGGTACTTTGCTTTTCGTGAAAATATGTACTTGAGGAGGAAAATTTTCTGAGTCATTCAATGTTGATGTTCTAATGATAATTCTTCCAGGTGCCATATCATATTTACAATAAATATATGTTCCACAATTTTTACAGAAGTATGGTTTATAATTCGCTCCACTTCCTGTAGAAAGACTAGCAGCCTCAACATCACCATCTATTAAAAATGTATTTTCCAATGTCATCGTGTGAATTACAAAAGCAGACCCTGTTGATTTTTACAATCTTTACAATGACATGCATGTGTAAAAAGTGGGTGGTCAATTATAGAATATTTAACAGCTCCACAACAACAACTTCCTTTGTGATAAATATTTTTGTGCATCTCAAAAATCCTCATAAATATGAAAATTAAATTTTTTTCATTTCATATTGTAATGTCATATCATTATCTTACAAGATCATAAATTTGAGGTTGAGAAAACAACCTGAGATAGCTGCGGCAGATATAGGTAAGATTAATTCAAAAGCCTATTGTATATAAAAACTTATAAAGAAACATTTTCAAAAAAATTAAAATCACTATTTGAGGTTTTTCTTCCATGTGTATTACCTCCAACAATTGACATTGTGGCGCCCATCTCTTTAATTTGTGCTTTAACATCTGTGTATTCTTTTGCTTTTTTATATGATATTTCCCAATCTCTTTTTGATTTCCATACTGTTAAGTAATGAAGATGAGTATCTGAAACATCAATAAATAAAGAAAAGTTTAATCCTTCTTTAAATAATTTATCAGTATAATTTATACAAAAAAATTTAAATGAATCTCTTCCAACTTTATTTGGAAATTTAAAAACATGAATTCTTGTATACATATATCAACCCTTGTAATTATATAATGAAAACCATAATAAACTTTAAAAAATAATAAAATATAATTTAATCAAATTTGTATACATTGGCAAAGTGTTATACTTAAAAAATACCCTATTCAAGCTTTAGGGATGAGTGTTTGGCTGAAATTTATAGTTAGGAAAGAAATATAATGGATACAATCATACAAAAAGATAGAGAAGACATGGAAATAATAGCTAAATCAAATAACGATTATCCAGTTCTGATGATTAATCAAAATAGATATTTAAACGGTGAATTTCCAAACGGTAAACTTTATTCAAAATGGAGAACAATAAATAAAAAAATGATAAGTGAGGTTAATGGAAAGGTAATATGGACACTAAAAGTAGAGGCTCCACATTTAATTAATGGGAATCTAGAACCGTTAGATGAAATATTAGCTTATTGGTATCCGTCTCATAAAGCTTTTTTATCAATGATTAATAGCCCATACAGAAAAGACAATTTTGAGTTAAGAAAAAAGTTAATACTCTATGCTGTAATCCATAGATGTGATGGAAGAAACGTTCCGCAAATTAAGTAACCTTCTATAGTAAAATATTCATTATATTAATTACACATTTAGATTAATATAGAAGACTTAATATAATAACAGTTAAAATTGTACATCAGATGTGGTTATAGTGAATTGTTCGTCTGACACGAAGAACTAAACTCTCAAATCCTGAAGGACAATATTTCTACTTGCCTCTATTACAGGGTCAACAGCTTGTAGTTCTTTCATAATATTTTTAGTAAAATTTTCTAACTCTACTTGGCATTGTTTGAAAGCATTTGGACCATCGTATTCAAATAGTACAGATGCTTTAAATGTTCCTTTCACGTTCCATATTTGGTTAAGACAAAATCTTGTACATCCTTTTGTTTTGAGTTTGTCAAATAATTTTGTACCATTATCTTCCCAAATTTTTATGAAAAGGAGCATTTGTGCTTCTGTCTTAAAAGTAAAAGTATTATAAGTCATTAAATTTGCTTTTGTGTCCAACAGAAACTCCTGATTTAAATTTTAACAAAATCATAAAATTATAAAAAGTTTATATATATTTAAAATAAAGAGCAAATATGTTTAACAGTGTGTGCATCAATTTTTACATCAGTTTAAATATAAAAAAATAATATCTCATAAAATTAGTAAGTTGAGAAATTTATTGGTGCGCTCTGAGGGAAAGTTCTATGCCTATTCAATGCACCACACACACTGCTACATAAGCTATAACATTAGTTTCCGTATAACATTGTTAATGTCAATACGCACGAAATGTCCATCAGTTTGTGCATCAGTAAAATTAACCGTTACTAGTATAGGGTAAGTGGGTATGTAGATGTATTAATATACCCCTCTTTTTATATGTATCATTTACAGTATAACACTCCACGGGCATAGGACATGGGGGTATGGCTAGATATTTATAGTTAGGGTATGCTGTGGAAGGGGATTTTAAAGAGTAAAATTATATTTTTTTATAAAAATAAATAATCTAAATTCAAAAATGTTATAACTTATTATGTTTCTATATGATTAAATTGAATTAAATGAGGAAAATATAATGAGAGAACTAAATACAAAATCACAAAAAATAATATTTGTCATTCAATGTAGTATCAAATCTGATGCTAATGAATTTCAAACATGGGCAAAAGATCGTGCCGCAAAATATGTGTTCAATTTAAAGGAAGAAAAAACTATAAGTTATGAATGGCATTTGTCTGATGATAATTCAGAAGCAACATTAGTAGAATCATTTATTGATAGTGATGGTGCATTGCAACGTTTGAACAACCATATGTCAAGCCCTATAGCCGAAGAAGTAATGCAACATGTTGATATTAAAGAATGGCTAGTTTTTGGCAATTCTAAACAAGATTTAATTGATACACTAACTCCTTTGGGTGCCAAATTCAAAAGGCAGCATTGTGGATTCAATCATAGTTCAGAATAATTTCTTTTAGACTATTTAAAAATATTGATTACTAATTTATTTAGTTATTTAAGTTATAATCCTTACATTAATCAAAAAAATACACCTCGTAATGTGTGAACCATTTAATTACTCATACAGAGTCATACAACAGGGTAAATGTAATCACTGTCAACTGGTACATAAGATATAGTTACAGTGGCTGTATGAGTCAGGAATTGTTGTGGTAACACTTATATCAAACTTCGTAGAAATCTATTAAATTGTAATCCACCCTGTGAGTATTTTATAGGGTAGATTACTATTTAAATTTGTAATTATTTGGCGAATACAGTAAGTGGTCCAAGACCTTCAGCTCCAGCAATTACAGCATACACTATTGTGGGAGTTTTAGCTGTATTTGTAACAGTGTGAGGTGAATTAGTTGCTTCTACAAAAGTATCTCCAGCCTTATAGACTACCTTTTTTCCATTAGAACGTTCTGAGGTAACCTCCCCTGACATTATATGCACGATAAGGGGTGCAGGATGGGTATGCTTTGGTAATTTTCCACCGACTGGAAATATTACCTGAGCAATAGTCATTTTTGGAGTACCTTTAGGGTAAGAAATAGCTTCACCTGCACTGGATTTAGAACTTGAATGTAATACTGTCACTTGTGGTTTTAATTGTTTTGAATTGGCGACATTTGCAAATACTATTATAATTAATATGCTTATCAAATTTGTAATTAATTTATTCATTAGATTTCCCTTTTATTTATCTCAAATTAAAAATTATACTCATTTATAATGATTTATCTGTAAAGTATTTACGTATTTAAAAATATAAGACTGTACAAGTAATAAGCATATATGGGGTTTTAGAATTGTTACAGTACGTAGATGAATATTACTGTTAGTCCAAGCATAAGTATGAATTTCTTATATACTTTAATCATTTTTAATTCAGTAAAATTTAGCCTTGTGATTTTAAACCATTCATAAGTTGCATATCAAATTGTTTTATAAGTTTTTTATCACTTGCATTGTTACAATCAAATTGTTTTTTGTTGTAAGATTGTGTAGTTCCATTCCATATAACTTTTTTTTCCATCGCTACTGCTTTAGCATCATAAAAGTCATATAGGAGTCCAAATATCATTTATCCCATTTCAGGTTGAGTATAAAACAACTGATCAATTTGCTTTAACAAAGTTAGCTCTAAATTTTTAGTTTTAAAGCAAATTTCAGTTAAAACTGTTACACCTCCCATTTTTTATATTGGTCACTAGCAGTACCTTGTGCATAAACGTTCTTGGATAAAAGAAGAAAAATTACAAAAAATGGAAATATTTTGATATAAGTTTTATAGGTCATGTCTAAAAACCCTTCTGTTAATTAATATTTAGTATTAATACCTTGGCATATTTCAGATAAATCAATCAAGGCATTTTCAAATCTTGAAATATCTGTAATTATTGGAAATCTAATTCTTGAAGTTTCACCTCCTACTAATCCAAAAATAAGTAAACCATGAGTAACATCCTCATTTGTTTCTATGTTAATTGCCTTAATTGATTGTGTGCCTATTTGACCATCTAGTATAAAGAAGGTTTTACCATCAATTTCTTCAGAGGCAGCTGATTTCCAAAAAACTTTGTCAAAGTTATAATTTACAATAAGTTTAAAACCCATAAACATTTGATGATAGGTTACATTACAACCTTTAACTTCATAGAAAGTAGAAAAAGATTCCCATCCACCATCACCACCAATCATGAAGCCGAGAGATTCTTTAACTCCGTTTTCATTTTCATTTGCATAAATTGGTTTAAGAAAAAGATTAGTGATTAAAAAAATTGAGAAAAGAAAAACATAAATTTTTAAGCTGATTTTCATAAAAAAATAATAAACAACTTTTATTTTTATGTTAAGAAAATTTTATTTAGATTGTTATCTTTTGTGCATCAGTTTGTACATCACCCATCAATACGTAAAAAAATTATGCCTATATATCAGTGTGTTAACACGTCATATTGATGTGAAATGGTGCGCTGTGAGGACTCGAACCCCCAACCTTTTGATTCGAAGTCAAATACTCTATCCAGTTGACCCCTTTAAACCTTTATTTTCTCACAGATTTATTATTAAGTTATTATTTTACAACGTTACTGTGTCAAATCTGTCACAAAATCTGAGGGTATTTAATTGATTTTTCTCTCTGGATACTATCGTGGTTTATAGATTAAGTTTTGGTTGTCAGTTTTGAGGGGGGTGGGTTAGTTAATATACTAATATGAAACAACTAATTTAATTTAGAGGGAAATATGCCAACATTAGTTATTAAAGGAAAAATTACAAAAGATTATAGTCATTGGGTTAAGCTATATGATGAAGTGGAAGATTTGAGAAATTCAAAGTATGGAATTAAAACAATATACAGAGGACATGAAATGGAATATGAAAGCACTATACATGTCGTAATGAGTACACCTAGCATGGAAGTTTTGCAGAAACATATGGAAAATGAAGCAGAATTAATCTCAACTGCTGGTGGAAGTACAAATCCAGAAGATAACATAATTACCTTATGCAGCGACTAAAAATTGAGTAAGTTTATTTCAGTTAGGGGTGTATCTTTATTGTATTTATAGATTAGATGTTTTTTGTTAGATTAATGGGGTGGGGTTTTGTAAATCTCAATGACTATACAGATAAAGTAAGTCTAGAAAACATTATACTATTACAATAACACTTAATATTATATTTTTTCATTAATAAATTAGATAATGTCGAAAAAGAGGAATTTATGGGAACTAATCCAAAGTTAATTAATTTTACTACACAAGATTTTATGTCAGAAAAAGAGTTGGAACTTGCAAGTTTAAGGTGGGATCAAGTAAAGGATTCTTACTACAAAAGATTAAAAAAATTAGGATTATTACGTTTTGTAAGTTTAAGAATTTGGAACAAAGAGAATATATCAAGATTAGGTTTTGTTTTTGAATATAAAGATGAAAAAGCATTTAAAGCATGCCTTCCTATTTGGAAAGAAATTGATGCTATGGAAAGTAAAGATATGGTCATTAAGACTTTTAGTAATAGAGGGATAGTTCTTGAGGACACCATTCTAAGTTAAAAGTTCACTGGTAATGAAAAGAGCACAGAACTCATAATTACTCCTTTTACTGTGTCAAATCAGTGTTTAAACTGAGTAATCTCTGGGTATTATTTAAAATCAATTCTTCTAAACAATTGATATTAAACAATAAGTTATGGTGCGCTCTGAGTGAAAGTTCTATGCCTATCCAATGCACCACACACTGCTACATAAGCTCTACCCTTAGATTATGTATTACATTGTTAATGTCAATACGCACGAAACGTGCATCAGTTTGTGCATCAGTTAAATTAACTGTTATTAGTACAGAGTAAGTGGGTGTGTAAGTGTATTAATATACCTTTCTTTAATAACACTTATATGTATCACTTTAAGGGATACATACTCCCCGGACATAGGACATGGGGGTATGGCTAGATATGTATAGTTAGGGTGTGCAGCAGATGGGGTGGTAATTTATTGAAAAAAACAGTAAAATCTAAATAATATCTCTATTATATAAAACCTAATTTTATACAAAAATCTTCTTTAGATTATAATAATTTTATATTTGGTATTATTGTTTATACAATGAACAAATCATTTTGGTGATAAATGCCACCATTTACCAATGTAACTCCTACCTTCACAAGTAATAAGATTTCTATCAATGTCATTAAGTGAATGAAGCTCTAAAATATTTTCAACACTTTTATCATTATCAATAATAATTGAAACATCAAAATACTTTTTTACTCTTTTAAGCAAATCAATTTCTAAATTATTTTTATTGTAGTGTATTTCTATAATTATGTTGCTGTGTTTAATTTTTTTAAGTATTTCATCAGTAAAGAAATTAAACTCCCCACCTTCAATATCACATAAAATGGTAGCTTTTGAAAAATCAATTTCTGATGGTAATAATGAAAAAAAATTATCTTTAGTTACTGCACCCATTATTGAAAGATTGTTTTTTACATTATTAATTTCAGCAGTTGTATATAAATTTTCTCTACTTTTTTTTGTTTCTTCAAAGGCATAACAAAAATTGCATATTTTAGATTTTAGAGAACCTACAGCAAAAAAACCATCCGCAGCACCAATATCAATTAATATTGGTTTTTTTATATCTTTTAATTTTTCTTGTATCTTATTTTCATAAAAACCATAAACCTTAGAAGCTATATCTCCTTTGCCCCATGAAATTTCATGATTCAATTTCAAATTCTTAAAAATTCCATTTTGAACAACGAAATTATGTTTTTTTCCGTGTTCATAACTTATTATAGACCAGTATTTTTTGACGAATTTATAGTAAAGTTTTTTCATTTTATTATTAATTCATAAAGTTTGTTGAAAATTGTTTAACTGTACTATTGTAGCATTTGTTAAACAATTTCTTTTATTTTTCAATGAAAAAATAATACTTTTGAATTTATTAAATCCAATAATTTTGTAACATAATTTCTTAAACATCTGACTTTATTAATTCTTTTGGATAAGGCTTCATTTCTTCAATTAAAAACATCATTTCCTGTTCATCCACATATCATCTCTATCTCTCCATTGAGAGTAATCATTCTCTACGTTTATAATTCCATCTATACTAGTATCAGCAAAGAAATTTTTATCTCCTATAGGATAATCTTTAGCAGGTTTAATTGGAACAACCATATCTACTTTAACTTTTATATCTCTATGGAATCTATCATAATAAGCTCTTCTCATAGCTTCTTCTAATTCACCATATGTTCCAAATCCATGATGCATTATAAAACTATCATGTATCGGCAATGCAGGTGCATCCATCTTTGCAAATTGAAGCATTACACTTTCAGCTATACAACTATCCTCAAATTGTAATCTATTTCCTAAACCTCTAAAGAAGTAATCTTTAATTGGCTTGTGGGCATCTAATATAGCTTCTTTAAGCTCTCTCCATGACATACCATTTGGTCTACCCTCCAAGCACACAATATAAAATATGCTTGCATATCAACTACTTAAGGCGACTTAATCACATGAAATGGTGCGCTCTGAGGGACTCGAACCCCCAACCTTTTGATTCGAAGTCAAATACTCTATCCAGTTGAGCTAAGAGCGCATATATTAATTAATAAAAATATATCAAATTTCAGATAAAATGAATAATTAATCTTTTGAAAAAGGAGGTATTACTCCGTCTGGTATAGGACAAATATATGGGTTTCTTGATATTTGATCATCAAAGTCTTTTTTTGCCTCTACAATTTTTTCTGGGTTTTTAATGAGCATAGATGCTGTAGATGCCATGATTTTTGCGGCATGAATCATACCTTTATGGGCAGCGGCAGATTTTCCTTGAGCAACGGTTTGCCATGTGTGAAATGGAGTTCCTACTGCACAAGTTGCTACACGAGCTTGGACTGTTGGAACTACCCAGCTAACATCACCAACATCAGTAGAACCAATACCACCATTATTTGAACTATCTAAAGGTGCAACAAAATCACATAAGGGTAAGTCTAAAGGAGCTTTTATACCAATTCTTTGAAAACTGTCTAAAATTTCGGTTTCTGTAAAAGTTGAACGAATTTCATTAGCAAAATCTATGTCAGTTTTATCAAACTTCACAGGTCCTAACTTATCCCACTCGATCTGCATTATTCTTTCTAATGTCTTATTTCCCAATAAATTAGAAACTCCACTATAAACCTTTTTTTCTACTATTGTTTCAGTCATTAAAGCAGCGCCATCTGCAATTTTATAAACTCTATCGACTAAAGATCGGAGTTCCATTAAATTTGATGCTCTAATTAAATGCCTTACAGTTGCTTTAGCATGAACTACGTTTGCTGCATTACCACCAGTATCCATATAAGCATAATGCACTCTAGCTGAGTCAGGCATGTGTTCTCTCATATAATTCACGCCAACATTCATAAGCTCAATTGCATCTAAAGCACTTCTGCCCAGATGTGGTGCGGTTGCTGCATGAGCTGCTTTACCAAAAAATGTGAAATCAATTCTAGAATTCGCCAAAGAAATTGGCTTGTTAACAGAATTGAAAGTTGCTGGGTGCCAACATATAGCAACGTCAATATTATCAAATAATCCATCTCTAGCCATATAAGTCTTAGCAGCCCCTCCCTCTTCTGCAGGACATCCGTAATATCTTACTCTAGCCTTAATATTATTTTGTGATAGCCAGTCCTTAATGGCTGTAGCTGCAAGAAGTGAAGCGGCACCAAGCAAGTTATGACCACATCCGTGACCATTTTTAGTATTTTCTAATGGTTTTTGTTTAGTAATTCCAGCTTCTTGGCTCAAACCAGGCAATGCATCAAATTCACCTAATATTGCTATAATAGGTCCATCTTCTCCATATTCACCCATGACTGCCGTTGGCATATTACATATATTTTCAGTAACCTTAAATCCTTCCATTTTTAGCATTTTAATGTGCTCTGACACTGACTTGAATTCTTGATATAAAATTTCGGGAGTGTCAAAAATTCGATCTGACAAATTTATATATTCTTCTTTTTTTTTTTCTACTAGTTCCCAAACATGTTCTTCATTTTTCATTTTATACTCATCATTTCTAAAATTTTAATAAATTAACTAATCAAATTTTCAATAGAAGGGCTAGCTTTTAATAAATCTTTTGTATATTTTTCTTTAGGAAAGTTAAACACATCATCAACTACACCTTGCTCAATAATCTTTCCTGATTTCATAACAATTACCCTATCAGCTAAATCTCTAACTACTGGCAAATCATGTGCAATAAAAATATATGACAACGAAAATTTATTTCTCAAATTTAATAATAATTTTATTATTTGAGCTTGGATTGAAACATCAAGGGCAGATACTGCTTCATCACAGATAATAATTTCTGGATTGAGTGCCAAAGCTCTTGCAATAGCAATTCTTTGCCTTTGTCCACCAGAGAATTGATGAGGAAATTTGATTGCATCATCTGGATGTAAGCCTACACTTATTAAAAGATCCGATACTTTACTTTGATGTAATTTTTTATTTAAAAAATCTGCATGAATTACCAATGGCTCAGATATAATGTCAAATATATTCATAGTTGGATTTAGGGATGCGTATGGATCTTGAAATACTACTTGAACTTTCCTCCTAAAATTAAATAAATCTTTTTTATTAAAATTTAAAATATTTTTTCCATGGTACAAAATTTCACCATTTGAGGGACTTGCCAATCTTAAAATTAAATTAGAGATAGTAGTTTTACCTGAACCTGACTCACCTACAATTCCCAAAACTTCATTAGGAAACAAATTAAAACTTACATCATCACAAGCAATAGTGTCATAAAATTTTGAGATATTTTTTATTTCTAGGATTGGATCAGAAAACTTTTTTGATATCTTCTTTTTCTGTTTTGTTATTTTTCCAGGAATAGAATCCATTAGCTGCCTTGTGTAACCATGATTAGGGTTAATGAACACTTCCTTTGTTATCCCTTTTTCAACTATTTTTCCTTCATTGAGCACTATTACCTTGTCAGAGATTTCTGCAGCAATAGCTAAATCATGGGTAATTAAAATTAAACCCATATTTCTTTCATCCCTAAGCTCACCTAACAATTCTAAAATTTTAGCCTGAATTGTAACATCTAACGCAGTAGTTGGTTCATCTGCTATGATTATGTCTGGTTCTAGAGCTAGAGCCATTGCAATCATTACTCTTTGCCTTTGTCCTCCAGAAAACTGATGTGAAAAGTCTTTAGCTCTTTTTGATGGATTTGGAATCCTAACTCTTTCTAATAATTTTACTGCTCTTTTCCAACTCTCTTTTTTTGAGAGATTTTTATGTACCTCGAAACATTCAGCAATTTGTGATCCCACTGAAAAAACTGGATTAAGATGAGATAAAGTGTCTTGGAAAATAATAGCCACTTTACTTCCCATTAATTTTCTTCTGTCAGAATCTGAAAGTTTTAATATGTCAATGTCATTTAATAATACTTCGCCACTTTTAATTTTTCCTGGAGGACAAGTTAGAATACCCATTATCACTGATGCTGTAACACTTTTACCTGATCCACTCTCTCCAATAATTGCTAATGTTTCACCTTTTTTTAATTCAAAGTTAACCGCTTTTACTGCATCAAAAGATCCTTCAGTAGTATCAAATGAAACTGAAAGGTTATTTACTTTTAATAATAATTTATTTGCATTACTCACTTTTGTCACCAATGTTTTCTAGACGCCATCTTTGTCTTGGATCTAAAACAATTCTTAACCACGAAGACAATAAATTTAAGGATAAAGCTACTAACATAATAACTAAACCAGGGAAAAACGCTAACCACCACGCGATTTGTAGGTAGTTCCTTCCTTGAGCCACCATTAATCCCCAGGTAACTTCTGGAGGTTGTATCCCAACACCAAGAAAACTTAAAGCTGACTCGCCCAACATAACAAATGCAAAATCTAATGTTGCAATCGTAATCAGTGTTGGAATTGTTAACGGAGCGATATGTTTGAAAATTATCCTTAGGTTTGAAGCACCCATTGATATTGCAGCTGAAACAAACAACCTCTCTCTTATTTCAAGCACCTCAGCTCTTGCAGTTCTCATGTATATAGGCATTCTTGTAAAGGCCAGGACAATAATTAAATTTAATAAGCCTGGATCAAACATATATAGCACAATAACAGCTAACAAAAGTGAAGGAAAACTCATAATTATGTCAGCTAATCTCATAATTAAATTACCTGTTCTACCACCATAATATCCTGAAATTAGTCCTAAAATTCCACCCAAAGTCATTGACAAAATCACAGCACTACCTGCTATAAACATTGTATTTTGAGTCGCTAGTATAAGTCTTGCAATCATGCTTCTACCAAGTGCATCTGCACCAAAAAAATACATAAAGTGATGATCAAAAGAAAACGGTTCTAAATTTCTAAGTCTTAAATTCATTTTTGTGTAAGATTCACTAATTAGAGAAGGCCCAAAAATTGATAAAAAAACCATAAATAGTAAAAAAATTATTGATATTAAAGCTAGCTTGTCATTCATAAACATAGAAAATATTTTTCTAAATTTATTCATTAAATGATTTTTTTCTAAAATTAATTGCATTTTATTTATGCCTTATTCTTGGATCTAGAACTGCATACGCAATATCAATTATTATATTTATAGAAAGTATAACTATTGCAGTAATTAAAATTGAGGCCTGTACAACTGCAAAGTCTCTTTGCATTATGGAATCTATCATGAGCTTACCAATTCCTGGCCATCCAAATATTGTTTCTACAATGACAGCACCATTAGCAATAGCTGCGGCTTGATCACCAGCGACGGTTATTACAGGTAACAAACCATTTCTAAGAGCATGTTTAAAAATAACTGCTTTTTCTTTTACACCTTTTGCTCTAGCTGTTTTTACAAAATCTGAACTGAGAGCAGTTATCATTGATCCTCTTACAACTTGCACTAAAAGTCCTAACGGCCTAATAACTAAAATACCTATAGGCATTATCCAATATGGGACTCCTCCAATTCCTGACGTAGGTAACCATCCTAGAGAAACTGAAAATATTAAAATAGCTGTAATCGCAACCCAAAAATCTGGTGCACTTGCAGCAGTTAAAGAAACAACTCTTGAAATTCTATCAAAAATTCCGTTAGGTCTATATGCAGCCAAAGAACCAATTAAAATAGCACCTACTAGAGCTATTGTCATTGCAACAGCAGCTAAAGACAAAGTAACTGGAATAGCTTCTAAAACTATATCAATCGCGGGTCTTTCTTTTCTAAGAGAATAACCAAGGTTACCATCAGTTAAGTCTCCTAAAAATTTTCCAAATTGAATATAAATAGGATCATTAAATCCATGTTTTTCAGAAAATTCTTTTCTAACCTCTAATGGAGCATCTATAGGAAGATATAAGTGTCCTGGATCACCTGTTAAACGAGCTAGAAAAAAAACCATCACAAAAAGTCCAGTGATAGCTAAAATACTAGAAAAAATTCTTTTAGATAAATATTGTCTCATAGATTTATTGTATTTAAAAAAACGTTTCCAACCAGAAATATATCTAGCTGGAAACTAATTTTTTTTAAAATTAATTAAATTTTATCTGTGAAATTTGAATTTCACTATTTGTAGAAATAGTAGGCGTAAATTTAATTCTAGGGTTTACACGAGAAAATCC
>CACNEF010000003.1 GCA_902619485.1 uncultured SAR116 cluster alpha proteobacterium
ACAAATCAAAAAGGATAAAATAAAAGATAGGAATAAGCTAATTAATATTAATAAAGAGTTAAATGAGATTGAAACTGTAGTTGAAGAACACAAAAATGATTTGAAAATCTTACCATTAATAAAAACTCTTAAAAATACTAATTTAAAATTATGGGAAATTGAAGATAAAATTAGGGTAAAAGAAAGTTTAAAAGAGTTTGATAAGGATTTTATACAATTAGCTAGGTCAGTTTATATAGTAAATGATAAACGAGCGGAAATTAAAAAAGATATTAATTTGAAAACAAACTCAAATTTAATAGAAGAAAAGTCTTATAAACAATATTAGTATAAATTATATTTTTCCTAAACATTTTTTCGTTAGGTCGTAAACAAATGTAACCCTTTGGGGGAAACAAATTGGAGAAAACCTAATGACAAGTATAAATACAAATGTTGGAGCTTTAAAAGCTCAAAACAACATGTTAGATCAGTCTTCTAAAATGGAAGATGCGATGACACGCCTTTCAAGCGGATTAAGAATTAACTCAGCAGCAGATGATGCTGCCGGTTCTGCTATTGCAAGTAAAATGGAAGCTCAAGTGAGAAGCCTTGGTGTTGCAATCAGAAATTCATATGACGCTATATCAATGACGCAAACAGCTGAGGGTGCTCTAGGTGAGATGGAAAATATCTTGCAAAGAGTTCGTGAATTAGCTGTTCAGGCAGGAAATAGTACATTAAGTGCTGTTGATAGAAGTATGATACAGAATGAAGTTGATGCACTTTTAAAAGAAGTCGATGCTATAGCAGGCGATACTAATTTTAATGGTGTTAATT
Organism: uncultured SAR116 cluster alpha proteobacterium; assembly: GCA_902619485.1. Taxonomy (GTDB): domain Bacteria; phylum Pseudomonadota; class Alphaproteobacteria; order Puniceispirillales; family Marisalimonadaceae; genus Marisalimonas. The sequence goes on from CACNEF010000003.1 coordinate 820, forward strand.
TATTAAGTGGTGCAAACGCAAATGTAAATTTTCAAATTGGTATAGAAGCAGATGACTCATTAGAAGTTAATCTAGAAAAATCTGATACTCAGGCATTAGGTTTAGCTGGATCAAAAGGTGTTTCTACGCTAACTAGTGAGAGAATTTCAAAAACTAATTATGCTGCAACTGGTGCAAGTATTGCAAAAGCAGATGTTAAGATTAATGGTTTTGACGCATTAAGTACTGCGTTTTCAGATAACTTATCAAGTAACTCAAATGCAGCTAAAGCTGTTGCTGATGCAATTAACTTACAAACTGGTGTTCACGGAGTAACAGCAGACGCTTTCAATACTCTGCAATCAGTAGCAAAAGGTCCTTTTGCGCAAACTAGTTCTTTTACAATCAATAGTAACACAGTTGCTTTAGCTACAAGCTATTCAGGATTAGTTGATAATATAAACGAGGCTGTTTCAGGTATTGTGGCTGTTTTAAATAGCGATAATACTATAACTTTATCAAATAAAACTGGCGCTGAGATTGTTATTGCTGAAGGTTCTGGAACAACTGGAGCTGCTGACGTAGGTTTTACAGCTGGTACATATACTGGAATGATTTCTCTTGAGAATAATGACGGTAGTAAAGTACGTATTGAAGCAGGAAATAGTACTAATGGATACGCTAAGGGACTTGGTACAATAGCTGACGTTAATGCACTTGGATTTAACGAATCAAGTGACGGCAATGTTGTAGAGTCAGCTGTAGTTAGTGGAGCTGCCATTGTAGCAGATGAACTTTCTCTTAATGACGTATTAGTAGGACCATCTGATAATGGAACAGCTTTTTCTATTGCTAAAGCTATCAATGAAAAAACTGCTGAACATGGTGTTACTGCCAATGCTAAAACACAAGCTGAATTAAGACTTAATACAACATCAATACCTTCTCAAATGAGCATTAACGGTAATAATGTTAATTTAAGTACTGCTGTCGATGTTGCTGGCGTAGTAAGTGCGATCAATACTGCTAACATTGGTGATATTAGGGCTACTACTAACTCTGATGGTAAACTTGTACTAACAAGTGAATCTGGAGTTGATATTAAAGTATCTCATAATACTTCAAGTGACTTTATAGAATCTTATAAAGATATCAATGGCACAGAATCATTCTATGGTTTACAAAAAGGCATAACTGATAAAGATTATGTTGTAGCAGCTGCAACAATAAATACTACAGCAACTCTTACTGCGGCTGTTCAAGCAAATACTAATTTAAATTCATTTGTAACAATTAATGATATAGCTGGTAATGCACAAACAGGTGTAGTATATACAATTGTAGGAACTGACATGGATGGTAACTCTCAAACTGAAAATATTACTGGTCCTGTAGCTTCAAAAAGTGTTATTGGTACAAAAATATTTAAAACTATTACAAGTGTGACAACAGACGGAACTACTACTGGTAATGTGTCCGTTGGTCTAGCTAAAGCTAGTACAGACATTGACAGCTTGGTAACTTCTACAGATATTGGTGCTGCAGGTGCTTACGTATTAAATGGTACATTAGCAAACAATACTGATTTAGATGCATTTGTTATGATATCTTCTGCAGCTAATGATTCTGGTAACACTTTTACAATTACTGGTACTGACAGATTTGGTAATGTGATTTCTGAAAGTATTGCTGGTGGTAATATTGCTCCAGTTCAAACAAGTAAGCGATTTGGAAGTGTAACTGCAATTAGTGCTAATGCTGACATGGGCTCTGTTCAAATTGGAACAACAAGAGAGTTTGCTGCATTACAAGGTGCTGCAGCAGTTACTACTACAGAGACTTATGCTGCACAGGGCTTATTAACTGCAACTGACATTAATGCTGCCGGTGCATACACACTAAACGGAGCTCTTAAGGATTTTACAGATCTTGGGGCAGTTGTTAGTATTGTAAGCACTGGTAATGATAGTTCTGGTACATTTACAGTCACAGGAACTGACATGAATGGCCAGACACAAACTGAAACAATTGCAGGAGCTAACGCAGGTACAGCTACAGGTACTAAAATATTTAAAACTGTAGGTGGTGTAAGTGTAGATATTGATGCTGGTTCTGTCACAATTGGAGCGATTTCAGTATATGACAGTTTTAATGTAAGAGGTAATTTGTCTCTTTCAACAGACAAAAATTCTACCATTAAAATTGATACTGTTGCAGCAGATAATGTGACAGCAATGACTGCAGGTTCAGGTGGTGTTGAAGCTTCTCTTCAGAAAATAGGTCTTCAAAAGCAGGGTCAAAGCTTTGAAGTCACAGGAGCAGGTCTAGACATGCTTACTGAAGCAGGCGCTCTTAAATCATTAGCTGATATTGATGCTGCAATAACTCAAGTTTCTAGTTTTAGAGCATCTTTTGGTGCTGTTGAAAATAGAATTGATGCAGCTATCAATAACTTAAACACTTTGAAGTTAAATACTGAGGCTTCTCAGGCTAGAATTCAAGATGCAGATTTTGCTGCTGAGACTTCTAGAATGACAAAAGCTCAGATTTTGTCGCAGGCAGCTACATCAATGCTTGCACAAGCAAACGCTTCAAAACAAAACCTTTTAGCTCTTCTTCAAGGATAATTTGGAGAGATAAAGAGAAAAAGGCCACCTTGAGGTGGCCTTTTTTTATTAAATATTAAAAAATAAAAGATCCTTAAAATTAACTTTTTTACTTTTAAATCTCTATTTTATGAAAAATATCCAGTAAAAATAATGCAACTTTTATTTCATTTTAAAGTTTTATTTTTGTTAACTTATGCAGGTAATAAGTCAAATGCGATTACACATCTTTCAACATTTTGTTTTACTGGAATTGTTTTATGAAATAAAGAAGATGGGAATAATATCAAATCTCCAATTTTTGGTTGATGCATAATTCTTGGATAATCATGACTAAGGACTTTATAATTATATCCATGTTGGCTAAGTTCAATAGCACCTTCAAATTCAGTGGGATTTTGAACTACTTTCAAATAAAACACACCACTTACCAATCCATCTGGATGAATATGACTTTCTTGATGGCCTTCTTGCAAAAGTTTTACATACCATCCATTTAATTTTAAATTCGTTGGCCAGTTTTTAAACAAGCTGTAACTTGGGTTATAATATTTTTTAAAATATTTCTCTAATTGATTTGTTATAATTTTTTCTAATATTTTTAAATTTTTACTACAATCTGAGAATAAATTCCCTGTAGTTTGAAAGCCATTCCGTGTTGTAGTATGAGGTGTTTCCCAAATATTGTCTAAACTTTCAACCTCATTAGATAAATTTTGTATGTATGTCTGGTAATCTTGAATATAGTTTTCTAAATTATCAACCAAAAATAATTTTTCAGGTTTATGGCAAAAAGGATATATGTCTTTTATTTTAAATTGATTACACCCAAATGTACTTACAGCAGCTACTCTTACATTGCATTCATTTTTTAATTTTACTTTGTTAATTTCTGTGACGAAATCATTTATATTTCCATTTTGATATGAACACTCTATTACTTTTGCGACTGATTTTGCATCATTAAATTCTTGAAAACATTTTTTTGCTTTTTCATAGTCTTCCAATGAATAATAAAGTTCACCTAGATTTTTTTTTGTATTTGATAAATTTGGGTTTATTTCAAGAGCCAAAAGGTAACATTTAAGAGACATTTTATAATTTTTAATATCCTTATAAACATTTCCTAAATTGTTAAAAGAATCAAAATGATTTGGTATTAATTCAATGGCTTTATTGTAGTTTTTAATTGCTAAATCATATTCTTTTTTTTCATAATGAATATTTCCAATGTTGTAATATGAATCTCCAAGATTTGGTTTAATTTCCAGTGATTTAGAAAAATTTCTAAATGAGGCATCGTAATCTCGTTTGATAAAATTTGTAATACCCAAATTATAATATGCCTCTGCATAATTAGGGTTAATGTTTATTGCATTCTCAAAACTCTCTATTGAAGCATTTAGATCTCCATTATTTTTTTGTGCATTTCCTAAATTATTATATATTGTTTCAGCTGTTGGATTTATTGCGATTGCCTCTTTATAAGCATTAATTGCATGATCAAACAATTTTAAAAAATTTAAGGAAGCACCCAAAATATTATAAAGATTGACTGATTTGGGATATATTTGAAGAAGTTGATTAGCTTTTTCTATAGCTTCTTGGTATTTATTAGAATTACAAAGATTAAATAAGATATTCAATTGATCCATTGATGGTTCATTAGAATTATTCATTTTAGCCTTCTAAATCTTACCATTTAACTTATTGTTGTAATAGTTGTAAGACGTTCTGTTGAGCTTTTCCAGCTTGTGCTATCATTGCCATTGCAGATTGTTGTAAAATTTGTGCCTTAGTCATCCTTGCAGACTCTTTTGCAAAATCAGCATCTTCAATTCTACCTCTTGAAGCTTTTGTGTTTAGGGCTACGTTTGACAAATTATCAATAGCTTTTTCCATTCTACTCATTAAAGCACCAAGCTTTGCTCTTTCTTTATGAATTCTATCAAGGGACCTATCTAAAACACGTAAAGCATCAACAGAAGATTGTCTTGTTAATAGGCTTACACCTGATAACTTATCTAATGATGCTGCGCCAGGTGATGCCTCAAATAGGCCTTTTCCATCTTCACCGACTACAGTGAAACTGTTGCTAGATGACATTTCTAGTTGTCCAGTAACAATTACAGAATCTGCTGGCTTTAATCCAATTTTAATTTCTCCAGTGGTTGCACCTGAATTAACTACAGTATGAATTGTTTTAAATATACGTCTTCCAGTAACAGTTTTATTAGCTTCTGGTCCAGTAATAACCTCTACTAGAGTATTTCCAGACATGTCTGTACCAGTAACTGTAAAGGTTTTGCCGCTCTCATCACTTGCAGAACTTGTGATAGTTATAAGGGCACTTTGGTTTACTATGGTATTTAAAACACCTACACTAACACTAGCATTACTGTCAGTTTGAGACGGTATTACAGACGTAACTGTACCAAATACGTTAGTTGTTTGTTGGGTTTGGTTCTGTGCAGAAAATGCAGGTACAGTTTCTTGAAGTTGATTTCCATAAACATCAGTACCTGTCACTAAAAAGGTTCCATCTGTGATTTCAGTTGAAGTTAATGTAACAATAGAATTATGAACTGTTGCTGTGTTAGTCAAAGCATAAATAGGGTTTTTAGTACCTACTATGATACTAGCATTTGAATCAGTTGCTAGAGGTATTACAGCCGTAACGGTTGCAAATGTATTAGTTGTTTCTTTGGTTTGGTTCTGTGCAGAAAATGCAGCTATAGTTTCTTCAAGCGCATTTCCAAAAATATCAGTACCAACAACTTTAAAACCTTGATCTGTGACTTCAGTTGAGGTGATTGTTATAACAGAATTATGTAATGCTGTTGAATCAATTATAGTCAAGCTTTCTGTACCTGTAAATCCTGAATTAATAGCCTGAGTTGTAACAATTCTATTATTATCATCGGTGTTAATAGCCTGAGATCCAGCTATAGCAGTGGCATTTGTTGCTGCACTACGTGGGCCAGTTGATGTAAAAGCTCTAGGGTTTGTGGTCCCAAGTCTACCACCAATTGTTTCAACTTGTGTTAGCGTTCCAGTATAAATACCATCATCATCAGTTGTCGTTACATTTGTATCTCCAAGAGATACTGCGTCACCAGCTACAACTTCATTATTGTCCAAACTAGTGACTAATAAAGTTCTTCTAGAACCTGTCGTTGTTGTATCTCCTGCAAAATTTACATCACCTAGTTTAATGTCAAAACCTTCGTTTTGCACTAAAATCATTGATGATTTGTCTGTAGAAAGGGTTGCTGTTACACCTGTAGTAGTTGTGTAATTATTAATTGAATCTCTTAATTCAGATAATACGGAACTTCCTTCATTGTTATTCAGTGTAACATTTGCAGCTATTGTAACAGCCGTTGTATTTTTACCTTGTATACTAAATGAAAGACTTGTTTGGCCATTATAAGCTTTATCTAAAGTTTTAGCTTGAATTTTAAGTTGAGTAGAAGCTAAAGCTGAAACTCCTGTTGAGTCAAAAACCGCATTAACAGAAGTAGCTATGTCTCTTACGTTAGATCCAGCTGCTGCTGTAACAGATGAACTTCCAAGAATACCGTGAATTGTAAATGATTCCGCCTGTACCAAATTTGTTTCAGATGTATCTGAAACTGCGTATGCATTTAATGCTAAATTATCATTATCAACAGCGCTATTAGCAATATCAGTAGTTTCTGTTCCTTGTGATGTTGCTTTATATGCTCCTAAACTATCTAATCTCATTGATGAAATTGATAATTGAGCAAATTCACGCTCATGTGTTCCAATTTGGAAACGTCTATCAGCAAATGACCCATCTAATACAGCTATTTCATTAAAAGTTGTATCTCTAGTTACACGATCTAATTCAGCCAATAATTGGTCAACTTCAGCGTCAATATATGCACGTTCTTCACCATTATAAGTGTCTGATGCTGATTGAATAGCTAGTTCTCTAATTCTTTGTATAATTGATGAAGATTCATCTAATGCACCTTCAGTAACCTGTGCCATAGAAATAACGTCAGCAGCATTCCTTACTGATTGCTCCAATCCTCTAATCTGTGCGGTCATCCTGTCTGCAATTGCAGCACCAGCTGCATCATCACCAGCATGATTAATACGTTTTCCTGATGACAAACGCTCCATCGAAGTTGTCATTTCACGTTCTGTTGCATTTAACTTATTAAGTGCAAACTGAGCTGCGGAGTTAGTATTTACTGTTGGCATTTTAATCTCCAAATTAATTTCGTAGGAAATCACTGCAATTGTTATGCCAAAATTTAACGAATTTTACTTAAGCTAATTTTTCAAAAGATTTTTTTAATTGTGTAATATTATTAGGAACGGCACTTATCATGTTATATCGCGTAATTATTTCATTGTGGAAATATGAAGGAGATAAAGAAGCCCGTGATCTAATAAAACTTTCAGTAAGTGAGCCATTGCTCGCACTTTGATTATTAACATATACATGCCTTATGAAATTAGGAGGTTCATTATTTAAAGCTCTTTTTGGAACGCCAGTTTCGGTTACAATTCTATTTTTAGTTGGCATACTGTTTGCAGTTAAACTAGAGCTTTCATTCCTTAGAGGTCTAGAAGCATAAATCTCATTAATAGCATATGGGTTATGTAAATTATTATTAATCATAATGTAGATAAACATAAAAACTATGAAAAATCAAATTTTTGACAATTATTTTATAGAGTTGAGACTGTATCATGACTAATAGCCAATATATTGATGCATACAAGAAGACACAACAATCATCAAACTCGGTTACATCTTCTCACGAAATAGTAAGAACTTTGATGAAAGAATTAGTAAACTCAATGCAGAAAATAGTTTTAGATATTCAAGATGAAAGAAAAAGAAAACAAGATCAATTTTCAGTTGATAAAGATTTTGAAGAAAAATACGCACGTCAAAAATCAAAAAATCTAACTAAATCACTTTCGATCATTTATGGTCTACAAACTAGCTTGGATTTTGATAAAGCTCTAGAAATTGCCAATAATTTATTTCAATTATATGAGTACTGTCGTCACGAAATTATCAAAGGCTTTAGTCAAAAAATTGATGACGGTATTATCAAAGCTATTGATGTAATTAAACAAATTATGGAAGGATGGGAAGAAATACCATCTTTAGAGAAATAAAGATGGATAATCTTAATTCAGATCTAGATTTATTAGAAAATCTATCAAAAAAAATTTCAGATTTAATTTATAATAATGAATTTACTCAGGTATCTTTTATTGATGCTCAACGAAGAGCATTAATAAAAAAAATTATAGAAAGCGAAAGTAAAAAGAATGCTATCAAAAAAAGAATTGACAAACTATTAGAAAATAATATTGAAAATATAAAAGCTACAGAAAATAAATTACAAAATCTTTCAAAAAATCATAATAAATTTAGTAAAAGACTTAAAGCATATTCATCAATTAAATATTAATTATATAGTTAATTATATTTTTTTTAAAAAAAAATTAAACAAATTCCATTTTCAGTCGTAATTACTGCCGTAATATTAATATAATTCGTGGAGGAATTTTTTTTATGTTTAATATTGGTAGTTTGTCTGCTTCTCAATTTATTCAAAGAAATATGACTAATCAAATAAAGGAGATAACTGAAAGCACAGAAAGGTTGTCATCGGGTAAAAGAATTAACAATGCCTCAGATGATCCATCATTAATTGGTCCAATTTCAAGGCTTAATGCACAAATTTTATCACTTCAAGAATCAATTTCTAACGGAGGAGAAGGTAAATTACTTTCTCAAACTGCAGATAGTGGACTGAGTTCAATAAATAATATACTTGCCCGAATAAGAGAATTAGCTGTTCAAGGCGGAAGTACTACTCTAACAACTGCAGATAGAAATACCTTACAAGTTGAAATAGATGCTTATTTAACTGAAATTGACGCTTTAACTAAATTAATAAAATTTAATACTATCAAATTGTTAGATGGAACTAAAGATAAGGTAAGTTTTTTAGTCGGAGAAACTAAAGATGATATAGTTTCTATTGATTTAGTTAAATCAGACAGTACAGCCCTGGGTTTATCTGGCTCATCGGGTGTAAAAGAGTTTACCGGTGGACGAGTAACAGGATTTACTTACAATAGTAATAATCTTGCAGCAAGTGATATCAAAATTAATTCACAAAACGCTTTAGCAGCAAACTTAACTGATAACTTATCATCAGGAAACAATACAGCAGCTGCACTGGTTACTGCTATTAATGCTAATTCTAATACCCACGGTGCTACTGCAACAGGTTTCAATAAACTTACATCAGCTGCAAAAAGCTCTCTTACTATGAGCAATAGTTTTACAATTAATACTAATGTGATATCAATTCAAACAAGTTTAGAAAATTTAGTAACTGAAATTAATCAAGAAGCTGGCGGTGTTACAGCCACGTTAAATTCTGATAATACAATTACATTATCAAATACTACTGGTAATGACATTGTTATTGGTGGAAATGCACCAACTGATGCAGGTTTCACGGCAGGTACTTATTTGGGATACATTAAGTTAGAAAATGTTGATGGTACATTTGTTAAGATTGAAGCCATGACAAAAGCCAACGGATACGCATCCAATAGTGGAAATATTGATGACTTAGCAAGATTTGGATTTAATGAAATTGACTCAAGTACAGTGATTAGATCAGATTTAGTCTCAACTAATGCTCTTACAGCTTCTCATGATATCAAAATAAATGACGTTGCAATTGGTGCATCTGATAGTGCATCAGCTGCAGCAAAAGCTATTTCGATTAATGCTGTTTCATCATCAACTAACGTAACCGCATCTGGAGATAATTTAGTAACATTAGATTTGAATTTTTCTGAAGCCTCAACAGCTGCTTCAAATATAAGTATTAATGGAAATACAATTAATTTTGGAAGTGTTACTAATGAAACTGAAACAATTACTGCAATTAATAATGCGTCAATAGGGGATATTGTTGCCTCAGCTAACTCAAGTGGAGAAGTTCAACTTACGAGTGCTAGTGGAGCTGATATTGTAATAGCACACGCGGGAACTGCTGGTGTTTTTATTGACGGTCACACTGACGCAACTGGAGCGACTATTACAGTAGATAGTTCAGTAACATTTAAGGGCCAAATACTTCTTACTCATACAGCAGGCGATGTAATTAAGATCTCTGGTGATGATATAAGTGAACTTGGATTTCAGGCACAGGCTTCAAGCAGTGCCTCTACACCTGGATCAATAATTTCTGTATCAAGCTCTTCAAATGCGACTTCTGCTTTAACTACTATCGATAGTGCAATTGATACAATTGCCAACACAAGGGCAAAATTTGGAGCAAGTGAAAATACAATTGACCATAGATTAAATTTTTTACTAGATGCAAAAAATAATTCTTCTTCAAGATTATCTAAAATAGAGGATGCAGATTTTGCTCTAGAAACAGCAAGACTTACAAAAGCGCAGATAATGTCTAAAGCTGCTTCTTCTATGCTTGCTCAAGCTAACGCAAGTGGTGAAGTTTTTTTAAGATTAATCAATTAATACTTTAATTTACGTTTATTGAATATTTTTTCATTTTTTCAATTAAGGTAGTTCTTCTAAGTTTTAATTTATCTGCTGCAAGAGCTACCTTATTATTTGTTTTCTCAAGTGCCTCTTCAATTAAAACAATTTCTACATCTTGAAGATGTCTTCTTATGTCAATCTCGTCGTAAAAAGAAAACCAATTTTTATAATTCTTTGGATGTGGTAAATAATCCTCTAGGTTATTGCTCAAGTTATTTTCTTCTAGATTTGTTATACCACTTAAATCAGAAGTCATGTCCCACAACGCTTCTTGTTCTTCAGCAACAGTTGGAACTTTCAGTCTTAGTAAATTTTCATAAATATTAGTGCTGGTGATTTCTTTTCCAGGAAAGATAATACAAGCTCTTTCAATTACATTTTTTAACTCACGAACATTACCAGGCCAGTTGTGTTTGCATAAAGCAGTTATAGCATCTGGAGTAAAGATTGGCTTTTGTGTTTCATCTACATTTAGATTACTTAAGAGTGTTTTTTGCAAACTTGGTATGTCAGTTCTTCTCTCAGCTAGTGAGGGTACATTGATTGGAAGGACATTGATCCTAAAAAATAAGTCAGCTCTGAATTCACCGTTTTCTACTTTTTTTTCAAGATCTCTATGTGTTGCACAGATCAATCTTAAATCTATTTTTATATCTTGTGCCCCGCCAACTCTCTGTATAGTTTTGCTTTCAATAGCTCTTAAAAGTTTAGCTTGAAGGGGTAAGGGCATATCGCCAATCTCATCAAGAAAAAGAGATCCTCCACTAGACTGTTCAAATCTTCCTTTTCTTTGCTTGTCTGCACCCGTAAATGATCCTTTTTCATGTCCAAAAAGTTCTGATTCAAGTAACTCAGATGGAATTGCAGCACAATTTACAGTAATGAAGGGACCTTGTTTATTTGAACACTTGTGAATAGCTTGAGCAACAATATCTTTACCGGTACCAGTTTCGCCTAAAATTAATGCTGTACTATCTGTTTGAGAAACCATTGCTATTAGGTTTTTCATTGATTTTGTCTCAGGACTTTCGCCATCAATCATTTTATTCAGTTTATCTAATGTAGATTGATTTTGTTCTGATGGATTTGTTGATTTATCGACAACATTCATAAAAACAACCGTCAAATAATTGAAAAAGTAGTGTTAATTATGTCATAACAATGACACTTTAATTAAAAAAATCAACATAATTAGTCAAATAATAGCTTATCTTAATTTAAAATTACTAATAAACTCTTATCAAATAGAGTTTGGCAAGCTTCTTGCTTCTAAGATTTATGATAATTTTAGGAGTATATTATGAGCCAGGTTATTGTTGTAAATAACAGTCTAAAGATCGCTAATAATTTATGTGATATTTTAGAACAAAGAGATATCACAGTTATTAAAGCAGGAGTTGGTAGTTCAAAGCCAGATTTTTTTGGAATTGATCTTGTTGGCTACCAAGCTGATACAATTGTTTGCTCCGATATTTTTGAAAAAGAAATTGGTGGTTCATCGAAATTAGTTTCAATTGCAAGACAGGCTAAATTGACAAAAATTATTATTATTGCTGATGATAATAATTGCAATGGTATAGAAATAAAAGACGAGTTAGGTGGTGCTGTAAAAAGAATAAATATTGCAGATTATACTGATCAATATTCTTTAGAATTAATATTTAATACATGTTGTCCCAACATATCTTTTTCAGCAGGCGATGCAAAAACATATGAGTTATTATCATTAGCTAGAAGAGTAGCAAGTACTGATGTAACAGTTTTCATAAATGGTCCGACAGGTTCAGGTAAAGAAGTTCTTGCAAACTACCTTCATGAAAACTCTAATAGGAAAGAAGAACCATTTGTTGCAGTGAATTGTGCAGCAATACCAGAAAATATGTTAGAAGCCATTCTTTTTGGCCATGAAAAAGGAGCCTTTACTGGTGCCTCAAATGCAAATAAAGGTATTTTTAGAGCTGCAGACAAGGGCACTTTACTTTTAGATGAAATTTCAGAAATGCCTCTATCTTTACAGGCAAAATTACTTAGGGTATTGCAAGAAAGAAAAGTAACACCAGTTGGTGGTCAAAGGGATATCGATGTAGATGTTAGGGTTTTGGCAACATCTAATAGAGATATGGCTCATGAAGTAAATCAGTCTAGGTTCAGAGAAGATTTATATTACAGGCTTAATGTATTTCCACTACAAACACGTAATTTATCATCAAGGAAAGATGATATATTACCAATTGCAATAAAAATTTTAGATAAGCACAGTCAAGAAAGTAAGACATCACCTTACCTAACTATTGAGGCAAGAGAATTATTATTAAGCCATAATTGGCCAGGTAATGTAAGGGAGCTTGAAAACACCCTTCAAAGAGCTCTTGTTCTAAGTAATGAGAATATCATAGATGAAAAATCAATTATGATAGACAAATCATTATCAAAAATTAATGAAAGTTCGTCAGTTGATACTTTTGCAGATCAGTTAGCTTTTGCAAAAGTAACTTAAAAGGAAAATAGATTATGAAGATTGCAGATCAAAATATAAGTTCAGGAATGCTAAGGCAAAATATTTTAGAAAAAGCAAATGAAGCTTTTTCAGGAAATAAAACAACTGAAGAATTCTCAAAAAAGATAAATGATGCCATTAATTCTGTAGCCGACAGTCAGAACAAGGCATCAAAAATCACTAAAGATTATGAACTTGGAAAAGAAACAGACCTTACAAAGGTTATTATGCAACAGCAAATTTCAAATATTGCATTCCAAATGACATTAAATGTAAGAAATAAAGTTCTAAGTTCTTACAAAGACATCATGAATATGCCCGTTTAATTTAGAATTGTTAGGAAAAGATTATGGCAGAAGCAACAACAGGAAATGATATTACAGGTTCAACTCAAAGTACTGGTATTATAAGTAGGATTTCTACATCAATTTCAAATGTAAGAAGAATGACAGCAGATCCTGCAGTACAAAAATCAATTCCATTGATGTTTGGAGTAATTGTTGCTTTTGCTGGACTAGTAGTATTTTTTACTATGCAAAAGTCTGATATGACAACACTTTTTGCCTCACTTCCAGAAAATGAGAAAGCTTTGGTAGTCCAAACTTTAAAGCAGAATGGTGTCAGTGCATCACTTAATCCAGCTACTGGAGAAGTTGTTGTTCCAGTAAAAGATTATCATGAATCTAGAATGTTGCTTGCAGGTGAGGGTCTACCATCATCAGTTCCTGATGGTTATGATAGTTTAGGTGATATGCCAATGGGAACAAGCAGATCTGTTGAAGCTATTAAAATTAAACAATCTTTGGAAGCAGAATTAGCGCGGTCAGTCAATCACATATCTGGAGTAAGCTCTGCAAGAGTTCACTTAGCCATTCCTGAAAAAACAGTATTTGCAAGAGAGATAGCTCTACCTTCAGCATCTGTATTTGTTAAATTAGCTAATGGTAGATCTCTTGGAAGGCAGCAAGTACAGTCAATAGTTCATCTTGTTGCATCTTCAGTTCCAAATTTACCCTCAGAAAACATAACTGTGGTTGATCAATTTGGTGAACTTTTATCAAAACCATCAAACGATGCGTCTGCTTCAATTTCTAGTGAACAAATGTCACAGACAATGAGGCTTGGCGAAATATATAAATCTAGAATTATTTCATTGCTTACACCGATGGTAGGAGCAGGTAATTTAAAAGCTGAAATAAATGTAGATATGAATTTTACTCAGAGAGAAATCACAGAAGAATCCGTAGATCCTAAAGGTAACGCACTTAGAAGTGAACAAAGTTCATTAGATGAGAGTGCCAATCCTGAAGCTAGAGGTATTCCAGGAGCTCTTTCAAATGCTCCTCCTCTAGCCCCCGATTTAAAAACAGAAGCCCCTGAAGGTCAAGGTGCTAGCAATACTCTTAAACAGAGAAGTCAAACATCTGTTAAAAATTATGAGGTAAGTAGAAAAGTTGAAACTACTAAGGCTCAATATGGAGAAATTAAAAAAATTAAAGCAGCTGTAATTATTCGTGAAAAGAAAATCATCTCTCCTGAGGGTGTTGAAACATTTGAAAAGTTTAGTGATGAAAAATTATTAGAAATAAAATCTCTTGTTCAAGAAGCTCTTGGTTTTGATGAAGCAAGAGGAGATAGTGTTACAGTTACAAGCAGTCCCTTCGTAGATATTTTAGAAGCAGAAGTAGCTCCATGGTATGAAAATGCGTCTGTAAAGGAACTTGCTCAACAATTAGCAACCGTATTAATTTTAGCAATTGTTATATTCGGAGCATTTCTTCCTTTATTAAAAAGAGTTCTTGTTCCTGCTGGGTACCAATCTGGTCCTGGTGCAATGGCTTCTGATTCAGAAGATGAGGAAGACGATAAAATTGAAGTTCAAGAGGGTGAATCTCTTGAAGATATAAAAGCAAAGTTGAAACCTAAAAAGGCAGCTATATCTGCTGAAATGTTGGATACAGCTAATACATATGATGATAAAGTTGCTGTAATTCGAATGATAGTTGGTGATGAGGCAGGTAGAGTTTCCAGTGTCTTTAAAAATATGATGGAAAAAGAATAAGGTAGAGAGTAGGATAATAAAATGGCAGAAGCAGAAAAAAAACCAAATGCTGATGAGATTTACGAGGGTCTTACTGGCACTCAAAAATGTGCAATTCTTATGATGTTAATTGGTGAAGACGAAGCTGCAGAAATAATGGGCAACCTCGCACCTAAGGAAGTTCAAGTTTTAGGGTCTGCAATGTATTCTGTTCAAGGTTTAGGACAAGATACAGTTAATTTAGTCTTAGATGAATTTTTAGCAATTATTAAAGCACAAACTAGTCTTGGTATATCAGGAGGTGGCTATATTAAAAATGTTCTGACTAAATCACTAGGTGAAGATAAGGCACAAACTGTTTTAGGAAAAATAACCCCATCAGATAGTAATAAAGCAATAGAAATACTTGACTGGCTAGACGCTAGATCAGTTGCTGACTTAATAATTGACGAGCATCCTCAAATTATAGCGCTAATTATTTCTTACTTAGATCCTTCTACTGCGTCAGATGTTTTGACATTTATGCCTGAAAAAAGTCAATCAGACATAATTAGAAGGATAGCAACATTGGAAACAGTTCAGCCTGAAGCATTAAAAGAGTTAGATAGAGTAATGCAAAAAGTCTTTTCTTCCAATGCAAGTTTGAGAGCTAGCAAAGTAGGTGGAGTTCCAGCTGCAGCTAAAATCATGAACTTTTTGAGTCAAGATGGTGAAGCGAAAATAATGAAAGAAATCTTAAAAGATGATAAAAAGTTAATGCAAGATATTCAAGATAGTATGTTTGTATTTGAGACATTATTATTATCTGATGATAAATCGCTTCAAACACTTCTTCGTGCTGTAGAAGATGATTTAATTATTCTAGCCCTTAAAGGTGCAGATGAAGAATTAAAAACAAAATTATTTGGATGTATGTCACAACGTGCGGCAGCAAATATTCAAGATGAAATGGAAGCACTTGGTCCAGTTAGATTGACTGAAGTTCAAGAAGCACAAAAGCAGATAATTGCTGTAGCAAGAAGAATGTCTGATGAAGGTACAATAGTATTGGCGGGTCGTGGTGGAGATGATTACGTATAATTTATTTTAATATTATGAATTTAGCAATGAACCAAGAACAGGAAAATCGTGATACTCAAAACATTGTGCCTTTAAGCAGTGATGAGATCAAATCTATTTTAAAATCTCAATCTGAGTCTGTTTTTGAAGAAAAGAATATTTCAAATAATTCTAATTTTGTAAAAAAATCATTAATTGATATTGCCCTTGATTTCGAATCTAAACAAAATATTAGAGAAAAATCAGATAATGAAGTAATAGACGACGTTCCAGAAAATAATAATTTAAAAGAAGGAAATGATGTTCCTAGCGACGAACAAAAAGCTGAGGAGCCAGCTTTAGTTGAAAATCCAGAGAGTGATATTATAAAAGACACTCAATCTGAGGCAGAGCAATCTAACAATGATAAAGAAATAAATATAAATACTGACGCAAACCAGGATGATGTCAAAGGAGATATAGAACCCGAAAATTTGTCACAAGATGCAAGTCAAGATAACGCCATAAGTGACGAACAAAAACAACAAGAAGAAACTTCGGCTAATACAAAGTCTGACGAAGTTATAAAGACTGATAATGAAACACAACAAGCTTTAGAATCTGTTAGAGATGCTGTTTCTCAATCAATGAATAAAAGTGAAAATGAAACCCAAAACTCTCCAGAGGAGAACAAAGAATTATCTAACAAACAAACTGAAAAAATTAATAACGATCTTGAAGATTTTAAAAATATTTTATCATCTCTTCCAACATTAGCTGAAGAAGCAATATACGAAATATTTCAAAATAAAATTCTTGAAATTTCTTATGAGCTAGCTGGTTATCAAATAGATAAAATGCCAGAAAAATATGAAAAGAAAATTAAGTCATTTCTAAAAAATATAAATTGTTATGAAGATAAAATTACAGTTGAGATTAATGACGAAGATTTTGAAGCACTCTCAAAAATCAAAACTTTTAATAAAAATGAAGATAAAAAAATCTTTATTTCTAACAAAGAACTTTCAAGAGGTGACATAGTCTTAAATTGTGACGGAATGCGTTATTCAGAAAAAAACAATTACAATGTTTAAAAATATTGGAAGTAACTCATGAATTTTGAGACAAAATTAATAGATAAAATTTCCCAAATAAAAAGACCTAAATCAATTTTTAGTTCGGGAAGAGTTAATCATTTTGATGGAAATATTATTTACTGCGATCCTTTTCCAGCTCCTATAGGAAGTCTTTGTATTGTAAAAGATCAAATGGGCAAAGAAATCCTAGCAGAAGTTATTCGTTTTAACGAAAAGTATAACATGCTTGCAATTTTAGAACATTCTTCACATATAGTTTCTGGATGTGAGGTCTCGTTGTACGATGATGGCAGATATATTGAAGTAGATAATACTTTGCTGGGAAGAGTAACCGATGCCTTTGGGAAACCATTAGATGAAAAACTCTTAGGTAAAATAAAAAATAAATGGCCTCTTATGGGTAAAGTTATGAACCCACTGAAAAGAAGTTTAATCAAAAAACCATTAGATGTGGGAGTAAGAATTATAAATGCTTTATTAACTGTAGGTCAAGGTCAAAGGCTTGGCATCATTGCTGGTTCTGGAGTTGGTAAGTCAATATTGCTTGGAATGATGAGTAAATATACAGAGGCAGATGTTGTAGTAATTGCACTAATTGGTGAACGAGCTAGAGAAGTTGGAACTATGGTCAATGAATTATTTAAGGATGACTCAGCTAAAAAAATTACTGTAGTTGCTGTGCCAGCGGACAGATCCCCATTAATGAGAATTAGGGGGGCTAACAGGGCTACTGCTATAGCAGAATATTTTAGAGATCAAGGTAAAAATGTATTACTAATAATGGATAGTTTAACCAGAATTGCACATGCTAAAAGAGAAATTGGATTGTCATTAGGTGAAGTTGCTACTTCCAAAGGTTATCCTCCATCTGTAATTTCTATGATCCCTAATTTGATTGAGAGAACAGGAACAAGTGATCAAGGAGTTGGCAGTATTACTTCGTTTTATACAATTTTGGCTGATGGAGATGACAATAATGATCCAGTGGTTGATACAGCAAGAGCAATACTTGACGGCCATATCGTGCTTAGCAGATTAAATGCACAAATGGGTATTTATCCAGCAGTTGATATTCCAAATTCAATTAGTAGAGTTATGAATGATCTAATTGCAGATGATCAATTAAATGCTTCAAAACTTTTTAGAAAACATGTAAGTGCTTACTTAGAAAACAAGGACTTATTATTAATGGGGGGATATACTCCTGGACAAGATAAGGATCTTGATGATGCCATAGCTATGTGGCCAAAGTTAATTGATTTTATTTCACAAAGCAGTTCTGAAAAAGCAAACTTTGAGAGTTCAAGAATGGCATTATTAAAATTATATGAACAGGTATGATAATTGCAAAAAAAAATAAAAAGATTTCAAAGACTTGCTACAATTAGAAAAAAAGATGTTTCAAAAGAAATTAATAATTCTAATTTATTACAAAATGAAATTACTAAAAATGAAGGTCTAATTGAACAGATAAACACTATTATGGAGAGCAGCAATAACTCTTCAAACAAAATAATTAATTCTGGATTTTTTAAAAATAATGCTCAATTGTTAACTACACTTCAAAGTCAAAAAGATATTGCTTCAAATAGAAACAAATATTTAATTTCTGAAAAAGAGATAATCAGAAAAAAAATTATTGAGAACAACTTCAAAAAAATGAAAGCTGAAGAAAAAGCTAAAGATTATAAAAGACATTATATCAGTCAATTGGAAAACAAAAATTATCAATAAAGTATTTTCAAATTACATATTTTAATAATGGCATCGTATTTGCAGATAATTTTGAAATATGGAATTTAAAATGAAAATTACAAATGATGTAAATAACAATTCTGACCTTTTGTCTATTGCAAATAAAGGTGAAGACGACACTTCTTTAATTGGATCCTTGTTTTCAATGAACATTAATAGTAATGAAGTTAAATCAAAAGATATTTCTGATGATTTTGAATTTGTTTTTAAAAAAGAAGATATAGAAATTCTAGATTATTTATCTAATATTCTTCCTAACTTAAACATTATTAATTTAGGCTTAGCAGATTTCAAAAAAATTCAAAGTGAAATTGAAACAGATCAAAATCTTAAAACTGAAGTCAAAGACAAATTATTAAGTTTATTAAATATAGTAAAGGGTTTTAATAAAAATTTCTTCATTAATTTACCTGAATATCAAAAACTTAAAGCATTAAATAATAAAAGTGTTGTTGATAATAAAATTGATCCTAGAATTAAAAAAGAAAGTTCAAAGGATTTACCATCTGTTTTAAAAAATATGGAACATGAAATTAATCAAAGTAAACAAAAATCTAATAAATCAAACATTAATAATAAAAATACCGGTGATATAAAGTTTGAAAATAACTTAGAAAATCAAAAAACTATAAATTCAAATAATACAAAACTAAATTTTGTTAAAAAAATTAACAAAAATGATCATCCTAATAAATTATATCAGATATCAAATTCTAATTCTTTTAAATATAAAGAAAAACTAGATACAACATCCTTATTAGACTCAAAATTGACGAACAACACAAATTTAAATTATATGAATAATCAATTTGGTGGCGATTTAAAAAAGAATAATATGAATGAAATTAAAGCCAATGATAAAGTTTTCAACATTCAAAACTCATCTGACTCTAGCAATAAGGGAAATCAATTTGCTCAACAAAACAGCACTTCCTTTTCAAACAGTGGAGCGAATTCCATCTTAGAAGGTCTATTAGATAGTCTTGATTTAAGTCAAAAAGGCTGGACTACAAAACTTGTTTCTAGAATAGAAAATGCTCTAGAAAATGGCGGTGAAGAAATAGAATTTAATCTTAAGCCAAAAAATTTAGGAAGATTAAAAGTATCCATAAGTTTAAATAATGGAACAGGTCATGTAAAAATTATTGCAGAAAATTCATTTGTTACTAATGCATTAACTCAAAATGAAAATCATTTGCAAAAACTATTTAATGATCAAGGAATAAATTTAGAATTTTCAGCTCACGACGATACAAAATATTTTGGCTCAAAAAATAATTTTAGCAAAAATTCAAATAATAATGACCAAAACAATATTCTAAAGTCTGAAAATGAAAAAGAAAAACAAAACGAAATAACAGGTTTAGATGATAATGTTTCATCTAGACATATTGTAAACGTAATAGCATAATCAATAACTGAGTAGTGAGAGAAAAATGGCAGAAGAAGTAGAAGAAGAACCAAAAAAAAGTAATTTATTAAAAATAATTATTTTTGTAGTAGGCGGCATTTTGCTAATAGCTGTTGGTCTAGGAATTGGTTATTTTTTATTTGGAGGTGAGTCTGAGCCAGATCCTTCTGCAGAAGTTAATCAAATCATCGAAGGCAAAGAAGCTGAAAAGAAAAAAACCGAAGATGCTGAAAATAAAGAAGGTGAAGAAGAAGGTGAAGATGGGATTATAAAAAAGAATGTTAAAGCAATTCCAGAGGTTGATAGTTATGAAACTACTTATTTTGAATTCCCAGGAGATTTCACAACAAACTTAAAAGGTAGTAGGAAATTTTTACAAGTAAGTGTTGGTGTGTCTACTCAGTATGATGAGAAAGTAATGGAAGTAGTTGACTCTCATCAATTAGCTTTACGTTCTGAAATATTGTCAACTATAAGTGATTTTACAGAAGAAGATATTTCAGGAAGTGAGGGTAAGAAAAAACTATCTGAAAGATTGATAGTAGTGCTGAATAAAAAATTAGAATCTCTTGATGAATTTCCAGGTATAGAAGATGTATATTTTACTGCATTCATTTTACAATAAGTTAGGATTTATAGATTAATGTCCAATACATCTAGAAAATTATCTTCTGATGAAGTATCAGCTTTAATGGAAGGACTGCAATCTGGTGAAATTACTGCAAACTCAGGATTGAATAATGATGTTGAAGTAACAGATTTTACCTTCGGTTCTGATAACTTAGAACTTCTTGGTGATTACTATGCATTACGGTTAATTAATGAAAGATTTGCTAGATTAGTAAGAAGTATATTTTTACCTATGATAAGATTGCAACCAAAAATCAACCCATTTCCTCCAGAAGTAAAAACATATGATGAATATAGTGCTGGTCTAAATAGTTTTATGAGCTTAAGTACAAGTAGAATTGATGAACTTAGAGGGTCAATGTTACTTGTACTTGAACCGTCTTTTATCAGTGTTTTAACAAATTGTTACTATGGTGGTAAGTTAGCTAATTTTCCCTCAGCTAAGGCAGAGTTCACTGCTACTGAAGATAGAATAATTGAAATAGTATCAGATGGAATTACTCAATGCCTTGAAACTGCTTGGAAAGATTTAATGCCAATATCTATAAAGCATCAAAGTAGAGAAATTAATCCTCAATTTGCAACTTTAGTTGAATCATCAGATTCAGTAATAATATGTTCTTTTGTAGTTCAACTTCCAAATGTTGATTCAGCATCATTTGATATAATCTATCCTTTACAAACTTTAAAGCCAATTGCTTCTTTATTACGGTCTAGAGTTCAAAGTGATGTAATTAATGACGATATAAGCTGGAGAGAGCGCTTAGAAAAATCGGTATTGAACATTCCACTACCTGTATCAGCAATTTTGAGTGAACCATCTGTTTCATTATCCAATCTCGTTCAATTTAAAGAAGGAGACGTAATGAATTTACCTCCAGTTGATGGTGTAGATTTTTTTGTAAATGATAAAATTTTGTTCAAAGCAGAAATTGGCGAAACAAATGGACAAGTTGCAGTCAGTTTAAAAAATAGATTATAAATATTGAGGAGTAATTACAATGGCAGAAAACGAAGCTGAAGCTCAAGTTGATGAAACAGTAATAGATAAAACAGGACTAGATAATCTCAAGGTTCTAGAAAATATTGAAGTAAAACTTACTGTTGAGGTTGGTTCTACTGAACTTAAGATAAAAGACCTTTTAAAACTCAATGAAGGATCTGTAGTAGAACTCGAAAGATTAGCAGGTGACCCATTAGATATTTTAGCAAATGGAGTTAAAATTGCTAAAGGAGAAGTGGTTATGGTTGGTGAAAGATTTGGTATCAGATTCACAGAGGTTACAAATCCAGAAAATCGAGTGCAAAAACTATAATTTACAAAAAATTGACAAAAAATTAATATATTAAAAACAATGACTTAATATAGAAATCTATTGATGGCATATTTTTTGCTTCCCTATCTGAAAAATAAGGAAAGTTTAAATGTCACAGTCAGTACCAGATTTTACTACAGTTATTATTGTAATTTCATTTTTATTATTATTAGGTTTTGTTGCTTTTATTGTTAAGAAAAAAAGTAGACATCTAAAAAAAATTATTAAAAAAGAAAATAGTTTTGATGTTATGCATCAGATACCTCTTAATAATGGTTTCCTAGCTTATGTTTTTAAAGTTGATGATGAAAAATTTTTCTTTGTAGGACATAAGTCTGGCAGGGGATCGCTAACACAAATTGAACAACTTAAAAGAAAGACAATTAATTCAAATTACAAAGCTTCTGAACAGTTATCAATTAAAAACACTTCTGTAAAAGAAAAAGCTAAAATTTCTAAACCTCTTCAACATGTAAATATCTCTGATTTATTAACAGCTCATAAAAAAGGTAATGAAAATGCGTAAAGCAATTTGCCCACAACCCATTAAAAGGCACTATTTTTTAAATACTAAAGAAGAAATTTGTAAAATTATAATAAGTTTACTAAAAAAATTATCTTTTTTTGTGGCTTTAGTTTTAATAAGCGGATTTCCTGTTCAAGCTATAGGAGAACCTATTGCTTCTGGGTTTCCTGCATTAAATGTATCAACTAACGGTAATTCAACTGAATACTCATTTCCATTACAAATTTTATTATTAATGACAGCATTAACAGTTTTACCTTCTTTAGTTCTTGGAATGACTAGCTTCACAAGGATAATTATTGTCATGTCAATTCTCCGTCAAGCTTTAGGAACACAACAAACTCCTCCTAATCAAGTATTAATCGCAATATCTCTTTTTTTAACTTTTTTTATTATGGCTCCAACATTCAATAAGGTTTATGAAAACGCTGCGGTTCCTTATATGGAAAAAAGTTTACCTGCAGAACAAGCTATTGAAACAGCAAGTAGTGAAATGAAACAGTTTATGGTTAAAAATACGAGAAAAACAGACTTAATTATGTTCACTGAATTAGCTGGCCTAGAAAAATTTGATAAAGTATCTGACATTCCCTTTAGAATAGCCCTTCCTGCATTTATGACTAGTGAGCTTAAAACTGCATTTCAAATAGGGTTTCTTTTATTTTTACCTTTTTTAGTAATTGATATGGTTATTTCATCCATTTTAATGTCACTTGGAATGATGATGTTGTCTCCAATGTTAGTTGCACTTCCATTTAAATTATTATTATTTGTTTTAGTTGATGGATGGAGCATGACAGTTGGATCTTTAGTAAGCACTTTTTCGGCAGGATAAAAAAATGAACTTTGATGAAAATATTAGTATGTTAAGTATGGCTTTTTATCAAGTTTTGCTTGTTTCTGGACCTATCTTAGCACTAGCACTAGGTATAGGTCTTTTGATAGGTATTATTCAAGCTGCAACATCAATTAATGAAATGACACTTAGTTTTGTGCCCAAAGTTATTGTAGTAATGTTAGGCATAGGATTATTGGGTAATTTTTTCATGATGGGACTTGTTGATTACTTTAATTTTATTTTTGATCAGGTTGCTGGTGTAGGACAAAATTAAACACGAAAGAAATTTATTATGAATGGGATAGAGTTTGCTTTACCAGGAGTTAATTTATTTAACTTATACCAATATATGGTAATTTTTTTTGTGTCATCTCTGCGTATTTCATCCTTTTTAATAAGTGCACCATTTTTTTCATTAGGAGGGATTCCCTTACAGGTAAGAATTATTGCAAGCATAAGCTTAACTGCGTTTTTATTTCCAGTGATTAAAGTACCAGAAATCCAAAATATGCAAGGTTTTAACTTATTTTTACTTATATTGTCTGAAATTGGTATAGGACTTTCAGTAGGGTTGATTTTAAATATAATTTTTTCTGCAGCCGCAGTTGCAGGTGAGAAAATAGCATCTACAGCTGGATTATCAATGTCAAGCATGATTGATCCTCAATCTGGAGGGCAAACACTTGTTTTGAGTACTGTCTTAACCTTATTTCTTATATCTTGTTTTTTATCGTTAGACGGTCATTTATATTTACTAAAATTACTTATTGAAAGCTATGTCTATCTACCAATTGGCCTAATTCTTGATTTTTCTGAGGTTACCAATGTTGCTGTCAATACCTTTGGAGATATGTTATATCTAGCTGCTTTAATCAGTTTGCCAATTGTGGGTGGATTATTATTAATACAATGTTCAATTGGTGTAATTACTAGATCTGCACCATCATTAAATCTATTTTCATTTGGTTTTCCAATTGCGTTAATAAGTGTTTTTATCTTTTTATATTTAGGGGTTGGGCAAATTTCAAATGCTTTTTCTGATTTAACGGCTACGGCAATTAATTTAATTGACGAGGTTCTTCATTCTTATAAAGAAGGAAATTAGTAATGGCTGAAGAAGATAATTCACAAGATAAAACCGAAGAACCTTCCCAAAGAAAATTAGATAAAGCGGCTGAGGACGGTCAGGTATTATCGTCTAAAGAAATGTTTGTGTTTACATCATTAATAATTGGTTTAATGGTTTTGTCTTCAATACCCTTTTTTGCTAGAGATTTTTTAGCAATCTGGAAGACATTTTTCTTATTTGATTTTGATTATATAACAAATGTTTCCCCAGCCTATGGTATGCATAAATTGATTAAATATGTAATTAATATAACTCTAATTGTTGGTGTTCCTTTAATATTAATTATTTTAATTACGCAAATGGCTGTTGGAGGTATTAATTTTGCTCCAAAAGCTTTTCAATTCAAATCTAATAGGATTAACTTATTATCAGGTTTAAAAAGAATATTTTCTTCTAAAGGTCTGTTTGAACTTATCAAGTCTTTATTCAAAGTTGGATTATTAGGTGGAATTACATTCTTTGTAATTTATTATAATTTAAAAGATATAATAAATTTATCTGAACGTAATTTATATTCCGCTTTATCAAACTTACTTTACAACTTCCCGCAACTCACAATTGCCCTGTTAATTGTTCTTGGTTTCATAGCAATTTTTGATTTTATTTGGCAGAAATACCAACATGTAGAAAAATTAAAAATGACAATTAAAGAAGTAAAAGATGAACATAAAGATACAGATGGATCACCAGAGGTTAAACAAAAAATTAGAAAATTACAAAATGAGATTGCAAATAGAGCTGCCACTCAATCTGCTGCTCTAGATGATGTAAAAGATGCATCAGCTGTAATTACAAACCCAACTCATTTTGCAGTTGCAATAAAATATGAAGTTGGTTCAGAAGGTGCTCCGATAATATTAGCAATGGGAAGAGGAATGATAGCAGAAAAAATAATAAAATTAGCTGATGAAAATAAAGTTACAGTATTTCAAAGCCCTTTACTTGCCAGGGCTCTTTATTTTACAGGAGAAATAGGAAAGGAAATTTCTGAAAATCTTTATTCAGCTGTTGCATCTGTATTAGCTTATATCTTTAAAATTGAAAGAGGAGAGGAAACTGATTATCCTGAATTTGAGATACCTGAAAATATGAGTTTTGATGAATATGGAAAAACAATTAAATAAACCTTTGTTGACAATATGAAAAAAAGAAAAACATTTGGACAAATAATTATTACAGCGATGTTTATTTGGTCTGCTCTTTTATGTCATTTTGAAGCAAGTACTCTTCGTGAAGAAGGTGATTTTTCAAATGCTGCTCTTTATTGGTTTTTTGGTTTTACAGCAGTTTTAGGGGCCTTTAGATTTAAAATTGCTGAATTAATATATGGAATAATTGAATTCAAAAACAAATATAAAAATAGAAAATAAAGTTAGTAACCATGATTAAAAACATTATAAGTGATAAAAAAAAAGTAACTTGCCATGGATGTAACTATTTCTTCATTACTCATAGAAAACAAAGGCCATGGGGATGTAAAAAGTTTGGTTTTATTTCTAAATTTATACCATCATTAGAAGTGTTTAGTACAACTGGTATGGAATGTGCATACAGAAAAGATAAGAATTTATAATTTTATGTTTGTTTAGTTTAAAACTATAGGAAAAATAAAATGGATACTAAAATGGAGGCTGTTCAAGAAAGCATCAAATTGGCTTTAGACGCAGCAGATGCAGCAACTGATGTAACATCAGAATACAATAAAGTTAAAAAAGCGCATGAAAAATTGGAGGCTAAAGTGAAACAAATCCATAAATATACCACAATCGTATTTTTATCTTCAATCATATCAGGTTTAGTGGTTATAGTTGTTAGTGCCTTTTTATTTATGCAATCCTCTGACAAATTAACAAATATGACAGAAACAAGTAGAGAGGCTTTAGTTGTGTTTGCAGAGAATGTCGATGGGGTTAACTCCTCTTTAAAAAATTTAGATACGGCTATAAAAAAACAAGGAGATTTACTCGAGATTAACAAGAAATTAGTTGTTACCCTTGATAAAATTGAAAAAAGAGTTCAAACATCTAACGAAAATACAATTGCTGAATTACAGTTAATTACAAACACTCTTGTCAATGAATTGAACAAAAACTCTCAAGCAAGTATAAAAAATAATAACAAACTTGTTTCGAATATTGAAAAGTTAAATAAATCAAATAACAAATCTATTTCAAAGGCTATTCAACAAATTAGTAATAAAGCTATCTACAAAAAAATTGTAGCAAACCAAGCAATTCAAGCACAGCAAATTTCAAAGCTTTTAAAACAAAACAATAATGTACTGAGTAAGATTGCAGATAAAACAAGTAGGATTAAATATCCATAATTTAAACTTGCACATTTAGTGAGTCTAGTAAAATGAACGAAGAAATTGTAACTGAAAAATCATTTTTACAGATTAAATCAATAAGAACATCTTCAAATGCATTTATGATGAAGCTTAAAGAGGGTGATGTCATAATAGCACTTGATGGTGAAATGGTTCATAAAAGTTATGAAGAACTATCTAAGGAATTATCTGGAATAAAAGAAAAAAAAGTAATTACTCTATTTAGAGATGGAGTTTTTTTTAATACGTTTATTTATGGTTCTTTAGGAGTGATTTGCGAAAGCATAACACCTGAAAAAATACCAGAATTAGAAATTTTAAATATAAATGAACATTTCGATAAAGATGAATTTTATTTTTTATTTGAAATTTATAAAAAACCTGGGAAATTTGCTATATTACTAAATACAATTCCTTCAGTTCTTGCAAGTATTGCTCCACCTTTATGGATGTTACAGAACAGGTTATGGAACTTGTTTTTATTTACCATGGTCTTTTACATCATGCTATTTATAATTTCTCCGTGGTTGTTTTTCATAGGTTGGATATTAAAATCTTGGTATGTAGGTAATAGTCAGATAGAACTTCTACGATTTTTTTATAGGTTAAACAATTATAGATTAAGTTTGAGTTTTTGTGCTCGAACCGATAAAGAGGCTCAAGAGATTGCTAGAAAATTTGATGAAAAAATTGATTTTCATTTCTCTTATTTGGAGCCAGTGTTAATTGAAGATTAATCTAAATTAAATCTAATTAAATCAATTACTTCACCTTTATAAATTTTATTTGAAAAAATAATATCTTTTATTTTTTCTGCCACCTCCTTTGGTTTTTGTAAATTATTACTATTTTCACCAGGCATTGCCTGTTTTCTCATCTTAGTATTTGTCTTTCCAGGATTTATTATTGAAATTGACAAATTATTATTTTTATTCTCCATAGACCATATTTTGACCATATGTTGAAGTGATGCCTTAGATACAGCATAAGCACCCCAGAAAGGTCTTACTTCAACAGCTACTGTCGAAGATAGAAAACAAGCTTTAGGTTGGTCACTATTTTTTAACAGTGGCTCTAAAGATCTAATTAGTCTGTGATTGCTTACTAAATTTATGTTAAGTACTTCTATGAACTCATCATTACTTTGATGATGTATAGGTCCGAGAGTCCCAAGAATTGCCGCATTTGATATTAATAAATCTAATTTTTTCCATCTTTTAAATATTTCTAAACCCAATTTGTCAACACCAATAAAATCATTCATATCGAGTTTAACTAAAGTACATGAACCACCATTATCAACAATTGTTTTTTCGGTTTTTTCAAGACTAGATAAAGATTTTCCGGTAATAATTGTATGGTAATCATGTTTTGCAAGTACGATGGCTGTTTCAGCTCCAATGCCACTTCCTGCTCCTGTAATAAGAGCAATTTTTTTATTATTATTCATTCGTTTATCTATTAAGTTTCAGAATTTCAGTTACGTCTATTGGGTATTCACCAGTAAAACAATGATCAGTAAACTGAGGTGTCTTAGAATCTCTTTTTTCACACCCCATTGCTTTATAGGTGCCATTTAATGAAAGAAAAAATAATGATTTAGCTCCAACTAATTTTGTTATTTCTTTTAAACTAAATTTAGAAGCAATCAATTGATTATAGTTAGGTGTATCAATACCATAGAAATCTGGGTGCAAAATTGGAGGGCATGAGATTCCTAAATGAACTTCCTTTGCGCCTGCTTCGTAAACCATTTTTACAATTTTGCTCGCTGTAGTCCCTCTAACTATTGAGTCGTCAATTAATATAACTTTTTTATTTTGAATACATGATTTATTGACACTATGTTTCAGTTTTACCCCAAATTGTCTTATAGTTTGGGAGGGCTCAATAAAAGTACGACCAACATAGTGACTTCTAATTATACCAAGTTCAAATGGAATTTTTGATTTTTGTGAAAATCCTATAGCTGCTGAAACTCCTGAATCTGGGATTGGGACAACTACATCCGCAATTATATCATTTTCAATAGCTAATTGTTCACCAAGAGCTTTTCTATATGTATAAACTGTTTTATTTCCTACTATACTATCAGGGCTCGCAAAATATATTCTCTCAAAAATACAGGGTCTTTCGGGAATTTTTTTAAAAGGTTTAATAGACTCCATTCCACTTTCAGTAATCACAATCATCTCACCATTTTCTATGTCACGTAAATACTTTGCTCCAATCATATCTAATGCACAGGTTTCTGAAGCTAAAACAGGAGAACCATTTTTATCACCTAGAACTAACGGTCTTATCCCAAAAGGGTCTCTTACACCAATAAGTTTTTTATTTGTCAAGATTACAAGTGAATAAGCTCCTTTTATTTGATTGAGTGTATCAATTAGTTTATCAATTATTTTTTTCTTTTTTGATCGCGCAACTAATTGAAGAATAATTTCAGTATCTGACGAAGTTTGGAAAATTGAACCACTTTCAACTAATTGTTTTTTTGTTGAATAAGTATTTGTTAAATTTCCGTTATGTGCGCATGCAAAGCCTCCAATAGCTAAGTTTGCAAAAAAAGGTTGTAGATTTTCAGGTTTAGATTCCCCAGTCGTAGAATATCTTACATGCCCTATAGCTGTGTTGCCAGGAAGTTTAGACAAAATATCCTTATTATTGAAATTGTCTCCTACTAAACCTTGTTTACGTACTGAATGAAAAGCTTTTCCATCAAAGCTAACTATACCTGCTCCTTCTTGACCTCGGTGTTGAAGTGAATGAAGCCCTAAAGTCGTTAGAACAGAGGCTTCTTTAGTTCCAAAAATACCAAATACTCCACATTCTTCTTTAAACTTATCATTCATTTTACAGTACATTATATATTCCTAGAGTTCTTTGTTTCAAAATTCTTTTGTGTTATCGTTATCAAATTTTAATTCTTTATTATTAAAAAACTCTATCAATAATTCAGAAGAAAAATTTATATATTTGAATGAATATGCTTCAAGAAGAGTATTAGGTAATTTTTTATCTTTGCCAATTAAATATAGAAATCCTAAATAGAACAAAAGAATTAGTAAAAAACCTCTTACAGCACCAAAAACAAACCCACAAATTTTGTCAAAAATTAAAACCCCATTTACATCAAACTTTGGAGATAACCAATTTGAGATAATACTAGATAAAATTAGAGTTCCTAAAAATGGAAAACCAAAAGCAAGAAAATCTACAATAATTTCTTGTGATATAT
This sequence comes from uncultured SAR116 cluster alpha proteobacterium, assembly GCA_902619485.1. Lineage (GTDB taxonomy): Bacteria > Pseudomonadota > Alphaproteobacteria > Puniceispirillales > Marisalimonadaceae > Marisalimonas. Next base: position 30,841 of record CACNEF010000003.1, read on the forward strand.
GATCTAACAATTTCAATTTAAACTTTTCAAAGAAATTAAATGCTACAATCAATGACAAAATCCAAGAAATAATGCTAAAGAATTCTTTAACAAATCCTCTGAAAGTGGCTACTATGCACGATGTAAGAATAACTCCAAAAACTATAATATCAATTATATTAAAATACATATTATTTAGGTATTCCATCAGTCTCTAATATCTTTATTAATTAATTCTACCAGATCATTCAAAACGCTTAGTTTGTTATAACGCATATCTTCATTAATTATAACTTTTTGTTTAGTGGGAAGATTAATTTTATTGAAACCTAATTTAAATGCTTCTTTAATTCTTAATTCTGGCTGGTTAACTTTCCGGATTTCTCCTGAGAGGCCAACTTCACCAAAAAAAACACTGGAAAATGATAAGGGAATATTTTTAATAGAAGAAATTATAGCTGCTGCTACAGCTAAATCTGCAGCTGGTTCAAATAATTTTATACCTCCCGCAATATTCAAAAAAATGTCCATATTTGAGAGATGAATTTTACATCTTGCCTCTAAAACAGCACATAACATTGCAAGCCTTGATATGTCCCAACCTACTATTACTCTTCTTGGTGTCGCTAATGTAGAATGAGTAACTAATGCCTGAATTTCTACTAAAATGGGTCTAGTACCTTCTAATCCGGCAAAAATTGAAGTTCCTGATATATTTTTTTGTCTATCTGACAAAAAAATTGCGGAGGGATTTACAACTTCTTTTAGACCATTACCTAACATTTCGAATACACCGATTTCATTATTAGCCCCAAATCTATTTTTAAAACTTCTTAAAATCCTATATTGAAAATTATTGTCGCCTTCAAAGTATAAGACAGTATCAACCATATGTTCTAAAACTTTAGGGCCAGCTATAGCTCCATCTTTTGTAAGATGGCCTATTAAAATTAGCACTGTATTTGTTTTTTTTGCAGCTATTATTAATTCATGGGCACTAGCTCTTACTTGTGACACCGTTCCAGGTGAACTGTCCAATTGTGGTAAATACATAGTTTGTATAGAATCAATTACTAATACACATGGTTTTTTTTCTAAATTTATAGTAATGGCAATGTCAGAGGCATTTGTGATTGAAGCAAATTCTATGTCATTATTATCAACACCTAAACGATCAGCTCTCATTTTAATTTGAGAAAAACTTTCTTCCCCGGAAACGTAGATACATTTTTCTTGTTTATCAGACAGTTTGCCTACTAATTGCAATAATAAAGTAGACTTCCCAATACCAGGATCTCCACCAATTAGAGTGACCGAGCCTGGAACAAATCCACCTCCAATAACTCTATCTAGCTCATTAAGATTAGTTTTAATTCTTGAATAATCGTAATTTACATCATTCAGCTTTTCAAAGTTTATTCTTTTTCCTGTTGATCTAGATAAAATACCAGAGGGTTTAGAATTATTTTCTTCTACTATTGTATTCCATTGATTACATTGTTCGCATTTACCTATCCATCTTGAGTAAATATTTCCACAAGATTGACAAATAAATTGTTTTTTTTGTTTTATCATTTAAATAAGAATTCAGAATTAATTGGTTTTATAAATTTTTGAATTTTTTTATTAGCTGAATTAAACATTTCTTTTGGTGTGCCTGACCATGAAATAGTTTGATTATCTATTAATATGACCTTGTCAGCAATTCTACATACAGATGCCATATCATGAGTAATTGTAATAGCACTTCCACCAACTGTTCTCACAGCAGTTTTAATTAACTGATCAATTAAACTGCCTGTTACAGGGTCTAATCCAGAAGTAGGTTCATCAAATAATAAAATTTTTGGATTACCACAAATTGCTCTAGCTATAGCAACTCTTTTTTGCATTCCACCTGAAATCTCAGAAGGATATAAATCTAAAATTTCAGGTTGAAGTCCTAGTTGTTTAATTATTGAAAATGCTAATTTTTTACCATTTTTGTTATTCATTTTTTCTTTGTTAGCTATTTTAAAAATTATATTTTCCCAATTTTTAAGAGAATCAAATAAAGCCCCGTGTTGAAAAGTAATCCCTAGATCTAGTAAAATTTTTTCTTTTAAATTTCTTGGTAAGTTTACTATTTCCGTATCATTGATCTCAATTGAACCTTTATCAGGTTGTAATATCCCAATAATATTTTTTAAAAGCACTGATTTTCCCGAACCAGAAGCACCAATAATTGCTAAAGATTCCCCTTCAAGTAATTGAAAATTAATATTTTTGAGGACAATATTGCTATTAAAGCTTTTTGACAAATTACTTACTTTTATTATGATTTTTTTATTTTTTCTTTTTTCCATATTTAACCAAAAAATAATGCTGTTATAATATATGTACTTGTTAAAATCATTACAGATGAAATAACTACTGACGATGTTGTTGCAAATCCAACACCTTCAGCTCCTTTGCTTGCATTATATCCAAAATAACAACTTACCATTGAAATTATCAAACCAAAAACAGCAGCTTTGACAGTACCTTGTATAATGTCAATTAACTGCAAATATTCCATTGTTGCATTTAGATATAGACTTGGATTAAAATTAAGTTTGTAAATAGCTATTACATAACCTCCTAAAATGCCAATGGTATTTCCGATTAAAACTAAAAGCGGTATACAAACTAAGGACGCAATAATTTTAGGTGCAATTAAATATTGCATAGGTCTAGTGCCTAATGTTCCTAATGCGTCTATTTGTTCAGTAACTCTCATTGTTGCTATTTCTGCAGCCATTTTTGCTCCCACACGACCTGCTACCATCAAACCTGTCAAAACGGGTCCTAATTCTCTAGTTATGGAAGTTAAAACAATTCTTGCAACCGTAGATTCTGAATTAAAATCAGTAAAGCCATTATAAGTCTGTAGAGCTAAAACCATACCTGAAAAAAAAGTAGTTAGACCTACAACAGGTAGTGAGAAATATCCGATATCTAGAATTTGTTGAAAAATCTTTTTAAAATACCACGGTGGTTTAAATGTCCAATAGAAAGCACTTCCAAAAAAAATAAAAAAATGTCCAATATTTGCTACAAAATTAATAAATTTTTTTCCTGTTGTGCCAAGAATATCTAAAAAAAGATAAACCAAAGTTAATCACCTTTATTAAAAATTGATAAGAATTAATAATTTCTATGTAAACGATCACCCATAAGTGTTAGTAGTTCATAGCTTATAATGTTATTGTTTTTGAGAATATGTTCAATATTAGAATTATCTAATAAACAAATATGATCTCCTTCTTTTAGCTTGTTTTTTTTAATATCAGTAATATCTAAAACAAAACTGTCCATGGTTATATTACCAACAATTTCACACTTTTCATTTCCAATTAAAAAAACACTATTTGTTTTTAATATTCTGAGCCATCCATCAGCATAACCTACTCCAACTGTTGCAAGTATTGAATCTCTTTTTAAAACATCAACTCCACCATATGAGACTTTTTCGCCAGCATTTACTTTTTTTATTTGAATAATTGGGGCATATAATTTTAGGGGTAACTTTAATTTTTTTGATTTAAAACATAAATTTTTACCAAAATTGTCTATTCCATATAAACCAATTCCAGGTCTGGTTTGATCAAAACAAAAATTGGATCCAAGTTTTATTCCATGACTATTTGCAAAACTAACTCTTTTATTTGGAAAGTTGATAGAAAAATTTTTAAGTTCATTAAGTTGAAGCAAATTAATTTTACTTTCATTTTCATTTGCATTTGAAAGATGAGACATTATGTAATCAATTCTTACATTATTTAATAAATCTTTATTATTAATTAGAAAATCTCTCTCTTTCTTACTTAAACCTAACCTATTCATTCCAGTATCAATATTTATAATAGCTTTTTGTTCTGTTCCTGGTGTTGAAAAATTATTTAATCTTTCCAGTTGTTCAAGGTTATTTAATATTGGAGTTAAATTATTTTCAGCATAAATTTTTTGATTCCCTTCCAAATAACCTTCAAAAATAGCAATTGATATTTCACTAGAGCTGAATTTTTTTCTAAGTTTTAATCCTTCAAAAATATTTGCTACATAAAAATAATTACAACCACATTCTAATAATGCACCAGCTACTTCTATCATACCCATTCCATAAGCATTAGCTTTTACAACTGCAGCAGCTTTTCCATTAGAGGCGGCATTAATTAATTTCCAGTTATATTGAATATCATCAAGAGAAATTTTTAGAATAGATTTCATATAAAGATAATAAACAAACTTAAATAATTTTACTAATAGATTTGGTCTGGTAAACGCTCACTTTGGACTAAATCCATAAACCTTGTAAGTTTAGCCTCAAATTGGACTTGGATAATACCTGTTGGGCCATGGCGTTGTTTAGAAATAATAATTTCTGCCTTTCCTTCAGCAGCACTTCTTCTATCCTGCCATTTTATAAACCGTTCATTAAAGCTTTCTTGATTTTCATTATCTCTTTGATTTGGTTCACTCTTATCAAGATAGTATTCTTCTCTATAAACAAACATTACTACATCAGCATCTTGTTCAATAGATCCTGATTCTCTTAAGTCAGCAAGTATAGGCCTTTTGTCTTCTCTTTGTTCAACAGCTCTACTCAACTGAGATAAAGCCAGTATAGGAACATTTAATTCTTTTGCTAATGATTTTAAGCCTCTAGTAATATATGATATTTCTTGAACTCTACCTTGATTTTCACTATTTTTTGACCCTTGTATTAATTGAATATAATCAATTATAATTAAGCCCAATCCATTTGTCCTCTTTAACCTTCTTGCTCTTGATGCGATTTGACCAACGGAGATTGCAGGAGTATCGTCAATAAAAAAGGGTAAGCTATGTATGTTATTTTGAGTAACAACAAGTTTTGAAAATTCATCATCATTGATATCACCATTTCTTAATCTGTGAGAATCTATAGTGGACTGCTCCGCTAGTATTCGTTGAGCTAATTGTTCAGCTGACATTTCTAAAGAGAATATCAGTATTGCTTCATTTTTTTCTAATTTACTGCTTTTAGCTGCATTAAAACCAATATTGGTAGCCAAAGCTGTCTTTCCCATTGCGGGTCTTCCAGCTAGAACAATAAGATCTGATTTATTCAAACCTCCCAAATGACGATTTATTCCAGAAAATCCAGTGTCAATTCCAGATAATTTCCCTTTTCTATTGTAGGCTGAATTAATTTGTTTAGTTGTGCTAGCTAGAACTGTTTTAAAATCTGATGGTCCTGAATTAATTTGATCCTTTTCAGCTAGATTATATAATTTTTCTTCTGTATTCGATATCTCTTGATCAGGAGTAGTTTCAATTGTTGGATGATTTGCATTATGAATTAATTCATCACCTATAACTATTAAACATCTTCTGACATAACAATTTCGTATTTCTTCGGCATAAAACCCAGCTTTGCTAAGAGATAAAACACCATCTCTTAGGTCTATAAGATATTGCTCAATATCTATATCTAAATTGTGTTTGTTATCACTAAGATAGTTTTTTAATGTTAGTGGATCCGCTAAACGTCCCTTATCTATCAATGAAATACTCGCATCATAAATACTAGAATGTAGAGGATCAAAAAAATAATTAGAATTAAAATTCATAGGTAGATCCTCTAAAATCTTATTATCAAATAGTATTGAACCTATAAGGCTTTGTTCAGCTTCAAGATTTTGAGGCATTACGTTTTTATTTTTTATATTGTCATTAGAATTTACGTAGTCATCAACTAAACTATCGTCCATTATATCATCTCCTGAGGGCAATGGAGATTAATTTTTATTAATCTATTAATAAAAAACAAGATTATAATTTATTCTTTTTCTTAATCTTCTTTTTCTTTCTTATTTTAATCTTTATCTTTATTTTCTAATTTCTTTGAAATCTTAGTATTGTCTGTTTCTAAAACTTCCTTTGGTGCTTTTTCAATTTTAATATCATTATTTTTCTTTTCTAACCGTTTTGCATCTTTTTGGGCTCTTTCTGATCTTATATCCCCTCCGGATATTTCTGTTGTAATAATAGCTTTACCGGATTTTGATTGTTCTTTTGCTTCCTCAGTTGATCTGGCTATATTTAATTTTAATTTTACATACACTTCTGGATGAAGTTTTATTGACACATCTTCAAATGATAAGGTTTTAAGAGTTTTGTTTAAAACAATTTGTGACTTATTAATTGATAAACCTAAGTTAGTAACTTCTTGAGCAATATCTTTAGCTGAAACAGAGCCATATAACTGACCAGACTCACTTGCAGCTCTTATTATAATTATTTCTTTAAAATTTAGGTTGTTAGCTAAATTTTGAGCCTCTTTTTTTCTTTCTAAATTTTCACCTTCCAGTTGCAATTTCTTATCTTCAAACATTTTAATGTTTTCTTTAGAAGCAAATACTGCTTTGCCTTGTGGTAAAAGGAAATTTCTTGCATATCCAGACTTAACTGTAACCAAATCACCTATTTGACCTAATTTTTCAATACGTTCTAATAATATAATGTTCATTTATTTCTCCGATTTAACCAACAACATAAGGCATTAAAGCTAAAAACCTAGCTCTTTTAATGGCTTTAGAGAGCTCTCTTTGTCTTTTAGATGAAACTGCAGAAATCCTAGATGGTATAATTTTTCCTCTTTCGGACACGTATCTTGTTAATACTTTTAAATCCTTATAGTCGATTTCAGGAGTATTAGGAGCTGCAAATGGGCAAGATTTTCTTCTTTTTTGATTAGGCTTTCTAAGTGCTTCTCTTGTTATGTTTAATTGTGTCATATTTTTATTCCTTTATTGTTCCTTATCAAATGCTGCACTGTTTTCATCTACAACTGATTCATTCTTTGATCTGTCAGATTTATTAATCATTAAAGGTGAAGGTTTATCATCGATAGATTTAACTTTAATTGTAAGAAATCTAATAATATCTTCATCCAATCTCATTAAACGTTCATATTCTTGAACAGCTTCCGGAGGCCCATCAATATTTAAGAGCATATAATGCCCCTTCCTGTTTTTATTGATTTTGTAAGCAAGGTTTCTAACTCCCCAATTCTCTCTTTTTACAATTTCGCCTTTAAAAGATTGAATAACTGCTATAAATTTTTCTAATAATGTTTCAAATTGACCAGGAGTTAGGTCTTGTCGTCCAATAATTACACTTTCGTATAATGCCATCGTTTTCTCCTTCTGGCTTTTGGGTGTTAATACCCAGGTTATCCAACAAGTAATTTGCTGGAAAGGAGTACATAAATAATAATAATATTTATGCTGGTATTTCATTTATTTGTGGAACATAAATGTTTATAAAAATTATGCAATAAATAATTATAAATTTTAATAATTTATGAGGAATAAATATGAACTTTATAGTTTTCCCTGGACAAGGTTCCCAAAAAATTGGGATGGGTAAAATGTTATCTGAAAATTTTCCTGAAGCAAAAGAAGTTTTTGACGAGGTTAATGATGCTTTGAACTTAAACTTAACTAAAATTATGTGGGAAGGATCAGATAATGAAATCTCATTAACTATTAATGCACAACCTGCTCTTATGGCATGTGGAGTAGCCGCTTTTAGGGTTTTAAGCAAATTAAAAGATAAAAATTTAAATCAATTAGCTGATTTTACAGCAGGACATTCATTAGGTGAATATACAGCTATGACAGTTGCGCAAGTTTTTTCTCTCAAAGAATGCTCAGTTCTACTTAGATTAAGGGGTGAAGCTATGCAACAGGCAGTCCCTGTTGGTAAAGGGGCTATGGCAGCTTTGATTGGTGCAAGTATTAATCAAACAATTGAAATTATTGAAAAAGCTCAAATTCATGGAATTTGTGATATTGGAAATGATAATGCAGATGGTCAAATAGTAATAAGTGGGGATGCAAAAGCTATTGAAAACGCAATTGAAATTGCAAAAAATAAAGGTGTCAAAAGAGCAATTTTACTTCCAGTCAGTGCGCCTTTCCATTGTAGATTGATGCAGCCCGCTCGTGAAATTATGCAAGAAGCCTTAAATAACTTAAAATTTGATGCACCCTTAATTCCAATAGTTTCTAACATTACAGCTTTACCTCATACGGATCCTTCAACATTAAGAAAAAATTTAATTGACCAAGTTACTGGAACTGTTAGATGGCGAGAGACAATGAACTTTGCAAAAAATAAAGAAGTTAAAAAAATAACTGAATTGGGAAGTGGAAAAGTTCTTACAGGAATCGCAAAAAGGATGATAAAAGATATTACAAATGAAAGTTTTGAAAATCCAGAAGATTTTGATATTTTCCTTTAAATTAATAACGGAGTACAGAAATGTTTGATCTAACAGATAAGGTTGTTTTATTAACTGGAGCGACAGGAGGTATTGGTAAATCTATAGCAAAAAAGATGAAAGAAAAAGGCGCTAAGCTAATTCTTTCGGGAACACGACAAAATATTCTTAATGAACTTTCTGAAGAATTAGGAGATGATACTAAAGCAATAACTACAGACTTAACCTCTAAAGAAAGTATTTTATCTTTAGCAAAAGAGGCTGAAACTTCTTTTGGTCATATAGATATTCTTATTAATAATGCTGGTATTACAGCAGATAATCTTTTTTTAAGGATGAAAGATGAAGAATGGGAAAATGTTTTAAATGTTAACCTATCAGCCAGTATGAGACTTACAAGGCAAGTTATAAAAGGTATGCTTAAGAGAAAATATGGAAGAGTTATTTTTATTAGCTCAATTGTAGGATTTACTGGTAATCCAGGACAAGCTAACTATTCTGCTTCTAAATCAGCTTTATCAGGTCTTACAAAATCTATCGCTTTGGAAGTGGCAGCACGAGGTATAACTTGTAATCTTGTTGCTCCAGGATTTATATCAACACCAATGACAGATAAACTTACAGAGGATCAAAAAAATAAAATAATTGTAAATATTCCTGCTAATAAGTTAGGTAATGCAGAAGATATATCAAATGGCTGCATTTATTTAGCTAGTGATGAAGCAAGTTTCATAACTGGTACTACTTTACATATAAATGGTGGAATGAGCATGATATAATTTTTTGCGCATCTGTTCATTATATGCTTGGCATGATTACATATTTATGTTACTCGAAGTCAAAAATAATAATTAAATACTTAAGGGGATCTTAATGAGTGATATTGCTGGCAGAGTGACTAAGATTGTAGTTGAGCATCTTGGTGTAGATGAATCAAAAGTCGTAGAAAGTGCAAGTTTTATAGATGATCTGGGTGCTGACAGCTTAGACACTGTAGAGTTAGTTATGGCTTTTGAAGAAGAGTTTGAATGTGAAATTCCTGATGACGCAGCTGAAAAGATTCAAACTGTCAAAGATGCAATAGACTTTATAGCTTCAAATAGCTAATCTACCTAATATTGTTTGCTCGAGTTATAATTAGGAGTTTTTTATGCGTCGGGTTGTTGTTACTGGATTAGGATTATTAACACCTTTAGGTTTAGGAACAGATACTAATTGGAAAAGACTTGTATCTGGTTTAGTTGGTATAAATAAAATCGATAACTTTGACGTTTCAGACTTACCTTGTAAAATAGCTGGTCAAATACCAAAAAAAAGCGATGATCCTGAAGGTGGTTTGAGTATTGATGAGTGGATAGAACCAAGAGAATACAAGAGAATAGATAGATTTATTGCTTACGGTCTTGTTTCAGCAACCCAAGCTGTTGAAGATTCAGGTTGGATACCAAATAATGAAATTCAAAAGAATAGAACGGGTGTAATACTTGGTTCTGGCATTGGAGGTCTTGAAACTATATCCAACACTACTGAGCTTTTAAACTCTAAAGGACCAAGAAAAGTTAGCCCTTTTTTCATACCGTCTGCACTTATAAATTTATTATCAGGTCAAGTAAGTATCAAATATGGTTTTAAAGGTCCAAACCATTCTGTAGTTACTGCTTGTTCAACTGGAGCTCATGCTATTGGGGATGCATCAAGAATTATTCGTTATGGTGACGCAGATGTAATGATTGCAGGAGGGGCTGAAGCAGCTTGCTGTAGAATTGGTATGGCAGGGTTTGCTGCCGCGAGAGCATTAAGTACTAACTTTAATAATAATCCTAAACAAAGTTCAAGGCCTTGGGATGAAGATCGAGATGGCTTTGTTATGGGAGAAGGTGCTGGAGTACTTGTTCTTGAAGAAAAAGAACATGCTCTTGCAAGAGGTGCAAAAATATACGCAGAAATAAAAGGCTATGGTTTATCTGGCGATGCTCATCATATAACAGCACCTGCTGAAAATGGAGATGGTGGTTACAGAGCGATGTTATCAGCAATTAAAGATGCAGGTATAAGTCCTACAGACATTGATTATATCAATGCACACGGCACTTCTACACCTTTAGGTGATATAATTGAATTGAAGGCTATTGGTAAACTTCTTGGAGATAAAATAGAAAATACTAGTATTAGTTCGACTAAATCCGCAACAGGACATTTATTAGGTGCAGCTGGTGCTATAGAAGCTATTTACTCAATACTATCAATTGTAAACCAAACTGTTCCTCCTACAAATAATCTAGTAAACCCCGATAAAGATTCAGCAGGTTTTGACTTGGTACCGAACAGATCGAAAAAAAGAAACATAAAAAATGTGCTTTCAAATTCTTTTGGTTTTGGAGGCACTAATGCAAGTTTAGTGATTGGTAGCTAAGATTGAGTTTGAAAAATAAGTCTGTCCTAATATTTGTACTGTTTTTTTCAATTTTATCTTCAATCTACATATATGTTAATTTAATAACTAAAAAAGTTGTTATTTTTGACGAGACTTACTATTTATTAAACAAAAACACTAGCCAAAAAAAAATAATATCTGAACTTAGAACAAAAAATATAGATATTTCTTACATAAACTGGAAATTGGTATCATTTTTCCATAAAAAATCTTTTATTCCCAAAGCAGGGGAATATTTAATTCCTAAAAATCTTACGCTTTTTCAAATTCAACAAATCTTACAAGCAGGTAAAACATTAACTAGACATTTTACACTAATAGAGGGATCTACAGCTTTTGATTTAAAAAATAATTTACTAAAGAACCAGTACTTGACTGGAGAAATTAGTGAGTTAGAAGAAGGTATTTACAAACCAGACACATATTTTTTTAAATTAGGTTTTTCTAGAAGCAAACTCTTAAATCAAATGAAAATAGCTCAGGAAAAAATTTTAAATTCTGTTTGGAAAAAAAAGCCAAAAGACTTTGTTTTAAAGAATAAAAGAGAGTTACTAATACTTGCTTCAATAGTCCAGAAAGAGGCTGGAAATATTGATGATAGTAAATTAGTAGCAAGTGTTTTTATCAATAGACTTAAAAATAAAATGAAACTTCAATCAGATGTAACACTTGCATATGGTTTCAAAGTTAATGGTAAAAATATTACAAGAAACATGTTAAGATCAACTAATCCATACAATACTTATAAATTTCATGGTTTACCTCCAACACCAATTTCCTACCCAGGTGAAAATGCATTGAACACATTAAGGAATATACAAAAAACTGATTATATTTATTTTGTTAGCGATGGGAATGGTAGGCATAGATTTTCTAAAACGTATAGTTTACATAAGAAAAATATTAAGTTATGGAAAGATACATTGAATAAGGATAAATAATGCCCAAAATGGTAAACAAAGGCTTATTGCTTATTATTTCATCACCTTCTGGTGCAGGCAAAACAACAATATGTAAAAAATTAATCAATGAAGTTGATGATATTGATTTATCAGTTTCGGTTACCACACGAAAAAAAAGGAAAGATGAAATTGAAGGAAAACACTATTTTTTTAAAAATGAAGATGATTTCAAAATGTTATTAAAGGAAAACAAATTCTTAGAGCACGCTAATGTTTTTGGGTGCCTCTATGGAACGTTAAAAAAAGAGGTTGTGTCAAAAATCAATAAAGGAATTGATGTTATTGTAGATATTGATTGGCAAGGAACAAGACAGATTGAAAAACAATTGCCAGAATATGTCGTTAAAGTTTTTATTTTACCACCATCAATGAAAGAACTTGAAAATAGACTCGGCAAAAGAGCAAGTGAAAACAAAAAGAATTTTAAAAAAAGAATGTCGGAGGCTAAAAAAGAAATAAGTCATTACAAAGAATATGACTTTGTTATAGTTAATAACGATCTTCAGTTAGCTGTAGATCAAATTAAAATAATTTTATTTTCTGAAAGACTTAGAAGATGCAGACAATTAACACTAAATAACACGATTGAAAAACTTATTTGATTATTTAATTAAATGATTTTTCAGCTATCCTACAGAAGTCAATAACAGACAAATTTTCTGGTCTTAAATTTGGAGAAATATTTAGATCTTCTAATATTTTTTCGCCATTAATTTTTTTTAAACTAGATTTTAGCATTTTTCTTTTCTGACTAAAAGCCATTTGAGTTATTTTTTCAAGGGATTCAAATGAGACATTATAAAGTGGTTTTGACATTGGTTTCAATTGTATTACTGATGATTTAACTTTAGGTTTGGGTATAAAAGCTTCACTTGGAATATCAAATAATTTTGAACTTTCAGTTAACCAATTTGTCAGAATTGATAACCTTCCATAGTTTTTTGAACCAGGCTTTGCAACTATTCTTTCTGCAACCTCTTTTTGAAACATTAAAGTTAATAAATCAAAGTTTTGTATGTATTTTAACCACGTTACCAACATTTTTGTTCCCACATTATATGGAAGGTTTGCTATTACTTGTCTTGGGGCTTGGCCTAAATTCCAAATAGGATAATTGATAGCGTCACCAATAATTATTTTGAGTTTATCTTTGTAAATCGTTTTTAATTCTCTTAACATTTTCTCAGATTGAATGTCTTTATCTATCGCATAAACAATTGCAGATTTATTTTTTAGAATAGATCTTGTTAAACTACCTGGTCCAGAACCAATTTCTATAATAGTTGATGCTATCGGTTTTGATTGTTTAACAATCTTATCGGTTAGATTTAAGTCAAATAAAAAATTCTGACCCAAAGCTTTATTAATTTTTACTTTATTTTTTTTTAAAGTTTCTTGTATGGTAGGTAAATTTTCAATTTGATCATGCATTTTTTTTGTTGTAACTCATTTCATAAGCAAGGTTAATTGCAGAAATTAAACTTCCAGGGTTAGCTAAATTTTTACCAGCTATGTCAAATGCAGTACCATGATCTGGTGATGTTCTTATGAAATCCAAGCCCAATGTAACGTTAACTCCATTTTGAAAGTCTAGAGTTTTGATTGGGATAAGTGCTTGGTCATGATACATACAAACTGCTAGGTCATAATGAAATCTCTTTTCAGTTGTGAAAGCAATATCCGCTGATATTGGCCCTGTGATAGATATATCAATAAGTTTTTTTAATTCATCTATAGCTGGTTTTATTACTTTTATCTCTTCATCACCTAAATCACCATTTTCTCCTGCATGTGGATTTAAACCTGTGACGATAATCGAAGGTTTATTTATATCAAATAAAATTTTTAAATCATCAACTGCAATTTTTACTTTGCTGTAAATAAGTTCTTTAGTAATCATTTGTGAAACATTTTTTAGAGGAACATGAATTGTTAATGGCAAGGTTTTAAGTCCATTAGTTACTAAAATCATAACTGGCTTCTTTTTTTTTGTGGAGAGGGACCCTAAAAAATCAGTATGACCCTCAAAATTAAATCCAGATTTATACATTAGATATTTATTTATGGGGTTAGTAACAATTGCAGAAGCAATGCTTTTATTATATATTTTTACAGTTTTTAATATTGAAGATTTCGTAAATGAAAAATTTTTTATATCTGGTTTTCCATATTCAACTTTATTCAACAGTTTTATAGGAATTACATTTAGTTGATTATCTTTATAATCAGAAAATTTGATTTTATCTTTAATCTCATTAATTTTTATATCACTTCTAATTAATTTTTTATATTCATCAACTAAAACAGGATCGGTTATTACAACTAAATTAATATTTTTATTAATTCTTTTAGATTCTAGAGCTTTTATAGTTATTTCCGTGGATATGCTGGCCGGATCTCCAGCGGTAAGTAGTATTACTTCTTTAAGATTACTCATTTTATTTTTTCAACAAATAAAATGTTTGCTTCATTATTAAGTCGTTTAAGTAATTTTTCACTATACATTAAAAAGTATTGATTAAGTTTTTTTTCTTTTAATTTTTCATAATTAATTTTTTCCAATTTAGCTGCTCTTTTATCACATTTAACATAGGTATATCCATGATTTCCAAGAAAAATAGGCTTAGATATTTCAAAAAGATTAATTTTTTTGATTATATTTTCTATTTTAGGACTTAAATCTGCTATTCTTGAATTAATTACTTTCAAGTCTATGTTTTTACTATTTTTATTTTCAAAAATTTTTATTACATCGCAAGATCTTTTATTTGATAAAAAATTGTTTAATTCATTTTTTATTTTTTTGTATGCTATACTTTTCTTTTGAAAATTAATTGGAAACTTTACTTGAACAAGTAAAACTATGTCTTCTTTTTTACTTATTCTTCCTTTATCACGTTTAGCTAGAACTTTTATCATTCTTATTTTATCTTTTTCAGCAAAAGTAAAAATTTCACCTTCTTTAACTATGATCCCTTTATTTTTAATGAAACGTGGGAGATCCTGATAGTTCTTCCACCCAATTTTACCACTAAATTTAGCTGAACTACTTATTGAAATCTGTCCAGCAATTTCCAGAAAGTTAGCACCTTGTTTAAGAGCAACATTAATTTTTTCTAATAATTTATTATTATAATTATTTATAATAATCTCAGCTAAGTCATATAAATCTTCATTGCTTTTATACTCTTTTGAATCAATTGTTTTTTTAATGTTTTTTTCTATCTTTGAAAATTGTCTTTTATATTTGTTTCTTAAAACAATTCCCCATATCAATTGTGCTTTATATTTTTCTAACAACGTTGATTTTGGAATAGAATATATTTTTATAAATTGATCTAATTTTTGTTTTGAATTTTCAAATTCAGCTAAAAGCATCTGGTTTGCTTGATTTGAAACAATTGAAGATAAATTTTTATTTATTTTTTCCCCAGCTGAAAAAATAATTTTTTCATTTATTAAGGTTTGATGAGATTGACTGTAAAAGTTTTCTAAATTTTTTCCTTCAGAGTTTTTATCAATAGATAAAGAAATCAACTTAGCCCTGTTAAAAATATCAACCTTTGTAATAGGTATTTTATTAACAATAGTGACAATATAATTTTCTTCACTGAAAGCATTTTTAAATATACAGACTAAAGATAAAATAATAAGAAATAAAAGTTTTAAGTTTAAAAAATTAATAGTCATATTTAATTTATTACCTATTTTTAACATATTTAATTTCATCTATATCACTAATTAAATAACACCCTGAAAACAAACCAATTAATGTTGGTCCAAATCCGGCGAGAAGTGGAGGTATTTTTTCTGAAAAACCCAATGCGAAGATAAAATCTCCTATAAAGTATAAACTAAAACCAACAACTAAAGAAAGTGAAACTATCCCTACCTCAATCTTTCTTTCATTACTCCTTAACATTAAGGATGCAGAAAGTAAAATCATTGAAATTATCAAGAATGGTTGGCATAACAGTTTGAAAAAATGGACTAAATGTTTAGATATATTAAGACCATAAGATTTCATTTTTATTAGGTAATATGGAAAGTCTAGTAAAAATATTTTGTCAGGTTTTTTTGTAGCCACACTTAACTGACTAGAATCAAAATTAATTGAATAAGAAAATTTTTTTAAACTGGTCATTTTATAGTTTTCATCAATTGATTGTACATTATAAAGTAATAATTTTTGGGAAGTAAACTTACCTTTTTTTGCTTTAACTTTTTTTCTAAAAATTTTGTCATCATCATATTCAAAAATATTTAGATCGAATAAAGTATTTGTTTTTTCATCTATTTTATTAGCATTAATTATTAAATTTCTTTTTCCAGATAAATGTTTTATCCAAAATCCTTTAGTATCAAATGATAATTCTTGGATATTCACTTTTCCAAAAAATATTGTTTCTAAATTTTCATACTTTTTATTCATTAACGTTGAAAATGGATTTAAAATTATAATTGAAAAAAGTCCAACAAAAAAGAAACACAATAAAATAGGTGAAAGAATTTTCCATAATGAAACACCAGAAGCTTTGGAGATAACATAATAGTTTTTTTTTCTCCACTGGTTAAAACATGCAATAGACCCAATAAGTGCTGCAAATGGTAAAATTTTTTGAATATTACCTATTATTTTTAAAGAAGCCATGCCAGCTAAGTCAATAAAATCTGCCTTTAATAGATGATTTACTCCTATTTTATTTGAAGATCTTCTAAATAGTTCAATTAAATCAATAAAAAAAATTAAAATTATTAAAAAAAATAATGAAAAAAGAAAGAATTTAAATAGATCCTTTGTAAAATATTTATATATTATTATTGGATGATTTATAAGTTTTAACACTACTTATTAACCTTATTAGTAAGATAGTAAAATATATCATATTTCTTCTTATTATAAATTATAAAAAAACATGTTATTAATATTAAAATTGGAAAAATATACATTAAAGGTAAAAAATTTATATTTGAATGAACATTATTTTTTATAATCAAAACAAGACTCTGAAAAAGAACAAGAAATCCAATGCCAATTGTTTTTCTATAAATTGAAAAAAATCTTGAATAATTATCCTTAAGTATTACTACCATAACAATCAAACAAAAAACTAAGGGCATAAAAGCAATTGTGTTTCTGCTATGTGCTTCTGCTAATAACTTACCTTTCTTTTCTTTTGCAGTTTTAGATTTTTTCAATAACTCAAAAAAATTATATTCATTATACTCGATAACTCTTGAGGATGTTTTTTTATCACTTTCCTGTTTTATTTCAATATCGTAACTTTTAAAACTTAATATAGTTGACTTACCTTTTGAATCAGTTGAAATCCTAGTTCCATTTTGCATGCTCAGCATTATATTACTTTCAAAATTTAGATTTCCTTTTTTTGCAAAAAACTCAACTAGGAAATTAGGGTCACTTCTGTCTTGAATAAAAATCTCTTCAAGCTGATTATTTTCATATAAATTATTGATGTAAATAGTTTGAAATTTGTTTAAATCAATAAATACATTATCTTTAATAATTAAGCTTTCTGAACTATTTCTAATATCATTTTGTAAAATTTTAAAATTTTTATAAGTCTTGGGCATAATAAAGTGTGAAATTATTAATAAAATTACTGAAACCAAAATTGAAATAAAAAAAGCAGGTTTGCTCAAATTTAAAGGATTAATGCCAGCTGATTTCATAACTATAATTTCTTTGTCATTTTGAAGTTTTAAATATGAAATCATGCATCCTGCAAATGTACCAAATGGCAGAGCTATTAAAAGCCAACTTGGAAGACTATATGCAGATAAAATAAAAAATTCTAAAAGACCAGCCCCTTTGTTGATTATTAATTTTATAGTTTTGAAGGATTGACTTAACCATATAATGCCAACAAAAACCAAAGAAGAAATTAGGACGTTACTTAATGTTTGTCGAAAAATGTACCAAGTTAAAATCATTAAAGCTTTTCTCAAAGATTTATATTGAATTTTTTTAAAATATTAATAGTACTATAACTAAATTATATTATTACAATAGTTCTATTTGAATTTAAGGAAACAAAATGTTTAATGATAAAAGATACATAAAGTTTAAGTCAGAAAAACACACTGATAGTATTAAATTTAAAGATAACGAGATTAATGTCTTGTTTTATTCTGAGAATAACATTTTGTTATCTGAAAATTTTAAATCACAAAAAAATTTATTAAATTTATTTAAAAAAATTATTAACGATGATTCATCAAACACAATTTTAGTAAGATCAGAAAAAGGTAATTTTCTTTTAGTAAAAAGGAAAACGTTAGATAAAGATTTAACATATAAATATTTAGAGGAGTTAGGTGGCAAAATTTATAACAAAATTAAAACTTTAGGCTCTTCTCAAGTCAAGATATATGAAAATGTTATTTCTATCAATGAACGACTAGCTCTTGGAATTTTATTAAGCTCATATAAATTTGAAAATTACAAAAAAAACAAAAAAAAACAAATAACAAATTTTAAAAATGTTGTGTTTGTTTGTAACGAACCAAGTAAAAATTCAAATAAAATTTCTGAAATACAAAACCTTGCTAAAGGTGTATTCACTGCGAGAGATTTAGTGTGGCAACCACCAAATATTTTATATCCTTCATCATTCGCTGACGAATGTAAAAAATTAAAGAAAATAGGAGTTAAGGTAACAATTTATAATGAGAAACAACTTCAAAAAATTGGAATGAATGCTTTGCTTGCAGTTGGTCGAGGATCAAGAAAAGATAGTCGTGTAGTTGTTATGGAATGGTTAGGGGGTAAAAATGATAATAAACCAATGGCGTTTATTGGAAAGGGAGTTTGTTTTGACTCTGGAGGGCTTTCTTTGAAGCCAGCAAAGTCAATGGAAGATATGAAATGGGATATGGGGGGTGCAGCAACTGTAACTGGTATTATAGAAGCAGCAGCACTCTCAAAGTTAAAATATAATTTAATAGGTGTTATAGGTCTTGTTGAGAATATGCCAGATGGTGATGCACAAAGACCAGGAGATGTTGTTAAATCATTTTCTGGTCAAACCATAGAGGTTTTAAATACAGACGCAGAAGGTAGACTTGTATTAGCTGATATACTTTCTTGGACTGAAAAAATATATAAACCTAAATTTATGATTAATTTTGCAACGTTAACTGGAGCTATGATTGTAGCATTAGGAAATATTAGGGCTGGATTATTTTCAAATAATAAAGAAATTTCTGAAGCCATTTTTAATTCAGGTGAAATTACAGGTGAAAAAGTTTGGGCAATGCCAATAGATGATGATTATGATCAATTGATAAAAACACAGATTGCAGATATGAAAAATATTGGAGGTCCTGGTGCGGGATCAATAACTGCTGGATGTTTTTTAAAAAGACATGTTGAAAAAACTCCGTGGGCTCATTTAGATATAGCCGGAGTCACTTGGCAAAATAAATCTACGCCATCTATTCCTTCTGGGGGTGTTGGATGGGGTGTTAGAATGATATACCATTTAATTAAACAATATTAGTTATTAAATTAATATTAAGTATTAAATCAATCATGATTATTTTTATCAATGAATTTAATTAACCTTTAATTGGAGTAAAAAAGATGTCTGTTGAAAAAACATTATCAATAATTAAACCTGATGCTACTAAAAGAAATTTAACAGGTTTAATTAATACTAAGTTTGAAAAAGCTGGTCTAAGAATCATTGCACAGAAAAGACTACAATTAACTAGATCTATGGCAGAAAAATTTTATGAAGTTCATAAAGATCGTCCTTTTTATAATGACTTAGTGGATTTTATGATATCAGGTCCTGTTGTTGTTCAAGTTTTGGAAGGTGATAATGCTGTAAAATTAAATAGAGACGTTATGGGGGCTACTAATCCAGAAGATGCTGAAGAAGGTACTGTAAGAAAAGAGTTTGCTGAAAGTATTGAAGCAAATTCTGTTCATGGATCTGATAGTCTTGAAAATGCTCAAAAAGAGATATCTTTCTTTTTTGCAAATATTGAGTTAGTTACCTAAATCTTTTTTAAACTAGAAAAATTGCCATTAACGCAACAATAGCAATAACTATGATTGTGCTATAGGTCGTGAATTTTAAGAAATTTTCATAAAATTGTTTATGTTCTTGAGTTTCTTTATCGATTTTGTTTGCCATTTTTTGTCCTATTAATTTTATTGTAACAAATAATTATAATTTTAAGTAATAAATTTATTTATACTCTAAAAAGTTAAATTTTCAAAAATTCCAACCATCAAAAATAACATTTTTTTCATAATTTTTTTCAATCATTGATCCGATTAAAAAAGCATTATAACCAATTTTATTAATATCATTAATAATTAATGGAGCATCTTTTTTATCTACAAAGATTAAAAATCCAATACCACAATTAAAAGTTTTAGCTAACTCAAATAGAGATATATTTGCTTTTTCCTTTAGCCATTTAAAAAGAGGAGGGAGTTTAAAGTTTTTCATGTCGAACTTAAGAGTTAGGTTTTTATTGAAAGCTCTTGGAGGATTGTCAATCAAACCACCGCCAGTTATGTGACTTATAGATTTAACTTTATAGTTCTTGTTTGCTGCCAGAAATGCCTTTGTATACAGAAGTGTTGGTTTCATTAAAATTTCAGCAAGAGTTTTGTTTTTGTCAAATTTAGGATTTTTATATATATCTATAGAGTTAATCTCTATTATTTTTCTTACAAGAGAAAAACCATTAGAATGAATTCCACTACTTGATAATCCTATTACACAATCTCCCTTTTTAACTGAATTTGTTTTTAATACCTTATCCCTCTCTACGGCCCCTACACAAAACCCAGCAACATCAAAATCATTTTTTTTATAATGCCCAGGCATCTCTGCTGTTTCTCCTCCTATCAGTGCACAACCTGATTGTTTGCAACCTTCTGCAATTCCTTCTATTACTCTAAGAGCCACGGATTTGTTTAATTTACCAGTTGCAAAATAATCCATAAAAAATAAGGGCTGTGCTCCCTGAGCTAAAACATCATTTGCACACATAGCAACTAAATCTATACCTACATTAAAATATGATTTTGTTCTAATTGCTAATTGTAATTTGGTACCAACACCATCAGTACTTGAAACGAGGATAGGATCCTTAAAATGATGTTTTTTAAGATCAAATAATCCTCCAAATCCACCTAACTCACCAATTGAACCTTTATTTGATGTTGTCTCTGTAATTTGAGCGATATCTGTTATAAGCTTGTTACCTTCGTCAATATCAACACCTGAGTCTTTATAAGTAATTTCTGATTTATTTAAGTTTTTTATTTTTTTTACCATATTTTTGTGGTTTCTGATTTTGAAGTATTTATGAGTTAGATTTATCTATAATATTTACAACAAAAGATATATATTGATATATCGATGTTGTAAGCACATATCAAATAAAAAAGTAAGGAAAATTTTTTGTCTATAGAAGTTGCTAAATTAACTCTTTTAATAATTTTTAAAATCAGTTTGATATCTTCAACACTATTGGCATCAGTAGATCAAGATTGTTTAAATTCTTCTTTTTACATCAAAAACATAAGCGTAGATCTAACAAAAGAATCAATCAATGAAGCAAGATCTCAGGCAGAACAAAAAGCTAAATTAATGGGCTTTAAAAGACTAGCAAATAGGTTAATTGTAAAAAATCAAAAGTTTAATTTTAACATAATTGATATTTCTTTATTGGTTGATTATTTAAAAATAAATAAAGAAGCTAACAGTGACAAGAGATATTTAGCGAATTTTGATATTTGTTTTAATAGAAATTTAGTTATTAAATTTTTTAGAAAAAATAAATTTCAATATGCAGAAACATACAGGGAACCAATAGCAGTTTTACCTATTTTTAAGGGTCCAAGAGGGTTTGTTCTATGGGACGAAAAAGATGATTGGTATTTAAATTGGCAAAACCAACTTAAAGTTATCGATGGGCTAGTTAAATTAAAACTGGCTAAAGGTAATTTCAGTTTAAATAGAAACTTAAAAGCTAACCTTCTTTTAAAATCAAATGAAGATCAAATTAATAAATTATTAAATAATGAAAATACTAATGCACTGATATTAGTTGTTGCCGAACCAATTTTAATGAGAGATGGTAAAACTTACTTATCAACTTATGGAAAATTCTACAACAAAAGTGGAAAATTACAATCAACCATATATAGAAATTCAATCCCTCTAAAGAAAACTTCGTCATTTTATAATGTTGATAAAGCTCTATTGGAAAAAGAGGTTTCAAATATGATAAAATCGATTGAAACTAGCTGGAAAAAAAATAATTTAATTGATACCAGAATTTATAATGAAGTTGATCTCATAATTCCCATAACTCATATTAAATCTACTATATTATCAAAAAATTTATTATTTAATGATAAATCAATTAATGTAAAATCAACCTCTGATTTTAAGGATCAGGGTTTTTTAAAAATTAAAAATGAAATAATTTTCTATAATAAAAGAACTAAAAACACTTTTGAGAATATAAAAAGAAATGTATTTAATTCTTCAAAAGAATTGAAATACGAAAAAAATGTTAATGTAATTCAAAAGGATACTGACGTTTGGCCAAATATTTTACATATTTTAGAAAAATTACCTTTTGTAATCGAAGTGAAAATTATTTCTATTACAAGCTCACAAGGTAGAATAATTGCCAAATTCATGGGAAATAAAAAAACATTTTTTCAAGCTATTTATGAAAAAAAACTTAAATTTAAGGATTTTAACTCCCAACAATACATACTTGCTAACTAAGTTAGAATTGAGGTTTAATAAATGTCAACCAAAACAAAAATATTTACTGAAAGAAATTTAAATATTGTTCTTTTTTCTCTGGTTATCATTTTTACTACTTTGTATTTATTTGAAGTTTTAATTCCTTTTTTGATTGCATTTATTGTAACTTATTTAACGAACCCTCTTAAAATCTATCTTGATAAATATGTAAATGAAACCTTTGCAAGCTTCATCTCAATAATTACATTCATTTTATGTTTTTTATCAATTTTGGTATTAATTTTACCAATTCTTATTTATCAAACACAAAATTTTCTTCTTTTGTTACCAGAGTATTTAGAGGAAATTGAAATATTTTTGAGAGAGATTAATTCTAAGTATTTATTTACCGAAAAAATTAAAAAAGTTGACTACACAACTTTAATAAAACCTGTAACTGATAGTTTAATTAATTCAAGCAACAATATTATAGATAATAGTATACAATTTATTAGTAGTTTTTTTAATATTATCTTAATTTTTGTTATTAGTTTTTATCTAAGTATAGAATTTAATAAAATCAAAAATTTTGTTTATAATATAGCTGATAAATCCCATTTTACTGACTTCCATTACTTAGTAAGAGAAATAGATGTTGTTTTATCTAAATTTATCCGAGGTCAAGGTCTTGTTTGCCTAGTCTTGTCAGTCATTTATAGTTTAGGGCTAATTTTAGTTGGTTTAAAATTTGGAATATTATTAGGTATTTTTGCTGGTATAATTTCATTTGTACCTTATCTAGGTTCCTTTATAGGAGGCGGATTAACCTTAATTCTGAGCTTTTCTCAATTTGGTATTTCACCTCAATTATTTTTTGTGTTTGTTATATTTATTTTTGGCCAGTTATTTGAGAGTTATTTTTTAACCCCAAAATTAGTTGGGGAAGCAATAAATTTGAATCCTATATGGATAATTTTTGCTTTAATGACGGGCGCTTATTTATCTGGATTTGTTGGTGTTCTAATTTCTTTACCTATTGCAGCTATTATAGGAGTAGTGGTTAGACATTATTTTACAAAACTTTTTTAGTGATTAATTGATGTTTTATAAATTAAGAAACATTAATAAGTTAACTATTAATAAACAAATGGCTTTACCATTAAAATTCAAATCTATAAAAAATAGGGAAAATTATCTTGTTTCTAAATCTAATATAAAAGCAATCAAATTAATTGAAAATTTTGAGTTTTGGCAAAATAAAAATACCAACTCTATTCCAGGAGCAATCATTTATGGTCCTAAAGGTTCAGGAAAAACTCACTTAAGTTCAATTCTAAAACAGAAAATTGACTGTGTTTATTTAACATCTTTATCTACCAATTGTCTCGAGCAAGTGACTGAGGGAAGAAATTTTATACTTGATAATTTTATTCCTGGAGAGAGTTTTCCCTCAGAATTAGTAATGCATTTCATCAACCAGGTTACTTATAAAGATGGCTCTATATTACTTTTATCAAGGATGGCACCTTTTGAGATGAATTGGGATCTTGATGATTTGAATTCAAGAATAAGAAGTCTAATATCAAGTGAAATAAAATTACCAGATGATGTGCTTCTTTATTCATTTATTGTAAAATATTCTAATGACAAAAAACTATTAATTAATGACAAAAAACTTATATACATTTTGGAGAGACTCGATAGAAATTTCGAGAGTGTTATAAAAGTTATTGATAGATTAGATACCTTTTCTTTTGAAATTAAGGAAAAAGTAACTTACAAAAGCATTAAAATAATATTAGACAGTTTAAATGAAGATTAAAATTCTATTTTTTTTATTTTATTATCTTTAATTGTAAATGCAATTTTCCCTTCTAACAATAGATTTACAAATTTACCAAATATTGCGTATCGCCACCCTCTAAAAACCGCTAAACCATCCTTTTGTCCATCTAGTATTAATCTTAGTTCATCAGCGTCTGCAATTAATTTTTCTGCTAGGCCACTCTTTTGTGAACAATATGACAATAAAAGTTTTAATAAATCTAGGCTTGCTTTATTCACATTTATTTTTTTTGAATGTTTAGGAATTCTAGGCCATTTTATTGGTTCAATTTTACAAGAAATTTTAATTATTTTTAAAATTTCATTTAAATCTTTATCGCAAATATTTTTTTGTATACCTCTTATTTTTTTTATTGAAAAAATATCACTTGGTTTTAGTTGAGATATATTTACTAAAATCTCATCTCTAATAAGCCTGTTTCTTGGTAAGTTTCTTTTTTTACACTCAATTTCTCTCCATTCGGCAAGATATTTCAATATATTTAAATCTTCCCTTTTAGCATTTTTTATCTTAATTTTTTGCCAAACTTCGTTTGGATTTATGTTATAGATTTTTTCATTTGTAATATATTGAAATTCTTTTTCAACCCACTCTTCTCTATTAGTTTCTCTAATCATTTTTTTTATTAATGGGAAAATTTTAATTAAATAATTTACATCTGAAAGAGCATATTGTAATTGCTTATTTGTAAGTGGTCTCTGTAACCAATTAGAAAATTGACTTTCTTTACTTATTGTCAAGCCTAGAAATTTATTAACTAGCCCATCATAACTGACTTGGTCTCCTAAACCACAAAACATTGCGGCTATTTGAGTGTCATAAATTGGTGTAGGAATTTTGCCAGTTATATTAAAGAAAATTTCTAAGTCTTGTCTTCCAGCATGAAAAACTTTCAAAATTCTTTCATTAGAAAGTATTTCCCAGACTGGTTCCATTTCAATATCAGAAAGTGGATCAATAACTGCGGAAAAAGAAGCGCTTGCAATTTGGACTAGACATAAAACTGGATAATAAGTATTTTCTCTTATAAATTCAGTATCAATGGCTAAAACTTTTTCTTTAATACATTTGTTACAAAATTTTTTTAATGTACTATTATCTCTAATAATATTTACTTTATCCATTTTACTATCTTATTTTTAAATTTTCAGAGGATGTTTTCTTAAATATTTAGATTTTAATTTAGAGGTCCAATTATGTCGATTATTAAGTATATCTATTTTATAATTATTATTTCTATTTTTAACGCTTGTCCTACTTTAAGTGCACAACTTTTATCACATAAAGCTACTTATACTCTCAACATTCAAAATATTAAAGACAATACTTTTTTACAAGGAGGGCAGGGACAAACATTTTTTGAAATTATAGAAAATTGTAATGGATGGAATATAAAAGAAGATTATGTTCTTATTTATGAATTACCTAATAACAAGACATCAAATAGTTTTTCAAGTTATTCTACCTTTGAAAATTTTTCAGGGACAAAGCATAGCTTTGAATTAAACGAAGATAGTCAACTTAGTGGGAAGAAATCATATCAAGGTTTTATTGAAAAAAATAAAAGAGAAATTACTGGGTCTATAATTAATAATTCCATTCAAAAATTAACTTTTAATAATGATATTATGTTTCCAATTGAACATTTATTAGAATTAATTAAAACAGCAAAGATTGGAAATAAAATATTAACTAAAAAGGTATTTTTTGGAAATGAAGATAAAGAATTTATTAAAATTGTCTCGGCATTTATAGGTCAAATTAGAGTCTCAAAATCGGAAGATATTGAATATTTAAAGGGTAAAAAAATTTGGCCAATAAAAGTAGCTTTCTACAAAGAAAAATCTAAACAAGAAAATCCGGAATACGAAATTCATTTAGAGATTGATGAGTTAGGTGTTGTACACACTTATAAAGTTGATTATGGAAGCTTTGAGATAAGCGCCTTGTTAAAAAAATTTGAAGTATTACCTAATAAAATATGTAAAAAGTAAAAAATTATTTAATCTTAGCTTCTTTAAACAAAACGTGCTTTCGAACTTTAGGATCGTATTTTTTTAATTCTAATTTTTCTGGTTTAGTCCTAGGATTCTTTTTGGTAACATAAAAAAAACCTGTGTCTGCAGTACTTAATAATTTGATTTGCAATGTAGCTGGTTTTGCCATTGTATACTCCAATATGTTTTGTCATAAATTATTCTTTTTTTTTTTAAAGTCAAGTTTATGAAAATTTATTTTTTCTTTTATATTTATTTTTTAATTTTCCATTTTTTGAGTCAATTGTTATATCATCATGAAATTTTACTATGATACTTCCTGTTAAAGGTTCAACTTCTATAATTTTACCTTTAAATTTCATCCCAATTATAAATTTGTAACCCCTATCTACTCCATTAAGCATTTGTTTTTTTGGATTATAGTCATACCAATCATAAGGTAAATTTCTTAAAGGTAATAAAGCGTCAGCTAATCCATCTTCAATATATACAAAAATTCCAAATTTATGAATTGAAATGATGGTACAATCAACTAAATCATTAATTTTTTCTTTGAATAACAGTGATATTAGCCTGTCTACAGTCTTTCTTTCCGCGGCTACTGATTTTCGTTCGGTATTTGAGATATGCTCACTAATTATTTTAAACTTTTCATTATTATTTTTGAAAGTTTTTAAATTATTTTTTCTTTTATTTTTGTTAATTATTATTTCAATAATTTGTCTATGGATTATCAAATCTGAATATCTCCTTATAGGAGAAGTAAAGTGAACATAGTTTTTTAATGCCAAACCAAAGTGGGATTTATTTTCATTATGATATTTTGCTTGAGACAGACTTCTTAAAATAGACTGATTTATCATATCATATTCTGATGTTTCTTTTGTGTTCTCTAAAATTTTATTCATTAACAATGGATGTGGTACTTTCCCTATAAGTAAATTAGCTAGGGGTTTACCAATCATATCAATCAAACTTTTATATTTTTCAGGGGATGGTGGTTCATGTACCCGATATATTCCAGGGTAACCATATTTAATTATTTCCTCTGCTGCGGATACATTGGCAAGTATCATTAGTTCTTCAATAATTTTATTACTTGTTAGTCCATAAATCTTTTTGATTTGAGTTGGCCACCCTGAGTCATTGAATAATATTTTTCTTTCAGTTAGTTCAAGATTTAAGGCACCTCTTTTATTCCTTAAAACTTCTAAGATTAAATATACTTCATTTAACGAGTTTATAACTTTAATAATTTTATCATCAAAAATCTTATCTGTAGTTTTTCTATTAATAATATTTTCTACTTGTTGATAAGAAAGGCGTTTTTTAGAGTTAATTACAGATCTAAAAAAAGAATGTGATTTCTTTATTCCTTTATTGTCTAATATAATCTCTACTGTTAAACACAATCTATCTTCATTAGGTTTAAGGGAACATTTATCGTTAGATAACTCTTCAGGGAGCATTGGAATAACAAAATTTGGAAGATATACTGAATTTCCTCTAATTTTAGCTTCTTTATCTAAAGCTGAATTTGGTGTCACATAATATGAAACGTCAGCTATTGCAACTAAGACACGCCATTCTTTTTTTTTGTCAACATATTCTGCATAAACAGCATCGTCAAAATCCTTAGCATCTTCACCATCAATTGTAATTAGAGATAAGTCTCTTAAGTCAACACGTCCATTCTTTTCAAAATCAATTAGATCACTAATTTCACTTTTGATTTCTTGATTGAAGTTAGTTTTTAAACTGTATTCTTTTATCGCTAGGTAAGAATATATATTAGGATCGAGAACATTACCTACAACTTCTAATATTTCTGCATAATCTTGATTATTATTTATTCTAGATTTTTTATTATTGTTATTTTTTAATTTTTTTATTTTAAGTTTTTTTAAAACTTCATAAGAAGCTCTCTGAGCCTTTACTACGTCACCTTTATTAATTTTTATACCATCTATAAGAATTGGTTGAGTTTTTACTCTTTTTTGAGAACCTCTTTCTAATTCATAAAGGTAAAACTTTCCTTTTGATGTTAATTTCACTTCTGCAAAGAAATAGTTTTTCTCAAATTCAATTTTTTTAATAATTTTTTTAAATTTGTATTTTTTTCCAACAAATTCTAATTCTACTAAAAGATGATCACCAATTTCGATTTCTATATTTGTTTTATCGAATGGAATTTCAATTTCTTGATCCAATCTATTTTTATTTAAAATACGACCTATAGCAAAACCATCATCATCAATAAAAATTATTTTTAAGTTTGAAATTTGTATTTTATTACTAGGTTGCACTTAATTTTTTTGTTTCAAATATTATTGAAATTGAATTTATTTTTTCTTGGTTTGTTTCTTTTTCGATCTTTGTGGTTTTGCAGCTTTAGCTACAATTAGCTCTATAGCTTTATCTAAGTCAATCTCTTCTAAAGACATTGATTTGGGTAAAGTTGCCCTTATTTTGTTGTATTCAACATATGGACCAAATCTCCCAGATTTAGCGAAGACCTTCCCATTTCCATCTGGATGATCTCCTAGTACTTTTCCGAGTTTTTGGCTGTTTTCACCTATTAAAACCACAGCATGATTAAGACCAATGTTAATAACAGTTTCATCAGCTGGTATGCTTATAAAATTTATATCATATTTTAAATACGGTCCATATCTTCCTATTCCTGCTGAAATATCTTGACCTGTTTCCGGGTGTTTACCTATTAATCTAGGTAATGATAAAAATGAAAGGGCTTTTCCTAGGTCGATGGTAGATGCCTCTACCAGCTTTGGTAGGCTTGTTCTTTTTGGTTTTTTCTCTTCGCCCAACTGAAGATATATACCATATGGGCCTTTTTTGATTATAACTTTTAGACCTGTTTCTGGATCAACTCCCAAAACACCGTCATTTTTAGGTAAAAAAGTTTCATTGGTACTATTTTCTTCCTTATTTTCATTTTTTGCAATTTGCTTTGTGAATTTACATTCTGGATAATTAGAACAACCTATAAAAGCACCATATCTTCCAAGTTCTAAACCTAAATTGCCATTTAAACATGTTGGACATTTCCTATTTGGTTGAGTATTAGTATCCTCTTCATTTTTAGGAAAGAATAAATCAGCTAATTCTTTTTCTAGTGCTTCAAGAATCTTTTCTCTCTCAAGTTCTGACATTTTGTTTAGATGTGGTTTAAAACCATTCCAAAACTCTTCTAAAAGCTTTTTATAGTTTAATTTTCCGTCTGAAACTTTATCTAATTTTTTTTCCAAGTCAGCCGTAAAATCATATTCAATATATTGTCCAAAAAAATTATTTAAAAATGCTGTCAGAATTCTTCCTCTTTCTTGAGGAATATGCTTGCCTCTGTCTTTCTCAACATAATTTCTATTAACAAGCACTTGTAATATCGAGGCATATGTTGATGGTCTTCCAATGCCAAGTTCTTCCATTTTCTTTATAAGACTTGCGTCAGTATACCTTGGAGGTGGTTGAGTAAAATGTTGTTCGCCATCAGCTTTTTCTAATTCAACATTTTCATTTTCAACTAAATTAGGTAAAATTTTATCATCATTTCTGTCTCTATAAATAAAAAATCCAGGAAAGCGTACTTGTGATCCGTTTGCTCTAAAAACGATAGTTTTATCCTTGTTTGAAATATTAGCAGATGTTTCGTCTAATTCAGCTGATTGCATTTGACTTGATATAGTTCTTTTCCAAATAAGTTCGTAAAGTTTAAATTGTTCATCATCTAAGAACCTAGACATGCTTTCTGGATGACGAGATATTTCAGTTGGTCTTATAGCTTCATGTGCCTCTTGTGCATTTGCTGCTTTAGATTTGTAAACTCTATGTGTTTGAGGAATATATTCTTTACCATGAAGGTTTGTAATTTCATTTCTTAATTCATCTATTGCCTGAGTGCTTAATTGGACACCATCAGTTCTCATATATGTTATCAGGCCCGTTGTCTCGCTACCAATATTTATACCTTCATATAATTTTTGAGCTATGCGCATAGTTCTTGATGCACCAAAACTTAATTTGTTAGAGGCCTCTTGTTGTAATGTGGAGGTTGTAAAAGGAGGTAATGGGTTCCGCTTAACTCTCTTGGTTGAAATTTTAGTTATATTAAATGACGAATTTCTTATTTTTTTTAATGCTGAATTTGCTTCTTTTTCATCTTTTAAATCCAATTTGGCTAATTTGTTATTATCAAGAACAGATAACTTAGCTGTGAATTGTTGTTTATCATTTTTTGAAAAAATAGATGTTATTGACCAATATTCTTTAATATTGAATTTTTCAATTTCAATTTCTCTTTCGCATATAAGTTTAAGTGCAACAGATTGAACTCTGCCTGCAGATTTTGAACCTGGAAGTTTTCTCCATAAAATTGGAGAAATGGAAAAGCCAATTAGATGATCTAAAGCTCTTCTTGCCAAATATGCCTCAACTAATTCAGAATTAATTTGTCGAGGTGTTTTCATAGCATGCAAAACAGCATTTTTAGTAATTTCGTTAAAAACAACTCTCTCAACTGGTTTATCTTCTATCATTTTTTTTGAATTCAATATTTCTTGTAGATGCCAGCTAATGGCTTCACCTTCTCTATCAGGATCTGTAGCTAATATTAATGATTCAGCTGATTTAAGTTCTCCAATTATTTCTTTAACAACTTTTTCTTTATCTTTATGCATTTCCCAAGACATTTTAAAATTATCATCAGGAAGAACAGCACCATCCTTAGATGGTAAATCTCTTATATGACCTACTGAAGCCATAACTTTATAATCATTACCGAGATATTTATTAATAGTCTGAGCTTTTGCTGGGGATTCAACTATTACTAACTTCATTTATTTTTAATCCTGGACTTATTTATTAATCTTTAAAGCATTATTTTAGTGCAGATAACATTACTTTGATGAAATAACAATAATAATGTTTTTATATTTTAGGCTCAGATCGATTAATTAAGCGTTTTATATTTTCTCGGTGCTGAACAAAACATATTAATGAAATTACGAAGGAACTTAAAAAATATATCAATTCAGTTTCATAATAATACATCAAAAGAGGTATTAAAAAATACGCAATTAGGGCAGACATAGAGCTTATTTTAAATACTTGTGCAATAATTGCCCATAGCAATAATGCAATTATACCAATATTTAGATTAAGTGATAAAATAACACCAAACCCAGTTGCAACTCCCTTGCCACCTTTAAATTTGAGCCAAATTGGGAAACAGTGACCTACAACAGCTGATATTGCGACTGTGCATTGATAAAATTCAAGCATATAATAATTATTATCGAAAACTCTAGGTAAAATAATTGTAATTAGATAAATTGCTACTGCACCTTTAGCACCGTCAAGAAGAAGAGTGAAAAGGGCTATTTTTTTATTTCCGGTTCGTAAAACATTTGTAGCACCAATATTTCCACTGCCAATTTTTCTAATATCTCCTAATCCTGATATTTTGGTTAATATTAATCCAAAAGGAATTGATCCTAAAAAATATCCAAATATAAATATTAAGCAAAAAACTAAATAATTTAAATCATATGTCATTTTATTATTTTATTTTTGAAAATCTGATTCATAAAGGCAGCTTGCCCATTAATATAAGTTGCTAAGATTTTGCCATAAATTTTTTTCCCATCAAACGGAGTTGGGCCAGTCTTTAAATTTTCTTGTTTAATAGTATTAGGCTCATTTTCATTAAAAACTATAAAGTCAGCTAATTTTTCTTCCTCCAAGCTTGGGCTATTAATTCCAAGAATTTTTGCTGGGTTAATAGTTAAAAAAGAGATTGCTTTGTTAATATCAATGATTTTTTTATGTACTAAATCTAAGGTAAGTGAAAACAAAGTTTCAATTCCAGACGCGCCAACTGAAGCGGCAGAAAAAGGTTGAGCTTTTGTGTCCTTTGATCTAGCTCTATGATCAGATGCTATAGCATCAATTGTTCCATCTTGAATTCCTTCAATAATTGCTAGTCTATCATCTTCGCTTCTTAGAGGAGGAGATAATTTGAATGCTGTGTTGTATGTTAATAATTTACTTTCGTTTAATGAAAAATAAGGTGGAGCAGTATCACATGTAATGTATAAGCCTGACCTTTTGGCTTCCCTAATTACGTTTACTGCATCTCTTGTAGACACATGTGCTACGTGATAATGTGCCCCAGTCAACTTAGCTAACCTGATATCTCTTTCAATCATAATAACTTCAGCACAAGCTGGAATTCCAATTAATCCTAAACGAGTAGATATTTCTCCTTCGTTCATTTCACCTCTTATAGAGGTTGTTGAAGCTTGATTTAAACCTGATAAATCTTCATCTTCTGCATGTTGTATTATGGGGCGATTGATCATTGTTGCATAACTCATTAATCGCCTCATAACTAGACTATTTTTAATACTCTTATTCCCATTAGTGAAACCTATTGCCCCCATTTCTGACATTAGCCCAATTTCACTGATTTCCAGACCGTTTAGATCTTTCGTCGCGGCACCATAAACTATTACTTTTGGAAGATTTATATCTTCTGATTGTCTTTTAATATGATCAATTATAGATGGATTGTTTAACTTTGGAGTTTGGTTAGGTAGAATTGCCATAGAAGTAATTCCGCTTTCGGCAGCAGTAATTTGAGTGAATTTTAGATTCTCAGTCTTTCCAATATTTACTCGCATATCAAATATACCAGGTGACATTGTAAGACCCTCACAGTCATAAATTATAGTTTGATTATTTTTATTAAATTTTTCTAAATGTAAATCTTTGGATATATTAGTAATAGTTTCATTATGGATCACTACATTTACTTTTTGATTAAAATTTGTAGCAGGATTTATAAGTTTGATAGATTTAAAAATTGTATGTGTCATTGAATTCGTTAAGTTTTATTTTTAGAGTGATTTAGTGCCTCAATTATTGACATTCTTACAGCAACACCCATTTCAACTTGAGTTTTTATTAAACTCCTATTTGTATCATCTGCTAGGGCAGATGCAATTTCTACTCCTCTATTCATTGGTCCAGGATGCATGATTACTGCGTTTGGGCTGGCCATTGAAAGTTTTGTTTCATCAAGTCCAAAAAAATTAAAATATTCTCTTTCAGAAGGATTTTCCGTGCCTGACATTCTTTCATTTTGAAGACGTAATAACATTACTACATCAGCATCTTTAATTCCTTCCTTCATATCATTAAAGCATTTCACACCTAATTTTTCTAAGTTCGAAGGCATTAATGTTGATGGAGCAACGCATCTAACTTTAGCGCCCATAGTTGTTAACAAATGTATATTTGATCTTGCTACTCTACTGTTAGCAATGTCCCCACATATACTAATCTTTAAACCTTCTAGGTATCCAATTCTTCTTTTGATTGTTAGAGCATCTAATAAAGCTTGGGTAGGGTGCTCGTGTCTTCCATCACCAGCATTTATGATACTACAACTCAAATATTCTGCAAATAGGATTGGTGCACCACTATGAGGATGTCGCACTATCAATAAATCAGGTTTCATTGCGTTTAGAGTACTAGCTGTATCTAATAAGCTTTCTCCTTTCTTTATAGATGAGTTAATTAAAGAAATATTAATTACTTCTGCTCCAAGCCTTCTAGCTGCAAGTTCAAATGAAACCC
The DNA here is from genome assembly GCA_902619485.1 of uncultured SAR116 cluster alpha proteobacterium. GTDB lineage: Bacteria > Pseudomonadota > Alphaproteobacteria > Puniceispirillales > Marisalimonadaceae > Marisalimonas. Next base: position 64,759 of record CACNEF010000003.1, read on the forward strand.
TAGTACGAGTTGAATTTTCAAAAAAAACATTTAATACCACGTATCCAGACAGATTTTTAGTGTCGGTGTGTTTATCTAGATTTGCAAAATAATCAGCTCTATCAAGTAGTTTTTGAATTTCAGATTTTTGCATACCTTCTATAGCCAAAAGGTGATGTGATAATAATTTTACAGGGGAAGATTTGTTAACTTCATAATTATTTTTTAATAATTTATTCATTAAAAATAACTATTTACATCTTTTTTTTTAATACGTCCAGCGCAGTTTGCAAAATCCAACAAGCTGCCAGTTGATCAGTTCTTAAACTTCTCTGTTTTCTTGTCATATCTGCGGTAATCATTGGCTTTTCAATAGCCATTGTGGACATTCTTTCGTCTTGTAATAAAACTGGAAGATCTCTATTTTTTAAAACACTTTTTGTAAAATCCCTTACTGAGTCGCATCTAGGACCTGCACTCCCATCCATATTAAGTGGCCAGCCCATTACTAATCCTGTAATATCGTACTCATCAAAAACTGAAATCAATTTACTTAAATCGGATTTGAGTTTGTCTCTTTTTATAGTTTTTATTGGTGAAGCAACTGTCATATCGGAGTTGCTTATTGCAATGCCAAGTGTTTTAGTGCCATGGTCAATTCCTAACAGTCTTTTTTTAGGCAAAATATTTAACAAAAATTCATCAGGCTTGAAGATAGGCATAATTGATGCTAACAGACTTTCTAATAAAATAAAATTTATCAATTTAATATAGGGTTGAACATGCCTAATAAAGACACAATTGTAGATGTTCCTACTGTAAATAAAATAGCTCGGCTTTGTCGTTTAGATATTCCAGAAGTAAATAAAAAAAGTCTTACTAATGATTTAAATAATATTTTAGGCTTTGTTGCACAGCTTGATGAAGTAGATACTTCTAATGTCGAGCCATTAGCTTCTGTAACAGGACATAAGTTGCCACTTAGGAGTGATGATGTAAATGATGGTAATATTGAAGATTTAGTTTTAAAAAATGCCCCTGAAAGCTCTAGTGGCTTTTTTGTTGTTCCAAAGGTTATCGAATAATGTCTGAATTACTTGATTTAAATTTAGTTGAGGCCTCTGAGGCTCTTAAAAACAAAAAGATTTCGTCATTAGAATTAACGAAAGCTTATTTGAAATCTATTAGTGATACATCTTCATTAGGCGCTTATCTTGAAATAGTAGAGGATAAGGCCATAAGTATGGCAAAAGAATCAGACAAAAAATTGATTGATGGCACAGCAAGACCTCTAGAGGGAATTCCCATAGGAATTAAGGACATGTTTTGCACCAAAGACATAAAAACAACTGCGTCTTCAAAAATTTTAGAAAATTTTGTACCTACATATGAAAGTACAGTAACTCAGAATCTATGGAATGATGGTGCAGTTATTCTTGGAAAATTATCTTGTGATGAATTTGCAATGGGTTCTAGTAATGAAACGGCAGCTAAAGGTTATGTAATCAACCCATGGTTGAAAAATAAAAAAATGTCTCCAGGTGGTTCTTCAGGTGGATCAGCGGCAGCTGTTGCTGCAAGGTCCGCTTTGGCGGCAACAGGAACAGATACAGGTGGATCAATAAGGCAACCAGCAGCTTTTTGTGGCATAACTGGTTTAAAACCTACATATGGAAGGTGTTCTAGATGGGGAATTGTAGCATTTTCTTCTTCCTTAGATCAGGCAGGTCCACTAACTAGAACAGTGAGCGATGCTGCTTTAATGTTAAATTCTATGGCTGGTTATGACCAAAAAGACTCCACATCAGCAAATTTAAAAATGCCAGACTTAATGGATTATTTGGAAAAAGGGATAAACGGAAAAAAAATAGGCATACCAAAAGAATACACGCAAGATGGTATTTCTGAAGATATTGTAAAATTTTATGAGAAATCAATTGATTTATTAAAAGATGAAGGAGCTGAGATAATTCCAGTTTCGTTGCCTCACACTAAATACGCTCTGCCTGCTTATTATATTATCGCTCCCGCTGAAGCTTCAAGTAATTTAGCTCGATATGATGGTGTTAGATACGGCGCAAGGCAGGAAGCTTCTAGTTTAGATGAAATGTATGAATTAACTCGTGGAAATGGCTTTGGCGATGAAGTTAAAAGAAGGATAATGATTGGTACTTATGTGTTATCTTCAGGATATTATGACGCATATTATCTAAAAGCGCAAAAAGTAAGAAGATTGATAAAAGAAGATTTTGAGAACGTTTACAAACAAGTAGATTATATTTTGACCCCTTCAACACCAACAACTTCTTTCGAATTAGGTAAAAAACAAGATCCACTTACTATGTATTTAAATGATATTTTTACAGTACCAGCAAGCTTGGCTGGATTGCCTGGGATTTCTTTGCCAGTTGGCCTAGATAATTCTGGCTTACCTATTGGTATACAATTGATTGCAAATTCTTTTGATGAACCTGGCTTGATTAATATAGCTAGAGTATTAGAAAAGAGTGCAGGATTTAATTTTTTAGCTGATGGAGCTGCAAAATGAATGACACTTCAACTTTGAAGCCAGGTCATATTCAGGGCGAAACTGGTGTATGGGAAATGGTAATTGGACTTGAAATACATGCACAAATTTCAAGTAAATCAAAATTGTTTTCAGGAGCGTCCGCTTCCTTTGGTTCTGAAGCTAATAGAAATGTATCCTTAGTCGATGCTGCAATGCCTGGCATGCTGCCAGTTATTAATGAGTTCTGTGTGGAACAAGCAGTTAAAACAGGTCTGGCACTAAATGCTAAAATAAATAATGTTTCAGTTTTTGACAGAAAAAATTACTTTTACGCAGATTTACCTCAAGGATATCAGATAAGTCAATTTACCAAACCAATTGTAGGCGAAGGTGAGATTATAGTCGATTTAGATAACGGCGAACAAAAGAAAATTGGTATTGAAAGATTACACTTAGAACAGGATGCAGGAAAATCACTTCATGATCAACATCCAACAAAATCATATATAGATTTAAACAGAACTGGTGTTGCCTTAATGGAAATAGTTTCAAAGCCAGATATAAGATCACCTCAAGAAGCTGGTGCATACGTTAAAAAAATTAGATCTATACTGAGATATATTGGTGCCTGTGATGGAAATATGGAAGAAGGATCACTTAGAGCTGATTGCAATGTATCTGTTAGAAAGTCTGGAGAAGAATTTGGAACAAGATGTGAGATAAAAAATCTAAATTCAATAAGATTTATTATTCAAGCTATACAATCTGAGGCAGAAAGACAAGTTGATATATTGGAGGAAGGTGGAACAATAGATCAAGAAACAAGACTTTTTGATACTTCCACAGGAGAAACTAGATCAATGAGAAGTAAGGAAGATGCTCACGATTATAGATATTTTCCTGATCCAGATTTATTGCCTCTGGAATTTACAGAAAGTTGGGTCAAAGATATTAAGGAAAAACTTCCAGAACTTCCAGATAGTCTTAAAAAAAGATTAATTAGAGATTTTGGTATTACTGCTTATGATTCCTCAATTCTTGTTGAGGAAAAAGATTACGTTGATTTTTACCAACAAGCAGCAAATGGAAGAGACGGAAAGCTTACGGCAAATTGGATGATAACTGAATTATTTGGTGCTTTAAAAAAAGACAATTTGTCTTTCTCAGAATCACCAATTACTTCTGAAAATCTTGGAAAATTAATTTCTTTAATATCAAATGGAACTATTTCAGGTAAAATAGCAAAAGAAGTATTTTCTGAGATGATGAAAAGTAAAAAGTCACCTTCTGAAATTGTAAAAGAAAAAGGACTTGAGCAAGTTTCTGATGACTCAGAAATCTTAAAATTGATAGATCAAGTAATCTCAGACAACCAAGATAAGGTTAATGAATATTTAAGTGGAAAAGATAAACTTTTTGGTTTTTTTGTGGGACAAGTTATGAAATTATCCCAAGGTAAAGCAAATCCAGGCGTTGTTAATAAACTTCTTAAAGAGAAACTGAAATAAAACTATTTATAATTATTTCTTTATTCTCCAATTAGCTAGTGTTATTGCGAAAATTATTGATAAGAAACCTACAATCAATTTTAAAGTTATTTCTTCGTTAAGTATAAGAGAGCCAAGTAAAATTGCGGATAAAGGATTGAAGCCAAGAGAAATAGCTGCTTGAGTTGGAGAAATTAATTGAAGTGCTCTTCCCCAACAATACATCATTAAAACTCCACCTGGAATGATTAACATTAATAATGCATACATTTGAACTTTACCTATTTGATATATGTTTTCAAAAGATGAACCAAAAAACAAAGTTATAAGAAAATTAATAAATGTACCAGTACCCATTACATAAATCATCACTGGTATATTTCCATATTTATTTAGATACTCTCCTGAAAAAACAGTAAAACATGACGCAGCAATTACTCCAATCATCATTAAAAAATCACCTTTCAATGTTAGACTAAAATTATTGCTTACACTTTCTGACAAACAAAATGATACTCCTAGAACTGCTATAAAAACAGCTATAGACTTATTTATTGTGATTTTTTCTATATTAAAAAAAAAAGCTATTAATATAGTACAAAGTGGCATGGTTGCATATAGTAATCCTGCTCTTGCTGCAGTTGTATGTTCAAGTCCTGCGGCCATAAAGTTAGGGAAAATTGTTATCATAGCTAATCCTAAAATAGCTAGAGGAATTTTGTCCTCTCTTAAAAATTTTGTTTTTAAAAATATAGAAATAGAAAGCAAAAACAAAATAAGTCCAGTAAATCCATAACGTAAAAAACTAAGAGTAATTGGATCTAAATCGTCAACAATTAGTCTTGTAAAAACAAAAGTTGATCCACCAAGTGCCGCTGAAAAGGACGCAAAAAATGATCCTAATATTAGATTTTTAAAAATTATTTTCTCTTTATTCATTATTTTATTTTAAGTAAATTGAAATAAGAAGTATTCATTTACTAATTTAATACAACTAAAAATAGATTAAGATAGTAATATTATGAAAAAATTAAAATTAGGTAGAACAGGACTGGATATATCCCAAGTTATTTTAGGTGGCGGTTGGGTCGGAGGATTATTTATTGACACTAATTTTGACATAATGGAGAAAGCAATTGAACTTTCAATTAAGGCTGGCATTAATTGGATTGATACTGCTGAAAGTTATAGCGATGGTAAATCTGAAAAAAATATTGGTTATTTAATAAATGCTCTTCCTGCTTCAGATAAATTACAGATATCTTCGAAAGCTACATTAGATCCTACAATTTCAGAAACGTTCGATTCACAGTTAGATAGAAAATTAGACAACACTCTAAATAGATTAAAGGTAGATAAATTAGAATTATATCAATTGCATAATAGAATAACTTTTGAAGAAAATAATGACACTCTTACCTGCTCACAAATATTTAATAATAACATTTGTGAGATTATGACAAAACTTAAAGAAGATGGACGTGTTAAAAATATTGGACTTACAGCTTTAGGGGATACAGAATCTATAAGAAAAACTATACAAACTGGTCATTTTGATACAGCTCAAATTTATTATAATCTTTTAAATCCAAGTGCTGATTTTAAAGAAAAAGATAGATGGAATGACCATGATTTTTCTGGTTTAATTGCAGATTGCAAACAATTTAAAATGGGTATGATGGGTATAAGGATTTTTGCAGCTGGGTTGCTAGCAACTGACGTTAGGCATGGTAGAGAAATCCCAGTTACTCATGTGATTAATATCAAAGAAGAAGAAAGGCGTGTTGAAAAATTATTTCAATTAGTAGGTGATACTTATGGTAACAGGGCTCAATTTGCTCTGCGATATGGTTTATCTAATAAGAATTTGAATTGTATTGTAATAGGTTTGGCATCACTTGATCATTTAAAGAATTCTATACAAGCAGTTGAGATGGGACCATTGCCAGATGATTTGTTGATAAAAATATCTGAATTACAAAATTCCAATTTTATCTGATTTTATATTTATATCTACTTAAGATTGAAGCAACCATATAACTTAAATAATAAAATTAAAATGTCAGGGTTTATATGAAAATACTAGTATTAGGAATTGGAGGCATCGGAGGTTTTTTTGGAGGATACCTTCAAGATAGTGGAGCTGACGTAACTTTTTTAGTTAGACCAAAAAGAAAAGAGATATTATCAAAAAATAATTTAAAGATTATTAGTCCACTTGGCAACCTAAATTTAGAACCTAATTTAGTTTTATCGAATGAATTAAAACCAATCTACGATATTGTTCTAGTTTCGTGTAAGACCTATGATTTAGATCAAGCCATGCGAGATTTAAAAGGCGTTAAAGGAAAGGGTATGATTATCCCTTTTTTGAATGGTTTTACTCACATGGAAAAATTAGATGAAGAATTTGGAAGTGAAAATGTAATTGGTGGTGTAGCTCACATAAGCTCAACTATAAATAATAATGGTGCAATAGAACATTTTAGTGAATTTAAAAAAATAACTTTTGGTGATAGAAAAAAAAGCCAAAGTAATGATCTTTTATCATTTTATAAAACTTGCAAAAGAACTAAATTTGACGTTTCTATATCAGAAGATATTACCTTAGATTTGTGGAAAAAATGGGTTTTTATTGCAACTGTTGCTGGGGCTACAACGTTGTTTAATTGTCCACTTGGAGAAATAAGTGAACATGCAGTTGGTAAAAAAACTTTATCTGACTTGTACAATGAATGTAGATCAATAGCAAAATTTAATGGCTATATTATTAGTGATTTGGAAACAGAAAATGTTTTGAAAAATATAATGACACCCAGATCACTTATTAAAGCCTCAATGCTTAGAGACATAGAAAAAAAAGGATTCACTGAGCATGAAGAAATATTTGGAGATTTAATTGCAGAAGCAGAAAAATTTAACCTTGATTGCCCAATTCTTAAAGCGTGTTATTTAAGGATGAAAATTTATAATGAAAATATAAATTAATTTTAAGATCCAACTTTAAGGGAAGATTTTAGACCTCTTAAACAAGCAATCACACTTAATCCTGTAATTCTTCCAGTTCCTGGATTTTCTGGTGTTTGAACATTTTGAATAGACATTTCAAATTCTGCGCTATCTGATTTGACCTCAACTTTATGTGTGTTTCTTTCTAGATTTGGATCTGCCCATATTTCAAGCTGGGTTTTATTAGCACCTATACCCGCCAGACCAACAGCAGCAGCGACATTGACATTTGCTGGAAAAGCTTTTGCACCCTCAGTAGCTGAGCCTTTGAAAATTAATTTAGCTTCTGATAATTGATCAAGTTCTATATTGTTTTTAATGACATATGGTGCTTTTGAAAGTGCATTAGGTGGTTTCCGAGTAGTCATTTTAACGGAATGAATTTTGGATTCTGCGGCAGCTCTTAATGCATCTAAACCTAATATTGCACCTGTTGCTAAAATTATTTGAGAGTTATTTTTTTTTGATGTTTCAATTAAATCAAAATTGTCAAGTATCCCAGAACCACTAACAGTTATTAATGTTTTACCTTCACGAATACATCGAGTTGCTATATCCCTGAAGGCTTCTTTTGGAGCGCAATCGATAATAATTTTACAATTATTAATCAAAGTTTCTAACTCAAAAATTTCGATCCTTTTTTTTAATTTTGAAATTCTTTCTTCCGCGTTTGTTTTGCTTCTAGAAGAAATTCCACATAGATAAAAATTTTCTACACCTTCTAAGAGTGCTTTAGCTACTTCTGTTCCTATTGAGCCAAAACCAACGATACCAACATTCATCTTTTTACCTTTATGTATTTATCTTCCAATTGCGTAACCTTGCATAAATCTTGGATTAGCTGCCGCTTTTAAAATTTCATTATCCTTTGAAGCCGCAGTCATTCTGCCAAGACTCCAATCATCATCAATTATTACTTTATGTCCTTTTTTAATAAGTTCATCAATAGTCTCCTTAGGAAATCTTCTTTCAATTGCTAGGTGACCAATATCAGTTTCTCTTGGATAGAATGAATTTGGAAAATGTGCAGTGCTGAATCCTGGGGCATCAATTGCTTCTTGAAGATTGAGTCCAAAATGTACATGTCTTAAAAACAAATGAAGAGACCATTGATCTTGTTGATCACCTCCTGGTGTACCAAAAACCATATAAGGCAGTCCATCTTTCAAAGCAAGACTTGGAGATAAAGTAGTTCTAGGTCTTCTTTTTGGACCAATGCAAGCTGGGGAGTTTTCGTCTAACCAAAACATTTGTCCTCTATTAGATAAACAAAATCCAAGATTTGGAATTATTGGAGAGCTTTGCAACCAACCTCCACTGGGAGTGCCAGCAATCATATTTCCCCATTTATCAATTATATCAAAATGAGTAGTGTCTCCTTTTGTATCCCCAAGACTGGATGGATTAGGTTCGTCAAACCTCGCTACTGTAGGTTCTCCAATGTCAAATTTTGAAAATGACTCTGGCGTACCACCTTTTGGTCTTACCAACACTTTCCCTCCAAAACCTGGTATAACTCCTGGTCTTACTTCCATTGAGGCTTCTTTGGATATTAAATTTCTTCTTGTAACATTGTATTCTTCACTCAATAAAATATCCATAGGCACTTCGTTGAAATTTGTATCTCCATAAAAAGCCTCTCTATCAGCAAAAGCTAATTTAGTTGCTTCTACAACTAAGTGTATAAACTCAGGAGAATTTTCATCTAATGAATCTAAATCAAATTCTTTTAGCAATGCTAATTGCTGTAAAAAAGTTGGACCTTGGCCCCAAGGTCCGGTTTTGCAAACGGTATAATTTTTGTAATCATAACATAAAGGTTTTTCAATAGTTGCAGACCAATTAGCTAGATCATCTCCAGTTAATAAACCTTTATGTCTTTTTTCAGTTGTATCCATAAACTCATTATTTTTGCAAAAATCTTCTATTTCTTGTGCAATAAAACCCTGACTCCATATTAAACGAGCTTGTTTGATTTGTTCTTTACGATCATTGGATTTTTTTTCTGCTTCCTTAATAATTCTTAAGTATGTATTAGCCATTTTTTTATTAGTAAAAAAATCACCAATGGAAGGAACTTTCCCATTAGGGAGATAAATTCCTGCTGAACTTGTCCATTCTGTTTTAAACAGTTCTTCAACTGATTTGATTGTATTAATTATGTTCGGAACTAAAGGATAACCTTTTATTGCAATACCTATCGCTGGTTCTAAAACAGTCCTTAATGACATAGATCCATAGTTAAGTAAAAGAAGCATCCAAGCATCAAATGCGCCTGGAACAACAGCAGGTAACAGGCCACTTCCTGGAACTATATTTAAATTCATATCACTAAAAGTTTTCAAAGATGCAGAATTTGGAGCAACACCCTGGCCACATATTACAACAGGGTTTTCTCCATTAGGGCATAAGATTAAAGGAACTTCTCCACCTGGTCCATTTAGGTGAGGTTCAACTACCTGAAGTGCAAATCCAGTGGCAACAGCAGCATCAAATGCATTTCCATTTTTCTCTAAAATTGACATACCAACTGCAGATGCAATCCAATGAGTAGAAGTAACAACTCCAAAGTTGCCAACAATTTCAGGTCTCGTAGTAAATTTACTCATTTTATTTCCAATATAAAATTTTATTATTTTCAATATAATATTTTATTAATTGACTCTTATTAAAGAACTAAGAGAATATAAAAATTGATAAACATCAAAAATAAAATAAACAAATTTGTGGAGATAACAATGCCTATTAAAAATTTATTTAAAGCGAGTTTGGCTGGGGCAGCTTTATTAGCTTTATCATTTACAGGAGCTTCAGCAGCTCCAAGTATTCCTTGTGGCACTGCAAAACTAATTGTTCCATGGGGAGCAGGCGGCGGTACAGATGTCATATTTAGACAGATGGTCGAAAAAGTAAATAAAAGTGGAGCAAAGCCACAGCTTCAAGTCGTAAACGTTGGTGGCCAAGGTGGAAACAAAGGAGCTAAACAAGCTTCTAAAGCTAAACCTGATGGTTGTACATTGTTTGCAATTCACCAAAGTGCTATAACTAGTTATTTTACTGGTAGAATAGATATTACTTGGGATGCATTTGAAACTATATCTATGGTTACATCGACACCTTCTATAATAGGCGCAAATGTAAACACACCATATAATAATATATCAGAATTAGTTGCTGCTGCGAAAAAGGCACCAGGAACTATCACAGCAGGTGGAACTTTTGGTTCAACAAGTCAGTTTGTTTTTCTTTTATTAGAGGATGCAACTGGTGTAAAATTTAAACATGTATCATATGATGGTACAAAACAAAGAATGACTGCTTTGTTAGCTGATAATATAAAGTTGGGAGAGATCAATTTGGCTGCAGCTATTAAATTTATCAAAGCTGGTAAATTAAAAGCGCTTGGCGTTACTAATGATGCAAGACTTGATCAGATTCCTGATATTAAAACAGCACAAGAACAGGGTGCAAAGGTTATATTTGCTGTTGAAAGAGGGGTTGTTGCTCCAAAGGGAACATCTCCAGAAATTGTAAATCATTACGCAAAAATGTTTGAAGGCGCAGCCATGGATAAAGATTTTAAAGCTGCTATGCACAAAAAAGGTATTTTAATTAATTATAAAGGACCTGCAGATTATAAGAAACATTTTCAAGCAACTTATGATTATTGGAAGCCAATAGCAAAACAAGTTGGTGTATATAAAAGAAAAGACTAAATTTGAAAAAGAAGAGATAACTAGTTTATCTCTTCTTTAAATAAATCATTATGAGTATTAACAAAGACACAATCGTAGCTATATTTCTATTATTATTCTGTGGAATAATGATCAATAGTAGTTTTGATATTGAAGACCCTGGTTACCAAGGAATGAAAGCTAGTTTTTGGCCAACTATAGTTTTGTGTCTATTATCGGTTATGTCATTGGTTATGTTAATCAAATCTATGGTTTCTACAACTGACAATAACTTAAATTCTGAAAATACAAATTCACAAAATATTTTTTTAAAATTTAAGAATGCCTCAATATGCTTTTTAATGTTTATTCTTTTTTTAGCATTTCTAGATTATTTAGGAATGTTAATTGGAGGTGTTTTGTTTGTATTTGGGTTACTAACTTTATTAGGTGGATTTGAGATAAAAAAAATTATAAATCATTCAATTATTTCAATTATTACAATAGGAATTATGTGGTCAATATTTACCTTTGGTTTAAAAGTTATTCTACCAGAGGGCGAAATTCTAAGAATTTGGTAAATTTATGATAGATGTTATTTTACAGGCCTTTGCAAGCATAGTTTTAGATCCAGTTACACTTGGATTAATGTTTGTAGGTACACTTGCTGGTATTTTAGCAGGTGCTATTCCAGGCTTTACTATAGCAATGGGCGTAATTTTAACGCTACCATTTACTTTTGGTATGACTGCAGTTCAAGGATTAGCAACAATGCTTGGAGTTTTTGTTGGAGGCTTCTCAGGAGGATTGATGTCATGCATGTTAACTGGGATACCAGGAACTCCGTCTTCAGTTGCTACAACCTTTGATGGTTTTCCGTTAGTAAGATCAGGTAGGCCAGGCCTCGCGCTAGGATTAGGATTATGGTCTTCTTTCTTTGGTGGAATGATTAGTGCCGTAATTTTAGTTGCTTTAGCACCGCAATTAGCTTTCTTAGGATTAGAATTTGGTCCTTGGGATTATTTTTCATTAATTATTTTTGCTCTAACAATCACAGTAAGTTTATCAGGTGGTAATATTACTAAAGGTTTGATTGCTGGGCTACTTGGTTTATTTGCCGCAACAGTTGGTGAAGATGAGATTAATGGAGTTGCAAGATTTACCTTTGGTTTTGATGATTTCAAACAAGGATTTGCATTTTTACCAGTTTTAATTGGATTGTTTGCTTTTTCACAATTATTAACAGATGTAGAAGACGACAAAAGGGCAAAGAGCCCACTTATGTCTCAGTCTGGAACTGTTGTAAAAGTTGAGCATAGGCAAGCAATATTAATAATTTTAAAAAGATGGGTTAATTTATTTAGGTCAAGTTTTATAGGTATTTTTACTGGGATTTTACCTGCCGCTGGTGGTTCAATTTCAAATATTTTAGCATATGATCAAGCAAAAAAAGCTTCACCTAATAGATCAAATTTTGGAAAAGGTGAATATGATGGTGTCATTGCACCAGAAGCTGCTAATAATGCAACTGCTGGTGGAGCATTAATTATGATGATGGCGCTCGGTATTCCTGGAGATATTGTAACAGCAGTTATGTTAGGAGCATTAATGATCCACAATATTATTCCTGGTCCAACATTCATTCAAGACGAACCATTATTAGCTTACGGTGTTTTTATAGCGTTTTTCGTTGCTCATTTCTTTATGGTTGGATTACAGGCATTCTCATTAAGAATATTTTTACTTGTTACGAAAATCCCAATGTATGTATTAGCTTCAGTTATTCTAGCATACTGTGCTATTGGAGTTTTCGCATTACACAACATAGTTTTTGATATATGGGTTATGTTCTTTTTTGGAGTAATTGGATATTTTATGAAAAAATTAGGGTTTCCTCTTGCTCCTATGATACTTGGAGTTGTCTTAGGTAAATTGGCAGAACTTAACTTAGCTAGAGCTACTGGAATAAGCGATGATATGTTGTTATTTATTTCAAGGCCATGGTCATTGTTTTTCTTATTGATGGCAGTAATCTCTGTAATATTCCCTTTTTATCAAGAAGCTAAGAAAGAAACATTATTCGCAAAACTTTATGTTCCAGTTTCTATGATTGTATTGTCACTACCATTATTTTTGATGGGTAGTCCTGTAAGAATGATAGTAGCTGTAATATTAGTTTTAACTGGTGCATATTTCTTATATAAAAGGACCAGCTCTTTAAAAACTACCTAATGAATTGGTTTACATATTCTTCGCCTAAACCCACTTTGATAAAATGTTTTTTAGCTGCTTCAATTCTATCAAAAACATCAGTCGTGCCAATCGTGTTTCCATCTTCATCGCAATAAATTAAAGCTCCAGAATTGTGAAATAATGTAATCATTTCTTCACAATCCTCATCAACAACTAGTGTGTGGATTTCACCTGGAGGCTCAAACAAATAAGAACCTTCTTTGGCAACCCAATCATGCTCAAGGTATCTCCATGAACCTTTAATTACGAAACCATGAACTGGAGCGGGATGTCTGTGTCTAGATAAAAAGCCACCACCGATAACCTTTGTTAGATGAACCCAATAACCTTGACTAATATTATAGCATAATGGTCTTGACCAACGACCAGGAGATAAGGGAACCCAAAGTCTATCGTCATCTTTGGAAAAGCTATCTTCAATAAAAATATCTGGGATTATATTTCCTGGTTTTGGTCCGCTATATGGCGGAGGAAAAATATTTTTAGTAAAATCGTCCATATTAAATCTCCTAAGCAATAGATTTATTATAATATTTTTAATTTACCCATACAAATGAAAAAAGGACGAAGGATGGGGTCCTTCGTCCTTGCTTATTCCGATGACATAATGACTACCTTGGGGGAGGATATGAGTTCTATGTTATGTCACCATCTTTTATTAATATCCAGGGGAGGAGGATTGGATACTAATTCTTAAATTCTTTATGCAGCTTCCTTTTCATCAGCATTATTATCTTGTGCTGACTTTTCCACACCTAACTTACCAGCTGGAAAATCAACTACGTCTGTTGCGTTAAAGAAGTCTCCGTTTAACACTTGCTGTCTTGTATATCCAATATCAGCTAATGTACGATCGTCTAAAGTAAGTAGTGCTTGTCTTGTTCTAATTACAGCAATCTTTTCAAAAGCGGATGTAATGTAATTATTTAATTTCGCTAAGAATATATTTTCCATTGTCTTTCACTTTTCTTTCATAATTAAGAAGGCTTATTCCTTCGATGCTTATTATTTAAGATAAAAAAATGAATAAGAGAATATAGGTAAATGGAATATAATTATTTCCAAAATGGAAACATTTAACATAATTGTAACATAATTAACCTCAAATAGGAAAGAATATGGCGACTTTGTGGTTTTATAATTTAAGCAGGTTGGATTTTTTGTTCTTTAATTGGTAAGTGTATTAAAGTTGAAAAGACTGATACCCCTATACCAATCCACCACACTAGAGTGTAATCGCCTGTAGCATCATACAGCTTTCCACCCATCCAAACACCAAGAAAACTTCCTAATTGATGTGATAAAAAAACAATTCCATATAAAGTACCCATATATCGTAATCCATAAATATGAGCTATCAATCCACTGGTTAAAGGAACAGTGGCCAACCATAAAGAACCCATTAATAAAGAAAATAAAATTACTGATATTGGTGTTATTGGAAATATAATAAAAATTAAACCAATCAACGCTCTTAAAGCATAGACGATAGCTAATAAGAATTTTTTTGGGTATCTCTGCCCTAACCAACCCGCATAAATTGTTCCAAAAATATTACTAAATGCAATTAATGCTATAGCAAATGCTCCTAAACTTGAAGTTGTAGAAACTCTAAAACTATGTAAAAGGCTTGATGGATTTATACTACTACACATCTCAGTAACCATGGCAGGAAAATGAGCAGTTAAAAATGCTAACTGGTAACCACAAGCAAAAAAACCAAAAAAAATCATAGAAAAATTAGGATCCTTAAAAGCATCACCTAATACCTTTTTTAAGCTTATTTCTATTTCTTTTTTTGAAGATAAAGGAGGAGATTTTAAAAAAGGAACAAAAAATATAATAAAAATTATAGACATTGAAAAAATTATAAAAACTTGCTGCCAACTATATAAATTTAAAAGAGCTTGAGCGATTGGCGCTCCTATCATTTGACCAACTGAACCGGCGGCAGTAACTACTCCTAAGGCCATTGATCTGTTTTTTTCACTCGAGGCTCTGCCAACAACCGCTAATATCATTCCCATGCCTGTTCCAGCTATTCCAAAACCTATGATAAGCTCAAGGAATTGATGTGTTAGTGGATTTTGTGCAATGGTTGATAACAGTAAGCCAATAACATAGCAAAAGGCTCCAACTACAATCATCTTTCTATCACCAAACTTTTCGCCCAGAGCCCCAAAAATAGGCGCACCGATACCCCAGCCAAGGTTTTGAATTGCAATTGCCAATGAAAATTCAACTCTTAACCATTGAAATTCTTGTTCAATTGGTATTTGAAACACACCAAAGCTGCCTCTTATTCCAAAAGTAATAATTATTATTATGGAGCCAGCTATCAATACTGGAGTGATTAAAGAACTGTTATAACTTTTCATAAATTAACTTGTTAAAGAATTCTATGTTAATGTCAAACCTTTGTTTTTGACTATTCTCAAACTAATATCCCATAAAAGGTCAGCATCTTTTTGACTTTGAGCAAAAATTGAAGGTTCCTTTATTTTGCTTTGATAAAAGTATTTTCCAGTAATATTTTTAATATTTTTATCAGTAGCTAAAAAAACTATTGTTTCAGCACCTTCTTCAACTGATATTGCGAAGAAATTCATGAGAAATTTTATGGCCAAACTAGCGAGACCACTATTGTTTTTTCCAAATTGAGTTTTAACAAAACCAGGATGAAGACAATTAACAGTCATTTTATTTTTCTTAATTAACTCGCTCAATTTTTTAGTAAATAATATATTACATAATTTTGATTTTTTATATGCGATCCAACCGTTATAATTTGTTTTCATTTCTAAATTAGTAAAATCTAATTTCACACCTCTATGTGCACCGCTAGCTACATTAACTATTCTTCCTCCGGTTTTTATTACCTTATATTTTAATAATATATTTGTTAAAATGAAATATGACAGATGATTAAGTGCAAATGTTTTTTCTATTTTGTCCACACTCTCTTTTCTTGAAAAAAACAATGCTCCAGCATTATTAATAAGAATATCAATTTTAAATTTTCTTAATTTATCTGCTAACGATTTAATTTCCGAAATAGATGAAAGATCGCATTGTATAAAACTAATATTGTTGTTTGATGTCTCTTTTATTAAATTTCTGACTGATGTTTCACCTTTTTGTTTATTACTACCTATTAAAATTATTTTGTTTTTAATCTCTTTACCTAAAACCTCAGCTGCTCTATAGCCAAGCCCACTCGTACCACCTGTAAGAACTATATTCATCTATCTAAGCCTTTTATTATATTTTTTTTCAATTTATAAAAATTTTCTATTGGATTATATTCATTCAATATTGCCGATATTACTGCTACACCGGAAACTCCTAGTTTAAACAAATCATCAATATCATCTAGAGAAATACCACCTATTGCAACAATAGGAAGTTCTGTCTTATTAATGATTTCTTTTAATGTATTAGAACCTATTGGCAAAGATGCGTCATTTTTTGAACCGGTGGGGAATATTGGTCCAACACCAAGATAATCTACACAATTAGGTATATTATCTAATTGATTTTTATTTGTAATAGATAAGCCAATTTCAATATTTTGATCTATCATTTTTTTTGCTTCATTTGGTTTCATATCAGACTGTCCAAGATGAAGTATATCAATTAAACCTTTGCACTTAGAAGCAACATTGACATTATCATTAATAGAAAGCTTCATTTTAGTATTATATGTTGCTGAACTAAGATCTCTTATAAGATCTATGATCTCGTTATCATTTATTGATTTAGCTCTCAATTGAAAAACATCAAGACCATTTTCTGCTAGCTCACCAACTATTCTAACAAGTGCTTTATTTGGATTTTCACTTTTGTGTATATGATTAGGAAGTAAATTTTCAGGACCTGCAATAAAATAAGATTGAAGATTAGACATTTTTAATTTTTACATTATTTATGATTTCGTCTGAAGAGATATTATATAATTTGTCTAATAAGTTCATTCTTAGACTTCCTGGCCCTTTAGAAACTTTGCTTGCCATTTCTCCTGCCAAATCATAAATTCCAATTATTGATGCAGTTGAAAGTAATTTATTTTCTCCAACTGCTACAGCTGCTCCAATTAAACAAGTTAATGCACAACCGGTTGCAGTAACTTTGGTCATCATCTCATGTCCACCCTCAATAGCATAGGTAACATGACCATCAGTTACATAATCTATAGCTCCTGTAACTGCTACTGTAATTTTATTTTTTTTAGCTATTGAAATTGCAGCATCTAGTGCGTCATAAGAGGTTGAAGTTGAGTCCACTCCTTTACCTCCCCCAGATAGTCCTGCCACAGCCATAATTTCTGACCCATTACCCCTTAGTATTGTTGGTTTAAATTTAATAAGTTGCTCAACATTTTTATTTCTAAAGCCACTAGCACCAGCACCAACCGGATCTAAAACCCAAGGAATATTATTTTCGTTTGCGTGCTTTGCTGCTTCCAATGCACATTCTTGCCAGTATGGATCAAAGGTTCCTATATTGATTGTTAAGGCACCGTTGATCGCTTTGCAAATTTGACTAAAATCATTTGCTTCTTCTTTAGCATGTGCCATTGCTGGAGATGCGCCAATTGAAAGCAAAGCATTAGCAGCAATATCCATAGAGACAAAATTAGAAAAATTCCACACTAATGGACCTTTATCCCTTATGTTCGTCAAAAGTTTTGAAGCATTTTTGGACAATTCATCAGACATATTATTTCCTTATATTAAATATTACTATTTCACATTTTTACGGGGAATATGTTTTAAATTCTAAATTTAAATTAGCAACTCCCTCCGCTGGTCTTAACCAGATCAGGTTTTAAGGGTTAATCTCTCAGCAAAAATTTTGCACCCCTGGCATTGGTAGCTTAACATAATTATACAAATTATTTAATTTTTTTATTTTTATTTTCTTATAAATTTAAATACATTTAGATAATATATGGAAATAGCGAAAGCATCTAAAATTCTGCATGAGGGGTGTTGTGGAAAGAAAATTATTAGCAGTCGTTGCTGCAGACATGGTAGGATTTTCAAGATTAATTGAAGATGATGAAATTAATTTACTCTCAAGACAAAAAAATCAATTAAATACAATAATTAAACCAGAAATAGAAAATTTTAATGGTGAAATTATTAAAACAACTGGAGATGGCTTCTTAGCTATTTTTCCAAGTGCATTAGATGCTGTGCAAAGTAGCATATCCATACAAAATGGAATTTATGAAAATGAATTAGACAATGCTAATGACAAAAGAATAAGGTTCAGAATTGGAATCCACGTTGGTGATGTAGTTCTAGACGATGGAGATATTTTTGGTAACACTGTAAATATTGCAAGTAGATTAGAGTCAATATCTGATGCAGGAAATATTTGCATTACAAATGATGTTTATCAAAGTATCAAAAATTTGAAACCATTAGACATTGAAAATATAGGCGAGCAATTCTTAAAAAATATTTCCCAAAAAGTTCAAGTATATAAAATAAATATATTCGAAGGTGATATAAAGAAAATTCAACAAAATCATTTGCTAACAGAAGCTAACCAAGAAACAAGATTTTGCAGTTCATTTGATGGTACTATCATTGCTTATGCAAGTATTGGAAAAGGAACACCTTTTTTAAAAGCACCGAATTTTGTTAGTAGCTTAGAGCATGATTGGAGAAATCCGATGTGGACGCACATGTATAGATTTTTAGCTAAGGAATACACTTTGTACCGATTTGATCAAAGAGGAAATGGTTTGTCAGACCTAGATCCAGAAAATATAAACTTTGAGAGTTTTGTTAAAGACATGGAAGCTGTGGTAAATAACTCGCAAATTAATAAATTTCCAATTTTTGGTATCTCACAAGGATGCTCAGTTTCAATAGCTTATGCACATAAATACCCAGAAAAAGTAACTCATTTAATATTAGTTGGAGGTTATGCTAGAGGAAGAGCAAAACGAGGAAACTCTGATTATAAAGAAAAATTTGAACTAGAGAAGAATATGATATTAAACGGATGGGAAAATGAGAATCCAGCTTTTAGGCAATTTTTTTCATCTACAATGATCCCTGATGGAACAAAGGAACAAATGAACTCATTTAACAATGTTATGAAAGTATCTACATCCGCAAAAAATGCTGTAAAAATTATTTCGGCTAATGATCAGATAGACGTATCAGAATTATTACCTAAACTTAATATTCCCACGATAATTTTTCATATTAAAAATGATGCGAGGGTACCAATTTCTGAGAGTAAATTTATGGCAGCAAATATAAAAAATTCTAAATTTGTGCCATTAAATGGAAACAATCATGTGATTCTCGATAATGACGAAGGTTGGCCTATATTTCAAAAGGAGTTAAAAAATTTTCTTAAATAATAAATTTAAATTTTTTCACAATAGGAATAAAAATGGACTTTAATTTAACAGAAGAACAAATAACATTTCAAAACTCAGTAAGAAATCTGGCAGATAAATATTTAAAAAAGGATAATCTTAGACGTGCCCATGATCCTTTATTTCCTAAAGATATTGCAAAGTTATTTTCTAACAATGGTTTAATGGGAATTACACTTCCTGAGAAAGATGGGGGGCAGGGAGGTAATTTAATGGATGCTGTTCTTGCAATAGAACAAGTTGCCTTAATTTGTCCAAGAAGTGCAGACGTAATACAAGCAGGAAGCTTTGGTCCAATAAGGACTTTTGCAGAGTACGCAACTGATTATCAAAAAGAAAAATATTTAAAAAAATTGTTAAACGGAGAAATGGTAATTGGTTTAGGTATGACTGAGCCTAATGCTGGTTCAGCAGTAACTGATTTGACAACCAAAGCTGTTCAAGACGGCAAAGGGTTTAGAGTATCTGGAAGTAAAGTCTTTACTAGTAACTCACCAGATGCGGATATCTTTTTGATTTATGTAAGATATCATGAAGGAATTAATGGAATTGGATCAGTTATAATGGATACATCAATGCCAGGTTTTTCAAAAGGAAAATCATCAAAATATACTAATGGTGAAGAATGGTGTGCATTATATTTTGATAATGTTTATATTGATGAAGAAAATGTTTTATTAGGACCTGGTGGATTTAAAAAACAAATTTCAGGATTTAATGCAGAAAGAATTGGAAACTCTGCGAGATCACTTGCCCTTGGTGAGTTTGCTTTTAATGTTGCTAAAGAATATGCTTTAACAAGAGAGCAATTTGGAAAGAAAATTTGTGAATTCCAAGGTATTCAATGGAAGTTTTCAGATATGAAAATTCAAATTGAAGCTGGCAGATTACTATTATACAGAGCTGCAATAAATGCAGATAGAGGTTTTCCTTCTTCAAAAGAAACTTCAATTGCTAAAGCATTTTGTAATAAAGCAGGATTCGAAATTAGTAATGAGGCAATGCAAGTTATGGGCGGTACTGGATATTCACAGGAGTCACTAGTTGAATATTGCTTCAGAAAATCTAGAGGATGGCAAATTGCAGGTGGATCAACTGAAATGATGAAAAATAGAATAGCCGAAGACATCTTTGAAAGGAGATTTTCACAAAGGCCAAATGAATGATTTTTAATTATGATAGATGTTTCTTTATCCCAATCTTTTTTAAACCCAAAATCAGTTGCAATAATAGGTGCTTCTGCTGACCCAAAAAAGACTAGTTCACGAGCACAAAGGTTTCTGGTATCGCATGGATATAAAGGAAAAATATTTCCTGTAAATCCAAACAGAGAAGAAATTTTTGGATTAAAATGTTATCCAAATTTAAAATCAATAAATGAACATATTGATCATATCTTTATTGTTGTTGATAGTAATAAAATTATTGAAGCAATTAAAGATGCTATATCAAAAAAAGTTAGATGCGCCACAATTCTATCTGGAGGATTCACTGAGTCTGGATCTGAAGGTAATGATTTAGAAAAACAAGTTTTTAAAATAGCAAAAAAAGGTGATTTGAGAATATTGGGACCAAATAGTATTGGTCTTATAAATATCTCAGATAATGTCATTTTAAGTGCAAATGCTATGCTTGAATTACAAGATTTAAAGAAAGGAAGTCTTAGTGTAATTTCCCACAGCGGGAGTCTTATTGGAGCCTTATTGGCTCATGGCCACTCTCGAGGTATAGGTTTTTCTAAGTTGGTTTCTGTTGGAAATGAGTCGGATCTCTCCGTTGGAGAAATTGGTAAAATGCTAGTTAATGATCCAAACACTGAAAGCATAATATTATTTTTAGAAACATTAAGAAACAGTGATGAAGTAGCTGAGATGTCCAGAATGGCTCACGCAGCTGGAAAACAAATTATCTGTTACAAACTTGGAAAATCTGAATTAAGTAAAGAATTAGCTAAATCACATACAGGAGCAATAGCAGGAAATGATGATGCGTTTAATGCATTCATAAATTATCATGGTATTGCTAGAGTAGAAATCTTTGAAACATTAATTGAAATTCCTAATTTATTTAAAAACAAGAAAAGATCTGAATCTAAACGAGTAGGTATAGTTACCACAACTGGTGGGGGCGGTGCTATGGTTGTAGAAAGCTTGTCAGGCAGTGATATTGAAATAATTGATTCTGGTCTTTCAATAAAGAAAATTATGCAAGACAATAATATTGCATTTAACAATAATAAATTAGTTGATTTAACTATTGCTGGAACAAAACCAGAAATTGTTAATAAAGTAATTAGTCAGATGATGAAAAATGAAAATTGCGATTTAGTTGTGATGGTAGTTGGTTCCTCTGCTAAATTTAGACCAGAGCAAGCTGTAGAGCCTCTATTAAAATGGACAAATGACTCAAAACCGTTAGCTGTGTATGTTGCCCCTGATGCTCCAGAAGCACTAAATTTATTACATCAAAATAATATTGCTTGTTTTAGAACGCCCGAGTCTTGTGCGGAGAGTGTTAAAACTTTTTTAAATACTAAAAATCCAGTCAAACCAATAATTTTAAAAAATGACTTAAGTCACATTTCAAAAAAACTAAAGAAAAACATATGCAAGAATTTATCTGAAGAAGAAGCATTAGAAATATTTAAAGATATAGGAATTGAAATTGTAGATTACAAAGTAATTTCCAACGAAAAACAAGCAATAGAACACAGTTCCCAAATAGGTTTTCCTCTAGCAATGAAAGTTTTATCAAGTGAGATAATGCATAAAACAGAAACTGGAGGTGTTGAATTAAATATAAAAAATTTAGAAGAGGTGAAAGTTAGTTTTAAAAAGTTATCAGATGTATTTCAGAAATTAAAAATAAATAGTAGTGAAAAAAAATTTATTATTCAAAAAATGGAAAAAGGGATTGCTGAAATAATTTTAGGTTACAGAGTTGACGAATTAGTTGGACCAATTGTTGTAATAGGTTTAGGTGGTATTTTATCAGAGATATATAATGACAAATCAATAAGGATAGCACCAGTTGATGTCACAGAGGCAAAAAAAATGATTAAGGAAGTTAAAAGTCTTGTGACTATAACTGGATATAGAGGACTTCCCGAAGTTGATATAAATATTATTGCTACTGCAATAGTGAATATATCTAAATTTGCTTTAGTCAAAGAAATTAAAGAAGCTGAGATCAATCCAGTTATAGTAAAAAAAAATAATGAAGGAATTGTAGCGGTAGACGGTCTAATTACTTTGAAATGATATTTTTTTAAGCAATTACATTTAAAATCAAAAATATATTTACATGTTAAAGAATTTTTTTATCATAAATTAATGACAATGAGTTTTGAATGATTATAAATCATGGGGTAAGAGGATCAATACCAAATCCAAGTCAAAATTTTTTATTTTTTGGCGGTAATACTCCTTGTGTAGAAATTAAAACTCAAAAATATCAACTGATTTTCGATTGCGGGTCAGGGTTTTCAAAAGTTAATTTTTCTAACGAACTTGAAACTATATTGTTTATTTCGCATTTCCATCATGATCATATACAAGGATTAGCTTTTAATAATTATAATATTAACGATAGTAAAAAAATTACTTTAACATCAGCTCATTCTAACAAAACTGATACCTATAACAATTTAAGTGCTTATTATAGTAATCCTTATTTTCCAGTAAAGTTTATCGAAATTATTAATAAATTTAATTTTTTGGATTTTGAACAAGTTGTAAATAACTTTGAAGATTTAAATATTAATTCAATTGATCTCAATCATCCCGGAAATTGCTCTGGGTATAGCATTATAAGTAATAAAAAAAAGTTTTGTTATTTATTGGATAATGAATATGAAGATATTCAAGAAGAAAAATTAGTTGAATTTTGTGATCAGTCAGAAACTATTATCTGGGATGGAATGTTCTTAGACAGTGAGCTGTCTGATAAAAAAGGTTGGGGGCATTCTAGTATTGAACAGGGCATTAATTTAGCAGATAAAATTGATGTTAAAAACTTCCTTATTTCACATCATTCACCGTCCAGAGACGATAAAGAAATAAAAAATATAGAAAAAAAAATATTAAACAAGAAAGTAAAATTTGCATCTGAAAATGAGGTAATAGAGTTCTAATGGAAAAGACTAAGTATAATGAAAATCAAAGTATTTTTAAAGTAGGAGAACTACCTGACAAAATGTATTTATTAGTCAAAGGTTCTGTAGGTATTTTTCTTCCAACAAATGAAACTAAAAAACCTAATTTTATTATTCAAGAAAATGAACTTTTTGGTGAGATGGGTGTTATTGAAAATGAACTCAGAATGGCTACAGCAAGATGTCTAGTTGAGAGTGAGATAATTTCTATTACTAAAGATGAATTTGATAAACGTGTTAATAATTCGGATGTCTTTGTAAAAGGTTGCTTAAAGGCTTTATCATATAGATTGAGATCAGTAGAGAAAAAGATGTAAATGAAAGAGGGTTTAAATATGCTTAAAGATTTGGATGTTGCAAAGGTTTTAATAGAAGCATTTGATAATGATGAAACTGGTATTTTGTTATATGACAAAAAAGATAAGTTGTGTTTTGCAAACAAACCTATGTTTACAAGGTTTAATAGACTTAATGTAAATTATGAAATAGGTGAAAGTGTTTATGATAGGATGGAAAAATTCAAAAAACTGAAGATTTTACCAGAAGGAGAAATAAATCAAAGAATAGAAAATTATAAAAAAGTAAAAAAAACAAAAATTGCTTCTCATTATGTCATAAAAGGCCCAACAGGTAGATGGATTCAGATAAGAGATAATCTAACTCCTTCTGGCTATATTTTAACAGTAATGACTAATGTAACAGATATTATCGAACAAGATCTTGAAAGAAAACGTTTGTCTGAAGCTATTGAGAATTTCCCGGGTGGGGTTATGTTTTGGGACGAAAATGATCAACTAATTGTATCTAACAAACGTAACCAGGAAATAATGAAACAAGCTGGCATTGATTTCATTATAGAAAAAGGCATTAAATATGAACAAATGTTAAAAAAGCAAGTTAACAGTAATTTATATATTTTACCCAAGGGTTTTTCAAAATCAAAATATATTAAAAACAGACTTCAAGAAAGAGCAGAATTAAAATCAAGTACAAGAGAAATTAATTTACAAACTGGAACTACAATCATTGCGAATGAGACTAGGTTTGAAGATGGATCTCTCCTGAGTGTATACACTGACATAACTGATCTTAAAAAACAGCAAATAGAGTTAAAACAGCTTGCAGATGCTATTGAATTTACCCCCAGTAACTTAATGCTATGGGATAAAGATAATAAACTGATTATGGCTAATAAAAAAGCAAGAGATGAAAATGCTAAAAGAGGTTTTAGTCTGAAAAAAGGATCTTCTAGGGTAGAAATGGTAAAGAATGCTCTAAAAAAAGGGTTGATGGAACCTCCAGAAGGCGTCACAATTAATAAATTTTTAGAGGGTAGAAAAAAACAATTTGATAATCTAAAAGATCAAGAAACTTACGAAGTTATAGTTAATAAACAACATTTTCTTGCTTCTTCCTACAGGCTGCCTGACCAATCAACTTTACAATTTGTAACCAATATTACTGAAAATAAAAAACAAGAAACTGAACTTTTAAGACTAAAAAATGGTATAGAAACCCTCCCAAACGGTCTGATGTTTTGGGACGAAAAGGATAATTTAATTGCATTTAATGAAAGTTCACAAAATTTAACTGAATATTATGGTTTAACACTAAAAATTGGTATGAATTTTAGCGATTTGAGAAAACATATGGTTTTAAATCACCAAAAACCACCAAAAGGAATAACCATTAAACAACATTTTAAAAATAGAGAAAAAGCGTGGAAAAATCTTAAAGGTCAAAATACTAGAGAATCAAATTTTACAGATCATACTCTTCACTTTACAGATACAAGATTACAAGATGGAAGTACAATTTGTTTATGGACTGACATAACAGATATAAAAAAACAAGAAAACGAATTGATAAGATTAAGAGATGGTATTGAAACTCTACCTAATGGATTAATGTTTTGGGATAAAAATGATAAATTAATTGCTAGTAATAAGGCGGCTATTGATTTTGTAAAAGATTTTGGTTTTGACCTTAAACTTGGTGTCAATAGATTTGATCATGTTCACTACATGTATGAAAACGATGTCATTATCATCAAAAAGGGCATGACTAAAAATCAACAAATTAATCATACTATTGATAATTGGAGAAAATTCAAAGGCACTAGAACTCGAGAATCTGAATTTACAAATGGTAGATCTTTTTTATTTACTGAAACTAGATTACAAGATGGAAGTACTATTTCTTTATGGACTGATATAACTGCGACAAAAAAACAAGAAAAAGAGTTATTACGTTTTAAGGATGGAATTGAGACCTTACCAAACGGCCTAATGTTTTGGGACCAGAATGATAAATTAATAGCTAACAATAAAAGTTCTGTTTCATTCTTTAAAAAATTTGGTTTTAATTTAGATATTGGAATTACAAGAAATCAATTGCTGGAATACATGATACTCAAAGAAAAAGTGTTAATTCCTAAGGAAGAAAATAAAAAACAATATTTAAAAAAAATAATTAAAGAATGGAAATTGTTTAAAGGCAAAAAGCTTAGGGAAAATAACTTCTCAAATGGTAAGACAATTTTAACTACTGATACTAGGTTAGAAGATGGTAGTACAATATCCCTTTATGTAGATGTAACAGATATAAAGACTGTTGAAAAAAATCAAAAACAACTTATCGATGCTATAGATGTTATGCCTAATAGTATTTCTTTGTGGGATAAAGAAAACAAACTGATAATGGCAAATCAAACCTCAATAGCAGACATGAAAAAATTAAACTTTGAATTGAAACCGGGAGTGCCAAGAATTTCCATGGTGAGAAACGTAGTAAATCATGGCCTGGTTCCTATTCCAAAAGGAATGACAAAAAAACAATTTTATGAATCAAAATTAAAAGAATATGAAAGTTTAAAAAATGAACAGAGAGACGAAATAGAATTAAACAATGGTAATTTTGTTTTAAATATCGCTAAAAGATTGCCAGATGGTGGAACACTGCAAAACTCCATAAACATTACTGAGATTAAAAAAGGAGAAAAATCATTAAAATTGCTTAGTGATGCCATTGAAATTATACCAAATATGTTGATGTTGTGGGATAAAGACAACAGATTAATTATGGCAAATCGTCGCGCGAGAGATATTCAAAGTAAGATGGGAATGATACTAAAACCAGGTGTCTCTAGGTTTGAAATGCTTGAAGCTGGATTAAAATCAGGGTCTTTATTGGATAGTGAAGGTTTGCCAGCAAAACAATGGGTGGAAAAGAGAAAAAAAGGAATTATTAATCTTAAGGGAAGAGAAATAGTTGAGACCCGGATAAAAGTAGAAAATGTTATTTATGATATTTTAGGTTCATTTACTCGTTTGAATGACGGAGGTACTTTGCAGATTTGGACTGATATTTCAGAAATTAGGCAAAAAGAAAGAGAAGTTGCAGAAAGTCAGAGAAAAGTAAGAGAAGCTGAGGAAAAAATTTCTAATGCTCTTAATAGTATGCCTCATGGAATTGTCATGTGGGATGAAAAAGACAAATTAAAAATGATTAATGAATATGGAAACAAGGTCCTTGAAAGAGGAGGGGTATTTGTAAAGCCTGGTGTGGATTATAAAGAATATATAAAAATGCAGAAAAAGAATAATTTCCATAAATTCAATAATAGGAAAGAAAAAGAAGAATATTATGAAGTTGGATTAAAAAACAGAAAAATTTTAAAAGGTGTTACAACTACAGAAACGCCACCATTTTATGACGATTCAATATGGCAATCAACATCTACACGCTTGCCAGATGGAGGTATATTTTCAATTTTATCTAATATTACTGATATAAAACAAAGAGAAAAATCACTTAAACAGCTTAATGATGCAATTGAGGTAACTCCAAATGCAATCTTATTGTGGGATAATGAGCATAGGTTGATTATGGGTAACAAGGCAGCTAGGGACATTCAAAAAAATCTAGATTATGACTTAAAACCTGGAATTTTAAGAAAAGACATGATCGATAATGTTGAAAAAAAAGGGTTGGTTGCAATCCCTGAAGGAATGACAAGTAAAGATTTTTATGAACAACGAAGACAAGCTGCAAAGAATAAAAAAAGTAATATGTATGAATTAAATTTTACAAATGGACTTGTGTGGTTAGTGAATGACACAAAACTATCTGATGGTGGTTTTTTACAAGTTTATTCTGATATTACTGAAATGAAAGAACAAGAAAAGCAAATTAAGCGCGCACGAGAAAAGGTAAAGGAAACTGAAAAGAAAATGTCTGACGCTTTAAATAGTATGCCTCATGGAATTACTATGTGGGATAAAGATGACACTTTAGTTTTTGCCAATACATTTGCTAGAGAAATTCAGGGTGGTGCTGGTGTAAAGTTTGATATTGGAGAAAGGTATGAAGATTATCTTCAAAAACAAAGAAAACATAAATTTATGAAATTTAATAGCCCTGAAGAAGAAAAAGAATATTTTGATAATGCAATAGAAAACAGGAGAAATATTAAAGGTGAAGTAACCTTTCAACCACCTCAATTTTATAATAATACATATTGGAATGCTACCTTCAATCGCCTAAATGATGGTGGTCTTTTTGCAATATTTTCCAATATTACTGAATTAAAACAACGTGAAGAAGAATTAAATAAAACAATAACTGAGCTAGATGTTGCTAGAGAAAAAGCTAATGCCGCTAACCAGACTAAAAGTCAATTTCTTGCAAATATGAGTCATGAATTAAGAACACCTTTAAATGCCATAATAGGTCTAACTGAGATGTTAAAAGAAGATGCGGCAGATGATGGCTTGGATGATTTTGAAGAGCCACTTGATAGAGTTTTCAATGCAGGTAAACATCTTTTAACATTAATTAATGATGTATTAGATTTATCAAAAATTGAAGCAGGAAGGGTTGAATTATTTAATGAAACATTTGAGCTAAAACAAATTTTGGATGATGTTATAAAAACTTCATTACCTTTAGCTCAAAAAAATGAAAATGAATTAATTCTTGATTATAAAACTGAGATTGATTTTGTGACTGCTGACCAAACTAGGGTTAAACAGGTTGTTTTGAATTTAATTTCTAATGCTTGCAAATTTACTGAAAAGGGAAAAATAACTGTTGGAGTAAATAAAATTTTACGTGAAGGTGGTGACCTAATTTCTATAGATGTAAATGACACAGGTATTGGTATGTCTGACGAGCAAATGTCTAGATTGTTTAATTCATTTGTCCAAGCCGATAGTTCAACAACAAGAAAATACGGAGGAACAGGGTTAGGACTTACTATATCAAAACAGCTAGCGATATTAATGGGTGGTGATGTAGTGGTAAATAGTGAGTTAGGAAAAGGTACAACTTTTACAGCAACATTTCTAGCAGATTTCATTGGTGCATCTGAAAGTTTAAAAAACTTACAACAAAAAACTGGTTCTTTAATTGAGAACGTTATTACTTTGGAAAATAATACAGGAAAAACAATTTTAATAATTGACGATGATCCAACTGTAAGTGAACTAATGAAACGACAATTATTGAAAGAAGGATATAAAGTGGTTATTGCACCAAATGGAAAAGAGGGTATTAGTTTAGCACGGGATCTTAAACCTGATGTCATTACTTTAGATATTTTGATGCCTGAAATGGACGGGTGGTCAGTTCTACGTACTTTAAAAGCTGACCCTGAAGTTTCTAACATACCTGTAATTATGGCTTCAATATTAGATGAGAAGAATAAAGGATTTTCTTTGGGAGCTGCGGATTTTTTATCAAAACCTATCCAAAAAGAATATCTAATGAAATCAATTAGAAATTTGATAGGTGATAAAGAAAATCTTAAGATTTGCCTTATTGAAGATGATGAAAGTTTAAGATTTACAATTAAAGAGATTCTTGAAAAACAAAATGTTCAAATTATGGAGGCAGAAAACGGCAAAGTGGGGATGGATATTTTACAGAATGAAGAAATCAAACCTGATTTAATTTTGTTAGATTTGATGATGCCTGTAATGAATGGTTTTGAATTTTTAAAAGCTATAAGAGAAACTGAATTAAATTCTATTCCAATTTTAGTTTTGACTGGAGCAGAATTAAGTGGAGATGAAAAGACATTTTTGTTAGGTGAAACACAGAGAATACTTGAAAAAAGTGAAGATACAATGTCTACAATCGTTAATGAGGTAAGTAATGTTATTAAGGCTTCTTCATTTAAAAATGGAGATAGCAAATGACAAAGATATTATATGTAGAAGACAACGAAGACAATGTTTATATGTTATCAAGACGTTTAAAAAGGAAAGGTTTTGAAATAGTTATTGCTGTTGACGGAGAGCAGGGCGTTGAGATGGCGTCTTCAGAGAAACCAGATCTTATTTTAATGGATTTGAGTTTACCAAAAATGGATGGATGGACTGCAACTAAACACATCAAGAGTAAAGATGAGCTTAAATCAATTCCAATAATTGCTCTATCAGCACATGCAATGGAAGAACATAAAAAAAGAGCACTTGATAGTGGTTGTAATGATTATGATACTAAACCGGTAGATATCAATAGGCTATTATCTAAAATATCAGAGCAATTAGGTACTAAAAATGATTAACAAAGAGGATGCAAATATACTAATTGTTGATGATATTGAAGATAATAGATATACGCTTGAAAGAAGATTAAAAAGAGATGGTTATAAAAATATCTTCCTAGCTGAGGGCGGTAAAACAGCTCTAGATATGGCTACGAAAAACAAATTTGATTTAATACTTTTAGATCTTATGATGCCAGATATGAGTGGTCTTGAGGTTCTTAAATATCTAAAAGGTGATCCTCTACAAAGATCTATTCCTGTCATTATGGTTACAGCTTCTGATGAAGTAGAAACAGCTGCAGAATGCATCATAAATGGCGCCGATGATTTCATTACTAAACCTTTCAATGGAACTTTGCTCAAAGCAAGAGTTGGAGCAAGTCTAGAGAAAAAAAGATTAAGAGACACTGAAGAAAGTTATTTAGATAGAGTTGAAACAGACAAAAAACGATCACAACAAATATTGAAAACTGTTATGCCTACCTCTGTAGCTAATGAACTTCAGTCATCTGGAAAAGTTAGGTCTAGAAGATATGATGACGTGGCAATTTTAATATGTGATTTAGTTGGCTTTACATCATTTTGTGAAAAAAATGACCCAGAATTAGTTGTTGAAACATTGCAGGGTCTTGTAGAAAATTTTGAAAAAGCCTTTGAAGATTTTGGCTTAGAGAAAATTAAAACAGTTGGAGATGCTATTGTTGCAGTTGCAGGGTTATCTTCACACGCCATTTCTCCTGTTAAATCTTGTGTAGATTGTTCTTACAAATTAAGGGAGATTGCAAATACGTCATCAATGCCTTGGAATCTCCACCTTGGGATACACTCTGGTTCTCTTGTTGCTGGAACAGTTGGGACAAAAACAGTGCAATTTGATATTTTGGGAAAAACAGTAAATATGGCATTTAATATATGTGATATGTCTGAATCAAATCAAATTCTTATTTCTAGCGATGCTTGGATGACAGCAAGAAATGAAATTAAAGTAAAATCAATTGGATTAAAAAGATTAAAGAGTGGCCAAGACATCGAAATGTTAGAATGCGTTTAGGTTCACCACTCGTTTTCAAATTCTCGTGAAAATGAAAACATTTTTAGAGGAGTAGCTTCTCCTCTAGGAATTTTGGCAATGGGATTTAACTTAAATTCATCAATACCTCTAGCAAGCTGTGTTTCAAAAAAGGGCCAAATTTTTAAATCACCTTTAACATTAGTTGGTGAGAACCTCATGGTTACTCCACATCTTCTTCTATCAGAGTTATTCGCTTCCGATCCGTGTAAAAGAGCATCATTGTGGAGTGATATTTGTCCAGCTTTCAAATTAAGTGAAACTATCCTTGTTTCATCTAATTGATCAAATGATACTTCTTGGTCAAGAACTAAATTTTTGGCAGGATTTTTTTTGTGAACAAATCGTCCCATTTTATGACTTCCAGAAACTACTTTCATTGCACCATTTTCTTCATCTGTATCAAAAACTGCAAGCCATACTGTGACTGCATTTGATGGATTTAATGGCCAATATTGAGCGTCTTGGTGCCATGGTACAACTGATCCATCTTTAGGCTCTTTACTAAAAAATTGGCCTCCCCATTGAACAAAATTAGGACCTAATAAATCTTCAACATAATCTAAAATAGCTGGTGTTCTACATAGATCATGAAATTTTTTACTAGCTTTGTGCCACATGTTAGTCTTATTAATATCAATATCTTGAGGTAATTTAGAACTTAGTTCATCATACCAATTATGTAAGTCGTTAATTGCATTTTCTGAGAACACTGGAAGACCTGTTATGTATCCTTCTTTCATATATTGTTCTTTTTCTTCATCTGAAAGTCTTCTAGCTTTCTGATCAATTTCAAACAAAATTCATCCCTCCCATTGTTCATTCGAAGCTTTTGACCATGCTTCTTTGAGTTTTTCAATATTAAAGTTCTCTTCTTTTGCTGCTTCGATTAGGTGTTTCTCTTTTTTAGTCATGTGATTAATAGCTTTTTTGATAATTGAAAGTGCTTTGTCTGGTATAACAACTGCTCCATGCTGATCTGCATGAATTATTTCACCATCATTCACGTTAAGACCGTGGATATTAACTGATGATGCAAATTCAACAACGTGAACATAAGCATGACTTGGTCCAATCCCATTAGCTAAAACCTGATAATTTTTATCTATCGCGTCCAGATCTCTAAGTAACCCACTGGTTATTGTTCCTGCTAGTCCCAAGCCTTTATGTAATGCTACATTAACCTCACCCCAAAATGATCCTGTAGGATTTGGCCAATCAAGATCCTCGATTACACAGACAGGTGAGGCATCAGGATATTCTTCAAATTTTTTACTTATATATTCATAATATTTTAATCGAATTGAATTAGTTTCCTCAGGTGATAAAATAGGAGGATTAGAAGCTCTTATTTTTGCTGTTCTTGCTATTCCAACAATAGGCTCTAGTTTATTATTGGCTGAAATGAAGGGATATTTTGTATAACCATCTGCAGATCTAGATCCTCTATATATATCAAGTGCATTTGAGATCGTAGGTGTATCAAACTTCTTTAAAAAATCTATTAACTCACTATTTAACATCAATTTTACTCCTATTAATAATGTTAACTATTGAAAATATTTTTTAAAGAAAAATTTATTAATTGGATAAAATTTTCGACATGTAATGTGGATT
>CACNEF010000004.1 GCA_902619485.1 uncultured SAR116 cluster alpha proteobacterium
GATAGAGTATTCGACAATCATGAGGATATTAACCCAAATACTACTGGTGAAATCAGAGATTCTATTGAAACTGCTCTAGACTACTTAGATCAAGGAAAATTAAGAGTTGCTGAGCCATTAGGAAACAGTAAATGGCAAGTAAACCAATGGCTTAAAAAAGCTGTTTTATTATCTTTTAAGATAAATGACATGGACGTAATTTCTGGAGGACCAAAAAGTCAAAATATTGGCCCAGCTAATTGGTGGGATAAAATTCCATCTAAGTTTTCAGGATGGAATAAAGAAGATTTTAAAAAAGCTGGTTTTAGAGCAGTTCCTGGAAGTGTGGTAAGACATTCTGCATATATTGCACCTAGTGTTGTATTAATGCCATCATTTGTAAATATTGGTGCTTATGTTGATAGTGGAAGTATGATTGATACGTGGGCAACTGTTGGATCTTGCGCACAAATTGGTAAAAATGTTCACATTTCTGGTGGTGCAGGTATTGGAGGTGTTTTAGAGCCCATACAAGCGGGACCAGTTATCATTGAGGATAATTGCTTTATAGGAGCAAGATCTGAAGTAGCAGAAGGTGTAGTTGTTGAAACAGGAGCAGTGTTATCAATGGGTGTATTTATTGGTGCGTCTACTAAAGTTATTGATAGAAACTCTGGCGAAATATTTATAGGTAGAGTGCCTGCATATTCTGTTGTGGTTCCTGGTTCTCTTCCTGGAAAACTGATGTCTGATGGTTCCCAAGGACCAAGTTTATATTGTGCTGTAATTGTAAAAAAAGTTGATGCTCAGACACGTTCAAAGACGTCTGTAAACGAACTATTAAGAGATTAGTTAAGGCCTTTTA
The DNA here is from genome assembly GCA_902619485.1 of uncultured SAR116 cluster alpha proteobacterium. Taxonomy (GTDB): domain Bacteria; phylum Pseudomonadota; class Alphaproteobacteria; order Puniceispirillales; family Marisalimonadaceae; genus Marisalimonas. Next base: position 845 of record CACNEF010000004.1, read on the forward strand.
TGTCTAATATTTTAAAACCAGTAGAGTTAACTTCAGCTTTAATTAAGTGTAGAAGTATAACCCCAACATCTGCAGGTTCTATTGACTTAATTATTTCATATTTAGAACCTATGGGGTTTACCTGCACAAAATTGGACTTTGGACAGGGTGATGAAAAGGTTGAAAATTTATATGCAAGACTTGGTTCCTTAGAACCAAATATTTGCTTTGCAGGTCATGTGGATGTTGTTCCTACTGGTGATGAAAAAAGTTGGTCCATAGATCCTTTTGGTGGGGAAATTAAAAAAGGTAAAATATGGGGAAGAGGTGCTGCAGACATGAAATCTGGGATAGCGGCCTTTATAGCGGCTGTTTCAGAGTTTTTGGAAATAAACAAAAATCTAAAAGATTATGGTAGTATCTCCTTTATAATTACAAGTGATGAAGAAGGGAAGGCAATAAACGGTACAAAAAAGGTAGTTGAATGGCTTATAAACAAGTCAGAAAAAATTTCTGGTTGTATTGTTGGTGAACCAACTAATGTAAACCAAATGGGCGATACAATTAAAATTGGTAGAAGAGGAAGTTTTACTGGCTCGTTGATTGTGAAAGGTATTCAAGGTCATGTTGGTTATCCTGATTTAGCAGAAAACCCAATAAATTCACTCTTAAAAATGCTAGAGCCTTTTGCAAAAATATATTTAGATAAAGGAACTAATGAATTCCAACCTAGTTCTGTAATGATTACTACAATTGATGTGAATAATGACGCAAATAACGTTATTCCTGGAGAGGTAAAGGCAAAATTCAATATAAGATTTAATACCTTACATTCTGTTGCTTCGCTAAAATCCATGCTAATAAATCAGTTTGATGCTGTTACTAAAAACTATGAGTTTGATTATTTTTGTAATGCTGAACCTTTCCTTACAAGTGATGAAGAGCTCAAATCAACTCTTCAAAATGCAATCACAAAAGTTGTAAATGTTAATCCCAAACAATCTACTACAGGCGGTACTTCAGATGCAAGGTTCATAACAAAATTATGTCCTGTAATAGAGTTTGGTTTGGTAGGAAAAACAATGCATAAGATAGATGAAAATGTTGAAGTAGATGATATTATAAAGTTAACAAGTATTTATAATAAATTCCTACATAATTATTTCAGAGTTAAAAAAAATGATTAAATTTCCGCCAAATCCTTTTGTAATAAAAGATGGGCTTTTATCTGCTTTTCAATTCATGTCGAAAAAAGGTAATTCTTCTCAATTATTCAATCTAAATTTAAATGGTTTTTGGGATAGTTGTTGGATAGTTTTTTTTGTGAATGCAATTGTTTCAACTTTAGCTTCATATGGAATTAAAGCGAATATTGATGGTGATATTCAAAGTGGAATATTACCTAGATTACTTCTAATTACAATTATAGACATTTGTTTATTCTCAATCTTAGTCAACACAATTTTTGAAAAAATTGGGAAGGGTGATAAGTTTTTTAAATTTATTATACCATTTAATTGGATACAGTCTTTTCAAGCCATTTTAATGTTAAGTTTTGCTGTTTTAGGTTTGATTTTACCTCCATCAATTTTTGTATTCTTTGGTATTATGGTTGTGATTTGGGTTACCTTTTCTTTATGGCGTATTGGAAAAGAAGAGGTTGGTTTGACTGGTTGGGGAGCCACGGGTATGATTTTCTTATCAGTTATTATTGAAGCAAGTTTAGGAATGTTTTCACGTTCATTATCAATGACAATTTAATTTAATTATACTGATTACTGTCATAAATAATTGGCCAATTATCATCGAGTAAATAATTTGGATATTCTACTTTTGCAAGATATAATCCTTCTGCTGGAGCAGTGGGCCCTGCAAGATTTCTATCTTTACCTTCAAGAATGTTTTTAATACTATTAGACTCTAATGTTTCGTCACCTACTTTGTAAATTGTTCCTACAATAATTCTTACTTGACTATGTAAAAAACTTTTTGCGGATATATTTATTATAATTTCGTCATCTACACATGATAGTGATATTTTGTCCAATGTTCTAACAGGAGATTTAGCTTGACAATTTATAGTTCTAAAACTTGTAAAATCATGCCTGCCAATTAAGTGTTTGGCTCCTTCTTTCATTAATCGAATATTTAATTTTTTCCTTGAATGCCAAACTTTTCCCTTTTCAATACCAGGTGGTGCGGCGCGACATAAAATTCTATACTTATAATGACGTTTTATGGCACTGAACCTGGCGTTAAACTCTGGTTCAACTTGTTTAGTAGAAACTACCCTAATATTAGATTTCCTTAAATGTGAGTTGAAAGCAGAGATTATATAAAATGGATGTTTAGTTGTTAATTTATGATTTTTTGGAAGATTTATATGAGCCACTTGTCCTAGGGCATGAACTCCAGCATCAGTTCTACCAGAACCTTGAATTTCAAATTCTTGATTAAAAATATTTTTAGCAGCTTCTTCTAAACTGCCCTGGACAGAAATTCCTTCGTTTTGCTTTTGCCAGCCAACTAAGTTATTGCCATCATACTCAATTAGTAAAGCAAATTTAACAGTCTTATTAACTTCCAAATTTTTCACCAATACTTATTTTAGTTCCATTAAGAAAATCTTTGACAGATATGACGTTTTTCCCAGATTTTTGTAGGTATTTAATTTCTAACGATGATTTATTTCCACATGCTACAATTATTTTTTTGTTACATTCAATTATTGTACCTGGTTCAAATTGATGACTATCTTTACAAAGTTTGGTTTCAACAATTTTAATTTTAACACCAGATAAAAATGTATAAGTGCTTGGAAAGGGATTAAAAGCTCTTACTTTATTAAAAATATTAACCGAGGACAAACTCCAGTTTATAATAGCCTCATCTTTAACAATTTTCTCTGCATATTTAACACCATCCTCTTTTTGCTTAATTGGCACAACTTTCCCATCAATATATTCTTTTGTAGTCTTCACAAGCATTTCAGCTGTTAAATTAGATAGTTTATCATGTATAGTTTTAGAAGTATCACTAGTATGAATATTTATTGATTTTGAAGATAATATTGGTCCAGTATCCATACCCTTTTCCATTAACATAATACATGAACCAGTTATACAATCACCTGCTTCTATAGCTCTTTGTATTGGAGCAGCGCCGCGCCACCTTGGTAGAAGGCTAGCGTGACCGTTAATGCAACCAAATTTGGGTGTTAACAAGAACCTTTCAGGTAGAAGCAAACCATATGCAACAACTACAACTAAATCTGGCTTAAGTTTTTTAAATTGGAGAAATACATCTTCCTGTTTTAAAGTTGAAGGAGTGATTGTTTTTAAGTTTAATTCTTTTGCATTTTTTTCAACTGGAGAAAGTTTTGTTTTCATACCTCTTCCACTAGGGCGAGCAGGTTGTGAATAAACAGCAACTATATTATAATTTTTCTCCATAAACCTTAGGCTGGGGACAGCAAAATCAGGAGTTCCCATAAATATTATATTCAAATAACCCTCGTTTTCGTGACGTTTTAATTTTTAGAGTATTCTTTGATAGCTTTTTTAAGAATTATTTCTCTTTTTAATTTTGATAGATGATCAATAAAAAGAATACCATTTAAATGATCTATTTCATGTTGAATGCAAGTTGCTAACAATCCCTCAGCATCAATGATATTATCTTTTTTATTTTCGTCAGTATACTTTACTTTTAAGGATGATGGTCTTTTGATTTTTGCATTGTATCCAGGTATAGACAAGCAACCCTCTTCTCTTTCTTCAAGATTTCTGCCTAAACTTATTATTTCTGGGTTAATCATTTTAATTGGAAAAGGTTCAAATTGTTTATCCTTTATTTTTTCATTATATTCTTCTTCAGATATATTTTGAGTTTCATACTTTGTTTTTCCACAATCCATTACAATTAATCTTTTATCAATTGCAATTTGTGTGGCGGCTAAACCAATACCATTTGCATGATACATAGTTTCCATCATGTCATCTAAAATGGTTAAAATATCTTCATCAATAACTGTTACAGGTTTAGCAGTAACTTTCAAAAAAGGATTAGGTACTTTAATAATTTCTCTTAGGCTCATTTAGCAAAATCCTTATGTATTTTATGCTAGTTAATTTAAAAACATTTTGTAATATTATATTATCTTAATATGGAGACAAAATGGATTTAAAATATTTAATTATATTTATCATTTCTTTATTTATACTCTCAATCATAATTTTTTTAATATGTAAATTATATTTTGAAAATAAAAATAAAAATCTTAATACACCTTTAAATCATGAATTAAACCAAATCACTGAATTAAAAGGAGCTGTGTCTCAATTGAGCATTAGCATAGAAGAGAGGTTGGGTAACTTTGGGACCTCTATTGGTAATAGTCTTACACAACAAACTCAAAATACACAAAAATCTCTTATGGAGATGCATGAGAGATTAGCAATTATTGACAGAGCTCAAGAGAATATCCATTCCTTATCAACTCAGGTAAATGACCTACAAAATATTTTGTCAAACAAACAACTTAGAGGAGCTTTTGGCGAGGTTCAACTTGAAAATATAGTTAAAGATGCACTTCCTCAGAATGCATACCAATTTCAATATACACTAATATCTAATACTAGAGTTGACTGCATTGTAAAAATGCCACAACCACCTGGTTCAATTTGTATAGATTCAAAATTTCCTCTAGAAGATTACAAAAAATTTGCAAATTCTTCAAATGAACAAGAAAAAAAAGATAATTTGAAATTATTTCATAATGCAGTTCAAAAGCATATTAAAGATATTGCTGATAAATATATTTCACCTGGTGAAACAGCAGACTCAGCTATAATGTTTCTTCCTAGTGAATCTATTTATTCAGAAATTAATATTAGGTTTCCAAGACTAGTCAATGAAAGTAGAATCAAGAAAGTTTACATGGCAGGTCCTGATAATTTAATGCTTCTTTTGCATACTGTGAGGGCTATATTAAGAGATGCCACGATGAGTCAAACAGCAGGAAAAATACAAATTGAAGTAGATAAGTTAACTAATGATTTAAATTTATTAGCTGACAGAATCTTAAAACTGGATAAACATTTTGACTTGGCAAGAAAAGACTTAGATGAAATCAAAATTTCTCATAGAAAAATTGAAAATAGAGGCAATGTTATAACGTCTATTGATGTAAGTGATAAAAAAAAATTGACTGAATAAATTATAATTTGTTTCTAGCTTTTAAAGCTTGCGCAATTGTTCCATCGTCCAAAAAATCTAATTCTCCACCTACTGGTAATCCATGGGCTAATCTTGTGATGTTAATATTAAATTTACTCAATATTTCTGCCAGATAATGTGCGGTTGTTTGTCCATCAAGTGTAGCTGAGATTGCAATAATTATTTCTGTAATAGATTTGTTTTCTAATCTTTTTTCTAAAGAAGCAATATTAAGTTGCTCTGGATTGACACCATCTATTGCTGACAAAACACCACCTAATATATGATATTTCCCATTATAAACATTTGATCTTTCTAAGGCCCATAAATCTGCAACAGTTTCAACTACGCATAACAGGTTTTGATTTCTAGAAGAATCTTTACAAATTTGACAGATTTCATTCTCATCTAAATTACCACATTCCATACAACTTCTTATGTTATTAGCTACTGTGGTCAAATCTTCAATAAGTGGTAATAGTAATTTTTCTTTATCTTTTAATAAGTGTAAAACAACCCTTCTGGATGATCTAGGGCCCAAACCAGGTAGTTTTGAAACTTTTTTTATTAGTTTTTCTAAATATTGTTCAGACATTTTAATTTTCCAAATGTAATTTAATTAGATTTTTTTGTCTTCAATTGAAGTTATCTCAGCCTGAGGAAAATGTTTAAATACTTCTGCAAAATGAGGATTTGTTTTTATTTGTTCTTTCTGTTCATTCAATTTAATATTTTGTTTTTCAACTATAGTTTTATCTCCGTCTTCCTCAGAATGGGTAACATTCCATTTACTTTTTGTTATTTTTTCTAAAGTGGAAGATAAGTTTTTAAGAATTTCTGTATCAGATTTGAATTTTAATCTTAGCTTTATATTACTTTCTTTAAAAGATACTAAATGAATATTATTGATCAGTTGAGCATGGAGTAGAGACTCTTTGTTTTTTAAAAGTAAATCTAACATATCCTCAAAAGATTCAGGATTTTTGAAATTTTCTGATTTTTCTTTATTATTAACAATAATTTCTTTGTTTAACTTGTCTTGAGAATGTGATGTCTCGGAAACTTTAGTTTGATCATTTCCTGATTTCTCTTCTTTATAATTGGTTGTATTTTCTTTAATTGTTTTTTCTTTAGAGTTTGTAGTCTCAGAAATTTTAGTTTGTTTATTCTCTGATTGAGTATTTGTTTGCACTAATATTTTTTCTAAAAATTGACTTGGATCTGGAAGTGATGATCCATAACATAATTTTATTATTGCCATTGAACCTGCTTGTTCCTCATTAGGAGCATATTTTAATTCTTCAAAACTTTTAATTAAAATTTGCCATAATCTAACAAGTTTTGGTAACCCATTTGTAGAAATTTCAGAAATTTTTTTCTGTATTGACTCAGTCATATTAGTGTCTGATTTAATAACATTAATTTTTGATGCTAAGTGACTAATTTCTAAAAGATTTGAGATGATTTGAAGTGGTTGTACACCATTTTGTAAGATATCATCATAAACTTTTAAAGCTTCGCTACATTGATTTGATAAACATAGCTCAAACAATTCAATGTTTTTTTCATAACCATTTAATCCAAGCATATTTAAGACTATTTGTTCCTTAATATCGTCGCCACATAGAGATGCTGATTGATCTAGTAACGATAAAGCATCTCTTACAGATCCTTCACTTGCTTTACAAATATGTGAGATAGAATCATTCTCATAAGAAATGCCTTCACTTTGACAAATGTTTTTTAAATGATTTGATAATGTTTTTAAATCAACTCTTTGAAGATCAAATTTTTGACATCTTGAAATTATTGTTGCAGGTATTTTTTTTATTTCAGTTGTTGCAAAAATAAATTTAACATTTTGTGGGGGTTCTTCTAAGGTTTTTAAAAGAGCATTAAATGCTGCGTTAGACAACATATGAACTTCATCTATAATGTAAACCTTGTATCTTGCATTATTTGGTGAATATATAACAGAGTCAATTATTTCTCTTATGCCATCAACGCCAGTTCTACTAGCGGCGTCAACCTCAATGACATCAAGAAAATTTCCATTATTTATGGATTTGCACGGTGAGCAATTATTACAAATTTCAAAAGAAGGATCTTCTTTACTGCCATCGCCGATACAATTTAAGGCTTTAGCTATTATTCTTGCTGTAGTAGTTTTACCAACACCTCTTATCCCAGTTAAGAGAAATGCGTGAGCTAATCTACCTTTGTTAAGAGCGTTATTAAAAGTTTTTACTAGTGTGTCTTGTCCAATTAATTCACTAAAATCATTTGGTCTATATTTACGAGCTAAAACTCTATAATTGTTTTGTTCATTAATATTATTTATTTGATATCTCGTTTATAATCAGTAAAACGAAGGGCCTCACAACCCGCTATCATTGTTACGGCTGCTTCCTTTCGGACCTGACCGGATTGGCAAGAATTACGTCCGTGTGACCCTTCACAAATATATATGTTATAAATAACAATAATATGCAAGAATTTCTGTGTTTTTATGAATTAGTTTTTCTTAGCTCTAGAGTAAGTTCCAATAATTTTAACTGAATTAGCCTCGCTATAGAAATACATTTCTTCAAGAGCGTTTTGCATAGCTTTTGTATCTGGATGACCTTCTGCATCAACATAAAATCTTGCTGCATTCATCTCCTTACCACCAATATAGCTTTCAAGTTTAGTAAGATTTATTCCGTTGGTAGCAAATCCACCTAAGACTTTATATAATGCAGCAGGAACAGATCTAACCTCAAAAATTATAGTTGTAACAGGAACTGGTATGTTTACAGATGGTGTCTGAGGATCTCTAGCCATTATAAGAAATCTAGTTGTATTATGTTCTGCATCTTCAATATTATTTTTTAATATTTTAAGATTATAGATTTTTGCTGCCATGTTTGAAGCTATTGCAGCAATTTTTGGATCTTCCAATCTTGAAACTTCTTCTGCCGCTCCAGCAGTATCTATATGCTGTATTGGAGTAAGACCTTGCTTTTTTATAAATTTTCTGCATTGAGCAAGACCTTGTGCATGACTTTTAATATATTTCAGATCTTCTAGTTTAGAGGTTTTCAGTCCTAGTAATTGATGGTTTACTCTCTGAAAATGTTCACCAACTATAAATAATCCACTTTCTGGTATTAAATGATGTATGTCTGCAACTCTCCCTGCCAAAGAATTTTCTACAGGAACCATTGCATAATCTGTTTCTCCATTTTTAGTTGAGTTAAGCATGTCTTCAAATGAAGTGCATGGAAAAGTTTCAGCGTTAGGAAAATAAGCCTCGCATGCCATATTTGAATATGCTCCAGGCATACCCTGAAAAGCAATTATAAGTTTACTTTTATCATTCATTTTTTATCTCTATATAGTTTTTTATATTTTAATATATGAATAACTAAACTAAGTCTTTAAAATAATTTCTGCTTTATTCAAATCCGATTTAGTATCCACTCCGATGGGATGTTCAGATGTAATAATTGTGTGTATATGCATTCCTGATTCAAGTGCACGGAGTTGTTCAAGTTTTTCTGATTTTTCTAGTGGAGAAGGTTTTAATTTTACAAATTTTTCTAAAATACTTCTTCGCCAAGCATAAATGCCGATATGATGCCAAATATTTTTACTCCCTGTTGGAATGCAAGCTCTACTGAAATATAATGCTCTTCCAACATCATTTATTTTTGGATTGTCTTTTTTGAAAGCTGCTGCAACTTTAACAACTGATGGGTCGTCAAATTCGTCAGGAGAAGCTTTTACAATAACGGTTGTGATTTCTTTTAATGGATCATTAGCGACCTGAGCTAACTTTTGAATTAAATCTCCTGAAATATTTGGAAGATCGCCTTGCAGATGAATAATATTTTTGTATTTTTTTCTAGGATCAAATTTTTCAAGAGCTTCTAATATTCTATCTGATCCACTTTCATGTTGATTAGAAGTCATTAATGCAGTCCCCCCCCAGTCATTCACAGTTTCTAAAATTAACTTATCATCAGTTGCTACAACTACTGGAACATTTAATTTTGCATTTTTTGCACAATTAAATGCATGAATTATTAATGGGATACCGTTGATTTTAAGAAGAGGTTTATTTGGGAGTCTTGATGAACCTATTCTAGCAGGTATCATAATAATTGTATCAGTATATTCCAATTTCAAAGCTCCATGAATTTTATTAAATTATATTTAAAAATTTCTTGGAAATAATTTATTACCCTTTTTAACTTTTATACTTGAAGAAAGCATTTCTTGCATGTAAATAATTAATTATTAAAAGATTTAATTGTGGATAAATTTATGGATGCATTGAGGTTTAATAAAATAGCAGCAGCACTATTGTCAGGTGTTTTGTTGATAATGGTGTTTGGAAAGATTAGTAATTTACTAGTTAGTCCAAATACTGAAATCTCAAATGCATATCCAATAGAAGTTCCAGAAAAAGCTGAAACCAAAATTAAAGAAACTAAAGAAATAGTTATTGAACCAATACTTGCTCTTTTGGCTAGTGCTGATATAGAAAGTGGTCAGAAAATTTCCAAAAAATGCGTTGCCTGTCATGGATTTGATGCTGGAGGAGCTAATAAAGTTGGACCTAATCTCTATAACATCGTTAACAAAGATCAAGGTAAAGCTGACTATGCATATTCAAAAACTCTGGCATCATTATCTGGAAAATGGACTTACGAAGAGCTTAATAAGTTTTTATATAAACCAAAGCTATTTTATAAAGGCACTAAAATGAATTATGCAGGTTTATCAAAAACAAAAGATAGAGCTGATCTTATCGCATGGTTAAGAACCAAGAGTGATAATCCTGTTGCCCTGCCATAGATAAAATACAAATGAACAAAAATCCCTTTTGAAAAGGTCTTTTTTATGAATGAAGCTGAATTTATTGAAATTTCAGATTTTTTGAATTTATTGGCTGATCGTTCAAAAGTTATAACTTTAGAAGGTTTTAACTCAAATCTCACTCTACAAGTTAAAGATGATGGAAGTCCTGTAACAGACTATGATATAAATTCTGAAAAGATATTAAGAGAGACTATATCAGCCAAATTTCCAAATCATAATATATTTGCGGAAGAGATGGGATTTACATCAAATAACTCTGATTATACCTGGATTATAGATCCAATAGACGGTACTCGTAGTTATGTAATTGGAAGGCCTTTATGGGGTACATTAATATCACTTGCATTTAAAGGTGAACCAATTATTGGCATGGCTGATTTTCCTGCTTTAGATGAAAGATGGATTGGTTATAAAAATAAATGCCTACTTAACAACGCAGCTTTTAAAAAAAATTATAAATCCATAACAAATATATCTGAAGCAACAGTTGGCTCTACAGGACCACATTTATTTTCTGAAATTGGTAAACAAAAATATGAAACTTTGATAAAAAAATCCAAATATCATGTTTGGTCAGGAGATTGTCATAATTATTGTTTGGTAATTAAAGGAGGTTTGGATTTAGTAGTTGAAGAGGGTCTTTCTTCATATGATATCTTTCCATTGATACCTATATTAAAATCAAAAGATATTATTGTAACTGACTGGAAATCTAAAAAAATTAATCTTAAGAATGATTTATTCAGCAAGTACTCTGTAATTGTTGCAAGAGATAAAAATGTTCATGACTCAGCAATTAATTATATGAATTAATTTAAAATTTAACTTTTTGAACAATACTTTATAATCATATTTACTATGCTTCTTAATCCCATAGCTTCTCCACCCATAGGAAAGCCTGGACGTGATGAGGTATTCCAAGCCATAAGATCAACATGCACCCAATTTGTTTTTTTATTTATAAATCTATTAAGGAATAATGCCGCAGTTATTGCACCACCTGTTCCTGACGATCCTGTACTACTTACAGCATCATTATTTTTATCAAGTTGCTTATTATAAGGGCTAAATAAAGGTAATCTCCACATTGGATCAGCTTGTTTCATACCTTCGTTAAGAATTTCATCACCTAAACTATCATTGTTTGTAAATAATGCAGGTAATTCTGTACCTAAAGCAACTCTTGCAGCTCCAGTTAAAGTAGCAAAATCTATGATAAAGTCACTTTTTACATTGCTCTCCTGACAATAAGTGAGTACGTCAGCAAGTAATAGTCTTCCTTCAGCGTCCGTATTACCAATTTCAACAGGTGTTTTGTTTCTTGAATAAACAATATCTAAGGGTCTCATAGACTTCTCAGAGACTGCGTTCTCGGCGAGTGGTAAAATTACTCTTAAATTAACAGGACAATTTATTGACATTAATGCATAAGCTATGCCCAGGGCTACTGCACTACCACCCATATCTTTTTTCATTAATAACATACTATTTGAAGGTTTTATATCCAAACCACCACTATCAAAAGTAACTCCTTTACCAACCAAAACAATGTTAGGGTAATTGTTTTTTTTATTTTTATTCCATTGAATATCAATTAGCACAGGTTTGTTTTCGGAGGATCTGCCAACAAAATTTACTAACGGAAAATTCTTTTCTAGTTGTTTGTCTTTATATGATAAAATTGTAGGTGAAAATTTTTTAAATAATTTTTTAATTATTTTTTCGTAGTTTAATGGTGTTAGGATATTTGGTGGCAAATTTATCAAATCTCTTGCTAGAAAAATACCTCGCATTTCAGCAAAGCATTTTTCTAATGAATTTTTCGAAATTTCTTTTCTACATTGAGCCAAGCATAAGGACAGCTTTTCATAAGAACTTTTATTTATTTTTTTTATGGAAAAATTATAGAATGTTAACCCCCATCCTAAAATAAAGTTAAATTTGTCAAAGTTTTCAAATTCGTCAACAAATTGAACACTCCATTTTCTCTTAGGAAGTTTTTGTGATAGTTTAGCTGCTTGGTCAATTAAGCTTTTTTTTGGCTCATGAGATTTTTTAATTATCGCAATTGCTCCACCAAGAGCAAATTGTTCATCTGGGAAAAATCCAAAATGTTGCGTGTCTAGTGCAAAACTTGTATTTAAAAATTTTTTTTGTTTATCGGATATTAACTTAGTTGAATTTAAACTTTTTATATCGTTGAAGAGATAAAGAGGAATTGATTTGATTTTCCTATTTTCACAAAATCCATTTAGAAGCTCATTAAAATTATATACCATTTATTTAATTACCTCGTAATAAATTTAAAATTATAACATTACTCTGAAAATATGGTATTTCTAATTTAATAAAAAAGTTAAAGAAATGAATAGTATTTTAGAATTTTCAGAATTTTTTAAAAAATTAAAAAAATTAAATTATTTAATTTTTGGTTCATTAATTATTTTAATAATTTTAGCTCTTTTCTCTGGGCAATACTCAATACCTCCTATAGATCGGGATGAAGCCCGTTTTGCTCAAGCTAGCAGTCAAATGATTCAAAGTGGTGATTATGTAAATATTAAATTTCAAGACCAAATTAGAGCCAAGAAACCAATTGGCATTTATTGGCTTCAAGCCTTTTCAGCAAAAATATTTGGTCAGGAAAATATTGGGTCGTATAGAATACCATCTTTATTAAGCTCTATTTTGACACTAGTCTTTGTTGGTTTAATTACTAGGTTGATTTTTCCACTTTATCAGACACTTATCGTAACATTATTATTTGCATCATCTATTGTATTTATGGGAGAAGCTCACCTCGCCAAAACAGATTCTACTCTTTTGTGTTTAATCTGTGTTCAGCAATATTTTTTACTTAAAATAATTTTGGACCAAGATAATACTTTCAAAGTAAAATACCTTTACCCAATATTAGTGTGGCTAGCTTTTTCTTTAGGTGTTCTGGTAAAAGGTCCTCTTTCTATAGCTATACTATTTCCTACAATTATTGCCTTTTCTATCACTCAGAAATCTTTTAGCCTGATAAAATCTTTACGACCCATTTTAGGTTTTTTAATATGTACTTTAGTTATTCTGCCATGGTTTTTGGCGATCGATGAAGCAACAAACGGTATGTTTTTACAAAAAGCTTTTCAAGAAGATTTTTTTAGTAAATTAGAGAGTGGTCAAGAGGGACATGGTGCGTTTCCTGGAACTCATTTATTAACATTATCAATATCAATTTGGCCTATTGCAACTTTTTTACCTTGCTTGATTTTATTTAGTTTACAAAACAGAGCTAATATAATTATAAAATTTTTAATATGTTGGATATTACCATTTTGGGGTATTATAGAATTGATTCCAACAAAACTTCTTCATTATCCACTTCCAGTTCTGCCAGCAATTGCAATTTTAGCAATAGGTGGACTATTACAGTTCAAATCTAATATCAAAAAAATAAAAAGTGCTTTACTTCGAAAAATTATCTATGTCTCCTCTATTTTATTTAGCTTTGGAGGAATTATTTTAAGTGGAGGAATTTTTTATATTTCTTCTAAGTTTAATATTGAAAACGATTATATTTTAACATTTTTCACAATATTGCTTGTCTTTATTGCGATTGTTATTTTTGTTTTGACCCATACTTTGATTTTTAATTTCAAAACTTTATACCTAGATATTAGTAAAAGTTTTTACAATATTTTATTGGCAATCATTGCTCTTGGATCAATTTTTAATATTATTAATTATAATTTTGTTTTACCTAAACTAAATTATTTACATCCAAGTAAGGCTATCATAAAGAAATTAAAAAAAGTGAAGGCTGATGCGGTTGCGTCTTCAGGCTATCATGAACCAAGTCTTGTTTTTTTATTAAAAGGTAATGTTCTATTATCTAACCCTAACGAAGCTGCTATTTTTTTGGCAGAGGGCAAAAACAATGTAGTGTTAATAGAAAAAAATGATCTAAAACAATTCTTAGAAACAACAAATGATCTTAATCTAAAAATAAATGAAATTTCTACAGTAAAAGGTTTTAATATAGCTAAAGGTAGACATGTTGAAATATACATTTTTCAAAATCAATTGTTTGACCAATCTAATTAAAATAGTTATTGGTTTCTATATATTCAATTATTGCAATACTAATGATGTCCAAAGCAACCGAAATTTCTGTAGTAATTCCTGTTAAAAATGAAGCAGGAAATATTGACACCCTAGTAAGTGAAATTCATCAGTCATTAAAAAAAATTAGTTATGAAATAATATACGTAAATGACGGATCATACGATAATACAGAATTAGAATTGAAAAATAATATGAAAAATAACAAAAGGTTAAGGGTTATTAGTCATGAAAACAGTCAAGGTCAATCTGCCGCTTTAAGAACAGGTATTAAAGTATCAAATTCAATAATAATAGCAACTTTGGATGGAGACGGTCAAAATGATCCATCAGATCTTCCCAAAATGATTGATATACTCAAGAGCTGTAAAGATGAGTTAGTATTAATTGGCGGAGTTAGAGTGAATCGTAAGGATAGTATTACTAGGTTATGGGCGTCATCTTTTGCAAAATATTGTAGATTTATTTTGCTTAAGGATACTCACCCAGATTCAGGTTGTGGCATAAAAGTATTTCATAAAGAATTATTTTTAAGGCTTCCTTATTTTGACCATATGCATAGATTTTTATCAGCTTTAGCCTTACGTGAAGGAGCCAAGGTTTTAAAATTTAATGTTAAACATAGAGAAAGAGTAGTAGGGACTTCAAATTATACTAATCTAGGAAGATTCCTAGTTGGCCTTTTTGATGTGCTAGGTGTAATCTGGCTAAGAAATAGAATGCCAAAAAATACTTCCTTTAAGGAGATATTAAAATAACTAGGAATCTGTAATGAATTTTATATCATTTTTATCAACCCAGATAGAAAAAGGTGCAATTTTTTTAAATGAGTTAATAATTGTCATTTTACCATTTATGGAGCCTTATTTATTAAATCATCCAGAAGCAATTATGATTACTATAGGTTTTGGAGGGCAGGCATTATTTGCAACACGTTTTATCATTCAATGGATAAGCAGTGAAAATGCAGGTAAGTCAGTCATACCCTTAGCTTTCTGGTATTTTTCAATTTCAGGTGGTCTGGTTTTATTAACTTATGCAATTTGGAGACAAGATCCAGTTATAATTGCTGGACAATCGGTTGGTGTATTTATATACGCTAGAAATTTATATTTTATATATAGAGAAAAAAAACTAGAAAACAATTCTTAAAGAAATTTTTAGTACATTAATCTAGAGACTAGATTTATGAAAATTCATTTTTAATTGGTCTAGCAAGTAAGTTTTTTATTATGTCTTTGATATCTACTTTTTTGTTTATTATTTTATAAATTGCGTCAACGATTGGCAGCTCTACATTAAGTTCTTTGGACAAAGAGATGGCAGCATCTAGAGCATTTAAACCCTCTACTAGACGAGTAGGGCGCTGAAAATTATTTTTTATTATATTAATCCCATATGCCATATTTCTAGAATGTGGCCCACTACATGTTAAGCTCATATCTCCAATTCCAGCAAGACCAAAGGCGGTTGCGTGATTTCCACCTGATTTTTTAATCAATTCGCATGTTTCCGAAATACCTCTAGTAATAAGTGCAGCTTTAGCATTATCACCTAACTCTAAACCTTCAACAATACCAGCACCAATAGCAATTATATTTTTTATTGCACCTGCAATAGATGCCCCACTTGGATCATTACTAGGATAAAGTCTTAAATTAGAATTGTGAAATAATTCGCAAATAGAAGTGGCTACATCAATCTCTTTATTAGCCACTATCGCAGCTGCAGGCTTGTTTTTAGCAATTTCATCAGCAAAAGTGGGTCCGGTTAGTATAGAAAGTGATATGTTATGAAATCTATTTTCTACAATTTCATTAAAAGTTTCACCTTTTTTTGTTGCAAAACCTTTTGAAGTAATAATTACATTTATTTTGTTTTTAGAAAAAGAGGAGATTTCTTCGATAGCCATTAAAACTCTTTTGCTTTCTGTGGTGATAAAAATTAAATCACTATCTTTTATAGCTTTTTCTTTATTTGTGGTTGCTTGTATCAAAGGACTTAATTTTAAATTAGGGAATCTCTCTGATTTACTATTATTTATTTGTGTTTCTCGTGTCTTATCAGATACTAATATTGTAGAATTATGATTTAGTGTGGAAAGTGTAATTGCTAATGCTTGTCCCCATGCACCACCTCCATAAAAACATATATTTGAATAAATTGACATTTATGCTTTTGCTCCACTTTTCCCAATATTTTGATGTATAGGGCTTAATAAATGTGCATTGGGATCTAATGGCCACCTTGGTCTTGGTTTAAAATTTAAATTACTTTCACCTTCATTATTATATTTTTCGTAGCCTGCCCATGCTATCATTGCACCATTATCTGTACATAAATTTAATGGAGGCGCAAAAAAAGTGCTATCTGTTTCTAAACATAGTTTTTTTAGTTCTTCTCTTATGTGTAAATTTGCAGCAACTCCACCTGAAACTACAAGTTGAATATTAGACATGTTACCAAGAATTTCCTTAAATTTTTTAATTCCTAATCTAGTTCTATCAATTAAACAATCAGTTATAGATTTTTGAATGCTTGCTGATAAATCACTAATTATTTTTTTGTTTAATTTGTTCTTCATTGCTATCTGATTAAAAGCTGTTTTTAGACCTGAAAAAGAGAAATTTGGATTTTTAGATTTATGCATTGGTCTTGGTAAATAAAAACTAGTTGGATCACCGTCTTTAGACATTTTTTCTATCATGGGTCCACCTGGGAAACCTATGCCAAGTATTTTTGCAGCTTTATCAAAAGTTTCTCCAGCTGCATCGTCTAAGGTTGAACTTATTCTAGTGTATTTCCCATATTCTATTACAGCAATTATTTGAGTATGTCCTCCAGAAACTAAAAGCAGAAGATAAGGATATTCAATATTATCTGTTAAACGCGCGGTTAATGCATGTCCTTCTAAATGATTTACAGCAACGTAAGGTTTTTCAAGAGACATAGATAAAGATTTAGCAAATACAGTACCTACAATTACGCCACCAATTAATCCTGGTCCACCCGTAGCTGCAATTAAGTCAATATCTTCTAAATTTAGCATTGATTCTTCTAATGCTCTATTAATTGCGTGATCTAAGTTAGATAGATGGTCTCTAGCTGCTATTTCAGGTACAACGCCACCATAATTATTTAAATTTGAGTTTTGATTGATTACAACATTAGACAAAATATCTTTTTTTGAAGTAACCACGCCAATTGCTGTATCATCACAACTTGTTTCAATACCAAGTATCTTTATATTATTAGAATCACGCATCAAATTCCTAGGTAAATTATGATATTACTATAAATTAAATCTAAAACTAAGTAATGCAATATAAATTAATATTGTATGTTTTACGATTTACTATAAGTGTATAGAAATATTCAAGAATTAATAAATAACTTGATAATATAAAAGATTAATAAATTAAAATGACACTTAAAATAAGAATTGCTACTCGAAAATCAGAACTCGCTTTACGACAAGTAGATATTGTTACAAGTTATTTTGGAGAAGATGTTGAAACTGAAACTATTAAAGTTACTACATCAGGGGACAAAATTTTAAATAAATCCTTATCCGACATTGGAGGTAAAGGTCTCTTTATTAAGGAATTAGAATATTTTATTTTAAATGGATTTGCAGACATTGCTGTTCACTCAATGAAAGATATGGAAATAGATATTGCAAAAAATACTGAAATCTCAGCTGTTCTTCCACGAGGTGATAGAAGTGATGTCTTGTTAGGAAATTATGATTCATTCGATACTTTGCCAGATAAAGCAATTGTAGGAACAAGTTCTGTGAGAAGAGCTGCTTTTGCTAAATATTATAGGCCTGATTTAAACATAAAGATTCTGAGAGGTAATGTTGGAACTCGAATTGAAAAGCTAAACTCTGGATTATATGATGCAATTATATTAGCTAAAGCAGGTTTGGATAGGTTAAATATCAACTTTGGTAACAGAATTCCAAATGAAATTATTCCTCCAGCATCTTCTCAAGGGGTTATTGCAATTCAATCTTCTACAAATGCCAATAATGAATATCAAAAACAATTAAAGATGCTCTTAAATAAAATTAACGATGAAAGGGCTTTTATTGAAACTTTGGCTGAAAGAAGTCTACTAAAAACTTTAGATGGTTCTTGTAGATCTCCAATTTCAGCAAGCGCACATTTTACTGATAGTAAAGAATTGATATTGTATGGAGCAATTGCAAATTTAGATGGAACTAAAGTAATTAGATCTAAAATTAAAGGATCGATTAAAGACGCAATTAAGTTAGGCAAAGAGTTAGGAAATAAAATTAAAGCTCAAACTAACGGTGACTTTTTATTTAAATAACCTCACTAAACAAGGAGTTGATGGATTAAAAAATCAAAAACAATAACTTTTGTCCTTCGAGAGAAAAAAGATGCTGATAGGAATTCTCAATATCTAAATGATAATGGGTTTTTTTCAAAACCGTTTCCTATAACAACATTAAAATATGAAGATTTTAAAAGCTTAAATATTTCTAAAAATAACTTTAATTATATTATTATAACAAGTCCTAAAGCATTAAAAATTCTTGAAAAGATAATTCTATGCAAAAAAGGTAATTTCACTAAAGATACAAGAATTTTTTCTGTAGGATTTGAAACTACATATCAATTAAAAAAATTATCTTATACTAATATTTTACAAGCAAATAATAATTCTCAATCTTTACGTAACTTAATTTTAATTAACACTAAAAAAGAAGATTTTGGTTTATGGATTGCTGCTAAAAATAGAAGTGTTGAACTTGAAAAAAATTTATTAAATAACAACAGAAAAATAGAAATTATAGAAGGTTATAGCACCCATCCAATTTTAGAATTACCAAAGCCTTTGCAAATGGATTTAATTGAATATGATTTCTTAAATTTAGTCATTTTTTCGTCAAGAAATGTATTAATTGCAAAACAAATTTTAGAAAATTACAATTTATTCAACATTGTTAAAAATAAAGCAATTTTATTTGTTAATAGTGAAAATGTTGCTAAAAAAGCAGAGAGTTTAGGTTGGAGAAACATAAAAATTATCAAGAAAAATTTTACTAAAGAATTTTTAGATAATATAATCAAACTACCTTTGTAAACAGGGACATAATGATGATAAAACCCAAAACTCATAAAGCTAAGAGTGATAAAGAAACAATCATCGATATGGAGCCGGTAAATGAAACACAAAAAACAATTATTTTAAAAAATCCTATTTTTTTAATACCATTTATAACCGTCTTTTCGTTTATTATAATTTTAATTTGGTTAACAGTATATTTTTTGCCAAATCATATTGAACAACAGACAAATAAAATCATTCGACTAAACAACGAGATTGAGGTTTTAAAAGATAAAGAAAATATAAAAATTAATGAAATTAATACAGAAATTAAATTACTTAAAAAAAAGCTTAATACTCTTGATTTTAATAATAGCGAAGCAATAAATCTCGAAATTAAAAATCAAGGTGATTCCTTGTTATTGATAAAAGAAGAGCTAGATAAAATCTCAAATAAAGTTAAAGTTTTAGAAAACATAAGTAAAACAGCAAACAAAGAAATTGAACAAAATAATAATGCTGTTCAAGTTAAAAACTCTTACGAACCGAGAAATTTTTCACAAAATATAGAGAAATCTCATAAAGAGCTTATAAAAGAAGGTGAAACAATAATTGAAAAACTTCTCTCAAAAAAAGACTTTGGTTCATCTTCCAATTACGATGAAGTTCTAAGTGAACAAACCTATTTAAATAGATTGACAAATTATTTTGCAGGTTTTTTTAAACTTAGAAAGTTTTCAGATAACACCACCCCTAGAGGATTAATTACAATGGCAGAAAAAGAACTTGAAAACAAAAATTTTAATAATTTTTTATCTATCATAAAGACACTTCCTGAGAATTGGAAAGAAACTATAAAAGACTCAATTAATAGGTTTGAAAGAGCATATAATCAAAATTAAAAAAGAGTAATTAAGTGATTTTTAAAATCTTAAAACTAATTATATTTATTTCCATCATATGGTATTTATCAGAGTTCTTTTCTGAGCGTCCAGGAGTAACATCTATAAATTGGATGGACTGGGGAATTCAAATACCTACTGACCGATTTATTCTAATTATTATTTTATTTTCTATAATTTTAATCTTTATTGACAGAATTTGGCTAGCTTTTTTGAATTTGCCAAAAGCGACATTAAGACGATTTGAAGCTAACAATAATAAAAAAGTTGAACAAAAATTAGTAAAGGCATTTTTATTAGCAAGTCATGGAGAATTAGAAACCGCAGCAAAAGAAGCTGCTTTAGTATCAAGGAATACTAAGGATAAAAATTTAGGTAAATTATTAAACACACATATTAATGTCTTTAACAAAATAAATAAAAACTCTAAAGAAAATGAAGAATTATCAAAAAATTATTTTAAACAGCTTACTGATGAACCATCTACAGCATTTGTTGGTCATTTAGCACTTATGAGACAAGCAATATTTGATAAAAAAGATTTAAATGATATTATTAATGAAGGTCTAAAGGCTCTTAAATTTGAACCAAAGTCAAAACAAATTTTAGAAGTTTTATTATTTTCATATGCAAAGCTGAAAGATATTTCAAATTCTCTTGTATACCTCAATAAATTAAAAAAACTCAATTATATGGAGGACAAAATATACAAAAATATATCTGCGGATTTAAATTTCTTAATGGCATTAGATTACTTAAAAGATGAAAAAAGTTATCTCGCTACCAATCATTTAAAAGAAGCCTTTAAACAAAAACCAAGTCATATTGGAGTTTCTGTAAAGTTGTCAGGCCTGCTTAAGGGTATTGGTTCAAAGACAAAGTCAATCGATCAATTAGAAAAAACTTTTTTATTAACTGCTAACCCAGATATTTTAGAAGAACTAACAAAAAAATGGAATTTAAAAACCTCAGGATCTCGTGTTTCAAAAGCGATTAATCTTTTGAATAAAAAATCTTCTCAAGAAATTAAAAATGATCTTAAAATAGAAGTGGCATGTTACGCTATTTCAGAGGAAATTTGGGGAGAGGCTGAAAAACTATTAAAAGATATTCCCGAGGATAAACTTACAACTAAAGCATATCAAGCATTGGCTGATATAGCTGGATCTAAAAATAATCCTGAAGTAGTTAAGAATTATCTTGAAAAAGCTGCAAGCGCTAAAGAAGGATTTAATTATTTTTGTTATTCCTGTGGTAATAAAAATCATAATTGGGAATTACATTGCCCAAAATGCAATCAATTAAGTACTATTGATTGGATGAAAATAGAAAGTAATCAAAACTATGATGTTTTAAAAATATCTTCAAATAATGGACTTAATAGATTATCAAATAAAATACTCAATTGACATACTAACTAAATAAATAGAAAAAATAATCAAAATAAACCCAAAAAATAAAAAAATTTTTTTTTGATAAAGGATAATGTAGTTTTTTAATTTTGGAAGGTTAACTGAGTAGGAAACTAAAATATACCAGACTGTGTCAATTATTCCTGCTAATAATCCAATCCCAACTTTGTTATAGTCATTAAAGTCATTAATTATAAACTGACTAAAAACAGATGTAAAAAAAATTAGAATTTTAGGGTTTATTAAAGATGTTGTAAGTCCCCAAAAAAAACTATCTGTAACTTTTTTTGATATTATATAATTTTTGTTAATGTTTTTTTCATTTGTATTAAAAAACATCATTTTATAACCAAAAAATATAAGAAATATTGCGCCCGTAAATTGTATCAATGGTATTATTGAAGGTAAATTTTTATTAATTAAACTAATAGTGTAGATAGAGATTAGGGCATAAATTAATATACCAAGCCCATGCGCTAATGAAGCAATGATTCCTGATAAAAAGCCTCTAGTATTATTTATGTAAATTATTACTAAAACACTTGGTCCAGGTGTTGTTGCACCTGCTACACAAATAAGTGCAATAGACAGCCATTCATAAATACCCATATTTAAATTTAAACCTTAAACTAAACTTTAAACTAAATTTTCAAAATTATTTTGTCTTAGTCCTTCATAAACTGTTATTGCCACGGAGTTGCTTAAATTAAGACTTCTACTATTCATAATCATGGGTATCCTAAGCCTATTTGTAACTTTTATTTTATCTAAGATCTTATGAGGTAATCCGCTTGTTTCACTTCCAAATAAGAAGCAATCATTTCTTTTAAATTTTATTTTAGTAAAAGTTTTTTTAGCAAATTTGGTGAATGCATAAATTTCATTAAACTTTATTGAATTTAAACATAAATCAAAACTATCATGTAAAAAAAAATCTGCATCTTTTTTATAATCTAGTCCGGCTCTTTTAAGTGAATTATTACTTAGATTAAAACCTAATGGTCTAATTAAATGTAATTTAGTGCCAGTATTAGCTGCTAACCTCATAATATTACCTGTATTAGGTGGAATTTCAGGATTATATAAAATTACATGAAACATTAAAATTTTTAACTTAGTTTAATTTAGAGACCCTTCTAGAATATATTTTAGGATTCTTACAACTTGATATTGATCTTTTGCAACAGCAGATGCAGCTGCATCTACTTCTTTCAGTGCATGTTGATGTTCATCATTATGGATTACAATTATAGATTTGTTTAAAGCTGAAGCAAAACCTGCATCAAAAGCTGCATTCCATTGTTTATATTTTTCTCCAAATTTAACAATAACAATATCAGCATCTTTAATTGCTTTTCTTGTTTTTATAGAATTAATATTAGCACCTTTACTGTCTTTCCAAAAGTTTTTTTCTTCTTGTCCTAATATTTCTACTCCACAATTATCAGAAGCTTCATGATTTGTTATTGGAGAGGAAAAGGAAATATTTAAATTTTCATTTTTGCATAAATTGATTATTTCTTCACGCCAATCAGTATGAATTTCTCCTGAAAGATAAATGTTCAACATATTAAGCCTCCTTCTTGATATTGTTAAATAATAGTTTTGGTGCATGCTTCATGGTAATAGCTAGAGAAATGCTTGCAAATATAGCTAATATACACATTCCTAATAAAATAGAATTATAATTATGTCCAAAATCTAACAGCATACCTACTATTGCTGGACCTAATGAAGTTCCAAACACCATTGTTGATGTTGATAAAGATCTGACAGATCCCAAATTTTTTGTTCCGTAGTAATTTGGCCAAAAAGTTCCTCCGATTGTCATTGCTAATCCTTGTGTCATTCCTAGAAAGGCAAGTCCAAACATTGCATGAAGATATGTGTTACCGAAAGAAATTATTAACAAACCTAATGACATTGGTAGTAAGTAGAATGGCAAAATTTTTTCAACACCATATTTGTCAAGGATCCAACCAGAGCATAACGTAGTGAAAATGGACATTGAAGTATAGAATGGGAATAGGGCAGTAAAAGATATTAAAGACCAATCTTTAATTTCTGTTAAGTGAACCATATTAAAAAAGAAGGCAGTAGAAAAAATTGGAGGAATTAAAAAAGGCACTATCACAGCCCAAAACACCCAATGATTAAGAGCCTCTTTTCTGGTCCAATGCTTATTCTGCATACCTAATTGATTAGAAATGTTTTCTTGTTTACTGTTAGGGATTCTTTCATTGGATAATAACTTCAATATTATAGGTAATAAGAATAACAATATAATCATTCCAACAACCCAACTATTTCTCCAGCCAATGATTGTGAACAAACTCACAAATACTACTGGGAATATTGCTTCCCCAATTGAAAATCCCATTATTGATAAAGATAGAGCTTTACCTTTGTTTTTCCCATACCATTTACCGATAGCCACAGCAGGTATGTGTATTAACATTCCTTGACCAAAAAACCTGAGACCAAAAATTATAAATGGAAGAAGCCAAACAATCTCAATAAAGGTCATACTTAAGCAAAGGAGGCTTAAGCAAATGATTACAATTTTTATATTTGATGTAATTTTATATTTATCAACGTGCCCACCAAAAACTAACATAGCCATAGCAGAAACTAATGTTCCCCCAGAGTAGATGGCGCCCCAATCACCGTGAGACAAATCAAATGATTGTCTAATTTCACCAGCAAATAATGAGATAAAAAAAGTTTGCCCAAAACAGGAACTAAAATACAAAAGAAACGTTGCTAACAACCATCTAGCATTTTTAATTATAAAATTCATAAAGTACCAATCTAATCGCTAGGTAGATTTTATGATACTTTAATAAAGTTTAGGCAATAGTTTAAATTTTTAATTCACCAATTTCATGGTTTTCTATATCAAGAAACGTATCAGTAGGATTTCCGATTCTTCCATATCCATTCCAAACTTTAAACCCTAGTAATTCTTTTTGGTAGTCATTTAAATTTGAAAAAACATCTTTTTTTATACCTAAGGTAAAATTTTCTTGAGATCTAAATTGTGGGCCACAAAAAGTTATTAATAATGCAAGCCTATTATTCTTAGTAATATTTGCACCTGTTCCGTGCCATACCCTACCATCCGTAATTATAGCGCAACCAGGGGGGCCTTCAGCAGATATAACTTCTATATCTTTATCTAAAACTTTATCTGGATGACGTCCAAACAAATGAGATCCTGGGACAATACGCGTACCCCCATTCTCTTTACTCATTCCATTTAGCATTATTAAAACATTAGTTACAGCTGGTCTTGAAATAAGTTCGTTATTGTTACTAATGTTTTCATTGATTTTTATATTAAATTTATTTCTTTTAATAGATCCTGGAGGCAAAAAATTATCATTTCGATTTACTGGGTCTGGAAACCACCATTGATCAGTGTGAAGATCCATTGCGACGCCTCCTGGCTTAGCAATATTTGCTCCAAAACTTGAAACTAGGAATTCATCTCCAACAATTTCTTTTACGCAATCTACATAGTTGTGTTTTGCTAAAATATCTAAAAATACTTTGCCTTTATTAGGCAACATCCATACTCTTTGGTTAACCCCAGGGGCATCAGTATTTTTATTGAATTCACCCCATTTCTTTTTTTCACTGCCATCCTCGTATGCAAGATTTAATTCTTTTTCCGCATTAGCCTGTTCAATTAATCTTTCCATAGCTATGTTATTTAGATCTGGTGGAATAGCGTTTTTAAGTAAACAATAACCCCATTTTTTTAAGTCATTTTTTGCAACTTCTATTGATAATGTTGGCTTTGGATAATTAAGATTCATTTTGATCCTCTTAATCTTATTTTATAAGATTTAAATTAATTAGGGCTTCCCTAACTTTTTCTTTCTGATTATTGGTTGCAGGAGAGGTTGGTCTTCTGGCAAAACCAGTTTCGAGACCTTGTAAACTTTGAGCATATTTACACAGAGATGGCATATTATCTAAGCCAATTGCATCCCATAAAGGCATTAGTTTTTCATGAAGATCCTTTGCAGTTTCCCAATCTTGATCTATGACAGCATTCCATAATTTAACAGATGGACCCGGGGCAGCAGTTAAAATTGCTGCAATTGATCCTGGGGCTCCCAATTTGTATGACAAGTAAAGCAGAGCATCAACAGCACTAAAAATCATATTTTTAGGCTTTGCTCTTCTAATGAGGTCAGCAAAAAGTTTCATATCACCTGCGCTTTGTTTTACCCCTAAAACTCCTGGAACTTCATCCATAATTCTTAATAGTAAATCTGGAGATAAATAGCACCAAGGCACAACATTATAAATTAATATTGGTATCTGGCATTCATCATGTATCTCTTTAAAATGTCTTACCATTGCATCATTGTCAGGCCTAAATAAATAGCTTGGTGGTGTTATTTGAAGGGCTGCAACGTTAAGAGACTTTATTGACTTACCTCTTTCAATTACTTCAGATGTCGAATTCGCAATAATACCAGCAACTAAAGGTACCCTGTCATTTAAAGATGAAGCAGTTTCTGTCATTAGGGATAAATACTCATCTCTGCTTAAAGCATGACCTTCACCTGTACTACCGCCAGCAGCTAAACCATGAACACCATTTTCAATTAACCAATCCACTTGTGGCTTTATCAAAGAAAGATCAATTTCTCCATTTGGCTTAAATGGAGTTGTAAAAGGTGCAATAATTCCTTTTAATGCATTCATGGTTATCTCCTTAAAAAAATTCACTAGATTTTTTATTATAAATAAACTTTATTAAAAATATAAAGCTAAAAGAACACAATAAATCAGTATAGGAAAATATAGATCAATGATAATTGATACAGAAACTGATATTTTTTTAAAAAATCGTATTAAAAATAATTCAAAATTACATCATTTATTAGAACCGGTTCAATTAAGAACTGAACGTTTGAGACAGTTAAGTGAAGATAATTTAACACCTCCAAAAGTTTATGATGTAGAAAATTTAAAAATAAAAAACCATTTTAACAAAGATGTTAAATTAAGATTTTATTTTCCAAGTAACTTCGATAAAAAAACTAAAATTCCAATTATAGTTTTCTTTCATGGAGGAGGATTTGTCATGGGAGATTTAGATACTCATGACTTTACTTGCAGATCAATTTGTTTAGAGTCTCAAATGATTGTTGTGGCTGTGGATTATAGTTTGTCTCCAGAATATAAGTTCCCCTATGCAGTAGAAGAGGTTAAGGATGTTCTAAATAGCCTTGTAAATTTTGAAAACGAATTTTTTATTGATTTTGAAAATATTTTCGTATGTGGGGATAGCGCTGGCGGTAATTTAGCAACTGTTTTGGCTATTAACTCAAGGGACAAAAAAGTAATTCCGATAAAAGGTCAAATATTGGTATATCCTTGTGTCGATCTAACTCTAACAATGAGATCCATGGATATTTTCTTAGAAGGCATGACTTTAACTTTTGATACTATGGACTATTTCGTTAAACATTATCTTAATTCAAGTAATGATGCAGTTAACTGGGAAGCATCACCGCTTTTTGCAAAGGATTTACATAATCTACCTGAAACATTTATCTTTGCAGCTGGATTGGATCCTTTGCTAGATGAAGGAATAGCTTACACAAGCAGATTAAAGGCCTTTGGCAATAAAGTGACTTATAAATTATATCCTGGTCAGATTCATGGTTTTTTGTCCAATTCTGCACATTTTCCTAAAGCTGCTGAATGTATAAAAGAAATAGGAAAGGCTGCTAATTCAATGGTATTGAATAAGAGAGGTTAAATGGAAAAAGTCATTATTTTTGGAGGATGTGGTTTTTTAGGAAGCTGGATCGTAAGAGCATTTTTAAAAAAGGGTTATAGTGTTTCAATTTTTGACTTAAAAATCAAAAAAGAATTAGTCAGCCTTGTTGTTGGTGAAGATTTTAATAAAATCAAATTTATTAATGGTGATATAACAAATTATAATCAGGTCCAAGAAGCAACAAATAATATGGACCATGTTATAAATTTAGCTGGGTTAATGACCCCAGATTGTAGTTCAAACCCTATTTTAGGTGCCAAAGTAAATCTCCTCGGCTCAATTAATGTTTTTGAATCTTTGAAAAAAAATAATATTAAGTTTTTAGTTTATGCAAGCAGTGCAGGTGTTTTTGGGCTAGAAGATCATTATTACCCATTTCCAGAAACTCATTACGGTGCATACAAGTTGGCGGTTGAGGGGGTTGCAAGGGCGTATTTTAACGAATCTGGTATTTCAAGCGTTGGAATCAGGCCATATGTAATTTATGGGCCAGGAAGAGAAGTTGGAGGAACTGCAGGGGTAACCTTAGCCTGTAAGGCGGCAAAACAAGGAGAAAGTTACACTGTAAACTTTTCAGGCAAGGTAGGTTTTGTTTATGTTCAAGATGTTGCAGATTTAGTTGAAATGTCAATAGACCAAATTCCCTCAGGTGCATTAACTATTAACATAAACGGAATAACAACCGATGTTAGCCATTTTATAAATTTAATTAAAAAAAATATACCGCTGGCGAATATAGTTATCAAAGGCAAGCCATTAAGGGTAGTAGATGAAATACGAGGAAATGAGCCCTCTAACATATTTAAAAAATTTAAGTATACTTCTCTTGAAGATGGGATTAAAAGGACAATCGATTTTTATTAAAACTTAGAAAGAAAAAACAATTTATGCCTTTAAATATTTCTTCAAATGCAAAGGGCATATTATTTATAATTGCTGCTGTATCATGTTTGTCTGTAATGGATGGTGTTACAAGATACCTAACAGATTATTATAACGTAATAGCAATTAATATGTTTCGATATTTCTTCTTATTTCTATTTGTAATCTCAATTAACAGTTCAGGAAACAAAAGTGTTATTATGGTTTCAAAAAGTAAGTTTAAACTCATACAAATTTTAAGAGGTACTATTCTTGCTGTAGAGATGTGTTTTGCTCACTACCTCTTTTTAAAAATTGGTCTTATAGAGACACATGCTATTTTTGCAAGTTGTCCTCTAATAGTTGCGGCATTATCAGTAATTTTTTTAGGAGAAAAAGTAGGTTGGAGAAGGTGGAGTGCAATATTTATTGGCTTCATAGGTATCTTAATTATGCTTCGGCCAGGTACTAAAGTCTTTGACCCCTTGTCTTTAATAGCATTGGGGTGCGCAATTGCATTCGCTATCTATCAAATTTTAACAAGATATGTTTCTAGTGAAGATAATCCTGACACTAGTCTTTTTTATACTGGTATTACAGGATTTGTAATATTAGGCTCCGTAGGGCCTTTCTTTTACACACAGGTTGATAACGCGCATTGGATATGGTTGTTACTAGTTTGCATGCTTGGAGCTGGAGGGCATTTTTTGATGATAAATGCATTCAAACATAGTGAGGCTTCAATATTACAGCCATTTACGTATCTGCAGTTAGTTTTTGTTTCTATAATTGGTGTATTACTGTTTAATGAGAAACTGGAAAGTGAAATAGTCATAGGATCATTAATTGTAATTTCAGCAGGGCTATTCACTTTTTGGAGAGAGTATATAAAAAACCAAATTAATGAGGGGATTAATTAATTGTCTAAATATAAATATAAAAATATTCTTTTAACTGGTGCTGCTGGGGCCTTAGGCAATCAACTAAGGGAAACCTTAACTAAAGAATGTGATTCGCTTAAAATTTCTGACAAGGTAAATTTAGAAAAAAAATTTCATAATGAGAAAGTTGAAATTGCCGATCTTGCTTCAACAGAAGCAATGTTAAAATTAACTAAAGATATAGACTGCATAGTTCATATGGGTGGTCAAAGTATAGAAGGTTCTTGGGATAATGTTTTAAATTCAAACATTATAGGCATGTATAATTTATATGAAGCATGCAGAAAAAATAAAATTAAAAGAGTTATTTGGGCTAGTTCAGTTCATACAGTTGGTTTTTATCCAAGATCCGAAGTTATAGATAGTAAAGCAATGCCTAGACCAGATAGCAATTATGGTTTGTCAAAAGTCTTTGGAGAGTCCTTGGCTCAGTATTATTGGGACAAATACAAACTAGAAACTGTGTCTGTAAGAATTTACTCATGTGTTCCTGAGCCTAAAGATCATAGAATGCTCTCAACATGGTTAAGCTATGATGATTTGAGGAGTCTTATTATTGCGTGTATAAATAGCCCTAATGTACAACACTCTGTAATTTTTGGAGTATCAAATAACGATTCGGTGTTAATCGATAACAAACATGCCAAACACATTGGTTATAAGCCAAAAGATAATGCAGAAAAATTCAGAAGTTTAATTGAAAAAAAAGACGGATTTATTGATTCTACAGATTCTTTAGTTACAACTCATGGTGGTTATTTTGCTTCTTCAGGTCACTTTGATGATTAAATCAACCATAAAATGGCACCCAAATTTTAGTTTTTATAAAAAACACTAATAATCAAAGACTTGCAGGTATAATTTTTCTTAATTCTAATTAACTAAAAAAAATTTTAATTAAATTATATCTGTCTATTATCTAATCAAAATATACATTATAACTATATTGGTTCATATTTTAGGCAGAACAAAAAGAAAGTCTGTCAAGTAAAAAAAAATAATTGAAATTTTATAAGTTTTTTCTTGCCTTTATTCAAATAATTAAGAAAGATACGAATCAGTTGAGAAACATACGTTTCTTTTAATTCGACTTTATGATTTGTTTTTATCACTTCATTTAGTCTATTTACAATACTAGGGAGGAATTTTATGAAATTCAAATCAAGCCTTTTTGTAGGCGCTGTAGCTTTAGCTGCAACTAGTTTAGTAGCTGTTTCAGCAAATGCTGACAAGCTACGTTGGAAAATGCAAAGTACTTGGGGTAGCCAGGTTGCAATCAACGGTGAAGCTGCTGTTTATTTTTCCAACAAAGTTAAGTCAATCTCAGGTGGCGACGTTCAGTTGAGATTTCACGAGCCAAACGCTCTAGTTCCTTCATTAGAAGTTTGGGATGCTGTTAAGAATGGATCAGTAGATGCAGGTTACACAACACCTGGATATCATGCTGGTAAAATCCCTGCAGTTTCTTACTTCACAGCTGTTCCTTTTGGTCCAGGTGCTAGTGAGTACCATGGTTGGATGGAATATGGCGGAGGTCAGCAGTTAAAAGACAGAATTTATGGTGAGTATGGTCTTAAAGCTCTTAACTGTTTAACTCACGCCCCTGAGACATCAGGTTGGTTTAGAAAGAAAATCAACAATGTTGAAGAGTTAAAAGGTATGAAAATGCGTTTCTTTGGTCTTGGTGCTATGGTTATGAGTAAATTAGGTGTGTCAACACAGTTACTTGCAGGTGGAGATATTTATCCAGCTCTAGAAAAAGGTGTTATTGATGCAACAGAATTTTCTATGCCTACACACGACTTAAGTTATGGTTTCTATCAATTAGCAAAGTTCAACTATTTCCCAGGCTGGCACCAGCAAACATCAATTGGTGAGCTACTAATGAGCACCAAAGGGTGGGGTGGTCTTACTAAGACACAACAAGCAGTTATCAATACAGCATGTCGTGACACAATGTGGTGGGCTTTAGTTAGATCTGATGCTAAGCAAGTACCTGCTATGGCAGAACTAGAGAAAAAAGGTGTTACATTTGTAACTTGGCCTGACTCTGAAATTTCTAAGTTCAAGAGAGCTTGGGATGCTGTTGTTGAGGAGAAGTCAGCATCTGACCCTCTTTTCAAAGAAATTACTGCTAGCTATAACAAGTTCAGAGAAGACTACAGTATTTGGTCATCAAGAGCTTATCTAAAAGCTAAAAAGTACTAACAATATTACTTAATTTTAAGTACACTTGTTATTTATGGTAACAAGTGTATTTTTTTTTTGATAAATAAATTGAATTTTTGTATTTAATAAGTTAATTAAAATTACTTATTGTCTACTTTCTGGGGGGAATAATGGCACTTACAGAACAAAATATGGAAGGCCTAATTTCAGTTAGCGAAAAACTTCGTGAAGTTGTAAATAGAGTCGGACGAGCTAGTACATGGTTGTTAGTACCTTTAGTGATAATTACAATGTGGGATGTAGTTGCCAGAAAATTAGTTTGGATACAGATTTGGATGGTGGCTAATTTTGGCTCTTTCTTTGAATCAACTCTAATGCAAGAAATGGAATGGCACCTTCATACGGTCGTTTTTTGTTTAGTTTTGGGTTATGGATATACTCACAATAGGCATGTAAGAGTGGATTTTCTAAGAGAAAATTTTAACTTTCAATCAAAGGCGAAAGTAGAATTTTATGGAAA
This sequence comes from uncultured SAR116 cluster alpha proteobacterium, assembly GCA_902619485.1. Taxonomy (GTDB): domain Bacteria; phylum Pseudomonadota; class Alphaproteobacteria; order Puniceispirillales; family Marisalimonadaceae; genus Marisalimonas. Next base: position 32,707 of record CACNEF010000004.1, read on the forward strand.
TATATTTTTTATGCTGCCATTCACACTTATTTGTGTATATTTTTCTTGGATTTATATGGTTGATTCATACATAATTAAGGAAGTATCCGCTTCACTAGTTGGTTTAAGTAATAGATGGATTATAAAAACATTCTTGCCTATTGGATATTTCTTTTTATTCCTGGGTGGAATGTCAGTTATGATACAATTAATCGCTGTAATTTGGGGCGATAATAAAAAGAAACTTGATCTTATGGTACTTGATTATGATAAAAGTAAGTAAGATTAAAAAATTATTTACCAAGATTTATACGAGATAAATAATGTGGTTTTCAAAAATTCCAGGATATATTTTTGATAAACAAAAAACACCGTACTTAACTGAAGCTAAGGAACTAAGTTTGGCTCAATCTCAATATGAGTTGACTGCTTACGGAGTGTTTGTTGGAACTATTTATGGAATTATTGGATTAGCAGCAATGTTATCAATATTTGAAGGTAACAATTGGATTTACTATATCTGGTTATTAGCTTCTGTTTCAGTAATTTATTCGATATTTAGCGTCATACGAAATTATGAATTATTTTCATCTTATATAATTTCTTTGGCTCCGTCTGTTATAGTATTATTCTGCTTCTACGAAGCGATTATAAAAAATTCATCTTTATTAACTATGTCTATTTTTGTTTGTTTGCTTCTTCTCTCGCTTAAATATGGCTGGAGAATTTCAAGGATAGTTGCTTGGCAAAGATATACTGGAGAATATGAAAATTATAATTTTAAAAAAGAGAAAGCATAGGTGCAGTTATGGATTTTGTTGATATTATTATAGAATATCTCCCAATTTTTATGTTCCTTACGATGGGTGTACTTTTATTTATTGGATATCCTGTTGGTTTCATACTTGGTGGTGTAGCTATAACTTACGGATTTATAGGTTATCTATTTGGAGTTTTCAAAATTGCAGAATTTTTTAACTTTGTTCCTCGAATGTGGGGGTTTTCTGCAGAAAACCTAATATTAGTAGCAATACCAAGCTTTGTTTTTATGGGAACCATGATGGAAAGAAGTGGTATTGCTAATGACTTATTAAGAACAACACAGATTTTACTTAGAAAAGTTCCTGGTGGATTGGCTATGTCTGTGACAGTTATGGGTACGGTTTTGGCAGCTATGACTGGTATCATTGGTGCTTCAGTTACTATGATGACAGCGCTAGCATTACCTACAATGTTAAAAAATAAATATAGCCATGCACTTTCTACTGGAGTAATTGCTGCATCAGGTACTCTAGGAATACTTATTCCTCCAAGCATTATGTTAATTATTATGGCTGACATTATGCAGGTTTCTGTTGGAAACTTGTTTATGGGAGCAGTTATCCCTGGATTAACATTGGCTTTAATGTATTTAGTATTTATTTTTGTATGGTGCTCTATTGACCGAAATGTTGCGCCAGCCCTAAAAGAAGGTGATTTGGAATATGAAAAGGGTAAATTACCCCAAATGGTCTTAAAGGCATTTCTACCCCCAGTTGCATTGATTGTTCTTATCAAGGGTTCAATTTTGCTTGGATGGGCAACACCTAGTGAAGCTGGTGCAGTTGGAGCTTTTGGAGCAACTATATTAGCTATAATTGGAAATAAATTCACTATACCTATGTTAAGGAGTGTTTTGCATTCCTCTGGTCTGACTATTTCTATGGTCTTTATGATCATTTTAAGTGCTACATGTTTTGCGTATGTGTTTAGATCGCTTGGTGGAGACTATATTGTGGAGGAGCTTATCGAAAAGGCTGGTCTTGGATCTTGGGGTTTATTATTTCTTTTAATGGGAATGACATTTTTACTTGGATTTTTCCTAGATTGGGTTGAAATCACTTTAATTATTCTTCCAATATTCGCTCCACTTGTGGTTCTACTGGATTTTGGTGATCATGTTTCGCAATTAACTGGCCTTGACGGTCGTAAAGAAACTATGGTGTGGTTTTTAGTCTTGATGGCGATTAACCTTCAAACTTCATTTCTTACACCACCATTTGGTTTTGCCCTATTTTACTTAAAAGGGGTTGCCCCTCCTGAAGTTGCTACATTAAGTATTTATAGAGGTGTTATACCTTTCGTTATTATACAGTTAATAGGTCTAGGCTTCGTTATATACCAGCCAGAAATGGCTTTGTGGCTGCCACGACTAATTTAGAAATTAACAAAAGCCGCATCTTGATGCGGTTTTTTTAGGATCAATAAATGTATAAAATTGGGATCTGTGGCGCGGGTTTGATTGGAGCAAGTTGGGCAATAGGTTTTGCAAATGCTGGTTTTAAATGTTTTGTATATGACGCAAATCAAAATAGTTTTGCAAAATTTAGGAAAACATCAAACAAATTAATTCAAGATTTACGTATAATTAATTCCGATATTGACGAAGTTAGGATAAATTCTAATATAAAACTTAACTGCAACATTGAAGAAATTTGTAATGACACTGTGTTAGTCCAAGAAAGTGTAGTAGAAGATTTAGAGATTAAAAAAAAAATTTTTGTACAATTAGATAATCTAACATCAGAAAATACTATAATTGCCTCATCATCATCTTACCTTTTAATATCTAGAATTTCGGAGCTTGTTAAACATAAGCATAGATGTATCAATGCTCATCCAGCGTTGCCACCACATATTGTTCCATTTGTTGAAGTTGCTGGTGGAGAAAATACCGATCCTAAAATTATTAAACAAGCTGTCTCTATATACAAAAAGGCCAAATATGCAGCTATAACCGTAAATAAAGAGGCAGAAGGTTTTATTTTAAATAGATTGCAGGGAGCTCTTCTTAACGAAGCAGTTAGACTTCACGAAGGAGAGTTTGCTTCTATGGAAGATATAGATATAGCTTTAAAACATGCATTAGGTATAAGGTGGGCATTTATGGGTCCCTTTGAGATTATGGATTTAAATGCACCAGAAGGTATCAAAGATTCCTTTACTAGATATAGAAAGGGTATACAAAATTTAGCTAAGGAGCAAAATAGCATTCCTGAATATTCAGAAGAATATTTAAATAAATTAGAAATGGATCAAAGAAAAAGATTATCTTATGATCAAAGAGGTAATAGAGTAGAAAAAAGAAATAAAATGATTGCATTAATTAGAAAGCTTAAATCTGAATTAGGAGAGGATATTTAAATGGCTAAAAAAGTAATTATCAGCTGTGCAGTAACAGGAGCGATACATACACCTTCAATGTCAGAGTTTTTACCAGTGACAGCAGAAGAAGTTATTGAACATTCACTAGCAGCACATGAAGCTGGTGCCGCTGTCCTGCATTTGCATGCACGAGATGAGAATGATGGCCACCCAACTCAAGATCCGGAAGAATTTCAAAAATTTCTGCCAACCATTCACAACTCTTGTGATGCAGTGATCAACATTACAACTGGAGGTGGTCCACAAATGACAGTGGAAGAGAGAATGAAGCCTGCAATGCATTTTAAACCTGAACTTGCTTCTTTGAATATGGGATCAATGAATTTTGGACTTTTCCCAATGCTCAAAAGACATAATCAGTTAAAATATCCTTGGGAAAAAGAAATGCTTGAAAAAAGTAAGTATTCTCTTTTTAAAAATACTTTTGAAGATATTGAAAACATAATGACATTTGGTTATGAAAATGGAACCAAATTTGAGTTTGAATGTTATGATGTTGGTCACTTATATAATCTTCATTATTTTCATAGAGAAGATATGTTAAAAGGTCCTTACTTTATTCAATTTGTTATGGGAATAATGGGTGGTATTGGTGCTGATGCTGACAATTTATTACATATGAAAAAAACAGCTGATAAATTATTTGGTGAAGTAGGTTATGAGTGGTCAGTTGTCGGTGCTGGAGCAACTCAAATGAGGATGAATGCAACTGGTGCTTCTTTAGGTTCTCATGTGCGTGTTGGTCTTGAAGATTCTCTATGGGACGGTCCTGGTAATTTAGCTAAGACAAATGCTGATCAAGTAAAAAGGGTAAGAGAAATCTTAGAAGGGCTTTCACTTGAGATTGCTACACCTGATGAAGCAAGAAAAATGTTAGGGCTAAAAGGAAAAAATAATACTAACATAAATTAGAAAGTTAAAAATGAACTACGAAAGACTTCTTGAAGGTAAAAAAGCTCTTATAACAGCTGGAGCTGATGGCATTGGTTATGCAATAGCTAAAAGGTTTGACAAAGCAGGAGCCAAAGTCTTTGTATGTGATATCAATTCTGGAGCTGTGAACAAAGTTAATGATATTGACGATAATATTAAGGCAGTTGTATGTGATCTTAGGCAAACCCAATTGATCTCATCTATGGTTGAAGCCGGGTTTGATTACCTAAAAGAAATTGATATTATTGTAAATAATGCTGGGATTGCTGGAGAGACTGCTGGTGTTGGGGAGCAAACGCTAGGAGGTTGGCAAGAGTGTTTACAAGTTAATATTACTAGTCATTTTGAAACAATGAGACTAGTTGTTCCACGTATGAATAACGATGGATCAATTCTGTCGGTATCTTCTGTTGCTGGTAGAGTTGGCTTTGCTTACAGGATACCATACGCAGCCACAAAATGGGCGGTTATAGGCATGGTTAAGAGTTTAGCAATTGAACTAGGTCCTCGGGGTATAAGAGCAAACGCACTTTTGCCAGGTATTGTTGAAGGCGAGAGACAAAACAGGGTTATTGATGCAAAGGCTAAAGTTAAAAAAGTATCATTCAAAGTAATGAAAGACGAAATTTTATCTGGCGCGTCATTGAATAGATTTGTAACTCACGAAGATTTAGCAGAGCAAGCTCATTTCTTATGCAGTCCTCTTGGGAAAAATATTTCTGGTCAAGCTGTGAGTGTTTGTGGGAATATAGAAAAGGCCGGATAAGTTTATTTTATAATTTCATCTAATATTGGATAGATATAAGTTTTAAATAAATCTGGGTTTTCTGACATAGGAAAATGACCTATTCCTGGTATTATAGTTGCCTTAGATCCCTTAATTCTTTTTGCTGTTTCTATTGTCCGCTCAGGTGTACAAGAACAATCATATTCACCTGATAAAAGATATACTGGACATTTTGAAGTATCTATTAAATTTGAACGGTCGTCAAAGTCTCCGTCATGCCAATAAAAATAGAGATCTCCTTTGAAAACGCCAGGCCCTCCTTGCATATAATGCCATAAAGTTTCATGTTTAAAATTATTTGGACTCTGTGGTGCTAATTGTGAGGAAACAAATGCTGCTTGAACTAAACCGCCATGAACATCTGGTCTGTGCAGCCAATCTAGATCATAATAAGGTTCAAGTTTGTCAGAACCTTCAAGTGCAATCACAGCTTTAAAGTAATTACAATGTTCAAGGGCAAGATGTAAGACTACTCTTCCACCCATGGAGCAACCCATTATAACCGGATCAATTAATTTATATTGCTTACAAAAAGACATTATTATTTCTTTATAAAGATTTGTAGTTAGTTTGTAGTCTTTCAATTCATAACCTTCTGGTGGGTTAGATTTCCCATGCCAAGGCAAATCAAAGACAATTACTCTATAATTATTTGTAATTCTTCTATCATTTAAAATATGTCGAAATTGTCTTCCATCAGACCCAGCTGTATGCAGACATAATAGAGGTGTCCCCTGTCCTGCTTCCTCAACATAAATTCTATAATTGTCTTTTTTTATATTTAAATTAAAATATCTGCCAATAATATCCTCAAAGTTTAAATCAGTCATGCTTTTCTCTATTAGAAGCTATTAGATCTTTAAAATATTGAAGGTTTTGAATAAATGGGGTTAGGTCTCCATCTATATATATAATTTTTTTTGCAAGCATAGCAAAGATATCATGATAATCTCTAGGAGGTACTTTTAACCAATGTTTATTCCAACTATCTCTTTGTCCATAAATTTTAAAAGTTCCACTTTGTGTTAAAATTTTCCTTTCATTTATAGACAATACATTTCCACTCAGGATCTCAAATAAATAATCTTTGTCTCCAATACCAAATGTGAAAGTGATATTTAACCAACGACCATTTTTAATTAATCTTTTATTGGAATTTATGTTGTTTATCCAATTTTCGATTGATAGCATAACTATATTCTTTCCATTATGTAAAAATATAAATCTTTATAAATATTTTACAAAAGGAATCTTTGATATAAGTTTATACTATAGGGGGAGAAATGTTTAACATTAATAATTTTTTACATTTAGATGCTCTAAAACCAGCAGTGGAATGGAAAGGTTTTCCAAAATACAATTTTGTGGGAGGGCATATTGATGGTGATAGTATCCCAGTGCAATCTATAAAGGATTCTCTAAATAAAATAATATTAAAAGAGGGAAAAACTTTAGCTAAATATGGACTAGAAAGTGGTCCTCAGGGCTTTTTACCATTAAGAAAATTTATATCAAATCAGTCAAAAATTAGTTCAAAAATTAATTGCTCCGAAAGAGAGATATTAGTTCTTTCTGGTTCATTGCAAGCATTAGATCTTGTAAATCAGACATTTCTTAGAAAAGGAGATACGGTAATAATTGAAGAGGAAAATTATGGAGGAACTATTTCAAGGCTGAAAAGACTTGGTGTAAATATGGTTGGAATACCTCTAGAAAAGGATGGAATGAATTTAAAAATCCTAGAACAAGAGTTGAATTACCTTCTTAAAAAAGCAATAATTCCAAGATATATTTACACAATACCAACAATTCAAAACCCAACTGGAACAGTAATGTCTGTTGCTAAAAGGAAACAGCTAATAAAATTGTCAAAAAAATATCAGATACCTATTTTTGAAGATGATTGTTACGCAGATCTTCTTTTTGAAAAAGAAAGACCCCCTGCGATAAAGTCATTTGATAAAGAGGGATATGTAACTTACTGTGGATCATTTTCTAAATCAATTGCACCTGCACTTAGAGTTGGATATTTAATTGCCAATTGGGAAGTTTTATCAAGAATATTACCTTATAAAACTGATGCAGGTAGCGGATCATTAGAACAAATGGCATTGGCAGAGTTTTGTAAGGAAAATTTTAACTCACACGTCAAAACATTAAAAAATAAACTGAAAAAAAAATCAGAAGCTATTTGCAATGCTTTGGACAAATATTTTGGGTCTTCTGCTGAATATAACAAACCTGATGGTGGAATTTTTGTTTGGGTTGATATGCATAAAAAAATAGACACATCTCGTCTTTACGAATTGGCATTAAAAGATGGTGTGGCTATAAATCCAGGAAATGAATGGTCAATTAACAAAAGTGGTAGACATAAAATGAGACTTTGCTTTGGTAATCCTTCAATTAAAGAAATTGATGAGGGCATTAAACGTTTGGCTATAATATGTAGAAAAGAATTTGGAATACCCACAAAGATTGCGAATTTATAAATTTTTGTGAATCTTCATTATATGTAAAATAGCTTCGGAAAAATTTTTAGGGTCCTCCTGAGGCACATTATGGCCAATATTTGGAAGAATTTCGTGTTTAAGATGACCTGAAAATTTTTGTTTAATTTTTGCAATATCAGATAATCCAGTCACGCCGTCATTATCACCATCAATTGTTATGGCGGGCGCAGAAATAACAGGTTGGTTAGATAATTTCTTTTCAATTTTTTCAAACTTTTTGTCGCCATACACTAGCCCAAATCGATGCCGGTAACTATGAATGACTATATCTACAAAATCGGGGTTCTCAAAAGCATTAGCACTTAAATTATATAAATTATTATTAACATTCCAAGTTGGTGACCATGTTTTCCATATAAATTTTATAAAATCATGACGTTGATTTAAAAGACTATTTCGTCCCCTTTCACTGTGGAAAAAATATTGATACCATAATTTTTGTTCAATTTCTGGTTTAACTGGTATAGATGATTTTTTTATGTCTTGAATATTGTAGCCGTTGCAGGAAACTAAACCTAAACATCTATTTGGATATAGTGCAGCAACTATGCAAGCGGCCCTGCCACCCCAATCATATCCTCCTAAAATTGCTTTATCTATTTTAAGTGCGTCCATAAGTTTTAACAAGTCAAATCCAAGTGCTGCTTGTTGACCTGAACGTAAGGTATCATTTTGTAAAAAAAATGTGTGTCCATACCCTCTTAAGTAAGGAATAATTATTCTGCAGCTTGACATTAATAACGGGACTACTTCTTTGTAAGCGTGAATATCGTATGGGAAGCCATGCAGAAGTATTACAGGTAAACCTTTTCTTGAACCTGCCTCAAAGTAGCTTACATTTAAATCTCCAGCATTTATATTTTTTAAATTCTTTATCAATTTTCATACAACATAAATTATTAATTATTTATAGGTAAGGTATTTATTGTTTTAACTCTTCCTAGCGCAAAATTTGTTTCTATTGATGCAATACCTTTTACTTTTGTGAGTTCCTCTCTCATAAAGATTTCATAGTTTTTTAAGTCAGTTGCAACAACTCTTAATAAATAATCTCTATTTCCGGTTACTAACCAACAATCCATAACAGCTTCTAAAGATGTTATTTCTTTTTCAAATGACTTTAAAATTTGATCAGTTTGATTCTCTAATCTAACAGATACAAAAGCAGTTACTGGATAACCATAAGCAATTTCATCAATAATAGCTGTGTAACCAGCTATTAAACCTTTTTGTTCTAAGGCTTTTACTCTTCTTAAGCAAGGTGAAGGGGACAAGCCAACTTTTTCAGCTAACTCAAAATTAGTTAATTTTCCATTTTGCTGAAGAAAAAAAATAATTTTTTGATCTATTTTATCAATATTGCTCAAAAAAAACCTATTTTAATATAATATTTTGCTAATATAATAATATTAGCAGATAATATTAATTTTAGAAGTATTTTTATAATATTTAGTCATTCATTTCATTTGAAATATGCTACAATAAAAAAATGAAAAATGTTGATATTTTAAAAAAAATTGAAAAGAAAGTGTTGTGGCTTGCTTGTTGGATGATTCATAATGCAAATCACATTAGAGAAAATCAAGATGGCCTTAAAGTTGGTGGTCATCAAGCTAGTTCTGCTTCAATAGTTTCAATTATGACAGCTTTGTATTTTAGTATTTTAAGACCTGAAGACAGAGTTGCAGTTAAACCTCATGCAAGTCCAGTATTTCATGCTATTCAGTATTTATCTGGATTGCAAACTAAAGAAAAAATTGAAAATTTTAGAGGTTTTGGTGGTGCACAATCATACCCGTCTAGAACAAAAGATATTGATGACGTTGATATTTCGACTGGATCAGTTGGATTAGGTGTAGCAATGACAAGTTTCATTTCATTAATTCAAGATTATATTGCAAGAAAACAATTTTATAAAAACAAACCCTTAGGGAGAATGATTGCTTTAGTTGGTGATGCAGAACTAGATGAGGGTAATGTTTATGAGTGTCTTCAAGAAGGTTGGAAACATGATTTAAGGAATGTTTGGTGGATAATTGATTATAATCGACAATCACTTGATGGAGTTGTACATGAAGGGTTATCTGAAAGGCTAAGTTCTGTTTTTTCAGCTTTTGATTGGAACCTTGTAGTATTAAAATATGGTAAATTACAAGAAGAGGCTTTTAGAGAGCCTGGTGGAAATAAATTAAGAAAATGGATTGATGATTGCCCTAATCAATTATACTCAGCTCTAATTTTTGAAGGAGGTGAGGCTTTTAAGAAAAGAATTTTAGATGATATTGGCGATCAAACCGAGATTTCAAATCTAATCAATAAAAGATCTGATTTTGAGTTTTTAGAATTAATGTCAAATTTAGGAGGTCATTGTATTTCTACTCTATGTGAGTCATTTAATAAAATTAAGAATGATAAACCAACTGCTTTCATTGCATATACAATTAAAGGGTGGGGCACTCCATTAGCAGGTCATAAAGACAATCATGCTGGTCTTATGACTAAAGCTCAAATGAACGATTTTAAATCTAAATTAGAAATTAATGATGGTGAGGAATGGAATAATTTTTCTGATGAAAAAAGTGAATTATACATTCACGAATTTATCAAAAAACTTCCTTTTCAAAAAGCAGGTCATAGAAAATTTAGTGGAAATAAAGTAGTAATTGATGAACCAATTTTGATTAATGATAATAAAATATCTACTCAAAGTGCGTTTGGAAAAATTCTAGACTCTTATGCAAAAAACAATACTGAATTTACCCAAAGAATTGTAACCACATCGCCCGATGTATCTGTTTCAACTAACCTTGGATCATGGATTAATAGAAGAGGATTGTTCAGTAGAAAAGATAATTCTGATATTTTTAAGGATAGGAAAATACCCTCTGCTCAAAAATGGATTTTTTCTTCAGATGGACAGCATATAGAGCTTGGTATAGCTGAAATGAATTTATTTATAATGCTTGGATCTGCTGGTCTTTCTCATGAGTTGTTCAATGAAAGATTGTTCCCTATAGGCACAGTTTATGATCCGTTTATAGCACGAGGTTTAGATGCTCTAAACTATGCCTGTTATCAAGATGCAAGATTTATAATTGTAGGAACTCCCTCTGGTGTTTCCCTAGCGCCAGAGGGCGGTGCACATCAATCTATAGGAACACCATTAACTGGGATTAGTCAGCCAGGCCTTTTAAGTTTTGAGCCAGCGTTTGCAGATGAATTGTCAATGATCTTGAATTATAGCTTTAATTATTTGCAGGATGAAAATGGTGGTTCTGTTTACATAAGGCTAAGTACAAGATCTATAGAACAACCACATAGAGAATTGACAAACGATTTTAAAGATCAAGTTTTAAAAGGTGGATATTGGTTGAAGGAACCTGGATCAAATCCAGAAATTATACTAGCTTATCAGGGTGTTATAGCAGCAGAAGTTATTGAAGCAACTGCTAATTTAGGAGAAAAATTTAGAGATATTGGGGTCTTAGCTATTACGAGTTCAGATATATTATTAGGTAACTGGAAAGATAAACATTTATCTACAAATCAAAATAAAACTGAATCTCATGTTGAGAATTTATTAAAAGATGTTCCAAGAGATACGAAGATTTTGACAGTAATTGATGGCCATCAATTAACATTATCTTGGTTAGGCTCTGTACTTGGTCATAAAGTAATACCTCTTGGCGTTGATCGTTTCGGACAAACTGGAAACATAAAAGAACTTTTGACAGAGTTTGTAATTGACTCTGGTAACATTAGTAACTTAGGGTTTAAATTTGCGTAAGTATTTTTAATAATAATAACGGATAGGAGTTATGATGAATAAATTAATTAAAATATTAATGATAAGTTTTACGAGCTTATTCTTTACTGCTAATACTTTCGCGGCAGATGTAACAATGAGGATATCATTGCAGTTGCCTATGAAAAGTCACTTAGGTCAAAATTTATTACTCTTTAAACAAGAAGTTGAAAGTAGATCAAATGGTGAAATCAAGGTCGAAATTTATGACTCAGCGCAGCTTTATAAAGACAAAGAAGTACCTGCTGCAGTTGGTTCTGGATCAATTGAATCAGGTGTGGCGTCATTAACAAGATATGTTGGTGATATTCCAGCGGTTGATTTATTCTACCAACCATTCTTGTTAAATACTGACAAAAAAGTAAGAAAAGCTGTTTCCAAAGGTTCTTCAATCAGAGGACCAATAGATAACGCAATTGAAAATACTGGTTCAACTGTATTATGGTGGCAAGCCTATGGTAACGCAATAATGCTTTCAAAAGGTCAGGCTATTAAAAATCCTTCTGATATGAAAGGAAAAAAAGTTAGAGTTTTTGGAAAGACCTTAGGTACTTTTGTTAAAGCATCAGGAGGAGCACCTACATTGATCTCTGGTTCCGAACAATATTTAGCTTATCAAAGAGGTACAGTTGATGTTGGGATGACAGGCGTGTCGGGTGTGAAGTCAAGAAAACTATTTGAGGTTATGGATACTATTACAAAAACTAATCATGGCGTGATTGAGTTTATTGTTGTCGCTAATACAAAATGGTTTAATAGTCTATCAACAAAACAAAAGGATATCATTATTAAATCTGCAGAAATTGCCGAAAAAGATGTGCGTGATAACGTTGCCAAAATTGAGCAGGAAGCATATGATTTAGCTAAGTCGAAAGGAATGAAAATTGTAACTCCAAGTAAAGCTGATATTGATGCCTTTAAGTCCGCATCTAAACCAGTTTATGAAGATTACAAGAAAAATGCCGGATCACTTGGTGCTCAGCTTTTAGATGCAGCCTCTAAATTATAAATTTTAAAAAGAGAGAGTTTTAAACTCTCTCTATTCTTATTATGATTTATTTCGAAAAAATTATAGATTTAGTTGCATGGTTATCAGCATGGTTATTTTGTATAGCTGGTTTTATGCTTTCATATGAAGTTGTTGCTAGATACTTTTTTTTAGCACCTACTTCGTGGGCGGCCGAACTTAGTCAACTTTCACTTATTTATGGTACCTTACTAGCTATGCCTTGGGCATTAAAGTCAAGAAAACATATTCAAATAAATTTAGTAATCAACAAACTATCCAAGACCTATAAAAAATTAATAAATATTTTAATAATGATAATCTTAATAATTTTTTCTTCATATGTTATGATTTTTGGTTTTGAAATTTTTTACGATTCTTTTTTTAGAGGTAGGACGACAGGAAGTTTATTAAACCTGCCGTCATGGATTGCTGAGTTGTCTGTCCCATTATGCTTTTTTTTACTTTTCATACAGTCAATTTTTGAAATTATAAAATTGTTAAAAAATATTGAACCACCAGAAAGTAATCATTAATTATGACTATACTCTTAGTTCTAACATTGATGTTTGTTTTGTTATTATCTGGTCTACCGGTATCTTTTTCTCTTGGATTTCTTGGACTTTCAATGTTAATTTTTGGTGGCTTTTCACCTTTAATGGCACCTCAGGCAATTTTGTCGACACTTGATGGTTTTATTTTACTTGCTGTTCCACTTTTTCTTTTAATGAGTAATGTGCTCCTAAAAGGTGGATGTGGAAAAGATTTATTTAACGCTGTACAAGCCTGGGTTGGACACTGGCCTGGTGGTCTAGCAGTGGCAACAATTATTTCGTGTGGTATATTTGCTGCTATTTCTGGTGTATCTGTCGCAACAGCAGCTACCATTGGTGTTGTTGCAATACCAGAAATGATCAAAAGGGGATATAATAAAAATTTTGTATATGGTCTTTTAGCCGCAGGAGGAACATTAGGAATATTAATACCTCCAAGTTTGCCAATGATTGTGTATGGGTTTATTACAGAGGAATCTGTAATCGCATTATTTCTTGCAGGTATTGGACCAGGAATATTTTTAATATCTTTGTTCATTATTTACTCAATAATATTTTCTCAATTTTTTGGTGGTTTTAAAAAATTAGAACCAAGTAGTTGGGAAGTAAAAAAAAATACTTCTAAAAAAGTAATTCCTACAATTATTTTAGCTATTTTAATACTTGGTGGAATTTATACAGGTGTATTCACTCCTACTGAGGCTGCTGCTATAGGATTTTCTTTGTCGTTAATTATAACTGTTCTTATTTTAAAGACTTTAACTTGGAGTGATTTTAAGGAAGCTGTATTTGAGTCAATGGTAACTACTGCTGCAATTCTGATAATAGTTGCATGTGCAAAAACATTCGGAAAGGCAATTGCACTATATAGAATTCCTCAGGATATATCTTACTTCATTAGTTCAACCATCGATACAAAAGCTCTTTTCATGATTGTCGTATGTATAATTCTAGTTGCCATGGGATTAGTTTTTGAAACTTTGTCAATGGTTATAATAATGGTACCAGTTCTATTGCCAGCAGCGATGGCAATAGGGGTGGATCCTATTTGGTTTGGTATTTTTATGGTTATTATGGTTGAGTGTGCTTTGATTACACCTCCCGTGGGATTGAATCTTTATGTAATACAGTCTGTAGCAAAAACTCAATTAGGGGAGGTCGCTAAAGGTGTGTTCCCTTTTATAGTGATGATGATTTTCACAGTTTTTGTTATGTACATATGGCCTGACTTAGCACTTTATATTCCTTTTAAATTATAAATTTTTATGAAATAGTTATTCAGGGGATTTTGAAATGGAAAATAAAACAGCTTTAATTAAAAAAATAAGTCAGCCTAATAATTTAAGAAAAATTTTAAATGAAAAATCATTTGTGCCAATACCGTCATGTTTTGATGCTTTATCTGCTAAATTGATTGAACAAGCTAATTTTGATGCAACGTTTATGTCAGGGTTCGCCGCGTCTGCTTCTAGGATAGGATCTCCAGATCTTGGACTCATGACCTTTTCAGAGGTTTTTGATCAGGCTAATAATATCTGCAATGCGATTGAAATACCGATGATTGTAGACGGAGATACTGGATATGGAAATGCTATGAATGTACGAAGAACATTAAAGGAATGTTCCAAGGCAGGTTGTGCTGGCATTTTAATTGAAGATCAATTAGCACCAAAGCGTTGCGGTCATACACCAGGAAAAGACGTGGTTAATCGAGAAGAAGCGTTTGATCGGATAAGAGCAGCTAGCGATATGAGGAATGAAGGATATGATATTTTAATTATGGCAAGAACTGACGCCAATCACACTCATGGTCTAAGTGAAGCAATATCAAGATCACAAAAATTTTATGAACTTGGAGCAGACATCATGTTTATTGAAGCCCCAAAAAACACAGAAGAAATGAGAACAATCTGTAAAGAAGTTCCAGGTGATAAAATTGCTAATATTGTTGAAGGTGGCATTACACCAAATTTATCTATGAAAGAATTATCAGAAATTGGTTATAAACTTGCTGTGTACCCACTTACAGTTATGAGTTCAGCAATGAAAGCAATGATAAACTCTTTAAATTTGCTAATGAAAGATGAAGATAGGTCTGGGTTATTACTAGATTTTAGTGATTTAAGACAAAAAATTGGATTTGATGATTATTACGAAATATCAAGCAAGTACGAAACTTCAAAAAGAAGTTGATAATTTTTAGATGGGGAGAATTGTTTAATGAAGAGTTATCAGGTTGTTGAGTTTGGTGAACCTTTAGAATTAAGAGAATATGAAAATCCACAACCTAAAGGAGATGAAGTTCTTGTAAAGATTACAGCTTGTGGTGTTTGTCACAGTGATCTTCATTTGGCGGATGGTTATTTTGATTTAGGAGATGGAAAAAAAATAACATTGGCTGATAGAGGAACAAAATTACCATTTACGCCAGGACACGAGATTACTGGAACTGTAGTAGCTTTGGGTGAGAATGTAAAAGATATTAAAATAGGTGATGCTGGAATAGTATTTCCATGGATTGGTTGTGGAAAATGTGCAGCTTGTTTAGAAAATAATGAAACATTATGCGAGGCTCCTAAGTATTTAGGCGCTCGTCTTGATGGAGGTTATTCGGATCACATAATTGTACCTCATAGTAAATATATAGTTTCTTACGGTGACATGGATCCCGCGCAAGCAGCACCATACGCATGTTCAGGTCTAACTGCGTTTAGTGCTCTAAAAAAAATTCCTACAACTTTAAAAGATGATTGGATTATTATTATTGGTGCAGGTGGTGTTGGTATAAATGGTATTTTATTATCTCCTGCAGTACAAAAAGCAAAAATTTTAGTTATAGATAAAGATCCAGAAAAAAGAAAAAAAGCTATTGAAGCTGGTGCAAATGAAGCTTTTTCACCAGATGAAGAGACTGAAATTAGAAATAAAATTGGTATTGGATCAGCAGCAGCAATAGACTTTGTTGGAAGACCAGAAACCACTGACTTTGGTCTTTCATTAGTAAAAAAAGGTGGAATGGTAATTGTGGTAGGTTTGTACGGTGGTTCGCTAAAATTATCATTACCATTGGTACCAATGAGATCTATGACGCTTAAAGGTTCTTATGTAGGAGAGTTAAGAGAATTAAAAGAACTTGTTAAAATTATCAAATCCGGCAAAATAAAATTAATACCTGTAAAAAAACAAGGATTAGAAACAGCAAATCAAGCAATGTCTGATCTACGATCGGGTAAAGTTAATGGAAGAATAGTTTTAGTCCCAAATTAGAAATATAAAAATATAAAAAAAGAGATCAGATTATGAGTGAAAAGAAAAATTTTAGCGGTGACTATCATCATCAACATGATCACGCGCATTCACATTTACCATCAGATCCTGAATTAAGGGTAAAAGCCTTAGAGACTTTGCTTTTAAACAAAGGATTGATTGACTCTGAAACGTTAGATGAATTGATTGACACTTATGAAAATCGAATAGGACCTAAAAATGGTGCAAAAGTAGTAGCTAAAGCCTGGGTAGATCCAGAATATAAAAAAAGACTTTTGAATGACGCTACATCAGCAATTAGAGAATTGAGTTACCAAGGAAGACAGGGTGAAAATATGGTTGTTGTTGAAAACACACCTGAAACTCATAATGTAATAGTTTGTACATTATGTAGTTGTTATCCATGGCCAGTCCTTGGTATTCCGCCAACTTGGTATAAAAGTGATGAATATAGATCAAGAACAGTAAGAGAACCTAGAAAAGTTCTTTTAGAATTTGGTTTATCTTTAAATCCAAAAGTTCAGATAAAAGTATGGGATTCAACCGCTGAAATAAGATATTTGGTATTACCAATGAGACCAAAAGGTACTGAAAACATGGATGAAAGTGGACTTGCAAAATTGGTAACAAGAAATTCAATGATAGGAACTGGATTACCAAAGGAAATAAAATGAGTAGATTGCACGACATGGGTGGTCGTTTTGGTGATGGACCAATTTCTATTCCAAGAGATAACGATAATGAAATAACCAAATCTGAACCAACCTTCAAGTATGAGTGGCATGCAAAGGCATGGGCAATTACTCTGGCAGCTGGAGCTCTTGGTGAATGGAATCTAGATGTTAGTCGTCATTATAGAGAATGTTTGCCACCAAAAGATTATATAAATTTTTCTTATTACGAAAAATGGTTGGCAGCTCTTACTAATCTTTTAATTGATAAAAAACTTATTTCATTAACTGAATTAAAAGAATATGTTTCTGCAGCTGAAAATGGAACTATAAAAAAAATTTCTGATAACAACATCAAACTCGATCAAAGAACCTGGTTAGCCAAAGATGTTCAGAAAACATTAGGTTGGGGAGGTCCTTCTATTAGAGAAATAAATATAAGCCCTGTTTTTAATATAGGCGATAAAGTTATTACACAAAATTATAGTCCAAATAAAGATGTTAATGGTGGACACACTCGTTTGCCAAAATACGCTATGGGAAGAGTGGGTGTAATTCATTCTTACAAAAATAATCATGTTTTTCCTGATAAAAATGCTCATGGTTTGGGAGAGAACCCTTTACCATTATATACTGTAGAGTTTAAATCTTCAGAGCTATGGGGAGAATTGGCTGAGAATCAAAATGACAGTATCCTTTTAGACTTATGGGAACCATATCTAAACCGTTTTCCAAATTAATCTTAAAAATATAATGAATTCTGATTATAAATTACCTTTTACGAATAAAACTGATGATCAAATTGTTTTCCAAAATCCCTGGCATAGTCAATTATTTGCGATTACAGTTCAAATGTCAGAGAAAGGAAATTTTAACTGGAAAGAGTTTGTAGAAGTTTTTGGAGAAACCCTAAAAAAACAGAGAACATACTTAAATAACTTAAATGGAAGTAATGATTATTTTTCTTGTTGGTTAAACGCACTTGAAGAAATCCTTATTATAAAAAAAATAAGTAATAGAGATACTTTGACGTTATTAAAAGAGGATTGGATTGAGGCTTATTTATCTACACCTCATGGCAAACCAGTAAATATTAAAAATAGGAGTGTTTAAATGTCAATTAAATGTAAAGCTGCAGTTATTAGAAATAATAAATTAACTGCCCCATATAAAGACTCTAAGCCACTATCTATTGAGGAAATCAAAATATCACCTCCTCTTGAAAATGAAGTGCTTGTGAAGGTTATGGGAGCTGGTCTCTGTCATTCTGACTTGTCAGTTATTAATGGATCCAGAGTGATGCCCTTGCCATTAGTAATTGGCCATGAAGGTTCGGGTGAAGTAGTTGAGTTAGGAAGTGCTGTTAAAGACATAAAAGTTGGAGATCATGTCGCTTTTCAATTTTCACCTTCTTGTGGAAGATGTAGAAGATGTCTTGAAGGAAGACCTCAAGTATGTGAACTCGCAGCTGCAACTAAAGGTAAAGGTGATTTAATGTCAGGTGGAAGCAGATTGACAGATATGGAGGGCAATAGGCTTAATCACCATACTGGGATATCGTGTATGTCTCAATATAATGTAGTAGATAGAGGATCTGTAGTTGTAATTGATAAAGCCTTTAATATTGAAGATGCAGCTCTTTTTGGGTGTGCTGTTATGACTGGTGTAGGAGCAGTAATTAATACTGCTAGAATAAGACCTGGAGATTCAGTTGCAATTATTGGATTAGGAGGTGTAGGGCTAAATGGTATAATTGGTGCAAAACTAGCAGGAGCTGAAACTATAATTGCAGTTGATATTGATCCATCAAAATTTAGTAGAGCAGAAGAACTTGGTGCAACACATTGTTTTGATAGTAGAAACAATAATATGGTTGAACAAATAAGGGATTTAACAAATGGTGGTGTTGACTATGCTATTGATCTAGCTGGTGTAATACAAGCCATGGATACCGCTTATCAAATAATAAGATATGGAGGCTCTGTGGTTACTGCAGGTTTATCGCCAATAAATACTAAATTTAGTTTTAATCATAGTGATTTAGTTGCACAGGAAAAATCAATTTTAGGAAGCTATATGGGCTCATGTGTTCCCGTAAGAGATGTACCTAGATTTTTAAACTTATATAAACAAGGACGTTTGCCAGTAGATAAGCTAATAGATGGGAAAATTACATTTGATAACTTGAATGAAGGTTTTGATAAATTGTCAAAGGGTGAAGTTGTTAGACAAATACTAATGCCAAATGCATAGCTTTTATATCATTTTCCAATTTTTATAAAATATGCTCCTACTATTTTTTAATAAAAAACCGACAGATTTTAAAATCAGTTGTATTATATTGTCTAAATGCGAAGGCCTAATAATATCAATAAAAGCACAAAATCTTAAATCATCTTCTTCGTTAAAGCTTTGATGTATTAATGTATCATCAAAAATAAACAATGGATCAGACTTCCACATATGAATTCTACCGTCAGCTTCAATAAAAGAACCTTCATTTTTTACTTTATTAAAATTATACAAAATTCGATAAGTCAATCTTAGAGGCCCAAAATGTCTAGACGTTGAAGTCTTCTCTCTAAAAAGTGAAACACCAATAGTTTTTATATATTTATATTCATTATTAAATTCTTCAATTGAATCATCCAGTTGATATCCATACCATTTATAAAATAACATTGTTCTATTATCATTTGGATTTTCTTTAAATCTCTTTGTGATTTCTTTAGATTTTTTATCAAACAGCGAAATAACTTCTTTGATTTCATTTTGATGACCTTGGGGAAGATCTTCAATTTTATAAGTATGAAGATTTCTAAGCGACAAAAGATCAGATAAAAGATTTAATGGTGATAGTAAAAAAGTTAAAAAACCTTTACCTATGAAATATTCTTTAATTAAATTGAGATCCATTGTTTTGTGTCTAGAAACGTCAATTAATCCACATAAAAACCATAATGGAAATATTGCCCATATTCCAATATTTATAAAAAGGAAAATTGTGCTTAGCATTAAAGGTATTAATAAAATTAATTTAAATAAGATGTCCATCACAAACGATAACTAAAATTAATATATACATAACCTATAATTTTAAGAAATATCTATCAACTTATATTTAGATTGTTTGAAAAATAAAAATTTAATATTGTAATTATAAAACTATAAAGGGGGATAAAATAATGCCTAGCTTTGATATAGTAAGTAAAATAGACATGCCTTCAGTTCAAAATGGTTTAGATGGTGTCAAAAAAGAAATTAGTACCAGGTACGATTTTAAAGGAAGTATGTGTGGAGTAGAACAACAAGAAGACAAGATTATAATTAGAGCTGATGACGATTTAAAAAGAAAGCAAGTTGAAGAACTTATTATCACACACCTTACCAGAAAAAAGGTAGATACAGGTGCGTTGGAATTCGAAAAACCAGAAGCCGCATCAGGTAATTCTATCAGACAAATTGTATTAATCAAACAAGGTATTGATAGAGAAGTAGCTCAAAAGATAGTAAAGGCAATTAAATCTTCAAAAAGTAAAGTTCAAACATCTATACAAGGAGATGAAGTTAGAGTTTCTGGGAAAAAAAGAGACGATCTTCAAGCAGCAATTAAATTAATAAAAGAATTAAATATTAAACATCCATTACAGTATGAAAATTTTAGAGACTAGAATTTTATTATTTTTGCTCTTTTATCTCTACTTCCCCATGAAGATGAATTTACTGCAGTAAAAAATTTAAGTAAATGATTATTAAATAAATCTGGCTCTTCTAAGTTGATTGTGTGACCTGTTTTAGGAACTATTAACAATCCGGCTGTCTTAATAGTTCTTTTTAAATATAAACCAACTTCTAGACACATATCATCCTCATCACCGTTTATAATTAGTGTTGGACAATTAATACCTCTTATTTTCTCTTCT
Source organism: uncultured SAR116 cluster alpha proteobacterium (assembly GCA_902619485.1). Lineage (GTDB taxonomy): Bacteria > Pseudomonadota > Alphaproteobacteria > Puniceispirillales > Marisalimonadaceae > Marisalimonas. The sequence continues at coordinate 53,349 of CACNEF010000004.1, forward strand.
AAAGAATATAAGTTAGGTCTTTTATTTTGAACGCCCAATAAAGTATTGGCTGAACCGACAGGATCATGTTTTATTAGTTGGTCGTTAAATAATTGCCAACCTTTTGGATCTTTATTTTGAAATTGAACTCTAGAAGGACCTAGAGCATATTCTGATCCAAATTTACCCATACCCTCATTTAAAATAATTTTTGCACTATCCAAGGAAATATTAGAAAAGTCTGCTTCTTTATTGAAACTTGTTTTATCGACTGGTATGGCACCATATCCACACCCTGCTATTACTAGACTGAACACTCTATCTTGAGCATTTATTCCTAAATGAAGCGTTGCAAATCCTCCCATGGATAAACCAACAATATGTGCTTTTTCAATTTTCAAATTATCCATTACGCTCAAAATATCACGCCATGCTCTTTCTTGGCTATAACTACTTTCGTTTTTGGGAACATCAGATGGTGGGTAACCTCTAGCACAGAATGATATGCATTGATAATATCTAGATAAATAATTAATTTGAGGTTCCCAACTTCTATAATCACCAGCAAATTCGTGAACAAAAATTATCGGCTCACCTTTACCAATCGACTCATAAAATAATTTTATATTATCATCAGTTTTTATAAATGACATTTATAATTCCCCATTATAATCTAGTTAGGATATAATAATTTAAATCAATCCAAATGTAGTTGGTCGTTTAATATGGATATTTATCACCATTTAAGTTCAGATTTTACTTCAATTTTAATTACATTAAAGTTAGCTATTATTACTTGTTTTTTTCTCGCCTTAATAGGTACCCCTTTAGCTTATTTTTTAGCATTTAAGTCAAGAAAGACCAAACCATTTATTGAAACAATAGTGACACTACCACTTGTGTTACCACCCACAGTTATTGGTTTTTATCTAATTATATTTTTTAATCCTGAAACAGTATTTGGTAAAATTTTTATACTTCTAACTGGAGAACAATTAATTTTTTCGTTCTATGGCTTAGTTCTGGCTTCTATTATTTATTCTATGCCTTTTTGGGTTCAACCTCTTCAAGCGTCATTTGAGAAAATTGGAAGAGATACTATTAGAACTTCTCTTAGTTTAGGAGCTGGTTCATTAGGAACTTTTTTACATGTAATAATGCCTTTATGTAAAAAAGGATTTTTAACGTCTTTTATAATATCCTTTGCGCACACCCTGGGTGAATTTGGTATCGTTTTAATGGTTGGAGGTGGTATTCATGGTAAAACAAAAGTAATTGCTATTTCGATTTATGATCATGTAGAACAATTATCATTTGGAAAGGCACATATTTTAGCAGGTGGAATGTTAATTTTATCATTTATTATATTATTAACTCTATTTTATTTTAACAAAAGAACAGTTGTAAGAATTAAATAATGTCAAATTTATCGGTTCTTTTTAAAGGTAAAATTGGGAATTTATTTTTAAATTTTGAGCACTATTTTAAAAACAATGGGATAACTATATTATATGGCCCAAATGGATCAGGAAAATCTACAATAATTTCTGCATTAGGTGGATTTATTAATGGTATAGAAACTAGAATTATTTTTAATGGTAATGAACTTCATGACATAGACAAATATCCTCCTAACAAGAGGCCATTTGGAATAATGTTTCAAAATCCAATATTATTTGAACATTTAAGTATAGAAGAAAATCTTGATTTTGTTATAAAAAGAAATCAAATAAAAAATCAAAATAAAAGTTCAATTTCTAAAGAATATCTGATTAAGCACCTTGAATTGAATTCTCTTTTGAAGAGATCACCGGAGAATTTATCTGGAGGTGAGAAATTAAGGGTGGTTTTAGCTAGAACAATTTTAAAACAACCTAAGTATTTGCTCTTAGATGAACCAATGTCAGATTTAGATATAAAATATAAAGCTAAATTATTAGTTTTTCTAAAAAATTTTAATAAAAAATTTAAAATACCAATATTATATATTACACATTCTATTGAAGAAATATCACAAATTGGTGATCAAATTATTTTAGTCAAAGATGGCAAAAAAATTGCTAGTGGAGCTGTTTCAGATATCCTTAATACAAATTCATTTGGAGATCTAACAGGAAAGTTTGAGTTAAGCTCAGTATTAGATGGAATAGTTTTAAGTAATGATCATAATTTGCATATAACAACTCTTGATTTGGATGGACAAAAATTAATTGTTCCAGGCTTACCTGGTAACTTTAACGATGTAGTAAGAGTTAGAATAAGATCTAGAGATATATTGCTTTCATCATCTCGTTTAGAAACTAAAATTACCGAAAATGAATTGGAAGGTTTAATTTCTACTATTGAAATTGAGAATAATTCAGCATTTTCTGAGTTGGTAATTTTGTTAAAAAATTTAAAAAACAACAAAAATATTCAAAAACTTAGAGCAAGGATAACAACTTATAATTTAAAAAAAATGAAGTTATCAAAAAATGATACAGTATTCATTTATATAAGTTCAGTATCCATAGATAGACAAGCATATCAATCTATATAAATTATTTACACTCTTTCTATTATGATTGCACTTCCTTGACCAACACCAACACACATTGTACATAATGCGTATTTTAGTTTTTTTTCAATTAATTCTTGAGTTGCTGTAAGAACTAATCTTGTTCCGGACATGCCAAGAGGATGCCCGAGTGCAATTGCTCCACCATTTGGGTTAACTCTCTCGTCGTCGTCATCAATACCAAGAGACCTTAAACTAGCTAATCCTTGCGCAGCAAATGCTTCATTTATTTCAATAACATCAATATCTTTCATTTTAATTCCAGCTATTTTAAGTGCTTTTAACGAAGCAGGAACAGGTCCAATGCCCATGAATGCTGGTTCAACTCCAGAACTTGCAGCAGCAATTATTCTTGCTCTTGCGGTTAAATGATTTCGTTTTACCCCTTCTTTACTTGCAATTATCATTGCGGCAGCACCGTCATTTACACCACTGGCATTCCCGGCAGTAACAGTACCATTATTTCGAAATGGTGTTGGGAGTGAAGAAAGTTTTTCAATTGATGTGCCTTTGGGATGTTCATCCTTATCAAATATTAATGTTTCTCCTTGTTTTTGAGGAATTTCAACTGGAGTAATCTCTTTGGCTAATCTTCCATTTTGAATTGCAGTAGAGGCTTTTATTTGACTAGAAAAAGCCATTTTATCTTGATCATCCCTGCTAATTTGATATTTTTCTGCAACATTTTCTGCTGTTTCAGGCATTGAGTCTATACCGTAAGTAGCCTTCATTTTAGGGTTTACAAATCTCCAACCTATTGTTGTATCATAAATTTCTGCATTCCTAGAAAAAGCTGAACTAGCTTTGGGCATTACAAAAGGAGCTCTGCTCATACTTTCTGCACCTCCTGCAATAGTCATATCTGCTTCATTTGATTTTATCATTCTTGATGCGCTTGATATAGCTTCCATACCAGAAGCACATAACCTGTTTAATGTTATACCTGGAACGGTATGTGGAAGATCTGCTAAAAGAAGAGCCATTCTTGCAATATTACGATTGTCTTCACCAGCCTGATTGGCATTGCCAAAAAAAACTTCTTCTAAATTTTCCCAGTCAGTTTTCTGTAAGTTTGTTTTCATTGATATAAGAGGCAAAGCTGCAAGATCATCTGTTCTAATAGATGATAAACTCCCCCCAAATTTCCCAATTGGTGTTCTTGTTCCTTCACAAATATATGCTTCTGACATTAAATATCTCCTAGGCAAACTAATTATTCAAAATTTGTATAAATTGGTAAATCATTTGGTTCCCATTTTTTGAATTTTTTCATTATAGATGAAAAGTCTTCACTATCAATGATTTGATTAAGCCAATTATTTAAAAGACTAAAATTTAATTTATCAAACCATTCTTGATCAACATTTCTAAATTGTCTAATAAATGGAAATACAGCATAATCTAAAAAAGTAAGATGTTCACAATTAAGAGATTTATTATTTTTAAGATAAGAATTTAATTTTTCAAGAAAGCATAAATTTTGATCTCTATTAAAATGAGAATCAATTTCCGAAAATCTACTTGGATATTTATACTTATCTAAATTAGTTTTAAATTTAATTTCAAGTTCATCTAATAGGTTTTTAATTTCTCTGTCTTGTAATTTCCCCTTACCAAGCCATTTATCAGGGTCATTTATATTTAAAGCCCAATTGATTATGTCCAAACTTTCTTCTAAAACTTGCCCTGACTTGGTAATTAATACTGGGACAGTTCCCTTGGGAGATGATTTTAAAAATTCAGATGGTTTTTCTTGTAATTTAATCTCTCTTACTTCTACTTTTATCTTGGATGACCTGATAGCAAATCTAGCCCTCATTGCATAAGGACATCTCCTAAAAGTATATAAAATGGGATATTCAAAGTTTGCTTCCATTATAGATTAACTTTAAATAACTTTGGTATATTATGAAATACTTTTGTTGTTTTTATCAAAAATTTAATAAAAAAATTTATTTTTTTGGATTTGTATCTGCAGTGTTGTAGATCTCATCATCATCAATATGACCTTGTTTTGTAAGTTGATAAACTGTGTTCCAAAGTGACGGAGGGTAATTTTGTCTAATGTTTTTAATCATATGTAAGATATGCTTTTTTTCAAAAATATTGTCTTTTTTTGACTTTCTTACTTTATCAAGTGGAAAGGGAACAATCTGAGCCATCTGTATTTCTCCTGTAGTATGTTTAAAGTTTGCAAATAGCTTGCCGATTTTAGTTTTTAATAAAATAAATTTAATATTTTTTTTAAAATTAATGTATAAAGATGAAAAGAAAAGGACGATTAATGATAAATTCTAAGTTACCAAGATCGACAAAAATAGTTGCAACAATTGGAACTGCAACAGATGAAGCAGAGATAATAAAAAATTTAATACAAACCGGTGTAAATGTCTTTCGTCTTAATTTTAGTCATGGAAACCATGGAGATCATTTAAAAAGAATTACATCTATAAGATCAGCAGAAAAAAAAATGAATGCTAATGTTGCAATTCTTGCTGATCTTCAAGGACCAAAATTTAGAATTGGAGCAGTTAAAAATGAAACAAAAGTGATAAAGGGAAGTAATTACATTTTTGATAAAATTCCAGAAATTGGTAATTTTAAAAGGGTAAATTTACCACACGATGAAATTTTCAAGAGTTTGTCAATTGGTTCGAACATCCTTATGGATGATGGAAAGCTACAGTTCAGAGTCACAGATAAATCGAAAGATGAAATAAAAACAGAAGTTGTTGTAGGAGGCCTTGTTAAAAGTAATAAAGGTGTAAATCTCCCTGATGTTGTGTTGAATACAAGCCCATTGACTTCAAAAGATATTGAAGATCTTAAATTTATTTTAAATCAAGAAATTGATTGGATAGCTCTTTCCTTTGTTCAGAAATTAAAAGATGTAGAAGAAGTTAAAAAATATATTGGTGATAAAGCTGGTATAATTGCAAAAATTGAAAAGCCTTCTGCTTTAGAAGAATTAGACGAAATTATTCAAGCTTGCGATGGTATAATGGTCGCAAGGGGTGATTTAGGAGTTGAATTAGCACCTGAAGAAGTGCCAGGGATACAAAAAGAAATAATTCTTAAATGTAGACAAGCAGGTAAGCCAGTTATTGTTGCTACACAAATGCTTGAATCTATGATCGAAACACCATCACCAACACGAGCAGAAGCTTCTGACGTTGCTACTGCCGTTTTTGATGGTGCTGATGCAGTTATGCTTTCTGCTGAAACTGCTGTTGGCTCTTATCCTCTTGAAACAGTAAACATTATGGACAGAATAATAACTTCAGCTGAAAATCATATTAAAATACATCCAGGCGATGGCCCTCAAAATTTAAAAAGAGAAAACTTTATTTATAACGCTGTATCACGTTCTGCGGTTAGTTTAGCTGAGTCAGTAAATGCAAAGGCTGTGGTTGCTTTCACAGCATCTGGAAATACTGCTTACAGAATGTCTAGAGAACGCTCAAATCTATTGTTAGTAGTTATGACACCTGAAATTAATGTAAAAAGAAAGCTATCATTATTATGGGGAGCTAATCCTTTTTTTAGTAAAGTTCAAGGTTATGAAGCGGCAATACAAGAGGCAAGAGAAATTATTAAAATTAAAAATTTTGCTAAAAAAGGTGATACAATAGTTGTGGTTGCAGGTATGCCTTTCGGGATATCTGGTTCAACAAATTCAATTAGAGTTGTTGAAATTTAATTTTACTTTTTACCAAGTCTAACTGATATCATTTTATCTGGATTTCTTGGTGGTTCTCCTACTGCTAGGTTTTCAACTGTTTCCATGCCTGAAATTACCTGACCCCACACTGTATACTGACCTGTCAGATGACTACATCCATTAAAACATATGAAAAATTGACTGTCCCCGCTGTCAGGGTTCATAGATCTTGCCATTCCAACAGTTCCATACTTATACTTGTAATCAGAGAATTCAGCTTTTAAACTCTTTCCAGATCCACCAGTGCCATTACCATCAGGGTCACCTGTTTGAGCCATAAAGCCTTCTATAACTCTATGAAAAATAATACCGTCATAAAATCCTTGCTTAACTAATTCTTTAATTCTTTTTACATGATTAGGTGCAATTTTTGGCAAAGTTTCAATAACAACATTACCTTTAGATGTCTCAATCGTTATAAATTTACTTGAACTTGCATTTGCTTTTTTTACTGGTTTTACCATGACTACACACATTAATCCTAATATAATAATAAATAATTTTTTTATCATAAATCACTCTTACAGTTTTATATACGTATAAAGTTAGTAAATTTAAAATCAACTATTATTTTAAACAAGTGCATCAATTTGTTCATCTGTAAGATTTCCAGGCACAATAGTAATGGGTACCCTGCATTCAGTGCTACCCTTATTAATTACATAGTTAATCAAAGGGCCAGGATTTCCGTGTTCTGTTGAAACTCCTAGAACTAAGACCCTTATGGCTTTTTCTTTATCGATTAAATTAAAGAGTTCTTCATGAAGAATTCCTTTTCTAACAAAAGTCCTAGGTTTGGGTGCCCCCAGTTTTTCACAATATTCACTCAGTTCTAGAAGTAAATTTTTACTAGCTAGTTCAGCTTCTGCTTCCATGATTTCAGTAACTCCTCCCCAAAGCTGCCCTTCAATAGGTTCAATGCATCTAAATAAGGCAACTTCTCCGCCAGCTGTTGCAGCTCTTCTTGCAGCATAATAAAGGGCTTGATGTAATTCCCTACTATCATCTGCTACTACTAAGAATAATCTATTTCTTGGTTTTGAAACTTGTGCCTTTTTACTCACATTTTTTTTAGTCATTAATTCCTCATCAAACTTTTCTAAAAATTAGACTTGATCCCCAACCAACTAAAACTGCTAAAAAAACTGCAAAAATACCATATAATGTAGAGTAATTTTGAGCTATATTATAAATTTGTGCACTAATACCTGATTTCGAAACATTAATTGAATTAATTTGTTGTGACACAAGTTTACTGTTACGGTAATGTAAAATTTTAACTTCAAACTGACCAGTAATTACATTTGACGGTAATTTTAAGAAAGATCTAAAAAGTGCATCTTTATTTAAGCTCACAGAGTTTTCATTTATACTCCATAAATTTGATTTCAACATGTTTCTAGTTAGTGCTTGTCTCCATTGTTTTTCGTTTATAACCCCAATACCTGGTTGAACCCTAATTTTCAAATTATTTAAACCAATTTCAGATATCCTTTGAGTTTTTTTATTAAGTATATCTTCTATTTTTCTATTAGATGAAATACTTAAATATTTAGGAGCATTTATATAATTAACTTTTTTTGTATTCACCCAAACTCCAAGTATTTTTTCTTTCTTTTGAACAGTTACCAATCCTTTGGGACCTGTAACAATTACAATTATATCATCGCCCTTTTTACCATCATAAGCGCCAAATAAAAGTATTTTTGCACCTTGAAAATCTGTTGAAATTTTAACATTTTCTTGTGATAAATCTGCAACTATTTGATTTTGTGCATAAGAATTTGTATTTAAAATTAAAAATAAAAAAACTACCTTAATATGAAAATAAAATTTCATTTTAAATTACCTACTAATTATTATTGAAAAAAGATCAGAAGGAACAGTAATCAAATCAATCAAAAGTTTTAAGCTTACTAAAATAATGATTGAAGATAAAATTAGCCTTAAATATTCGCCTTTTAAAATATTTGTATATCTTGAACCTATCTGTACACCTATCACAGAACCTAATAATAATATTGTTGCTAGTACAATATCAACAGTTTGATTTTGAGATGCTTGGAGAATAGTTGTGTTTGCAGCAACAAAAATGATTTGAAATAAAGATGTACCTACAACTAAAGACGTAGGCATACCTAAAAGATATATCATTGCAGGTACTATTATAAAGCCACCACCAATGCCCATTAGAGCAGCAAGGATTCCAACTATTATCCCAATTAAGATAGGTAATAAAATTGAAATATATAATTTTGATTTTCTGAATCTCATCTTAAAAGGTAATCCATGCAACCAATTATGTTGATGAAGCTTTCCCCTTGAGATCTTTCCTTTTCTTGTTCTTAAAATTAATCTAAGTGATTCTGCAAACATTAGGCTTCCAATGAGTGTTAAAAAAATTACGTAGGAAGATTTAATAACGAGGTCTAATTGTCCAATTTTTCCTAAAAAATTAAATAAAAGGACACCTATCGAAGACCCTACAATACCTCCTAGTAGTAATACTGTACCCATTTTAAAATCAACATTACTTCTTTTCCAATGAGATAGAACACCTGAAACTGAAGGCGCAACTAATTGATTGGCCACTGAAGCAACTGCCACAGGTGGTGGTATGCCTAAAAACATCATGATTGGGGTCAGAAGAAAACCTCCACCTACCCCAACCAATCCCATTATAAGACCAAGAAATGCGCCAACACCTAAAATTGCTAACGAGTGAATTGGCTGTTCTGCTATAGGTAAATAAATATACATTAAGTTTTCATAATTGTTTCTTAAATAATAATAATACATTATTAATATTTAAAAAATAAATATTTAAACTTAAATCTATGATTAAAACTTTGACTAAAAGTGATCTTGAAACTTGTATTTATCGTGTTAGAAATGCAGGTGATAAAGATAGACCAGATGATAAATATAATAAGGCAAGTGTTTTAGTATTATTTATTAACGATGATATCAAAAAAACCAGTTCGATTTTAATGATCAAGAGAAGAGATAATCTAAGAAAGCATGCGGGACAAATAGCATTCCCAGGTGGAAGAAAAGAAAAAGAAGATTTAAATTTAGAAGAAACAGCAATCAGAGAAACTGAAGAAGAAATAAATCTCTCTAGAGAGTATTTTAGTATTGTAGGTAATTTCCCTAAATTTTTTACTGGCACAGGCTACGTTGTAACACCATTTCTAGGTATAATTAAATCTAGTTCTAATTGGCAAAAAGTATTAAAACCAAATTTAAGCGAAGTAGAACAAATTTTTTTTCCACCAACTGAATATTTATTATCACCAGTGTATCATTTGAGAGAAAAACCACCTGTAAACTCGAGTATGTCCATGACATGGGCAATTAATTATAATGATAAAAATATTTGGGGGTTAACAGCAAGAGTGTTAGTGACTATATCTGCAGGATTATGTTTGAGGGAGTTTCCACCATGCGACGATATTTAATAATTTTTTTAGCAGTTATATTTTCTATAGCCCTTTTTTTCTTAACAAAATATATTTTGAATAAACTAACAAAAAATAATCAAATTTTTTATTCAACATTAGTAAGTGTTATTGGGTTTTGTATTTTTATTTTATTTGCTTTTTTGTTCCTGGAAATAAATTCCTATGACCCTAGTTACTCTTATCAACCTCCATTGTTAATTGATGGAAAAGTCAAAGATGGAAACTTTTCGAAATAAAAAGGCATTTGAATAATTAAAAACAAATTTAAAAAATTATTTGAAATAGATAAAAATATCAAAGTTATTTTCAATCTTGCTGAGAGCGTTGATACTAAGATTTGGATTGTTGGAGGAGCTTTAAGAGATTACATTATTAATCAAGAAGTAACTGACATTGATTTTGTAATAAATGAAGATGTAAACACATTTAAAAAAAAACTAATTGCAAATAATTCAAAAGTTAATGACGCGTATATAAAATATAAAACTATCACATTAATAATACACCAAAAAGAGTATCATATAACAAGCTTTAGGAAGGACTTAGTTTCTTTTGGTAGATCCGCGATTGTAGATAATGCTTATAGTTTAAATGAGGACGTAAAAAGAAGAGATTTTACTATAAATAGCTTATATTTAGACTCAAAAGGAAATTTAATTGATCTCCTTAATGGTAAAAATGACATTAATAAAAGAAAGCTTGTCTTTATAGGTGATCCAATAGAAAGGATAGAAGAAGATTATCTAAGGATTATAAGATTTTGCCGTTTCTCAGGAAATTTTAATAGTAATATTTCTAAAAACATTAAAAAAGAAATAAGAGCAAGAGTACCAAGTATTATAAATTTATCAAACAAGAGAATTAGACACGAGATTGACAAAATACTTTCAATCAAGAATTGTCATAAATGCATGTCGATGATGAACAAATTATCTATAGACAAATATCTTTTAATTAATAAAAACAATAATCATAAATTTGCTATTCACAATGGGTTTTTACTCAACAATTTTAAAATAATTGACTTTATAAAATCTAATGCAAAAACTGTCATTCAAAATGAAAAATTAGATTTAATTTCAGTAATAATGATCCATTTGTATGGAGGAAGTAATGTTGAAATGATTATTAATAGATTTGATTTGAACAAAAGAAAAACCAAATTTTTATATTTTGTTAGACAATTAATAAATTTAAAAATAAATATTAAGAACAATTTTTTGGGCACAATTGATGCTCAGGAAAATAAGATAAAACTTCTTCAATTAATCTGGAAACTTAGGTCTTGTATTATTTCTAAAAAACAAGGATTGTTTAAGAAAGATCAGATACCATTTAATTGGTATAAATTAGGGTTGTTACATGTTTTATCCTTTGAAAAAATAAAAAAATTTGATTTTAGAGAATTAAATTGGCCTATATTCCCATTAGTAAGAGAGGATATATTAAAATCAAAAAAAATAACTACTTACGATGAAGTTGAAAAATTATTTTTCGAAGCTGAGGATTTTTGGGTAAATAACAATTTTAAAAGTTCACCAAATGAAATTTTACATTTTTTAAAATATAGGTAAGAAGATAAAAATATGTCTGCAAGAGTTAAAATGCTTAAAACTTTAAATTCAAAAAAATGTTTGGATGATATCAAAACATTAAAAAATAAAAAACAATTTGCAAGTATGTGGTTTAAGGAGCTTCGTGATAAAATATGCAAATCCTTTGAAGAAATTGAAAATAAGAAAATATTAAATAAACAAATAACTTTTAATCAAAAGTCATGGGAGAGAGATGGTGGAGGGGGAGGCACCATATCAATTATGCATGGCGATATTTTTGAAAAAGTTGGAGTAAATATATCTACAGTGCATGGCAAATTTTCTAGAGAATTCAGGCAACAAATACCTGGCGCCGAAGAAAATGGTTTGTTTTGGGCATCTGGTATTTCAGTTGTTTCACATATGTGCAACCCCCATGTTCCAGCTGCACATATGAACACTAGAATGTTAGTTACAGGTAAAGGGGATAACAAAAAACTATGGTTTGGTGGAGGAGGTGACCTTACTCCAACTTTTAACGACATAGATTCATCAAGTATATTTCACAAAGATTTAAAAAGTATATGTGATAAATATGATAAGTCATATTATCCTGCTTTTAAGCGTTGGTGTGATGATTATTTTTATTTACCACATAGAGAAGAACCTCGAGGAGTAGGTGGAATTTTTTTTGATTATTTGTGCAATGAAGACTGGGAAAAAGATTTCTCATTTATTCAAAACATTGGTTCAACATTCTTATCGTCATATTTGTCTATTATTAAAAGTAGATTAAGTAAAAAATTTAATGATAAAGAAAGAGAATTTCAGCTTATTAAAAGAGGTCGATATGTTGAGTTTAATTTACTATATGATAGAGGGACAATTTTTGGATTGAAAACAGGTGGAAACACAGAAGCTGTATTGATGAGTTTGCCTCCAAAAGTAAGTTGGTATTAAATCCAAAAAAAATTAATTCTTTTTTAGAATCATTTTAAAAAACACTGGAATTATTTTTCTACAATGTTATATAAAGTATATATTTATAGTGTGAGATAAATGTCCAAAAATTCTAAGTCAAAAAATAACAACGAAGGTAAAAGAGATTTCTTAATAATCTCGACATATGCTATGGCAGGTATTGGTGCTGCATCTGTTGCTTGGCCTTTAATAGACCAAATGAATCCCGCTGCAGATACATTAGCCTTAGCATCTACTGAGGTAGATTTGTCTTCTCTAGAAGAAGGCCAAGCCATAACTGTAACTTGGAGAGGTAAACCAGTATTTGTTCGTCATAGAACACCTGAAGAAATTAAGTTAGCTAAAGAAGTTTCTTTAGATGAAATGAGACACCCTGAAACGGACGAAGAAAGAGTACCTAATGAAAAATTTATTGTTTTAGTTGGTGTTTGTACACATCTAGGATGCGTTCCACTTGGCCAAAAATCTGGTGATATAAAAGGCCAGTATGGTGGATGGTTTTGCCCTTGTCATGGATCTCATTACGACCATTCTGGTAGAATTAGAAAGGGACCAGCACCTACTAATCTAGAAGTCCCTTCTTATAAGTTTTTGTCAGATAACATAATCAAAATTGGTTAAATTTTTATTTTAGGAGTAATAATTGTCAAAGTCTAAGTTTAAAAACCCAGTAGTAAAATGGATTGATCATAGATTACCTGTGTTTTCTTTTATGGATCATGAACTCAATCATTATCCAACACCAAAAAATTTAAATTATTTTTGGAATTTTGGTTCTTTGGCAGGTTTCGCTCTGGTTACAATGATAATTACGGGAATTGTTTTGTCTATGAATTATACAGCTCATGTTGATTACGCTTTTGATTCTGTTGAAAGAATTATGAGAGACGTTAATCATGGTTGGCTAATAAGGTATATTCATATGAATGGAGCGAGTTTTTTCTTTATTGTAGTTTATATTCATATTTTTAGAGGCTTATATTATGGATCATATAAAGCTCCGAGAGAACTTTTATGGATCTTAGGTGTCTTAATACTATTGCTTATGATGGCTACAGCTTTTATGGGATACGTTTTACCATGGGGTCAGATGAGTTTTTGGGGTGCTACTGTGATTACCAACTTATTTTCTGCTATTCCACTTGTTGGTGAAAGCATTGTTACTTGGTTGTGGGGAGGTTTTTCAGTTGATAACTCTACTTTAAATAGATTCTTTTCTCTTCATTTTGTTTTGCCGTTTGTAATTGTAGGTGTTGTAATACTGCATTTAGTTGCATTACATCGTTTTGGTTCAAACAATCCAATCGGTATTGATGTAAGAGGTACACAAGATACCATTCCTTTTAGTCCTTATTACACAATCAAAGATTTGTTTGGTTTAAGTGTATTTTTATCATTTTTCGCAGCAGCAGTATTTTTCTTTCCAAATTTTATGGGTCATCCAGATAATTATATTGAAGCTAATCCGATGGTAACACCTGCTCATATTGTGCCTGAATGGTATTTTCTACCCTTTTATGCAATTCTAAGAGCTGTTCCAGACAAGCTTGGTGGAGTACTTTTTATGTTTGGTGCAATTGTTGTTTTGTTTATTTTGCCTTGGTTAGATAGATCACCAGTTAGATCATCTCAATTTAGACCTATATTTAAAATTTTCTTTTGGATACTTTTTTTAGACTGTATCTTGTTAGGTTATTTAGGTGCTATGCCAGCTGAAGGTATTTATGTAATATTATCAAGAATAGCTACAGCTTATTACTTCTTCCACTTCTTAATTTTGTTTCCACTGTTACCCTATATAGAAAAAACAAAACCACTTCCTATTTCTATATCAGAACCAATTTTAGGTGGAGGATCTACTGCTTCTGCTTTTGCAATGAGGGAGAAAAAATAGATGATTAAAGTCTCATCATGTTTTTTTTCTAATAATATACTCAAAGTTTTATTAAGTTTGGTAATAATTTGTTCATCTAATTTTTCATTGGCGGCAGGTGAAAAAATAAATTACCCACAGCTAAATTGGACGTTCTCTGGAATTCTAGGTACTTTTGACAGAGCATCTCAACAAAGAGGGCTTCAAGTTTACAAAGAGGTATGCTCAGGGTGTCATGGCATGAGACTTTTAGCGTATAGAAATTTAAAGTCTATTGGTTATAATGATGACGAAATTAAAGCATTTGCAGCAGAAAATAGTGTGAATACTATTAACGATGATGGTGAAGTTGTTGAGAGACCAGCTAGGCCTAGTGACAAATTCGTATCACCTTACTCAAATGATAAAGCTGCTAGAGCTGCAAATGGTGGTGCATATCCTCCAGATTTATCATTAATTGTAAAAGCCAGACCTGACGGCGCAAATTATTTACATGCACTTTTAACAGGTTATGTAGATGCGCCTGCTGGAAAAAAAGTTCCTGATGGTATGTATTATAATAAATATTATTCAGGAAATTTGATTGGTATGCCTCAACCCCTTTATGATGATGGAGTAGAATATGCCGATGGAACTAAAGCCACACCTGATCAAATGGCAAAAGACGTAACAGCTTTCCTTGCATGGGCTTCTGAGCCTGAGATGGAAGATAGGAAGCGATTGGGTATATCAGTTATGCTATTTTTATTATTATTGACTGTCTTATCTTATTTTGCCATGAAGCAGATTTGGGCTCCTATAAAAAATCAATAATTTAAGTTAAGTTTTCGTCTAAAAATTTTAATGTTCTGTCAAGTGCTATTCTTGCACATGTCTTATTATATTGACTTCTATGATCACAATTAAAACCATGGTCAGCAGGATAAATGTATGTTTGAACTTCAGGTCTTTTTTTCTCAAAAATTTTAACATCTTTTATTGGTATTCCTTTATCAAGTTCACCAAAATGCGCTAAAACATTGCATTTTGGTTTTAAATCTCTAAGTGTTGGAATATCTCCACCATAGTAGCAAACAGAAGCTGAGAGGTTGGAAGCCTCACATCCAATTCTCCAAGATAATGATCCACCCCAGCAATATCCTATTACAGCCACTTTTCCAGCTGAGGATACTACAGAAATGCTTGCCTCTATATCTTTTAGGGCGTTATTATCACACAAAGCTTTTAACTCTCTTCCTTTAGATACACCTTTTTCGTCATAATTTAAGTTTATATTTTTTTCAATTCTGTCAAACAATGAAGGTGCAATACATAAATAACCTTTGCTAGCGTACAAGTCTGTTACTTCTTTGATATGAGTGTTTACACCAAAAATTTCTTGTATCATTACAATTCCTGCTTTTGGTTTCCCCGAAGGTTGAGAAATATAAGCTGAGAATTGATGATTATCTTTTGCTTTAATTTCTATAATCTCATTCATAATTAAGCTCCAATCAAACGTTAAATCTAAAATGAAATATATCTCCATCTTTAACTATATAATCTGCACCCTCGACCCTCATACGTCCAGCATCTTTTGCTGCCTGCTCACTTTTGAAATTTAAATAATCATTATAAGATATTGTTTCGGCACGAATAAATCCCTTTTGAAAATCTGTATGAATTATACCGGCAGCTTCTGGTGCAGTTGAGTTGTTTTTTATTGTCCATGCTCTTGTTTCTTTTGGACCAACTGTAAAAAATGTGATTAGATCAAGCAGGCTGAATCCTGTACTTATTAATCTGTTCAGTCCAGACTCTTCCAAATTTAAATCTTTGAGGAATTCTTTCTTTTCAGTTTCTTCTAAAATTGCAATTTCAGATTCTATAGAACCTGAAATAATTATTGAATCACAGTTTTCAGTTCTAGCTTTGTCAAATATGTTCTTAGTAAAATTATTTCCATTAGAGGCATCATCTTCACTAACGTTGCATGCATAAAGAACTGGCTTTGATGTGAGTAGATTAAAAGTTTTTATTCTTGTCTTTTCTACATCAGTTAAATTTGCTAAACGAAGTTGAATACCGTCAGATAAAAATTCAGTTAATTTTCTCATTAGTACTAAATCATTTTTAGCGTTTATATCATTAGATTTTGCTTTTTTTGACAAGTTTTGTGCTTGTCTTTCTAAACTTTCTAAATCAGCTAACATCAATTCAGTATCTATGGTTTCAGTGTCTCTTAGAGGGTTTATAGTATTATCTACATGTGTTATATCGGTATTTTCAAAGCATCTTACCACATGTATAATTGCATCAACCTCTCTTATATGAGATAAAAATTTATTTCCTAATCCTTCCCCTTTACTAGCACCACTTACAAGTCCAGCAATATCTACAAATTGCATCTGTGCAGGAATAGTTTTTTGAGATTTAGCTAAATTAGAGAGTAAATTTAATCTTTTATCAGGAACAGATACAATGCCAGAATTAGGCTCTATTGTACAAAAAGGATAATTTGCAGCTTCTGCTGATGAGGTTTCTGTAAGAGCATTAAATAAGGTAGATTTTCCTACATTTGGTAAGCCTACAATTCCACACTTAAAACCCATTTATATACCTATACATTTTTACCACAAAAACCATTTTGACTATTAATTAAAGATATAATCATTTCAGAAACGTAATTAATTGTGTTATCAAGCCATTTGTCTTTTTCATTAGATGTGAAATCAGAAAGCACCCAATTTGATATGTTTTCATCAATATTTTCTTCATATATTTTTGATGGTCGAGATACTCCAACCCTAACTCTATTGTAGTTTTTACCAATCATTTTATCTATACTTTTCAGGCCATTGTGTCCATTATGACCGCCACCATTTTTAACTTTAACACGTCCTTGATCTAGATCTATTTCATCATGTATTACATAGATGTTATTTATATCAATATTGTAAAAGCTTTTAATTTCTTTTAGAGCTATACCTGAATTATTTATGAATGTAGCTGGTTTAAGTAAAAACAGTATATTTTCGTTTAACTCAGATTTAGAAAATTCAGACTTAAATTTTTTTGAGAATTCAGGAAAATCATACACTTCTCTAATATTGTCTATAATTTTATAACCAATATTGTGCCTATTATTTCTGTAGGATTTTCCTGGATTACCTAAACCAACTATTAAAAACATTTCAAAAGTTAAAACTCAATTTTTTCTAATAATGTTTTTAACTATCATTTTTATCTTCATCAGTGTCTTCAGAAGATTCATCGGTTGTTTCAGTTTCTTCATCTTCTTCAGAATCGCCTAAACCACCTCTTGGTGCAGCAATAGTAGCAACAGTAAAATCTCTATCTGTTATGGTTGGTGTACAACCAACAGGAAGTTCAATTGCACTAATATGAATAGTATGTCCAACATTAAGACCTTCTAAATCCACTGTTATTTTTTCAGGAATTGAAATAGCAGGACAATTCAACTCTACTTGGGGTCTTACAATGTTCAGTACACCACCTAATTTTAACCCAGTACATTTGTCTTCATTCAAGAACTCAACATTAATACCAACAGCGACTGTAGCGTTTTTTGTAACTCTTAGAAAGTCAACATGCTCAGCCTCTTCTGAAACTGGATGTTGTTGAATATCACGAGGCAATACGAAATGTGTCTCATTATTAACTTCAATATTCATTAATTGACTAAATATACCAGGCTTATGCATTAGCTGACGCCATTTATTTGCATCTAATGTAATGGGGATTGGTGATTGTTTATTTCCATAAATAACTGCAGGAACTAAACCTGCACGCCTTGCTGCTCTGGCAGACCCCTTACCAACCTGACTGCGAGCTTCAGCTTTAATATCAATAGTTTGCATTAATTTTCTCCTTAAAAGTTTCAAATGCCTCCAGGGGTGCAAAAGAATAAAGCATACATAACCTTTAAATTGAAAAAATTAAAGTAAATAATGTAAAATCTATTCAAAAAGACTGGAAACAGATTGTTCCATATGCACTCTACGAATGGCCTCACCAATTATAGGGGCAATAGAGATTTGTCTAATACTACTTGACATCTCAACTGCCTGAGTTGCTTTTATTGAGTTTGTAGTTACAAGAGAGCTCAAGGGAGAATTCGATATATTACTGACTGCAGAACCAGAAAGAACACCATGAGTAACATATGCATCCACACTGATTGCGCCAACATCTATAAGTGCTTTAGCGGCATTGCATATTGTTCCTCCTGAATCAATTATATCATCCACTATTATACAGTGATGCTTAGATACATCGCCAATAATATTCATAACTTCAGATGAGCCAGGTTTTTCTCTTCTTTTGTCAATTATAGCTAAATTTGCATTAATTCGTCTAGCAATTGCTCTAGCCCTAACAACACCACCTACATCCGGTGAAACTATAACAACTGGTTTGTTTTTATATTTTTCTTCTATATCTTTTACAAATACTGGTGCTGCAAATAAATTATCAGTAGGTATATCAAAAAAACCCTGTATTTGGCCTGCATGAAGATCCATTGTAAGAATTCTATCAGCACCTGCTTTAGTTATTAAATTTGCAACTAGTTTTGCAGAAATTGGAGTTCTGGGACCAGATTTCCTGTCTTGTCTAGCATACCCATAATAAGGAATCACTGCGGTAATTCTTCTTGCACTTGCTCTTCTAAGAGCATCTAATGATACAAGTAGTTCCATTAGATTATCATTTGCAGGGTAAGAAGTAGACTGTATAACAAACATATCTTCGCCTCTAACATTTTCTTGAACTTCGACAAATACTTCCATATCAGAAAATCTTTTGACATCTGCATTGACAAGTCTGGTATTAATTGTTCTGGAAATATTTTCTGCTAAATTAATATTTGAGTTGCAAGCTAATATTTTCATAAAATATTTCCCAAGATAGTTATGCTATTTAATAGCAGTCTAGTTTAAGTTATAGCAAGGAAAAATTGTTATTAATTATATAAATATTAAAACACATAAACCTAAAATCATTACAATCGAAAAAATTATTAAATGTGGCATTTTATTAATCTACTAACCCTATTACAGATATATGTCTTCCTGTTTTGGCTTCTTTAGGAAAATTTTCATGACCAGACTTTCTATGACTAAAAAACAAACTAGATTTTTCATAAGTGTCTATACCAATATTCCCAAAATTATAAATTTTAGAAGATATTAAACTTTCTTTTATTAACAAAGGTAGATCAAATAGATATTTATCATCATTCAGTTGAAACAATATTGATTGATTGTTTTTATAAAGTTCAGTTTTTTTTACTATTATAGCTACATCTTTTTTAATTTCATAAGAATTTTTATGAATTGTAGGTCCTATTACAGAAATAATATTATTTCTATTTGCACCTAAACTTTCCATATTAGCAATTGTTGTTTCTATAATTCCTTTTATTACTCCTCGCCAACCTGCATGACAGGCACCAATGATTTTTGAAATTTTATCATAAAACAAAATTGGTGCACAATCAGCACCTAAGACTGACAAACCAACACCTTTTAATTTAGTTACCAATCCATCTGCTTCAATATTACTAATTTTATCATTTTTATTTTTAACAACAATAACTTTAGATGAATGTATTTGATTTAATTTTATTAATTTTTCTAATTTTAATTCATTACAAATTAATGTTAAATTTTTTTTTACATCACTCTCATTATCCTGAACATTAAAACTACAATTAAGTGAATTGTAAGGTGATTTAGAGTAACCACCTTTTCTTGTGAAAAAACCATGAGTTATGTCACTGAACTCTAATTTTGGATGAAGTATTTTATTTATAGTCATTATAAATGTTTCTTTTAAATAAAATGATATCTAAATTAATTTTCCATTTTTTTATTATAAAAAATAGTAATGAAATATAAACCAGAAACTATCATTGGTAAGGATAAAATTTGTCCCATTGATAAGTTAAAATAAATTAATCCAATATGTCCGTCAGGTTCTCTAAAATACTCTATAAAAAATCTAAAAATTCCATAATAAAATAGAAATGAAGCAGTCAATAATCCTCTCTTTTCCAAAAAATTGGATTTATTCATTAAAAAAATCATAATCAATAACAAGACTAGTCCTTCAAAAAAAGCTTCATATAATTGACTAGGATGCCTAGGGAATTTGCCACCATTTGGAAATATCATCCCAAAATAGTGATCAGTTACCCTTCCAAAAAGTTCTCCATTTATAAAATTTGCTATCCTTCCAAAAAAAAGTCCAATTGGAGAAACTATTGAAATAAGATCTGAGAAAATTATAATAGGTATTTTTGATGCTCTGCCCGAGTATATAATAGCTAATATGACACCTATTAAACCTCCGTGAAAAGACATACCTCCATTCCATATTTTTAAAATTTCAATTAGATTCTCAAAATAATATTCAGGATTGTAGAAAATTACATATCCTAATCTTCCACCTAATATGATGCCTATCATGCAGTTACTTATTAAGTCACTTACTATTTTATTACTAATATTTAATTTTTTTATTTTTATAATTTTTAATATAAAATACCAACTAGATAAAATGCCTACAATATAAGAAAGCGCGTACCAACTAATTTTAATAAACCCAAAATCTAAAGCGATTGGATTGATATTTGGAAATTGAAACATTATGATATTTTTAATATAGTTTTAACATTTTGTAAAAATTATCTTATAATAAATAAAATTTTTTACTCTAAGGAAAATTAATGAAAAATAATAAATTTTTTTTTAAGGATACAGCGTCAATAATAAACGGGGCATTGTCAACTTTTGCTGATCTCAAAACTGAGATTGATAATGTTATAAAAAGTAGGTTTGAAAAGTTTATTAACTCGCAAGGTATTGTAAACCGAGAAGATTTTGAAGCATTAGTTGACAGACATGAAAAATTAAATTCTGAATTTATTTTATTAAAAACAAAGTTAGAAAATAAAAATTTAAAAAAAGATAATCCAAAAAAGAAGAAATAATTTTTTAATTTATAATAATCAATATATAGTATATTACTATTTAAGTTTTATCAAAAATATACTATATATAGCCTAAATGACAGATAAATTAAAAAAAATAATTTTTTCTCCACCAATATCAAAAGTCTTTTGTGAACATAATTGGGTAATCAATACGGATTCAAGCGGTAAATTTCATTCTTATTTTGTTGGTGATATCGCAGATTATTATTTAAATGTTTATCATGATAATGAAAAAATATATTTTCAATTTACGTTAGATTTAGAAATCCCTAATAATAAAATGAACGAGCTGTTGATATTAATTAACATTGCAAATCAAAATTCAAAAGATGGATTTTTTGTTTTTGACTCCAAATTGTGCAAAATAAAATATAATTTAATTTCACTTTATTCTATAAAAACAGAAGAGAGTTCCCTTGATGATTTTTTAAAAATTAAGTTAAATTTTATAGAGAGTTTATTTAACAATTTTGTTTCTGGAGTTCATAAATTAGTTTATGGGGATAAAATTGAAAGCGCTTCTATTGAATTATTATTTTTGAATAATGAGGGTTGTGCATAAAAATTTAAAAATTTAGATAAAAAATATAATTAGGAATATTATGAAAAACGTATTTTTATTTGGTTATGGGAAAATGGGATCATCTATCGCAAGAGGATGGAGTATTAAAGAACTGGATTTTAATTTTTTTATAATAGAAAAAGAGGCCTCTCTGAGAAAAATTGCAACTAATGATGGCTTTAAGACTTATGAAAATATTGAACACATAAATGAAACCAAAAATCCAGGATTTTTTGATATTATCTTTCTTGCAGTTAAGCCTCAACAAATGGAAAATACTGTAAAGAGTTTTTACAAATTTAATCTACATAAATCAGTTTTTGTTTCTATTGCAGCAGGACTTTCTTTTTCTTGGTTTAGGAAAAAAATTAATAAAGAAATAAAAATTATAAGAGCAATGCCAAATTTACCAGCCTCAATTGGATTTGGTGTAACTGGATATTGTAAAAGCAAAAACCTCAGTAAAGATGAAGACAAAAATGTTCATACATTATTATCTGCTTTTAGTAAGGTTATTTATTTAAAAAATGAAAGTTTGATTGATAATGTCACCGCGATATCTGGTTCTGGGCCTGGATATATTTTTTATCTAGTTGAAGCTCTCTCTAAAATAGGAGTGGATCAAGGGCTTTCAATAAAAGAGGCAAAAACCCTAGCTAGAGAAACTTTAATTGGATCTGCAAGATTAGTTGAAACCTCCAATGACGATCCAAAAACACTTAAGGAAAACGTGACTAGCCCTGGTGGTACAACTGAAGCAGGGTTGCTAGTGCTTGAATCAAAAATAAATGGTCTATATCCTTTATTAAAATCAACAATTAATAGTGCTTTAAAAAGAGCTAAAGAGTTAAATTCTGACGGATAAATATATTTAATGAATTTAGATAATGAAAATTTAGAATGGAAATTATGTGAGGCTTATTTTTCAATTTTAGAAATTAGTATGTCCTCAAATATAAGTATAGATAAACTTTGTATAGAAGCCAAACTTTCTAGAGAAGAAGTAGAGAAAATAGTTCCTAACAATTTTACTGATCTTCGAATATTTTTCCTAAAAATTCTTATATCAAAACTTGATAGAGACGTTTTGACTGAACTCAAAGTAGATATTTCTAGTGACACTGTTTCAAGCACTTATGACAAAATTTTAGAGGGTCTATCATTAAGGTTTGAAAAATATTTTCAATATAAACAATCCTTAAAAATTTTAAGTAATAATTCTAAACAAAAAATAGATGTTTTCTTAAGTGTTTTTAGAGAAAATTACAATTTTTCATCTAACCTTCTAACTTTAATAGAAGAAGATCAAAATTGTGTAACAAAAACTTTAAAATCATTAGCTTTAAATATTGTTTTTATAAAAAGTCTTGAAATTTTTTTTAAAGATGAAAAAAAAGATATAGATAAAGTGATAAGGTATTTAGATAAATATTTAAGCGATATGGAAGATGTCGGTCTTTTAGTTGGTATTATAAAGAAATGATTATAATGGTAATAAAAGCCTAACTCTTAATCCACCTAGAGGGCTATCCTCTAAAATTAATTCGCCTCCATGATTTAATGCTGAATTTTTAGCTATAGATAACCCTAGCCCAGTTCCCCCAGTTTTTATATTTCTTGAGTTTTCTAATCTCGTGAATGGTAAAACTACCTCTTTTCTTTTATCTCTTGGTATACCTGGGCCATTGTCATCAATTATTACTTCACTATGATCATCAAAGATATGTATTTGAGCATTTGCTTTACCAGCATATCTAATTGCATTTGTAAATAAATTTATCAATGCTCTTCTGATTGATTGAACTTGCATTGGGAAGATAGGGATATTGTCTGTTGGAACAGAAATAGTTATCTTATCACCTGAAGGATCAGATGTTTTGGCTGCTTGTTGAAGTAATTTAAATAAACTAGCATCAACCATTTGCTCTTCTCTTTCATTTCTTGCAAATTCCAAGTAGCCATCAATCATATCTTCTAGTTCAATTAATTCTTTTTCAAAATCTTCTTTAATTTCTTTTTTATCATCCATAACAGCTAATTGGAGCCTCATTCTAGTTAAAGGTGTTTTTAAATCATGACTAACACCTGCAAGTAGAGAAATTCTCTCAGATACTTGTTTATTAATCCTATGTCTCATTGCTTGAAATGCTCTACCTGCTATTCTGACTTCAGTCGCGCCTTCGATATTATAATTATCTACGTCTCTACCAAAACCAATCTGTCTAGCTGCATTCGCTAATCTTAAAATTGGTCTTACTTGACCCCTTAGAAAAATTATAGCTATTGAAAAAAGAATTACTGAAGCTCCAATGGACCACATTATGAATGTGATTCCAGTGGGCACAAATAAGCGCTTATTATCAATATGCATTCTAACAATTCCATTTGCTAATTGTATGTCAACATAAAATTGACTAGAATTTTCAATTGATGATAAATAAAAAGGTTCTTTAATACGTTCTTGAAGAGAGTTTCGAAAGTTTTCAAATTTTGCATTAAAAGATTGATTTGGTTTTAAAATACCACCTTCTAACCAATAAAAAATAATATTAAAATATTGTCTTGCCCTTACTGCAGAGAGGGCTCTTTGATCTTTTGAAGGTTCTTTTCCTAATTCGTCAATTAATAAACCTAGATCTTTAGACAAATTTTTTGCCATATGTCTAGATACCCAATCCCAATGTCTTTCATAAAAAATTGAAACAGAGATGATCTGAACAAGGATTATTGGAACAAGAATAATAGCCAACATTCTGCCAAAAAGGCTTTTTGGTGTTATGTCGCGTAATCTCATAGCCTAAGCTCTTCTATCAATCATTATTTTCTTCTTCGTGAGTTTGCAACATCCAGCCAATACCACGAACTGTTTGTAAATAAACAGGGTATCTTTGATCAATTTCAATTTTTCTTCTTATTCTAGCAATAGCTACATCAATTGACCTGTTTTCCATATTTCCACCAAGAGAATTATTAATATCGTCTCTAGAAAAGGCTTTGTTGGGTGCTTTACAAAAGCAATTTAATAACTTTTGCTCAGATGTTGTTAAGTGAACTGAAATGTTATTTTTATATAAGTTTAAAGATTTATGATTAAACGAAAATGGACCAAATCTAGTATTTTTTTGACTCTCAGAACTTTTTAAATTTGTGGAAAATCTTTTTAAGACATTTTGAATTCTAAGTAACAATTCTCTAGGTTCAAAAGGCTTCGTCATATAATCATCTGCGCCATATTCCAGTCCGTCAAGCCTATTTTCAGGACTTGACATGGCTGTAAGCATTAAAGTTGGAATAGAGTTTGTTTGTCTTATTTCTTTTAAAAAGTCTAATCCATTTTGTCCTGGCATCATAATATCAATTACCAATAAATCAAAAATCAAACTTTTCATAATTTTTTTTGCTTCATTAGTGTTTTCTACATCTGATACTTTGAAATCATTATTTTCTAAAAATTGTTTTAGTAATAGTCTAATTTTTTCATCATCATCGATTATCAAAATATGAAAATTATTTTTTTTTAGGTCTTTATTATTCATTTTAAAATAAAGTAAGATTTGTTAGAATATTAAATATAATTAATTATATAAAAACTAAAATCACTAAACAACTTAATTAATCATATAACCTATTTCTTTGTATTTGCTTATTTTATAATATTGTGGATTATATGTAAGAACTTATTTGGGAGGAATTTTTTGAATAATTTATCTTTTGACAATCGTGAAGGTTATATTTGGTACAATGGGAATTTACTTGAATGGAAAAATGCAAATGTTCATGTATTAAATCATGGTTTACATTATGCAAGTTGTGTTTTTGAAGGTGAAAGAGCCTATAGAGGTAAAATTTTTGAAACAGTAAAACATACAAAAAGACTCTTCAATTCAGCAAAATCTCTTGATATGGAAATACCTTTTTCTGAAAAAGAAATAGTTAAAGCTAAGGAAATATTATTAGAAAAAAATTCACTTTCAGATGCTTATGTTAGACCAGTTGTCTGGAGAGGTAGTGAGATGATGGCTGTTTCTGCACAATCTACAAAAATACATGTAGCCATTGCTGTCTGGGAGTGGCCAAGCTACTTTGACCCAGAACAAAAAATGCAAGGAATTAAACTAGATATTGCTAAATGGAGACGCCCAAGTCCAGAATGTGGTCCTGTTTTGGCTAAAGCAGCTGGATTATATATGATATGTACCTTATCTAAACACGAAGCAGAGGTAAAAGGCTATAGTGACGCCCTTATGCTTGATTACAGAGGACAAATAGCTGAGGCCACAGGTGCAAATATATTCTTTAAAATGCCTGATGGCAAACTGCACACCCCAATCGCAGATTGCTTTCTAGATGGAATTACAAGAAGGACTGTTATGAAACTTGCTCAAGATAACGGAATTGAAATTATTGAACGTAAGATTATGCCCGAGGAAATGGCCGAAGCAGAAGAATGTTTCTTAACTGGGACTGCTGCTGAAGTTACCCCCGTTCAATCAATTGGTGATTTTAAATTTAAACCTGGTGAGTATTGTCTCAAATTAACAAAGGCTTATTCAGATCTAGTTAATGGGATGTAGAGTAACATTCATTCCTCCCATTTTTTTAGTGCTTGATTGTCGTTTTCATTAAAGCTTACCCAATTCTTTTTATTATTATTTTCCTCTAGTTTCCAAAATGGGGCTTTAGTCTTTAACCAATCCATTATAAAGTTACATCCATCAAAAGCGTTCTGCCTATGCTTAGATGACACACCCACAAAAACTATTTGGTCGGAAGGTTTTAAATTACCTACTCTATGTATTACTGTTACACCTATTAATTCCCATCTTTGAAAGCTCTCAAATACTATTTTTTCTATTTCAGACTCTGTCATACCGGGGTAATGTTCTAAGGTCATAGAATTAATTATTTCATTATTTTTTTCGTCATATCCTCTTACAACGCCAATAAAGTTAACGATTGCTCCAGCATTTTTTTGATGAAGGAACTTTATTTCATCTGAAACATCAAAATCTTCATTTTGTATTTTAATTTTAATAAAAGGAAAGTTCTTACTCATTCAACCTCCAGTAACGGGAGGAAAAAATGCAATCTCGTCATTATTACTGATATTGGTATCAAAGGATGAATATGTTTTATTTATAGCAATTTTAATTAATT
The DNA here is from genome assembly GCA_902619485.1 of uncultured SAR116 cluster alpha proteobacterium. Taxonomy (GTDB): domain Bacteria; phylum Pseudomonadota; class Alphaproteobacteria; order Puniceispirillales; family Marisalimonadaceae; genus Marisalimonas. The sequence goes on from CACNEF010000004.1 coordinate 80,175, forward strand.
TTTTTTTCTCTAAAATTAAACTATATTTTTTATCTAATTCATTTAAATAGTTAATAAGTTCATTAACATTATTAATGTGATCTGGTAATTCTATTCGTTCCTCAGATTTACCAACATGTTCTTTTATCCATGAAAAATATTTTATAATCATAATTTATTCTCTATTAAAAAATTTCATAATTTTAATTATATATTGCAAGCCTGTTATAAAGGTAATTATTCCAGCTATCCACAAAAGAATATACGAAATTAAACCTAAAATCTCTATATTGTAAAAAAAAGTATTTGATCTCCAAACTAAAAAACTTCCACAAGCAAATAGTTGTATAGTTGTTTTCCATTTTGCTAAAAGAGTTACCTCCAATGAAATTTTATATGAAGATATACTTTCCCTCAAACCTGAGACTAAAATTTCTCTTAAAACAATTAAAAGTGCGGGTAAGAATGCATAGTAATAATCAAACATGTTTTCTGAAGCTAGGGCAAAAATTACTCCAATAACTAATAATTTATCCGCTACTGGATCTAAGACTTTTCCAAAATTAGATGTTACGTTGTATTTTCTAGCAAAAAATCCATCAAAATAATCACTAATACCGGCTAAAATTAATATTGGAGTAGCTGTTAAGGCCCCAATTTCGTCACCGTATATGATTATTATAGGAAGTATTATGGCTGCCAAACTTCTGAATAAGGTTAAAACGTTAGGTATGATACGTAATATAGGATTATTTTTCATCATAGATTAACCTTAAAGAGATTTTTAAGCTAAGACTATCTTTAAAATAAAACAGACTTTAAGGAAATTAATTTTAATTAAAAAAATTAAATATTTTTTTAGCTATTGACTTATTGATTCCCTTAACTTTTGATAAATCACTTATACTTGCTGTTCCGACAGCTTTTGCAGACCCATATTCTTCCAGAAGAGATTTTTTTCGGCTTGAACCGATGCCATCAATTTCGTCTAAAGGGTTCTTAAAAATATTTTTTTTACTTTTAATTCTGTGGCCTGCAATAGCATACCTATGAACTTCATCTCTTAATTTTTGAAGAAAAAATAAAGTGGGATCATCTTTGTTAAACCTCAATCTGTCGGAATATTTTGTATAGAAATTTTCTCTACCTGCATCTCGTTTAATACCCTTTGAAATTGCTAAAACTTCAACATTACTTATTTTTAATTCGTCAAATACTTTTAAAACTACGTTTAAATGTCCTTTGCCTCCGTCAATAATTATTAAATCAGGAAAGCCAGATGAATTTTTCCCGTTGAATCTTCGTCTAATTACTTCCTTCATTATCAAGTAATCATTGTTATTTATAAATTCGTCATTAATTTGTGACGATAAGTTTTTATGCTCTGTCAAAATGTTATATCTTCGATATTGAGATTTTACAAAACCATCTTCGTTAAAAGCTATCATTGCTCCTACAGGTGATTTTCCTTGATTGTGTGAATTATCATAAACTTCTAATTTCTCAATAGAATTTTTAAATTTAAATGTTTGTTGTAAATTTTTTAAATTATTTTTATTAGAAGATTTTTCGTAAATCTTTCTATTTAAATTTTCTTCTGCATTTTTAAGTGTTGAATTTATAATTTCTAATTTTTTTCCTCTTTGAGGTAGTTGAATTTTTACTTTTATTTTATGTTTTTTATATAAAAGTTCTTCAATCAAACTTTTATCTTTAGGATGTAAATTAACAAGAATATTTTCTGGAGGGATATTTTTATCATAAAATTGACATACAAATGCTTGCATAATCTCTTCTTCTAAAACATCAGTAGCATTTTTACCTGGATTAGGAAAATAAGATTTAGATCCATAATTGCAACCATTTCTTATTATCGTCATCTGAATTACAACTTTATTATCAATTTTTCTAAGTACAAGAAAGTCAATATTATTCATATTTGGAATATTAATATTTTGACTTGCATTTACTTCTGTAAGAGCTTTTATTCTATTTCTAAAAATCGCAGCTGCTTCAAAATTTTGTTTATTAGATGCATTGTACATTTTTTTTATTAAATTTTGTTTTATTGACTTTGAGTTTCCTTGTAAGAACTTTTTTGCTTCGTTAAGACTTTCTTGATAATTTTCTTTTGATATTAAATTTACACATGGTGCGCTGCATCTTTTGATCTGAAATTGAAGACAAGGACGAGTTCTAGATTTAAAAATATTATCATTACAAGTTCTCAAAAGAAAAACTTTCTGAAGTGTTTCTATTGTTTTTTGAACAGTTTGTTTTGAAACAAAAGGACCAAAATATTCACCTTTAATATTTCTTAGGCCTCTATGCGCAGACAACTGAGGAAAAGAATGAGATAAATTAAATAAAATTGAGCTGAAACTCTTGTCATCTTTTAGCAATATATTAAATATAGGTTCAAATTTTTTAATTAAATTAGATTCTAGAAGTAATGCTTCTATTTCTGAAGATGTAACAATTATTTCCAATTTTACAGTGTTTGCGACCATATAGCTTAATCTTGAATTAAGTCTGTTAGGTTGAGTATAAAATTTAATTCTGTTATTTAATTTTTTCGCTTTTCCAATATATAAATATTCATTATTTTTTCCAATCATCTGATAAACTCCAGATTTATTTGGAATTGTTAGAAGTTCATTCTTAATTATCTCAATCCCTTTACTAAGAGACATATTTTTATTTTTAATCATTTAACAATTTTCGTATTTGATTAATTACATTTTAAACAATTAAAGTTATTTTTTTTTAGAACTTGAATTCATTCTGAAATCATTATTTGGTATAGATATCAATCCTAATTCTTTTTGCTGTAATTTTTTTATTTCATCTCTTATTCTTGCCGCTTCTTCAAATTCAAGATTGCTAGCGGCTTTTTCCATTTCATTTTGAAGATCTTGAATTGATTCTTTTATATTTTTCCCATTATTTTTTTTATTTTTATCATTTTTGTTATCATCGCTATCATTTAGGTCTGCTAAAATATCAGAAATTTTACTAATAACAGTTTTAGGAGTAATTTTATTTTTTAAATTATAACTTATTTGTTTTTTTCTTCTCCTCTCAGTTTCATCTATTGCGTATTGCATTGAACCTGTAATGTTGTCAGCATAAAGAATTACTTTTCCTTCAACATGTCTTGCGGCACGACCAATAGTTTGAATTAATGAAGTTTTTGATCTTAAATAACCTTCTTTATCGGCATCCAAAATCGCTACCAAGGCACATTCAGGAATATCCAACCCTTCTCTTAAAAGATTTATCCCAATCAAAACATCAAACACACCTAGCCTTAAATCTCTTATTATTTCAATACGCTCAAGAGTGTCTACATCAGAGTGAATATATCTGACTTTTAATCCTGCTTCAAACATATACTCACTCAAAGCTTCAGCCATCTTTTTTGTTAATGTTGTAACTAATACTCTATTTCCTTTTTTTGATTGTTCTTTTGTCTCGTAAATGAGATCATCAACTTGGGTTTTTGTTGGTCTTATTAAAATTTCTGGATCCACTAGTCCTGTTGGTCTAAGAGATTGTTCGACAAAAATACCATTAGTTTTATTTAGTTCCCATTCCCCAGGTGTGGCCGAAACGTGAATAGTGTTTGGTCTAAATGCTTCCCATTCCTCAAACTTTAAAGGCCTATTATCTAAACAAGAGGGTAATCTAAAACCGTATTCAGCTAAAGTTGATTTTCTTCTAAAGTCACCTTTATACATAGCGCCTATTTGACTAACTGTAATATGACTTTCGTCAGTAAAAACAAGGGCGTCATCTGGTAAATATTCAAAAAGTGTTGGTGGTGGCTCCCCAGGATTTCTTCCTGAAAGATATCTACTGTAGTTTTCTATTCCTGGGCAGGTGCCAGCGGCCAACATCATTTCAAGATCAAAATTAGTTCTTTGTTCTAACCGCTGTGCTTCCACTAATTTATTACTTTTATATAAAAATTCTAAATGAAGCTTTAATTCTTCTTTTATAGACTTAATAGCTTCGTTTAGTGTTGGCCTAGGGGTGACATAGTGAGAATTAGCATAAATTTTTACTGACTTTAAAGATGTAAGCTTTTCACCTGTTAAAGCATCTATCTCAAATAATTCTTCAATTTCATCTCCAAATAGAATTATTCTCCACGCTACAGTTTCCAAGTGTGCTGGGAAAATTTCAACTATATCACCTCTAACTCTAAAAGTACCTCTTACAAATGACATATCGTTTCTTGTATATTGGAGTTCAGTAAATTGTCTTAACAATGTTTGTCTAGGAGTTTTCTGACCTTTTTTTAATTCAATTGTCATTTTTGAGTATGTTTCAACTGAACCGATACCATAAATACATGATACAGAAGCAACTATTATTACGTCCTTACGTTCAAGAAGAGCTCTTGTCGCAGAATGACGCATACGATCAATTTGATCATTAATACTTGATTCTTTTTCAATATAAGTATCAGATCTTGGCACATAAGCTTCTGGTTGATAATAGTCATAATATGAAACGAAATATTCTACAGCGTTATTCGGGAAAAAATCTTTCATCTCACCATATAATTGCGCTGCTAATGTTTTATTTGGTGCCATTATCAATGAAGGTCTATTTAGAGAATTTATAACATGCGCCATTGTAAAAGTTTTACCAGAACCAGTTACTCCTAGTAATACTTGGTCTTTTTCATCATCATGGATTCCAGAAACCAATTCTTTTATAGCTTCTGGCTGATCTCCTGTAGGAGTAAAGTTTGAATTTAATCTAAAAATAGATTTTGAGGATGTTACCTCATTATCTTCAATTTTTTCAATGTTATTCATATCTATAAATTTTGTGAGTAAAAAATTTGCACTAATTATCTATAACAAATAATAACTAATTAATTAATAAAAAAGATGTTAGTCTTAATTAAATTGTAGTATGGCTAATTGATAATCATATAATTTGGAGTAGTTAAATGACATTTATTTCTGATAGTTTAAATAGAATTAAACCTTCTGCAACAATGGTTATAACAGCAAAGGCTACTCAACTCAAAAGAGAGGGGAAAAAGGTAATTGGTTTATCATCTGGGGAACCTGATTTTGACACACCACAACATGTAAAGCAAGCCGCCATTGATGCAATTAATAACGGATATACTAAATATACTAACATTGAAGGAATACCAGAATTAAGACAATCAATTGTAGAAAAATTCAAAAAAGATAACAATTTAAATTATGATATAAGTAACGTTATTGTTGGAACTGGTGGAAAACAAATTTTGTTTAATGCTTTGATGAGTTCTTTAAATAAAGGTGATGAGGTAATAATCCCAGCACCATACTGGGTCTCCTACCCTGATATGACATTATTAGCAGGTGGTATACCAATATTTGTAAATTGTTCTTCAGAAACAAACTTTAAACTTACTGGAGAAGCTCTAGAAAAGGTCATAACCAAAAAAAGTAAGTGGCTTATATTGAATAGTCCATCTAATCCAACTGGATCATGTTATTCAATAAGCGAACTCGAAGAAATCGCAGATGTAGTAAGAAAATATGACAATTTATATGTAATGACTGACGATATTTATGAATACATTGTATATGACAATTTTGAATTTTATACATTGGCGCAAGTTGCACCTGATTTAAAGGATAGAATTTTAACTGTAAATGGTGTATCTAAAAGTTACTGTATGACTGGTTGGAGAATTGGTTATGCAGCTGGCCCATCATTACTTATTAAAGCGATGATTAAAATTCAAGGTCAATCAACTTCTAATCCATCATCTATTTCACAATATGCTGCTTTAGCTGGTATAAGTGGAAGTAAAGAGTTCTTAGATCCTTGTTTAAAAGCTTTTGATGAAAGAAGACATAATGTAGTTGATAAACTTAATAGTATAGAGGGTATTTCTTGTATTTTACCCGAAGGTGCATTCTACGCTTACCCAAATGTCTCAGGATTAATTGGTAGGAAGACAAAAAATGGAAAAATCTTAAACAATGATGCTGAAATTGTAGAATGGCTTTTAGAATCTGCCGAAGTTGCGGCAGTGCCTGGAGTGGCTTTTGGTTTAGAACCATATTTTAGAGTATCTTACGCAACCAGCTTAGATGTTTTAAAAGAAGCTATGAATAGAATTGAAAAAGCTGTCTTAACTCTTTCTTAAATACTGGAGTTTTAAAATGGTATTTTATAAAAGAAAAGAAGTTTGGAAATTAAAAGATCACAATGTTACGTCAGAAAACTCTTTTTATAATAGAAGAGATTTTTTAAAAAAACTTGGTATAGGCTCAATTTTATTTTCTAGCGCATCATTGATGTCTCATCCAGTGTTTAGCTCACTTTATCCACCTCCAGTAAATAAATCTTATATTGCAAAAAGATCTTTAACTGCTGAGCATTTGGCTACAACTTATACAAATTTTTATGAATTTGGGTCAAATAAAAATATTTGGAGAAGGGCCTCCCAACTTAAAACTGAACCATGGACGCTAACTATAGATGGGCTAGTTAACAATCCATTAGTAATTGATATAAATGACTTACTAAAAAAAATTGGTGGCATCGAAGAAAGAGTCTATCGTTTTAGATGCGTCGAAGCTTGGTCAATGACAGTTCCATGGGCAGGATTCCCTTTAAATAAAATTTTATCCTTAGTTGACCCAAAAAGTAGTGCTAAATTTTTAAAGTTTGAAACTTTTTTTGATCCTGAAGTTGCACCAGGTCAAAAACAAAAATGGTATCCATGGCCATATCAAGAAGGTGTTTCAATTGAAGAAGCTAAAAATGACCTAAGTTTTTTAGCTACTGGTATATATGGAAAACACTTACCAAATCAGAATGGTGCTCCCTTACGCCTCGTCTTGCCATGGAAGTATGGTTTTAAGTCAATAAAATCTATTGTAAAAATAAGTTTTTTAAGTGAAAGACCTATTGGAATGTGGGAAAAACTTGCACCAAAAGAGTACGGGTTCTGGGCAAATGTAAATCCTAAAATTTCTCACCCTAGATGGTCTCAAGAAACAGAACAACAATTAGGGGTTGAAGGTAGAATCCCTACAATTATTTATAATGGATATGAAGAACAAGTATCTTACTTGTATAAAGGGTTGGAAAAAACTTTGCAGGACAATCTTTTTAGATAAAAAATGATTTGTTTTATTCATGATAAATAAAGCCAAAGTTGTAAATAGTCATTTAAATTTAGGTGAATCCTTTTACCACATAGCTACTCCAGCAAAGTTTCCTAATCATATTTTAAGATTTAGAAATGACAGAGCTGCTAAGTTGTTAGATTTGGACCATTTAAGTGATAATCAGTGGGTTAAATTTTTTGGTAAATTCGCTAAATTGCCAGGTATTAATCATGAACCAATGGCATTAAAATATCATGGCCATCAATTTGGTTATTATAATCCAGACTTAGGCGATGGAAGAGGGTTTCTGTTAGCACAATTTTTAGATAAAAATAATGTTTTATGGGATTTGGGAACAAAAGGTTCTGGGCAAACAAAATATAGCAGAGGAGGAGACGGTAGGCTTACTCTGAAGGGAGCTGTGAGAGAGTTATTAGCAACTGAATTTTTAACTTCCTTAGGCGTTCCTACAAGTCAAACTTTCTCAATTATTGAAACAGCAGAAGAATTGCAAAGAAATGATGAACCCTCTCCAACAAGATCAGCTGTTCTTGTAAGAAGAAGTAGTAGTCATATTAGGATAGGTACCTTTCAAAGATTAAAGTATTTTAATGAATATGATAATATTGCTCTATTATTAAATCATCTTAGTGAAAATTATTTTACCAATATAAAACCTCAAAAAAATATAAAGTCTTTAGCCGAAAATATATTCTTAGAAAGTGTAAAAAGAATATCAGAATCAATTGGCAGGATTATTATCTCAGGTTTTGTTCATGGCGTTTTAAATACAGACAATTTTAATATTACTGGAGAAGTGTTTGATTATGGTCCGTGGAGATTTATAGAATTTGCAGATAGTTCATTTACAGCGGCATATTTTGATAATTATGGAAGATATTCTTTTGGCAGACAACCTGAGGCAGCATTATGGGCACTTACACAGTTAGGAAAAAGTTTAGATGGGTTTATAGATGAAAAAACAATAATTGAAACTTTGAACCAATTTTCTAAATACTTTCATGAATCGTTAAAAAAGCATTTTTGTTGGAGGATGGGAATACAAGATATTGATAGTAAAAATCTTAATGAAATAATTACAATTTTATTAAACGAAAGTGAAAAGAATAAAATTGATTACGCTGACACGTTCTATGATTTCTATGGAGGGAGGGATTCTATCATAGATTGCATCAAAACTAATTATGGTAAAAAATATAAAATTAATAAATTTTCAAAAATTGTTGATATTTTAAAAGAAACTCTTCCCGCTCAAGGTGTTTTAGAAAAGAAAAGTCAGATAGATAACAACAGACAAAATTTGTTAATTGGAGAAGTTGAAAATATTTGGAGAGAAATAGATCAAAATGATAATTGGGAATTACTTTATGAGAAGATTAATAATATTAGAAAACTTGGTTATTTACTTGAATCCGAAAAACTTGTTTACTTGTGATATAGTAATTTTATTTGTTTGGAGTTTACTTTTTTTAAATTTATATAAATTACCATGATAGTCTTGAACAATATTTAATTCTTTGAGATTTGATATAAAAAATGAAATTTTTCTATTTTTCTTTGAAAAGTGAAAAATAAATAATGGTTTTAAGAGTGTTGCTAACTCAGAGATCATGTTAACGCTGTCACTTGTGACAATAGTATAATCAATTATTTCTAAAATTTTTGGATAAAGCTTATTTTCGTCTGAAGAGAGTATCTTAAAGTCCTTTAAATGTTTTGAAAAAGTGGATTGCAATATTTTAATTGCTTTAATTGGTGTTCTTCTGGACACGGCAACTATTAATTGTGCATTTAACTTTTTAACTCCTTGTATTACCTTTGTACTTAACTCAAAATATTCGCTATAATCTGGTTTTTGTTTTTTGCTGTTACCTCCAACCATTAATAAAACGGTATTATTTTTAGTTTTTATTTTTTTTAAATTTGGTTCTTTGAACTTTTTGAAATCTTTTTCTTCAAAAAAACAAAGAGCACCTTTTGTTTGAATTACATTTTTACCTTTTATCCTGTCATGTTCTGGAATTAATAATAAATCGAAATTGTTTAGTGATAATTTAGGATTTTGGATATGTATACTTTTAACATTATTCTTTAAAATGGATTTTAGGGCAATGGATGTGCCAGCCATCCTTCTACCAGTAGTAATAATAATTGAAGGTAGTATACCTGTATTTAATTTTTGTCGTAAAAAATATGGAACATATAATTTACCAAGTGTAGGAAATTTTTTTAAAATATATGGAGGATCATAATCAATTAATTTAAAATTAACATTTAACATTTTTGCTAGAGCAATTGACTGATTTTCCATACCCTTGGTATTGTCTGATAATATCCAGGTTTCATTTTCACTTTGTATCTTTATCTTTTTTCCTTTTATGTTATCTGAAATATAAATAAAAAAATTTTTTTTGAAATAAAATTGTTTATTATGGGGCTATATATTAATATTATTACAAAATCTTTATCATAGTTATTATAAAGAAGTATTGATTAAATGAAAAATGAAAAAAACAAATTAGATAATATTGATTTAAGAATACTTAATGAGTTACAAATGAATGGTGATATAACTAATGTAAAGCTTGCTAATAAATTAAATATTTCTCCTCCATCTTGCTTAAGAAGAGTTAAATCATTAGAACGCAAAAATTTAATACTTGGATATAATGCTATCGTCAACCCAGAATTATTAGGTTACAAGGTTACAGTTTTTGCTTATGTAGGGCTTGAAAGTCAAGCTGAAATCGATCTAAAGACATTTGAAAACTACATATCTAACTTCCCTGAGGTTAGGGAGTGTCATATGCTAGTTGGTGAAGTTGATTTTCTATTAAAAATAGTCGCAAAGGATTGGGATGACTTTCAATCTTTTTTAACAAAAAATCTTACCCAGGCTCCAAAAGTAAGTAATGTCAAAACTTCGTTAAATATAAGAAGTGTTAAAAAATTACCAGGTATTCCCTTTGAAACTATGATTTAAGAACCTCGATAATTAAAATCTCATAATTTTTTGTACCACCTGGAGTTGTAACTGCTACTGACGTGCCTACTTCTTTTCCTATCAGAGCTCTTGCTATTGGTGATGCAACAGATATCAGACCTTCCTCTAAGTTTGCCTCGTAAGGTCCTACAATTTGATAATTTGTTTCTTGGTCATTTTCTTCATCTACTATAGTAACTTTAGTACCAAAAGTCACAGTTTCACCGGAAAGTTTAGTTACATCAATTACTTCTGCTCTGCTAGTTACATCTTCAAGCTCGGTAATACGACCTTCTATAAATGCTTGTTTTTCCTTTGCAGCGTGATATTCGGCATTCTCTTTTAAATCACCATGTTCTCTTGCAACAGATATTGCCTGTATTACCTGAGGCCTTTCAATTTTCTTTAAATTATCTAATTCTAGCTTAATTTTTTCTAATCCAGAAAATGTAAAAGGTACTTTATCCATAAATATGTTTCCACTAATTAAAATAATTTAAATATAATACAGAAAAATATTTTATTCAAAATATGATTGAAGTGACTTTATATTTAATTCAGAACTCTTCAATGCCTTTATGGCAAGAGTTGCTGCATTCGCACCTTGAATAGTAGTATAATAAGGTATTTTATTTGAAAGTGCAGTTTGTCTTAAAGAAAAACTATCTTTAATTGAATTTCTTCCTTCTGCTGTATTTATAACAAGTTGAATCTCTTTAGATAACATTGCATCCACTGCGTTTGGTCTACCTTCAATCACTTTTTTCATATATTGAGTTTCGATTTTATTATCATTCAAAAATTTTGCGGTTCCTGAAGTTGCGCATATTGTAAAACCTAAATTTTTAAGATTTTTAGCAATTGGTACGACACTTTTTTTATCGTCATCTTTTATTGAGATGAAGACTTTACCCTCTAAGGGTAAAATTATACCTGCCCCAAGTTGGCTTTTTGCAAAAGCTTCTCCAAAAGTTAAACCTATGCCCATTACTTCACCAGTAGATTTCATTTCTGGTCCCAGTATTACATCAGTACCAGGAAATCTTGCAAAAGGAAAAACTGCTTCTTTAACAGAAATGTGGTTTACTTTTTTATTTGATAATTTAAAGTCAGATAATTTTTTACCAATCATTATTTGTGATGCAATTTTGACGAGTGGAACTCCAGTAGATTTAGCAACAAAAGGTATTGTTCTACTTCCACGAGGATTAACTTCTAATATAAATATTTTTTTATTTTGAATTGCAAATTGTATATTAATGAAGCCAATAACATTCAAAGATTTTGCAAGTTTCTTAGTTTGTAAAGTAATTTCATCAACAATTATTTTATCAATCGTTTGTGGAGGAAGAGCACATGCAGAATCTCCAGAATGAATCCCTGCCTCTTCTATATGTTCCATAATACCTGCAATGAAAGTCTCATTACCATCAGAAATAGCATCGACATCAATTTCTATTGCATTTTTTAAAAAACTGTCAATCAAAACTGGATTATCACCAGAAACCTTTACTGCCTCATTTATATATGTTTGTAATTGCTCTTGGTTATGGATTATTTCCATAGCACGACCACCAAGAACGTAACTAGGTCTAATTACAACGGGGAAACCAATTTTTTTTGTGATCTTGGAAGCTTCATCATTACTACTCGCGACGTCATTTAGGGGTTGATTTAATTTCAAGGTCTGTAGTAATTCTTTAAAACTTTTTCTATCTTCGGCTAAATCTATTGCTTCAACTGATGTTCCTAAAATTTTAACACCAGAATTTTCTAAACTTGTAGCAATTTTAAGTGGGGTTTGTCCTCCTAATTGAACAATCACTCCAATTACTTTGCCATATTGATTTTCCTTTTCAATAACAGAAAGAACATCTTCGTGATTAAGAGGTTCAAAGTATAATTTTTCTGAAGTATCATAGTCAGTTGAAACAGTCTCAGGATTGCAATTAATCATTATTGTTTCAAAACCTATTTCAGATAAACTATAAGCTGCGTGAACACAACAATAGTCAAACTCTATACCTTGTCCAATTCTATTAGGGCCACCCCCAAGAATAACTACTTTATTTTTATTTGATGGGTAAACTTCACACTCATTATTAATATTATGTTCATAGGTACTGTAAAGATAAGCAGTTTCTGAAAAAAATTCAGCTGCACATGTATCAACTCTTTTATAAGATGGAAAAACACCTAATTTTGATCTAAGTTCAGAAATTTTTTGAATACTAATTTGAGTTATTTCAGAAATACGTTTATCAGAAAAACCCATAGATTTGATACTTCTTAAAAACATCTCATCCATAATATAATCACTAGTTTTTAGAAGTTCTTCAACTTGAACTATACCTAAAATTTGTTCTAAAAACCATTTATCCCACCCAGTAATGTTAGAAATTTCTTCAATTGAAATTTTATATCTAAACGCAGTTGCTATTCTCAATATTCTTTCTGGAACCTGTTCCGCTAACCAGCCAGATATATTGTCTTTATTGTTTAAATTTTCATTTTGAACTGGAAAATAAACATCATTGAGTCCAGACAAACCTGTTTCAAGGGATCTTAAAGCTTTTTGAAGAGACTCCTGAAAAGATCTTCCAATAGCCATTGCCTCTCCAACTGATTTCATAGAAGTAGATAAAAGATTATTTGATCCAGGAAATTTTTCAAAAGTAAAGCGAGGAATTTTTGTAACAACATAGTCTAATGTAGGTTCAAAACTAGCAGGTGTGGATTTTGTGATGTCGTTTTGTAATTCATCTAATGTATATCCAATAGCAAGTTTTGCAGCAACTTTAGCTATTGGGAAACCGGTCGCTTTTGAAGCTAAAGCAGAAGATCTACTTACTCTTGGGTTCATTTCAATTACAATTAATCTTCCATTTTTTGGATTAAGGGCAAATTGTACATTTGAACCTCCAGTATCAACCCCAATTTCTCTCAAAACAGCAATACTTGCATTACGCATCTTTTGATATTCTTTATCTGTTAAAGTCAACGCTGGTGCTACCGTAATAGAATCACCTGTATGAACTCCCATTGGATCAACATTCTCAATAGAACATATTATTATACAGTTATCTGCATTATCTCTTACTACTTCCATTTCATATTCTTTCCACCCTAAAAGTGATTCTTCAATAAGCACTTCAGTAGTTGGTGATAATTTTAATCCGTTAGTTACAATTTCAAGAAATTCTTCTTTGTTATAAGCTATGCCACCGCCTTCACCTCCAAGAGTAAAGGATGGCCTTATTATTGCTGGCAAACCAACAAATTCTAACGCAGAAATAGCTTGATCAATATTTTTTGCAATTTGAGCTCTAGCAGACTCTAAACCAATTTTATTCATACTTTCTTTAAATAATTCTCGGTCTTCTGCTTTATTTATAGAATCAGGTTTTGCACCAATGATTTCAATATCGTATTTTTCTAAGACACCAGAATTGTATAGATCTAAAGTTGCGTTAAGAGCTGTTTGACCTCCCATAGTAGGTAGAATTGCAGTTGGTCTCTCAATTTCTATGATTTTTTCAATAGTATTTTTTTCTATTGGTTCAATATATGTCGAATCAGCCATAATTGGATCAGTCATAATGGTGGCAGGATTAGAGTTTATTAGTATTACTCTAATACCCTCTTCTTTAAGTGCCTTACAAGCTTGCGCTCCAGAGTAATCAAATTCACATGCTTGTCCAATTATTATAGGACCAGCCCCAATGATTAAAACTGATTCAATATCTTTACGTTTTGGCATTTTTTAGTTCTTTTATTAAGTTTAAAAATTCATTGAACAAGTAAGATGACTCGGTTGGTCCAGGAGAAGCTTCTGGATGGTACTGAACTGAAAAAATCGGTAATGATCTATGTTTTATACCTTCTATTGAGTTGTCAAATAAAGAAATATGAGTCACCTCTAAACAATTTGGTAAAGAATCTAAGTCTATTTCATATCCATGGTTTTGACTGGTAATTTCAACTTTATTTTTAAAAATATTTTTGACAGGGTGATTAGCTCCTCTATGACCTTGAGGCATTTTATTTGTTTTCGCCCCAAACGATAGCCCAATTAATTGATGACCAATACATATTCCAAAAACAGGAATTTTAAGTTGAAATAAAGCACTTAATAGTTTTCTACATTTTATTTCTGTTGCCGATGGGTCTCCAGGACCGTTTGATAAAAAAATACCATCTGGCTTGAAATTATTTATATCTTCAATAGAAGTATTTTCTGAGAAAACACTAACTTCAGCATTTAAGTTAACAAGGTGTCTCAATATGTTTTGTTTTACGCCAAAATCTATAACGGCAATTTTGGGTTTGAAGTTTTTTAAATTATACGCCTCTAATGAAATTAACTCATGTACACCTTCAGTATACTTGTATTGTTTTTTTGTAGTTATAGATGATGAAAGATTTAATCCATCCATTTTTGGATGGTCTTTTAGTTTATTTTTTAACTCTTCAATTTTAAAATTTCCAGTTTTATCGTAGCATATTATTGCATTACAGCTTTTATGTTTTCTAATTGTTTTTGTTAGCAATCTTGTGTCAATGCCAGAAATACCTGGTATATCCTTTTCCGTTAACCACTCATCAAAACTGATTTCTGATCGCCAATTAGAGTCGTTTGTTGGATGTTGCCTAACTACAATACCTGCAATAGAATTTGTGTTTCCTTCATCGTCGAATTTGTTTGATCCAATGTTACCAATATGGGGGAAAGTAAAAGTTATGATTTGTCCGGTATACGATGGATCAGTAATTATTTCTTGATAC
>CACNEF010000005.1 GCA_902619485.1 uncultured SAR116 cluster alpha proteobacterium
TTGGAAAGATTAGTATTAAATATTTTTCCACAACTCATTATAGGAAGTTGATAATCAACATTTGGTACATGATCACCTTTACCAATAATTTTTATACCATCAAATGATTTGAACAAACCAACAAGTGGTCTTTGAACCTCAAAAATAACTTCTGCCCCTAATTCTACAAATGATTTGATATATCTTGAAAATTGAATTGTATCGCCAAGACCTTGTTCACAATAGATTAATATTGTCGAACCATTAATCTGTTCCTTGGACGTAAGCTCTGGGAACTTAAAACCTCTTTCTACCCAAAAATATCTTTTCTTCCTACATTCGTAATTTAACCAACCTAACTCAAAATCACCTACTAGTAATTGACAGTTTGCTTTATTCCAGATTATTTTATATTTTTTTGGCTCATACGTTAGCGCTATATCATAATTTTCTATTGCATCTTTTAAGTTCCCAATTCTATTTAGAATTACACCACGTATAAAATAAGATAGATAATTTTTTGTGTCATTTGCAATAGCTGTATTAATGTAGCTTAAAGCTAAATTAAAATCACCTAATTCTTCATAAATAGAACTTAAATTAGCATGTGCTTCAGAAAAATTTTTCTCAATAGAAATTGATTTTTTTAAACATTCAATAGCACCCTTTTTATCGTTTTTAAATCTTAAAATATTTCCTTTGTTAAACCATGCCTTATAATAGTTAGGATTGAATTTAATGGCTAAATCAATATCTACATTTGCTGCTTCAATATCTTGAAGTTTTAGAAAAGTATTAGATCTATTAGAATAACTTTCTGAAAACTCAGGATTTATTTCTATGGCCTTAGAGTAAGTTTCAAGAGCTTCTTTAAATCTCTCTAAATTGAAATACAAGTTTCCTAAATTGTTAATAGCTTCTATATAACGTGGATTAATTTCAATTGATTTTTTGAAGTAAGAAATTGCATTATCATAGTCACCTAAATTTTTAAGAGATATTGCCATAAAGTGATTTATGGTCGATGAATTTCTATAAATTTCAATATTTTTTCTTATTAAACTATTAAATTTTAAGTGATCATTATTTGAATATAGAAAAATCAGATTATCAATGAGTTCTTGTGGCTCTTCGATTGAATAATTACTACTAACTTTATCTTTAATTTTTTTTTTTGTTTTCTTTGCATAAAAATTATTTGGTTGAAAAGACAGAACTTTATTCAAAACAACCAAAGCATCATCATAATTTTGATTTCTAATATATCTTTTTGCTTGTGAAATATTTTGTTTAACTATTTCCATTAGTCTATTTATACTTTCCTAAATTAATCATCATCATTCATGGCCTCAAATAAATTTGTAAGATATTCACCAGTTGATTTTAAACTTGTTACAGCTTGTTCCATACTTGTGAATTGTTGAATATATCTATTTCTGAGAGATTCCATCTGAGAATTTAAATCAACTAATAATGCTGATTGATCTGTCACTTCTTGATTAATCGTAGTTTCCCTCGTTGCAAGTTGTCCATTCGAGGTATTCAGGGTGTCAGTCAAAAATGAAGTTAGTTTTTCAATCAAACTTTGACCAAAGTAAATTGTTGCATCTGCACCAAGACCAGAATACTCCACTTTTAATCCTGCTGCATTTCCTGATGAAATAGTAAAAGTATTATTATTAATATCTGCTGACATTGAAACACCGTCCAATGTTGCCGAACCTGTAACACCAGTAGTTGTTATCCCAGCTCCTGTAAAACCTAATGTCACAGATCCTGAAGTGTTAGCTGATGGAGTAATTGATGAAATTGTTTGAAATGTTTTAGAACCAATGACTGTTGCATTAGCCGCTGGTCCTGTAATAACTTCAGTTTGTGCGTTACCAGATAAATCAGTTCCAACAACAGTGAAAGTTTTGCCACTTTCATCACCGCCAGCACTTACGATTGATGGTCGTTTTCCTGTAAGATCAACAAAAGCTGATTTTGTACCAATATTTACTCCTGAAGCAGATGCATTTGAAGAAATCTGTGTAATATCTTTAAAAATTTTTGTACCAACAACAGTATTTCCAGCTGTAGGACCAGTTATAGTTTCAGTTTGAGATGTCCCATTAATATCTGTTCCTGTAATGGTGAATGTTACTGATGATAAATTATTTGAACTTTCTATAGTTACAAATGAATTTAAATCAGTAGCTGATCTAGGAGATGTTGAAGTTGTTTGTGCACCATCAAGTGTAAAATTACCTGAACTGCCTCGTGTTTCATTATCTACTAATCCATCGGGATCAGTTGCTGTAACTGACGCACCATTTAATGTTAAAGCAGTGCTAGCTGTTCCAGCTTGAGAGGTTCCAATATTATCTGCATCGGTTGAACCTACAAACTTAAGAAACCCGTCTAGGTTACTTCCTATTGCATTTATAACCATTGAAGATGATGAACCAATAGATCCTGACTTAATCGAATAGCTACCATTTGCGTGAGTGACAACAACTGATTTCCCAGCAGCAATAAGTGTACTGTCTGCGTTTATCGCAGTTTGAATTGCAGTAGCAAGTGCTGCTTCAGAAGTATAATGAGCCGCAGGAACAGTTACTGATCCTGATTGAGTACCATCAACTGTTATTTGAATAGTATTATTAGAGGCAGTTACTTCTGGTGATGTGTCGTTACTTACAAGACCTGTAAAAGCTCCTGACACATATGCTGTCATTGCAAAAGCATAAGATCCTGCTACAGGTTTAGAGTTTGTACCCCCACTTACTGATAATAAACTTGAAGAAGAAGAATACATTGAATTAAATATAGCATCTAAGGATGATGGATTATTTTTTAGTTCATTTTCCAATACAGTAGTATTCAGGCTAAGTAATCCATCTTTTTCAGTTCTGACTCCCAAATTGGAGAGATATACACCATTTGCACCAAATCCCGTTAATTGAGAAGAAGTTAGTGATTCTAGTTGATTTTGAATACTTTTTACTACTGGATCGTCAGATAATTCACCAGCCTCTTTTGA
This sequence comes from uncultured SAR116 cluster alpha proteobacterium, assembly GCA_902619485.1. Taxonomy (GTDB): domain Bacteria; phylum Pseudomonadota; class Alphaproteobacteria; order Puniceispirillales; family Marisalimonadaceae; genus Marisalimonas. The sequence goes on from CACNEF010000005.1 coordinate 3,005, forward strand.
AGCTGATCCTCTAAAAGTTTTTTCATTTAATAATGTTCTTGCATCATTAACTGCAGTTACAAAAGTTTGTAAGTTAGTTGTTGCAGAAGTTGTATCTACAGAGGCATTTAGATTTGCTGGAGTATCTACTCCATTAGATGAAGTAGATGCAAGTAAGCTTACATCATAACCCGTAAAAAGATCCGAAATATTATTTGATGACCTGGTTAATGAAATACCATCAACGGTAAAAGAAGCATCAGTTCCAGCAACTTTTTGTTTTGATCCATTCGTTGACGTATTATCAATAGTAGATAATCCTGATCCTGATGGACTTTCTGAGGCTGTAACTCTTAACGCATTTTCTTTTCCGTTCTGTGATTTTAAAACAAGTGTATATGTATCGTCACCTGCGCCTAAAACACTTGCTGTTACACCATAGTTAAGTGCATTTATTTTATCCTTTAGTGATTCTAAAGTATCAGTTTCTGTAACTGTAAGTGTTTTTGACGTTACAGTTGAACTAGCAACGAAACTTCCTGACGACCAATCTCCTCTTTCTAAAACCAAGCTTCCTGCGCCAACAAGTGAAGTATTTGATGCGTAATCCTCAAAAGCTAATGTTTGGCCTTTTGCAAGTGATGAGATGCTTATACTAGAATTTATAGCTACCGCGGTGGATGGATCTGAAATACTTGCATTTACTGCTGAACTAGTTGAGCTTACTTTTAAAGAAGTGTTCCCAGTCAGAGTATTTAAAGACGTAGAAAGTTTAGATAAAGCACTTTTTATTTCACCAATTGCAGAAATAGCGGTATTTCTTGCATCAATTTTGGACTGAATGTGGTTTTCTTGAGGAACCTGTTCAGCTTGTACAAGACTATCAACAATTTGGGTTATATTTAAACCACTACCACCTTGATTAATTGCACTCAAATAATCTACTACAGCCATAAAAAACCTAAATAATAATTATAACTTTATAATACGGCAGTAATACTGCAATTTTTATGCCTTTAATTAAGAAAATTTTCTTAGATTAATAAATTTCAATTAAATTAAAATGACAATCAATTAAAATTATGTAGTAATTCTATTGGAGCTCATAATGTTTAAAAAAATAAACATAAAAGAGATTAAAGAAAGCTTAGCTTTATTAGTTATTGCAGCAATAGTAGGTACTATTATTTCTTTTGTTGCGCAACTTTTTATTATTAGTGCAAAAAATATATATGATTTCTTATTTAATAATGAAAATTTTATCGTAGCAATAGATATTGGAAATTTATCACTTAACTTGGTGCCATTATTGATATGTGTCCCAAGTTCTCTTTTAGTTGGACTATTAATGTATAAACTCAAACTACCCAGGTGGTTTGGTCCTGCTGATACAATTTACGCTGCACATCACCATGCTGGTATTTTAGATTTAAAGGGTGGTTTTGGATCAACATTAGCGTCATTTATATCAATAAGTGGCGGTGCTTCAGTAGGTATTTATGGTCCTCTTGTACATTTTGGTGCAACTGTTTCATCATATATTAGACGACAACAATTTATACCTAAAATTCCCCATGATATTATAATTGGCAGTGGTGTTGCGGCGGCTATTTCTGCAGGATTTGGTGCTCCTTTAGCAGGTATAATTTTTGCTCATGAGACAGTATTAAGACATTTTTCAATGAAGGCAGTAGCTGCTCTGGCAATTTCATCAATGGCAGCCAATTTTTCTGCAACAGAAATTGGAATCGTAAGCCCTCCACTTCTACTTACTGCTATTCCTTTTGATATGGGTGACATAATAATAAGCTTAGGGATTATTGGCCCATTAGCTGCAATTGTAGCAATACTTTTTATGAAACTAGTACTATTTACGGGTACCATTCCAACCAAAATTAATATTAAAAATTGGCAAGCTCCAATAATAGCTGGATTTGCTTGTGGTCTATGTGGAATGGTTTTTAGTGAGGTTTTGGGTTTGGGAACTGATGTTCTGATGTCTGTAATAACAAGCCAGCTATTATTCGGACATCTCTTAGCTCTTTTATTAGGAAAACTAATCCTAACTTCTATTTGTGTAGGATTTGGGTTTTTTGGTGGATTATTCTCGCCTGCGCTTTTTTTAGGTGGAGTTTTAGGTGCAATAGTATTTCAATTGCCTGTGACATCAGCCAACCCAGATTTACTTTCTGTACTTGCAGTCTCTGGAATGGCTGCTGTATCTAGTTCAGTGATTGGAGCACCTTTGACTGCTATAATTTTAGTTCTAGAGCTCACTGGATCTTATGAATATGCAATAGCTGCAACTTTCCCAATTGTGGTTTGTTCTTTCATAACTAGTAGAGTTTTTGCAAATAGCGTGTTTGACAAACAACTCATTTCAAGAGGAGTTGAAATTACAAAAGGTCGAGAACAAATTCGCTTAAATGAAGCTTTGATAAAAAATTATGTTGATAGTCAATATACAAAATTAAAACTTACAACTTCTACGCAAAACGCTATCAAATTATTAACCAAATCTAATACAACTGAAGGATATATAGTATCAGATGAAAACAAATATATTGGTAAGATCAGTCTATTAAATTTAATTAATAAAAAAAGTTCTAACCTTATAGATTTAGTAGAAAAAAAGCCTTTAATTATAGATCCTAATTCCAACTTAATTTTTGTAATAAAAAAATTATCGAAGTTTGTCGGTGAAAGTATACCAATTGTTAATAAGAAAAATAACGAAATGGTTGGCATAATATCAGAAAATGATGTTTTACAAGCATATCTTGATATTTCTGAAGAAATTAATCAGATAGAAAAACATTAATTAGATAATTTCTAAACATTTATGACATACATCCGTTTTAAATATTAAGACACATATTACTGTTGGAGTTTTAAATGAATTATAACGCGTCTATGAGACAATATTTGAATGATGACATTAATGCTAAAACCACTGGCTTAGATCCTCATAAAATAATTGAAGAGGTTTTGAAAGATCTTAAGAAAAATATGGAAACTTTAGCATATTCAATAGATCATGAACCTGTTATATCATCAATAAAATCTACTAGTTTTTCAAAATCCTTAACGGCAATATATATTTTGCAATCAAGTTTAAACTTTGATGAAGGAAGTGAAATAGCTGAAAACCTTTATCGTATTTACGATTTTGCTAAGGATGGAATTATGAAAGGTTTTACAAAAAGGGATTCCAAGCTTATTTATGACGCAATACCTCCAATTGATGAAATTTTGGATGGATGGAAACAAATTAAATAATATTACTATTGATTTAGCTACAAAAAGGTATATTTATCATATATATTGATACCGTGCTTTCGTATTTATAGGTGATAAAATGTCAAAATTTTGCCCTGAATGGATTTTTTCTACATTTGCTGCACAGACCAGCAAAGAATTTTTATCTTCAAATAATTCTATTGCTGCCATTTCAAGGAAATATTCAATAGCAATTTCAGAACGATTTAATGAAGTAAAGTTTGAAGAAATTATGGATTTAGCTGAAAAAATCCTACAATTTTTGTCTGAAATAAATGCTGGTGAGGAGGCAGTTAATTACATAAATGACTTTATTCATTATAGAGTTAAATATGAGTCAGGTGGAAGTGAAAGAAAACTATCTGGAATGTTCTCGTCGGCTTTTAATCCGACAAAAGTTAAAGACTATGGTTCAGATAAATGCTTTAAGATATTTAAAGCTACGGTTTTTAGTATTAGAAATGAAGCACTTCCTAAAGCAGAACCAGGATGGTTAATCACAGATGTAGAAGATATTGACTGGATTGGTGAAATTATCAATCAAGAAACTGATTTATTTTAAACTTTTAATTATCTTAAATAATCAAATAAATTAAGTTGTGAAATTTTTACAAATGATTGCTGACTTGCTTGCATAGACGTCAACATACTTTGTAAATTAGTTACTAATGATGCAAGATCTGCATCCTTTAAATCACTTACATCTTTTTCAACCCCTAATCTTCGGTTAGCTAAAAGCTCTATTTGCCTCTCAAGAGAGTTAGTTCTAGCTCCAATTTCACCTCTATTATTCGCAATATGTACCTGAGTTGAAGCTACATTATCTAATTGTTTTGATGGTAATTGATCATTATCATATAACTTTTGAACACCACCTATGTTGTTTCCAATTCCATCTGTAGGTTGAACTTTAAAAAATGAAGTAGGATCTTTTTGTGCAGTTTCAATTCCATAAACAGAAAGATTCTTAATTTCCATTGGACCGTTGACTGAGTCAGTTAATTTAATTGTTTTTCCATCATCCATTATAGTTGCAACAACCCCAGTGTTCCCAAGATTAATTTGCCTTACAAACTCTGCAGGATCTTCACCTGTAATTTCAGCTGTAATTGTTGCTGTACCCAAATTTCCTGTTAGATCGAAAGTCCATGTGCCAGGGTTTTTATTCTCAAAAGTAAGTTCCGCTACACCTGTTGATTTTACTGAATCGACACCTCCAGAAGCCGTCCTTATTGAATAGCTAATATCTTCTAACATTTGGAAAATTGAGACATTCTTTCCTGATGGTCCCTTTACAGCTTGAAATAAAGTTCCTCCATCAAGTGTTGTCTCTATTACTCTAGACTCAGAAATAGATAAAGATGCTATACCCCTATCTCCTTTATAATTTATTTTGCCAGCTAAATCTTTGACAAAAGGAATAGTATTTGTTTTGTAGCCACTGAATAAAAAACTTCCATTACTATCTTGTGCATTAGCTAAACTTAATATTTCTTCTTTCATCTGATCAACTTCAATAGCAATTGCTTCTCTATCTGATGCACCTAAAACGTCACTTGAAGCCTGGATGATCAATTCCTGAACTCTTATAAAAACATTTGATAAGTTTTCTAAATTTTTATCTATTAATGATAATCTATCATCAGCTGAATTTACGTTTCTCTCATATTGTTCAATTTGCTTTTTAACAACAATTAGGCCTGATAACTCAACAGATCCAACTGGATCATCTGAAGCCCGTAAAATATTTTCACCAGTAGCAATTTTATTCTGAAGATCTTGAAGTTCTTCAGTTGTTGATGAAAATTGTTTTAATTGCTGTTGATTAAATAATTTTGAACTAATCTGCATTTTAAATAACTCTAATTACTAAACAACCTCTATTAGAGATTGGAACATTTCTTTAGCAGTTTGCAAAATTCGTGCCGAAGCTTGATATGCTTGTTGAAACTCGAGTAAGTGTGCAGCTTCTTCATCAAGATTAACTCCAGCAAATTCACTTTGACTCGCCTCTGCTGCATCTAATGTGCTTGATGCTGAATCGAGAGATAACTTACTTGCTTGAACATTTGATCCTACTTTAGCAACAGTAGTATTAAAAATTTCTTGAAAATTTCCTTTATTGCCACCTGATTTGTCTGACCCTTGAAGACCTAAAATATTTACAATGTTTCTGTTGTCTCCAAAACCATCCTTATTACTTGAAAAATCAAAGCTATTATTAACTATAGTCTCATCAGAGAATTGAAATTTCGTATTATTTATTTCAAAAACTCTGTTAACGTCTAAAATTCTTGATGCAATCGAATGACCAGAAACTTTATCAAAAATTTCAACTTTATTGTTATTTGATGAATCTACCTTAATTGTAAGTTCAGGTATATCTTCTGTATATTCGCTCTCTGAAAATTTGTCATATTCAGCACTAATTTTTCTAGCACCACCTCCCATAACAAAGGTAATCAAATCCTCTGGTGGTAAATTTGTTAAACTTATTTTTTCTGCAACTGAATTTTGAATTGAACCAGATGGTACATCAACTTTTACTGGCTCACCTGAGAACGATGAAACCTTAAGACTATCATTATCAATAACAGCTCTAATGTTTTGAGTTTTTAAGCCATATACAAAATCGGCATTAGGACTGCTTTCAATTTTAAAGTCAACTTTATCAATAGTATTGCTTAATGATAATCTACCAACTTTTTGAGTACCTACCTTTACTGTTGAAGCAGATGCACTTGTAGGCACTATAGATGAAATCTGAGAAAACACTTTGGTTCCTGTTACAGTCTCAATAGCGGCTTTTGCAGTTAAAACTTCAGTTTGTGCGTTACCAAATTGATCCAAACCCGTAATTGTATATTTTTCTCCAACATCAGACCCTGCTGGTGTGATTGTAATTACCTGTGGCTCCATAACAACCTGAGTTGCTTGTATTCCAACCTTAATAGTACTTGCTGAATTGTTGGCGACAGTAATAGATGAAATTTCATTAAAAGAAATTGTACCAGTTGCTGTAGAGTTGTTAACTCCAGAAATTGTCTCAGTTTTAAAAACACCAGATGTATCGTAACCTGAAACCACAAAAGAGTTACTAGTTTCATTTCCATTACAAAAAATAGTTACTTTGCCATTTAATGATTTAGATTTTGCCAAGGCCCCTTCTAAATATAAATCACCTGCTGTAACTGATTGACTTGTTAACAAGCCATCATCGTCAGTGGTTGATAAAATACCATCAGTAATTATACCAACTCCTGCTAACATATTACCATTATACAGAGAATCATCATCAGTTGTGCCTGATGATTCATTCCATGACAAGGTTATAGAACTTGGTGGTGAACCACTAATTGCTGAGCCATCACTATTAAAAAATACTGGAACATTTTTAGTATCAAATTTTATAGTATAATTTGACTTTACATTGTTTTCCGTAACTTCAATACCAATTGCTGGACTTGATGTTGTGGGTTGAACAACAAAATTTCCAAGCATTGTAGTTGTTCCTTCTTTTAAACCAAATGTTTCTGCATTAGCCGTATTTGCAGTATTAGAAACTAACTTAAGTTGAGCACCTTCAATTGTACCTTCTGCTGTTGCTATAAGCTCGTATCCAGATGCTGTTCCAATTTCAATGTTACCTGTGGTATTTAATGTTGGAGTAATTGAGTGAATTGTTTTAAATAAACCTAAAGATACAGCAGTTTTTCCAGAATTTGGGCCAAAAATAGTTTCAGTTTTACTTAAACCATCTGTACCTGTACCAACTATTGTAAATGAATTACTACTTTCGTCTGCAGTCGCAGTAATAGACACTCTTGTGCCTAATGATGAAACAAAGGCTGGTGTCGTTCCAATTTCAACATCGCCATGGTCACCATCAACTCTTACTTCAGTAACTGTTTTAAAAACTTTAGTTCCTACATTAGTTGCATTGTTGCCATTCACACCAGTAATTTCATCTGTAATTACATTACCGTCTAGATCAGTACCAGTAATAGTGATTTTAAAAGCAGTATTATCATCGTTGTCGGTATTTTTAATTGTTATTCTAGAATTAAGAGATGTGCTATCTTTGAGTGCTCCAGTAAGTGGAATTACCGGAAAATTAGCATTTGATGGGTCTGGATTCATATCTTGAACAATCCCATCACTATCTGCTGCTGTAGAATTTAAACCATTAATAGTTACAGGTGTGGCTGCAGTACCAGTCTGGGATACTGCAATCAAATTATTTATATTTTCTGATGTTCCATTAAAGCGTGCTTTAATTCTATTTGTTTCAGGTCCTTCAACTAATACTTCTCCTGATACCATTTTAAGAGTATAGACTTGTCCTTCAAAACTTAAATCTACAGATTTACCATCTTGAGGTAGTGCATTTAGGACAACACTTTTTACTTGAGATGTTGGCGATTGAGATCTAAGTGATGTAAGCAATGCAGTAGAAATTTCTTTTTGTGTATCAATGTTTAATTCATTTGCATCGATGGTTGTACCCCAATTTCCGTCAGCTGCTTTAGTTCCAATCTTAATTTGTCCATTACTAGTTCCTGAAGAATTTATAGAAGTAACAGACTTAAAAATATTGGTTGTAGTTACAACACCACCATTTGATCCAACTATACTTTCTGAAATAACTTCGTTATTCAGACCCAACCCAGCAATCACAAATGTTGTTCCTGTTGTGTCTTCCCTACTCTTAATTTGAATTTTTGCTCCAAGATAATTAGACGTGCTCAATACACCATTCATTGAAATGGCACCTGAAGAAAAATTTGTTAATTGAACCAAGCTATCATCGTCATTAATATCATTATGACCAACTGTTCCAATATTTATATTACCACCTGGTCTAACAGTAGAGCTTATAGAACTTATAGTAGTAAATTTTGTAGAACCCGCGGCTGTATTGGCTACTGTTCCAATCTTAATGTTGCCACTTGGAGTAACTGAAGTCGTAATTGAAATTATTTTACTAAATTTTTTTGTACCTTCAGCTGTATTATTAGCTGTCTTACCTGTAATTTGTTCTGTAATAATAGTACCACTTGAGTTATATCCAGTAACTGTAAATGTGTTTTTACTTTCATCCGCAGAAGAGAAAATGGTTACAGCTGCATTTAAATTGTCGACACTACTTAAAGAACCATTTAGTGAGATAGCCCCTGCAGAACCAGGATTTCCTATAGTGAATAAGCTATCATCATCAGTAGCTCTCGCACCTGTAATTTGTTCTGTAATAGTTGTACCACTTGCGTTTGTTCCAGTAACAGTAAATGTGTTTCCGCTTTCATCCGCAGAACAATAAATGGTTACAACTGCATTTAAGTCATTAGCATCTTTTAATGCTCCATCAAGTGTAATAGTTCCCGAAGAAGCAGGTCTATTTGAGGTGAACAAACTATCATCGTCACTCACGAATAATTTATAATCTTTTTGATTTAAATCAATTCCATACTTTGATAACCCAACAATAGCCTTTTTACCATTAGGAGATCCAACACTATTATCTAAGTCATCAAAGATCTCGGGTTTAACAGTAACAACTTCGCCTGTTTTACTCCTATCAATATTTATATATCCATTAGTTAATGAGTCTATAACTGCTACTTTAGAAACTCCTGAATTTATTTGTGTTGTAAAAGTTTCACTAGATGTAAATTTTATCTCACCCTTGATATTTGCTGATACTTTTTTTGTATTACTAATGTCTATTAATAATTTTGAATTTAATTGAGAGTCGTTTTCACTAAATTTTTCAAAATCTTTTCCATATCCTTCAAGATAAAAATCTGAGGGTGCAGTTATATTTTTTAAATTAATGTCATATCCATCTTTAGATTCAATGATTATTTTCTTAAAATCAGACGTAACTGTTGCTAATAAACCTGTCTGTGAAGAATACTCATTAATTCTTTTTGCAAGTGCTGAAATATCGCTGGCATCGATACTTGCGTTGATTGATACTGCATCAGAGTTTTTACCCTTTAAATCGAATGTTATTGCGCCACTAACACCATCATCAAACGGACCAAGTAAAACTCTTGTATTTGCTGATACATTTACTCCAGTACCCGCTAACTCGGTATTCAATTTATTAGCTAAATAAAAAGCACTAGAACCCACGGGTACATTTGTAGTTTTTTCTATATTATCATCATTAATAACTTTAAGAGTGTAGCCAACAGCTTCTGTTCCTATAGTGATCTTGCCAGCTAAATCACCATCTATACTTATATTTCTTACCCTGCTGAAAACTTTACTACCAACTGCTGTAGTTGCATTACCACCAGGAATAGTTTCAGTTTGATATAATCCATCTAAATCATAACCTGTAACAGTAAATGTTCTTCCTGATTCATCTTTCTCACATGCAATTGAAATATATGAATTAAGTTCTTTTGAATGTATTTTTGTTCCATCAAGCGTTATAATTCCGGAAGAAAAATCTTTTATTGAGGCGCCATTTGCGTGTGCTGCTGCTGTAGATGTAAGATTGTTAACTGTTGTTCCCCTAACTACACCTGTAAAAGAAGTTGCAGTTACACCAGTGTAAGTCACATATTCTGATCCAATTAATAATGTACCAGCTGCAGGATATCCTGTTGTACTTGCGACATTAATGGTAGTAGCCGTTGGGTCTAATGCTTGAGAAATGGTTGTATTTCTATCATGTTTTGCAGCTGTTGTACTACTTACTGCTCTGGTTACCCCAGTAAAAGTTGTTCCTGTTTTACCTGTGTACGTAAAAAGCTCGTCACCAATTTGAATAGCACCAGCAGAAGCAAATGATGAAGTGTCTGCTACAGTTATTGTTCCTGAACTAGACATGATGTCGCCACTTCCAATAACTAAATTTACAGCAGCGCTATGTGCATGATCCTCAGCAGTACTACCTTCTTGAGCCCTGGTTACACCTGTTAGATTATTTCCACTGACACCTGTATATGTGAAATATTCAGAACCAATTTTAATTGTTCCTCCGGCACTAGGAAAACCTGTAGTAGACTGAAGTGGTATTTGAGTAACAGCGCTAGTACCTAATGTTCCACCAGAGTTGTTGTAAGTTGACTGTGCACCTGTAACAGTAGTTGCAGCAGTATAATTTAATGATGTTTCTCTTAGTGTAGTTTCAATCAACGATACAGTCTTGGAAGTTAACAAACCATCCATATCAGTTTCTTGTTCATTATAACTAAGGTTTGATCCAAAACTGCTTACAAAATCTCCACTTGCTGTTTTCCTTATTATGTTTGTACCTCTATAATTATTGTTCAAATAATCATTTCTATATTCAGCACTCTCTAAAAATCCATTTTCTTTTTTTATTAATGAAGCTATTTGAATTGCATTAAGAGATGTTCCAGATACATGCCTACCATCCCTTGTAAAAACCTGTAAATTACTAGCTGCTGTCTCACCAGCTGTTAAATTCGTAATTGAGGGAGTAAAGGAATTGCCTCTAGACAAAATTGAAGAACTCTCAATATCTAAAGAAGATGAAGCAATTGTAAGATAACCATTTGATCCAGTAGCAAATAAACCTAATTTTTTAAAATCATGTTGACTTTTCCCGTCTAACGTTAAACCAGAATTTAGTAATTTAGCAAATTCTTCAACTGATCTAATTCCATCTCCAGGATCTGTAGCTGCAGAGCTTATTGTGATTTCTTCATCATTGCCACCATCTGTAAGTTTAATACTAAATGATGAAAAACCTTTAATATCTGCATCTGAAATTGTAAATGTAGCTGATGATTGGTTTCCAAGAGAACTTAAATTGATTGATTTTGTGGTTGAAGGAATTGTAGTCACAGGACCATCTTTTAAAAAAGTTGTAGCAACCAAAGGGTTTCCACTAGAAGAAAAAACTTCATCAATAGTAGAAGGATAATCTATATCAGCTTGTGTTGTTGTACCTATGATATTTAATTCTACATCACCTACATTAGATGCACTTTTTGAGACTAAATTTTTTGAAGCAGCTGCAAAATCTTCAGGATTTTGAAGATGAAATTTCATAGCTCCTGCTTTTGTTAAAGATGGAGATATTTGAAAACCATCACCATCTTGGGGTTGACCAATAATTTCAACTTGAAATCCATTAAAATTAATTTTATTTCCTACAGCCTTAGACAAACCCTTGGAATCTCTTATTTCCCAGTTATTATTTATTTTTGAATAATTAACTAAAATTTTCTCTTGGGTAATTTTACTTGGATCACCCTCAATTATATTAAATTTTAATTGTGATTTATTATTAAAATTGGCTTGTGGTAACATTGAATTCACGGAAAACATAGCTTTTCCGGATTTGCCATTTAGATCAATTCCAGAAATTTGAATTTCGTTTACATCATTTGAAAATTGTTCTGCAAGTTGATTTATTTCGCTACTCACTGAATCAACTAAATTATAAAAATTGGAAATCCCATATATAATACCTGAAGAAAAAATACCTGGATTTTTTCTCCCACCACCTTCATTTATAACTAGTGAAACATTTTTATCATCATATGAAGATGAAATAGTTGAGCCTTTAGCTCTGTTGACTAAAAAAGCTCCATTACCTGAGTCACCTAATCTTACTATTGCCTCTCCCGTACCTGCGTAATCAACAGTAAAATTTAAAAGTTTTGATAAATCTATAAGCAACTTGTCTCTTGCATCTAAGACATCGTTTGATGCGTCACTTGAACCACTAGTAGCAATGAGTTTATTTATTTCCACCAACTGATTTATATATAAGTTAGCTTCTTCAATTTTGATATCTATTTGCTTTATTGAGTTTGTTTTAAAATTTTTAAATTGATCATCATAACTATTAAAAGCAGAAGCTAATGCTTTACCAGCTTCTAAAGATACTGTTCTTGCAGAAATGCTATCAGGATTACTTGCTACATCTTGAAGAGTATCAAAAAATCTACCTATGAAAACACCTAAATCACTTCCTGAAGGCAATAACATGTTTTCTAAGTCACTTAACTTAGAAACGAAATCATTTAACATTTCATAATCAGATTGTGAGGTTCTCGTTTTATCTGCAAGATAAGCGTCAAACGATCTACGAACATTGTTAACCCTGACACCCAAGCCTGTGCTATCTGAAACGTTTGTTGGTCCACCTGTCACACCAGCAACTTCACTGATGTCTGCACTTCTTTTATTGTATCCATCAGTGTTTATGTTAGCAATATTCTGGCCTGTTACTGATAAAGCCTGTCTATATGCTTGAACACCTGTTTTTCCAATTTCAAATAAGGAGGCCATTATTTATCCTTCTTTGGATGCACATGGGATTGAAATTGTTTTATTAATGCCTCAGCAATACCAAAGTTATTCTTTTTGGATAAAATTTCTGAATATTCCATATCAAGCATATTATTGAATGTATCTTGTGCTTCAGAACTAAATATTCCTTCTGCTAACTTACTTTGCCTTGCTTGTTTAAGCATTTGATAAACAAAAATAGACTCAAACTGATCAGCAACAATTCCTAAATCATTATTACTATGTTTTTGCAATAAATTGATCTTCTTTTCATCTACTGATTTTGTAGCTAAATGACTAATTTGATTAACTTTAGATAATGAATTATCCATTAACTCATCCTTTAAATTATAATCATTTGGGCTCTTAACGCACCAGCGGCTCTTAAAGCTTCTAGGATTGCAACTAAGTCAGAACTTGTGGTTCCAATTGCATTGATTGCGTCAACAACATCTGCTAGGGAAGTTCCCGCATCAAAAACAAATGCAGATGCTGTATCTGCACCAGCTTTTATTTCTGTATCGTTTTGTGTATTGGCATCTGTTGCTTGAGTAATATTTCCAGCATCATCAAATAATGTTTGTCCTGGAGTAGTATTTGTATCTTCATTAACCTTAACAGTTAAACTTCCATGACTTACTGCAGCTGGGGTTACTCTTACATCACCTCCAATAACAATTGTTCCAGTTCTTGCATTCACAACAACTTTTGCAATTGGGGATGCAGGATCTACCTCAATATTTTCTAATAAACTCATAAAACTAACTTTTTGAGAAGGATCTTTGGGAGCTCTTACAGAAATTGAAGTGTGATCTAAAGCTTTAGCAACATCAGGACCAAATACTTTATTAATTTCTTCGGTAATTCTATTAGCAGTTGTAAAATCTCCTTGATGTAAATTCATTACAAAATTATTAGAATTAATAAAAGGCGCTTCAACCATTCTCTCAACCGTTGCACCATTTGCAATAGTACCAACTGTAGGAATATTTACTGATAATGAAGAACCATCAGCACCTTCAACACCAAAACCTCCTACAGCAAGATTACCTTGAGCAATGGCATAGGTTTTACCATCCGCCCCCTTCAAAGGTGTCATTAACAGAGTACCACCTCTTAGACTTTTAGCTTTTCCCATTGATGATACAGTCACACCAATTTTTTGACCTACTTTTGTAAATGGATCTAAGTCTGCAGTAATCATAACAGCAGCAGAATTTTTCCCACTTAAGCTACCTGCATCTACATTCATTCCAAATTGTGATATTGTTGATTGCATACTTTGAAGTGTTACTGCGAGTGATGAGTCACCCGTTCCATCTAAACCCACAACAATTCCATAACCCATTAATTGGTTTGATCTAATTCCAGCAAAGCTAACCATATCTTTCAATCTATCTGCAAAAACAGCTTGAGTTATTGTAGACAAAAGAAAAATAAAGAAAAAATGTAGTTTAAAACTTTTCATAATTAAATTCCTTAAAATGGTGAAATGGCTCTAAAAATTTTGCTACCCCAACCTGGTTTTGAAGCACTATCAAGTATTCCTGCACCTACATACTCTATTTGTGCCTCTGCAATCTTTGCAGAAGAAACAGTATTAGTAGTAGATATATCCTCTGGTCTTATAATGCCACTAAGACGAATATATTCAGTACCCTCAGTGATTCTTAACTTCTTTTGACCTTTAATTTCTAAGTTACCATTTGGGAATACTCTGACTATTGTAGCTGACAGTGTTCCACTTAAACTATTAGACTGATTTGTAGCCATAGATCCAGCAAATGAATTAGTTTTTTGAGCACTTCCACCTAATCCCGCAAAATTTCTTAAAATACCTGTTGGTCCAATCTCAGCTCCGATAACATCAGCTTTGGCAGAAGAATTTGTAACAGCTTTATTAGATGAAAAAGTTTCACTTAAAGTAACTGATAAAATGTCTCCAACTTTTTTTGCTCTTCTATCTGAAGAAAAAAGTCCTGATGAGCTAGTGCTATATATTGATCCATTAGATGGTTCGGCTCGTTCAAATTCTTCAAATGATGGTTTTAGTGGTTTGAACTGTTGATTATTTACTTCTTCAACATAACTCGCACAACCACCTAGTATAAAGAGAGGTATAAGAAAAATTATTATTTTCATTGTAGATCCTACAAATTAAAGATTTTGACTTATAAATCTAAGCATGTCGTCAACTCCTGAAATTGCTTTTGAGTTAACTTCATATGCTCTTTGTGTTTCAATCATGTCAACTAATTCTTGAACAACATTTACATTTGAACTTTCAAGCGCACCCTGAACTAAACTTCCAAATCCATTCTCAAATGGATTGGCTATTACAGCTGGACCACTTGCAGGTGTTTCAACTAACATTGATTGCCCGATTGGTTGTAAACCCCTTGCATTAGCAAAATCTGCTAACTGGAACTGTCCAACCTCTTCTTCTTCAACTTCTCCAGGATTTTGAACTGATACAATACCATCAGCTGATATGTTAATGTTTGTCACTCCCTCAGGAATTTCAATTTCTGGTTGAATAACATAACCAGAAGCCGTAGTTAGAAGACCTTCAGCATTTCTTCCAAAAGCACCATTTCTTGTAAATCCAATTCTTCCATCTGGCATTAGAACTTGAAAAAAACCAGAACCATCTATTGATAAATCTAATGCATTGTCTGTTGATACAATGTTGCCCTGTGTAAATAGTTTATCTGCATTTATAATACGTACACCTGTTCCTACAGAAAAAGCAGAATTAGTTCTTGTTTCACCGGATGTCTGGGCACCTGACGCTTTTATAACTTGATATAATAGAGTTTCAAAATTTGCTCTGTCTCTTTTAAAGCCAGTAGTATTAACGTTTGCAAGGTTATTTGCAATTACTTGCATTCTACTATTTTGAGCATTTAAACCAGTTTTGGCCACGTGCATTGCATTAGACATATTCTACTCCTTCTTTTGAATATAGAATAATAATGCAATTGATATGCCAATGTCTTAAGGAAAATTAGCTAGGCATTCTCATTAAAGATGCACTAGCTTCGTCTATTTCTTGGGCGGTACTAATAAATTTTACATTTATTTCATAGGCTCTTGATTGATCGATACCAGTTACTAATTCATCGACTGAACTTACATTAGACCCTTCTAAAAAACCACTTAAAAGTCTAGTTCTATTGTCAAGTTCAGGGATTGTCCCATTAACAGTTCTAACAAAACCATCAGTAGATTTTGCCAGTGGCACCTCTGATCCTAGAGTAGTACCAAGCTGCCCTACTCTAACCTTTTCTCCTAATGGAGCATTAAGTGGTTCAATTTCGACAATCCCATCACCAGATACAAATATTTTCCTGTGAGGTGGTATCGTTATAGGTTCAAGATCTACACTTAGTGGTTGTGATCCAGATCCATCTCTAAGAGTTCCATCAGCTGATACTGTGAAATCACCTCGTCTAGACAGTGCTAATTTACCATTAACTGGTTTTACTACAAAATATCCATTACCATCTATAGCAAGATCTAATGGTACTCCAGTAGGTTGAGTTGGGCCAGGTGTTGTATCAAAGCCACCTATATCTTGTAATGCCATAACTCGTGGATCAATACCCTTATCTCTATCTAAATATACGGATTCAAAGTTAATTTGAATATCTTTTTGGAAACCAGTTACATTTACGTTTGCTAAGTTTTGTGCTGTAACAGATTTATTATCTCTTAGGATATTCATACTATTAAGAGCTGTATAAATACTTCGATCCATATTATTTACCCCTTAAGTTACTTACTCACTTATGTTCTAATTTGTATAATCGCTTGTGTTAGACTTGTATTAGTCTCAATTGTTTTAGCATTCGCTTGGAAGTTTCTTTGCGCAGTAATCAAGTTAACTAACTCTTCAGTAATATCAACATTTGATCTTTCTAAAGAACCAGATAAGATTGTACCATAACCATCAGCACCAGCTTCCCCAACTGCAGCAACACCTGAAACTGAAGTTTCAACATATGTTGCGTTACCAATTTGTTTCAATCCGTTTTGGTTATTAAAATTAACCATAACTAATCTTCCAAGAGCAATGTTCAAACCGTTAGTATAGTTAGCACTAACTAATCCGTTAGCAGCAATGTCCAAACCATCTAACTTACCAACTGTTTGTCCATCTTGAGTAACCGTCCTAACATTAAAGTCAGATGCAAATTGAGTTGATCCATCAAAATCTAGATCTAAATCAATCGATAGAGCGTTAGTACCTGCTGCTGCGTCTGCTGCAAAATCACCTTTATAATTCACTTTTTGTGTTGGACTTACCAAGTTACCTTGAGTATCAAATGTTAGTTCTCCTGGTCTTAAAAATACTTTTGCAAAAGTACCATCAGTAGTTGGTGTCCATGCATTATCTGGTGCAAGAGTTGTTGTTGTTCCAGCATCATTAACATACAAAGACTGACCAGTATCTGATTTAGCAATCGTATTAGCCATATTAACAAATGAAGGTGTAGTGCCTGTTTGCAGTTCAAGATCATTTAATCCCATACGAGCACTTGCTGATACAAATATTTTACTATTTAACCCTGTTGTTCCTGTAGTAAATGTAAATGAATTGCTTGTTGTATTGTATACTACAGTCACACCGTTGACAGTGTTGCCTGAAGAGTCTTCCATCTGATTAATTCTTGATTGCAATGCCGTTGCCAAAGAGGTTCCGTTATATACTCCTTCAGGCACTTTAATAGCAGCAGTTATATCATTTACGTTTACAACAAAAATTGTTTCTTCAGCGGCGTCTGATAAAAAGAAATCTTCAGACAAATCTTCGTTTGAAGTTTTTCCATTTAAAACTGCAGCTTCTGATTGTAAACCTTTACCAGAAGTATCTGCAGTAACAGTGGTAATTTCGTTAGTGGCATTTATTCCTAGTAAAGCACTTGTACCACCAATACCTGCAGCTGAGGCTGTTGCCACGCCATCTACTATTGCTAATCTTCCAATTTCTATATTTGATGAAGCCTGACCTGCATCTCCAACACCTACAGCAGAGTTTGCAGGTATATTTTCACCGGTAGTTCCACTAGCAATACTAAATTTTCTAGTCAGGTTGTTATAAGATACTTCTACACCAAAAGCTTGCTGAGTATCTGCAGCAATCTGGTCACCAGTAAATAAAACTGATTCAGCTTTTAAAACTGCACCACCACCAATATTTGAAGATGCCTTATTACTTAACGTTTTTAAACCAATAGCGTTGGTACCACTACCTTCACCTGGTCCATATGCTGAAAATGAAAACATTTTACTTGAAGTAGATGTACCAATTTTTGAAGGTATGCCCTGTAAAGTAAAGTTTTGTCCAGATATATCATAAGCTATCCTTAATGCTGGGTCATCTTCATCTACCCAGTCATCAGTGTTAGAAATTTCTTGTGTAATAATAGCATCATTCGTGTGACTAGTTGCAGTTGTTCCCGCAACACCTCTTGTTAACCCTGTAAAGCTTGTTGCGGTTTTACCCGTATATGCAATCACTTCATTACCTATTCTGATAAAACCACTATCCTCAAAATCTGCAGTAGAATCTACAGTAATAGTTGTTGCTGTAGCATTTACATCTGTGTTAACGTCAGTCGTTCTATTAGATAATCCTAGGTTAACTACACTATCAAATAAACTTACGGAAGCTCCAACCGCAAGTGCCTTACTTTCGCTATTGTCAACACTTCGAGTGATACCGGTAAGACTTGTAGCAGTTTTTCCAGTGTAGGTAATAATCTCATCGCCAAGCTTGATTTTTCCTGGTGCATCAGCCGTTGCATCAGTAAAACCTGCTGTTGATCCAACATTTAACACTTCAGAGTCTGCCGGTAAAAAGGTTATTGAGGTATCATCTGCTATAGCAGCAGTCGTAGCTGCACTTATAGTTATTGTATTTGCATTAACGTTTGTAACTGTAGTACCAGCAGTTACGCCAGCAACTTCAACAATGTCACCTACTGAGATATTTGTGTTAGCATCTACTACAATAGTAGTTGCTCCAGCAGCTACTGCACCATCATTAAGAACTTGAGCACCTAAACCATCAGCGTCAACAAAATTTATCTCATCACCATTAATATCACCACCATTTACATTGGTAGCTGCATCCTTTGATAAAGTAATTACATTACCGTTGATTGCGCTTACAGTTGTAGCTGAGTCAATATTAGTGCCATATACAGAATCTCCTACTGTAATGCCGGTTACATCTGCAACAGTAAGGCTTCGTCGATTTGCTGAATAATCAAGAGTTCCAGTAGTATGACTACTCGACAAAAATGTAACTTTAGTTCCAGCAACAGTTGAAGTTGTAGCTGTAAGTGCTGCAGTTGTGTTTGCACTTAAAGTTACAGTAGAAGTACTATGATTAATGACAGTAACCCTTGTATTAGCTGGTATACCAGCACCAACAACCATATCACCTACTCTTATACCTTTAGTTCCTCCATCTACAACTAAAGAGTTACTGTTTTGTCCTGCCGCACCTGTTGTTTCTCTAATTATATTTGTTGCTGCAGTGGTTGATGTATTTCTTAAAATATCCTTAAAACCACTCATAATACCATCCGTAAAAGTTAATAACTTTATTGAGGCATCATCAAGATGTGCAGCAGGATTAGTACTATTAGCACCTCTTGTTATTCCAGTAAAAGTTGTTGCTGTAGTTCCAGTATATGTTATTTGCTCTGTTCCAATCAATAAAGTACCAGATATTGGGAAACCTGCTGTTGTGTCTACAGTTAGTGCTGCACCAGTAGCTGGAGAACTGTTAGTAACTGAAGAGCTATTTAATAAAGTATCTGGCTGCTGAATATTTTTGTTTATATATGAATGTTTATTAAGTTCTTTTAATACAATTCTATTACTTCCAAAATGCTCAGTCTGACCAGAAAAAACATCTGTTCCGCCCTCAAATTGTGCTGATATATCTTTAGATTCTGAATATAAAACTTTGATCTTAGTATCAGTTATATTTATTGCTGCAGTTGAATCAGATTTAAGGTTTAAAAATTCATTACCATTTGCATCCGTTCCTGCACTTGATACAGAAAACTTTGCACCATTATATTTTAAATTGTTTACTGTTGAAACAGTGGTATCAAATTCTCCAGCAAGAAAAACTTCAGTAGGAAAACTTGTTGAACTGATTGTATTAGTAGTATCATTTATATAAACTTTTAATGTACCACTAGCATCTTGTACCATTGTGTTTCCACCAACAGCAGTGACGTCTACAGCTTTATCAAACACCTTTAAAGTAGGTGAAGAATTATAATAACTATGAAGTAGAAATTTTTCTTCAGTAGTTACATTATTTTCATCCGTTAAATCGGTTGTTGGATGTTTATAATTAAAACTTAAAACTTCAGTTTCTTTAATAGCACCTGTAAGAGCCTTTCCAGTTACTCTATTAAATAATTGCGAACTTACACCATATGTTGATGAATTATTTGTATTTCCATCAGCCGATACAGCTGCCCTATTTAGTGCATCGTTAATTCTCAATTGTGCATGAGATAAAAACTCTTCTCTAGTAAAGTTTGGTGATGCAACGTTTTCAATACCATTTGTACCTGCAAAAAGCTTTTCAGTTACAAAACTGTCTTTCATCAAATCAACGTTAATTGCTGTCAAAGTTTGAATTTCATCATTATTATCAAGTTGGTTAAACTGTATTGAAAAACTTCCGTCTGTTACCGGGTCAATTGCTAATTTTGAATCGTCTGACAAACCTGCATTTATTGCTCTTTGAACTTCAGATGCAAGAGTAGTAGCAGTGTAAGTACCTGGTCTTATATCTATACTTTTAAAACTAGCACTACCGGTTGTATCATCAACACGAACTGTTAAAAAATCTTTTCCCCAATATGTTGATTTATTTAATGTCGGATTAGCTTCATACGTGGTATAGTATTGTAATGGATCAGTTACCACTGTAATGGAAGGAGCCGTTGCAGTAAAGGCAGCATCCTCCAAAACTGTTGACTCAACTGTTGCTGCCTTAGACACAGTTTTGTTAGATAAATCATCTAAGAAAAATAGTGGTTGTGTTTGAGCAACTGAAATAATCTGTGGCTTTTCATTAATTGGAATGATTTGACCAAAACGGTCAACAACTAATGTCTGACCTGTAGGAGAAATGGCTTCTGTTAGTGATGGTTGAACTTCTCTTCCGTCAACAATAAACTTAGTTTGATATTTATGTGTTACTTGATCTCCAGATGCAGCCTGAGTTTTTATAAAAAAAGCAGTTGCAATAACTGGATTACCCAAGTTATCAAAGATTGTAACAGAAGTAGATGAATTAAATGTTGCTGGATTTTTAGGATCAAAATCAGCGGCAGATTCAAAAACTGTTGATGAAGCTGGTAAGTTAACAGCTAATTCCAGATTATCTGTTTTCTTAGCTTCACCAGCTTCTAATTCTAACTTTAATGGTTTAGCGTCCGCAATTTCACCACCCTGTACAGAACCATCATCTGACACCGGTAGTGCAAGAACAAACTGGCCAGCTGAGTCAACAACAAATCTGTCATTATTAACTGAGAATGAGCCGTTTCTTGTATAAACAGTTTGGTTGGTAGTTAATGATGGCTTAAGCGCAAAAAATCCTTGCCCAGAAATAGCCATATCTAATGCATTAAGTGATGAGGAGACGTTTCCTTGAGTAAACTGTTGTTTGATACCTTTCAAAATTGTTCCAGAACCAATAGAAGATGAGGCATTTTGTAATGGGGATGTCGCAAATATATCACCAAATTCAGCTTTACTTCTTTTGTAACCTGTTGTCGCAACGTTAGCTATATTGTTTGAAGTCGCTGAAATATCTGCTTGTGATCCGTTAAGTCCTGTAAGAGCAGTGTAAAATGACATCTCTAATTTCTCCTAGTATTATAATATAAATTCTTAATTTTTAAATCTGACAACTTGAGAAGGATCAATTGTTCCATAATCCTCAACCTCTAACATTACTCCAGTATCAGTTTTTGAAGTTCCTGAAACGTGAGCAAAAACTTGAGTTGGCAACTCACCAGTATCACCTGTATTACCAGTAAATGCTCTAATTGTTACTGGAGTGCCTGACTTTTTAATATCATCTGGTAAATCCTTCCATTCAAAACCAACTAAACCTGCCTTTTGCATCCCTAATGTATCTTGATGCAAGACCTCACCTTCACTATTTTCGAAAATAATATTTAAGTTGGATGCTGTGTCTGGTAAATCTACCACACCACTAATAACACCATCTTTGTCAGGTCTTGCGAACTTTCCAGGAACTAATACGGAATGTCCCATCAACTGCGTTGTTGAAGCAATTCTCATCTCAGATAGTTGTTGACTAACTGACTTCATGGTTTGATCCATTGAAGTTATGCCTGTTACAGTCGAAAATTGTGCCATCTGCGCTATAAAATCGGCATTATCAACCGGTGCAAATGGATCTTGGTTTTGCAACTGTGTTGTCATTAATTTTAAAAAATCTTCTTGACCAAGTTGATCTTTAGCTTCTTTAGGTGCAAATTTCTCTTTAGCTGAATTTATACCTAATTTATCTAAAATTTTGGTTAATGATTGATTTGATGAATTAATTTCAGACATTTTATTTCCTTATTTACCAATATTAATTGTTCTCATAGTTAAAGCTCTCAATGTTGAGATAACTTCAACATTATTTTGATACTGTCTTGAAGCTTCAAGCATATCGACCATTTCTTCATCAACATTTACAGCAGCTTTATAAACATATCCTTGTGCGTCTGCTGCTGGATGATTTGGCATATATTGTTTAATTGGTTCCCTACCTATTTCTCTAACTTCAACAGCATCGACAGTAGCTACACCATTTTTTTTAACTAAATCACTGTATTGTGTCTCAAATACAGGCTTTAATGGTTTATAAGTTGTTTTGGGGTCTCCTGTAGTAGAGCCAGCATTAGCAAGATTAGATGCAACCGTGTTTAATCTGACCAACTGAGCAGCCATGGCTCTTCCTGCAATGTCATAAACTGATTTAATATCCATTATTCACCCTTTATTGCTGAAATTATTTTATTAATTTTTCCATTTAGAAAATTTACAGTAGTTGTGTATCTCATTGAGTTTTCTGCAAATTGCATTTGCTCAACAGCAAGCTCTACCGTGTTTCCATCTAAAGAAGTTATTAATGGTTCTCTATAAGAGGTCTCGTGTATTGATTTACCTGAATTTTGAACAATATGATTATTATGCGTTGTTAATATTGGACCATTTTTATCAAATTTTTTTATTTCATCCTCAAAACTTATGTCTCTTGCTTTATAATTTGGTGTAGCTGCATTAGCTATATTTGATGCTAATATATTATTGCGCTTCCCTCTCAACTTTAGAGCTGAGGAATAAAAAGATATTTGATCCTTAATTGTATCCACTTTTTTTAAACTCTTTTAATTATTAGTATTTTAAATACTTCTGCAAATTAAATGCCAATTTAATTTCTAAAAAAACTTTAGTTTTTTTTATATTGTCGTATTAGATTTATCATGTAGGATATTTAATATGGACTTATCTGAAAAAATCATTGATAAAAAAGAAGAGCTTTTAGATGAGTTTGAAAATTTGTCACTTGATCAAATTGCAAAAAAAATAAAAGAAATTGAAAAACGAGACGATGATGTGATTTTTAAAATTGCATACTTAGCTGCAAGAATTTCAGTTTTAAATCAAAGAATTCAAGCCTTAATTTCTGAAAATTCTGCAAATGATAATTTAATTAGAGAAACCAATGATGATGCGAGTAATATTGTTGAAAAAATTATTAAAAGTTCAAAAAAACCTAAAGATGTTCCTGTTGAATGGGTAAGAGTACAAATTAAAGAAACAACTGAGGTTAATGGAGTAAGGTTTCCATCTGGAATACAAATTGACGTAACTGACGAAGATGCTAAGCAAATGATAGAAGGCGATAAAGCAATATTACTTGAAGAAGCTGAGAAAAAGGAAAATGAGTAAATTACTTATTTTTTATAATAAGTGTATAAAGCTTCTACTTCATCCTCTCTTAAACCTGTTTTATCAATAATTTCTTCCTTTCTATTACCTTGTCTAACCATATTAATAGCTACATTAAGAACATCTTCAGATCCTTTAATATTTCCTAATCTATTAATTTCTCTTTCTATAAACACTATTTTTTCAGAAATATTTACTATTTCTTTTTTTTGATGTTCTAACAAATTTCCAACTACTATCAAATACTCCTTAATTTCTTTGGAAGTATTATTAATGCTTTGAGCATATTCAATAATTGAATTTTTATTAGATTTAAAATTTTGAATTTGAAGCAAAAATAATAATATAAAAGCAACTACAATAAATAAAATTGATAAGAATATAAAAATCTCAAAATTTGATAATAATAAGTCAATAAACATAATTCATATATTCATGATTTTATGAAAAATTGCTATAAATAATTTTAGAAATTAAGATTTTGACTTAGAAAATGAATCTAATAAATTTGCTTTGGGTAAAATTTTTGCTTCAAGCATATCTATTTTATTTAATATGTTGTTAAAAATATTTATATATTCTTGAGAAGATTTATTTATCTTAAGTGTTTCTTCATTAGATTTTAATTCCAATAATATTTTTTCAAATTGGGAATTAACTTCTTTAAAGCTTTCAGATGAAAAACGCTTATTATTAATATTATCTAATGAATTAAGTGTTTCATCAAGAATTTCAAGTTTCTGTATCATAACATTCAGTAGATTTAAGATTTCATTTCTCTATAAGCTTGCATAAGTGCGTCAGACAATTTGTCTAAATCCAAAGGATACTTGCCACTTGAAATAGCTTCTTTAATTTTTGCAACCTTATCGACATCTATTGGAGCAGATTGAGCAATTTCTCTAACTAACTCTTTAGTATCCTTAATGTCTACTACGTTAGAGGACATACTTTTATCTGATGTAACTATATCCACCTTATCACTAACAGATAGATTTGAGTCCTTAACACCTTTTTTAGGTATGTTATTTAATATATTATTTGTTACTTTATCCATTTTACTTAACTCCACAGTATCAATAACGACAACTTGTTAAATTATTTTAGCGAAAAATTCTAATTTTTTTATCTTTTTTAATATAACCTTTAATTATCTTACCACTTTTTAAATTTTTGACTTTAATTAAATCCCCTAAGTTACCAGAATCCTGGGCTTCACCTGAAACAGTAACCGAAACATTACCAAGATTTGAAACTATTGAAATAACATCTCCATTATTAATTTCAAAACTTTCAAACAAATGCCTAGGATGCAAAATCTGTCCCATTTTCAGATTTTTTTTTAATTTTCTTCCAACTAAATCCTTTTTATTAGAAAAAAAAGATGTTTGATGTTTTTTTTCTGTTGAGACGACTTCAAGATCATCCAATTCTAGAATATCATTTTTTTCTACTGACTTTTTTAATTTTATGATTTTAAGTAATTTATTTTTCTTTTTTGGTATTTTATTTTTAATAGAGGCTTTAGACACCATTTTAGGCTTAGTTGTCTTTTTATTTTCATCATTTTTTAGAGTTTGCACTCTCATTATTAACTTA
The DNA here is from genome assembly GCA_902619485.1 of uncultured SAR116 cluster alpha proteobacterium. Lineage (GTDB taxonomy): Bacteria > Pseudomonadota > Alphaproteobacteria > Puniceispirillales > Marisalimonadaceae > Marisalimonas. Next base: position 28,160 of record CACNEF010000005.1, read on the forward strand.
AACCCATTAATATCTGAACAATTGACTTTTATAGTATTGTAATTTTGAAACATTCTTTTAATTTCAATTTCTTTGTTACAATCTTTATAAAAAGTATTTTTTGAAAAAACTGGAGTTCCCTTTACGCCCTCATTAGTTAACCATTGAGAAACTTTTGTAGAAATTTCTTCCCCGGAAATCGCAATTGCTTGTTTATTTATTATTGAAATTAAAATAACCAATAAAAAGTTTTTTATTATCACTTTAAACATCAATTATCCCCCAAAAAAATAAATTTGTGACTTAATTGATAAATTATTTTTATCTTTATTTTCAGTATTTTTATCTTTCTTGATAATCAAATTTTTAATTTCATTAATACTTGGCAGATATAACTTTTTGCCTGAATAAAGAAAGTTAGGATTATTTCTAACAAATGCTTTCTTATTAAAATGAACAATTGCCATACTCAAAATTCTATTATTAAATGCACTAGAACCATAGTAATTTAGCATAATGTCACTTAATGTTTCGTTTTTTAAAACTACGTGATTTGTATTATAATTTAAATCTTTTAAGAATAAATTATCAGAACTAAAATTTCCACGATCTGAATTACCTCTATACTCTAAAACAACAAAGGGTTCTGAAAATGATAATTTAGAAAGAGAAATAATAAATAGTATAAAAAAGAACAATATTTTAGATTTTTTCATTATATTACTCCACAAATTTAACTATCTTGTCATTCAAGTTTGTTAATTTAACATTATCATTTAAAGGTAACAAAGTACTGTAATTATCAAAAACATCTTCGGTATGAACTATTAATATACTGTCATTTAACATAGAATTTTGAATTTTTATTCCATTAACCAGACCAATCTGTTTTTGTTTAAGACCTTGTTTGCTTCCTAAATCTACTTGGAGTTTACCTTCATTTACAGTTAATTTGCCTTCTAAGGGTATGCAATTAATATCATAAAAAAAACTATTGATTGACTTTGATAAATGATTATGTACATTTCGGTTGATTTTATCTATGTGCAATGTGGAAATATTTCTTAAGAACTGGAATTTGCTCTCAATTTGATAATTTATTAGTAAATTATAGCTTTTTGATGTCTCTAACTTAATTTTCTGCCCTTTGTATAAATCAAATGAAATTGTTAATAAATAATTAGCAAAATTATTTTCATTCGTTTTTGTTAGAGCTATTTTGGGAACAAGGCTATAATTACCAGGATGTATTGTCGGTATACCTTTGGTAATTGCATTATAATCAAAAGCAGGATTTTGGGATGATTTAATAATTTGATTAAGTGGTCTATTTTGAAAGTTATTTATATCAACGTTTGGCAGTATAGATATAAGTTCATATGTTTTGTTGTACCATAAGGAAGTATACCTAGCTAATTCTGATTGAACGTTTGTATCAACTGTAATTGACCCTCTAAATAAATTGATATTTAGAGGTCTAATTTTACAATTCTGTTCAGATAATTCACTTCCTACAATAGCGCTTATTTTTATAGTCAGGTATTCTCTATTTTGTGTCTCAGATAAAATTTTAAAATCAAGTACTCTATTTGTAGGTTTTATAATTGATTGATCATTAATTATTGTATTTGAGCTAATAGCCGAAAATCCATTAACATTAGCACCACCTTTTAAAGCAGCTAAGTAAATTGCATCTTCTAAAGCTCTTTTTCTAGAAGTTTCAATATTTTCAGGTAGTAAAATTGACCTGCCCGTTGCTTCAACTTGTTTGAAATTGGAATTATCTTGCGCATATAACGCAAAATTAAACGTAAACAACGCTATAAAAATATAAACTTTATATATATTAATAAATTTTAAAATAATTTTATTCATTATAAATTTCTAAGTTCTTCTTGCACTTTTTAACATCATAAGCATCATATCTTTATCAATCTCTAAAACAGTTTCATAAGTATCTACACCTGTAGGATTAATTCTTACAGTTTTAGCACCTCTAATAATTCCTTTAACAACAGCTCTAAATGTATCGTTTTGGACCATTAGATCTATTACGGTTGTATTAGAATCAACTTGAATACCATGGATTTGTTCTGCTAATTCTCTCATTGCTGCCATTCTAGCAGATCTAATGGCCATCAATCTTTTTTGTGCATCTGTTCTTCCCGGTTGACTGGAAACAACAGCATAACCTACAGCTGATAGAGTTGGTATTTTTTCAACAGAACTATCAAATACTTCTTTTAAAGCAACTATCCCATCACTTTCAGAGTTAATTTGTTTTGAGTTAAAACTACTTGTTGGTGAAAAATTTGAGTTAGCTAAATTCTGTATGCATCCTGTACTTACAAATAGTGCACAAGTTGTAATACCAACTAAAAGATTTTTACGTTTAAAAATTGACATGCAATACTCCTGAATAAATTATTTCGAGACATTTATGCAGAATACATGCCAACAATATTATTAATTTATTTTATTGAATAACGAGAAAACAGAATAATGTTTATTAATAATTGTTATTCTTGGCATTCTTTTTGCTTCCTTATTTTTCGATTATTATTTTAAAACTCAAATTAAATAACATATTGTTTTTATTCTATAATTTATTTGAGCTTAGAATTAAGGAGATGTCATGAATTTGACAAATACATTAGCTGCACAATTTTTTGCATCAGATAAATTAAAACCATTTGGATTACCTATAGCTATTTTAATGTTAATGGTTATGATGGTTATCCCACTTCCATCTATATTATTAGATGTTTTTTTTACAACAAATATTTTACTATCATTATTGATATTAATGGTTTGTATTCATACTTTCAGACCTTTAGATTTTTCTAGTTTTCCAACAGTTCTCTTATTTGCAACAATTTTAAGATTAGGTTTAAATGTAGCTTCTACCAGAATAGTTTTAAGCGCTGGCCACACTGGCCCTGATGCAGCTGGAAAAGTTATCGAAGCTTTTGGCGAATTTGTTATTGCTGGTAATTATGTTGTTGGTATTTTTGTATTTGCAATATTAATTATAATAAACCTAGTCGTTATTACAAAAGGAGCTGGAAGAGTTTCTGAAGTTTCTGCAAGATTTACATTAGATGCAATGCCCGGAAAACAGATGGCTATAGATGCTGACTTAAATGCAGGTCTATTGACTAGTGAGGAAGCCAAACAAAGAAGAGATGATATTGCAAAAGAAGCAGATTTTTATGGGTCAATGGATGGAGCATCTAAATTTGTAAAAGGTGATGCAATTGCTGGAATTTTAATTCTCCTGATTAATATTATAGGGGGTCTTGTTATCGGAATTGCTCAACATGATTTACCTGTTTCAATTGCTGCTGAAAACTATATTATTTTATCTGTAGGAGATGGGTTAGTTGCTCAAATACCTTCTTTGCTGTTAGCAATAGCAACTGCGATTATAGTTACCAGAGTATCAACTAGCCAAGATTTATCTAAACAGATTGGTTCTCAAATAGGAGTTAAGCAAGCATGGTTGCCTAGCGCATGTGTTTTATTTCTTTTAGGTTTGATACCTGGCATGCCAAACACACTATTTTTACTTGGTTCCGCTCTAACTTTTTCAGTTTGGTGGATTCTCAGAAAAAACGATGAAAGTTTTGATAATGGTGATACGAACTTTTCTGAAAATAACAAGGATATTAAAAACACAGAAAATGAAGAAGATGATAATATTATTTCTCTATCAGAAATTGCTGATAATTCTTCAATATCAATGCAACTTGGTTATGGACTAATTCAACTTGTTGATGATGAAAATGATGGTCCATTGATAGCTAGAATAACTGGTGTAAGGAAACAAATTTCAAAAGAATTAGGTTTTATTATACCTCAAGTAAGAATTAGAGATGATTTAACATTAGAATCAAACCACTACAGAATTAGAATTGGACAAGAAATTGTTGCAGAAGACAAAATTTTTCCCCAGTTACTTTTAGCTATTCCGGGAGATAATGCTCAAACAAAAATTGAAGGAACTGACGTCAAGGATCCAAGTTTTAACATGGATGCAACATGGATTGAGCCTCATCAACAAGCTAGAGCTGAAAATTTAGGATATATGGTAGTTGAACCTGAGGCTGTTATTGCAACTCATTTAAATCAAATTCTTTCCAAACAAGCTGCCGAATTACTTGGTCAAGATGATGTTCAATTACTTTTGGACAATTTAGCAAAATCGTCACCTCAATTAGTTTCTTCAACTGTACCCAAATTGGTTCCATTAAATATTCTGACAACAATATTAAAAACCTTACTAGCCGAGAAGATGCCAATAAGCGATCTAAAACGTATATTAGAGGTTCTAGCTAGTCAAAATGTTAAAAATATGACACCTATAGAATTAGCTGAGGCAATAAGACCAACAATTTCAGGATTATTAATACAACAAATTGCGCCCTTAAATAGCGCTCTTCCAATAATAACATTCTCTGCAGATTTAGAACAGCTTATAGTAAATGTTGCAAAACAAACAGGTGCAAATGGCCTTATATTAGAAGCTAATCTTATTCAAAAAATAGTCTCAGCAATAAATACAGTTATGGAAAAAATGCAAAGTGAAAATAGAAAGGCTGTAATGATCACGGCACCTGTAATTAGAAGAGATTTATCACACATGCTTAGACAACATATCCCATCTTTAGATGTCCTTTCATTTACTGAATTGCCAGATAATAAAAAAATAGAAGTAGTTGCTAATATTGGCTCAGAAGAAGAAGAAAAAAATTAAATTAATTAAGAAATAATGGAGAAAAAGATGACACAACATAAAGTAGTTGCAGAAGATAGTTTATCAGCAATGGATGAAATTTCAAGAGTTCTTGGCAAAGATGCTGTAATACTGAAAACTCAAAAAATTAACGGAAAAATTGAAATATTGGGTTCTAATAGTATTGAAGACATAGCATCATCCAATGCAAAAAAAATTAATAAGAAAAAAAATAATTTTAGTCACTTATTTTCGAACCATAATTTAGAAAATGATAATAAAATTAGAAAAATTAATACAGTCATAAAAAATCAAAATATAAAAAATGATTCCAGTCTACAAAATCTTAATGAGGTTAAGAATGATAATTTGGATAAAAATTTTGTTGATATTGAGACTTTTAAGACATTCACAACTAAAATAGAAAACTTGCTAAAAAATATGATTATCTCAGATATTGACGATTTCAATAAAGATAAAAATAATTCATTAACAATTAATTTATTAAAAAAAGGTTTTTCAAAAAAAGTTATTTCTGAGTCTCAAGAAAAAATAATTAACAATAAAGAAATTGAAGATTTAGAACTATATTTTTATCATAACTTAGCAAAAAAATTGGTTTTTCCTTATGAGGAACAAATTATAAACTCTGATGTATTGTTTTTAAACGGCCCAACGGGCTCTGGAAAAACAACTTTATGCGCAAAGATTTCTTCATATATTTTAGATAATTTACTTTCTGCAAATGAAAAACATAAATTATCAATAATAAACTTTGGTCCAAAATCCTCGGATTATTCTGAACTCTTAAATTTTGGAAAGCTATTAAATTTAAATGTCGGTTCTATCTCATCATTAAATGACTTAATTCAATTTATTGAGGAAAATAAAACTAAAACAAGATTAATAATAGATGTATCTCAAGAAAATAGAAATTTTTCAGGTTTTTTAGATTATCTTGAAAAAATGTCTCTAAATAAAAATTGTTCTAATTTATTAACTATACCCGCAAGTACAAATAAAAATATGATCAATTCAATGATGAATTTTTATAAAAATTCATTTCCTACTATTGCACTTACAAAATTAGATGAGTCACACATAAGTGCTGAAGAGTTATCAATTTTTGCAGAATTAAATTGTAAAATTGGTATTTTATCTGGCTCTAGATCAATTATTGGTTCAATTGCTTTTGCCAAAAGTGAAGTTTTGGCACAATATATGAAAGATATAAGTATATAAATTAAAAATTAGGATTATTTATGACTACAACAATTGCTATAACTTCCGGAAAAGGGGGGGTAGGTAAAACTACAGTTGCCGTCAATCTTGCATTAAGCCTAGCTTTGCAAAATAAAGAAATTCTTCTTTTAGATGCTGATTTAGGAATGGCGAATGCACATATATTACTCGGTATAAATCCAAAATATTCTTTAGAGGACTTTGTAACTGGCAATTCGTCAATGGATAAAGTAACCACATCAATAAATAAAAACTTGAAATTTGTTTCAGGTGGTAACGCTATAAATAACCTTTTAAATTTAAGTGATCTTGAGCGTCATAAAATTATCAAAAGCTTCAATGATCTCAAGAAAAAACCTGAATTCATGTTAATTGATGTTGGCGCTGGTGCAGAATCTTCATCCATGACATTTATGGCATCATCAGACAAAATTATCGTTGTTATTACTGGTGAACCTACAAGTTTCATTGACGCATATACTCTAATAAAAACTTCTTATTTAGATTATAAAATGGATAATTTTGGTATCATAGTAAATTTGGCATCATCACCAATGCAAGCCAAATTGAACTTTGACAAATTTCAATCAATTACTCAAAAATTTTTAGATGTTAACTTAAAATACGTTGGACAAATCCCAAACTCTCAAAAAATTAGAAATTCAATTATTTCGAGACAAGCCATAGTTTCTTCAACCAACAATAATGTTGAAACTAAAGCTTTCAACGAACTTTCGTCCAAACTATTGCTAGTTGAAACAAATAAAACTGGTACAATTAAATTTTTTGATAATTAAAAATATTGTAATGAAAGTATAAATATGAACAATTATTCAAAAATTATAAAACCTTCAATTAATCAATTAATTAATGATAATACCAATTTAGTAAAAAAAATTTCTTGGCATTTACATGGACGAGTGAATTCTATTGTTGATATTGAAGATATTATTCAAATTGGGATGTTAGGTTTAATTTCTGCTGCACAAAATTATGTCCCTCAAAAAAATGCATCTTTTGCTTCATATGCTAGCATTAGAATTAAAGGTGAAATTTTAGATTATTTAAGAAAGAGTTCTAATTTAGATAGATCAACAATTTTAATTAAAAAAAATGCCGAAAAAGCTACTAATCATCTAAGAAACAAATTAGGGCGAGATCCCTATCAAAATGAAATAGCCAATGAACTTGGTATATCCTCTGAAAAATATCAAGAGTGGTCTCATGCTTTTGAAGCAAGTGTTGTAAAAAGTTTGGAGGATTCATACGATGATTATTCTAATTGGTTTGTTACTAGTGATTTAAACCCCGAAGAACAAATAAATGATATAGAACTAAGAGATAATTTAAAAAATGCTTTAAAAGAATTAGAAGGTAAAGAGGCTCTTATTATACAATTATATTTTGTAGAAGAGCTAAACATTTACGAGATTGCTGAAGTAATGCAAGTTACAACTGGAAGAGTATCTCAAATAAAAACTTCTGCAATTAGAAGAATAAGAGAAGAACTTAGAAAAGATAATTAATTTTACAATGCAAAAATTAGAAATGCTAATGAAGACAGTAGATGCGCATTATGATTCCAAGCATCAAATACAATGTTTTTATTTATCTTGCAGTCTTATTAACATTGCAAGGGGCACATGTAATCTAATTATAGCTAATGAAAAAAGTAATTTTCAAAATAAAATAACAATAAAATATGAAAGAGCGGTAATGTCAGGCTCAATAAGAGTAAATGATGATTATTTTAATGCGTTGCAGAATCAATTATCAATAAAAAATGAACGGCCAGCTAGGCTAGAATTAATTATTAATGATAAGTTAAATATTAACAAAAATGGAATTTTATTTCTTGAAAAGGAATTAATTTCAGAAATATTAGAATATAAATTTTTTATACCTTTACTATAAGAAAATTTTACTGTTAACCATCAATTAATCTTTTTGTGATATCAACTTCTGTTTGAAGTAGTCTTGAAACACCCGAAAATGCTTGTTGTGCTTTGAGCATAGTGATCATCTCTGAAGTCACATCTACATTTGATCTTTCTAAATTACCAGATTCAATTTTACCAAATGCTCCATTCATTGGGATACCATAATTAGGTAATCCTGATTTTGAATTAGTTTGATAACGATTATTACCAACTTGCTTTAATCCTGTTTCATTGGGAAATGAAGCAAGAATGAAATTTCCTATAACTTCTTCATCGTCAAATCCATAAGTAGCAGTAATTTTACCCGTGGAATTTACATTTATATTTGATAGCAGAGATATAGTTTGATCCTCATTTATTTTTCTAGGAGGTATGACTAGATTTTTTATAATCTCATTATCTTGACCAAGGTAACCCATAACTTTTAATCCATCATTAGTAACCACTTCGCCAGTTGCGGTGATATTAAATGATCCATCCCTTGTAAAAAAAGGAGTATCAATAGCATTTTCATTAATAACTTGGAAAAAACCTAATCCCGTAACAGCTAAATCTAAAGCACCATTGGTTGTCTTAAGGGATCCTTGACTCATTTGTAAAAGTGGATCATTAACACCCACCCCTTGACCAGAAAATTTACTTGGTGATGATGATCTATCTCTTGAGTATATATGCTCAAAATTTGTCTTACTTTTTTTAAATGCAGTACTATTTACATTTGCGATATTATTGGAAACTATGCCCATCTCTTTGGTGTTTGCATTAAGGGCACTTTTTAAAATTGATAACATTTTGTATCTCCTATATGTTTAATTTAGCAATATTTATGCCATTGACTTTATGCATAATAAAATTTTATAAACATATTATTAATGAGTACGTAATTGTGTTTAATTATAAAATATAAGAATCTGGGGTTTTAGTTAAAATGAATGTTCCTTCTAAAAGTACAGATTTAGTTAAATTCAATGAAAAAAAATCAAAACTTCCTACAAAGTTTAAACCAAATCAGTTAACACAAGCTTTAGAGTTAGTTGATAGTGACTTAATACTAAAAAATAGAGAAGAAGTTAAAAAATATTTACCCGATATTTTAGGAAGAGTTCTAGCAAGAATATGGATTGATAAATCATTTAAAGAAAGCTTCAAATTAAACCCTAGACAAGTTCTTAATGATAATGGTGTTTTTTTACCTGATGATATGATTTTAGAATTTCAAAAACCAAATTCTGATAGACCAAAAATCATAGTGTATGAAAAAAAACAAGATTCTAATTTTAAAATTAGAGTTGTCCAATTACAATTGGTAATGCTAGCAGGTAGATAATAGTATTTCTTTTCTAAAAGTAATTAAAATTTATGAAAAAATTATTTAAAATTATTATTGTATGTCTTTTATTTGTTCCATATTATTTGTCAGCAAATGAGATAAAGCCAAGTCTTCAAAATATTTATATACTATTACAAGAAAAAAAATTTGAAGAAGGAATTAAAAAATTAAAAATTTTATCAGAAGAGAATGATATAAACGCTCAACTTTTATATTCGAAAATTTTGTTTTCTGGAGACTTAACACCACAAGATTTTGAAAACTCATATTTTTGGGGATTTTCTGCACTACTTGGGGGACTAAAAAAATCTTCTAATATTTTAGAAAAATTAAGTGAATACTTAACAGATGAACAAATTGGCGAAATTATAATAAAACTTAGAGAATTTTTGGAAAAAAGAGCTTTTGCGAAAAATAAACTGGCAATTATCCAAATAGCAAAAATATATGAAGATTTTACTGAACCTCCAGATTTAGTTAATGCCTATACTTGGTATAATATTGCTGTAGCTCAAGGAATAAAAACTGCAAAACCTAAAAGAGATGAAGTTTTAAATAATCTTAATGAAAAAGATTTACTTGATGCACAATCCTTATCGATTAAACTATTTGAGAAAATTAATAATTAATGGAGTTTTTTATGAAATATAAGGTTCATTGGTTGATAGACGGTCTAATTGAAATAGATGCAAATGATGTTAATGCAGCAGAAAATATAATCAAAAACAAAATTGAAAATTTTATAAAAGATAATGCAAAGTTTTTTGAAGATGTGGGGGCAAAAGCTGTGCAAGGTCAAGCGTATCTACCTGGCTCAGACGAAAAAGAAGTGTAGAGAGGTTCAAATGTCTAAATACAAAAATATAATTTTATTTAATGCAATTATAGTTTTAGGTATTTATGTGACACCATCTTATTCCAAGGGAAAAATTTATGGTCAATCTAAAACTTTGTCTAAAGAATATATTAAATATGAAAATTGTAGATTAAGGAAAACAGAAATTAATATGAAAGATGGAGTTAAAGACGGATATAAGTGCATATTTAAAAGACAAGGCAAAGGAAAAGATGTTACAGTTTTTCAACCTTCACCAATATGTCAAAAATCATTTAAATGCAAAAGTGAAACACAATAAAGAATTTACTACATACAATATATTATTTTTGAATACTGAAAAACTACTACATATTGTTTAATTTAAAAAAAATTACAATAATTTCAATTATTTATAGCCAAATCCTATATTTTTTTTTAATATCATAATATGGAAGATTATGAAATAAACATTCTAAGAAGAAACGGAAACTGGAAAAAAGTTAAACCGAATGATCTAATTATTGATGAAATTAATAATAATTCAATAGATGATAATGAACCTAATCAAAAACAATCACAAAATGATTTTCTTTCCTACGTCGTTAAGGTTGAGTCAATTATTTCCAAATTAGAATCTTTAGAAAATGAAAAAAGTGCATTAAAAGAAGAACTCAAAGAATTTGAAGATAATTTTTTAAGAAAAAAGAAACTAGCTGAAGACGAAATTAATAAGATCTCTCAAGAAAAAGATATGATTGAGAAAACTATAAATGTAATTAAGAATCTAAAAAGTTTTTAGTTTGGAGGAATAAAAATGCCAAATAACAAATCAAAAGCTAATACTAGAGCCGCTAAATCTATCTTTGTTGCAAATGTTAAAGGTGGGGTAGGTAAAAGCACTCTATCAATCATGCTTGCAAGATCTTTAGCAGAGAAGATACCACCTCAAAACATTACTGTTATTGATACGGATCTTCAAAGAACAGCAACTGAATTTTTATCAAAAAGCAACCCTGAAATTAACGTTGAATTTATTCCAATTACGCCTGCATTTGAACATACTAACATATCTCTTGTTCAACAATTTATTAAACAAAATGAATTTCGACCAGGACATGTTGCAATTGTTGATACACCTGCAGGTAGTTCACAAAGATTATGGAATCTGGTTGCAGAAGGTTATTGTGTTCTAATTCCAACCACACTTAGTAATGCAGATTTGTATCCAACTGAAAATTTTATAAGGAGCATGGATAAAGTTAAAGCAAGATATGGCAAATCGTATCCACACTTAATTGTCTGCCCTAACAAAATTCCTTTTGGTCAAAAAGATTTTTCTGTAATGGCTGAAAGATTAAATAATCACGATGTTGTTATTGGTCCAGCCTTAAGAGATTTAGCTAGTGTCAGACACTTTTATAATGGAAAAGTAGAAACCTGGGAAAAGAAAAAAAATATAAATGCTCAAAATGATTTCAAACAATTTGGATCTTTTGTTGAAAAATTTGTTTTAAATGAAGAGTTAGATAAAATATATTCTCAAAATGACATTCCTAAAAATGTTGTACCAATTAGGTAAATTTTAAGAGTTTATTTGTAACCTACTACCAAGCTGGTTTATCCATTTTTCGGTAGGTATATAAGGAAGGAATTGTTTTTTTCTTTTATCTTTATTAACAATAATATTTTTTACAAATAAGTTATCCTCAACCTTATCTTTTTTAAACAATTCACTCATCTGATCTACTAACAAATTCATAAATTAATTACGTCCTAAATAAAACTTTGTTTAATTCTTCCGTAAATAAATTATATAACTTTTAGGAAAATGAGCTTATGTATACACTTACTGAAGTTGAGAAAAGTTTAATTTACAAAATTAATGAAATCTTGAATGACTTTGAAGGTTTTGAAAAACCTTTTAAAAATCATAATGGTGACATTATTATAAGGAAAAAATTAATTAAAAAAAAAGCTAATGATTCATCTATTTTAACGAATATTTTTAAAGAGATGATTAAGAATGATGTAAAAAAAAACAGGGTTTAAAACCCTGTTTCGTATTTAATAGAATTAATGAAGCATTAAGATACAAATTTTATCAGAGATTGCTCTGACAAATTAAAAACCTTAAAAAAATCATTCTCATATAAAATACTAGACATCAGACCACCTCCTTTTCTTTTAATTGAAAACATTATATAATTAATTTATTTACTATATTTTATATATTTACAAGTTTTTATAAAAGAATTAAGGATTTTTCTACTCTAATTAGGCAAATACATATGAAAACGAGCAATCAAGAACCTAAACCATACAAAGCTGGAGAAATTATTTATTCACATAATGATCCTGCTGAATTTATATTTTTAATTCATAGTGGGAAAGTTAGAATTGAGTCTAAACACGGATTAGAACTAGGAGTACTTGAGACAGGAGAAATATTTGGAGAAGTTGGTCATATAATTGAATCTCCAAGAACAGTTACTGCTGTAGCTATGACTAACTCACTAATTCGTGTAATTGATGAAAAAACAGTAAAAGAAAAAATGAACAAAGCTGACCCTGTTTTAGCAGCTATAGTAAGAGGTTTATCTCTTAGAATAGGAGATGCAAATGCTCTGGCTGAAAAACATTGGTTAGAATTAAATGTTTATAAATCACTTAAAAAGTAAATTGGTATAATTTTTTATATGTTTTTATTATGGCTGATCAAAAAATCTCATTAAAAAATAAATTTATGAATATAAGGCATTTGTATGCGTATTTAATTGCATTTATTTCATCTGTTTTAACTTTCATGTTTTTTTATTTTAGTAACGAAATAATTAAAGAAGAAAAAATAGTTAAAAAAGAAATAGATATTTATGAAGTTGCAAAAGAAGAAGCAATTAAACTTGGTAGAATGGAACCAGATGAAAAACCTATAGTACAAGAAATAGGGGCTGATGGAAAAGTTATAGTTCCTTCTTTAAGTTATTGGGATATAGGTGGTATGGGTGACAATGCAAACAAAAGTTTTTGGACAAATGTACCTAATTCAAATTCATTTATAAGTTTTGATTTGGTATTTTCTTCTTATAAAGGTGAAATGCTAATGGATTTTTTAACAGACTATGATGTTGATTTCAGAAAAATTGTCTATGATCAAATCAGTAAAACTAGTTATGAAAAACTTCAGGGAAGTGAAGGTAAAAATAAATTGCTTGAGGATATTAAAAATGAATTTAATTCATATTTAGATGAGAAAAAATTGGATCCAATAATATTTGGTGTTCACTATAAAAAATTTGCAATTACAACTAGGGGTAACTAATAAAAATTTTATAGTCTATCTCATTATTTTTATCTATTTTATTTGAAACTTCTGGAAGTGGGTATTTTAATGCCGTAGCACAATTAAAAAGCACAACTTTATCGTCTTTGGATATTAAATTTAAAGATAATGCTCGTTCGTAGGCTGTCATTGTTGCAGCACCTTCAGGACATAAAAAACAACCATCTTTTGAAGCAACTCGGTCTCTAGCTTCAAATATCTCATCTTCTGAAACGGAAATTGCAAATCCTCTACTTTCACGAATTGCTCTTATAATAAGGAAATCTCCCACAGCTATCGGAACTCTAATTCCTGCAGCTTTAGTATATGCATTTTCCCATAAGGGCGCATGCTCATCTCCATTTTCCCAAGCTTTGACAATAGGAGCGCAACCATTAGCCTGCACAGCAACCATTTTTGGTAATTTTTCATTTATCCACCCAAGTTCTTTTAATTCTAAAAAGGCTTTCCACATTCCAATTAAACCAGTACCACCACCCGTAGGATAAAATATTACATCTGGCAATTCCCAATTAAGTTGCTCTGCTAATTCAAGACCCATAGTTTTCTTTCCTTCAATCCTATATGGCTCTTTAAGTGTTGAAACATCAAACCACCCTACTTTTTCTTTACCTTCGCCTACTATCTTTCCACAATCATTTATCAAACCGTTGACTAAAAAAGTTTCTGCTCCGAGTGATTGAATTTCTCTAATATTTATGTCTGGAGTGTCTTCAGGGCAGAATACAGTTGATTTTATACCTGCATTTGTTGCATAAGCAGCCATAGCAGCACCTGCATTTCCATTTGTGGGAATAGCTAAATGTTTTAACTTAAATTGTTTTGCCATTGAAACTGCCAAACATAATCCCCTAGCTTTAAACGAACCAGTGGGAAGCCTTCCTTCATCTTTGACTAACACAAAACCCTTATCGTTTGAAGAATAGTTAACGGTTTTATTCAACTTAATCAATGGAGTAATCGTTTCGCCTAGTGTAATCCTGTCTTTAGGATCTGAAACTGGTAATAGTGGTGAATATCTCCAAAGACCATTTACTTTGGAATTTGTAATATCATTTCTTGAGATTTCCTTTTTCAAAGTTTGTAAATCATATCTAACCAATAATGGTCTTCCAGCATCTGACAAACCATGTATTTTATTTGCTTCATATTTCTTGCCAGTTATTGAGCACTCAAGATGACTTACATAAATTTTTTCCATATTTAATCCTGCTTTTTATTAACTATTCTTACCTAAAATAATATCTATCATTGCTTTGGTAATTTGTTTTGTAGAACTTATTCCACCAAGATCTCTTGGTAAATATTTTTTGTCTGATGTAAGCTTTTCAATTGCAGACATTAACTTTTGTGCAGCTTTAATTTCACCTAAGTTTTCTAACATCATCACAGCTGACCAATAAGATCCTATAGGATTTGCAATTCCTTTTCCTATTATATCAAAAGCAGATCCATGAATGGGTTCGAACATCGATGGATGACGCCTTTCAGGATCTAAATTTCCTGTAGGAGCAATTCCCATCGACCCTGATAATGAAGCTGCCAAATCTGTTAAAATATCAGCATGTAAGTTTGAAGCAACAACTGTATCAATACTTTTTGGATCTAGAACCATTCTAGTGGTCATTGCATCAACAAGCATTTTATCTGTATTAACGTCCCTGTAATCTTGTGATATTTCATCAAATATTTCATCCCACATCACCATACCATGTCTTTGAGCATTAGATTTAGTTACTAAAGTTAATAATTTTCTTGGTCTGGATCTGGCTATCTCAAACGCAAACGTTTGTATTCTCTCTACACCCTGCTTTGTAAATAGAGTAACGTCCATAGCAGTATCGTGACTATAACCTCTATGGCTTCTACCACCAATTCCTGAGTATTCTCCTTCAGAATTTTCTCTTATAAAACTCCAATCAATATCTTTTTCATCAACATTTTTTAGAGGAGATGTTATTCCAGGTAAAAGGCGTACTGGTCTCAGATTTGCGTATTGGTCTAATCCTTGGCATATTTTTAGCCTCAGCCCCCAAAGTGTTATATGATCAGGAATTTCAGGAACACCTGCCGATCCAAAATATATTGCACTAAAACTCTTTAGTTCTTCAACGCCTTCATCAGGCATCATTACACCATGTTTTTTGTAGTACTTTGCTCCCCAATCAAATTGATGAAATTCTATTGGTAAATTTTGGACTGACTTTGAAAGAGCTTTTAAAACCTCAACTCCACTATCTATTACTTCTGTGCCAATCCCATCACCAGGAATAACTGCAATTTTGTACATCTTTTGCCTTCTTAAATAAATAAATATAAATAATAATAAAAATAGTTTATCTATTAATAACTTAATTATTTCAATATTTAAAAAATTGTTAAATGGTAGCTATCTCTAAACTATTAAATCAAATATTAAACTCGCATTTAAAAATCATAAGTATAATTATAATTTTCTTACTTCTCTCTCCAGTTATTTCTATAATTATATCAAGTTTTCAAAACACATATGATTTATGGCTGCATCTTATAAATTCACGTTTAAAATATTATTTATACAACACTTTTATGTTAATGTTAGGTGTTTGTTTAACTACCTTTGTGATTGGAGTTTCTCTTGCCTGGTTAGTTTGCCGATATAATTTTTACATGAAAAATATAATTGAGTGGGCACTACTTTTGCCTCTAGCATTACCATCATATATAGTTGCGTATTGTTATACTGATTTTTTTGAATATAGTGGTGTTGTTCAGACAATATTAAGAGATTTATTTAATTTTTCTTCACCAAGTGATTATTATTTTCCAGAAATAAGATCTCTTGGAGGAGCAGTGTTTGTAATATCTTTTGTCTTATACCCTTATGTTTATCTAATTACCAAAGTTGCTTTTAAATCTACTCCTTCATCTTTAATTGAGTTTGCTGAGATCTCTGGAAAAAATATTTTCTATTTTGTTTCTTTACCTCTGGCTAAACCTGCAATAGTTGCTGGATTGTCATTAGTGTTGATGGAAACAGTTTCTGATTTTGGTACAGTAGATTTTTTTGCAGTTGAAACAATTACTCTGGGTATTTTTAACCTATGGCTTGGAATGAACAATCTAGCCTCAGCATCACAGCTAGCTTTGGTAGGATTTACATTTGTGATTGTTTTGCTTGCACTAGAGCTTTATGCAAGAAAAAAACAAAAATTTAACGATCCTAAATTCAACACTCACAATTTTTTTAATATTCAAGTATCTAAATCTAAAAATATTATAATTTTTTCAATATGCGTTATGCCAATATTATTTGGGTTTTTGATTCCAGTGCTTATTTTAATTGAGAATTCTCTAAATTATTTCCACCTTGAAAATTTTAATCACTTAGTAACAATTGCTCAAAACTCTTTTTTTATTAGCTTCACTACTGCAACAATCATAATATTATTATCTATAATTTTAACTGTAAGTATTAAATATCAAAATTTTAAAGGCTTTAATTTTTTATCTACAATAGCAGGTATTGGATATGCTTTTCCAGGCATAATTATAGCTCTAGGGACATTATTTTTTATTTCTTTTATTGAAAAATTTGTAAATTTATCATTAGAAATCTTTTCTATTGATCTAAATTTAATCTTAATTGGTTCATACTTTTTATTAATTTTTGCCTATATATCAAGATTTAATGCTGTTTCATTTGGGGCAATTAATAGCGGAATAAATAGATTACCTCCTAATTTGCTTGAAGCTAGTAGATCACTTGGTAATCCGTTTTGGTATAGCTTTAGGAAGGTTATATTACCGTTATTAAGACCATCTATTTTAACTGCATTTATTCTGGCTTTTGTTGATATTATTAAAGAACTTCCCATAACATTGTTATTAAGACCTTTCAATTTTGAAACTTTAGCCACATACGTATATCAATATGCAAATGATGAAATGCTTGAAAGAGCATCAAGCGCAGCTCTTCTTATAGTAATTATAGGACTTTTACCTATTTTGTTTATCAATAAAATAATGAATATAAATAAAAAAATAATTTAATTTTTTGTAAACTTGTATTAGTTTAGAATGATTATAAATCTTTCTAGGAAAAAAGAATGGCTCAACTTTATGAGAAATGTATAAAAAACGGTCTGAGAATGACACTGCCTAGAAAAATTATACTAGAAGTAATTGAGGATTCA
Organism: uncultured SAR116 cluster alpha proteobacterium; assembly: GCA_902619485.1. Lineage (GTDB taxonomy): Bacteria > Pseudomonadota > Alphaproteobacteria > Puniceispirillales > Marisalimonadaceae > Marisalimonas. The sequence continues at coordinate 45,718 of CACNEF010000005.1, forward strand.
GCTGATCACCCTGATGTGGATGAAATGTATAGAAGAGCTGTTGAAAAAGATCGTTCAATCTCAATCGCAACTGTTTACAGAACAATCAAATTATTTGAAGAGGCTGGAATAATTGAAAGATTAGATATTGGTGACGGCAGATCTCGATATGAAGAAGCTGGCGAACATCATGAACATTTAATTGATGTAGAGAGTGGTGAAATCATTGAATTTCAGAACGAAGAACTAGAAGAAATGAAAAGGCAAGTAGCTCTTAATATGGGATATGAACTAGTAGATCATAGATTAGAGTTATTTGGAAAAAAAATAAAAAAATAACATTCATGCTTATTTAATTTCTTTGATTTCAAAGTTACATAATGTATTATTAAGAATGATTATCAATTTCTCGAAAATTTAAAAATGGAAGAAAAAGATAAAATTATAATTCTTACAGGAGGTAGCAGAGGCATAGGTCACGCTACTTCAAAAAAATTTTGGGATGATGGATGGACAGTAATTACATTTTCACGATCTGAAGTTGCACCAAAATGTCCTTGGTCTAACAATAAACAATTTCACTTTCAAGTTGATCTTGAAGATGAAATTTCTTTAAACAATAAACTTAAAGAGTTATCTGAATTTTTAAATGGGAGGCCAGTAAAAGCACTCATTAATAATGCTGCAATATCTCCAAAAGACAAAAAAAATGAGAGACTAAGTTTTAATGACACATCATTAGAATTATGGCGTAAAGTATTTAATGTTAATTTTTTTGCTCCAATCATTATATCAAAAGCTATTGTTAATAATCTAAAATCAGCCAATGGTATGATAATTAACGTGACATCTATTGCCAGTGATAATGTTCACCAATTTGCAGGACCTGCTTATGCAACATCTAAAGCTGCTCTAAAATCACTAACAAGAGAAATGGCATCAGATCTTGCCAAAGATAATATAAGAGTAAATGCTATAGCTCCTGGAGAAATTGAAACATCTATGGTTACTCCAAGTAGTAAAAAATTACTCACAGAGAAGATACCTATGAAAAGATTTGGAACACCCGATGAAGTTGCAGGTGTAATTCTTTCAATGTGCTCAGAAACTTTCTCATATGTTAATGGAACAGAGATCCAGATTAATGGCGGTCAAACTGTCTAAATATCTAGATTATATAAAAATTTCAAAGATAAATATAAAAAAAACAGGAATTGTTTTGTTCCTGTTTTTTTTATTTAAAGGTATAGCTTGGCTATTAGTTGGTTATTTTGGTATTAGTTATTTCTTTTAATTACCAACCCACCTGATCGATTATCATTTGTGCTTTTTTTGCATTTTTTGCAATCTCACTTATTGGTAAGCTATCTGACTTAAATGTACCCCATTCCATTATTTTGCCATCAAGTTTAACTTTAGGATTTACTGGATATTCAAAATTAACATTTGCATAAATTTTCTGTGCTTTTGGCATAGTAAGCCATTCAATAAATCTTAGAGCTTCTTCACTATTTTTTGAATATTTTGCAATAGCCGCACCTGAAATGTTAACATGTTGTCCTCTATTACCTTGGTTATAGAATATTACTTCAGTAGCTCGTGCCCAATTTTTTTGTTCAGGTTTCTTTTCATTAAATTTCATTAATGCAAAATAATACGTGTTCATTAAAACTATATCACACTCACCTGAGTAAATTCCTTTTGCTTGTGCTCTGTCATTACCTTTTGGTTTTCTAGCAAAATTTGAAACTAACCCCTCTGCCCATGATTTTGCTTTTGCCTCACCTTTATGAGCAATTATTGAAGCTAATAATGCTCTATTATATGGGTGACTTCCAATTCTAGTACAGATTTTACCCCTGAACTTGGATTTTGCTAAATCTTCAATATCATTAATTTCATTTTTATTAACTCTTTCTTTGGAAATACCTATTATTCGGGCTCTAGTGGATAAACTAACCCATTTTTTATTTATATCTCTTAAATGATTTGGAACATTTCTATTTATTATGTCTGAGTTAATTTTTTTAACTAAATCCATATCCGCAAGCTCAGATAATCTTGAAATATCAACGGTAAGAATCACATCCGCAGGAGAATTTTTTCCTTCGGATTTGAGCCTTTGCGCGAGGCCTTTCTTAGCGTGTAAAACGTTAAATTTTACGGAAAATTCTTTTTCATACTCTTTAGTAAATGGTTCCAAAAGAGCAGGGCTTCGATAAGAGTAAATATTTATCTCATTTGCACTAGCGCGTTGAATGCCAAAAATTAAGATAGATAAACAAAAAATTAAGTTGAAAATACAAAATAATAAAGATTTAAGACTTTTCATATAAAACACCATTATGTAATTAGGAATCATTATCATTATTATTATTATTACTATAACTATTATCAATGTCAAATTAATTTTTTTTAACCTCCACCTATCAATATACCAGCAGCTAGAACTAGTGATCCACCAAAAACTACTTGAAACACGGCTTTTGTAAATTTAATTTCCATATACTTAGCTTGTATCCACGCAATAGCCCAAAGCTCAACTAGAACAAAAAACATTGCAATCACTGTTGCAACATAAAAGTCAGAAATCAAATATGGGAGTGCATGACCTAACCCACCTATTGTGGTCATAATACCTGAGGCAAACCCTCGTTTTATTGGTGAACCTCTCCCTGATATTACTCCGTCATCATGTACAGCTTCTGTAAAACCCATTGAAATTCCAGCTCCTATAGATGCTGCTAAACCAACTAATAATGTTGTATGACTATCTTTTGTTGCGAAAGCAGTAGCAAAAATTGGAGCTAAAGTTGAAACTGATCCATCCATAAGACCGGCAAGACCTGGCTGAACCCATGTTAGAATAAACTGTCTTTTATCTTTAGTAACTTCCTCTTTGGCACTTCGTGATTTTTTAGCATTCAATAATATCAATTTAGCATTATCTTTCTGCTCTCTACTCATTAATGCTAAGTCAATAAGTAAATTTCTAATTTCAATATTTTGGGATTTTTTAGCAAAGGAATTATAAAATTTAGCAGACATAGTTTCCATTTCAATAATTTCATTTCTAACTTTTTCAATAGAATTCTTTATTACCAACCATTCAGGTTTTCTTTTGAAATAATTAGCAATTTCTTTTTGGTTAGTAATGCTTAAAGTCTCACCAAATTTTTTTTTATGTAATTCAACTAATTTTTTTCTATTTTTATTTTTTAAAATAGACATTTGTTTAAACATTTTTGATGTTACTGGGTAATTTATAAGAAAATGGGAAGAATACTCATCATATAATTTTATATCTTCTTCTAAACTATCAATTGCTAGAGATAATATTTCATTATCATTTAAGTCTTGAAATTTCTTTTTTATCAAAGATTTGTACATAATGCATTCCCAAAGAGTTTTTTAATATATTAGTTTAATTAATAAGTCATTGAATTTATTATTTATTTTTGCAAATGATAATAATTATTAAAATAATTAAATATATTATTGACAATGATAATGATTATCATTATTGTTAATATATGGATGAACTCAATATATATCTCCCAAGATTAATTAAGTTCATCCACATTTCATTTAAAAATGTATAACTATAAAAGATTTTTTTTATAAATTACAAATATCTATTAAATCATTGTAAATGTTAATCGACCAAAGTAATATTTTATTAAAAAAATTTGGTATCACACATGAATAATAATGAATTTCAGATAGCTACCGTACCTGGAGATGGGATAGGTAAAGACATAGTAAATTCAGCTATTTCAATTGTTGACTTGTCTTCAAAAATAACAGGTGGATTTAAATGTGAGTGGCATATGATCAAAGCAGGAGCTGAATATTATTCTTTGACTGGAAAAGATGTTGAGCCAGGAGGAGAAAAAAAAGTTGATGAACTCGATAGCATTTTTTTAGGTGCAATTGGGTTACCTACTGTTCGTCATAAAGATGGAACTGAAATATGCCCTCACCTAAGATTTAGAGAAATGTTTGGTTTGTATGCAGGTGTAAGACCAGTAAAAGCATACAAAAACATACCAAATAGATTAAGTAATAAATTATCAAGTAATATAGATTTAATTATTTTAAGAGAATCTACTGAAGGATTATTTTACACTGCTGCTGTTCACAATAGATGTCCTGTTGAAAATGATCAAGAAGTGCAAGATGTAATGAAAATAACTAGAGCAACTACTGAAAAATTACATGATTTTGCATTTAAATTAGCAAGGCAAAGAAAGAAAAAAGGTAAGCTTGGAAAAGTTACTTGTGTAGATAAAGCTAATGTTTTCAGATCACAGGCATTTTTCAGGAAAATATTTGATGAAAGAAAAATTAAATTCAAAGATATAGATGCTGACCATTGCTATGTTGATGCAATGGCACTCAACTTGATTAGAAATCCTTGGGAATATGATGTAATGGTGATGGAAAACATGTTTGGTGACATATTATCTGATTTAGGAGGAGGCCTGATAGGAGGCATGGGTATGGCCTCATGTGCTGAAATAGGTGATAATCACGGGTTATTTCAACCTGCCCATGGAAGTGCGCCTGATATACAAGGACAGAATAAGGCTAATCCGCTAGCTACTATTTTAAGTGCATCTCTGATGCTCGAATATCTATCTGATAAAACAAGTTGTAAAAGTACTTTGTTAGGTTCCAGATTAATTGAAACTGCAATTGAAATTGGTTTTGAAAGAAATGAATTAAGACCAATAGAATTTGGAGGTGATATGGAAACAACAGCGATAACCGAAACTTTAAGTGATTTATTAAAAGATAATGAAATTCAAAAACAAATATTAACTTAAAAGGAGATTAATAAATTAATGTTTGTAATTACAGTAAAATTCGTAATCCACGAAAAAGATATTGATAAATTTAGAACTAGAATTTTACAACAAGCTAGAGACTCTCTTGAACTTGAAAAAGAATGTCATGAGTTTGATGTATGTCATGATCCAAATGACCAAAATGTAGTTTTTTTATATGAGACATATACTGATAAAGATGCTTTTGATATTCACCTTCAAAGCGATCATTATTTAGCTTTTAATGAAGAGGTTACACCTTGGGTTAAAGAAAAAATTGTCACACAGCTAGAAAAACAGAAACTATAAAGTTGATTAAACATGATACTTGGAATTATAGGAGATGACTTTACAGGGTCATCTGACATAGCAAATAATTTAAAAAAATCTGGAATGCAAGTTTCTATGTTTGCGGGGGTTCCCTCCTTTAAAAACAAAGTCTCACTAACCAATGCTGATGCTGCTGTAATTGCTCTAAAAACAAGGACAATTCCAATAAATGAAGCTGTATCAGAGAGTCTAAAAGCCTTGGAATGGTTAAAAAATGCTGGTTGCAGTCAATTCATATTTAAATATTGTTCTACATTTGATTCAACAAAAGAAGGAAACATAGGTCCAGTTACTGATGCTATAATGGAGGAATTAAATGTTGATTTCACCATAGCCTGTCCTTCTTTTCCAGATGCAGGAAGAACAGTGTTTTACGGACATATGTTTGTAAATGGAAAACCACTTAATGAATCAGGGATGGAAAAACACCCTTTAACACCCATGATTGACCATAATTTAGTTAGATGGCTGGACCATCAGACTAAACATAGTGTTGGATTAATTGATTATAAAACAATAAATAATGGTTCACAAAGTGTTAAAGATAAAATTAACAAATTGAAAATTGAAGGTTGCAAATACGCAATAGTCGATACAACCAATAATGAAGATTTTGAAATTATTTGTAACGGAGTAAAAGATTTACAATTTTTAACTGGTGGATCGGGAATTGCCTTAGGTTTACCAAAAATTTATAAAAAAAATGGTTTACTCTTGGATAAAAATTTTCAAATTCCTGAAAATTCAACAAATGCAGTAATTCTATCAGGCTCTTGTTCATCTGCTACTTTGAGTCAAATAGAGGTTTATAAAAAAGATAATCCATCATATTTTATTTCTGCCGACGAAGTAATGAATAACGAAAACTTAATTGAAGATGTTATAAAATGGATTAGAAACAATGAAACTCTATCACCTTTAATTTATTCATCTGCAGATCCAAAAATTGTTAAAGAAAAACAAATTCAGTATGGACAAGAAGTATTAGCGAATAAGATTGAAAGTATTTTTGAGAAACTATCGAATAAACTTTTAAATCATACTTTTGGTATTTTTATATCTGCTGGTGGAGAGACATCAGGTGCTGTAGTTAATGGATTAGGGCTACAAGAATTAAAAATTGGAAAAGAAATTGCTCACGGAGTTCCTGCTCTTTGGTCACCAAATTCAAATTGTAACAAACCTGTTTCAGTTACTCTAAAATCAGGAAATTTTGGTCAAGCTGATTTTTTTAAAAGAGCTTTGCAAATTCTTAGAGGAAAAACTTAAATTTTTGAAAATTTCTTGAGTGCTTCTCTAAAAGTCAGACCATTTTTCATCTCTTGCATAGCCTTTTTATCATCAGCAGTAAACTTTTCAGCTTCCTCAGTTATTTTTTCAACATGTTCAATTGGCAAACACAAAACTCCCGTTCCATCTCCAACAATAATATCTCCATGTCTAACCCTAACTCCTGCACAAATGATTGTCTCATTGATTGAAAGGACTTTTATTCGAGTTTTACCAGGTGTTGGAACCATGTGTTTTGAAAAAGTTGGAAAAGAAAATTCTACTATTTCTTCTCGATCCCTAACTCCACCATCAACTACCAGACCAGCTATACCCTTTAATTTTGCAGAGTAAGAAGCCATTCCACCCCAGGTAGATACTTGTGCTCCATTATTTGCAACTACTATAACGTCACCTGGACTAGCGGCGTCAATCATATGCCCAACTTTGAATTCTTCTGTTGAAAAACTTCCATATGGCCCCGTAACCTCCTGTACAGTTACTGCCCTACCAACTATTTTCATACCCAGACCTGCAGGATGTAGATTATTCATAACTCCATTGAAACCAATATCATCAAGTGCATTCGCTAATGTGGGTGTTGCTATATTTCTTAATCTTTGCAAGATATTTTCATCAATCGACATTTCTACCTCCTTAATCGTAAAAAGATTAAATTATGAAATTCTTAATATCAATAATTAAACTTATTAATATTCTATTAATTCTATTGACGTTTACCTTTAATTATTTACTTTAATTGTAGTAACCAACTGTAAAGAAGTATTAATGTCAAAATTCAATTTTCCATTTATAAAAGAAACAAACGAACTCTCAAATCTTAGAAAAGAAGTAAGAGAATTTATAACAACCTGTATAAATAATAATGAATTTACACCATCTCCAGATGCCTGGGTTTTTTCAGCTGATCCAAGCTTTAGTAAAAAACTTGGATCTAAAGGCTGGCTTGGGATGTCATTTCCTAAAGAATATGGCGGACATCAAAGAACGGCTTTAGAAAGATACGTAGTAACAGAAGAACTCTTATCTTTAGGAGCTCCTGTAGCAGCTCATTGGATAGCTGATAGACAGAGTGGAAGTCAAATCTTAAGATATGGAAATGAAAAACAGAAATCTTCTATTATTCCTCGAATAACAGCTGGCGAGTGTTTTTTTGCTATTGGAATGAGTGAACCTGACTCTGGTTCGGATTTAGCCTCAGTAAAAACGAAAGCCACCAAAACTAAGAATGGCTGGAAACTTGAGGGAAGAAAAATATGGTCTACCGGCGCTCATTTAGCACATTATATGATTGTTCTAGCTAGAACTAGTCCAGCATCTGAGAAAAACAGGCATGAAGGTCTTTCTCAATTTCTTGTTGATTTGTCTCTTCCAAACGTAAAAATTACTGGGATTCCTGATATGACTGGTCAAAGACATTTTAATGAAACTTTATTTGACAATGTTGAATTGTCAGATGATTCCCTTTTAGGAGAAGAAGGCAAAGGCTGGAAACAAGTTGTTGGTGAACTTGCCCTAGAAAGATCTGGTCCAGAGAGATTTCTCTCTCATTTCACATTATTAGATAGTTTTATAAATGAATTCAGAAACTCACTCATTCATTCAGGCACTAAGATAGTTGGTAAATTAATATCTGAAATACAAACATTAAGAAGAATGAGTTTTTCGGTTGCTTCAATGCTTCAAAGTGGTGAATCTCCTGAGACACAAGCAGCATTTGTAAAAGAATTAGGTAATAAATTTGAAAAGATGATGATAGAAACATTAAGAGAATTTTCAAATATCGTTCCGCTTCATGAATGGCCAAATCAATTACAAAATCTATTTGAAGATGCAACATTAAGAATTCCATCAAACTCTCTAAGAGGAGGCACAACTGAAATAATGAAAGGTATAATTGCTAGACAGTTAGGCCTAAGATGATTGAAGAATTAGAAATAATTTTAGAAACAACTTCTAAAATTTTACAAAAACACATAAATCATAGTTTAAGACAAAATATAGTTTCTGAAAATACTGATATATTAAATTTGTGGAATGAAATTGAAAAAAACGGACTTCCAAAAATATCAGTGAAAGAAAAGTTTGGTGGTTATGAAATACCATTTTTTTCAATTTTACCTTTGATTAAAATTGTAAATAATCATGGAACTCCTTTACCCTTATCTGAAACAATTTTATCAAATTATATATTATCTGAATCCGATATAAATCCACCAAACGGCATAGTAACTTTTGCTACTGACACAAAAAATTTACAAATTAAAAACAATATGATTTCTGGGGAGCTTTTATCAGTACCATACCTTAACCTCACTAAAAATTTATTAATTGTTCATGAATTAAACAATGTCAAAAAAGCAATTTTAATCGATGAAATTAATGGAGAAATTATAAATAAAAAAAACTTTTTAGCTGAACCAAGGTACGATATCAAGGTAAAGAATTTAAATATTGCTGAAATTAGACCCATTAAAAATAATATTGATTTCAATTTTTTAGGTGCAATTCTTAGATCTGCTCAAATGATCGGTGCAATGGAAAAGGTTATTGATTTGTCAATAAAATATTGTTCAGAAAGAAAACAGTTTGGTAGAGCTTTGTCAAAGTTTCAAGCTATACAGCACCAAATTTCAGAAATGGCAGTTGAACTGTCAGCCTCGTCTGCAGCCCTGTCTACAATCACCAAACTAGGTTTAAGTGAAAAAAATTCTAACGATACAGCGATATTAAAAATTAGAGCAGGTTTTGCTGCTGGGAAAATTATAGCTATTTCTCATCAGGTTCATGGAGCAATTGGATTTACCAAAGAGTATGAATTATCTTATTTTACAAAAAATTTAAATAGTTGGAGAAATGACTTTGGAAATGAATCTTTTTGGGAGGAATTTTTAGGCAAAAGATTTCTTGAAAAAAACAATAAAAACTTATGGGAATATTTAACTTAATTTCAAAGAAAACTTGAGGTGAAATATGTCAAAATCTGTTTTATATGAACAAGATGATAGAATTGTCAAAATTACACTTAATAGACCTGATACGAGAAATGCACTTTCAGGGGACATTATAGAAGGCTTAGTAGAATATATACAAAAAGCTGATAAAGACAAAAATGTTGGGTGTGTTATTTTAACCGGAGCTGGAAAAAGTTTTTCTTCTGGTGGCAATCTTCAAGAAATAAAAGACATGACTACAAAAGATCAAATGACTCAAGCACAACTTGAAGATTGGTACAGATTTGGTATTCAAAAAATTCCTTTAACTATGAATTCTATAGATGTCCCAGTTATAGCCGCAGTTAACGGTCATGCTATAGGTGCAGGCAATGATCTATGTACAATGTGTGATATTAGAATAGCTGTTGAGGATGCAAAATTTTCAGAGAGTTTTCTAAGGATAGGCATTATACCAGGAGATGGAGGATCTTGGTTCCTGCCAAAAATAATTGGTTTGGCAAGAGCTAATGAAATGATCCTGACTTGTGATGTTCTAGATGCTAACAAAGCTCTAGATTGGGGTCTTGTTTCAAAAGTAGTACCCAACGAAAATTTGATAGTAGAAGCTCAACAAATAGCTAAAAAAATTGCCGCCCAACCTCCAGAAGCATCAAGACGAGCCAAACGTTTACTAAGAATGTCACAAAACGTTCCTTTGCAAGATGCATTAGAAATGGCCGCTAGCCAACAAAGCATGTTACAACAACTTGACGATCACAGAGAAGCAATAGACGCGCTACTAGAAAAGAGAAAACCTAATTATAAAAACTCATGATGCAATTAAAAAATTAAAATTATGAATCATCAAAAATATTTTCTAGCGTAATCTTTCTAAAATTGACACATAATTTGCAACAGAAGCACCACCCATATTAAATATACCCGCTAAATTTGCTTTATTGATTTGCATATCTCCAGCTTCTCCAGTCAATTGCATTGCAGACATAACATGTTGAGACACTCCAGTTGCACCAACGGGATGCCCTTTTGACTTCAGTCCCCCAGAGGGGTTTATGGGCAATTTACCAGTCTTCTGAACCCAACCCTCTTCAATAGCTTTATAGCCCTCACCTATTTTAGTTAACCCCATCGCTTCATATTCAATAAGCTCGGCAATCGTAAAACAGTCGTGGGTTTCAACAAATGATAAATCATCCAAGGTTATCTTGGCATCTTGAAGAGCATGTTGCCAAGCTTGACGCGCACCTTCAAATTCAGTTTTTTCTCTCTTACTAAGTGGAAGAATATCGTTAACATGCCTTCTTGCTCTAAATGCAATAGCCCTTTTTGCAGAAAGCGACAAATCAAAGTCTTGTATTATTAGTGCCGCCGCCCCATCAGATACCATAGAACAATCGGTTCTTCTTAAAGGTGCAGCAACATAAGGATTTTTTTCTGAAATAGAATTACAAAATTCAAAGCCAAGATTTTTTTGCATATGTGCTAGTGGGTTTGAACAACCATTTTCATGATTTTTAGCTGCAATTTTTGCTAGTATATCAGATTTATCACCATATTTTTGAAAATAAGACTTAGCAATAGATGCAAAAACTCCAGTGAACCCACCTTTTGTACTACCTTCTTCAGGTCTATAACTTGCACCTAGTAAAATATCGCCAACTTTTTCAGAAGATACATCAGTCATTTTTTCTATACCAACTACTAGAGTAGTTTTTGCTTTTTTTGCTTCAATTGCATTCATTGCGGTATGTATGGCAGCAGAACCAGTAGCGCATGCATTTTCAACTCTCATCGCGGGAACGTATCTTAAATCAGATTGTGAAACAGCAGGTAGTGCACCGTGAAAATCTTGTTTTTGAAAGCCATTATTGAATGTTCCAACAAAAATAGCGTCTATTTCCTTAGGTGATATTTCTGCGTGTTCGATAGCTTTTTCAACAACATCTGCAATCATATTTTCAGATGTTTGTTCTGAATTCACTCCAAATTTACTATGAGCCCACCCAGTTATACAAGCTGACATTGTAACCTCCAAAATTTATATTTTAGTTACAAATTTTCATAAGTAAATTTAAAGTTTCTTTTGGATGAGTTAGCATGGCGTCATGCCCAGCATTTAGCTCAAAAATTGGCCATTTCATTTTACGCACAACCTCTCTTGAACTCTCAAGACTTTTGTAAACGGGTTTCGTACAAAAAATGTAGGAAAGAGGGATCCCATTACCAACTTCATTTTTAAGAATAAGTTTTGATTGAAACGCACTTAGAGGATGTGGTGTAAGTTTTTCTTCTAGTAACAATGACTTTTTAATATCGAAAACACCGAATGCATCTGCGCTAGGAGCTGGTATTGATATGTTGTTTCCAAATTTTTTTGCTAATTCAATTCTTTGTTCAACTGTTTCTTTTGGAGTAATATCAAAAGGTTTTTGACCATCTATTAAAATCATAGCATCAAAATAAATTAATTTTTGTATTCTATCTTTTAATCTATCTGCAACTCCACTTATTACACTTCCGGCGAAGCTATGACCAACTAGTATTATATTGTTAAGATTTTCAAAAATAATATGATTAACAACATCTTCAATAAATGTTTCAATTGTAATTTTTGACGATAATAAATGTTTTTTTTCACCTAAACCCGTCAAAGTTGGGGTTGAAACACTATACCGCTGATATCTCAAAATATCAGATATTTCGTTCCAAACCCATCCTCCATGCCAAGCTCCATGAATTAGTAAGAAATGAGGTTTATTATTTTTCATATATAACTCTTTGTATTTAATTATAAGATGATTATATCTACCGGATAAACTATAACGATTAATAATTCAATTATAAGAACAAAAGTTTATATAATGACAAATCTAAATGTAGCTATTTTTGGATGCTCTGGTGCAATTGGAAAGGCACTATGTATTGAATACACAAAAAAACAAAATATTGATAATATCATTGCGTACTCAAGATCAGGTGAAAATTTTGAAAATGATCTTATAAAATCAATAAAGGTTGATTATTGCAATGAAGAAAGCCTATCAAATGCATCTTCATCTCTACAATTTAAATTAGACATAATAATAGTTGCAATTGGTGCGTTAGAAAATCCAGAGAAATCAATTAAGGATTTATCTGCTCAAAAATTTTTAGATATGTTTAATGCTAACACAATACCAACTGCATTAATTGCAAAATATTTTTTACCTTGCCTACATAGGGATAAAACAACAAAATTTGCATCAATTTCTGCGCGAGTAGGAAGCATTGAAGACAATGAACTTGGTGGTTGGTATTCCTATAGAGCTTCGAAATCTGCATTAAATATGATTTTAAAAGGACTATCGATCGAACAAAAAAGATCTAATAAAAATAGTATTATTTTTGGTCTTCACCCAGGCACAGTTAATTCAAAATTATCTAGACCTTTCCAGAAAAAAGACAAGGAATATTTCTCTCCTGAATTTTCAGCTAACAAATTGATTGACGTTATTGATACTAAAACGACTGATGATAACGGCAAAATATTTGCTTGGGATAACAAATCAATTCCATATTAAGAATTTGGTTTATATTCTGGTATATTGTAATTAGTAAGATGTTTTTGCCAAAATTCCTGGGTGAAATTAGCACCTAATCTCATAAAAATATAAACAATACAAAGTGTTAATATAGCCCGAAGAAATAATGTTATTATTATATTTGCTCCAATAAGTGATACAACTGCGGTATCTTCTATAATACTATGAAGCATTCCCACTAATACTAATACACCAAAAACGTCTTTATAGTGAAGTTTTCCAGTTTTAACTTCTTTAATCAAAAGCCCAGCTCCAAATCCAATTCCTAATGTAACTCCTACAACTGCTATTGTAGATGCCTTCTCACCAACACCTAAAAAATTTAAAAATGGTTTTAAAGCTTTTTCAATAAGTTTTTCAACACCAATATATTTCAAAAAATCCAAAATAATGACTAATGCAACAATTATGATGAAAATCATTCCAAGCCCTTTTAATTGAGAAATTCCCCAACTTAAAAGATCAGGTGCACTCTCAAGGCTTGGCAATAAAATAGTAGCGGGATAATTCATATATCCTGTAAATTCAAAAAACAAATTCAAAAAATAACATGATAATATCCCCAAACCTAATCTAATAAATATCATCGCACGTGCTCTTACACCTGCTTTTCGGCAAATAATAACTTCTATTGGTAAAGAATGTGTAAATAAAATAAGAAGCCCAAGAACACTTGCTTGAGCAGCAGTAAATGGCATATCAGCTGGAAGTCCTGAGAATACTATTAAACCAGCATAAGGACTAGTTAACATTGAAGTGGTAAAAACTAATGAAATAGCTTCTGGTAATCCTAACAAAAACATTAAAGGTGCAA
>CACNEF010000006.1 GCA_902619485.1 uncultured SAR116 cluster alpha proteobacterium
AAATAATCAAATATTGAATTTAATTGTTTTTCATGAAGTAAAGGTAAAAAATGTTCTATACCATTAAACTTTATACCAGCAGATATATTTTCGTAAGATAGACTATTTATACTAGCAGCACCGTTTTTACTTCTAAATCTTTTTCTGAAATTTTTTATGTTTTGTTCATTCAAAATAAATTCATTTGATGTATAAATATTAAAATCATCTATTTTGTCCTTAGATCTTTGTGTAAGAGGATCCATTATTTTGATTGTTTCAATGTTTTCACCTATGAAGTCAATTCTAAATGCACTTTGGTTACCAACAGGAAAAACGTCTAATATACTTCCTCGTATACTAAATTCACCAAACTCTCTTACTGATTGTACCCTTTTATATCCAGAGTTATTTAAAAACTCGATAATTAATTGAAATTTATGATTTGAAGATAAATTTAAATTGATAAAATGTTTTAAAAAAAAATCTTTAGGCGCTGTCTTGGTAAATAAACCGTTAATAGTAGTTAAAATAACGTTTTTGCTTTTATTTTTATTTTTATTTTTTTTGAAAAAACAAAGATCTGTATATGACTTTACACGCTCACCAATTAAATTAAGATTTGGTGATGATATATCATAAGGCAAACAATCCCATGCTGGGATTTTGTATATGTTTATTTCTTTGAAATTCGAATATAAAAAGTTATAAACATTCGAGAGTTCTAAATCATTCTTTGCTATGTAAAATATATTTTGATATTGGGATAGATAAGAAATTAAGAAAGGTATTAAGCTATCTCTAATGCCATTTATTTTACTTATTTTTTTTAAATCTTTATAAAAATTAAACAATTTAATGACCTTTAAATTCTTTTATAAGGTCTATTAGAAAATTTTCTTTATGAGATTTAGATTTCTCTATATCTATGGATAAACGCCAAATTCTTGGATCACCTGAATTTAGAAGATCTTGGTACGCAAACAAATCATCATCATCAAGATTTTCTAAATGGTTATCTGCAAAATTACCTAATAAAATATCTGTTTCTCTAGTACCAGTATATTTAGATCTATAAATTAATTTTTTAATAAAAACAGTTCTATTATACAATTTTTTCTCGTTATATTAATTTATTTTGTTATCATTTATTATAAATAAAGGTTTTTGATTTCTTGTCTAATTTAATTATTAAAAGACCAAAAGAGATTTTTGAATTATTTTCATCACTTAGAAATTTAAGTGGTGTTGGTGAAAAAAAATTAAACCTTTTAGAAAAAAAAATTGGTCCATATTTAATAAATCTTTTATTTTATTTGCCTCACAAGTCTATTAGTAGATTCCAAAATATATCTTTAAAAGAAGTTAATCATGGTGACATATTAACTTGTGAAGTAGAGGTTGTAGAAATAAATATTCCTCCCTTTAATTTTAGAAAAAAAAATAATATGTCTAGGATAATAACCTTTGGCCTCAATAACGAAAAAAATGTTAGATTAGACATTGTTTATTTTGGGCAAAATACACAATATTTAAAAAATATTTATAAAGTTGGTAGTAAAATTTATGTAAGTGGAAAATTTGAGAACTTTAATGGGCTTGGACAAATTGCTCATCCTGAATATGTAGTAAAAGTAACCGAAAAAAAATTAATACCATTGTTTCAACCAATTTATCCTTTATTTTTTGGAATAAACCAAAAATTCATATCAAAAATTATCAATCAAGGTATAAAGAAAATACCTTTAATACCTGAATGGTTAAGTAAAGATATACTGATAAAATACAAATTCCCAAATTGGCATACTTGCATATCTAGAATACATAATCCAGAAAGCAATGATGACTTGAACTTAGATAGTATTTTTAGAAAACGACTCGCTCTAGATGAATTAATAGCAAATCAGATTTCAATGTTACTAATAAAAAATAAAATTTCTAAAATTAAAGAAATTAAACAATTTTATGACAACTCAAAATTAATTGATAATTTCTATTCCAATTTACCATTTGAGTTAACTGAAATTCAAATCAAAGTTATTAATGAGATAAAAGAGGACATTCATAGCAACAAAACTATGGTTAGAATGCTTCAGGGAGATGTTGGGTCAGGAAAAACAATTGTTGCTGTGATTTCTATGCTAAACGCAATATTAGACGGTTCTCAAGCAGTGTTGATGGTTCCAACGGAAATTCTTGCAATTCAACATTTTAATACAATTAGAGACTTACTTACACCACTAAAAATTGAACCAACTCTTCTATTAGGAGAAAGTAGATCCGTTTATGACAATAAAACTAGATCCAATATAATTAAACAAATAGCAGATGGTGAAATTAAAATTATAATTGGAACTCACGCATTAATTTCAAAAAAAGTAAATTATAATAATCTATCTTTAGCTGTTATTGACGAGCAGCATAGGTTTGGCGTTAAACAAAGAGTTGAAATAACAGAAAAAGGTAATAACGTTAATGTATTAGTTATGACAGCAACTCCTATACCTAGGTCTCTCGCACTTACTGCTTATGGTGATATGGATATTTCAGTTTTAAGTGAAAAACCGATTGGTAGAAAATCAATTAATACATACGTTTTATCACAAAAAAAAATAGCAGAAGTATTATCTTCTATTGAAAGAGCAATTAAAGCTGGAGCTTTAGTATATTGGGTTTGTCCACTAATTGAAGATTCTGAGAATTCAGATCTGATTGCAGTTAACGAAAGATATAATTTTTTAAAAAATAATTTTAAAAACATTAATGTTTCATTGATTCATGGAAAACAAAATCAGGCTGATAGAGAAGCATCAATGAATGAGTTTAAATCTGGTGAAAGTAAAATTCTTGTTGCAACAACTGTAATTGAAGTTGGAGTAGATGTTCCTGAAGCTACTATAATGGTGATTGAATGCGCAGAAAGATTTGGGTTAGCTCAAATACATCAATTAAGAGGAAGAGTTGGAAGAAGTAATAAAGAATCATCATGCATATTGTTATATAATACTAATTTGAGCTCAATTGCTCATTCAAGGTTAAAAATCCTAAAGGAAAATGACGATGGATTTAAAATTTCTGAACATGATTTAGAATTACGAGGACCTGGAGAAATTCTTGGAAGCAAACAATCTGGCAATCTTGAATTTAAGTTTGTAGATTTACATATCCACAACCAAATGATTCCTGTTGCAAGAGACGAAGCGAGGAAAATGCTGGAAAATAAAGATGATAAAGAAAAAATTAATGTTCTTTTATCTATTTTCGAAAATAATGATGCTATCAAATTATTAAAAGGTGGTTGATAATTACTTAATCTTATTAGTTTTCATTTTTGGAGTAACTATACCTCCAGAAATCACCATTTTAACAGCATCTTCAACTTTCATTTTCATATATATTAAATCCTTTTTGGGAACAAATAAAAGAAATCCACTTGTAGGGTTAGGAGTGGTAGGTATAAAAACATTAATTAAGGATTCGTCGTTTAAGGTTTGAACTTCTCCTTTGGTCTCTCCTGTAACAAACCCAATAACCCAAATTTTTTTCCTTGGATATTCGACTAAAACAACCTCTCTAAAACTATCAGAATTAGTAGACATGACTGTTTCCATAATTTGCTTAATTGCACTGTATATACTTCTAACAACAGGCATTTTATCAAGCACTCTTTCTCCAGCTTTAAGCAAAGTTCTGCCAATAAATCCAGGAGTTATTGCTCCAATAAAGGTGATAACCACAATGCTTATAATCAATCCTATTCCAGGAATTTGGTGTGGTAACTTTTTAGTGAAATCCAAACTATCAGGTAATAATCCAGCAACTTGAGAGTCTATAAAAGTAATTATGATCCAAGTAACGTAAATTGTTATTAAAATCGGAGATATCACTAATATGCCCGCAAGAAAATATCTTCTAAATCTTGCAAAAAAACCAATTTTTTCTTCAGACAATATAAACTCCTGATGATATAAATGTTATAAATTATATAAATAAATACTCAAAACCAATATGAAAAGATTTAAAAATGAAAAAATTATCTGATGAAAAATTAAGCGAATTAAATAAGTTAGAATCTATTTCAAAAATAAGAAAAGTAATTCAAATATTAAGAGATCCAATTGATGGTTGTCCATGGGACTTAAAACAAGATTACAATTCATTGGCTCCCTATTCAATTGAAGAAGCTTACGAACTTGTAGATGCTATAGAGAGCGATGATATAGAAGAGATAAAAAAAGAGCTAGGAGATTTATTATTACAAGTTATTTTAATTTCACAAGTCGCTGATGATAAAGGAGATTTTAATTTCGATGATGTTGCTAATGAGATATCTAAAAAAATAATTAGAAGACATCCACAAATATTTGATAAAAATTACAAAGAAAATGATCTTCCTCAAGAATCATGGGAAAAAATTAAAAAGTTAGAAAAAAACAAAGATATAATTGGAAAAAATACATTAGACCAAGTTGAAAAAAATATTCCAACATTACTAAGATCTCTTAAAATACAAAAAAAAGCTGCATCATTGAATTTTGATTGGGAAAATGAAACTCAAGTTTTGAATAAAATTGATGAAGAAATTCATGAATTAAAAAATGCACTAAAGGTGAATAACAAAAAAATGATTGAAGAAGAATTAGGAGATCTATTATTTACTATTATTAATTTATCACGACGTTTAAATCTAGATCCAGAGCAAACTATAAGAAAAGCTAATAAAAAATTCATAACCAGATTTAATGAAATGGAAAACTTTATTGAAGACAACAAACTAAAATGGCATAATTTAAAAAAACATGATTTTAAAAATCTTTGGAATAAAGTAAAAAACAATCAAAGAGGAATTAATGAATAATAACATACCTAAAACTATTCTTATTACGGGTGCAACTTCAGGCTTTGGCAAAGCAACCGCAAAGCTATTTAATCAAAAAGGCTGGCAAACAATAATTACAGGTCGAAGAGCTGATCGTTTAGAAGAGCTCGCAAAGGAATTAGGTGAGAGATCATTACCACTTGCTTTTGACATAAGTGACAGGCGTGCAGTTAAATCAGCCATACAAAATATATCACCAAATTTTAATAATATATCTGTATTATGTAATAATGCAGGTTTAGCTCTTGGATTAGAAGGCGCTGATAATGCAAACCTTGATGACTGGGATCAAATGATTGATACTAATGTAAAAGGCTTAGTATACGCTACTCGAGCTGTTTTACCATTAATGGTTGAAAACGGAGAAGGTCATATAATTAATCTAGGATCAGTTGCTGGCTCATATCCTTATCCTGGAGGAAATGTTTATGGAGGAACCAAGGCTTTCGTAAGTCAATTTTCTTTAAATTTAAGAGCTGATTTAGTTGGCAAAGGTATTAATGTAACTTCAGTAGAACCAGGTTTAGCAGAAACAGAATTTTCTATTGTTAGGTTTAAGGGAGACAAAGAAAAAGCGTCTCAGGTTTATCAAAATACAAGATCAATAAAAGCCGAAGATATTGCAGAAACAATTTATTGGGTGTCTACAAGACCTAAAAATATAAATGTTAATAAAATTGAAATTATGGCTGGAGACCAAGCTTTTAACCCATTTAATATTGTAAAAAATAGTTAGTTTTTATATTTCCTGTATGGATTATCGGATGGAATAATTAAATCTCTAATTTTATTCCAAATTTGAAGATTACTAGCAGCTAGAATTGATCCTTTAGATTTTACGTCAAATTCACTTTTATTGATTGCCATATAAACACTACCTCCAGCTTCTTTTGTTATCAAGTACATAGGGGAATGGTCCCAAGGCGTAACTCTTCCGTGAAAAATAAATTGAATTTCATTTTTAGCCAACATAATAGTCTCAATACCAGCACTACCAATAAATAATCTTTCTGTATTTGTTTTCAAATTATTAAGAATAGATTGTCTATAATTTTTAGGTATCCCTTTAGTACCACCAGAACCAATTAATTTTAGAATCTTAGAAGGTTTTATTAAAAGTTTAGATGAAATGTTAGTATTTGTATCAACTATGTAAGCACCAAATTTTTTAAACGCATAAACAAATGTATTTTTTAAAGGATAATAAATAAATGTAGCTATAGGGACATTAGAACTAACCAGTGAAATCATAGAGCAAAATTCTTTTTTTCCATTTATATAATTCTTTGTTCCATCTATTGGATCAACAACCCATAATAGTGAATTTTGTAAATATTTATCATAATTATTAACTAAAAAAGCAGCTTCTTCGCCTAATATGACATTAACCCCAAAAAAACCGATTAATTGATCCGAAATAAATTTTTCACTTTTTTTATCTGCAATACTCACAAAATCTTCATTTGATGATTTTGTGCTAATGTCTTCAGATTTCAAATTTTTATAATAATGTAAAATAATATTCTTATTAACATTAATTAATATATTCATTAAATAATTAACAATTTGTGTTCGTGATTTATTGTTTTGAATTAAAATATCATTCATATTTATTAAATAGTATATAATTCAATTTCAGGAAAATTTGATCTAAATGAATTTAATTTATCATGAGATATTTTAGCTTTAACCTTATTACCTACAAAATCTATATCACAATAGGATTCGTTATATACATGTGAATTTTTGTACAACCATGAATAAATTCCAGAAGATTCAATAGGTACATGAAAAAGTACCTTAGTAAATTTTTTGTCAGCCAAAATTTCAATATAATTTTTTAAATCTTGTATGCCCTCGGATGTTAAAGCAGAAGATTTAACTGAATTTTTCTTGAACTTGATTTTTAAATTACTCAAATCAGAATTTAAATCACATTTATTAAAAACATTAATTATCTTCTTTTCTAATTCTTCTTCAGTAAAACCAATAGAAATTAGTGTGTCAAATACTAATTTTGCCTGGTTTTCTATATTAGCATTTGACAAATCATGAACTAACAACAAATAATCAGAAGAAAAGAGTTCTTCTAAAGAAGATTTAAATGAATCAATTAACTCGGTAGGTAATGCTGATATAAAACCTACAGTGTCTGAAATTATAACTTTTTTATTGTCAGACATTTTTATAGAACCCATTTTTGTATCTAACGTCGCAAATACCATATCTTTAACTAATATATTGGAAGATGTAAGATTATTAAAAATTGTTGACTTACCACTGTTGGTATAACCAACCAAAGAAAAAATTAAAGAAGAAACGTTTTTTCTAAGTTTTCTTTGTACGTTTCTTGTTAGTTCAACTTTTACAAGTGATTTTTTCATTTGTTTAATTTTTGAACTAATCATTCTTTTATCTAATTCTATCTGACTTTCACCAGGTCCACCTACTTTACTTAACCCACCTCTTTGTCTTTCAAGATGAGTCCAAGATCTTACTAATCTAGTTTTTTCAAAACTTAAATTAGCTAATTCGACTTGTAATTTACCTTCTTTGGTTTTGGCTCTCAAACCAAAAATTTCAATAATAAGTTGTGTCCTATCAATGATTTTTTTTTGAAGAATTCTTTCTAAATTTCTTTGTTGGATGGGAGATAAAGAACAATCAAAAATCACCAAATCAACGAGGCTTAGATCAAAATTTCTTTTAATTTCATTGGCAACTGTATTATTTATTAATAATGACGATTTTGGAATACTGATATTAATTATTTTTTCAAACACAATTGATGCATCTAATGCTTGTACAAGACTTCTTGTTTCAGAAGAACGAGAAATAAAATTCTTTTGATTAAAAATATCATTTTGAGAAAATTTGTTATTTTTAAAAATAGGAAGAATTAAAAATGTATTGTATTTAACCATATAATATTACTAATTTAAAAAAGTTTTGAAATATAAATTTCTTAATTCAATTGAAGTTTTACCAACAATACCGTTATTGATTTTGAAGTTATCAATTTGGATAATTGGAGTTAGAAATGAAGAGGCGCTAGTTAAAAAAACTTCTTTGGATTCCAATAATTCGTCTTTTGTGAATTTTTTTTCTAATAGTTTAAAATTATTTTTTTTAGCAAAATCAGCAATAGTCTTTCTAGTAATTCCAGATAAAATTTTTCCATCAATTTCACGAGTTAAGATTTCATTATTATTATTAATAATCCAAATATTAGAACTAGATCCTTCAGTTACATAACCTTCATGATCAATAAAAATTCCCTCATAAGCATTTTTTTCATTAGCAAAGGTTTTAGCTAAAACATTTGGTAATAATTGAGTTGTCTTAATATCTGGCCTAGACCATCTATTATCTGCCATAGTAATTGCTTTTACACCTTTTATATCGTCAGAAATATTATTTTTTTTCTTTGAAACAATCATTGTTAAAACAGGTTTGGAATAAAGACCAAAATAACTATGATTTCTATCAGCCACACCCCTTGAAACCTGAATATAGATACTACCAAAATTTACTCTATTTAATTTAAACAGATTTTTAATAATTATTTTAAGTTGTTGTTCTGATAAATGAAATTTAATATTTATCAATTTTAATGAATTAAATAACCTTTTTATATGCCCTTCATAATCATAAAAGATGCCGTTATTATATAATATTACTTCGTAAACAGCATCACCAAAATGATACCCCCTATCATTTATGCTGATTTTAGCGTCTTGAATATTGCAATATAAGCCATTTACATAAGATATATTTGCCATTAAAAAAAATCCAAATTAACTGAAAGTAGTTCTTCTACTTTTTTCATTGATTTTACTGGAACGAACATAACCACCATGTCTCCTGCATTAATAATTGTATCACCTCTAGGCGACACTATGCTTTCATCATCTTTTACAATTGCTCCTAAAGATACATCATTCGGTAATTTGATATCTTTAAGAGGCTTCCCAATTATAGATGATGATTTTAGAGCCTCAAAGGAAATAACTTCACCAAATTCTTCAATTATAGAATGGACATGTTCTATTTGACCACTTCTAACTTCTTGTAAAATTGAAGACGCAGTTAAATTTGGCGGGCTTACAACACCCTCTAGGTCCAATGAATTAAAAAGAGGTATAAATACAGGTAAATTTATCAGAGCTACAGTATGTGATGCTCCAGATCTTTTAGATAATAGTGACGAAAGAATATTAACTTCGTCATTGTTAGTTGCCGCAATGTAAGTTTCACCCTGACCTAATCTTGCTTCTAATATTATTTCTGGATCCAAAGAATCTCCAGAAATTATTGTTGCATATTCTAGCATTTCCGCAGCATGTCTTGCCTTATCTTTGTTGATTTCTAGAATTGTGAGATTGGTTTCAGGAGATAATTTGTGTATTTCTTCTGCCACCCTAATTCCAATGGCACCAGCTCCTGAAATAGTAACTTTCTCTGCAGTTGTTTCAATATGACCAAATGCATTTAAAGTTCTATTAATTTGATTAGTAGGACAAGCCAAGTAAACTCTGTCTCCAGCCAAAATTGTATCATCTCCACCTCTTGGGACAATTAATTTTGGCCCTCTAATTATTGCCATTACTGTAACACTTAGATCTGGAAATAAGTCAATTAAATTTCTTAATGGTGTGTCAAGTATTGGACAATCTACCTTACAAGATACGCCCAACATAGTAACAAGTGATCTAGCAAACTCAGCTACATCAAAAGCCCCAGGGGTTCTCCATTGATTAACAATAGCATTTGCAACCTCATCTTCTGGCGATATTATTCTGTTAACACCTACATCTTTTAATAAATAATTTGAATATTTAGGATCAAGATATTCTTTTGATCTTATTCGTATTATCATTGTAGGAGTACCAAAAATTGATTTTGCTACATGACAGGCTGCAATGTTAATCTCGTCAGATTGAGTTACAGCTATAATAAGGTCTGTATCAACAATGCCAGCATCTTCTAGTACATTTGGATAAGATGCTAAACCTAATACTCCTTGAACATCATATAACTCTGTTATACGCTGAATAGCCTCAGAGTTCGAATCAATTACAGTAATATCAAATCCTTCATTAGATAAATGCTCAGTAATAGAAGTGCCAACTCTTCCAGCACCACAAATTATAACTTTTTGTTTCATAAAACTTCCAAATAAATTTAATTCAATTAAAATTATTAATATCTATATCTAATTCTTTTAATTTTCTATGTAAAGCTGATCTATCCATTCCAATAAATGTAGATGTTTTTGCGATATTTCCCTTAAATCTTTTTAAATGTTCTTTTAAATAATTTTTCTCAAAAATTTTTCTAGCTTCTTTAAGAGATAAACTTAATTGATTTGAAATTTGAATATCTTCTTCTTTATTATTATAACCTAAAATTTCAGGAGATAAATGTGAAGGGGAAATAATAAAATCCTTTTGCTTACCATACATTATATTTAACCATTCTAAAATATTTTTTAGCTGCCTTACATTACCGGGCCAATCATAACTTTTTAATAAAAGTAAAGTTTCAGAAGAAAGATTGAGTGTGTTATTTCCAAAATCTTTTGCTAACAAATTTAAAAAATGAAAAATAAGATCCTCTATGTCTTCCCCCCTTTTATTTAATGGAGGCACTTCAATTGGAGCGACTGAAAGTCTATAAAACAAATCCTCTCTTAGTACGCCTTTTTTAATATATTCAGGTAAATTATTATTACTGGCTGAAATGATTCTAACATCTACATTAATTTTTTTATTTGATCCAATTTTGTAAAAACTTTGATCTTGAATTGCTTGAACTAATTTTCCTTGAGTTTGAAGAGGCAAATCACATATTTCATCAAAAAAAAGTGTACCATTATTAGCTTGCTCAAAAAGACCTAAATTTGATTGATTATTATCTCCGTCTGTTATTGTATCATTCCAGCCAAATAAAACCTGCTCCACTCTTTCTGGAGACAAAGTAGCACATGAAGCAATAATAAAAGGAAATGACGACCTTTTTGAATTCTTATGAATCCATCTTGCAATCAATTCTTTTCCTGATCCAGATGGACCAGTAATTAAGACCCTACTATTAGTTGGAGCAATTTTATTTAAATTTTGTTTTATATTTTTAAAAGTAGCTGAATTTCCAATTAAAGCCGTCCGTTCATTTTCTTTTAATTCAAAATCAAGTACTTTTAATTTTAAATTTCTATCTATTAACGCTTTCTCTATTAATAATATCAAGCGTTCAGCTTTAAATGGCTTTTCAATAAAATCGAATGCTCCATTTTTTGCTGCTTTCATTGCTGTTTCAATATTACCGTGACCAGACATCATTATTACAGGGATTAAAGGATTATAATTTTGACTAAAAGTCAGAAGATTAAGTCCAGCGCTTGCATCATTATTCATCCATATGTCAGTAATTAAAAGATTTATGTTTTCATTTTTCAGAATATCAATAGCCATGTCATAATTAGTTGCTATAATGGGATTGTAATTCTCATCTTTAAGAGTTTCAGCGACCATTTCACAAATATCTAATTCGTCATCTACAACAAGAATAGAAATTTTGTTTTTTATCATTTATTTTTTTCTTTTTTTAGTTTTGAAATAAGAGGAAATTTTAAAGTTACAGACATTCCTTTGGAGCCTTTTAATGGTTTGATTAATATTATTCCATTATGGTCATCTATAATTTTTTTTGTTATTGCCAATCCCAAGCCTGAATTGCCAACTTTTGTGGTATAATAAGGTTCAAGTATTTTTGATATAATTGACTTGTCAATACCAGTACCATTGTCATTTATTGTAATAGAAGCAAAATCATTTTCAATTCCAAAACAAATTGAGATATTTCCTTCTGATATTTTATTTAATGTAATATTTTCGTATGAATTTTTTATTAAATTACTACATGCTTGTCTTATTTGTTTTTCATCAGCCATTATAAAAGCTTTTTCAATAATTTTATCAATCTCAATGGTTACGTCATTAAATGATGAAATTAATGGTTTGATATAATCTGTTACAACCTTATTAATATTAACTACTTTTAATTTTGGAGAAGGCATTCTTGCAAAAGATGAAAATTCATTTACTAAATGATGTATGTCATCAACTTGACGAGTAATCATATTTAAAGATTGTTCAAAAACTTTTTTATCAATTTTTTTGCCACTGTTTAGCTTGTTTTTTAAGCGTTCTGCACTTAACCTTATTGGTGTAAGAGGATTTTTTATTTCATGTGCTATCCTTCTTGCTATGTCAGACCATGCAGCCATCTTTTGAGCAGCAATTAAACTAGTGACATCATCAAAAGTTAAAACATAACCTAAAATTATACTATCTGATTTTTGTATAACTAATCTTGTGATTAAATTTAGAATTTTATCATTTCTAACTATTTGTATTCTATCTTCTACAACATTCATGTCTGATTTTAAAAAATTTTCAATTAAGTTTTTAAATTCAGGAACAACCTCTAAAATTGACTTACCATAATCTTTATTTATCGAAATATTTAATAACTCTGTTGCAGTAACATTTGGAAGATTTATCTTTAAATCTTTATCTAATCCGATTACGCCAGAATAAACACCTGAAAGAACAGACTCAGAAAATTTTCTTCTTTTGTCTAGTTGATCATTTGCATGCTCCAAATCAACTCTATTTGATTTTAAATCTGAAATCATTAGGTTGAATGCTTGAACTAACCTCTTAATTTCATTAACATTTATTTTAGAAAGCACATTATTAGAAATTTTATAATCTAAATTACCACCACCCACTTCTTCAGCTCCTGTAATAAGTGAACTAATGGGCTCAAGTAATCTGTTAGCAATATTGAGCCCAATTATCAATGAAGTAAATAATAAAATGACTGTAATCAAAATAAAAATTACAATAAAAGAAATTTTTATATCAAATTGTTTTAACTCAATTGATTGATAATCTGAAGCTGCAATTGATGTGCTTTCTATTGCATTTAAAACTTTTTGATCTACAAACCTTGTAATCAGCAAATAAGCATCTATAAATTGAGATAGCTTAATAAATGCACTAATTTTGTTGGAATCAACTTCTTTGACAATAAAAATTTTGTCATCATTTGCTACGGAATAATAATTTTGTGGTATTTCTGTATAAGTATATTCAAAAACAAACTCAGAAAACGCTAAAACATTACCTATAGAATCAATAATAACAGCCTCAGATAAATTATGCTGTCTAGTATATTTATTCAGAAAATTATTAAATTTATTTTTGTCAGATGATAAAAAATTAGAATTCGTGTTTATCAAATTAACAAGTTCTAAAATTTCTCCTCTAATTGCACTTTGATGTTCATTTAAATATTGATTAGCAACCTCAACAGATTGGGAAATAGCAGTTGAGATTTTTTTATTAAACCATCCACTTAACGCGGTATCAAAAATAAAAATTGAGAAAAAAGCTATTAATAAAGTAGGAATTAATGTTATAGCAGAAAAAATAACAAGTATTTTTTTTTGAAGCTCCTGTCCTGCTCTTTTTAATTTTAAGTTATTAAAAATATCTAAAAAATTTTTAATAAAAATATTAGATAAACTTAGTGTTATAAAAAAAGATATAACTAAAATTAAAATAAATAAATTTTTGTTATCATTAATAAGTTTAAACTGATAAAGAGAGTTATAAATAAATAAAAAAAATATTAAAGTTATTAAGAATGGTAAAAAAAATAATTTTTGTTGAAATATATTTAAAAAAAATTGTTTCATCTTTTAACCTAATAATACAAAGCGTATTATAACTTATATTATTATTTAAATACATAAATTTAAGCCTTTCTTCTTTTTATAACTTCAATACCATATAAATTAATTTTTGATCTTAGAGTGTTTCTATTGAAACCTAAACATTTAGAAGCTTTAATTTGATTTCCTCTAAACAAGTTTAGGGTTGTTTCGATAAGAGGTTTTTCAATTTTAGATATAAAAGTATTGTGTAAATTATTTATTGATAAATTTTCGTTAAAATCTTTAAAATATTTTTTAAGATAATTTCTGAAATATAATTCTAGATTTTCTTCATATTTATTTTCTTCATCAAATCTGTCTTCTGATAATACTTCTTTAATAAGATTTAGAGATACGTCATCTGTTGATGATAATAAACAAAGTCTTTCAATAACGTTTTTTAACTCTCTTATATTTCCAGGCCATGAGTGATCTTTGAGTAAATTCATGCCTTCATATGAAATATTTCTATTAACAGATGTTTTTTTATAATTGGCATTCAAAAAAGCTGAACACAAATCTGGTATGTCTTCAAAGCGGTCTTTCAATGAGGGTAATTTTATAGGAACAACATTTAATCTATAATATAAATCCTCTCTAAATAATCCTTTTTCTACATCATTAACAATATTTTTTTTTGTTGAAACAAAAATTCGAGACTTTTTTAAATTAGAATTTTCAGGAAATAATTGAGATAAACCGTTTTCTATAAAATTTAAAAAATTTTTTTGCTGTACCTCAGATAATTCATTTATATCTTTTACATAAATAGAACTCCCACTTAAATCATTTAAATCCTTTATATCACACGAACTATAGCGATTAATACTTTGAATTAAATCATCATATGAATAATTATCAAAAAATTTTGAATCTAAATCTATAAAAAATTTATCTGTTTTAGAGCTTAGATCATGAATGGATTTTGCTATAAGTTTCTTACCTGTACCACTATCGCCAGATATTAAAATAGAAAAATTTGTATTTACTATTCTAGAAATTATTTTATAAATTTCCTGCATTGCAGTTGACTTTCCAACAACGGGACCGGAATCATATATATTTTTAGGGAGATCGCTAATCATTTCATTTTTATTTAATTTAGGTTGTGAAAATGTATTTGAAACTAAATTTAAAAGTTCGTCTAAATCAAATGGTTTTGGTAAATATTCAAAGGCTCCTTTTTTTTCTGCCCTTACCGCTGTCAACAATGTTGTTCTAGCAGACATCACTATTATTTTTAAATTAGGATTATTTTTTTGTAATTTTGGCAAAATATCTAAAGCATCCCCATCTGGCAAACCAACATCTGTAATTAGAACATCTGCAAAATCAGATTCAACTATTCTCCACATACCTGCTGCAGTGCCACTAGATTTTACATTATACCCAGCTCTAGTTAAAGCTGTAGAAATTACAACTCGAATACTTCTATCATCATCTACAACAATTATATTTTTAACATTTTTAGCTTCCATTTATAAAAACTCCTTCTATTTAAGTTCTCTTTAGAGGAAAATTCATACAAAAATTTGTTAGTCCAGCATTTGATGTAACATCTATTACTGCACCCATATCTTCTAAACCACTAGCAACTATTGATAATCCAAGACCTTTTCCTTCTTTTTTTGAAGAAACAAATGGATCAAATATACTAGACAATAAGTTACTAGGAATACCAGTGCCAAAGTCAATTATTTCTATTTGAAGAGGTAAAGGTGTAGGAATGTCATCATTGCCAAAAGACGTTATTTTATTTGAATTAAAACTAGTTTTAATTTTAATTTTACCTTTACCTTGGCTTGCTTCAGTAGCATTTTTTAACAAGTTTATTACGATTTGAATTAAAAGATTTTTATTTGCAAACAATCTAGGAAGAGACGGATCAAATTCATTTATAAATTTTATTTCGCTCCCAAAACTATTCTCAGCTACACGTTTACAATGATTTAATATCTCGTGTATATTTAGATTTTCATAATCTAATTTAATATTGTTATTTGAAATTTGTTCCATTCTATTTAATAAATCTTCGACGCGATCACATTCAATTGAAATAAGATTTGTCAATTCTAATAAATTAGAATTATCTTTTATGTCAGTTTCAATCAATTGTGAGGCGCCTTTAATTCCAGCTAAAGGATTTTTTAATTCATGCATTAACATGTCTATCATTGATGAAAAAGATTTAGAAATTTTACTGTTTATTCTTTGTGATTGAAACATTTCTGACAGAGCCAACTGACTTATTTGTATGATTATTTTATTGTTATCAAATGATAAAGGTACAACATGAACTCTTACTTTTCTATTTGGAAAATTTAAATTACTAAAATCTAAACTTTCTTCAGTAATACCAGATTTGCTATTTCTAACTCTTTCAATCAAAGTTAATATAGGTGAGTCTTTTGGGATAATATCGTTAATTTTTTTCCCAATTAATATATATGAGCTTACTCCAAAGAATTCTTCACCGATTTCATTAATATATTTAATTTCATTATATTTATTAACTAAAAAAACTGGAGTTCTTAATTCATTTAAAATATTATTTTTCATAGCAATACACAAAATTATTTGTAATTAAAACCAAAATTGATTATAAATTATACAAAAAATTTAAGTTTGTAGAAATTTTTATAATAATTGCCTATATTTTAAGCGATTTGGAGACAAATATGAATAATGTCAACCTAGTGTTAATTTTACTAGCAGGAGGTATAGGTACAAGAATAAACAGAAAAATTAGCAAACAAATGATAAAGTTTAACAATCTAACAATTTTAGAGATTAGTATAATTAATTTTAGTAAAATTTTTAAAAATATTCCAATCCAGATTGTAACTAATGATAAAGATTTTATAGAAGTTTCTGAAATTTGTAATAAATATGATTTACTTACTCCAGTATTAGGAGATGATAAAAGGCATAAAAGTACTTACAATGCACTTAAATCAATCGAACATATAAATCCTAAATACGTATTGATACATGACGTAGCACGTCCAATTATTTCTTCTGAAGTAATAGAAAAATTAGTCTCATACAGCAAACAAGAAATTTTTTGTGTAGCTCCTGTATTAAAAATCAGTGACTCTGTTAGGAAGATATCAAAGAATACGCTTAAATCTTCAATATCAAAAAATGACAAAGTTTTAGTTCAAACACCACAGTTGAGTAATTACAAAATACTTAAAAATACTATTAAAAATACTAATAAAATATTTGAAGACGAAACCTCTCTTTTTTTGCATAATTCAATGCAAGTTATTGCTATCGAAGGCGACCCACTATCATTGAAAATAACTTATGAAAAGGATCTTAATTTATTGGAGCCTCATTTGACTAAAAATTTTAATAATTACATAACAAAAATAGGCAATGGTTTTGACATTCATCGATTTGATAATAGTAGAATATCAGAAAACAACTTTATTATACTTGGAGGTATTAAAATTAAAGCTTCAAAAAAATTAATTGGTCACTCTGATGCTGATGTATTACTTCACGCAATTACTGATAGCATTTTAGGTGTAATAAATAAAGGTGATATAGGAAGTATTTTTCCACCTACTGATGATAAATGGAAGAACGCGGACAGCTCTATATTTTTAAAACATGCGTCAAAATTACTTCAGAGTGAAAAAGGGATAATTAATAATATTGATGCTACAATTATTTGTGAAAAACCAAAAATAATAGATTATTCAAAAGAAATGAAAAAAAATATTGCAAACATACTAAATATTAATGAGCAAAAAATTAGCATTAAAGGTAAAACATCTGAAAGCATCGGTTTCATTGGTAGGAAAGAAGGAATAGCAGCTATGGTTTCAACTGCTATACAAATTAAAAATACTGATTTTTAATGAGTATTAATCAAAAATTTTTATTGTATCTTTCAAGGTTTGCCGAGGCATATCCAATTGGACGTTCAAAATATGCTCCAGGAACAATGGGTTCCCTAATTGCTGTTATAGTAGGTTCTTTTTTAATATTAAATTTAAATATTAAATTTTATTTAATATTTTTAATTATTTTTATTATTATAAGTTTTTTTCTTTGTGAAGCTCACTTAAAATTACATAATGTAAAAGACCCTAAAGAAGTTGTAGTTGATGAAATTTCTGGACAATTTATTGCATTGTTAGGATGTATACAATCGGAAAAATCAACTTACATGTTTTTGTCTTTATTATTATCATTTATATTATTCAGATTTTTTGATATCACAAAAATTGGTCCAATAAAAAGATTTGAAAATTTGCCAAATGGTATTGGCATTATGGCAGATGATTTAGTTGCAGGATTATTCGCATTAGTAACTCAATCAGCAATTTTAACTAGTTTAAATCAAACTATATACATAAAAACATTATGGAATTAAAAATGTGGAAAAAAATCAATCAAGAAACAGAAAAGCTATATTTTAATTGTATTAATAAAAATTTAACAATAACAACAGCGGAAAGCTGCACAGGTGGAATGATATCATCTGCAATTGTTCATATTAATGGCTCAAGTCAAATATTTAAATCTTCGGTAATTGTTTATTCTAACGATATGAAAAGTAAATTACTTAATATCCCAAAAGTTTTAATTACAAAAAATGGGGCTGTTAGTGAAATAGTAGCATTTTATATGGCTAAAAACTCATTAAAAATATTAAAATCACACTTATCCATTGCAGTTACCGGAATTGCCGGCCCCACTGGAGGAAGTGTTGATAAACCAGTTGGACTTGTTTGGATTGGAATTGGAACAAAAGAAAAAATTATTACAAACAAATATCAATTTAATGGAGATAGACTTGAAATTAGACAAAAAACTACATATGAGTCTCTTAAATTAGCTAATAAGGTTATTTTAGAAATCTGACTTTCAATTATATAATTCATTAGCCCTGTTCTCAAAAGCTTTTACCATTCTTTTTACAGCTTCATTGAACAAAGTTTCCATCAAAGTTTGTAAAAAAATAGATTTGAATTTAAAGTCAACCATAAACTCTATCTCACAGCCATCTGGATTTTCTTTAAATAACCAGTAGTTTTGAAGATATTCAAAAGGACCATCTTTATAATCAACAATTATTTTTTTCTTTTTTTTATCTAGAGTAATTTTTGAAGAGTAAACTTCTTTATAAATTTTAAACCCTATTATTAAATCTGCTTCAAAAGATTTTAAAGAAGTATTTTTAACTCTTGCACCTAAACACCATGGCAAAAATTCTGGATATTTTTTAACATCTGCGACAAGATTATATAAATTATTTGGAGTATGTTTTATTATTCTCCGCTCTTCATGCTTCATTAAAGGTTACTTTTCTAATTATTTAATTGATTTATTCTAATTTTTTTTAATTTTTCAAAATCTTCGCTTGCATGAAAACTACTTCTTGTAAAAGGAGAAGATGAAACTAATAAAAAGCCTTTAGACAAAGCAACTTTCTTATATTTATCAAACTCATTAGGATGTACAAATTTCTCTACTTTGTGATGTTTAATGGTAGGCTGTAAATATTGACCAATAGTTAAAAAATCAATATCTGCCGACCTCATATCATCCATAACTTGATATATTTCGTTTTGACTTTCACCTAAGCCAACCATTATTCCAGATTTAGTAAAAATATTTGGATTAACTTCTTTCACTTTAGCTAATAAACTTAATGAATGAAAATATCTAGCTCCAGGACGAACAGATGGGTATAATCTTGGGACAGTTTCAAGATTATGATTAAAAACATCTGGTTTTGCATTTATAACCTTTTCCAAAGCACCATTTTTCTTTAAAAAATCAGGCGTTAGGATTTCAATTGATGTGTTTGGAGAATATTTTCTTATATCTGCGATGGTCGCAACAAAATGATCTGCACCACCGTCATATAAATCATCTCTATCGACAGATGTTACAACAACATGGCTTAAGTTCAATCTTGCCACTGATTTAGCGACTCTTATTGGTTCCGATAAATCAAGTTTGTTAGGTTTTCCGGTTGCAACATTGCAGAATGAACAAGCCCTTGTACAAATATCACCCATAATCATCATTGTGGCATGTTTTTTTGTCCAACAATTTCCAATGTTTGGACAACTAGCTTCTTCACAAACAGTTGTAATATTAAGATCATCTAATAAATCTTTTGTTTGGTCAAAAATCTTACCTTGAGGAGCTTTAACTTTTAACCAATATGGTTTTTTTGGTGATATATTATCAGGTTTATTAATTTTTTCTGGATGTCTTATTTTTTTTAAATCATTCATAATAAATAATATTTTTTCCAATCTGTTTAGTAGTGAATTGCTTGATTATAGGCATCCAAAACTGACTCATGAATACCTTCAGAAAGCGTCGGATGAGGAAAGATTGTGTGCATGAGCTCATATTCTGTAGTTTCTAATTTTTTTGCTATAGAGAAACCTTGTATAAGTTCAGTGACCTCTGGACCAACCATATGAGCTCCAATTAACTCGCCAGTATCCTTATTAAAAATGGTCTTAATTAAACCTTCAGAGTCCCCTAAGGCAATAGCTTTACCATTACCAATGAATGGGAATTTACCAATTTTAAGATTAAGATTTTTAGACCTTGCTTGTGTTTCAGTCAATCCTATTGAGGCAACTTGAGGTCTGCAGTATGTACATCCTGGGATTGATGTTTTATCTATTGGTTTTAAATTTTGATGACCTGCAATTTTTTCAACGCATAAAATACCTTCATGACTGGCTTTATGAGCCAACCAAGGGCCGTCAGTGATATCACCTATTGCGAACACTCCCTTCTCATCTGTTTCTAAAAATTCATTAGTTACGACATGACCTTTGTCAATTTTTACATTAAAATCTTTTAAACCTAGTTTTTCAGTATTTGCAATTATTCCAATTGCTAAAATAAGTTTTTCTGAGTTTATTATTTCAACATTTTCATTAGTGATTATTTCAGCTGAAACAGAATTTTCTTTACTTGTAACTGATTTTAATACTGAGTTAGTTTTAATCCTTATACCTCTTTTTTCAAAATTTAACTTTACAATTTTGGATATATCAGTGTCTTCATTTGGTAAAATTGAGGGTAAAGCTTCTACGATTGTTACATCAACTCCTAAATCATTATAAAAAGAGGCAAATTCCATTCCAATTGCACCAGAACCAACTATAATAAGTGATGAAGGTAACTTTGGAGGTGTCATTGCGGTTTTATAATCCCAAATATTTATCCCATCAGATGAAACAAAAGATAAATTTTTAGATCTAGCACCAGTAGCAAGGATAACATTCTTAGCAGTTTTTTCCATATTGTTATCCTTGGTTTTTATTCTTATTTTTTTAATATTTGATCTATCTTTAACCAAACTACCAAAACCTTCAAAGACTTGTACTTTATTTTTTTTCAAAAGATGACCAATACCAGATGACAATTGCGATGCAACTTTTCTAGATCTTTTAGTTATATTATTTATATCCATTTTTATACCAGATACTGTAAAACCAAATTCATCAACATTATCTAACATATGTCTAACTTCACTAGCTCTTAATAACGCCTTAGTAGGAATACAACCCCAGTTTAAACAAATCCCACCTAAATGTTTATCCTCAACTAATGCAACTGACATACCTAGTTGAGACGCTCTTATCGCAGCCACATATCCGCCGGGGCCACCACCAATAACAATAAGATCATAATCAATATCTTTCATATCATTTCCTACAATAGCAATAATGAGGGATTTTCAATTAAATTTTTAAATTCTGATAAAAATTCTGCACCAACGGCGCCATCAACAACTCTATGATCACAAGATAAAGTAACAGTCATAATAGTTGCGATTGAAATTTCATTGTTAATTACTACGGGTCTTTTTTCACCTGACCCGACAGCGAGTATGCAACCTTGTGGTGGATTAATTACTGCTGAAAATTCTTTAATACCGTACATTCCGAGATTAGAAATTGAAAAAGATCCGCCAACATACTCATTAGGCTGTAATTTTCCATCTTTAGCCTTGGAAACTAAATTTTTCATATCATTTGAAATTTCTAACAAGCTTTTTGACTGAACATTTTTAACAATAGGTGTTATCAATCCGCCCTCAATAGCCACAGCTACAGATATGTCAGTGTTACTGAAATATTTAGTATTTTCATTTTCCCAACTAGCATTGGCTTTAGGCACCTTTAAAAGAGTTGCGCTTGAAGCTTTAATAATCACATCATTTACAGATATTTTGTATTCATCATTAGATTTAGAGTTTAGGGTTTTTCTTACTTTTAAAAGTTCATCTATATTACAATCTAAAGATAGATAAAAATGAGGAGCTTCATTTTTAGATTTAACTAATCTTTCAGCAATAGTTTTTCTCATCGCACTATTTTTTACTATTTCAAAATTATTACTTTCTTGATTGTTTAGGCTTGGATATTCAATTTTTTTGATATCAAAATTATCTACGTCAATTTTAAGAATTCTACCATTAGGTCCTGATCCTTTAATTGAACTTAATGGTATATCTCTTTGTTTAGCAATTCTTTTTGCTAAAGGAGAAGCAAAAATTCTTTCTAGTTTATGACTTTTAAAATATGATTTAGTTATATTAGTGGGAATTGATTTTGATATTTCATCGTTATTTTTGATATCGTTAATCTGCACAACGTTTTTTATATCTTTTTGCACTTCATTTTGTACTTCTTGTTTTATTTCTTTATTAGAATCTGAGGAGATTGCGTTCTCAGAAAGATTTTCGCCTTCAGATAAAAGGACGGCTATAGGAGAATTAACTCTAATAGATTCTTGACCTTCTGAAACTAGAATCTTACCAATAATACCATCTTCGATTGCCTCAACTTCCATTGTTGCTTTATCTGTTTCAATTTCAGCAATTAAATCACCTGACTCGACTTTATCACCCTCTTTAACCAACCATTTTGATAATGTTCCTTCTTCCATTGTAGGGCTAAGAGCTGGCATTAAGATATTTACACTCATTGAATATTCCTAATCTTCATTGCATACTTGTGCAGATGCACTTACGATATCAACAACTTGTGGTAAAGCCAATTTTTCTAAATTAGCAGCATAAGGCATTGGAACATCTTTCCCTGTTACTCTCACAACAGGAGCATCGAGCCAATCAAAAGCTTTTTCGGAAATTATAGCTGAAATTTCTGCACCAATTCCAGAAAAAGGAAAACCTTCTTCACAAGTAACAACCCTATTTGTTTTTTTGACTGATTCAATTATAGTATCAATATCTAATGGACGTAATGTTCTAAGATTAATAACTTCTGCGTTTATGTTTTTATCTTTAAGAATTTCTGCAGCTTCTAAGGATTTTCCAACCATTATGGAAAATGCAATTATTGTTACATCATTTCCTTCTTTTTCAATATTTGCCTTACCAATAGGTAAAGTAAAATTGTCATCATCTGGACAGCTAAAACTTTGTCCATACATTACTTCATTTTCTAGAAAAATTACCGGATCAGGATCCCTAATTGCAGACTTAAGAAGGCCTTTAGCATCTTTACTGGACCAGGGAGAAACAACTTTTAAACCAGGACAATGTGCGTACCAACTTGCATAACATTGACTATGTTGAGCTGCAACTCTTGATGCTGCTCCATTAGGACCTCTAAAAACTATTGGACAACCCATTTGACCACCAGACATATAAAGTGTTTTAGCTGCTGAATTTATTATTTGATCCATTGCTTGCATAGCAAAATTAAAAGTCATAAATTCAACAATAGGCTTTAAATTTCCAAAAGCAGCACCTATACCTATCCCGGCGAAACCATGTTCTGTTATTGGAGTGTCATATACTCGTTTATCTCCAAATTCATCTAGTAAACCCTGAGTTACTTTATATGCACCTTGGTATTCAGCAACTTCTTCTCCCATTATAAACACATTTTTGTCAGCTCTCATTTCTTCAGCCATAGCATTTCTTAATGCTTCCCTTACTGTGATTAAACTAGAATTAGCTTCAATTGAGATTGTTTTGTCATTTGTAGGTTTGGATTGGATCTTTTCTTTTTCTAAGTACGGTTTATCAGCAATATTTTTTATTGAAGCGTGAGGTGATTCATTTGTATCTACTAACAAAGCAATAGGAGTATTGACTTTCACTCCTTCAGTGCCTTCAGGAACTAATAATTGTCCAATTTTGCCATCATCAACTGCTTCAACTTCCATGGTAGCTTTATCAGTTTCTATTTCAGCAATTAGATCTCCAGATGAAATAGAATCTCCTTCATTTACAAGCCATTTTGATAAGGTACCCTCTTCCATAGTGGGGCTAAGGGCTGGCATCAATATTTCAATTGTCATTAAAACACCATTAATTAATAGTTATATCAGTAAATAATTCATCTTCAGATGGCTCGGGTGAATCTTGAGCAAATTTGGCTGCTTCTGCAATAACTGATTTAATATCTCTATCAATATCCTTAAGAGTTTTATCTTCAACACCCATCTTATTTAATAGTAATTTTATATTTTCTATCGGATCAGATGTTTTTCTTATTTTATCAACTTCGTCTCTAGTCCTATATTTAGCAGGGTCAGACATTGAATGTCCTCTATATCTATATGTTTTCATTTCTAAGATATATGGCCCCTTTCCTGATCTACAATAATCAATCGCTCTTATAGCAGCATCTCTGACTGCTAGAATATCCATTCCATCAACTATCTCAGACTTAATACCATAAGGTTTACCTCTATTAGATAAATTCTCCCCTGCTGAAGATCTATTTACAGACGTTCCCATACCATACTTATTATTTTCAATTACAAAAACTACTGGGAGCTTCCAAAGAGAGGCAATATTGTAAGACTCATAAACTTGACCTTGATTTGCTGCGCCATCTCCAAAATAGGTAATCGAAACATTTTTATTTCCATTATATTTATGAGAAAAAGCTAAACCGGCTCCTATTGGGACTTGAGCGGCTACAATACCGTGACCACCAAAAAAACCCTTTTCACGACTAAACATATGCATGGAACCACCCTTGCCTTTTGAATAGCCGTCTTTTCTGCCCGTAAGCTCTGCCATGACTCCTTTAGGGTCCATGTCACATGCTAACATATGACCATGATCTCTATAAGATGTGACAATACTATCACCATCAATTTGAGCCGATTGGATACCAACTACCACAGCTTCCTGCCCAATATATAAATGACAGAATCCTCCAATTTGTCCCATCCCATACAACTGACCAGCTTTTTCTTCAAATCTTCTAATAAGAAGCATTTTTTTATACATGTCTTGTAATAAATTTAAATCATAGTTCATTTTTGGTTCAATTGATATTTTCTTAGCCATATTTTTATTCATTTTATTCCTATGAATTTAAAGTGGATTCAAATTTACTTTTAACAAAGAATTAAATTTATTTCTAATACTAATTTAATCTATTATTTAATATCAATGACTATTTGATCAGATTTTATCAATCCTAAAAGATCATATGAAATTTCAGTAATATAATCTGAGTCTAAATTATTATCTCTTAAAAGATTAATCTCAGTCATAATATTTTTTTTATTGTTTATAAGTTTATTATACTCTTGTTTTGCTACAGCTATTTGTGAATTAAGCCAAAAAATTTTCCAAACAGATCTTTCACCAAAAAAAATATGAGAAATTAAAAAAACAAAAACAATAAAAGTTAAAATAGTTAGAGAATTTGAAACAAATTTTTTTCTTATTAAATAATTATTCATATATAATCCTTAAGTATTCGAATTAAAGAAATCTTTTCCATAATAATGAGCATTATCTCCAAGTGTCTCTTCAATTCTAAGAAGTTGATTATACTTAGCTGTTCTGTCACTTCTAGACAATGAACCTGTTTTAATCTGACCTGCATTAAGTGCCACTGAAAGATCACTTATAAAAACATCCTCTGTTTCGCCTGATCTATGAGAAATTATAACCCCAAAATTATAATTTTTGGCAAGTTCGATAGTTTCTAAAGTTTCTGAAACCGTTCCAATTTGATTTAATTTTATTAAAATAGCATTTCCTGATTTTTCTTTAATACCTCTAGAAAGTCGTTTTTTATTTGTAACAAATAAATCATCTCCAACAACTTGTAATTTATTACCTAAAAACTTAGTAAGCTCTTTAAACCCATCCCAGTCATTTTCATCAAAGGGATCTTCAATTGAAACAATTGGAAATTTTTTACAGATACCTTGCCAATATTTAAAAAGTTTATCAGTATTTAATTTTTTATTTTCACCACTTAAATGATAAAAACCGTTCTTATATAATTCACTTGCTGCAGCATCAATAGAAATAAAAATTTCTTCTCCTAATTTATATCCACTTTTTTCTATAGCTATGGAAATATACGAAAGTGCCTCTTCAAGATTACTTATATTAGGGGCAAATCCACCTTCATCACCCACTGCTGTTGAAAGAGAATTTTCTGACAATATATTTTTTAAGCTTTGGAATATTTCCACTCCAGCTCTAAGCGCTTCAGAAAATGTTGAAAACCCAATAGGCATTATCATACATTCTTGAAAATCCAAACCATTATTAGCATGAGCACCACCATTAATTATATTCATCATTGGTACAGGTAAAGTATTAGCTCTAATACCACCTATATAATGCCAAAGAGGTAAACTTCTAAAATTAGCAGAAGCTCTTGCAACAGCCATCGAAAAACCTAAAATAGCATTAGCCCCTAAACGACTTTTATTTTTTGTATTATCAAGCTCAATTAAATCATAATCTATACTTTTTTGATCTAGTGGATTTCTTCCAGAAAAAGTATTGAATATTTCAACATTCACATTTTCAACTGCTTTACTTACACCAAAACCGTTGTATAAATTTCTTTTTTTATCTCTTAGCTCATAAGCTTCATATTTTCCTGTAGAAGCTCCTGATGGGACAGCTGCTCTACCAACACTTCCATCAGATAATCTTACATCCACTTCCAAAGTTGGATTACCTCTACTATCTAATATTTGTCTAGCTCGAACATCTTCAATATATACCATAATAACTCCAATTTAGGATAATATACTACGTTTTTATAATTTTATCTATTTCAATCAACTTAGCTAGTAAAGGTTCAAGTTCAGACATTTTTAACATATTTGGGCCATCACTTGGAGCTTTATCAGGATTTTCATGAACTTCAATAAACAGACCTGAAATTCCAACTGAAACAGCAGCTCTTGATAATGTTGGAACATACTCTCTTTGACCTCCAGATGTAAGACCTAATCCACCAGGTTGCTGAACAGAGTGGGTTGCATCAAAAATAATGGGATATCCAAAACTAGACATTTGTGGAAGTGCGCGCATATCAGAAACCAAGGTATTGTAACCAAAAGACGTACCTCTTTCGGTGAGTAAAATTTGATCATTTCCATTATTTAAAATCTTGTCTAATACATTTTTCATATCCCAAGGGGCTAAAAATTGACCTTTTTTTACATTTATTACCTTTTTAGTATTAGCAGCAGCAGTTAATAAATCAGTTTGCCGACATAAAAAAGCAGGTATTTGAATAATATCTACAATTTCTTCAATTTCTTTACATTGATGTGTTTCATGAACATCAGTTAATATTGGTAAATTAAAACTTTTTTTTACATCAAATAAAATACTTAAACCCTTTTCAAGGCCGACCCCCCTAAAAGACTTTGTACTAGATCTGTTTGCTTTATCAAAAGATGATTTATAAACAAAATTTATATTTAATTTTTTACATATATCTCTAATCATACCTGCATGATTAATCGCGTGTTCTTTGCTTTCAATAGAACAAGGGCCAGCAATTAAAAACAAAGGAAATTTATTAGAAACTTTAAAATTTAATATTTCAACAATGTTTTGTGTCATTTAATACAATACCAAAATATTTAACATTATAATAATCTTGACTGCTTTAAACTTGCATTAATAAATGAAGAAAAAAGTGGGTGTGGATCAAAAGGTTTAGATTTTAGTTCTGGATGAAATTGAACACCAATGAACCAGGGATGTTTTGGAACTTCAAGTATTTCTGGTAAAGAGTTATCAGGCGACATTCCTGAAAATATCAGACCAAATTTTTTAAAATCTGAAATATATTTATTATTTACCTCATATCTATGCCTATGACGTTCTGAAATAGTCTTTTTTTTGTAAATTGAACTTACAAAACTATTTTCTAAAAGCTTACAATCATAAGCCCCAAGTCTCATAGTACCACCAAGATCAGATTCTTTATCTCTTTTTTCTAATCCTGTTTTTGTTTGCCATTCTGTTAAAAGACCTACTAGCGGCAATTTTGTAATCCCAAACTCGGATGAAGAAGCATCTTTCATATTAAGAACGTTTCTTGCAAATTCAATTACAGCCATTTGCATACCAAAACAAATGCCGAAAAATGGTATATTATTTAATCTAGCATATTTAATGGCATTTATTTTACCTTCAGAACCACGCTCACCAAATCCTCCTGGAACAATTATACCATTTATATCTTTAAAAATATTTATTAAATTTAAATTATAACCTTCTAAAGATTCAGAGTTCACCCATTTAATTGTCACTTTTACATTATTATCTAAACCACCATGATTGATTGCTTCAATCAAAGATTTATAAGCATCAATCAAAGAGGTGTATTTTCCTACAATGCCAATATTTACATTTCCATCAGATGAACTTTGAATCTCATTTATTTTTTTCCAACGACTTAGATCAATTGTTTTTGATAAATCTAAATTAAAATGTTTACAAATTTGTTCATCTAGTCTCTGTTTATGATAAGATATTGGAACTTCATATATTGATGAAGAATCAAGAGCTTCAATTACAGATTCAGGTTTTAAATTACAAAATAAGGCAATTTTTGATTTTTGTTCATCTGGAATTCTGTC
Source organism: uncultured SAR116 cluster alpha proteobacterium (assembly GCA_902619485.1). Taxonomy (GTDB): domain Bacteria; phylum Pseudomonadota; class Alphaproteobacteria; order Puniceispirillales; family Marisalimonadaceae; genus Marisalimonas. The sequence goes on from CACNEF010000006.1 coordinate 28,545, forward strand.
TTCAGTTCTACATAATAACAAATCTGGTTGTATACCCATTCCTTGCAATTCTTTTACAGAATGTTGAGTGGGTTTAGTTTTTAATTCTCCAGCAGTCTTTATATAAGGCAAGAGAGTAACATGTAAAAAACAAGTTTGAGATAAACCTAATTCATTACCTAATTGTCTAATAGCTTCTATAAATGGAAGTGATTCTATATCCCCAACGGTTCCACCAATTTCACAAAGAATGAAATCCTCATCGTTAATATCAGATAGTATATATTCTTTTATTGAATCGGTAACATGAGGAATTACTTGTATAGTAGCACCTAAATAATCACCTCTTCTTTCCTTCGCGATAACGTTCGAGTAAATTTTACCTGTTGTAATATTGTCAGATTTTTTTGCAGGAACTCCCGTAAATCTTTCATAATGACCTAAATCTAAATCTGTTTCAGCTCCATCATCTGTAACATAACATTCTCCATGTTGATAGGGACTCATTGTCCCAGGATCAACATTCAAATATGGATCTAATTTTCTTAATTTAACACTATATCCCCTGGCTTGAAGCAAAGCTCCCAAAGATGCAGATGCTAATCCCTTACCTAATGATGAAACAACGCCCCCGGTTATAAAAATAAACTTTACCGATGTATTTTTCATTTAATAACCTAGTTAATTATCAAGAGGAACAGCAGGAATTTTTGTAGAACTTTCTTCAATTGTTTTCTTTACTTCATTTGAAATCGAAGGAGACTCTTGAGAGGATAATAATGCAAGAACTATCGAAGTTAAGAAAAAACAACCACCCAGAAATGCTGTAAGTTTGGTCATAAAGTTCGCAGTACCTCTCGCAGTCATGAAACCACCACCGGCACTGGATCCTCCAATGCCTAACCCACCACCTTCACTTTTTTGCATTAAGACTGCTAAGATTATACATATAGCCAAAATAACATGAATAACTAATATTACCGTAATCATTTAATATCCTGTAATTATGATGAAGCTTCTAAATGTTTAACTGCTGCTGAATAAATTGCAAGAAAATCTTTTGCTTTAAGGCTTGCTCCACCTACTAATACACCATCAACATTAGTTATTTTTAATATTTCCTGTATATTTTCAGTATTGACTGAACCGCCATAAAGAACTTTTATATTTTTATTTGATATCCTAAATACAATGTTTTTTATATGAGAATGCATTTCTTGAATTTCAATTGCACTTGGAATTTTTCCAGTACCAATTGACCATACAGGTTCATATGCTATAAGTGAATTTTTAAAATTATTTGGCAAACAGTCATTAATTTGTTTTTCTATATGTTCAAGAGCCTTACCTTCTTCTCGATTAGTTAAACTCTCTCCCACACAAAGTATAACTTTTAAATTAGAATTTATTGCAGTTTGAGCACGTGACTTTATTTCGGTATTATTTTCGTTATTTAGTATTCTTCTTTCAGAGTGTCCCACTAAGACATATTCACAACCCGTATCTTTAAGAAAATTTGCAGAAACTTCTCCAGTGAACGCTCCGGAGGATTTGAAATGACAATTCTGTCCTCCAACAGATATAGGTAAGTTGCAAATAAGATCATGTAAATAATCTATGTAAATCATTGGAGGGAAAATACATGTATTAATTTGGTTTGAAAATTTAAATTTATGTAATGATCTAGCAAATTCTAAAATAGATTTTTTGTCTAAATTCATTTTCCAATTTGCAGCTACAAACATATGAACATCTTTTCTCAATTGCTTTAAGTCAAAAAATTGAATAATTACAAATTAAATTATTTAAATAATAATACATATAGTATATTAATTTAAAATTATTAACAATTCTACCAGGTAATTAAATGTTAAGAGCTCTTCGCAACCAAACACAATCTATATTTTTTAAATGCTTTCTTGTCCTTTTAATCTGCGGTTTTGCTTTGTGGGGTGTTGGAGATTTAACAGGAGGATCAAAAGGCAAAAATATATTAACTGTTGAAAATCAAACTATATCAATTGAAGAAGTTCTAAATGAAATTAACAGAGCAAGGTATATGATGCCGGATAGACCTAGCTTAGAAGATGCAATTAAAAATGGCATGCATAGGAGCGTTTTAAACAAACTAGAACAAAAAATTTTAATAAATGAAGAAGCTAATTTTTTAGACTTAAATGTTCCATTATCTGAACAAATGAGATTAATTAAAGAAGAAAAGGCATTCAAAGATCCACTTGGTAAATTTTCACAAAACAAATTTATACAAAGCCTTAAAAATGCAGGATTATCTGAAGAAAAATATCTAAACACAATAAAAACTAAATCAAATTTTAAACAACTATTAATGCCAATTATGAATAACGATTATTATAATAAAAAAATTGTAAAGAAAATTATTGACTGGCAAAATGAAGTTAGAGATATTGAATATGAAATTTTTAAAATTGTTAACAAAAATGAAATTAAAAATCCATCTGATGATGTTTTAAAATCTTTTTATGAAGAAAATAAAAAATTTTATGAAATACCTGTAACAAGAGATATAAAGTATTTAAAGATTGTTCCATCTTACTTTGAAGATCAGATAGTATTAAATAAAAAACAAATAGATGAAAAATACGAAATTGAGAAATCAAATTATAAAATAGAAGAAACAAGAGAAATACTTCAAATAACAACACAAAATGAAATTAAAGCTCAAGAATTTGTTGATTTGGTTAAAAAAGGTAAAAATTTCAATGAACTTGCAAAAGATAAATTCAATCTAAATAAATCAGACACAAATCTAGGCTATTTAAAAAAATCTGAACTACCTTTAGAAAGTGCTGATATAATTTTCAATGCACGATTGAATGAAACGTTAGGTCCTATAAAAACTAAGTTTGGGTTAAGTATCTATAAAATAATTACTATTTTACCTGAAAATCAATCTAATTATGACGATATAATAAAAGACATTAAGAAAAAATTAATAAAAGAACTGTCAGTGGAAATACTTTTTGAAAAACTTGATGAAATTGAGGATTTAATAGCAGAAGGTAATAATATTGAAGAAATTGCAAAATCAAATATATTTAATAAAAACATTTCAGTTGGAAATTTAAATAAAATTTCTAAACAAGGCCTCGTTTACTCTTATGATGAAGAAACCTCTTTTTTAGAAAAAAAACCTGAATTTATTAAAAATATATGGAATACAGAAGTAAATGAAATAAGTGAAATTTTTAATTTAAATGATGATAATTATTATATTATTGAAATTGTTAATCAAAATAACAGTGAAACTCCAAAATTTAATTTAATTAAAAATAAGGTTTTTGATCAATGGCTTAAAAAAGAATTAATTTTTAAGACTAAAGAAAAAACTAAAAATATAGTTGCATCAAAAAACAATAAATTATCATCCAGGTTCTCTCTAAAAAGAAATGATAAATCTTTAGGAAATATAAAAGATCAATATTTAATTAATAAAATTTTTGAAATCGAAAATAAAAAAATAGAATATATTGTGTCAGAAGATAATTTAATTGCAATTAAGGTTATTAAAACTAAAACAGATAATTATAAAATTAATGAAAAAACATTTAACGATTTAAATCTCAGTTTTTCTGAAAGTTTTTCAAGTGACATTTCTAATTTTTATATTCAACACTTAGCTTCAAAACATAAATTACAAAGAAACTATAAAGACTTAGAAAATTATTTTGTTAATCAAAAAAATAATTAATTTATTAAATATTTTTTTTAATTAAGGTCATTCCTTCTTGTATTAGATTGATTGATTTTGTTAATTTTATATTTACAGAATTTTCTACATTCTTAGTGTCCTTTTGACTATTCTTATTAATAATGCTTATAGCTCCTTTTATGGTAAAACCTTCTTCATAAAGTAAATTTTTAATCATTAATAAAGTTTCAATATCTTCTGAAGAATAAAAACGTCTTCCACTTAAACTTTTTTTGGGGTTGATTGAAGAAAACTTCTTTTCCCAAAATCTTAACACATGTGATTTAACACCAATAATTTTAGCGGTTTTAGATATTGTGTAAAAAGAATTTTGATTAGATTTTAAATCAAACATTATTATTATTTAAAAGATGATTTCAAAACGTTTGAAGAAGTAAAAGTCACAACATTTCTTTCTGTTATAGGAGCTTCTACACCAGTTTTCGGGTTTCTTCCAATTCTTGATTTTTTGTGCCTTACAGAAAAAGTTCCAAATGAGGATATTTTAACATCCGCTCCTTTTTCAAGTTCATCTATAATAAATTCAAATATTTCTTCAATTATCAAAGAGGAATCAGATAAAGACAATCCTACATTATCACTTATAGCTTCAATAATATCATTTCTAGTCCATGTTTTTTTCATATTCCTATATTAGTATAATTTAATTAAGTTAAAAGTTTTTTTTATAAATTTTTTGGCTTACCAATTCTTATTATAGAAGCTCCCCAACTTAAACCACCACCAATTGCGTGTAATCCAATTAAATTTCCATTTAAAATTTTATTTGAGTTAATAGCATTCTCTAAAGCTAGGGGAATAGAAGCTGCAGATGTGTTACCATGATTTTTCACAGTAGAAATAACCTTACTAACGTCAATTTTTAATTTATCAGCAACAGCTAATATTATACGTTGATTAGCCTGATGAGGAACTAAACAATCTAATTCATCAATTTTTTTGTTAGAAGCAATTAATGCTTCTTCAAGAGAGGAAGAAAGTTTGTCTACAGCATGTTTGAAAACTTCTTTGCCTTCCATTTCAATAAAACCAACTTTCTGATTTGTTGATACACCACCATTAGTTTTTAATAAATCGTAAAATTGACCATCTGAATGTATTATATTGGATAAAATTCCCCAATCATCATATTTGCATCCTGTATTTTCAAATTTTTGAAGAATTACAGCCCCTGCACCGTCACCAAATAATACAGATGTAGTTCTATCCTTCCAATCTAATAACTTTGACATAGAATCTGCACCAATTACTAAACAGTTTTTAAAATTCCCCTCTGACATCATTGATTTAGCAACAGACAATGCAAATACAAATCCAGCACAGACAGCTTGAATATCAAAAGAAACTGCATTAATATTTAATTTTTTTTGAACTAGTGTTGCAGTTGATGGGAAAGTATTATCCGGAGTAGTAGTAGCCAAAATTATTAAATCAACATCATTTTTGGAAATTCCTGCATTTTCTATAGCTTTATTAGCTGCAAAAAAAGACATGTCAGAAGTTTTCTCATTATCTGTTACAAAATGACGGTTTTTTATTCCAGATCTTTTAGAAATCCACTCATCAGAAGTATCAACAAAATTTGAAAGATTTTTGTTTGAACATTTATTTATTGGTAAGTAGGATCCAACACCAGTTATCAATATTTTATGTGAAATTTTTGTATCTCCCGGGACTATGACTTTTAAAGCTTATATTTTATTTTATCTATCTTATTTTTTAAATCAGATATAAAGTTGTATCTAACCATATCAACAGCAACACCTATCGCATTTGCAAAACCAAAAGAATCTGTACCTCCATGACTTTTCACAGCTATACCGTTGAGGCCTAAAAACACAGCTCCATTGTATTTTCTAGGATCCATTTGAAGTCTAAAATTATTAATAGCTTTTTTAGCAAACAAATAACCAATTTTTGAGCTAAAAGAGCTATTGAGAGCTTTTTTTAAATAAGAGGTTACTAGTAAAGCTGTACCTTCAGCAGTTTTAAGTGAAATATTACCTACAAATCCGTCTGAAATTATAACATCTGCCATGCCCTGTGCAATTTTATCGCCTTCTATAAACCCTTTATAATTTATTTGTTTGTCTAAGCTATATAAAATTTTTGAAGCCTCTTTTATATAATCTAAGCCTTTTTGTTCTTCTTCACCAATATTTAATAGAGATATTGAGGGATTTTTTATACCCATTACAATATTAGCGAAAGCTTGCCCCATGAAAGCAAATTGAACTAAATTTTTTTCATCACATTCAATATTCGCTCCTAAATCTAACATACAGCTTTCGCCAATAATCGTTGGGAAATAAGCTGCAATAGCTGGCCTTGTTATACCATCCATTGGTCTTAAAATTAATTTTGAAATTGCCATAAGAGCACCAGTATTACCTGCTGAAACTATTGCATCAGCTTTGCCTGATTTCACAAGTTGAATAGCCATACCCATAGATGAGTTTTTACCTTTTCGAACAGCTATACTTGGCTTTTCATTTGAATCGATAATTTGATCAGTATGAATGATGTTTGAGTTTCTTAATATTTTAATAGAGTCTATTATAGGAAATATTTTGTCCTTATTTCCAAAAAAAGAAAATTTTAAATATGGATACCTAATTTTTGATTGTGCTGCGCCTTCAATAACTATTTGAGGAGCATAATCACCACCCATAGCATCTAGTGATAAGTGAATTGATTGTGTCAAAATAACTCCAATAAAAATTAGATAGAACTACAAATTTTTAATTAGTAAACTATTAACAATAACGTTTGATTAATGCAAATTAATAAATAATTGAAATTAAACTCATTCGAAAAAAATATCTATTTGAGGAAAATTGAATTTACTTGACATAAAATATTCAATTTGTTTATTTTTGAATTCCTCAATACATTTCTTAGAATATTCTACTAGTAATTTTGGTTCGTTGTCATATTGATCTACGTTTCTGTAAATGTTTTTTATAATGCTTTTTTCTAGTTTAGTGTAATTATCTTTTTCGAAACAAGCACAATAAGCTTTTTGTCTTCCCATGTAAGATCTTATCATATCTTTTATTTTAATATTAACTCCTACGTCTCCTGCTCCTAATTCCCGCATACTCAAATCTAGATCTAAAAAAATTTTGTCAAATAAAATTTGGGATAATTCTAAACCTTTTGAGCCTGATCTTGATAATGCAAAAGTCAGTATAATAGAAAATAAGGCCAATAAATCATACCTACCATCTAATGTATCAGGTATATTAAGTTTAGTATAAAAGACTTTATTTCTAGAAACATTAACAATTTTTTGATAAAATATATCTACTAAATCTCTTTTTTGGCGCTTTGTAATTAAGTAAGAATTAAAAAACATTTTTAAATTTTTCCTCAAAAAAGAAACAACAATAAGTATTAATATATCAAATAAATTAAATTGGAAACATATATGTATAATTTAAAACTTGTTATAATTTTCTTAATTTTTATTTTTAGTTCTTGTACTCAAACAATTCAAAATAATGGTTTGTCAGAAAAAAAAATAGAAAATATTAATATCAAAATTGGAAAAACATCAAAAAAATATTTAATAAATAATTATGGTCCTCCAATTTTTGAAAACGTATTTAATGATAACGTAATTTATTATATATCACATAGTACAAGTTATGAAACTTTTGACGAACGCAAAACTAAAAAATTATTAGTTTTAGAAATTACATTAGACAAAAAAGATATTGTAAAAAATTTTAAGAAATATACGCACAAAGATAGTTTTCAAATTAATGTATCAAAAAAACAAGATGATAAAAAAATAAATTTTACATCTTTTTGGAAAGACATAATTAGAGCAATAAGAAGAAATAACAACGAAAATTAAAAGTGTAAATAAGAGTTTTTAGGTTTAGAAGTATTATTTTTAAACTTAAGAAATCCTTTTTTAAATTCTTTAAAAACACCTATTTTAGTTAACTTTAAATTCATTTTATCAGACAATTGCTCAACTAAACTTTCATGTGAGTTATCACAAGAAAATAATAACTCATAATCGTCTCCGCCATATAAAGCTGAATCTAAAATTAATTTTCTATCAAGGTTTTTGATATTTGGCAGTGGGATTTTACATAAGTTTAACTCGACCGTTAATTTAGAGTTTTTAGCTAAATGAGTTGCATCTTGTATTAGTCCGTCTGAAATATCAATCATTGAGTTAGCTATATTTTTTAGTTCAATACCTAAATCAACTCTTGGTTGTGGGATTAAATATTTTCTTTTAGATTCTTCAAATTCTTTTGAATTTGAGTTGAAATTATCTAATCCTATTTTTGATAAACCTAAAATTCCTGAAACATATAAGTAATTTCCTATCTTGGCTCCGTCTCTAGAAATTGATTTACCTTTTACAGTTTCACCAAAAATTGTAATGGTAATATTTATATGTTTTAGTGAAGACGTTAAATCACCTCCAATTAATTTGATACCAAATATTTCTTGGTCATCTTGAAGACCTTTGGCAAATTTAGGTATAAATTGACTTGCTTTAATCTTTGGTATGCTTAATGCAAGATTATAAAAAATGGGTTTTGCTCCCATTGATGCCATATCAGACAGATTAACTCTTAGACTTTTTTTTGCTATATCTGCAGGATTCTCATTTCCAAAAAAATGAATGCCCTCACACAAAGTGTCAGTACTAATAATCAAATCAAAAGATGACTTTTGGTTAAATATTGCTGCATCATTTTTTAAATTAATAGCAAATTTGTTCGTTAAAGGCCTAAAATATTTATCTATATAATCAAATTCGTTCATTTAATTTTCATATATTTCTTTTGAAATATTTTCTAGTATTCCATTAGCAAAATCCGGGCTTCCCCCAAACACTTCAATTATACTTATATATTCGTTAATTATTGTTAATTTTTTAAATTTTCTTTCGAAAAGTAATTCATATGTTGCTAATCTTAATATAGATTTCTCTGTTTCACTTAATCTATCAATTGACCAATTTTTAGATAGTTTTTTTGAGATTATTTTATCAATTTTCAAAATGTTGTTACAAACCCCCCTAATAATTGTATTTAAGAGATCATAATCCAAATCTTTTAATCCTAATTCCTCTAAAATTGAAGGAAGATAGTTTATCATGTAAGATTTTATTAATATATCAATATCACAATTTGAATAAGACGAATTATACAAAACTTGAGTAGAGCATATTCTTGAAGCTGTTTTTTTTCTTATGGAAATATGTCTTACATTTTCTCTAAATTTATATTTAGTATCATTCATAATTGATATTATTTTTAATATTTATTAGAGATAGGCAAGCAAGAGCTGCATCTGCCCCTTTATTTAATTGTTTGGGATCAGATCTTATAATAGCTTGATCTTTATTAGAAACAGTTAAAATTCCGTTCCCTATTGGTATAGAGTAATTTATTGATAAATCTGTTAGCGCTCTTGCTGATTCATTAGCAACTATTTCAAAATGATACGTCTCACCTTTTATAACACAACCTAAAGCTACAAAACCGTCAAAAATTGGTTTTTTTAACGATTTGTTTAAAACAAATTTAATTGCTGGCGCAACTTCTAGAGCTCCTGGCACATCTAAAATTTTATAATCTACCGATTTAGATTCTAGTAAATCTGACGCTCCTTTTATTAAATTACTAGCGATATCTTTGTAATAAGGAGAACAAACTAATAAAATTTTTTTTTTATCTATCATAATCTTAGCCTAGTTTTTTCCAGTTTTTTATTTTTAAATCAAATCCTTCTAAACCAATTGCATTAGCTTTTTTGTTAGATAATACCGTCATGTTTTTCACACCTAAATCTGATAAAATTTGAGCTCCTACTCCATATTCTCTTATGTTAGTAGATTTTTTTTGAATTGATTTTAAAGATTTCAAGATCTTTTTTGATAAAGATTCAGGTGATAAATCTCTTATCAAAATAATAATTCCATTCCCCTCATTAGCTATAACTTCCATAGCAGAAGATAATTCAGAACCATTTCTTTCTGTTGATTGTTTTCCTAACACATCTGATAAAAGATCAAGAGCATGAACTCTTACTAGAATTGTTTCATTTGGGTTTATTATACCTTTTACTAATGCAATATGTTCTGATTGATCAATTATGTTTTTATATATAATTATTCTCCATACTCCACCAAACTTACTTTCAAGAATTGACTCAGAAACTCTTTTTAAATAAATTTCATTTTTTCTTCTGTACGATATCAAATCTGAAATTGAACCAATTTTAATGTTATGCTTTTTTGAAAAAGTAATAAGATCCGGTAATCTAGCCATTTCTCCATTATCTTTCATTATTTCACAAATAACTCCTGAAGGATTTGCATTAGCAAGTTTTGCTATATCCACGACAGCTTCAGTATGACCAGCTCTTATTAAAGTTCCACCATCTTTAGAAATCAATGGGAAAACATGTCCAGGTGTTGTAATTTCGTTTTTAGTTGCATTAGGATTAATTGCTGTTTTTATTGTAACTGATCTATCTGCCGCCGAAATACCTGTAGTAACTCCTTGTGTGGCTTCAATAGAGACGGTAAAAGCAGTTTCAAATCTACCTTCATTTCTTCTTTCCATCAAAGACAAACCTAAATTTTCAGATTGTGATCTTGTTAAAGACAAACAAATAAGACCTCTACCGTATTTTGCCATAAAGTTTATCGCATCAGGTGATGCAAACTCTCCTAAAACACACAAATCACCCTCATTTTCTCTATTTTCATCATCAACTAATATAAAAATTTTACCTTTAGATGCATCTTTGATTACATCTTCAATACTGGACAAACCCATTTCAACTCCAAGAAAAATCTCTTACTTTTGACATCATATCATAGTTACTTAAATTGCATTAAGACTTTCTAAATATCTGACCAAAATATCAATTTCAATGTTTACAATAGTCCCAGTTTTATAATTCTTAAAGCTAGTGTGTGACCATGTAAAAGGAACAATATTAACTGTAAAAAAATCATTATCAACATCGTTAACTGTGAGAGAAACACCATCCACTGAAACAGAACCTTTCGAAGCAAAATACTTTGAAAAATCTCTATTTATATTAAAAGTTATTTTATATGAACCATTAATCTTTTCAATAGAACTAATCACAGCAGTAGTATCAACATGTCCATAAACAAAATGACCACCTAATTCATCTCCAACTTTAAGAGACTTCTCTAAATTAATTAAAGATCCAACCTTCCAAGTTGAAAAGTTTGTTTTTTCTCGGGTTTCGTCACTTACATCAAAAAATAATGTATTATTAGAAACTTTTTTTAAGGTTAAACAAATACCCGAACAAGATATGGAAGAACCAATGGCTAATGAATTTATATTAAAATTATTATTTGTATTATTATCATTAATTACATCAACCAACAATTCCCAATCATCAGGATGTGAAATCTTATTAACTTTTCCTATATTACTTACAATACCTGTGAACATGTAACATCCTTATTTGTCAAATTTCTTATTTCTAAAATATTATCTTCAAAAGTTTTTATGCTAGAAATTTTATAATTTGAAAGATCACTAATTTCTTTGAAGTTTAAATTATTAACAAAAGGAAGACCATCATTACCGATAATATTTCCTGAACGAAATATTACTAATTCATCTACTAAATTTAGAGACAACAACAAAGTATTTATAGTGGAGCCTGCTTCGATTAATAAATTATTTATGCCTTTTTTAGCCAAATCATTAAAAATAAAATTAAAAAAATCTTCGTCATTCAATTTCTTATCAACTTTAATTTTTTTTACAAATTTATTATTAGTCAAATGTTGTTTCATATCCATAAAAGAATAAACAAAGATATCTTTTTTATTTGATGGATCATATATATTATAATTAGAAGATACTTTTAAATGTCTATCCAATATAATTTTTGTAGGACTTCTTTTTTCTAATCCATTTAGTCTACAATTCATTCTTGGGTTATCATTTAAAATAGTAGAACTTGAAGTCATTATAGCATCGTTTTGAGATCTTAAAAAATGTGCATAAGAACGGCTCAATTCATTGGTTATCCATTTAGATTTATTATTTTTTAATGCAATTTTACCATCCAATGAGCAGGCAATTTTAAGTGAAACATAAGGTTTGTTGAGTAAAATTCTAGAAAAAAAACCATTATAAAGTTTTAGAGCTTCATTATTCATAAAATTTTCATGAACTTTAATTTCCTTTTTTCTTAAAAAATGAATTCCTTTTTTATTAGTTCTAGCATCAGGATCTATACAACTAATGAAAACTTCTTTGATACCAGATCTATAAATTTGCTCAGCACAAGATAATCCATTTTTATTTTTATGAGCACACGGCTCAAGGGTTACATACATCGAAGATTCAGTTAGATTTTTTTTGTCAACTACATTGTTAATCGCTTCTTCTTCAGCATGCGGCCTACCAGATATACCGGTCCTACCATAAGATAACAAAATATCATTCTTTACAATTACACATCCAACTGGTGGATTTTTTCCAGTATTACCTTTTGATCTTAAACCCTGTAAAATTGCAAAATTCATCCATTTAGTGTGGTTTAGTGACATTTATTAACTATAATTTATTATTCTTTGATTTCTTGTTCTACAAATTTACCAAAATCTCCAGCTTCTCTAAAATCTCTATATACTGATGCATATCTAATATAAGCAACATTATCAATTTCAGCCAAAGCATTCATGACTAATTCACCAATGAGTTTTGATTGAATATCGTTTTCACCATAAGATTCAAGCTGTCTTACAATACCATTAACAGCTCGCTCAATTGCATCCTCTTCAGTTTGTCGTTTACGGAGTGCCATCAGCATTGATTTTAAAAGTTTATCTCTATCAAAAGGAATCTTTTTTCCATTCCTCTTTATTACTATTAAGTCTCTTAATTGAATTCTTTCAAAGGTTGTAAATCTTGAGCCACAGCTGGTGCATAATCTTCTTCTTCTAATTGATCCACCATCATCACTTGCCCTGGAGTCTTTTACTTGTGTATCATCTTTTCCACAAAAAGGGCATCTCATAATTTTCTCCTATACACTAATAAATTGGAAAATGGGCACATAAATTTTTAACTTTTTCATAAATATTTTGTTCTTTTTTTACGTCCGATACATTATCTTTAAAACCGTCTAAAACATCTGCAATAAAGTTTCCTATTGCTTCAAATTCTTTTTCTTGAAAACCTCTAGTTGTTGCAGCTGCAGAACCAAATCTAACACCTGATGTGATAGATGGTGGCAAAGGGTCAAATGGAATACCATTTTTATTACAAGTTAAACCAGCATTTTCAAGAGCCAATTCTGCGCTAGCGCCTGTTATATTCTTATTATTTAGATTTAATAAAACTATATGATTATCGGTTCCACCAGAAACTATTTCATAACCTCTTTTTATTAATGTTTTAGATAAACATTGAGCATTTAAAATGACGTTTTTTGCATATGTTTTGAATTCGTTTGATAGTGCTTCTCCAAAACCTGCAGCTTTGCCAGCAATTACATGCATTAATGGACCACCCTGAAGTCCAGGAAAAACAGCAGAATTTATTTTTTTAAAGAGCTCTTCATTATTTGTTAAAATCATTCCACCCCTACCAGATCTAAGAGTTTTATGAGTAGTTGTTGTTACTATATCTGCATAGTCAATAGGATTTGGATGAACACCTCCTGCAACCAAACCTGAAAAATGAGCCATGTCCACTAATAAATAAGCATTAATTTTATTTGCTATTTCTCTAAATTTATTAAAATCAATTATTCTAGGATAAGCAGAACCTCCTGCAATAATTAGTTTTGGTTTATGTTTGAAAGAAAGTTCTTCAATTTCTTCAAAATCTATTAATGAATCCTCTTTCCTTACACCGTATTGAATTGCATTAAACCATTTACCTGAAAGATTGGGTTTAGCGCCATGTGTCAAATGACCACCAGCTGCCAAACTCATTCCAAGAATGGTGTCATCTGGCTTTAATAAACTAAGAAACACAGCCTGATTTGCTTGTGCGCCTGAGTGTGGCTGTACGTTTACAAAGTTAGAATTAAAAAGCTTTTTTGCTCTGTCAATTGCAAGTTTTTCAACTTCATCTACATATTCACATCCACCATAATATCTTTTACCATGGTAACCTTCAGCATATTTATTTGTTAAAACAGAGCCTTGTGCCTGCAAGACTGATTTTGATACTATATTTTCTGATGCTATTAACTCAATTTGATTTTGTTGTCTATCAAGTTCTCTGTTAAGAGATTGATGTAAGATTGGATCATAATCACTTATATCTTTGTCAAAAAAACCATCTTTATAAAACATTTATCTATCCTTATTATTAAATTCTATATTTTATCAACTCTTAAACTATGTCTGCCAGCCTCAAAATCAGTATGCAAAAACTCTTTTACTATTTCCAAAGCTAAATTGCCTTCTAAAATTCTTCCACCCAACGCGAGCACATTAGCATCATTATGTTTCCTACTCTTTGAGGCCATTTCAACACTTGTACACAAAGCAGCTCGTATATGTGGAAATCTATTTGCAGCCATTGAAATACCAATTCCTGTGCCGCAGAAAAGTATGCCCTTAGAATTATTTTTATCTTTTATTTTTTTAGATAAAAGTTTTGCATAATCTGGATAATCTACTGGTTCTAAACAAGAACAACCTAAATCTTCATACTCAAAGTTATTATCTATTAAAAAACTTTTAACTTTTTCTTTGAGTTCAAATCCAGCATGATCTGAGGATAAAAAAATTTTATTCAACATTATAATATTGCCAACGAAAATACATAATGATTTTTACCTCAGAAATACTCAAAGTTCAATTTCAAAATATAGTAAAAAAGATGATATTATTATAAAATATAGTTATTAAAAATGTTATCAAATATTTTTTTTTCAATCACCCAATAAATCAAAGATGCTGGTATAAACGATATTAAAAAAGAAATAATGACTTTAGTTTTTAAATTAGTTTTATCTGGAGCAGAGTTTGCCAATCCTTCTTCATGATGCTCAGAAACATTAACACCTATAGGAAGTGAAATAAAAAAAGAAATCATCCAAATCATTAAAAAAACCACTATATATGATACTAAACTCATCTATATTTATTAAACTCTATTGATATGGACGCTTACTGCAGGTCTCTTTAAAAAAGTTGATTTAAATTCACTTCTAATGATCTTTTTAATTTTGTTAATAATGTCATCATCAGATTTTGATATACTTAACATATTATCATCTATCAAGTTTTCAATTTTTAGAGAAATACTAATTAAAAAATTATTCATAGTGTTACTATCTGATACTCCTATTTGTGAGATCTGCGGAGGAGTAACTAAATAACCTTCATCATTGATTACAACTGAAACACTTACAAATCCATTCCATAATGAATGTCTTCTAACTGTAAATCTCTCATTATTTATAGGAACAATTTCACCAGCATCATAAACATGATTAACAAAATCAATTTTTGAAATCACATTAGGAGAAGATCCATTTAACTTTATAACATCTCCATTTTTTGGTTTTATAATTTTTGGCACCTGACATTGATGTGCTAGTTCTGCGTGTGCATCTATGTGCTCTCTTGTTCCATGCACTGGAATAGAAATTTTTGGCTTTATGTACGAGTACATATCCACTAATTCATCTTTTGAAGGATGACCAGAAACATGAACATTTTTGTCATTATCTGTAATTATTTCAACACCCATCTCAAGAAACCTCGTTTGAACTTTTAATATAGCATTTTCATTACCTGGTATTTTCCTACTTGAAAAAATTACTGAATCACCCTTTCTTAATTTAATATATTTGTCAGCATCTCTAGAAATTCTATTTAAAGCTGAATTTGGCTCGCCCTGAGATCCAGTAGAAATTATTAAAACGTTAGATCTAGGAATTAAATTAAAGTCATTTACAGATAATAAATCAGGTAAATTATCTAAAATTCCAACCTCTTTTGCCGCATCAATTGCCCTTAAGAGTGCTCTACCAATAATTAACACTGATCTATCACATTTTTTAGCTATATCTAATAGTGATTTAATTCTACTAATATTGGAAGAAAAACAAGTAACTAGCACTATTCCTTTTACATTAGTAATGGTTTCCATCAATCCATTATAAGCAAATTCCTCTGATGGTGTTCTACCCTCAACTAGAGCATTAGTAGAATCACAAACCATTGCCAAAATTCCATCTTTTCCTAAAGATCGGAAATCATTTATGTCAATGTTTTCATTTATATTAGAAGAGTTATTCAGTTTCCAATCTCCTGAATGAAAAATATTACCTGTTTTTGTAGAAATTAAAATTGATACAGGATCAGGAATCGAATGTGAAGTTCTTATAGCTTTTAATTTAAAGGGACCAATTTTAAATATTTCATTTATATTTAAAGTATTAAATTTAATTTTATCATTTTTGTTATTTTCTTTTAATTTTCTTTTTAAAAGAGCAATGGTAAAAGGTGTACCCCAAATAGGACAATTTATACTATCTGCAAAATATGGTATTGCACCTATGTGATCTTCATGTCCATGTGTTAAAATTATACCTAAAAATTTGTCTCCTAAAGATTTGATGAATTCATAATCTGGCAACAAAACATCAATACCTAAGTCTGTTTCATCAGGAAATGAAATACCAAAATCAACTAGAACCCATTTATCATCATAATGATATAAATTTGCATTCATTCCTATTTCTTCAGAGCCACCAACAGGCAAAAATAATAAATCAGATTTATCCCAATGCATTTTTTTCTTTCAAATAATTAATTAATTTTTATTATGTAAATATAACTCTACTAATCCAATCAAAGTTAAATCATCTACAATTACATCAATACTTTTTACCGATTTTTTGAATAAATTACTTAATCCACCAGTTGCTACAACTTTATAATCAGAGAATTTATTAACTGATTTTATCTTTTCTATCAAACCCTCAATCATTGATACATACCCCCAAAATATTCCCGACTCCATGGCGTTTATAGTATTTTTCCCAATAATGGAAGAGTTCTTATCTATCAAAGGTCTAAGTGATACTTTTGGTAAATTAGCTGTAGCTAAATAAAGAGCCTCAAGAGATAAATTAACACCAGGGGCAATTATACCTCCATTATAACTACCATTTTTTCCAACAATATCAAAAGTTGTTGCTGTACCAAAATCGATTATAATAGCAGGTGAAATTTTTAATTTTTCAGCAGCATATGAGTTAACTAATCTATCAGCGCCTGCTTCTTTTGGATTATCAATATTAACTTTTATCCCCAAATCAAGAATATTTTCATTTACAATTAATGCATTAACATTGAAATACTTTTTAATTAAGGATTTTATATTTAAAAGCGTTTCTGGAACAACTGATGCAATAGATATTCCAGTAACACTGGTAATATCAAATTTAGATATTTCAAACATTTTTAATAACCAAGGATAGTATAAATCAGCAGTTCTATTAGAGTCGTTGTTAATTCTCCAACTTGTCAACTGATTAATTTGATTATTTACAGTATAGAGGGCAAAAACAGTATTTGTATTGCCACAATCAATTGCTAAGATCATGATAATTCTTCATCTGGAAAAAAAAAACTTTCGATAGAATAATATTCTAAATATTCATTGCCAACTTTAATCTTCAAACTCCCATTATCTCCTAGTCCTAAAAAAACTCCACTTATATCTACAGATTTAGAATTTAATTTGATAACAATTTTATTATTAATATTATAAATAATTTTATTTATCTTATCTCTAAAAAAATTAAATCCTTTATATTCCCAAATAGAATAATTTGTAAAAATTATTTTTAATGTTAGATTTGCGATATATTTAAGAGAAAAATTATTATCAATATGATCATACAATTTAGTAGTATTCCATTTTGTTTCGTTTTGTGGTGTTTTTAAAATATTTAATCCAATTCCAGCAACAATGAAATCATCAAAAGACTCTAATAAAACACCCGAAATTTTTCTTTTTTGAACAAGCACATCGTTTGGCCATTTTAATTCAATTTTATCTTTATCAACACCAAGATTAATTAGAGTTTCTAATATTGATAAACCAATTATTAATGAAAGTTGGTGCCATTTAACTTTACTCATTGTAGGTCTAAAAATTGTAGATAAAAAAAGATTACCTTTCATTGATTCCCAATGATTATTATTTCTACCTCTTCCTTTAGTTTGCACATAGGATAAATATGATGTGCCCTCTGGCAATCCTTTTTTTGCATTTATTATGGCTATATCATTTGTACTAGAACAGGTTCGCAAAATATTGAGATCTAAATATGCCAAGAATTAACCTCTAAAGTTACCTATCTATTAAAATCATAAGAAGTAAAAGATTTCAGATAATACCTAAATAATTTCTTATTTTTAAGTCTTAAATTATTTCCTAGCTTTGGGAAGATAAAATAATTCATAAAAGCTAAAAAAATTCCAATATAGCAAACAATATTTCTAATTTCTAAAAGTTCTTTATTTTTATCAATATTATTATTTAACGAAAAGTTAACATCACCAACTAAAACTAAACGCCACAAGGTTTCACCAAAATTACCCGAGAATAAATTATTTAAGTACCAACCTGAAAAAATGATAATAAGAGATAAAATAAATAGAATAAACTTCAAATAGTATGATCCTTCTTCTATCTTGTTATATAAATGAATGTTACAATTATTTTGGCCTAAAAATACGACTAAGATAATCTTAAAAGAAATATAACTAATGATGAAAGTATAATAAGAACAATATGTAAAAATAAATAAATAATTTTCTTTATTGATTATTAATGATTGGGATAAAAATAATTTATTAGAATAAAATCCAGAAAAATAAGGAATCCCTAACAAAGAAACAAAGCCAATTAGAATAAATAAAGAAATGAAAGGACATTTAACAATTAGATTACCCATTTTCCTAATATCTTGTTCATTGTTCAATTTGAATGTAATAATTCCAAAACTTAAAGACAAAATTAATAAGGAGGTTATGGATGTAACAAAATGAAACATAACTGCATTATATAATTTTAAACCAATTCCAATTAGTAAAATACAAAATTGAGAAGAAGCAATATATAAAATCAATTTATTCAATTTATAAGATCGAATTAATAAAATTGAAAACATTAAATTAAAAATCAATCCTAATAATAATAAAATATTTGAATAATTTAAACTTAGATGGGTTATACTTAAGAAGCGTAAAATGAAATAAAGACCAATAGGTAAATATAACCCATATAAAACTAGTGAGTTAGAACTTGTATTCAGGCTTAACAAATCATAACTTGAATTTGAAATATAAAATTGACGACATCTTAACAAAAATGAAAAAATCAAAATAAATGTTATTATTTCAAAATTACTAAAAGTTTTGTTCAAAATAGTTGTATTATTTTCTATTGTATCAAAACTTTCAAATATCACATCAAAATTTATTGAGTTTGAAAAAGTATAAATAAAATAGAGACTTAAAAAAAAGCATAGATCAGAAACTCTGTTTTCAAAAAAAATATTACTATTATCAACCTTATTTTTGAACATGTTAGATATCAAATAAGAAGATATAATTACTAAATACCAACCTAAAAAAAACTGAATTAAATTGTTTGATGTGACTAGAACTAAAACACTAAAAATTGATAGTGAGAGAAAACTATTTATTTTAAAATTTTTTAAATGGTTTTTGGTTAAATTTGTTGAATAAACCGCCAACAATAATCCAATAAAAGTTATCAAAATTATTAAGCTAGAAACAAACAAATCAAATCTTAAAGACCAATCTATTAGAAGATTATCAATCTTTATTATTCTACAGAAAAATAATGGAAGATCTTTATCTAAATTTAAAATTTTAAAATAAATATATAAACCTAAACTGAAGTTCAGAATACATAGAAAATAATGTAAAGCATATATACTATTAGTTTTAACTTTTTGACTAAAAAACTGAAATAATAAAAAGCTTAATAATGGGAAAATAAATAATAAGATTTCCATGTTTAGTGCCCTTATTTTATAATAAGATATAATATAAAAACATGAAAGTAACTTAAAAAAATAGTTTAATTACTTGATTAATAAATAAGTTTACCCACCAAAATCATCAAGCATAATATCTTCTCTGTCAACACCTAGATCAAGTAGCATATTTATAACTGACTGGTTCATCATAGGTGGACCACACATGTAATACTCGCAATCTTCAGGAGCAGGATGGTCCTTAAGATATTGCTCATATAAAACATTATGAATAAATCCAGTAAGACCCTTCCATTTATCTTCAGGCATTGCGTCAGATAAAGCCACATGCCAACTGAAGTTAGAATTCTCTTTAGCTAGCTTATTAAAATCTTCTACATAAAACATCTCTTTTTTAGACCTTGCACCATACCAAAAGGTAACTTTACGTTTTGTCTTAATTCTATTAAATTGATCAAAAAGGTGACTCCTCATAGGTGCCATACCAGCCCCACCTCCAATAAAAACCATTTCCTTTTCTGTTTCCCTAGCAAAAAACTCACCGAAGGGGCCAGAAATCACCACCTCATCTCCGGGTCTTAAATTGAATATATATGAAGACATCTTCCCAGCAGGAATTCCTGTTGAGCCTGGGGGCGGTGATGCTATTCTGACATTAAGCATGACAATTCCTTTTTCATCAGGACAATTTGCCATAGAATATGCTCTTTCAATTGGCTCATTCGATTCAGCATTAAAATCCCATATTTTAAATCTATCCCAATCTTCATGATATTCTTTAGCAACATCAAAATCTTTATATGATAATGAATAACTTGGAGCTTCAATTTGTATATATCCACCAGCTCTAAAGTTAACATCCTCTCCTTCTGGAAGTTCTAATATTAATTCTTTTATAAAAGTAGCAACATTATCATTGCTTCTAACTTTACATCTCCATTTTTTAACACCAAAAACTTCTTCTGGTACTTCAATTTCCATGTCTTGCTTAACTGCAACTTGACATGATAAACGGTCTCCACAGGAAGCTTCTCTTTTATTTATATGACTTTCTTCAGTAGGTAAAATAGCTCCACCACCTGAGTGAACTTTAACTCGACATTGAGCACATGTTCCTCCTCCCCCACATGCTGAAGGAACAAAGAGCTTTTCTGCTGCAAGTGTTTGTAATAATTTGCCTCCAGCTGGAACACTTACCTTTTTTTCTCCGTTAATAATTATATTTACATCACCAGATGAAACTAATTTACTCCTAGCAAAAATAATAATAGAAACTAATGTAAGTACTATCATTGTAAAAAGAGTTATTCCTAGAACAAATGTATCCATTTCTTAATCCTTTATAATTTAACGCCAGAAAAACACATAAAAGCCATCGCCATAAGCCCAGCAGTTATAAAAGTAATTCCTAGTCCTTGTAAGCCATCAGGTATATCACTATACTTTAGCTTCTCTCTCACACCAGCCATAGTTGCAATTGCTAAGGCCCAACCAAATCCTGAAGCCAACCCATATGTTGTAGCTTCAGCAAAATTATAATCTCTTTCTACCATAAATAATGAACCTCCTAAGATTGCACAATTAACTGTAATTAGGGGAAGAAATATTCCAAGTGCATTATATAATGGTGGAAAATACTTGTCTAATATCATCTCTAAAATTTGGACTAAGGCAGCTATAACTCCGATGTAAGAAATAAGGCCCAAAAAAGTAAGATCAATATCTGGGAATCCTGCCCAAGCTAAGGCTCCAGGTTTTAATAAATAAGAAAGTATAATATTATTTGCTGGAACAGTTATAGATTGAACAATCATAACCGAAATTCCTAAGCCAATGGCTGTTGATATTTTTTTAGACACAGCAATAAAAGTACACATCCCTAAAAAAAAGGATAAAGCTAGATTTTCTACAAAAATAGCTTTTACAGCTAATGAAATCAAACCTTCCATTAATGTTCCTCTAGTGTTTGTATTTTATATTCACGAGCCTCAACTTGAGACTTCTTCCATGTTCTAACACCCCAAATAATAAACCCAATGATAAAAAAAGCTGAGGGAGGAAGAAGTAACAAACCGTTGGGAACATACCACCCACCATTACTCACAGGTTCAAAAATCATTATTCCAAATAAAGAGCCAGAACCAAAAAGCTCGCGAATTACTCCAACACTCATTAATAAAAGACTATATCCTAGACCATTTCCAACACCATCTACAAATGACTCAAATGGCTTGTTTTTCATTGCAAAAGCTTCTGCTCTTCCCATAACAATACAATTTGTAATAATTAAGCCTACAAAAACTGATAATGTTTTGGAAATCTCATAAGCATATGCTTTTATTATTTGATCAACTAGAATTACTAATGATGCGATTATAACCATCTGAACAATAATCCTAATTGAATTTGGTATATAATGCCTTAAAAATGAAATAAATAAAGATGAGAAACCACAAACAGCAATTACAGCTAATGACATAACAAAAGCAACATTCAAAGAAGATGTTACTGCTAAAGCAGAACAAATTCCTAAAACTTGAAGAGTTATTGGGTTATTATCTACCAAAGGATCAGTAAGTAATTGTTTCCTAGTTTGAGACATTAAGCCGCTCCATTTTGCAAATTTGTTAGAAACTTTTTAAAACCAGCCTCACCCATCCAAAATTTTACTAAATTATCAACACCATTTGAAGTAAGGGTGGCTCCAGCTAAAGCATCAATATGATGTTCTTTGTACTTTTGAGTTTTGGCGACTGTAATCATCAGTTCACCACTATCATTGTTAATTTTCTTTCCTTTCCATTGAGCTTTCCATTTGGGATTATCAACTTCAGCCCCTAAGCCAGGTGTTTCTGCATGTTGGTAAAATTGAAGACCAAAAATATCATTACCATTTTTTTCTAAAGCTATAAAACCGTATAATGTTGACCACAAACCATATCCATGTATTGGAAGTATAACCTTGTCTAATGATCCATCTTCTTTTTTGAGCAGATAGACAGTTGCAAAGTTGGTTCTCCTTCCTATTGAAGCTGGATCTTCCTTTAATGAGATACTTAATTGCGGATCTTGTGCAGCTTTTTTATCATCAAAAGTTAATGGATCAAAACGATTTGTAAATTTACCCTGATTTAAGTCAACTACTATTGGTTCGAATGAAGAAAATGATTTTTCAACATCTATACCTTCATAATAAAGTCCAGCGACTTGAAGAATATTTTTTTGTTTATCAATTGCTTTATTAACTTCCTGAACTTCTTTTAAATTTACAGCAGCAAAAGAAACAACCATGGAACAAACAAGACATAAAGTTATTGCAACAAATAAAGTCTTAGTCATCCCATCAACAGGCATGTTTTTAAAATTAGTTAAAATGTTATTGAGTTTGGACATTAAATTTTGTCCTTCTCTTAATATTTGCCATAATAACAAAATGATCAATTAATGGGGCAAATATATTTCCAAATAAAATTGCTAACATCATACCTTCAGGAAATGCAGGGTTTAATACCCTTATCATTACAACCATAAAACCAATCAATGCGCCATATATGTATCGTCCAAGATTAGTATGACTGCCAGACACAGGTTCAGTTACCATAAAAACTAACCCAAAAGCATAACTTCCAATAACTAGGTGCCAATACCAAGGCATACTAAACATTGGATTTGTGTCTGAACCTACCCAATTAAGAAATGAAGAAAAAATGATCATTCCCAAAAGACATCCAACAACCATTCTATAGTTTGCAATTTTTGTTAAAAGAAGAAAAACTAAACCAATAGCGCATGCAAGTGTAGACGTTTCACCAAGTGAACCTTGAATTGTTCCGAAAAAAGCATCTGCCCAAGTTATACCATAATTGCTTAAACTTTCATATCCTTCGGCAGCAGCTATTCCAAGAGAAGTAGCTCCTGAATATCCATCAACTGGTGTCCAGATTGAGTCACCTGACATATAAGCAGGGTATGCAAAATATAAGAATGCACGACCTGTAAGTGCCGGATTAAGAAAGTTCTTGCCAGTTCCACCGAAAACCTCTTTCCCAACTACAACACCAAAGGCTATACCAAGAGCAACCTGCCATAAAGGAGTAGATGCTGGCAATGTTAAAGCAAATAACATAGAAGAGACTAAAAAACCTTCATTTACTTCATGACCTCTAATCGTAGCAAATGTTACTTCACAGATACCTCCAGCTATTAAAGTAGTTAAATAAATTGGTAAAAAATACAATAATCCGTGAAAAATATTCGACACTAAACTTTCAGGACTAATTCCTAAGCCAATAAATTGAAGCAACGATATACGCCATCCTGATTGCGCTTCAATACCTAAAGTAGCCAAAGCACTATTAGTCTGTAAACCAGTGTTGTAAAGTGCCCATAATACGCATGGTATAGTAGAAATGACAACATAGGTCATTACCCTTTTCATATCTACAAAGCTTCTAGCGTGGGGAGCAACTTTTGTAACTGTGTTACTTGTAAAAAATATAGTCTCAACCATTTCAAAAATAGGATAATATTTTTCGTATTTACCACCTTTTTCAAAATGAGGTTCTATAGAATGGAAGTAATTTCTTAATGACATTAATTAGCCTTCTTTTTCAATTTTTGTTAAACTGTCTCTAAGAGCAGTACCATATTCATATTTTGCAGGGCAAGCAAAAGTACACAATGCTATATCTTCTTCATCAAGTTCAAGCGCACCTAATGATTGAGCAACGTCAGTGTCCATTACCAAAAGGGATCTAAGTAATTGTGTTGGCAAAAAATCCTGTGGCATTAAAGTTTCAAAAACACCAGTTGGAACCATTGCTCTTCTTCCTCCATTTAAATTAGAGGTGAGATTAAATAATTTAAAAAAACTAAAAGCAGATAAAAGGACAGGCATAACTGAATATTTATGAGGTTGCGGTTTAATCCAACCAAAAAAATGTTTTTCTTTATCTTCTTTTATAATTGTAATTTGCCTAGAATATTTTCCTAAATAAGCCATGTCACCAGTCGCATGGAATCCTGAAAGAATAGATCCTGAAATTATTCTACAATCCTCTACTTTATTATATTCTCCTTCTAGAATATCAACAAGGGAAGCACCAACAACAGTATTTACTAATCTAGGATTATTGGATAAAGGACCTGAAATTGAAATTGTCCTATTAATATTGATATAGCCATTCAGAAATAATTTACCAATTGCAATAACATCTTGATAATTAATTGACCATACAGTCTTGTTTGCATTTGGTGGATCTAAAAAATGCATATGAGTACCACTCAAACCAGCAGGATGTGGTCCACCAAATTCATATGTATCAAAACCATTAACCCTAATTTCACTATCTTCTCTTATGCATGTAAAAACATTACCATTAGTCAAAAGTGAAATATGTTTCACACCTTCTTCAAATGCACTTAGATCATTCATAATAATGATATCTGCATCTGGGCTAAGTGGTTCTGTATCCATAGCAGTTATAAAAATTGAAGATGGTTCAGATTGACTGTAAGGAATTTTTGAATATGGCCTTGTTAAAAAAGAAGTCCATAAGCCACTGCTAAACAAGCATTTTTTTATGAACTCTTTTTTTGATTTTTCTTTAGAATGATGTTTTGTTATTGAAACACCCTTATCTTCTAAATTTTCAATTTCAATAACAACACTTAGTAATGCTCTTTTTTCTCCCCTATTGATTTCTTTAACAAAACCTTTACAGGGAGAGACGAAAAGAACCTCTGGATTGTCCTTATGACAAAAAAGAGGTGAGCCTCGTTCAACTTTATCACCTACGTTAACAAACATTTTAGGTTTAAGACCATTGTAATCTGGACCTAAAATAGCTAAAGATTTTGGGATTTTAGTGTCAACTATAACTTGTTTTGGTGCGCCTGAAACAGGAATATTCAGACCTTTCTTAAGATTAAATTTATACATTAAAAGTAATATTTACCTCTATTTAAAAAAATAATTTAATATAGTTAAAACAAGTTTATAT
>CACNEF010000007.1 GCA_902619485.1 uncultured SAR116 cluster alpha proteobacterium
AAAGTTTATGATAGTACAACAAATGCGACTGCAACCTTGTCTTTCTCAGGATTAATTGGATCAGAAACAATAAATAATACCAACACTTCAACTTTTGATAATAAGAATATTGGTACTGGTAAAACTGTTACGGTTAATTCATTAACTCTAGTTGATGGTAGTAATGGAGGACTTGCATCTAACTATTCAATTAGCTCAGGTCAGACAACAACTGCTAACGTATCAGCAAGACCTCTAACTGTATCTAATGTTTCAGCTTCTAATAAATCTTACGATGGTACTACAGCAGTAACTTTAGATACATCTAATGTCAGTTATAATGGACTTGTTTCAGGAGATGACTTTTCAGGAAGTTTTTCAGGAGTGTTTGCAAATGAAAATATTGGAACTGGTAGGATCGTAAATATTACATCCAGATATAGTGGAGACGATATTGGAAATTATAGTATTACAAACCAAAACACACATTTTGCTAATATTACAATTGGTAATCCAACAATTAGTGGCTTAAGTAATCAAGAAAAAACTTTTAGTAGTTCGTCTTATATACTAACTGGGACACCAAGTATTTCAGGCTTGCCAATTGTATACTCCTCAAGTGACAATTCAATTGCTACCGTAAATTCTAGTACTGGAGAAGTAACGTTTGTAAATGTTGGAACAGTTACTATATCTGCAAATATTCTTTCAACACTAAACTATAATTCTGCAACATCGTCATACACATTAGAAATAAATTTAAATGCTACAAATATTAATAATATAACAAGTAATGCAGTTAATTCATCATCAAGTACTAATCTAAATTCAATATTAAACACATTTCTTTCAGCAAAGAACCTAAATTTGAGAACTATATCTATTCAAAATGGTGGAAGCATCAAAGCAAAGATTGTTGTAATTGAAAATAATGCTGATGCTAATGTAGATGCTATTTATAATGAAAATACTGTAGGTAATAAAATAACAAAAGATTTCAATGATGAAGAAGAAAAAGAAAAATTTGATGAGCCTGGTGAAATCATTGATGAAAAAACTTTTATTTTAAAAATATCAGCAACTAATTCATATAATTATAAATTAGAATATAGAGAAAAAGGTCTTGTGATTAAGCCACTGAATTACAGTTCTAAAAATTTCCTTGAAAAATCTAAACAAATAGTCATTGATGCTGCAATATCTAGAGCCTCCCAAATAGTTGGTTTTATAAAAAAAGAAATTAAGACAATTATTATAGATTTTAGTAAAAGTTTTGTAGCACAAACTGATTTATAGACAAATAAGAAAAGTTGTTTTTGAATTTATTTTCAGACACTTATCTTTATGCTTACAGAGAAGTTCTATTTCTAACGCTACGAAACTATAAAGTACTAATCTTCATATACAACTTGATCAGTGTTTATGTAATCAAGAGCTTTTTGAGAAATTTTAAGCCCATCTCTTACTTTGCCATCCATGGTGTTTTCTAGCTCAATTATCCTATCTAACTTGTCTATTACCTTATCTATTTTGTTAAAGGGTACTACAGTAACACCATCAGCATCAGCAACAATGATATCTCCAGAACTAACAGTTTTACCACCTATTTCTGTTGGATATCCAATTTTAGCTGGACCGCTATTATAAGGTGAATTTGGATTTAACCCTGTACAAAAGCAACTTAGTCCAGTTTCAATAATACCTTGTAAATCTCTCATTGGACCATCGGTTACGAGACCTATGCCACCATTGTTTTTAATCATCCCTGCAATTCTATCACCGACTGCAGCAGTACCTTGAAAACCACTGACGCCGTTTACAACAATATCTCCTGGTTGAATTTCACTTAATGCTATCGACATTCCAAGCACATCAGCTGCTCCGGAAAAAACTGTTAACGCAGGTCCAACAATATGTTCAATAACTTTTCCAGGGATGAATAAAGGCTTAATTTCTGTATCTAGTGCAGCATAGCCGTTCAGCGCATCACATATGAAACCTGTTGGAACATTTTTAAAACTATCAATCTGTTTCTTTGAGGGTCTGTTTCTACTTGTTGATTTTTTAATTTGTATTAATGGTGGATTTTCAATCATTTTTTTCTCATTAACTTATTTATTTGATTAATTATTTATTCATAACATGTTAGCTTAAAAACACTAATAATTTTATGGAGAAAACTTTGTCTAGTTTGGTTGATAAATATCCAAGAGTTTCTGATATGGTTGATGTTGCCAAAAGAAGAATGCCTCATTTTGCCTCTGAATACTTATTTGCAGGCACTGGTTATGACGAAGCTTTAGAAAATAATAGAAAAGTTTTTAATAAAATTTATTTAGTTCCTAATTATTTAAAAGGTACTGTAAATCCCAATCTAAAAGCTAAATTATTTGGTCATGAATACGATGCTCCATTTGGTATGGCACCCGTTGGAATGACAAGCCTAATGTGGCCAGGTGCAGAAGTGGCATTATCAAAAATGTCGGTTAAAAATAATATACCTTTTTCATTGTCAACAGTTGCTTGTACTTCTGTAGAAGAGGTTGGAAAACATTTAAATGGTACAGGTTGGTTTCAATTGTATCCACCGGCAGATAAAGCTATTCGAAATGATTTATTAAAAAGAGCAAAGAATTCTGGATTTAAAACTCTAATAATTACTGCAGATATACCTGCGTCAAGTAGAAGAGAAAGATTAAGGATGGCAGGCGTTTCTGTCCCCCCAAAAAATAATATACGTACCTTTTTTCAAGCCGCAATCTGCCCTATGTGGTCTATCAATACACTTATTAATGGAATACCTGCATTTGGGACAATGGATCAATATAGTGATGGTAACTGGCATGGCAATGCAAAATCAAAAGCAGGTTTCGCAGGAAGTCAAATGCAACGATATTTAGATTGGGATTATCTCAAAGAGGTAAGAGATATCTGGAAGGGTCCAATAATTTTAAAAGGTTTGATGCATTTAGATGATGCAATCAAGGCAGCAAAGGTTGTTGATGCAATTTATTTATCTAATCATGGAGGAAGACAAATTGATATTGCTCCCAGTCCATTACAAATTTTGCCTAAAGTCCGCAAAAAATTAGGACCAAAGTTTCCCATTATCATAGACTCAGGTTTTTATTCAGGACAAGATATCTGCAAAGGTTTAATGCTTGGTGCAGATTTTATTATGACAGGAAGACCATTTATCATTGGACTTGCTGCTTTAGGTGACAAAGGTGCTAATCATGTTCACGACATTTTAAAAGATGAACTCTCAAATGTTATGGAACAAATTTGCGCAAAAAATTTAAAAGAACTTAAGTCACAAAAAGTGGTGTTAGAAGATAGTTTTAACTTGAAAAATTTCAATTAAAGTGAGTTAAATCTTTTTCCAGGAAGAACCATTTCAGATCCAGTTTTAATATGTAACAACGCTGGTAAATTGTTTTTTGAAGTCCAGTCTTTAGCATCATTGAATATATTCATAAAATCTTCTGTGTTGTTAACGGTATAGCCTTGCCCACCCATTGCTACAGCAAGTTTATTAAAATCTGGATTAATTAACCCTGTGTGTTTATATTTTCCTTTATAGTTTTTATGTTGATGCATTCTTATGGTGCCATACATCTCATTATCAATCACAAACACAATAACAGCTGCATTGTATTGAACAGCAGTAGCAAATTCGTTTTCTGTCATTTGAAAACATCCATCTCCAGCTAGAGCTATTACTGTTTGGTTCGGGTGTCTTAACTTCGCAGCAATTGCGGCTGGCAGACCATAACCCATAGATCCAGAAATTGGGGCAAGCTGTGTTCGAAATTGACTAAATCTAAATAATCTGTGACCCCATACAGCGTAATTGCCAGCACCATTAGTAATTATTGTATTTGGCTCTAAATTTTCTCTTAAACTTCTAAATGCTGAAGTAAGATCAACACCTGAATTTGGAGCCTCTAGTGGCATGTTACCCCATTCTAAGTAATCGTCATGAGCTTGGTTTGTATTTATTTGATTTTCAGATGATG
The DNA here is from genome assembly GCA_902619485.1 of uncultured SAR116 cluster alpha proteobacterium. Lineage (GTDB taxonomy): Bacteria > Pseudomonadota > Alphaproteobacteria > Puniceispirillales > Marisalimonadaceae > Marisalimonas. The sequence continues at coordinate 3,999 of CACNEF010000007.1, forward strand.
GATTTATATTTAATCCTTTAAGCGCATTATTTAAGGCATTTGCAAAAGTTATTGGGCTACAAGCTATTCCTAGATGAGGTTTATAAATCCTTCCAATTTCTTCAGGGCCTGGATGAATATGTACAACTCTTTTATTATGCTCAGGTATATTAAACAAAGAAAAGCCTTGAGAAGGATTTTCACTTAATCTTCCACCTAATAAAATCAAATAGTCAGATTTGTTTATTCGTTCAATTAGTTTTGGATTAACACCTAAACCTAAATCTCCACCATAATTTTCATGAAGATTATTATAAAAGGATTGTCTTCTATGTGAGGTTAAAATTGTTAATCCAAGCATTTCTGATATTTTTTCTAAATCTTTTGCAGCATCATTTGACCAAACAGATCCACCTAAAATAAGGATTGGGTTTTTTGCAGACTTTATTTCTTCAATAAATTGAGCCAAGTCATTTGTAGATGGTGCTGATGACAAATTATTAATATAACCAACAGGTTTGTTATTTGTTGTCTCAGTTAACATATTTTCTGGTAATGCAATTATTACTGGACCAGGTCTTCCAGACATTGCTGTATGATAAGCACGCGAAACAATCTCTGGCAACCTGTCAGCCTGCTGCACTTCAACAACGAGTTTAGCCATTCCACCAAAAAATTGTTGATAATCAACTTCTTGAAATGCATCTCTTCCATACATTTCTTTACCAATTTGTCCTACAAAAAGAATCATAGGAGTACTATCTTGTTGAGCAATATGTATCCCTGCAGCTGCATTAGTAGCTCCAGGTCCTCTTGTAACAAATGCTATACCAGGTCTTCCTGTTAGTTTTCCATCCGCTTCAGCCATTATGGAGGCAGCTCCTTCATGTTTGCAAAGTACCGTTTCTATTGAAGTATCTTGAAGGCCATTCATAACAGATAAATAACTCTCCCCAGGAACACAAAAAACTCTTTCAACTTTTTGATTTTCTAATATTTCAACTAGGAGGGATCCAGCTTCTTTCATTTTTTAATCCTTAAACTTTTTTAAGTATGGTGAATTATTTGGGAGTAGGTCTTTACTTATTGGCAATTTCAGTTCATGAAGTAGGTGAGATGACAATGTTTTCCCATGTCTGTCAAGTCTTAACGAACTATTCACTCCTCCACCAAGTGCACTATGTATAACAAAATTAAGTGCCCTTAGTTTTGGAAGCTCATACCTATCCACTTTAGTTGCTCCCATATGCTTAAATATTTCTAGGATTTTTTCTTTAGTTGCTGATTTTTCAATAATTGGCCAACCACTATCAAGATAAGCTATTAGTGATATGTTAGATACATCTCCTTTATCTCCAGCTCTAGCATGTGCAATAGAATGTACAGGTAAATTTAATTTGATCATAAATATTATATCTTAATTATTATAAAATTTTGACTTGAACATTTGGACTTACGGTTTCTCTGTTAACCAATATAGAAGCAGTTGATGATTGAGGTGTAACATATCCGCGTCCACCACCACCAGCAGCTGGGCCGCAACAATAAAGAGACATTACTTCGTCTACCATTTGTTGAGCCTGATATCTTTTAGGATAAATAGCAGAGGTTCTTACGCGATAATCTCCATCATTTGGAAGTTCGTATGATGGGGCTTCATCCATAGAAAAATGAACAGAACCTCCACCAATGATTTCAACCCTTAATTGTCCTTGAAGTCCAAGAATTTGAATTCTCTCACTTATAACTTCACCGGCAAGTTTTGCTCGAGCTAGTGCATTAGGTCCGGCATAACTTATTTCCGCTTCTCCCATAAAACCATTATCACAGCAAATAGTAGCTTTTAGTTTTTGAGGTGCTTTTTTACCTTTTCCACCTTTTACAAGGATCCTGTTTTCTCCATTATCCTCAAGTGTTAACTCTGACATGTCAGCTGTTACATCAGGGACAAGATAATTTGATGGGTCATGAGTTTCATATAATAATTGTTCAGTTATTGTTGCTTTGCTCACTAAACCTCCAGTATCTTTTGGTTTGGTAATTACGAATGATCCGTCTTGATAAAACTCTGCTATTGGGAAGCCAACTTTAGCTAGATTAGGTACATCTTTAAATCCAGGATCAGCGAAATAAGCTCCTGTTACTTGAGCACCACACTCTAAAAGGTGTCCACAAATAGTACCGGAACCAAGTAAATCTAAATCTTCATTTTTCCAATTATACTCATAAATCAACGGCCCCAATGCAAGAGCACTATCAACAGTTCTTCCTACCACTACAACATCAGCTTCTTTTGAAAGAGCCTTAGCAATTGGTTTTGCGCCAAGGTAAACATTTGCAGCTGTAATCTGATTATTTGAAAAATCTAATCCCTCCATTGTAGGACTTTCTAATATTTCTTTATTCGTCATATATTCTAAAAGATCATCACCAACAACTACACCAATTTTAGGTTTTCTAGTTTTTTGCTCTTTTGCTATTTCGAGTATTCTTTTAGCTGCCCCCAATGGATTGGCAGCACCAATATTTGAAATAATTTTAATGTTATTTTTAAGACAATCATCTATTATAGGTGTTATATATGAATCCAAAAAAGGGGAGTAACCCTCATCTGGATTTTTAATTCTATACTGTTGAGCAATGGCTAAAGTTCTTTCAGCAAGAACTTCAAACATTAAATATTTAGGATCACTAATATTTCTAAACTCTTTTACAATTGGGATTGAAGCGTCAAATCTGTCTCCAGAAAAACCTGCTCCACAACCTATAAAGACTTTTTTTTGCATAGTGATTACTTTGTTAAATTATTAATAGTTGTTTTAATTTTATAACATAAGTAGTAATTATTGTACCAAAAATTTCTAAGTTTAAAAAATAAGAGGAAAAAATGTCAAAAATAGTAGTCGTCACTGGAGCAGGAACAGGCGTCGGCAGAAGAGTAGCAGAAGTTTTATCAAAAGAAGGTATGGTAGTTTATCTTATTGGAAGAAGAATAGATAAATTAATAGAAACTCAAAATTTATGCTCTGGCGAAACTGAAGTTTTACAATGCGATGTTAGTGACCCACAGGCTGTAAAAAATGCATTTGAAATTGTAGAAAAGGACCATAGCAGAATAGATGTTCTTTTTAATAATGCTGGAATTGGTGTGCCTGCACAATCTATTGATGAAATGCCTTATGAGAATTGGAAGAGCGTTGTAGATATCAATTTAAATGGAATGTTTCTCTGTGCAAAATATGCATTTGCATTAATGAGAAAACAAACTCCACAAGGCGGAAGAATTATTAATAATGGCAGTGTTTCTTCTGTAACTCCTCGACCTGGATCTATTCCTTACACAGCAACAAAACATGGTGTTACTGGAATGACTAAAACTATTTCATTAGATGGTAGAAAATATGATATTTGTTGTAGTCAAATTAATATTGGAAATGCAGAAACACCAATGACTGAAAGAATGAAAGAAGGTGTGCCACAAGCCACAGGTAAAACAGAAGTTGAGCCAGTTATTGATTCCATTCATATTGCTAACGCTGTTTTATATATGGCTAATTTACCTGTAACCGTAAATGTTTTAGACATGACAGTTATGGCGAATAAAATGCCGTTTGTTGGAAGAGGATAACTTAACCAAAATGATTTTTTATGACTGGGAAATATAAATCTTTATCACCATTCATGATTGATTTTTTAAGAAGTTTTTTAGCTGAGTTTGCTCCTGGTAAATTTAAGTTATGTGTTTTTCCTAAATTTATTGCATAAGAAAGATCTTTAAGGGCATATTCTGAAGAAAATGCTGGGGAAGGGAAGTGATTTTGGGCTATACTTTTTAGTCCGTGATTTCTTAGTGCGAAGCTATCCCCAGAACATTTAGTAATATTTTCAAATAAATTTTCAACACTCATATCATATTTTTCTGCAATATTTGCAGCCTCTGAAAGAGCAACAACTGTTTCAAATAGTATCATATTATTTAAAATTTTGGTCATTTGACCTGTTCCTACGTCCCCACAATGCATAATATCTTTTCCCATATATTCCAAAATAGGAAAAATCCTATTATAAACTTGTTTTTTAGAACCTACCATTATTGCTAATGTACCATCTTTGGCGGCTTGCCTTGTTCTTGCTATGGGCGCATCAGCAAAGAATGAGCCTTTTTTTGTTATTAGTTTGTTTAGCTCAATCATTAAATCTGGTTGAGAAGTAGACATATCGATAATCAGTTTATCTGGGTTAATTTCAGATACTATTTTCTTTTCTCCAAGATAGATTTCTCTTACGAAATCACCTCCAGGTAAACAGGTAATGATCATATCTGCTATATTAAATAACTCATTAAGATTGTTTGCAATTGAAGCTCCATTTTTTTCTAATTCTTTTTCTTTAGAATTATCTAAATCATTAACAATAATGTGCCATTTTTTATTTTTAAGTAGATTTTTGCACATAGGGCTTCCCATTACCCCTAAACCAACAAAACCAATATTTTTAATCTCTTTCATATTCATAATTTCACGCTTCATTTGTTAAAATAATTTATTCTATACTTTTAATTTATATTGTTTTATTTGATTATAAACTTTTTATTATTACTGGATACTTAAATGCACTACGATACTATTAAAAATGAACATAATCTTCCACATGACCCATTTAAAGCAATAGTTGCACCTAGACCTATAGGTTGGATTGGAAGTCGTTCTAAAGCTGGTGTTTATAATTTAGCACCTTACAGCTACTTTAATGCAATTGCTGATCGACCTCATTTCGTTATGTTTTCTTCAGTTGATATAAAAGATTCTGTAAAAAACATTGAAGAGACTGGTGATTTTACAGTTTCATTAGCAACAGAAGATTTATTTGATCACATGAATGGAAGTTCTGTTCCTGCAGGTTCTGAGGTCGATGAATTTGAATTAGCTGGACTTAAGCCACAAATTGGCAAATTTGTATCTGCACCATTTGTTTCTGAAGCCGCAGCTGCGCTTGAATGCAAGCATTGGAAAACAATAGATTTGCCCAATGTAGACAGGAAATTAGGTAAAGGTAACTATGTTATATTTGGTCAAGTTGTTGGAATTTATATCAATGATAAGTTTATTAAAGACGGGCTGTTTAATGCCTCCGCAGCTAGACCTTTAGTAAGATTAGGGTATATGGACTATGGTGTAGTAGGCTCAGAAAACACTTTCTCTAAAAACAGACCTAAACTAGGTAAAGATGGAAAATTAGAAGCTGTAAAGGAATGGGATGGAGTTTATAGATAATAATGACATTGAAAATTTTACTAAAGATGGTGCAATTTTATGTAAAGGAATTTTCTCTGATTGGCTTGATAAATTAAGAATAGGTGTTGATAAATTAATTGCAAACCCAAGCATTAGGGAAAGATCATATATACCAGAAGATGGAACTGCGCCGTTTTTTCAAGATTTAGTAAATTGGAACAGAATACCTGAATTTAATGACTTTATATTTAACTCCAAGTTAGGCTATTATGCTTCATTATTAATGCATTCTAAAAGTTCAAGATTTTTCCATGATCATGTACTTGTAAAAGAACCTGGTTCATCGATAAAAACCCCCTGGCATCAAGATAAACCTTATTATTGTGTCGATGGAGAACAATCAGTAAGTTTTTGGATAGCTTTAGATGATATTTCAAAAGAAGGATGTTTAGAATGTATCGCAGGATCGCATTTGTCTAATGTTCTTCATAAACCTAAAAGATTTAACGGAAATGATTTATATGAAAATGATAAATCAATTGAAGTTCCTGACATTAACGCAAACAGAAATGACTATAAGATTTTAAGCTGGGAGATAAAAGCTGGTGATGCTATTGCGTTTGATTTTAGAACACTTCATGGGGCTTCTGAAAATGTTAATAAATTAAGCAGAAGAAGAATTTTTTCGGCTAGGATTGTTGGGGATGACGCTTTTTTTGTAGATAGAGGAGGAAAGGGATCTCCGCCTTTTGAAAATATTAAGCTCAAAACTGGTGACAAACTTGTTGGTGAAGAGTTTCCAATAATATATCAATAAGTTTTTTTACAATGATAATTTTTATTCTTAAAAAATATTGCCTCTCTTAGTTGTTCAGCTCCATCCATAATTCTTAAAGTTGGTCTGCTAAAATAAAAATTAGAATCAAAAGCGTATACTTGTTCGTTTTTAATAGCATCCAAATTATTAATTCTATAATCTTGATAGAGTTTTTTTGCAAAAAATTTATTTTCTTCAAGATTGTACCCACAACAGATTAGACCGATATAGTCAGGATTAAGTTCGTTAATTTTTTCAGCAGACAATTCTACTGACTTTTCACCTTTCTTTCCCACAACAGATTGAAAACCAGCTATCTCAATTTGTTCTGGTATCCAATGACCAGGGCTAAAATAAGGATCAATCCACTCTAGGAGTAAAAGTTTTTTATTAAATTTTTTTTTAATTAGATTATTTTTTTTATTATTAGCATCCTGAATTAGTCTCTCAGCAATTTCAATTTTGTTAACTTCTCTACCAATCATTTTAATTTCAGAACAAATTTCTTCAAATGTTGTAGCATTTAACGAAATTATTTTAGTTTTGCTTGTTAAAGTACATAGATTATTTTTTAAGGTAGCTTGAACTTGATTTTCTGAGATTGAACATACTTCGCATAATCCTTGTGTGATAATTATGTCTGGATTTATTTCAAGTAGTTTTTCGTTATCAACTTCATAAATTGAAACATTATTTTCTATCGCATTTTTAACTAATTGATCAATCATTCTTTGATCCATACTATTAGTAATGATACTTTTTGTTACTCTAATTTTTTTATTCAACAAAAGAGGAAAATCACATTCATGACTTACTGCGACAAGGTTGTCTGACAACTCTAAATTACATATTATTTCTGATCCTGCAGGGAAAAGGCTTACTATCTTCATTTCTTATATTTTAACCACAGAATATTTTTGCATGCATTTTTATAGGCTTCTTTTTGGTTCTTATATATTTTATCACTGTAATTTCCAACTTTGTACCACCCATCAATATTTTCAGGATCTTTTCTATATTCTTCAAAACCAAAAGTTTTATTTTCTCTAATAAATATATCAACGCATAAGTGTCCTTCATCATTATTAACAGATAATATTACGGTATTTTTATTCAAAATAGGATGACCCTTCAAACAAAATTTATTCAATTAAATATCAAAAAAGTATAAGAATAAATTATCTTAAAATCATTTGAATTTAACAATGCTTGAATTATCTATTTATGACAATCTACTTCTTACCTTACTTTCATTTTTCACAGCAATGATGACATCTATTGCTGGAGCAGGTGGTGGCACAGTGCTACTAGCTGCAATGTTACAATTCATGAATCCATCTGAAGCAATTCCAGTTCATGGTGTAATTCAATTTACTTCGAACATTGCAAGGACATGGCTTTTAAGAAAATTTGTAAAATGGAGCATAATATTAAAATTTTCTCTTATGATACCTTTAGGTGTCTATATAGGTCTTGAGATCTTTCAAAGTATCAATGCAGAAGATATTAAAAAACTAATTGGTTCATTCATAATAATTGCACTCATATTGCAAAATATTAAATTTATAAAAAATTTTATTATATCATCGAATTGGTATTATATCGTAGGATTGTTTACAGGTATTTTAAATATCCTTGTAGGTGTTATTGCTCCTCTATTAGCTGTAATTGTTAAACAAAGTATTAACGAAAAAAAATCAATAGTTGGAACCTTAGGTTATTTTGGGTTAGTCGGAAACTTCACAAAAATTATTGGGTTCTCTTTGATTGGGTTCTCTTTTTTAGAATATATAGATACTTTTTTGTTAATGATACCTGCTACACTTTTGGGAAGCAGAATTGGGCAGTATTTACTAGATAAAATTAGCAATAAATTATTTTTTTATATATTTCAGATTATTTTAATATTTTTAGCATTAAGGTTATTAATTATTTAATTTGTTCGCTATAGATAAAATTCTATACATTTCTCTTAACACAGGTTTTTCAATTAATTTGCCATCAATTACAACCAGCCCAGTATTTGCTTCTTCAAATGTTGATGTGATTTTTTTTGCTCGTTCTATAACTTCAATAGAAGGAGTGAAAACATTATTTAATACAGAAATTTGTTTTGGATGTATTGATCCTTTCCCACTAAAACCAAGCTCTTTTGCTTTAATTGCTTCCTCTTTCATACCATCTAGATCATCTAGATCAAGATAAGGAACATCTATTGCATCAATACCAGCGGAGGCTGCTGCATGTACTATTCTGGATCTTGCATATAAAAGGGGTTCCCATTTATTTTCACATCTTAACTCTGCAGACATATCTACACCTCCAAAAAAAAGTGCATCTATTCTTTGTGAACAATTTGCGATGTCAAAGGCATTTTCTAATCCTTCATTGGTTTCAATTATAATATGAAGTCTACAGTTATGTCCTTTTTCACTGAGTAAATCATCTAAAAGTTTAACTTCTTGAGATGTTTTTACTTTTGGGATCATTAGAGCTGGTGGAGGATTTTTAGTTGACAAAATAGCCTGGACATCCTCTATTCCAAACTTTTCTCTTAAACAATTAATTCTTAAAATTCTTTCAACTCCATCATTTTCTTGCTTTTCTTGAAATAATTTTAGAGCTAAGTTTCTTGCTGTTTCTTTATCATGTGGGGCAATACCATCTTCTAATTCAACACATACCATATCTGTGCCGGATTTAAGAGCTTTTGGATACATGTCAGGCTTCAGACCAGGAGTAAATATAAAACTCCTTCTTGGTTGTATATTTGAATTATGGTTCATTCTTACTCTTTCTTAAATAAATTGCATGATATTCTTTTTGTGTATTATTGGATTTAATGAATTCTGTTTTAACTCCAAACCCTGCTTTCTCAAAAGCATTAACTATATCTTCCAAATTCTTATTTGGCGCAACTTTATCATCAAAGTTTTTAATACCCTCAAACTTGCAAACTAAAACACCTAATCCATTTATTTTTAATATTCTGAAGAATTCTCTAGCATAGTCAATTATAGGGTGTAAAAAATAAACCACATTAACTGCTAGTAATTTATCGAAAGAATTATCTTTTACAATATCAGATAAATTTTTTGCATCATTAGATAAGATTGTAACATTTTGATTTTTAAATTTTTGAATTAATTTATTACGAAATGTATCGCTGACTTCTATCGAAATAATATTTTTGGAAGTGAGGTTTAGTAATTTTTTAATTCCCTGTCCATTACCAGATCCAATTTCTATAACATTATCATTTTTTTTAACATTGAGTTTTTTAATTGAGTCATTATAAACAAATTCGTTAAAAACGATCATCAGTTCTTTAGCAATATTCCCTAAAAAACCATTTCCTGGACTTCTCATATTTTGAGTCATAAGCTTTGTATGCTTTATTTGTGAATAGATTAATTGATATATGTATAGTTTAATTTTAATTAACTTCATTTAACTATCTAGAAATTCTAACAATTTTTGATTGAATACTGTTGGATTTTCAATATTTGATAGATGACCAGAATTAGGAATAACGTTTAATTTACTATTTTTTATTTCTTTCATAATTTCATTAGACATTGATGGAGGCGTCAAGGTATCTAACTCACCAACCATAATTAATGTTGGTACATTTATTGTTTTAAAGATATGACGATGTTCAGTCCTCATTGATGTTTCAATAGTTTTTAAATAGCTTTCTTTGTGTAATAGCTCCATTGAGTTAACTAATTGATTATAGGCTGATTTATTATTAACGTCTCCAATAAGTGTTGAAGCCACGATTGGAGCAATGTCCCTTGGTTCTTTGCCATTTATAAGAGGTTCTTTTCTTAAGTTTATAAATTTTTCAATTTCTTGCGGACTTAGATTTGACAATCCAAAATGAGTATCGCATAATATTAAAGATTTTACATAACTTGGATATTTTTCATAAAATAAAGTCGCGATTTGTCCACCCATTGACAGTCCTACAATGTGAGCTTTATCTTTTTTAAAATGTTTGAATATTTTTACTAGATCATATAAAACATCTTCAAAATTTAAATCTCCTTCATAATCATCACTTTCTCCATATCCTCGAGTATCCCAAGCAACTGAAAGAAATTTTTTAGAGAAAAAAATAAGATTCTCTGTCCAATTCTTTTTATTACCACCAATACCATGCAAAAAGATAATCATTTCCCCTTGACCTGCATAATCAATTGAAATACTAGGATTATTTCCAACTTTTGTATTATTAATTTCCATGATATTTAAAATTTACTCCCAGGTAATTTCAAAAACTCTAATTCTGATTTAGTTGATTTTCTACCTAAAATTTCATTTCTATGAGGAAATCTTGAAAAAGTTTCTATAACTTTTTTATGTCTTTGCGCTGAATCATAAGTTTTTTTATTTGTATATTTTTTAAAAAAGGGAAGACTAAATTCATGATCTGAAAGTTTTTCACTATGCATAAAAGGCATCAAAAAAAAACTATTATAGTTATCTTCGTTATATTTAATAAAACTCTTCTTTATTGCTATTTTTGATAATTTTAGAGCTTTCTCATCTCCAGCGAATGATTTTATTTGGTTTCTATAAATATTTCTACTAAATTGATCTAATACAATTATCCACGAAAGATAATCTTCTTTGGTAAAGTGATAGTTGTTGATTTTATTTTCTAAACAAAATTCAAATATTTTTTGAAACCTGTTCTTTATTAAGTTGTCAAATTCTTTGTCTTTTTTGAACCACATCTTTGGAGTACATTCTTTAAACCAAAAATCTAAAATCATTATAGAATTAATCATGACAAATTTTTTAAAATTTTGCTAATTTCTTTTCCCATTTGTTTTTGCCCAAAAAAAGGTGCTTTTTCACATGCTTCAGCAAGATACTTAACATCTTTTGTTTCAAGATATTTTTTCCATAAATCAGACATTAATTTTTCTAAATCCATCAATCATTAATCCTTTTTGAATTTATATAAACTAAATACAGATAAACCATTATCGAGACATTAATAATATTCCAAAATATACCATTTAAAAATGCCAATTTATATGAATTAGTATAATCAAATATTTCCCCTGACAACCAACCACCTAATGACATTCCAATTATAGTTGCGAATATGAGTAAACCAACTCTTTCAGCGACTTCATTAGAAGGTAAAAATTTACTTATAATCACAGTATAGATAGGTACTATTCCTCCTTGAGATAATCCAAAAAAGACTGCAACAATGTACAAAGATAATTGACTATTAAAAGGCAAAAACATTGATAGAGAAATAGCTTGAAGACTTGAACCAAGAATAAGTGTTTGAATGGGACCTATTTTATCTGATAAAAAGCCAAACAAAATTCTGCTTGTTACAGCAGCAAATAACATAAATGATAATATCTCAGTACCCACCGTTAAGCCATATCCATAATCAATGCATAAAGGTACGATGTGTACTTGTGGCACAGACATGGCAACACAACAAAGAATTCCAGCAAACATTAGTAAAATTTGAATTTTTTTATTACTTATTGATAATTTTAAAGTTGAATTAACATTTTTTTCCACATCAAAATTTTGTATGTTTTCATTTGATTTTGTTTTCTTTTCTCCTAGAAAAAAAAATAATATTGGGATGCAAATGCTGCATACTACAGCGATAAATAAATGTGCACTTTTCCATTGGCCATCAATTAAAAAGTCTTTGATCAAAAATGGCCATATTGCACCGCATAAATGTTGACCACTTGCAACTAGAGAGACAGCAAGACCTTTTCTTTTATAAAAAAATTTAGATATATCTGCCATCATTGGACCAAAAAAAGCGGCAGCAGAAAAACCTAAAAAAAACTGAATTATAGATAGCCAAAAAACATTTGTTGCTAAAACTGAAAACAAATAAGAAGAAACTAATAATATTAAAGCAAAAATTATTGGTTTTCTAATCCCAATTTTATCTAACATACGACCAATGATTACATTGCCTATACCGTAACCAAACATTGTTGCAACATATGGATAGGTAGAAGCTGCTCTATCTAGTCCAAACTCATTTTGAATATTTGGCATTATTATAACAACAGACCACATGCCTGCAGTTCCAATAACACTCATTGTAAAGATAATTATTAATCTTAGCCAAGCTTGCTTACTGTCTAGCTCTATAAAATTATTCTTCATATCTTGTTGCTCTTAAAAATTATTTAATTAACATATAATTTAGAAATGACTAAAATTATAATTACTTTTCTATTTTTTAGGGGGTATAGATGGCATTAACTAAGGATGAAATAAATTTTTACAATGACCAAGGTTATTTACTTGTTGAAGATGTTATATCAGAAAATCAACACAAGGAAATGTTAGCTTTAGTAGATGGTTTTTTTGAAAAATCAAAAATTATCAGAGAAAATGATAATATTTTTGACCTTGAAGATGGTCATTCATCTGATAACCCCAGACTTAAAAGAGTTAAACAGCCACACCAACATTCTCAATTTTTTTGGGATATTATAAAAGAGTCAAAAATTGAAGAAATTCTTAGAGATCTTCTTGGTGATAATGTGTCTTTAAAAACAAGTAAATTAAACACCAAAGCACCTGGTGGAGGAGCTGCTGTAGAATGGCACCAAGATTGGGCATTTTATCCTCATACAAATGATAATGTTCTGGCTTTGGGTTTGATGTTAAATGATGTTGATATAGATAATGGACCATTAATGGTGATACCTAAGAGTCACAAGGGCCCTGTGTTGAGTCATTTTAACAATGGTGTTTTTTGTGGTGCGATTGATCCAGATGATTCAGATTTTGATATGAGCAAAGCAGTAACTTTAACTGGAAAGGCAAGATCTATGACTATTCATCATGCGAGAACACTTCATGGATCTTCGCCTAATAACAGTAACAGAGATAGATTAGTTTTATTTTACGAATGCAATTCAGCCGATGCATGGCCATTGGTTGGCGCAGGCGCATATATGAAAAGTACAAATCCTGTACAATTATGCAATCAATTAGAAAAGCAGATGGTGTGTGGAAAGGTAAGTTACCAACCTAGAATGGAGAAAGTCCCTGTTATAATACCTCTTCCTCCAGCACCGGATTATGGGTCCATATTCACTTCTCAAAAAACTGGCGGTGCCAAATCAGCATTTTAAATTTTATAATCTGGTGAGTACCTTTCAAGTTTTCTAAGCAATGCTGGCCATGCCAGCCTGTCTTTACCTAAATCAAACATTCCTACTGATTGTTCTTGAGTAGTTTTAATGGCTTTTTTTGATGGTAAATTTATTTTGCCAGCAGCCTGTGCTCGTATTTGAGCTGAACAAGCTCTCTCAAGGAAATAAATTCCCATAAATGCAATTCCACATGTTTGTCCTACAGACAAAGTACCGTGATTACGAAGTATAAATAAATTTTTATCTCCTATATCATCAATTAACCTTTCTCTTTCACTATGATCTAATGCTAGACCCTCATAATCATGATAAGCAATGTGTGGATGAATTAGCATTGACGTCTGACTAATTGGTAACAATCCATCTTCTTGAATAGAAACAGCGACACCATCATTAGTATGAAGGTGCAAAACACATTGCGCATCTTCTCTTGCAGAATGTATTGCACTATGAATAGTAAAACCAGCAGGATTTACTTCATAAGGCGTGTCTATAATTGCATCTCCATTAAGATCAATTTTTACTAAGCTTGAGGCAGTAATTTCATCAAACATTAATCCATATGGATTTATAAGAAAATGATGTTCAGGCCCAGGTATTCTTAAAGACACATGGGTGTATATTAAGTCATCCCAGCCATACATTGCAATTAATCTATAAGTAGCGGCAAGATCTAATCTTAGTTGCCATTCTTTTTCAGTAACTTGACTTTTTAACTTTTGAGTATCAATCATATGATTCATTTCTTTTCCTAATTTAAAATTAATAAGATTTGATTTATTCTTCTATTATTTCAATAATTCTTCTAGGTGATGCCTGACTATCTTTTTTGTATAATTTGATTTTTAATATGCCATTAGTTAATTCTGCTTCGTCTACTAAAATATTTTGCTCTAGTCTAAAAACTTGTTTAGTAGAATTATTTTGAATACCTTTATGTATTATATCCTTATTAATTGATAATGCTTTATTTTTTACATCCAACACTAAATAATCATTAACCGTATTAATTTTTATTTGATTAGGTTCAATTCCTGCTAAGGCTACATGAATTTCGTAATTGTGATAGTCATATTTTATAATATCAAAGGCTAAGTTTGATTTGTTTTGAATTGAAGACACTTTATCAATCTCGTCAAAAAAATCATTATACCCAATATAATATTTTAAAAATTTATTTTGTAATAAAGTCATTTTTTATCCTTCGATTTTGAAAACTCGTTCACCTTCTATAAACTTTATCTTAGTGTTACCTTTTACTTCATTAACCTCGTCTGCCATTATTTTCATGATTTTTGAAGCATCATTTTTATTTTTAAAACAAGATATAACAAAGCCTGTAGTATCCGAAACTCTATAAACTTCACAACTCAATTGGCCATTTTTTATATTTCTGGGTATCATTACATTTTGAAAAAAAGCTATGATCATATCACAATTAACTTTTGAAGTTGATTGAAATTCAGCAATTCTAGTGTACATTTTTACCTCTTGTTAAATGCATACTTAGTATGTAATTGTATCAGTATAACTAACTATTAACATATTAACATGAAGATTATAATTTTATCATTTTTTATTTTATTTTCACCCCAAATATTTGCGCATGAGTGTGTTTTAAAAGGTACTTCTGCTGAAGAAATTACAATTTATAATACATGTAAAGCTGACGAAAAAAACCAAGCTCCTAGAAAAAATTTAAATAATTCTTTATTAAAATTAAAAATTCAAGAACTAAAAAATGAAAATAAAAATTTAAAAAATCAATTATTAGATCTTAAAATCAGACTTAATTCTTTGCTACAAAGAGTAGATTCTTACTTAAATTAATTAGAGTATAACAAATGAAAAAAGCTTTAGTCATAGGTGTTGGTCCATTAAATGGTTTAGGCGGACAATTATGTAGAAAAATTGCAAATAATAATTTTGAAGTATTTGTAGCAGGGAGGACAAGGTCATCATTAGATAATGTAGTCAATACTATTTTAAATGATGGGAATAAAGCAATACCAATAGTTGTAGATGCCACTGATGAAAATCAAATAAAAAATATGATCAAAAAAATTGGTCCTGGATTAGATTTCGCTGTTTACAATGTTGGTAATAGTAGACCTGGTAAAATAGTTGAAATGGATGCTAATTATTTTAGAGAAAGCTGGGAAAGTGGCTGTTTTGGCGGATTTTTATTTGCTAAAGAAGTTATTAAAAAATTTTTAATAGAAAAAACAGCTGGCACCCTTATTTTTACTGGAGCTAGTGCATCTTTAAGAGGCAAATCTAATTTTGGTGCTTTTAATTCTGCCAAAGGAGCCCTTAGAAATTTAGCTCAGGCGTTAGCAAAAGAATATGCTGAAAACTCAATTCACATAAGCCATGTAATTGTTGATGGAGGTTTAGCAGGGGAAAGAATAAAACAACGATTATCTGATTTTGAAGAAAGAGTTAAGGAAGGTAAACTTATTAACATAGAGAATGTTACAGATGCTTATATGTTTCTCTATAATCAGAGTAAAGATGCATGGACATTTGAATTAGATGTAAGAACATCTCAAGAAAATTGGTAGATCATAAAGGAGTGCAATATGAAATTATTTAATCTGACTGATAAGGTTGCATTAATTACAGGAGGTAATGGTGGTATAGGTTTTGCGATGGCAAAAGCAATTGGAGAAGCTGGCGCAACTGTTGTTATAGCAGGAAGAAACGAAGAAAAAAACAAAAAATCAATTGAGGAGTTGAATTCTCTGAGTGTTAAATGCAAATCCCTAATTGTAGATGTAGTAAACGAGAACTCATGTAATCAACTTATCGAAGATGTGGTTCAAACATACGGAAAGCTCAATATTTTAATTAATAATGCTGGTACAAATATTAGAAAACGACCTGAGGAATATGAATTAAAGGAATGGACATCAATCATAGATACAAACTTGATAAGTACGTTTACTTGTTCTAAAGCTGCTTTTAAATATTTTAAGAATATTAACAGTGGAAAAATTATTAACATTGGATCAATGCATTCTTTATTTGGCGCACCTCTTGGAAGTGCATATTCTGCAAGTAAAGGAGGTGTAGTACAATTAACAAAAAGTCTTGCAAATACTTGGGCTAAAGACAACATTCAAGTGAATGCAGTTTTACCAGGATATATAGATACCACTTTAACACGACAAGCTAGGGTTGATATTCCTAAACTTCAAAAAAGAGTTGAAGAAAGAACTCCTGCTGGGCGTTGGGGAGATCCGGACGATTTGGGGGGAATAGCCGTGTTTTTATCTAGTGATGCTTCTAATTATGTTACGGGCACTGCTATACCTGTCGATGGTGGTTATTCAATTAACGGGTAAATTAATCTAGGAGGGTAATTTGGAAAATATTTTTAAAGGTTGTATGCCAGCTCTTATGACGCCATGCAACGAAGACCTCTCTCCAAACTTTGATTTACTTGTGCATAAAGCTGAAGAGCTTATCAATTATGGGATGTCCGCTGTAGTTTATTGCGGTTCAATGGGAGATTGGCCTTTATTAACAGACGAAGAAAGACAAGAAGGTGTTTCTAGGTTGATTAAAGCTGGTGTTCCTACAATAGTAGGAACTGGTTCAATTAATTCAAAAAAAGCGACTGGTCATGCTGTACATGCTCAAGAAGTAGGTGCTTTAGGTCTGATGGTAATCCCAAGAGTTTTATCCAGGGGACCTTCGCTTTCAGCTCAGAGAGCACATTTTGCGTCTATTTTGAGTGGAGCTCCTAAACTTCCTGCAGTTATTTACAATAGTCATTATTATGGGTTTTCAACAAGAGCAGATTTATTTTTTGATTTACGAAAAGAATATCCAAATTTAGTGGGTTTTAAAGAATTTGGAGGTGCTAAAGATCTAAGTTATGCAGCAGAACATATTACTTCTAAAGATGATGATATATCCTTGATGATTGGGGTAGATACAACTGTATATCATGGCTACGTAAATTGTGGCGCAGTTGGAGCTATAACTGGAGTGGGGAACGCATTCCCAAAAGAAGTATTACATTTAATTGATTTATGTGAAAAAGCTGCAAACGGTAACTCTAATGCAAGACAAAAAGCTATGGAACTTGAGAGTGCCCTCGCAGTTTTATCATCTTTTGATGAGGGACCAGATCTGGTGCTTTATTATAAATACTTAATGGTTTTAAATGGAGAAAAAGCGTACGATTTGCACTTTAATCCAACTGATAAGTTGAGTGAGAGTCAGAGAAAATATGCTGAAAGTCAATATACTTTATTTAAAAACTGGTATCGAGATTGGAATAAATAACGGCCAATAATTAAATATTATTAATCTTCTTATTTATCATGACTTAAATTTTCATTTACGGATTAATTGTTTACAAGCTTCTCTATGGACAAGTCCTATTAATATTCCGTCAGTCAAGCCTAAAGCAGCACCTTTTATTAGTCATAATCCGAACAATCATATCTCTTTTTAAAAAATGGTGAACGCGAGAGGATTCGAACCTCTGACCTACTGCTTAGAAGGCAGTTGCTCTATCCAGCTGAGCTACGCGTCCACTAAATAATCTATTATTACTTATAAATAATTAAGTCAAAACAATTGTTTTAAAAAGTTAGTAATAAAAAATCTTTTGCATGCATGTCATTGGTTTTGGTATTTTATTTAAATTTTCTGTTCCCAATCCTACACTCAATACTGCTGATGATAATCTTGAAGTTACTTTATCAAAAATCCATGCAAAATCAGTTGTAGTAAAAAAATATTTATCTTCCCAAATTACGTAAGCTCCTTGTTTTTCAGCTAACAAGTTTCCAATTAAAACAAACTTACCATTCATTCTTCTATAAACTTTTGGATTGTCCATGTCTTTTGATCTGTCAAATAAAAACTCAAACTTATTATTTGTATCACTACAATCAAATCCAGCAGACGGTAGATGTACATCACTGGCCATTGATTTTAATGGTAATAAAACAATAAACAAAATTACATAAATAAATTTTCTTTTTAAAATCATAACTTTCTTACTTTCTAGTTATTTTTTTTATATAATTATTGTAAGACTTACCTAACTTTTTACTTAATATAAAGTATTTTATCATGTCACTTTTTATAGATCATGTCGTAATAACAGTCACTGATATAAACAAATCCATACATTTTTATTCAAATATTTTAGGTATGGAATTACAAGAATTTTTATCAACAACAGATAATATAAAACGAAAATCTCTTAAATTTGGCATACAAAAAATTAATTTACATGAAGCTTCTAAACCTTTTAAACCGCACGCGCATAACCCACTCCCAGGTACTATGGACATTTGTTTTTTAAGCGAAAAAAATGTTAATGACTGGATAAAAATATTTGATAAATTTGATATTAAAATTGAAGATGGCCCAGTCATAAAGACTGGAGCTAATGGCACAATAAAATCTATATATGTCAGAGACCCAGATAAAAACTTAATTGAGATATCTAATCAGAATTATTAAATGGTTTGTATAAATTCTGTTAACTCTCTCGTTCTATGTACTTTTTTTTCCCATTTTTGATCAAATTTTTTTATAAGATTCTCTAAATTTTTTGAATTTATTGCTTTTTCAGCATCTCTACTATTTTTAAATTCATATATGGCAAGATGAAAATTGGAATCTTTTATCCAGCCTCTTTTTGCACTTTTAGCCATAAATGCTTCCCTTGCTTCGATTAAGTGCTCTTTTTCATACCAATTGTCAAATTTTTCTCTATCAACAAGCTTTGTATCTGATTTAACTATTAAGTAACAGGTCATATCGAACTCACATTAAAATTTAAAATTACTTTATATTTTAAAAATTAAATTATTGACAATAGTCTATAATAATTTTGTAATTTAATGACAATATTAAGGAGGGAATTTATGAACTTTAAAATATTTGGTAAGCAAGTTAAAGTAGGTCAATCTTTTACCAAATATGCAGAGTTAAACTTATTTGATGCAGTTACTAAATTCTTTCCAAATGCTGTTTCTTCAATTGTAAGTGTCTCAAAAAAAAATAAGATTTTTTATATTATCATAGTACTTCATATTACAAAAAAAATGGAATTTACAGCTCAATCAAATGGTGAAACTGCAAAAATAGCATTTGATTCTACTCTTGAAAAACTCTCAAAACAACTAAGACGATATAAAAGAAAAATTAAAAACTCTAAACATAACGATAACCTTCTAAAATCAAGCGTGTTGGATGCACAATTTCAAATAATTAATGAACCTCCATCAGGTGTTTCTATAAACAAAGAAAATAACAGTCAAGAGCCACTTATTTTTGCAGAATTAGATACAGAGATAGAAGAATTAACAGTTGTTGATGCCCTTGAAAAAATGAAATTAGGAAATGCTTCTGCGCTTATGTTTAGAAACTCAAAGCATAGCGGGCTAAATATGATTTATAAAAGGGAAGATGGTTTAATTGGTTGGGTAGATCCAAGAGGCAATAGAGAATTAACAAAAGTATGAAATCAATTAATTATTTAATTGTTCTAATCTTTTATCTCTTCTGCACATAAATCTATAATATTCATATTTATAGCTTTGTTTTTTGTAGTAATTTTGATGTTCTTCTCTTACAGGGTAAAATTTGCTCTCTTTTTCTACGGGAACAATTGAAGTTTTTGGAGCTAATGACAAAATAATTTTTTTCTGATCCTCACTTTTATAATAAATTGCAGGTGTGTAAGACCTGCCTCTATCACAAAATTGTCCATAAGCATCTTCATAATCTATAGTCTTGAATACATGAGTTACAAGTTCTTTAAATGTGATTTTCTTAGGATCATATATCACTAGCGCTGCTTCACGGTGATCTCCCCATTGCCCAGGAATATATTTTGGGTCCTTTGTTGTGCCTGCAGTGAAACCACTTATAACATCTGACACCCCATCAAGTTTTTCAGTATCTGCTTCAGTACACCAAAAGCATCCACCAGAATAAATAAAAGTATCAGCCTTACTTATATATGTGAAGTAAGTAAAAGTAATTAAAGTAACAAAAGAGTTAACAAGTAATATTTTGAAAGATTTTTGCATTTTTATTTTTTGAATTAATTAAACACGCTTATATTTGGTCCTTTTTTTTTGAAAAACAATAATTATGATATAATTATTTTTTTAAAAAATAAGAGTTGGATTAATTATGGAAAAATTTGTTTCAGTTACAAATCCAAAAGTAATAGAAAATCTTAAATTACAAATTTCAAATAGTAGAATTATAGATTGGGCGTCAGATTTTAATAAGGATGCTGGCATTTCATATAATAGACTTGCTTATATTTTAGATTATTGGAAAAATAAATTTTCATGGGAAAAGTCCGAAAAAGAACTAAATTCATTTAATCAATTTTATTTTATTGATGAAGGCATAAAAACTCATTTTTTATATATTAAATCACCAAAAAAAAATGCTTTACCATTATTGCTTATTCACGGATGGCCGGGATCGATATTTGAATTCTTTGATTTAATACCTTTGTTAACAAATCCCAAAGATCATAATTTACTAGGATGTCAGCCTTTTGATATTGTGATTCCTTCTTTACCAAATGTAGGATTTTCTTTTTTTACTGATCAAAAACCAATGGATCTAGTAGAAATTTCCAATCATTTTTTAATACTTATGAAAAATTTGGGATATGAAAATTATTTTGTACAAGGCGGAGATTTAGGATCTTTTATTGCTTCAATAATGTCTAAAAATGATTCCAAATCTGTTAAGGGTATTCATCTAAACTTGTTACCTTTGCCAAGAGGGTTAGATAAGATGCCAAATAATAATGAAGAAAAGATATATTATCAAAAATTAAAGAATTTTCTCCAATTTGAATCTGGTTATCAGCAATTACAAGGGACTAAACCTTTTACTCTTGCTCATGCACTTAACGCTTCTCCTGTATCATTATGTTCGTATATAAGTGAAAAATTTTATACTTGGATAGATCATGATGGCGATTTATTTTCTAAAATCGATATAGATAAAATGTTAGCTAACATAACCTTATACTGGATAACTGGTTGTATTGGTGCTTCATTTTGGCCTTATTATATCAGACACAGGTCAGATTGGCCAATTAGTAAGGATGAGCCAATATTATCCCCAATGGGGTATAGTGAGTTTCCAAAGGAAATTTTTTCACCTCCATTAAGTCTTGCTTCACAATATTATCAAAATATTGTTATGTGGTCATCCCATAAGTCTGGAGGACATTTCGCAGCAATGGAAAAACCTCTAGAGTTAGCATTAGATATTAATAATTTTGTCAAAAAAGTTTATTAAATTGTGTTTATTAATCTTCCTCGATATGTCAGTCTTGATTTAAATATTATTATGAGAGCATTAAAATGAGTTTGGACTTTTTGACTGATGATTTACTTATAAAAAATAATAGTTTTGATGGCCCTGTAGTTGTAACTGGTGCAGCAGGTTGTATAGCGGCTTGGGTTTTAACAATTCTCCATAGATCAAATATTCCCTGTGTAGCTATAGATTTAACTGATAATAAAAATCGATTGGAACTTCTTCTTGGAAATGAAACTAACAAAATCGATTGGAAGGTTTGTGATATTACTCATCTTGAAAAACTGAGTAAAATCATAACTAGCTTTAAACCAAGTGCCATAATTCATTTAGCAGGTCTTCAAGTTCCTTTTTGTGCAGAAAACCCTTCTCTAGGTGCTCGCGTAAATGTTGAAGGCACTATAAATATTTTAGAAATTGCAAAAAAAGCAAATATTAAAAGAACAGTTTATGCATCTTCAGTTGCAGCTTTGGGACTGCCTCCAAATGGCCCATGGAAAGAAACTCTTTATGGAGCATACAAATTAGCCAATGAACACACAGCTTTCGTATACTGGTCAGATTGGCAAGTACCTTCAATAGGTATTAGGCCCAACATTGTATATGGCTTAGCAAGAGATCAAGGTATGAGTTCAAAAAATACTTTGGCCATTCAAGCTGCTGCATTGGATAAAAAATACGAAATTCCATTTAATGGAAAATATAGTTGGTTATATGCAGGTGAGGCAGCGATAGCTTTCATAACGTCAGTGATTAAAGATTTAACTGGTTCTCATGTATTTAATTTAAATGGTAGCTGTGAGACCATTGAATATGGATTGTCATTAATAAAAGAATTGAGTAAAGAAGCAAACATTACATGTGTTAATAAATCTTTTCCTTTTCCTCCAGATTTAGATGATTTGCCTCTTAGAAATCATATAGGTGATTATCCTTCAATTTCTGTTAAAAAAGGAATTGAAAATACCTTTAGAGCATTTGAAATACTTAAGTCTAAAGGCAGATGTCCTTCGTTATCTGAATAATATTCATAACCACTATAATACTCTAAGAGTTTTTATTTATGAAAAATAATATTGATTTAATTCTCAATGGACCAGTATTAAAAATGATCTGTAAACTGTCATTGCCGAATTCTATCACTGGTATTTCAATGGT
Organism: uncultured SAR116 cluster alpha proteobacterium; assembly: GCA_902619485.1. Classification (GTDB taxonomy): domain Bacteria; phylum Pseudomonadota; class Alphaproteobacteria; order Puniceispirillales; family Marisalimonadaceae; genus Marisalimonas. Next base: position 26,690 of record CACNEF010000007.1, read on the forward strand.
ATTAATAGTAATTTCTGACGCATATTTTGTATCGAAATTAGGAAATGTGTCATTAGCTAGTCTAGCTCTAGTTTTTCCATTTATAACATTAATGCAAATGATGTCAGCAGGTGCAATTGGTGGTGCAAGTACATCGTCTATTTCAAGATTTTTGGGAGCAAATTTAATCGAAAGTGCTAATTCAGCAATTTGGCATGCAGTTTTGATTGGTATTTCAATGTCTATAATTTACTCAGTTATTTTTGTTTTGTTTCCAAAGTATATTTTTATGTCAATGGGAGGTGATAATGATGTTTTAGAAGGAGCCGTTAACTTTTCACAAATTGCTTTTGGTGGTGCAGTATTCACTTGGTTATTATATATTTTTTCAGCAGTTTTAAGAGCTATTGGTGAATTTGTTATTCCAGCAATAGTTCAAATTTCTGGTTGCATTTTACAAATAGTTTTAGCAGGAGCTTTAACATTAGGCTGGTTTGGGTTTCCAAATTTTGGATTAATGGGACCTGCAATTGCTATGATTTTTTCACATTTTATTATGGCTTTATATTTGTACTTTTATATTAAGTCTAAACAAAATATTGTAAAACTCTGCCCTTATTCACTTAATAAAGAATCATTTTTTGATATAATGAAAGTAGGTATTGGAGGGTTGATAAATAGTACAACGATAGCAGGTACAGTAGGTGTGGTTACAGCTACAGTAAGTTATTATGGCGTAGACGCTCTTGCTGGTTATGGTTTAGGTAGTAGATTAGAGATTATAATTACTCCATTAGTTTTTGGAATTGGGTCTGTCCTTACAGCAACAGTTGGAATAAATGCAGGGGCAAATCAGATTAATAGAGCAAGAAAAATAGCGTGGGTAGGGGCGATTATTTCATTTTTAGTAGTGGGAATTATCAGTGGAATTGTATCGTTTTACCCAGAATTATGGCTAGATAATTTTCAAACTAATTTTTTATCAAAACAATCAGCAATTCTTTATTTAATTATTGTTGGACCATTTTATTGTTTTTTTGCAGCCGGGCAAACATTATATTTTGCTAGTCAAGGAACAGGTAAGATTTTTTATCCTGTTTTGGTAGGGATAATTAGATTTTTGTCTGTATCCATTATTTGTTACTTAGCTATAAAATTTTCTTGGTCAATAAACTCAATATTTTATGCAGTTTCTTTTGGTCTTGGAATCACTGGTATTGGTTTAGGTTTATGTATGTTAAGTCGAGATTGGAAATCAGAAATTAACCAAAAAAAGACATTGAATACATAGCAATGTTTAGAACACAAAAAAACAAAAATATTCCGACTATAATTTTCATATGTAATAAATATCATAAAATAATAAAAAATACAGTTTAACTAAATGAATTGTAAAAATTTCACATGAAATTTTTATTTAAACTAATTAAATATTAAGCAATGTTAATAACTTTAAATATATAGTTTTCTTGACTAAACTTAGTTAAAATACGAAATTAAAATATTAAAAAAATTTATTATGAGTATATACATGGAAGATCCATCAGCTATTTTATATTTATTGATAGGTATAGGATGTTTGTATCTCTATAGATTATTAAAAAAAAAGTGGAATATTCAAAGTAGTTCAAAATCAAGTTTATATAAAATACTATTCAAAAACTTTAATGATACAAATAAATAAAAAATTAATTAAGATTTTTGTTAAGTAAGGAATTTTTTATAAGTGGAAGTTGCAAAATTAATTTGGAAAAGTTGGAATGAGGGTAAAAAATTAGATTCTTTGTCAGAGAGGATGAAGCCTAATTCTCGAAAAGAGGCTTATAAAATTCAAGAGCAAATTGAAATTATAAGTGAAAATAAAAAATTAGGTTGGAAAATAGCAGCCACTAGCAAAGATGGTCAAAATCATATAGGAGTTTCAGGTCCTTTAGCGGGTAGAATTTTCAAAGACAAAGCAAAAATTCCAAACAGTAATCTAATATTAGGAAGTAATCAGATGGCAGTTGCTGAACCTGAATTTGCTTTTAAAATTGGAACTGAAATAAAACCAAATAAGTCATATTACAAAGTTAAAGAAGTAATGGAATTAGTCGAAACCTTACATTTAGCAATTGAATTGCCTGACTCTAGGTTCAATAACTTCTCCTCAGTTGGAGAACTAAGTCTTATTGCTGACAATGCATGTGCTGATCAATTTGTTTTTTCTAAACCTGTTGATATGGACTGGAAAGATATAGATTTTTCTAATCATAAAGTTTCAATATCAAATTCAAAATTTGCACATCAAGGGATTGGATCTAACGTATTAGGAGATCCTAAAATTGCATTAACTTGGTTGGTGAACGAATTATCTCAAAATAATATTTTACTTGAAAAAGATATGATAGTGTCAACGGGAACATGCTCTAAACCAATACCGGTTGTTACAGGTGATATTGTGACTGCTAATTTTGGTGAATTAGGTGAAATTAGCCTTAATTTAAAATGATTAAAACAATATTAATTTTTATTTTATTATTTGTAATATTGTGGATATTTAAAAACAAATTACCCAAAATAATAAATAAGTTAAAAATTTTAGTTAATAACCCACTTTTTAGATCAATAGCTTTAAGAGGATTGTTGCGTATAGTAAGGTTTTTGATCTTTAGACGGTAATTATTTCAAACTTTCATAAAATTCTAAAAAGTATGGGAAAAAGTTGTTTACAATTATTTTCACGCCTTTTTTGTTAGGATGAATCATGTCTCTTTGATTTAATGAAGGCTTTAGAGCAACATCTTTCAGAAAAAAAGGATAATAGGCTGCATTATATTTTTTTGATAACTTAGGATATATTGCATTAAACTCATTTACATATATTTCTCCTAAATTATTGGGTGCTTTCATACCAATTAACATGGTTGGAATTTGTTTTTCTTTTAAATAAATTAAAATTTTTTCTATATTTTGACTTGTTAAGCTTGGATCAATTCCTCTTAAAGCATCATTTGCACCAATTAGAATAATTACGGCGTCATAATTATCTTCAAGAACCCATTTATATCTATTTAACAAGCCAGTAGATGTTTCTCCTGAAACACCACTATTGAAAAAAGTTACATCTTTTATTTTGCTTTCTATAGTTTTAAGCTTTAATTGATTTACAAAATTATCTTCAACGACTAATCCATATCCAGCAATTAAACTATCTCCAAAAATTATAATTTTTGTTGTTTTTGAGTAAGCAAGTTCTATATAAGAAAATGTAAGAATTAATGCAGAAAGTAATCTAATTATAAATTTCATAATGTTATTTAACCTGATTGATTTCTTTTAGAAAGATTATTTTTTCAAAAACAAAATTTTTTTAATGACATCTTTAATGAAAAATGAAAATAAAAAAAAACTAATTGAATTAGAAAATATTCATGTAGATCTTAAAAGCTCGTTTGAAACAATAAATATTTTAAAAGGAATTAATCTAAAAATTTATAAAAATGAAAGTGTTGGTATAATAGGGGAAAGTGGAGCGGGAAAATCTACTTTAATTATGTGTATTGCTGGTTTAGAATTGATATCTAAAGGAAAAATTCTTTTCAACAATGTGCCTATACATAATCTTAAAGAAGATGATTTAGCTTTATATAGATCTAAAAACATTGGTGTAATTTTTCAATCATTCAACCTCTTACCTTCAATGACGGCTCTTGAAAATGTCAATTTACCAATTGAGATATCAGGTAATTTTAAAAATAATAAAATGGCAATGGAGTTATTAACCGCAGTAGGGTTAAAAAATAGAATCTTTCACTACCCTCACCAACTATCTGGTGGAGAACAACAAAGAGTGGCTATAGCAAGATCTTTAATATCAAATCCTGAAATTTTAATAGCTGATGAACCAACTGGGAATTTAGATAAAAAAAATAGTGAAGATGTGATCAAGTTACTTTTCCAATTAAAAAAAGATTTTGGGTCTACATTAATTTTGGTCACTCATGACACAACTGTGGCAAAGTTGTGTGATAGAATTGTAAAAATAGATAATGGCTTAATAGTGAAATAAATAACCAGGATGTTTCTAGAAACTTTAAAAAACTTAAATTTATCTTTTAGAGAATTACGTGGATCGTTCAATGAATTTAAAATTGTTGTTGCCTCAATATTTTTAGGCGTATTTATCATTTCAGCTGTAGGCAGTATTTCCAAAAACCTCAAATCAGAAATTAATAATAAAAGAGCTGAGATGCTTGGTGGTAATTTTGAATTATCAACCACTTATCAAGAATTTCCAAAAAATATAAAAAAATGGTTAGACCATAATGGTGCGACAACTCAAATAATTGAGCTTAGAACAATGCTTTCTTACAACTCTCAATCTCAAATAAAGCGTCGTATTGTAGAATTAAAAGCTGTAGATAATAATTACCCATTAATTGGTAAAGTTGTAATTTCTCCTAATCAAGAACTTAAACTGTCTTTAAATACTAAAAAAAATACAAAAAATATTTTAATTGATAAATCTTTGAAAGACCAACTTAGTATTAATGTTGGTGATCTAATTCATTTAGGTAAATCTAAGTTCAAAATTGGTGGGATAATAGAAAAAGAACCTGATCGAATGTTTTCTTTTGCAACGTTTGGTCCAAGAGTTTTACTTTCTGGAGAATCCCTAGTTGAAACAGGTCTTTTGAAAGCTGGTTCATTGATAAAATACAAAATAAAATTTGTTCCAAACAATCAAAATAAAATTAATTTAGCATTCTTAAATGATTTAGTAAAAGGAACGAATGTTTCTATAAGAAGTATAGAAAACACTACCAATAATTTTAATAATTTTGTTGATAGAACCTCAATATTCATTTCATTAGTTGGTTTGATAACTCTGCTAATTTCTGGAGTAGGAATTTCCAATGGTGTTAAGGGTTATATAATTAAGAAAACTAAAAATATAGCTATCATGAAGTCATTGGGAGCAAAAAATTCAAAAGTTTTAAACATATATCTTAATCAAATTTTAATCATTTTTTTAATAAGTATTATACCTGCTATAATAGTAGGAATATCAATTCCATATTTCTTTTCACCAATTATAAGTCAGGAAATTTTCAACACATTTGAACCTTCTATTTTTTTTGAACCAATTTTTATTAGCTTCTTATATGGTTTAATTACATGTATTTTATTTACTATCTTACCTCTTTTAAAAACTTATAAAATTAAGCCAATTGAATTAATAAGAAACTCGTCTGAGAATTTATTGATTAGATCATCTTATAAAATAAAGGTTATAATTTTTCTATTAATATGTTTTTTATGTGTTTTAACAATGAATTTGATTAATGATAAAAAATTATCATTTTATATTTTGATATCAATGACAGGTTCTTTTGTATTTATATATGGATTAACAAATTTAAAATTTTATATTTTGTCAAAAATTAATTTCAAATTAGGAACAACATTTGAATACATTAGAAAAGCAATTACGAAAAGCAACTCATTTGCAAGATCAATAGTAATTTCTTTTAGTATAGGACTATCACTTTTAATTACCTTAAATATTATTGAATCAAGTCTTGATAAAAGAATTACCATTGCAATTAATCAACAAGCACCCACCCATTTTTTAATTGACATACAGCCTCAGCAAATCGAAAAAATTAAGACTACCGCCTTATCATATTTAGGAGATAACAGTTTTAACTCACAGCCTATGTTAAGAGGTCGTATTCTACAGATAAATGGTCAATCAGTTCAAGGTTTGAAAGTAGATAAAGAAGTTGAATGGGTCTTAAGAAGAGATAGAGCATTTTCCTGGAGCAATGAAATGCCTAAAAACACTAAATTAATTTCTGGTAAGTGGTGGCCTAAAAATTATGACGGACCTCTTTTAGTTTCCATTGGAGATAAAATTGCAAAAGGTATGAATGTAAAAATTGGAGATAAAATTAAATTTAATATTCTTGGAAGAAACTTTGAAGCTCAAATTTTTAATACAAGGGAAATTATTTGGGAGAATATGGATATTAATTTCGTATTTATATTAAGTAATAGTAATATTGCAAATGCACCTCATTCATGGATTGCAACTACAAAAAATGTTGGACAAAACTTAAATAATAATTTTGTTGAAAAAATAGTTTCTGAATTTTCAAATATTTCATCTATTTCTATTGAAGAAAGCTATAAAGCTATAAAGTCAATTTTAAATCTTTTAATTATTATTATAAATTCTATCGCTTTAATAACTCTTTTTTCTGGTATAATAGTTCTATCAGGAATAATTGATGTGGGTAAAAAAGACAAATTATATGAAGTTGCTATTTTAAAAATATTAGGTGCAACTCCAAGAAGAGTAGCCTATCTTTGGTTTAAAGAATATTTCATAATAGGTCTGATTTCATCAGTTGTTTCTCTAATTATTGGATTTTTTGTAAGTTATATTTTATTAAATTATGTATTCAATATTGAGATAAATGTTGATTACAAAACGATTTTTGTTTTGTCATTATTAGTCCCATTTTTAATCACTTTATTTAGTTTATTCAGAATGATTGGTTTGATTATATCAAAGCCTCTAGTTGTTTTGAGGTCTCATTTTTAAAATTTTTTTATATTCTTTTAGTATTAAGCTTCTTGAAATTTTTTATTTATTTATTAGCATAAATTTATAATTTTTTATGACAGGGGGGTGTCATGGCAGATTTTAAAATTAAATCACTTTCAAATGTAATGGGAGCTGAAATAACTGGCTTAGATTTGAATAATAAATTAAGTAATGAGGATAAGCAGAAATTAATCAAAGCAATAACTGATCATTTAGTTATATGCATAAAAAATCAAAATCTTAGTGCTAAAAAATTGGTCGAGATTTCAAAGATATTTGGAACTCCAAAAAAATATTTTGTTAAAGACGAAACTATTGAAAATATTCCTGAGGTAATAGTTGTGACGAATAGAACTAAAGACAACAAACCTGCAGTATATGCAAGTCATTGGCATACTGATGATTCTTATAGAGATAAACCTGCAACTTTAACATTTATATATCCAGAAATTCTGCCAGAAAACGGAGGTGGAACAGATTTTATAAATTGTTATTCTGTTTATAATGATCTTCCTTCAAAAATAAAAAATAAAATATTAACTTCTCGAGCGATCCATAAGTGGCAAAGTAGACGAAATGTCTCAAAAGTTGCTAAGCTATCAAAAGAACAAGAGCTAGAAACTCCTCCAGTTGATCATCCTCTAATAAGAACACATCCTATGTCTAATAAAAAATCAGTTTATATTAATCCAAATAGGATAGATTACATTGAAGGATTAAATGAAATAGAGAGTGATATTTTGTTGGATGAGTTATATGGTTTTTCATTTCAAGAAAAATATCAATATAGTCATAATTATGAAAAAGGTGATTTAGTTATTTGGGATAACCGTTGCACTATGCACAAAGCGAATTCAGATTATGATATAAGCCAATTAAGAGTAATGCATAGAGTAATGCTTGAAGGTGAAAAGGTATTTTAAAAATATTATTTTATATTTGAAAATAATTTAGCTAGCGTGAGGTAAATAAATTGTTGTCCAAATTACAAATAGAGCAATACGAGAATGATGGTTATGTTGTCCCTGACTTCAAAATGCCTGAAGATACAATTAAAAAAATTGAAGAAAGACATGATGAATTATTAAAAAAACATCCAGAATTTAAAAATTATTGTCCTGCAATCTTACATTATGATGAAAGTTTTTTAGAATTTTGCAAAAATGAAATTATTTTGAATTATGTTGAACAAATTTTAGGTTCTGATTTTGCTTTATGGAATTCAAGTTTTTTCGCTAAGCCTGCAATCAATGGTCATGCAACTCCATGGCATCAAGATGGACAATATTGGCCCATAAGACCTTTAGCAACGTGTACTGTATGGTTGGCAATTGACGACGCAAACGTTGAAAATGGATGTTTGCGTTTTATTAAAGGTTCACATAAAGAGAAAAAACTTAAAAGTCATAATATTAATGATAATAAAAATTTAACTTTAAATCAGGAACTTGATGAAAGTGAATATAACGAAAAAGATGCAGTTAATTTGACACTTAAGAGAGGACAGATCTCATTACATGATGTTTATTTAGTGCACGGATCTGAAGCAAATAATTCTTCAATGGCAAGGAGAGCTGTTACAATGCGCTTTATGCCAACATCAAGTGTTTTTGACCATCAAATGGTAAAAGATAAAAATTTATTTTCAAAATTAAATGCTAGCAAATATCAAGATAGAAAAATATATCATATGAGAGGTAGAGATATTTCTGGTAAAAATAATTTAACCTATACTTAAAATATAATTAAAAAGAGGACATTATGGATCAAGCTGTAATTTTATCAACTGCTAGAACAGCTATTGGGAAAGCATATAGAGGATCGTTTAATGATACAGATGCTCCTACATTAGCCAGTTTTTCTATAAAAGCATCTATCGAAAAAGCTGGACTGGATCCATCAGAAATAGAAGATGTCATTTTAGGAGCTGCAGTTCAGCAAGGTAGTCAAGGATATAACATTGGAAGATTGGCAGCTATAAATTCTAACTTACCTGTTAACGTCCCCGGTATGAGTGTTGATAGACAATGTGCTTCTGGTCTTATGGCTATTGCAATAGGTGCAAAACAGATAGCGTGCAAAGAAATGGATATTGTCGTTGGTGGAGGAGTAGAATCGATTTCACTAGTTCAAAATGAGTTTTCAAATAAATATAAATCTCAAGATAAGTTATTAATGAAAAATAAGCCTGACATATATATGAGTATGATTGATACTGCTGAAGTTGTAGCTAACCGATACAATATTAGTAGAGAACAACAAGATGAACATGCATTACAAAGTCAACAAAGAACATATAATGCTCAGAATAATGGTTATTTTAATGACGAAATTATACCAGTTAAAACAACCAAAGTATTAAAAAATATAGAAAGTAACCAAACATTTTATGAAGAAGTAGAAATTACTAAGGATGAATGTAATAGACCAAGTACAGATATTGAGGGACTAAGAAATTTAAAACCAGTAATGGGTGAAAACTCATTTATAACTGCTGGAAACGCAAGCCAACTATCCGATGGCTCATCATCATCTGTTTTGATGTCCATGAAACTTGCAGAGAAGAGAAATTTAAATCCTATTGGCATTTGTCACGGGGTTGCTGTTGCAGGATGTGAGCCTGATGAAATGGGTATCGGTCCTGTTTATGCTATACCAAAACTTTTAAAACAAAATAATTTAACAATGGATGATATTGGATTATGGGAATTAAATGAGGCTTTTGCAGTTCAAGTAATTTATTGTAGAGATAAGTTAGGAATTCCAAATGAAAACTTAAATGTTAATGGAGGCTCTATATCTATTGGTCATCCATATGGAATGAGTGGAGCAAGGTTAGTTGGTCATGCATTAATGGAAGGCAAAAGAAGAAAAATCAAATATGCTGTTGTAACAATGTGTATTGGAGGAGGACAAGGCGCAGCTGGTTTATTTGAAGTGTTATAAAATTGTAGTTGATATGAGGTTTTTATGTTTAAAATTTCAAATAAAGTTAGAAGACTAACAAATGAAGAAAAAGAAAGATATCTAAAAGATGGGTATTTGACTGGGTTACCAGTTTTTGATGTTGAAGCAAAAGATGATTTAAATGATTTGTTTGTTTCTTTGAGTTCTCGATTAAGTAGTGACATTGATATCAATCAAACAAATATGTGGCATAAAGCAAGTTTAAAATTTTATAATTTATGTAGAACACCAGCAATTCTTGATTATGTAGAAGATTTATTGGGTCCAAACTTTTTTCAATGGGGAGGTCAATTTTTCTTAAAAGAACCAAAGGATGGTTCAGTAGTTCCTTGGCATCAAGATGCCCAATATTGGCCTTTGTCACCAGCTAAATCAGTAACGGTTTGGTTGGCATTATATGATACTGACGAAGAAAATGCTGCTATGAAAGTTGTTAAAGGCAGTCATAAACAAGGAATGTTTAAGCATCATACTAACAAGGCTAGCAATCTTGTTCTTGATCAAGAGGTTTCTTATGATCAAATAAAAAAAGATGACATAATTTCATTGAATTTAAAGGCAGGTGAGATTTCACTACATGATGATGGTTTACTTCATGGTTCTGAAGCAAATCATTCAAATCGAAGAAGGTGTGGCGTAACTATGAGATTTGCTCCTGTCAATGTAAAAGCTGATTTATCAATTTGGCCACATTTTGAAACACAACTTGCTAGAGGTGTTGATGATTTTAAACATAACCCAATTGCAGAAATACCCAGAGGTGAGGGTACTCCAATTAAAAAATTTCAATACTCAAGTGAATTTTCAAATCAATGGTGAATTAATTCAATGATATTTAGAAATTAAAATAAAATGTTTAAAATTTCAAAAAAAGTAAGACGTTTGTCAAATGAAGAAAAAGATCAATATAAAAAAGATGGTTATTTAACTGGTTTACCTGTTTTTTCCTCAGAAGCAAACGATGACTTAAGTAACTTTTTTGTTTCTTTAAGTGAAAAAGTTGATAAAAAAATTGATATCAATCAGACTGCACAGTGGCATAAAGCTAGTCATAAGTTCTATAAATTATGCACAACCCCTGAAATACTTGATTATGTAGAAGATTTGTTAGGACCCAACTTTTTTTTATGGGGAGGCCAATTTTTTCTAAAAGAACCAAAAGATGGATCAGTAGTTCCGTGGCATCAAGATGCACAATATTGGCCTTTATTTCCTGCGAATGCAGTTACTGTTTGGCTTGCTCTTTATGATACAAATGAAGAAAATGGAGCCATGAGAGTTGTTAAAGGAAGCCACATTCAAGGCGCTTTTAAGCATCACACTAATAAGGCTCAAAATCTTGTTTTAGATCAGGAGGTTTCTTACGATCAAATAAAACAAGACGACATAATTTCGTTAAATTTAAAAGCAGGAGAGATTTCTTTGCACAATGACGCATTATTACATGGCTCTGAACTAAATATATCAAGCAAAAGAAGATGTGGTCTTACAATGAGATTTTCTCCTGTGAATGTAAAAGCTGATTTATCAATTTGGCCACATTTTGAAGGACAATTAGTAAGAGGTGTTGATGATTATAAACTTAATCCAATAGCTCCTATACCAAGTGGTGAGGCAGTACCAACAAGTAAATTCCAACATTCTAGTGAATTTATCAACAACTGGTAATTGAATTGATTTATATCTTTTCATAACTCTTGACTGAAGCTTTTTCAGTAACTACCCACTTTTAAATAAAAGGGTAATTTTTATTTTAACGCATCATTAGATCCTTTTCCTTTAAATGATCCTTTATTACTGGTATATGAATTCTGTCTAATAACATTATTTTGGTTTATTAAATCGTCTGACTTAATATTATTTTTATAAATTATTGTTGTATTCTGGATTTCTCTAGGATTTGAATTACTAACATTTAACTTATCTTGATTTTGGCATCTTTTATTTAAAATTTGATTTATATTGCCTTGAATTTTTTTAATTTTCTCTGCTCTCAAGCATTCCCATTCATCAACTGGGTCCGTTTCATCCCATTTTTTAATAAGAATTTTTAAATTTTGGTTAAAAATTACATATTTTGGATAAGCATTTTTCATATACAAATATGTTCTTGCTATGTCACCACGTATTTTAGGAGCAGGTTCAACTTTTTTATTTTTTATCTCTATATCACATTTACCAAATTCTCTAACCTCTCCTTCGATCTCTCCAATTTGGTAATTACTCCTTAAGCCATTAACTTCGCCAATAGCTGGTTGAAGGTTGTATAGGTCAGCTTGCATATATCTATATAATTTATGAACCTTTGCAGTACATTTTCTACCTTTAAACTTTTTTCCTTTATTGTTAACACAATCAGGGTGTCCTTTTTTCCAGGTATCAAATTTTATACCAAAATGTGATGCTGGTAAGATATGTTCCCATTCAATTCTAGTAGCCCTTTTTTTATCTTTTCTAGGACGAAAACCACAGCTTTCCCAATTTGGTTTATTATAATCATAATTACATTGGCAATAGAAAGTTACCGGACTTTCTTGATGGATCTTCTTTAAAAAATTTTTGGATTTTGAAAAGCTCTCAATTTTTTTATTACCTTCATTAGCTTGAGCAATACTCGTTTGAAAACATAAAAAAATTAATAATAAAAAATAAAAAAATTTATTCATAATTTTTAAATCAAACAAAAATCTTACAAAAATTTCCATAACAAGATTACTTAAAACTTATAAAGAGATTAACAATGAAAAAAATAATAATTATTACTTTAACAATCATATTTTCTAACGCAAGTTTATCCCTTGCTGGACAATTTAAAGGTAGATGGGGTGTTGTTATTGGCGTAAATCCAGTAAATATGACATCTAATTACCAAGAGCCATATACAAGGGTTATATGTGAAAAATTCAGACATAGAAATCCCAATAACTTTGCCAACATGGCAGTTGGAGGATTAATAGGCAGTGTTATCGGCAATAAATTAAGCGATGTTCATGGAGCAGGCACTATTGGTGCTTTATTTGGTTCAATGATGGCAATTGATAACTCATCAAATTATTCCTCAGAGACATGTCAAGAGAAGACCTTCTATAGAAATAAAAGAGTTAATCACTTTTCTCATTATAATCTTAGAGTTAGGACAAAAAGAGGAATAATCAATATTCAATCTTCTACGCCATACTCTGTGCACGACATTATCTATTTAAACTAATCAGGATAGGAAATGAAATATGAAAAATATTTATAAAAAATTTATATTGGTAGGTATTACAAGTTTATCTCTCATAAGTTGTAATATTATCGACAATCATCAGAGCGCTTCTATAGAAACAAAATTAGAAGATATAAAACTTAGTAATGATATAAGAAACTATACTAGTTGCATTGAAGATGGAAGAAATTTTGACAGGATTGCTGCTACTAAGAATGAAGAAGCAGATAGTTTATATAATAAAAGTGCCAAAATTTTAAGTGATTGTGACTTGCTGATTAAAGGCAGTCCATACATGATCAACGAAGTTGAAAGGATGCAGAACATTGCACTTAGTATTCAAAACTATATCAAGGCAGGTAATCTAATTCAGGCATCATTAAATCTTAAAGATTACAAAAATACTTTTGAAAAAGATTTAATTTATAATGATGGCTCAAGTTTTATTGAGAATATTGAGACAATCCTAAATCATAGTGATCCTACAATTTCAGGAAAATTTGCTCTCACAAATAATAATCGAGTTATTAGATCTGAGTTAAAACGTATTAATTATTGGTCTAAAAACTAAGAGGAACTAAAAATGAAAAATGATACTATAAAATTACTTTTGATATTCACCCCAGCTTTATTTGGATCATTTCCAGCATTAGCTAATGTAAGTGGAGGGGACTGGAAACCTCAAATTGTTGAGAAAATGTTTGTTTTGCCACCCCAGCATTTGAATAAAGTTTTAAATAATGATTTTAAAACTTCTGTATTAGCCTTAAATTTGAGAGACACAGATAATAAGATAAAAAGTAAAATTGATAAAATCAATGAACTTAATTCTTTTTTACCAAACGCTTCAAAAGATGAAACTTTAGAAATCAAACACCAGATAATTCTTAATAAACGAGATTATATTAAGGACATGAATAATCTAATCATCATGAAGAAACAGAAACTTGAGACTAAAAAAGCCTTCTTTGAAAAAATAAAAAATAATATCAAATACAATAATAAAAATAAGACAAATCAAAGTGCTTTTTTGAATAATAAAAGTAAAGCTCTAGAAAGGGCGCAGAGACTTGATTTTAAAATTATAGAGAAAACATCTCTAAATATTAACGAAAAAAGTAAATATTTTAAGCAATATGAAACCAACAAAAATGCAATAGAAAAACTTAAAATAGCGATAAACAATCACCCAATGAATGAAAAGAGTGTACTTTCAAATAACTCTGATAACAAATTAGATACGATTGCCAATTATATATACAACATCGAAACGGAAATTGCTGTTTTAGAAATGAAAGAGCAGATGATGAGTTATATGGCCAAAATTGTGGTTCTAGATGCCATGAATTTGGCGGAGAACGTCTCTGGTATAAAACAAAATTTAGATGGAACTTTTACCTCAGGTGAAAATTATAATGATCCAGAAAACGTAATTGATATGTTTACAAAATTATAAGAAAGGAAAAAAAATGTATAAATCAATAGCTAAAATAACTTTATTAATTTCATTTGTTGCTTCCTCATATGCTAATGCAAGTCCAATTGGGCCTCTTGAAAGAGAAAGAGCAAAGATATTAAATCTCATTTTAGATAAGACAATTTCAATAGCAGAAAGAAAGAAAAAATTAGAAAAATCAAAAATGAAATTATTAGATTTAGAAAGAATGACAATAAATAATAAACAAATAAACAAAAATCCAGATACCCATACAATAAGGGCTTTTGAAGATTTTGATTTAACTTTCTTGGTTCATAACTCATTTGAAAGAAATAAACCATTATCAATTACATGGTTTGAAAAAATGGGTTTAACAACAGATAATATAATGAGTACTAGGGTCTCTAGAAGATGATTAATTATTTATTAATTGGCTTTAACCAATCTTCTCAAGCCATAAGTATATTTTTAGGTGGTATAGTTTTAATACTATTTTTATATGTAGGTTATTCAAATACTAACCCTTCTTTCATATTTGAATGGTTGGTGTCGACATTAGGATATAGCTTTTTAATCATAACAACTTTCCTAACTTTAATAGCTATAATAAGTATTATAAATATTAATAATTGTGAAAGTAGAAGAAGAAAGTTTTGGTTTGAAACAGGTTTGCAAGTATCTAATTTGATTTCAACCTTAGCATTGACTTACACTCTTCTTGGAATTAGCCTCGGCATCGGTGAGTTATCATCATCTAAATTAGATATTGATACAATCAATCAGACTATTTCTAAATTAACCCAACAATTTAGCATGGCTTTTATGACTTCTGTAATAGGTTTACCTTTGTCAGGCTTGTTAAGAAGTATTTTAATTATGATTTATGAACATTATAGAGTTCATTCCCTTAAACCGTCCCCAAAACTATTAAGCAAATAGGTGAAAAAATGAAATTTTTAATATTTAACGTAATCGTTTTATGTTCTCTTGGTTATCTATTAACCTCAAAACCCAATGAAAATTTTAATCAATGGTTTTCAAATACAAAAGATAAAATAAGTAATCTTTCTAAAGAAGAAGTAGTTAAAACCATTAAAAAAGCCACATCAAGTAATAAATTAACAGAGGACAATCAAATTAAAAAAACTTCTGATGAAATTAAAAAAGGAAATACCAACAAAAATCTAAATCAAGATGAAAATGATAAAAATCAAGTTAAGGTTCAAGAAAACTCAAAAATAGCTGAATTAGATATCAAAGAAGAAAAAGAACAAAAAACAAAAGATAATGAGATTAAAAAAATTATAAACGATATTTTAGAGGCTAAAAATAAAAAATCATTTAAAGAAAAAGTTAAAATTGATGATGGTGAAGCTTATGAAAAAGAAAAGATAAACCAGAAAGTTGAAGTTTCTAATAAAAAATTCATGTCACTAGATGAAAGAGAGAATGCACTCGCTGAATTGATTATTGATATGGAATTACTTCACATTACCACATTGAAATAATGATAAGTATTAACCAAACCACTATATATTTTAATATAGCTGCATCAATTATATTTGTTACTTATATTATTTTAAACTCAATCCAACCGTTTTTTAAAAAAAAGGTAGAAATAGAAAAGAAAAATAAAGTCTCAAATAACGTAATGACGGTAAACTTTAAAAATGATCTAATAATTAAAGAAGTCACTCTTCCAGAGTTGGAAAAAAGAAATCTTAGTTTTGAAAATAAGAAAAATTTAAAGTTACCGCCTTTAAAAAATGTTCTTAAAAATAAAGATCTTCAGAGTGAAAAAATAAATCCTATCAATTACAATAATTTAAGAGCTCAAAATTTAAATGAAAAACAAAATAATCTTTCAATCTTGCAACCTGTTGCCTTAGAAAAGAAAATTAAATCTATATCAATAAAACCTATTAAAAAAACTTCTTTAAGAATTAATGAATATAAGTTTAAAGCAAATGTAAATAATAAAGAATTAATAAAATTTGATAAATCTAAATTAATAAATGATGGCAAAAATATTTTAGAAAATATAAAAGATGATTTCATTATTGAATTTAGATGGCCTTTAGAAACTAAAACTCATGATAAAATTTATAAAATTCTTAATGAATGCTTATTCAGTCAGACTGTTTTATTAAATAAGAAAAATCAGATATTTGGCATTAATGGTTTAATTAAGAGAAATGAATTTACAGAAAAATATTCTAGTATAGTAAGGATGCCTAATAATGTTTATTCAAATAAAGAAAATACTATTATTAAACAAATAAGTACAAAATACCTTAATAATGAAAAGGGACGTCATTTAAGAATTTTTGATAAAAGTACTGATGCTTATATTATTGGGTATTTATCAAAAATATCTAAAAGTAATAAATCTAAACTTAAAAAAATTCAAGGTCAGTACTTAATTGAAAATAATAAACTTTATTTAGATAAATTAGTTATAAATAATAAATCAATATCTAATAAAATATTATTGAGTCAATTAAATAAAAGATGTTAATATTTGGTCTAAACTTTCAGGCTAATATAGTGAAAATAAAAAGAAGAAATTTTACTAAACTTTTAACATCAACAATCCTTGCGAGTTCTTTTTCCTTTAAAAGTTATGCAGAAAATTATTCAGGGCCTGTTAATTGGGCAGGGGTAAGTTTCTTGCTTCCGTTCAATGAAATAGAAACATTAATGCCAATAACTAAAGTTGCTTCAGAGTTTAAAAGTGATGTTGATGATGCTTCATATTTTAATTCTTACTTAAACAAAAGCTTAAAAGAAAAACCCATAAAAAATATTGATCTACGATTAGAAGGTTTCGCTAAGGATGCTACTTTAGCTTTTACATACGGTTTCTCTGCTGAATTTGATTTTGGAGAGTTCAAAGATAATGAGATTAATAAAACTGCTTACCTGATGTATTCCTTTGGGCAAAGTTTATTATATAATGTTTACGATAGGGTTATAATATCTTCTGTTCCAGTAAGAGCAATTTCTACTAATTTGATATCTGAAAAAGAAAAAGCTAAGTACCCTGATATAAAAGCAGAGCTTATGAAAAGAGCTTTTTATAATTCATCAAATCCACAATCTACAATGTTAGAACAATTTAGAATTATGGTTGGTAAACAGTCATTTAAGAAAAAAGAATGGGAAGGTAAAAAACCAAGGGTGGTCTTAGTAAGTCTTGCTGAAGATGGTAATAATCTTTTTAATAATTTTGGTCTTTCAAAAAATCAGTTTATTAGTTTTTTAGGTCAGTCATCAACTTTTGCTTTCGGCTATAAATTAGAAAGTCCAATTTTACCGTTTATGATGAATGCTGCTTTAACAAATACAACAATTAGTAGGTTTGATTTTACAACTAAGCTCTATAATAAAATTGATGTAAAATTACCCAACCCTGATTTAGAAATCAAAATTTATCATCAAGGATGGGAATTTGCAGAAGAAACATACCAAGAAAATGCTAAATCTCTGTTAAAAGTTAGCTTAGGCATGGCTATAGAAATTGAAATATATGATAATTTTGATGAAAAAGTTTTATACAAACAATATTTCTTTGCTGAAAAGACTTATATTGAAAACAAAAACAAAATTATGCGTTCAGATGCCGCTAATGTTTGTGAACTCACTGAAGCTATATTAGAAAGAGCATTCTTTAGTATAAAAGATAAAAACTATAGAAATAAAATTATTTCAGGTGACGGGGTGCAATCTCAATATACTTCCGCAATTTTTCAGCTAGATACTGATAAACCTGAAGAAGTGAGTAAACAATCTGAACTAGTTTTAAGTGCACTTCCTCAGGCCAATAACTTTTAGCTTAACTAGCTTTTTTTTTTCTGAACTTGCTTCTGAATTTAGTATTTTCAGTTGTTACAGGTTTTGGTAAAGTTATACTAGTTCTTGAAGCATAAGATTTAACTCCAGAGTATACCTCACAAGCAACTTTTTCTGTTTTGCCCGAAACACCAACTATTTTGGTTAGCTCATAGAAACCAGCTCCACCAAAACCTCCACCAGCCATCATATTAGACATAAGTGAAAGCATAAAATTATGATTTTGAAGAATTAAAATCTCATTATCATGTGCAAGATTAGCAATTTGTTCCTTTCCTTGTTGATCAACAGCTTTTGTAGAGTTAAGGGCTTTTTGTACTCTTAAGTTCATTTCTTCATTAATTATAACCATCCTCTCAACTAGTTTGTTGTCTGATGCAACTTTACTCGCTAGAACAGCGTATTGTGCTTTAAGTTCACTTAATTGTTTACCTAAGCCTAAATTTTCTCCAAGAGCATTAAGTATGTCATGTTGTCTGTTTTGCTGAGCAACTACAAACGGCCACCATCCACTTTTAGGATCATTCTTTTTTGATTTGGCCAGCTCTGCCATTACTTGCTTATTCATTTTTCTGGCTTCAGCCAATTGTGATTGATATTGTTGTTTGTATGGATTCTTATCATCGGCAGCGATTTCAAAAAATACAGTTTCAGCCCATTTAAAAGCATTTAAACCTTTAAAAGGTCCGTCAGTGTTTAGTTTACTATTTTTATCACCAGCTCTTTGATAACCTGTTAAAGCATTCATATTACCAGATTGAATATTTTGTTTTACATTCATTCCATAAAATTGCCATGCACCATAGACTGTTAAAGCACCGATATTGTCAGGACCTTTAGCTGCTTGACTTATATATTGAACACCTAAATTTTTTTTACCTCCATTATCTCTTAAATAATAATGAATAAGACCATATGCAAATTGAGCGTCAGCTTTAATTTGCTTTTTATTTTTATTGAAACCAGGTTTCATATCAGCAATGGCTCTAATATTAGCAAGACTATCAATATTTTTCTTTTTTAAAAAACTATTAAAAAGAACTTCAATTTCTTTTGTTTCGAAAGCGCCATCAAACGTGTTTAATGACGAAACATAAGGATCATTACTAGAAGATGGAACGGAATTAAGAATTTTAATTATTTCATTCCTTTTTTTTCCAAAATCTTTTTCAACTAAACTAACATCTGCTTTGGGTAAATTTTTAACTGTTTGTGGTATATTTGATTCACACAAATTTCTAGCTAATTTCTTACTAGAACTATTATTAGGCGTACCTTTTTTGGTGTTCTGCATATTTATTCCAGCATTTTTTTGATTGAGACCTTTTAACATGTTTCCTAATGGATTCGAGCCTGAATTGTTTTGAGGAACATTCAATTTTCCACCAACATCTTTTTGTATTTTATCAGTAAGGGCTTTAAGATCAAAAGCATGAGCATTTTTAGATATTGCTAAAACTAAAAATATATAAAAAAAGTTCTTTAGAAATTTTAACATTATTTTATCCTTATAAGTTAATTATTTGAATGCACTAGAGCCAGTTCCTGCTCCTTTAAAGCCACCTTTTGAACTGCCACCAGATGTTGTATTTGAGCTTGATGGTTTTTTAGAAGCATTGGATTGTGTTTTTGCTTTAGCATGACCTTCTTTAAATCCTTTTTGAAAAGAAGATTTATCTTTTTTTGCATCATCAATTGCTTTATCAAACCCTGCTTTTACTCCCTTAGATCTTTGATTTTCTCTGATCATATCTTGAGTGATTCTTGCTTGAGATGCTTCCATTAATTGAGCTTGTCTAACTGCTTTAGATGAAATCCCATAAATCGATACAAACATTTCCTGGCCTGAGATAGGGTGTGTATATTTTTTTCCTTTTAGTTGAGACATACCTTGAATATCAAGGTCTTCAACTTTTTGAGAAATAGTTTCAGCAAAAGATGTTACTGACTGATTTTCTGTTTCACCTACATTTCCAGTAGTAACTTCTTGTAATTTTTCTTTAGCACTTCTTTTAGAAGAAGCTTCTGAAAATAATACAAATGCTATTTGCTTTTGAGCGCTCAATTGTGCTTGTCCTTTTGCTGTTCTTGTAGCTTTTGAGGATTTACCTTTAAGGGGACTGGAACCAATTGATATTAGCCAGAAGTTACCTTTGTCATCAAAAAATTTCCTTACACCTTGTGCTGTAGACCAATCTGTAGAATTTATAAAATCTTTCACAGATAAAGAACCTGGGTCATAAGCCACGTCTTGACCAGAATAAAGAATTCTTGCTCTTTCTTCTTCTTTTGTCGTCCATATACTAACAATTGTTGTAGCATATTGTTCTCCATCCCATGATTCAAAGCTTGCTATGGGAACAAGACCAACCACATTCATTTTTGAAAATGTTTCAATAGAACTTACATTTTCTTGTTGTAGAGATCCTCTCAGGGTTTCTAATTCATTTTTTAAATTATTAAGGTCAGTCTCAGTTGCTTCTAAATCTGCTTTTGCTTTTGCAAGATCATCTGCTAGTTTTTTCTCAACTTTGCTTGCGTCAAATTCTGGGTTTATTCTTTTAATAGTTGCAGTAATTCCTTCCTTAGCTAACACTGAAAAATCAATTCCATTGAACTTAGCAGCCTCTGCTTTATTTGCTTTCCTAAGAGCAAGTTTATATTTTCTGAATGCCTTATTAATTTTATTCTGTGTAGCCTTCATTTTGTTATCAAATTCAGTAGAGAAGGGTGACTCTGGCATAGTTATAACATCCTCTGCTGACATAGTGGTTCTTATAAACTCTATAAATTGTCTTTTAGCTTCAAGAGATGCCTCAGAAGCTTTAATTCTTCTCATTGTTAGGAAGTCGGGATTGCTTGCAGGATCGGGCTCAGGCAAAACTGCTGTTCCAACAGCCACAAACAAGCCATCATTGTCACCCTCAGTTAGGCTAACTTCGTTTAAAAACTCTTGTGCTAAGTCTTCTGATGATGCGCTTTCGCTATAAAGAATTGCTTCGGATTTTTGTGTCTTCTCAATTACTTCATTAGTTGTTTGCGATGCAACTGCGAAACAATGGCTTGATATTGAAACTATTAAAATTAAAATTGTTTTAATTAAAATTTTCATAATATACTCCTAATTAATATTAATTAATATTATGCTTTTTAAAAACTAATTCCTTTTTAGGGAAGGCGAAAACCACAATATATTTATCTTTAAATCTTCTATCTTCAATTTTCCTAGAATTTTTAAAATTTAGTTTTGACTTATTTGAAACGTAAATTTCTTTTTTGTTATAGAATTTAGAGGTATTAATAAAAAAAGACTTAAACTGGTTTATGGAATCTAACATTCCTTGTCTGGATAATAATTTCCTACTAGATCCATTTTCCCATTCATAAATAATCTGAGAAAAATAAAAATTTTTGGTTTCAAAAACTTTAGAATTTTTAAAATCATTATTTCTAATTTTTGCAAATTCATTTTTAACGGTTGAAGCTAAACTAGAAAAATTTAAAATAACAAAAATAAAAATTATTAAAATTTGTTTCATTCTTTACCAGTCTTTATCTTTATCAATTTTTTTTAACATTTTTTTGTTTTTTGCCTTAATCTTTTTTATTTTTTCTTTGGCAATATCAGAAGCAGAAGGTAGTTTATCAAATATTGGTCTTATAATTATACCTTGTTGTGTATCTAATAAATTTTCTTTATCTTCTAAACTAATTAATTTTAAGATCGATTGCTTTGTTGAACCTTCTAGATATTGTGCTTTACCAATAATATTCTCAACCCTTCCAGAAAATTGATTTAATGTTTGATCTATGACCCTTGGTCCTAACTTAATGATATTATAAGTACTTTTTTTATTAAAAAAGCTATTACCCTGGTCAACAGTCAACTTATTATTTTTGAAGGCTATAAGTTTAGCAGGAAAAAAGGTGTCTGTAATTTTTCTTGCTAATCTCTCAGCAATTAATTTAGAAAACTTAGATAAACTTCCTCCGGCTTGTGATATTGACATACTATCAGAGAAGATGATTTGTGATGTTGCAATATCAACAATGCTGACAGTTAAATCTATTTCAGATTGTTTGGTCGATATTGTCTCTCCCATCAGCTTTGTTTTTATAGTTTTATTATTAATATTTTGTAGAGAGGCAACTATAAAATAATCAGCACCAACTTTATTACCTAATTTTGCTAACTCTTCAGTTCTTACATTTGAGCCTTTAATAAAATTTATCTCTTTATCAACTTCTTGTGAGTTTTTTCTATCCAATAAGGCAAACCTATTACTTTTAACAAGCATTGATCTCAGTTGTGGATTAAATATTTTCGCGAAACTTTTCGCTAAGGATCTATCTTTTATTTGATTATTGATTTTGACTGGTGAGACGACAAATCTCATTCTTTTAAGTTCTGAAGATAGCTGTAATTTTGATACATTCACATTCAATTTAGCTTCAAACATTTCCCCAGATTGATTTTTCCCAACTGATATGATCTGCCAGCTCTGTATAACACCTTTTGTGCTTTGTTTTATTTTTTCTTGAAAGGATGAAGAGGAAGCAAAAGTTTCATCTCCATCTTTAACTGTTTCAAAAGAAGCCATGCTAGAAGATGTCTGAGATGACATTTGAAGGCCATTCACCTGAGAAATTGCTTGTACAAGACCATCCTTAATAGCGTCTTTAGAATTAAAACCCACTCCAGTAATTGAGACTGAAACTACAGTTAGTTTACTTCTGGAATTTGATTCAGTTGTAGGTGTTGTGTTTGAATTTTTACTTGATAATTTTACTGAATTTTCAGATTGTGGTTTTGATTTAGCCTGACCTTCTTTAAATCTCTTTTGAAAAGAAGTTTTATCTTTTTTGGCGTCATCAGTTGCTTTGTCAAGTGCAGTTTTAACACCTTTAGATTTTTGATTTTCATTTATCATATTAACAGCAGCAGAATACTGTGATGCTTCCATAGCTCTGGCATTTAACGTAGATGAAACAGATAATGAATAAACAGCCACATACATTTTTTGATTAGTAATAGGATGGGTGACAATGTCACTAAATCTTTTTGAAGCACCTTGAATTTGAAGGTTTTCAAGCTTTTGCGAAATTGTTTCTGCAAATGAGCTTGCTACTTGATTTTCAGTAGCACCATCAGCTTTAGAAATTTCTTGA
>CACNEF010000008.1 GCA_902619485.1 uncultured SAR116 cluster alpha proteobacterium
TCCTGCACTAATTGCCGTATCTCCAGAGTAAGTGTTTACTCCTGAGAGTAACAACGTTCCATCCCCAGACTTCGTTAGATTATTTGATCCTGCAATGATACCGCCATAGGTTAAGGTTCTAGATCCATCTACATTTATCGTTCCATGGCTTGTGCCAAGAGCAATGCCTCTGTTTGAATTAAGTGTAAAATCCGCAGAAGAGTGCAAAGTTCCACCATTTAACGTTAAATGACCTGCAGTAGCTGAGCCTGGAGCCGCTCCTAATCCACTGTCAGCGCCAATACTAATCGTTCCTGCACTAATTGTTGTTGATCCTGAGTAAGTATTTACTCCTGAGAGAGTTAATGTTCCTGAATCTACTTTAGTCAATGTACCTGAACCGGCCATTATACCGCCATACGTTAGAGTAGTACCAGAATTAACATCAATTATCCCATTACTTGCCCCAAGAGCAATGCCTCTATTTGAGTTAAGAGTAAAATCAGCAGAAGATTCTAAAGTTCCTCCATTTAATGTTAAATGACCTGCTGATGGTGAACCTGGTACCGCTCCTAATCCACTGTCAGCACTAATACTGAGCTTGCCAGCACTGATTGTTGTTACTCCAGAGAACGTATTTGTTCCAGATAAAGTCAGAGTTCCTGAACCAGCCTTACTTAAGTTACCTGATCCGCTTATTACTCCTGAAATTTCTCGGTCTGTTGTATCACCAGTAGTTAATGTTACGCCATTTGCTAGCTGAACATTACCAGATCCTCTTAAAGTTTGAATAGTATCACTTGTATCAGCATCGTAAATAGCTCCTAAAGATACAGATACATCCGTTGTATCAGCTAAAGTGCCAGTCATCTGTAAAGTACCTGCAGAAATATTTGTGTCACCCGAGTAACTGCTTGCTCCTGATAGTAGGAATGTTCCTAAACCTGATTTTGTTAGATTTCTAGTACCTGAAATAATACCGTCGTAAGTTAATGTGACTGTATCAGCTACTTCTACAGTAGAATGACTATTTAAATTTATTCCCCTATTGCCATTTAATGCAAATGTAGAATTAGCAAGTAAAGTTCCGCCATTTAAAATTAAGTGACCTGCTGTTGGTGAACCAGGAACAGTTCCAAGTCTATTGTCATTATCTATGCTTAATGATCCAGAACTAATAGTAGTTGTCCCTGAATAATCATTTGATGTTGTTAATAAAAATACACCATTACCAGTTTTAGTTAAATCACCACTTCCTCCAATATTGCCACCATAAGTAAAAGTAGTGCCCGAATTTGTCGAAATAATTCCATTATTTGCGCCTAAGTTAATGCCTCTGTTAGCGTCTAGAGAAAAATTTGCTCTAGTTTGAAGCCCGCCCCCATTCAAAATTAAATGCGAAGAGGATACTGTGCCGGGAGCGGCACCTAAATTATTGTCTGCGCTAATGCTGATATAACCTTGTTCAATTGTTGTTGATCCAGTTATTGTATTAGCTCCAGACAAAGTTAAAGTGCCAGAGCCATTTTTTACAAAGGTACCGTCGCCAGATAAATTTCCAGAAAATGTTGAATTACTACTGGCATTTGAGGTTAAAGTCATACCAGAAGGTACAGCAATAGTTCCTGCTCCAGATAATGATCCAACCGTGTCATCATTATCAAGTGTATAGGTTGAACCTGATGATATAGAAACATTTGTATTATCTGACAAAGTTCCCTTTACTATAAGTTCACCTGCAGAAATTGTTGTTGTCCCAGTATGAGTGTTATTATTCAATAAAGTAAAAGATCCTGAACCATTTTTTGTAAATCCTCCAGAACCAGAGATAATTCCACTAAAAGTTTCATTGGAACTATTATTTAATGTTAGAGTTCTGCCAGATGAAATTGATATACCACCGCTACCCGATAATCCGGCTAATTCTACACTACTATTAACGTTATAGGTTCCTCCAGATGAAACCAAAGTATTGTTAGATGGCACAGAATTTGTGCTACTAACTCTCAAAGTTCCAGCACCTACTTTAGTTGATCCAGTATAAGAGTTAGACCCACTTAAAATAACAGTTCCACTTCCAGTTTTATTTAAATTTCCTGATCCAGATATAGATCCTGAGTAAGTTGTGGTTCCACTTCCAGTAAAATTAACATCACCTGTGCTACTTAAATTAATATTCGGCTCAACAGTCGCGCCAGTAGACGTTGTAATACTACTTCCTGCGGCTAAATTTATTGTCCCAGATCCATAAACATTATTTGAACCAGGTTCTAAAATCAGTCCTCCACTGCCAGATCTTGTTATATTTTGATTTATGTTAATATGTCTGTCAGCGTCTAAGGTTAAATCATTAGAACTACTGGAAGTGATTGTAGCATCAACGGTTATATCGCCGTTTTGAAATCCTCCACCAGCAGTAGTTACAGTTACATTGCTGGACGCAAGAGCGGTTTCTAAAGTTCCTACGTTTAAAACTGCATCGTTATCAGAGGCTGAAAAAGACCCAGAGATATTTGTGTCACTTCCCGAGCTAATTGTAATATTATATGGGTCAATTAGCCACTGACCATCTACACCTTCGGTTGATTTTGTTGAGATTGTTATCTCATCTATATCAAGAGCACGTCCCGAAGTTTCAATTCTACCTCCATTTCCTTTGATTTTACCGCCCTCAGCTTTCAAGGTCCCTTTTACTGTTGTTTTTGAATTTGAATTGTGTATGTCAGACCAAACAACAATTTCACCACCATCCCCCATATCAAACGCTGATGCGTCAAGTATTGTACCTTCGGCAATTGTTGTATTTGTTGCTTGGAAAACTTCTTTATTACTGTTCTGCCAGCTTCCACCAATCTCAATTAATCCACCAGATTTCTTTCCAACAGTTGAAATTTTTGAGTTCTCATCAATTTGGATATTTTCGGCTGTTACTCTTATAGAACCGCCTTGGTTTTGTTGAGAATTAGCTGCAATAATACCAGAGTTTAAGACCTTTCCATTGCTTGCAGAAAGGTATATTTTTCCGCCTTTTTTTGTAATACCGTCAGCTCTTAAAGATCCAGAGTTTTTTATTACTGCATTTTTAACTTCTTTAACCCCTTTAGCCGATAAAATTATAGTTCCATCATCGACTTTAAGCGCTTGTTTGTTATCAATTAAGGCATTTAATACACCTCTTTCGATTGAGTATTGAATTAAACTATTTCCGTTTAAACTTAACTTAACTTTTTCTCCAGATATAAGGGCTACTGTTCCATCTGTAGTTTCAATTTCTCCTTTGTTTTCAACCTGTGGAGCAATAATTGCAATAGTACCTCCTTCAAGAGCTTTTATGTTTCCTTGATTGTTAATAACCCCAGAAAATCCATTTTTTTCAAAAACATATTTATCATCAATAAAATCCTTATCTTTTAAATTTAAAGTTGATGCGATGATAGATCCCACATCAACTCTAGCCCCATCTTTGAATAAAACTCCGTTTGGATTAATAAGAATTATTTTTCCATTAGACTTTAAACTTCCGTAGATATGAGTTGGATCATTAGAATTAACCCTATTTAGGGCTGTCGAAGTTATATTTGGCTGTTTGAATTCAACTTTATTTTCCTTTCCAATGTTAAAAGATGACCAGTTTGTGATTAATTTATCGCTATTTTGGTTAATAGTTAGCTTATTCCCATCTTTGTTAAAATTAGCAGATCCACTAACAACATTAGGATTTTTAGGCAAATTGGTATTTTTTTCTGCAAATCCCGATACTGGTACACAGACTAATCCCCAAAATAAAACACCAGTGATTATTTTAGGAAATTTCCTCATTTTTAAAATTTATATGATAGTAACAACCATGCTCTTGAGTCGTCATCTCGACCGTCACTATTCATCCCTGTATTTGATTTTCCATCATTGCTTCCTAGTGTTTTGGAAAATACAAGACTTAAACTGAAATCCTGATTTGGATTAAAGTCAAACGCTACACCCCAACCAGATAAAGAGTATTTGTTAGGTGTAGTAAGGGTAATGTTTGATGGATCTTTGTATTGTTGAATTCGCCCATAATCATAAAACAAGGTTGCTGAAACATCATTATTTAAAAATTTAGAGAGATTTGTTTGTAATTCTGCAGTTAGCTTATAACCCTGATCTCCAGATGCTTCCCCAGATGGATAAGCCCTTACCCCAGTAATACCCCCAAGTGATAATTGCTCAGAACTATCAAGATTTTTATTTGAAAATTGAGCTAAACCAGAGGTTTTGAAATTTAAATTTTCGTTTATCCATTGCGAATAATAAAAATTAATCAAAGTTTTATCAAATGACCCATGCCTTTTTGGCCCTGACGATGCTTGGTCATTATTGAAATCGACAGAAACTTTGGAAAGATCTAGGTCTCCGAAACTTTTATCAATTGAAAAAAGGGAGATGTCACCATTAATAAAAACATCTCTTTTTTCAAATGTTAATCCTAAATTGAAGTTTTCTATAACTTTATCATTAGTCACAGACCCTGAAGTTTCATTATAAATCTCTTTCCTTTCAAATTCTGTTTTTAAAAAAATTGAATCATTTGCGGTATGTTTAATTGGGTAAGAAAAACTAATACCCCTAGTTGACGCCTCTCCTAAAGATACAGGACTTGTTCGAAGCTCTTTTCCAATTTCAAATTCCAATTCACTGAACGTTAGTTTACTTTTTAATCCAGAGTGCAAAATTGGAAATTCGTAAGAAATCTTAGAAAAATCATAATTTGTAGATGTATTAACTATTTTTTGGAATGATAGTTGATCCCCAAAATTAGACGGATTGTTCAAATCTACAGCAATATTTGTTCTTTGTTTGCCTGTGTAACGATTACCATAATTATCAAATGATATAGATCCATTAATTAAATCGTCTTCAACTAAATTAACTACTATTTTTGAGGTACCTTCTTCATCTCCAGCTTGAATAGTTGAAGTTGCGCTTAAACCAGGTAATTTGTTTAAGTTTAATAAAGCACGTTCTAAATTTTGTGAATTAAGCCCCCCACCCAAAGCATCATTTAAATAATCAGAAGCAATATCATCATATAAACGAACATTATCTTTTTTAACAATGTATGGGTTGTTTTTGTCTAATTTACCCTCATTAATCTCAATTCTCACGATTTGGTCAGATATTTCTTGTTCAGGTAAAAATACTTGGGCTAAAAAGTATCCATTATCTAAATAAAGATTCTGAATTAAAGATGCTGCTTCATTCAATTCTTCAAATGTATTTTCTTTATTGGTATAGTTTTTGAGGAAATTATTAAGATATTCGATATTAAATTTGTCTATATCACCTAAAAATTTGAATTGTTTTACAAAAATCTTATTAACATTCGAGATTTCTTTCTTTTTCTTTTCTTTTTTTGGCTTCTTTTTAGGTTTTATTAGGGGATCTTTGTAATTTTTATAGATTTCTTCTTCTTGTTTTAATAAACTTCCAGCATCAGGAGCAGCAATACTTTTATTATTTACTAAAATAAATAAAAAACAGGACGTAAGTAGTAATGGAGTATTAAATTGATATTTCATATTTAACTCAAAATAAATATTTTCTCTTTTTTTAAATTGGGTTTGAAAACCAACATTTTAGAAATTTAAATTAAGCAATAAAATTAACACCAAAATCATACAAAGCTTCATTTTTTTTTAATGATTCTAGATATTGATTCTCTTATGGAATCAGGGACAATATATTGATTTAGGGCTTGTCAAAAATTTGAAAAACTTAGGTTTTTTCGAATCAAATTAGAATCAAATTAGAATCAAAAAAAACGACGATCTGTCAAAGATTTGACACGTTAATTTCATTTACTAGTAGAATATAAAGTAAAATAATTTAACCAAATAAATTTCATTTAAAGAATTATTTTGATTAATTGAATTATACTTATTAAAAAACCAACAAAAATGGATTTAGAGATTATAAAAATTATTTTAGGAATTTTCCTATTTAGGATTTATCCTAACATTTTATTGGCAAATACTAGGCAGTAATTCTAGTTGAATTTATATAAAAAAATCCATGATTTTCATATACTTAAGGAAGTTTAGTCTAATCATATTTTGTTTGATGATCTTAATGAATTATATTTCCATCAGTAACACTTTTAAGATATTCAACAGTTATATTTTCATTTAGCTGAACCACTTTAAAGCCATCTTCGGTTATATCTAATACCGCGTAATCTGAGTAGATTCTAGAAACAACACCTGCTCCTGTTAGCGGCAAGGTGCACTTTTGCACTAATTTAGGCTTTCCTTCTTTAGTTAAATGCTGTGTCATTACAAATACATTTTTAGCCCCAGCTACCAAATCCATAGCACCACCCACAGCTGGTATCCCTTTGCCAGTTGACCAATTTGCAAGATCTCCTTTCACTGAAATCTCCATTGCCCCAAGTACACAGTAGTCAATATGCCCTCCTCTAATCATTGAAAAGCTGTCTGCATGATGACAAAAACTTCCTCCTGGAAGAATGCTAACTGGTTTTTTACCTGCATTTATAAGATCTAAATCAATTTCATTATCATTTGGTGATGGCCCCATGCCTAATAAACCATTTTCAGAGTGATATATTATTTCTCTATCCTCCTTAATATATTGAGAGACTAACTCAGGCATTCCAATACCAAGATTTACATAAGAGGAATGCGGCAAATCATCAGCTATTTTTGATGCAATTGTATTTCTATCCCAACCCTTAATTAAATCATTTGTATTTAAATTTGTCATGGATATGTAACTCCTTCATCAATAGCATTCGTTTCAATTATGGGGTTCTCAACTTGAATAAGCTTTTGTACAAAAATACCAGGCGTTATAACATGTTCAGGGTTCATTTCGCTTGGCTCTAAAATACTTTTTACCTGAACTAATGATGTTTTTGCAGCCATGCACATTATAGGATTAAAATTCCGAGCTGTTTTGTTATATGTAAGATTTCCATATCTATCTGCTTTTTCTGCTTTTACAAAAGCAAAATCTGCTTTTAAAGCTTCTTCTAGAATATATTTTTTCCCATTAAATACTTTTTCTTCTTTACCTTCAGCTAAAGGGGTGCCAACACCAGTTGCTGTATAAAATCCCGGTATACCCGAACCAGCTGCTCTAATTCTTTCCGCTAACGTCCCTTGTGGGACAACTTCTAATTCAATTTCACCTTTATTATATAATTCGGGAAATGTAATCCCTTTGGCAGATCTTGCAAAAGAACATATAACTTTTTTAACTTGCCTTTGGCCTATTAATGCACCGAGACCCACTCTTCCATTTCCTGAGTTATTTGCAATTATTGTTAAATTTTTAGCGCCATTATCAATTAATCCATGTAATAATTCAATTGGACTGCCCGCCTCACCAAAACCACCAACCATAATTGTTGCACCATCAAAAACATCAGACAAAATTTCGGTCATGTCTTTTTTTATTTTGTTGATTTGCATTCCAACCTTTCATATTGTTATTTCATTGTCGAATGTTATAACAAACATATACACTAATATTGTATCAAACTGAATGGTAATTAAAAATGAATTTTGAATATTCTGAAAAAGAAGAAAAATTTAGATCCGAAGTAAGAGAATGGCTTAAGGAAACACTTCCAGAATACTTGTCTGAAAAAGTTAAAAAATATCAAAGACTAACTAAAGAAGACTATGAATTATTTATGAATAATTTAAGCCAAAAAGGCTGGTTAGCATGGCATTGGCCTGAAGAATACGGCGGAACTGGTTGGAATGCTATTGAAAAACATATATTTGAAGAAGAAATTGTAAAAGCATCAGCGCCTAGGATTGTACCATTTGGTGTCAATATGTTAGGCCCTGTTTTGATTGAGTTTGGATCAGAAGAACAAAAAAATTATTATCTTCCAAGAATTCTAAACAATGAAGATTGGTGGGCTCAAGGATATTCAGAACCAGGCGCAGGCTCCGATCTTGCTAGCCTAAAAACGACAGCTGTAGACAAAGGTGATCATTATTTAGTTAATGGACAAAAAACCTGGACAACTCTAGGACATCACGCTGATAAGATTTTTTGCCTTGTTAAAACTGATCTAAACGTAAAACCACAATTAGGAATTTCATTTCTTCTTATTGATATGGATGCCCCAGGTGTAGAAGTTAAGCCAATAATAACGCTCGATGGCGAACATGAAGTTAATGAAGTTTGGTTTACTAATGTTAAAGTACCTAAAAAAAATCTAGTTGGGAAAGAAAACGAAGGCTGGACCTACGCAAAATATTTACTCACTTTTGAGAGAACCGGAATAGCCGGTGTTCCTAATTCTAAATCGGCTTTAAATCACTTAAAAATGGTTTCAACAAAATCAATGAAAAATGGAAAGCCATTAATCGAAGACCCAATGTTTTCTTCAGAAGTTGCTGAATTAGAAATAGACCTGTTAGCCATGGAAATTTTTAACCTTAGAACGGTAAGTGCCGCAGCTGAAGGCAAAGCTCCAGGTATGGAAAGTTCTTTACTTAAAATTAAAGGAACACTTGTAAGACAGAAAACAACCGAATTACTTAGAAAAGCTCTTGGACCTCAAGCTTTACCATATTTACCTGAACAATTTGACGAAGGTTGGAATGAAATGCCAATAGGACCAGAATATGCCGGTCCAATTGCAAAGCAGTATTTTAATATGCGAAAAATTTCTATTTATGGCGGATCTAATGAGATCCAAAAGAATATAGTCGCAAAAGCATCCTTTGGATTGTAGGAAATAAAAATGGACTTCTCATTATCTGAAGAAAGAAAAATGCTTCAGGAAACTGTGGCTCGTTTTTTTGAAAATAATTATAAAGATATAAATAAAAGAAGCAAGTACCTAGAAATGAATGATGGCTTTTCAAGAGACTTTTGGAAAGAGAGTGCAAATTTAGGTGTCATAAGTGGCTTGGTTTCTCCAACCTTTGGTGGCTTGGGGGGCTCAGGGGAGGATATTAGCGTCATATTTGAATTAATCGGAAAATCTTTATGCATAGAACCATTTTTATCCTCTGGACTATTATCAAGCACAGTTTTGTCTTCTATAGAAAATCCTAAAACTGAATTAATAAATCAGATTGTTGATGGAGAATTGTTAATATCATTTGCTCACATGGAAATGAATAATAGATATGAAGATCATTTTGTAGAGACTAAAGCCTTTTTAGAAAATGATAATTGGAAACTCAATGGCAGCAAATCATTTGTAATTAATGGCGACTCTGCAGATAAAGTAATTATTTCTGCAAGAATTGATGGAGAAATAAATGATAAAAATGGCATTGGTTTATTTTTAGTTGATAATAATCAAATTAAAAATAGATCCTATAATACAATTGACGGTTATAGAGCAGCTGAGCTAAACTTTGAGAATATTGAAGCTGAATTATTATGTAAAAATGATCTAGCTCTTGAGTGCATTATTAAAACAAATTCAGCAGGTGCACTTGCTCTTTCTGCAGAAGCTATTGGTATAATGCAAGTATGCTTTGAATTAACACTCGACTATTTAAAAACTAGAAAACAATTTGGTAAATCTATTGGAGCTTTTCAAAGCATTCAACACAGGATGGTAGATATGATGCTAGAAATTGAGCAAGTAAGATCTGCTGTAATGCTTGCTTCTTCTACATTTGAAACCAACTCATCGACAAGAGATAAGAATGTATCTGCCGCAAAAAATTTAGTTGGAAGAGTTGGTAAACTAATAGCTGAGGAGTCAATACAACTCCATGGAGGCATTGCTATGACATGGGAATACTCTGTTGCACATTATGCCAAAAGACTAATTATGATTGATCATTTAATGGGTGATGCTGATTATCATAGAGATAGATTTAAATTACTAAGCTTAAATTAATTATTTATTACTAATTTAGAAGCCTTAATCCTAAAATCATCTGGAACAACCAGTGATTTCCTTTTTTTTAAGTCAAATAGAACTGCAACTATCTCGATATCCATTATTACGTCACCAGTACTATCATCCACCATATGATGAATAAATTTCAATGATTTGTTTCCAATCTTCGTAAAGTTGGTATGCATCGTAACAGCCATACCAAGTGGCGCATCTTTAAAATATCTTACAGAATAATCTAATGCAGCAGACCCTATGTCATATTCATTTCTCCAATTAAAATCTGCTCCGCAATATGTAAATAAGTGAGTTGCCGCATCAGAAACACAACCTATTTTAAATTGGCTTGATCCCATTTCCTCATAATCTAAATCCCAAGTATTTACTGCACTTTTACAACTAATAAATGCATCTTTAGAATAATTTTGCGGCGGCCTGTTATCTGTTAATGGTCTTAGGTTTGAAAATTCTAATTCATTTAAAAATGTAGTAGTGTCTAATAAAAATAAGTTTAAAATTATATTTTTAGTTTTTTCATTTATATCCAATGATATAGAAGTCTCAAAGTAAGCTGAAACGTTTTCATGGTCAATACTATAGACTTTGCTTAACAATAAAAGTTCGTTATTTTCAATTGATTTAACTTTAAAAACTATCTCGAGTGCAGAGTTAAGATGAACTTCACGGCTAAAAATACATCTTTCTTTTAAAATTTTATAATCAATCTTATTTGTAGAAAAGCTATTAATTTTGTTAAAAAGGCACTTAATTGCATCTGCGTGCTTCCCAAAATAATATTGTACATTCATATGAGACATTTGGTCACAATCTTCTTTTCTGACCAAATCTTTAAAAGCTGAATAAATTCCATTCGAATTACTTAGATTAATCTTCAATGATTTATCAATATTTTTACTACTAAAAATAAGGGATTGCTTTGATATTATTTGATCTTCATGATTATTATCTTTATTTGATAAAAATAATTTGTGGGAAACTTTAATTTTATATTCAGATTCTAAATACAGATCGGTTCTGACATAAACTGTCATATGCTGTAATATTAATGTATCAAAATATTCAGATTCTAAATAATTTTCGCTTTCTATTATAAAACTTTTCAAAATCACTTTAGTAAGACGTGTGGCATCTTCAAAAAATTTGGCAGAACTAGATCGTTTTAAAAACCCTAATGCGCTAATATCACTTGATTTTACTAGAACTCTTAAGGTTTCCATTTCTAGAATATCCATAACAAAATACAATTAGGAAATTTACTAACAGGAAAATTCCTAATTTTTATCTCTCATTTCTAGCTTTGCAACGCTCATTCTGTGAACTTCATCTGGGCCATCTGCGAGCCTTAATGTCCTTGCATGACCATAAGCATAGGACAATGGAAAGTCTGAGGAAACCCCACCTCCACCATGAACTTGTATAGCTCTATCAATTATTTTAGTTGCCATATTTGGAGCAACTACTTTTATCATTGATATTTCTTTTCTAGCAATCTTGTTTCCAACTGTATCCATCATATGAGCAGTTTTAAGCACTAATAATCTGGCTTGTTCGATTTCAGCCCTACTTTCTGCTATCGCGTGCATTACCACACCTTGTTCAGAAATAGGTTTACCAAATGCAACTCGTGATTTTGCTCTTTTTACCATTAATTCTAATGCTCTTTCAGCTTGACCAATTAGCCTCATACAATGATGTATCCTACCTGGCCCTAATCTACCTTGAGCTATTTCAAACCCCCTACCTTCTCCTAAGAGAATGTTACTGACTGGAACTTTAACGTCTTTAAATTCAACTTCGGCATGCCCATGAGGAGCATGGTCGTATCCAAAGACTGGCAAATGTCTTAAAACTTTAACTCCAGGAGTATCAATAGGAACTAAGATCATTGATTGTTGTTTATACTTGTCAGCGTTGGGATCAGTTTTACCCATAAAAATCATAATTTTGCATCTGGGATCCATTGCACCCGAGGTCCACCACTTTCTAGCGTTGATAACATATTCATCACCTTTTCTATCAATACTAGCTTGTATATTAGATGCATCTGAAGATGCTACGTCAGGTTCAGTCATTGCAAATGCAGAACGAATTTCACCATTTAGTAATGGTGTTAACCACTGATTTTGCTGTTCTTTAGTACCATATCTTACTAGAACTTCCATATTACCAGTATCCGGAGCAGAACAATTAAAAACTTCTGCTCCAATTGGAGAACGCCCCATAATCTCACATAAAGGAGCATATTCGGTATTTGTTAATCCTGCACCTAAATCGCTTTCAGGAAGAAACAAATTCCATAATCCTTGCGCCTTTGCTTTTGACTTCATATCCTCCATAACTTTGGGCACACACCATCGACCACCTTTTTCAACTTCTTCTTTATAAACAGCTTCATTTTTATAAACATGTTCGTTCATAAAATTTGTAAGTTTATCCTGAAGATCTTTTACTTTGTTTGAATATTCAAAATTCATTTTATACCTCTAATTAAAATTAAAAACTCCATTTGCTCTATTGATTAAAGCCTCTATTCTCTTACCAAAATTTGCAAACCTCATATCCTGAGTTTGCCCTTTTAGAAATCTTACGTAAATTTGTTGAATAATTACAGCTAATTTAAATGCTCCAAAAGCATAATACCAGTCAACATCTTTTATGCTAAAACCAGTTTTTAAAGCATAGTGATTAATAATTTCACTTTTTTTAGGATATAAAATATTTTTAACTGGCATCGAAGTGATTAAATTAGCTTCATAATCGTCATCTTCATCTATCCAATAATTTAACAAATGACCTATATCCATCAATGGATCTCCTCTAGTACACATATCCCAGTCGAATACCGCTACAGGTAAAAGAGGGTTATCAACATCCCACATAATATTATCTAATTTAAAATCATTATGCAAAATTGTAGCCCCTTGAGGCTCTGGAATATTAGACCTTAAGTACCTAACAAGTTTATTAAACCTATTTGCTTTGATTTTATCCTCAGATGCTTTTATCCACCTATCTTCCCAACCATTAAGCTGCCTTAAAACAAAACCATCAGGTCTTCCAAAGTCACCCAAACCAACTTGTGAGGGGTCTAACTTATGTAATTCAGCTAAAATATCAATCATTTTAAAACTTAATAATCTTATCTTATTTCGAGATCCATCTAATTCCGATCGCATCTCTTTTCTAATCACAATTCCTTTTTTTCTCTCAATTAAATGAAACTTACTTCCAATAATTTTATCATCTTCGCATAAATGAATACTTTTAGGAGCTAAAGGAAATAACTTATTTAAACTATGTTGAACCATGTGCTCTCTAGCCATATCATGAGACGAAGGTGCCACAGGCCCAAGAGGGGGTCTTCTTAATACAAATTCTTTATCATTAAAACTAATTAAATACGTTAGATTTGCATGCCCACCACTGAATTGAAGTATATTGATTTTATCAATATCTATTTTCAATAGCTCATTTAAATAATTTTTAAGCTTATGCAAATCTATTTGTTCATCTTGTCTAATATTTATTAATTCATTATCAACCATTTTGTATCCAAAGCACTAAAAATTAAAAATAATGATGATAAGTTTTAAAATTTTTACTAAGCTAAACAATAATATAATAATAAAAAATTAGTAATTAAAATTTCGATATTTGAGGAAATTATGGAAAATTTATTTGATATTAATGGCAAGGTAGCTCTTGTAACAGGTGGATCAAGAGGGATAGGCGCAATGATTGCTGAGGGTTTTGTAAAAAATGGTGTCAAAACATACATTACATCAAGAAAATCAGATCAATGTAATTTAAAAGCAGAGGAACTATCAAAATTTGGGGAGTGTATTTCCATACCCGCAGATCTAACCGAGATGAATGAAATGGATAAATTAGTAAGGCATATTAAGAAAAATGAAGAAAAATTAAATATATTAATTAATAATGCTGGTGCTGCATGGGGAGCACCTTTTGATACTTTTCCTGAAAATGGGTGGGATAAAGTAATGGACACAAATGTGAAAGCCGTATTTTTCTTAATTCAAAAATTAATCAAAATGTTAGAAAGTTCTGGAAACAATTCTGATCCATCTAGAATAATTAATGTTGGATCTATAGATGGAATTGGCATACCTAGAGCAGAAACATATTCTTATCCTGCGTCAAAAGCTGCAATTCACCAATTAACGAGAGTTTTAGCAAATAGACTAGCTAAAAGAAACATTAACGTAAACGCTATTGCACCAGGGCCATTTCAGAGTAATATGATGGCTCATTCTCTCAAAGAATATGGAGAACAAATCAAAAAATCAGTTCCACGTGGAAGAATTGGCATTCCTGAAGACATGGCTGGGACATCCATATTTCTTTGCTCAAAAGCAAGCGCTTACATTACAGGTTCAATAATCCCCGTGGATGGTGGTTCTCTTATAGCAAGAAGACATATGGAGTAAAGGAATTAAAATCAAAATTAAAGTGTTTTTTAGCAAGATAGCTGTAAATGTTTGCGTGGATAAATCTTTAAACTAAACAAATACACAACCATTATTCTTTGAACTTAGATCTTGATCAAATTTAGTGTAATTCATTTTTTCCGATAATTTTAAATAAATCGTCTATTATATCTTTTTTTACATTTTTAGTGATAAAAACTAAGCGTGATTGTTTGTCATCGCTAGGCCATTTTTCTAACCATTCTAAAGGATGAAAAATATGCTGAACACCATGAATAACAGCTGGACAGCTCTGTCCTTTAATATTCAAGATACCTTTAATTCTTAGTATATTCTCACCCATCTGACTCATAAGTAATTCCAGAAAAAAATTTACTGAGGTCATACTTACTGGTTGACTTGTTACCATTGCAAAAGTCTCGATGTCGTCACCATGACGATTTACGTCATGTTTGTGATTATGATCATGATGATTATGCAAATGATTAGAAGTTTTATTTTTTTCAATCTCAAGCCACTTTATTACGTTCCAGTTTTTATTTAGTGGGTTATAATCATTAAGTCCTAGTAACTTTGAAACTGGTAAAGAGCCCTTGTCACTTTTAATTATAGTGACTTTTGGGTTAATTGCTTTTATTCTCTTTGTTAGATAATCTACTGTTCCTTTATCTGCAATGTCAGTTTTACTTAATATAATTCTGTCTGCAAAAGCTGTTTGCTTTACCGCTTCTTCATGTGAATTGTATGTAGCTTCAGCATTTATTGAATCAACAACTGTAATCACACCATCTATTGAATAAATTCTTTGAAGATCCAAAGAAGTCATTAGAGTATGAATTATAGAAACAGGATCAGCCAGACCTGTGGTTTCGATAATCACATGATTAAAAGGTGAAATCTCCCCCTTTTCCATTTTCTTTAAAAGATTAAGAAGTGTTGTTTTTAGATCATCTTGGATTGTGCAACAAATACATCCATTTTGTAACTCAATTACATTTTCATCAGTAGTTTCAATTAAATCATGATCTAAACCAACCTCTCCAAATTCATTAATAATAATAGCTGCATTAGCCATTTGTTTTTGTTTTATTAAAGAGGTTAAAATTGTGGTTTTTCCACTTCCTAAAAAACCTGTTAAAACTGAAATTCCTATATTTTTTGGAAATGAGAACATAATTTATTGAATTAGTTTGCTTTAAAATAATATATATTGTTATGTTATAACATTACTGTAATCTAAAAAAAAGTGAACAAATGAAAAATAAATCTGAAAACTCTAATATTATTAAATTTAATCCAGATCCTTCTCGTGAAGAAGCTATGAGTGCTGTAAAAACACTTATTGCTTGGGCTGGAGACAACCCCAACAGAGAAGGTTTAATTGAAACTCCTAAAAGAGTTGTGGATGCTTATAAAGAGTTTTTTGAAGGGTACAACCAAAACCCTGATGAGATTTTGTCAAAAACTTTTGAAGAAGTTGAAGGTTACGACGAGATGGTGCTGATAAAAAATATTAGATTAGAATCTCACTGTGAGCATCATATAGTTCCAATTCTTGGCATAGCTCATGTAGCATATATGCCTAACAAACGAGTTGTTGGAATAAGCAAATTAGCACGATTAGTAGATGTTTATGCAAAAAGACTTCAAATACAAGAAACATTAACTTCACAAATTGCTGAGACAATTCAAAGAGTTTTAGACCCCTTGGGTGTTGCTGTTATTATAGATGCATCTCATCAATGCATGACAACTAGAGGGGTTCATAAACCTGAATCTAGTACAGTTACCAAACGGATGCTTGGAGTTTTTAAAAATGACGCAGAAATAAGATCTGAATTTATGCAGTTAATATCGTAGAAAAAGTTAAAATACTTAACTTATTTTATGCCCACCAAATTGGTCTCTGAGTTTGTTTTTTAATATTTTTCCAGTGGCTCCTAAAGGAATATTATCTGTAAAAATAACATCATCTGGTATCATCCATTTTGCAACTTTGCCATTATACATTTTTAAAATCTCTTCTTTTGCAGGTGATTTACCTGGCATTGGCTGAACAATTACTATGGGTCTTTCTTCCCATTTTTCATGTGGAACAGATATGACAGCAGCATTAGCTACGTCTGAATGTCCAACACAAATATTTTCTAAATCAATTGAGCTTATCCATTCTCCACCAGATTTAATTATATCTTTTGTTCTGTCTGTTATGGTCATAAAACCATGTTGATCTATTTTTGCAACATCACCTGTATCGAACCAACCACCATCAAGGAATCTATCTTTTTCTGTATTATCTTCAAAGTATTCTTTTAAAACCCAAAAACCCTTTGATAACAATCTTCCTTGAGTTTCTCCATCTTCTGGTAAATCATTTCCTGCATCATCAACAAGTTTCATTTGGTGTCCAAAAATTGTTCTTCCTTGAGGTAATTTTTGATCATAATACTCCGTTCTATTTTTTGGCTCTCCTTCTAATGAAGGCATATTAACTGTTCCTAGGGGGCTCATTTCTGTCATACCCCAGGCGTGTATCACTTCTGCGCCAAACTCGTCTTCAAACCCCTCAAATAATGTCCTAGGGCATGAAGATCCACCAATTATTAATCTTTTAACTGTATCTATTTTTTTACCAGTATCTCTCAAATAATTTAGTAATAAGAGCCATATTGTTGGAACCCCAAGAGAAATAGTAACTTTTTCTTCATTCATTAAATTTGTTAAACTTTCACCATCTAATTTAGCACCAGGGAAAACTAATTTTGTACCACACATTGGTGCTGCATAAGGTGTCCCCCAAGCATTAACATGAAACATAGGTACTACAGGAAGAACAACATCTTTAACGCCATAAGGAACCACATCTTTTAAATTCATCCCGTAGGCATGAAGAACTGTTGAACGATGAGAATATAAAACTCCCTTTGGGTTTCCAGTGGTTCCAGATGTATAACATAAAGACGAAGCTGTTCTTTCGTCCATTTGAGGCCAATCAAATTGATCTGAATGATCTTTAATAAAATCCTCATAACAAATTACTTTAATACTATCTTTAATATTAGGTTGAACCATATTCTTATTATCAGTCATTATTATAATTTGTTTAACTGTTTTAAAACTTTCAGATGCTTTTTCTACCAATGGTAAAATATTTAAATCAACACATAAAACCTTGTCTTGCGCATGATTTACAATATAAGAAACTTGATCGGGATGAAGTCGTGGATTTATAGTGTGGCAGACCAGGCCACTTGATGAAGTTGCATAATAAATCTCTAGGTGTCTATAACCATTCCAGGCTAAAGTCCCTACTCTATCACTTTCTTTCAAATCAAGAGACTTAAAAGCAT
Source organism: uncultured SAR116 cluster alpha proteobacterium (assembly GCA_902619485.1). Classification (GTDB taxonomy): domain Bacteria; phylum Pseudomonadota; class Alphaproteobacteria; order Puniceispirillales; family Marisalimonadaceae; genus Marisalimonas. The sequence goes on from CACNEF010000008.1 coordinate 17,682, forward strand.
TGGCTAATTTCTTAGTTCTTTTTCCCCAGTCAAAATAGGTATATTTATGAATACCACCTTCAACTGTGTTTGAAACAATCTCTTGCTTATTATAGTTTTTAACAGCATGTTCAAAAATAGTTGAAATTAACAGAGGGTGATCTTGCATTACACCAAACAAATGACTCTCCTATTAAGTTACATTTAAATATATAATCATCATAAATAATATATTGAAAGTACTATTTCAAAGTAAATAAATATTAATTTATATCTTTTTATGTATATAAGTTGTGTCGTATTTTTTAGATAGATATTCACCAGCAATAATTTTATCTTTTTTTGATATTATTGTGTCATATTGTGGATTGAAGAAAAAAGGTATGGAAAATCGCTCTTTATTATTTCCATATACGCGGTGAGGTGTAGCCTTTATTTTTTTCTTAGACCAAAATTCTAACATATCTCCAAAATTGACTATGACTTCACCTTCCTTTGGGGTTACCAATTCCCACTCATTTGAAGGATTTTTAATTTCGAGTCCAGGATTATTATCCGTTAACAAAATTGTCAAACAACCATAATCAGTATGAGGTGCTATACCATAATCTTTGTTCGATAATGATGACCTCCTTGGTGGATAATAATTACATCTTAGCAACGACATTGGATTTTCAAATTTATCTTTAAAAAAATTTTCAGATAAGTCCAAAGAACGTTCAATAAATGATAGAACATGCATCCCAATTTGAGTACAGAGATCATAATAATTATTAACAGTATTTTCAAACAATGGTAATTGTTCAGGCCAAAGATTTTTAGCGTAATAAGTTAAGTCTCTAAATTCATCTTTAACTTTTTGATGAGGACCAGTATCAAAAATCTCTTTATAATCTGGGTTATAATCTGGGTTAACTTGTTCTCCTTTTGGAGCACCCCATCCTCTATTAGAAGAGGTTAAATCCATATTTACTCTATTTTTTTCTTCAAACGGAAGATCAAAAAAGGCTTTATAAGTTTTGAAGATATTATTTTTTACTTTCTTATCTATTGGTGTGTTTTGTAATAGCAAAAAACCATAATGAGAAATAGCATAATTAAATTTTTCTAATTCAGCATTAAAGGACGCATCTAATTGATTTGAAATTATTTTATAATCTACTTTTGGTATCGTTAATTGCATATTATTAAAGTCATAATAAATTTTAAAAATTCAAGATTTGTATTTATAATATTATTATTTAATTAAATAACTTTAAGTGTATATTTTAAATTAATAAAATAAAAAAAGGCATTTAAAATGATAGTAATAAAAAATCCTTCTGAAATAAAAAATTTTATAAACAAACCCCTTACACCTAGTGAATGGTATCACGTTACACAAGAGAAGATAAATAAATTTGCTGATGCAACATCAGATCACCAATGGATACATGTTGATGAAAAGAGAGCAAAACAGGAAATGCCAGACGGCAAAACAATTGCGCATGGATATTACATGGTTTCTCTTCTTCCAAAATTAGCTGCTCAAAATGCACAAATACAAAACACATCCAAAACCCTTAATTATGGGTCTGACAAAGTGAGATTTATAAACATGGTTAAAGTAGGTTCTCAAGTTAGGTTAAACAGAACAATAATTTCTTGCGAGGAAATGAAAAATGGGGGCTATAGAGTAGTAAATAAATGTGAATTAGAAATTAAAGATGAGATTAAACCTGCTTTTATAGCGGAAACAATTTCATTAGTATTCCCATAAATTAAAGGATATAATATGAAAGCTATAGTCTGTAACGATTTTGGTCCAATAAAAAATATTAAGTACATGGATGTGGAAAATCCTGAAATTGACGATGAAAGTATTCTGATTAGTGTAAGATCTGTTGGTGTAAATTTTCCTGATGGTCTCCTTGTTCAAGGTAAGTATCAATTGAAACCAGAAACACCTTTTATTCCAGGCATGGAAGTCGCTGGTGAAATAATAGAGCTTGGATCAAAAGTTGTAGATTTTAAAATTGGTGATCGGGTTGCTGGCTTATCAAGACTTAGCGGATATGCTGAAAAAGCAGCAGTGAAATTTTCGTCTGTATTTAAGATTCCAGATAGCATGTCATTTGATGATTCTTGCGCTTTATTATGTGCTTATGGAACATCCCATTATGCACTAAAACAGAGAGGTCAATTAAAAAAAGATGAAACTCTAGTTGTATTAGGTGCGTCAGGTTCAACTGGAATTGCAGCCATTCAAATTGGTAAAATAATGGGTGCAAAAGTAATTGCTGTCGCCTCAAATGCTGAAAAACAAAAAATAGCAAAAGATAGTGGAGCAGATCTAGCAATTGGATATGATAATCTAAAAGAAAATTTAAAAGAAATTTCAAATGGCAATGGAATTGATGTTATTTTCGACCCAGTCGGTGGAGACACTTTTGACACAATTGCAAGAACTATGGCCAGAAAAGGTAGATTATTAGTGATCGGATTTGCTTCTGGGTCAATACCAAAATTAGCTGTAAACCTGGCCTTAGTAAAAGAGTTCAGTGTAGTAGGTGTTTTTTGGGGTGCATTTACTAGAGCTGAACCAGATGAATATAAGTTAAATATGATTGAATTATTTGATTGGTACCAAAAAGGATTTTTAAAACCTCTAATAGAAGAAAGTCACCCTTTATCAAAAGCTGCTGCAGTTCTAGAAAAAATTCTTGCTAGAGGTGCAAAAGGAAAAATCATTTTAACGCCATAAAAATCCAATTGTATTTATTTTTGATTCATTAATCTTTTTTAATAAGAAAATTGAATAGATAGGAAAGAAAAAATAAAGTTGCACTTACTACAACTATTGACGGTCCTGAAGGCGCATCAATCTCCACAGAGAGAAAAATGCCAAGAATTACAGAAAAAATACCTATTAAGGTTGCAATTAATGCCATTTGTTCTGGAGAATTAGCTAACCTTCTAGAAGTTGCTGCTGGTATTATCAACATTGCTGTTATTAGCAACAATCCTATAATTTGCAATGATACCGCCACTACAATTGTTAAAATTGTGGTTAATAATAAATTAATATAAATAGGATTTATTCCTTCAGCTCTAGCTAAATCTTCGTCAATTGTAACTAAAAGAAGAGAAGACCAATTAAAAGAGATAAGAAAAATTACTAAAATCACGCCAAGATACATCATCCACAAATCATTAGAACTTACTGTCAGAATATCCCCAAACAAAAATGCATGAATATCTATTTTAATTCTATTAAGTGAAATTACAATAATTCCAATGGATAATGCGAGATGAGCTAATACTCCTAAAAGTGTGTCAGTTGACAAAATCTTACTTTGTTGTAGCCACAAAAAAAGGATACCGAATAATAAGCATACAACAATAATACCAAAATTAATTCCTGTTCCTAGCAATATACCTAACCCAACACCGAGTAATGAACTATGGGCAATTGATTCACCATAGTAAGACATTCTACGCCAAACAACAAAGCAGCCCACAAGTCCTGATATTAGAGCTACTGCAATACCTGCAATAATACCTCTTATAATAAATGGATCAGTTATTTTATCTCTCCATCTATTAAATGATTATCTATTTGAGATGTATGATTTGTATGTTGATAAACAGCCATCATATTCGCCATGTCCTTACCAAACATTGAAATAAATTCTGGGTCTTGAGCAACTTGCTGAGGTTTGCCTGAACAACAAATATGATTAGAGAGGCACAAAACTTTTTTTGTTGAAACCATTACTAAATGGAGATCGTGAGAAACCATTAAAATACTAATATCTCTTTTAGAATAAATTTCTTGAATGAGTTTATAAAAACTCAATTGCCCTGAAATATCTAAATTTTGAGCAGGTTCATCCAAAACAAGTAAATCTGGATTATTCAATAAACTTCTTGCCAACAAAACCCTTTGCATTTCTCCACCCGATAAGACTGAAAGTTGTTTGTCTACTAACTGTCTTATATCAATCTCTGAGACTACTTGTTTGAAAGAAATATCATCATATTTCTTTCTAACAGTAATAAAATTTTTTACCGTCATAGGCATTGTATTGATTACATTTATACTTTGAGGCATGTACCCAATTTTTAATTTGTCTTTTTTCTGAATCTTTCCAAAATTAGGTTTGTAAAAACCCATCAAACATTTTAAGAGCATAGTTTTGCCAGCACCATTAGGACCTATAATAGTAATAAAATCATTTTTATTAATTTGTATATCGATGTTTTTTAAAATAGATTTATGATGTTTGATGACGCTAACGTTTGAAGCAGAAATTAAGGCATTAATTGTTTTCATTTTTGACTACAATCTAAACAATGTCCTTCAATTTCTAATGTAGTATTACTGATCACAAAATTATTATGAATAGCTGTTTTTGAAATTCTGTCTTTTAAACTGTCGTCACAGCATTCTTGATATATATTACATTTTTTACAAATTAAAAAATAACATTCTTTATGAGCTTTAGGATGAAAGCATCCTACAAAAGAGTTTATGGAATTTAGCTTATGAACAAACCCATTTTCTATTAAAAAATCAATAGCTCTGTAAACTGTTGGTGGATGTGAGGGTTTATTATTTATATTGCTTATTGTATCAAGTATTTCATAAGCTTTTATAGGTTTATTATTTTTAACAATTATCTCAAAAACTTGTTTTCTGATTTCTGTAAGACCTAATTTATTAGATTTACATATTTCTTCAACTCTGTGTATTGAAGCTTTTAATTCAGATGTTGATTTTGATTTCATACTCATGCCCTACTCTACAATAATAAAGTTGACTTTCAAACAATATAATATATGTTATGTTATAACATTGCAATGATTAATCAAGGATATGAATAATGTTTAAAATTCTAACTATTTTCTCTTTCATAATTTGTTCCAGTTTCAATTTATTTGCCTCTGAAACAAAAGGTGTTGTTACAACTATTCAACCAATAAATTCTCTAGTAAGTGCTGTTATTGGAAATACTGGCAAAACAATTTCATTAATACCAGCTGAAGTATCACCCCACGAATACAAATTAAAACCTTCTGATACAAAAAAATTACAAAATGCAAATATAATATTTTTTGTCTCAGATCACCTTGAGTCAAGTGTAACTAAAGTATTTGAGAACCTTCCTAAAAACATAAAAATAATCAACTTAATGGAAGATACTGGAATTAAACATTTAGCAATAAGAGATAATGAGGCATGGGAACGTCATGACCACCATCATGGACATGGTGATCACGATGATCCTGATAAACATTCTAAGAAACATGACGATCACGACCACGACAAACATGCTAAGAAACATGACGATCATGACCATGACAAACATGAAAAGAAACATGACGATCACGACCATGATAAACATGCAAAAAAACATGATGATCACGACCATGATAAACATGCAAAAAAACATGATGATCACGATGATCATGAAAAAGAAGACGATGTTCACATTTGGTTGAGTCCTGATAACGCAGTAAAGATTATCAAAAAGATAAATAAAGAATTAAGTTTATTTTTCCCAGAAAATGCAAAGACATATGATCAAAATGCCAGTCAAATGATCAAGAAAATTAATCAATTAAAAGTTGAATTAAAAAATGAATTATCAGGTATTAAAGATAAACCATATGTAGTATTTCATGATGCATATCAATATTTTGAAACAAGCTTTGGTTTAAATGCTGTTGGCTCTGTTGCGTTAGAAGGAGATATAGCTTCTTCACCAAAACAAATATCTTTTATAAAAGATAAAATTGTTAAATTAAAAGCTTCATGTGTTTTTCAAGAACCTCAGTTTGATAGTAAATTAGTAAAAATTGTTGTTGAGGGTACTAATGCACAAATAGGTACACTAGATCCCCTTGGTGTTAATATAAAAAGTGGAGAAAATTTTTATTTACAATTACTTAAAAACATGGCTAAAAGTCTGAAAGATTGTTTAGGGTAATGATTATAAATGTTAATTTGTGAAGATATATCATTTGATATTGACGGACAAAAATTATTTTCAAACATCAATTTAAATATAAAACCTCAGAAGGACCTTTTGATAACTGGTCCTTCTGGAGTTGGTAAAACAACCTTACTTAGTATTTTATGCGGCATTCAAAAACCAACCACTGGTAAAATAACTTATAATAGTATTGACCTTTATAATTTACCTGAAAACAAAATAGATGAATTTAGAGGCAAAAATCTTGGTGTGGTTTTTCAAAATTTTAACTTAATTAATACATTCACTGTTAAACAAAACTTAGAAATTGCTGTGAGTGCTATTGATACAAAAAAATCCATTCCATTTTTTAACATTTTGGATAGAGTTGGACTAGCGAACAAATCACATATAAAAGTTGCAAATTTAAGCATTGGAGAAAAACAAAGACTTGCAGTGGCACGTGCATTTGTCGGTGATCCAAAATGGGTTTTTTGTGATGAACCAACTTCATCATTAGACGATAAAAATGCCAATATTATAGCGAATTTGATAAAAGAAGAAAGCTTGCGTTGTAAAGCTTCACTAGTGCTTATAACACATGATAGTCGTATACAAACTTTAATAAAATTCTCTAAAATTTTAAAATTAGGAGATGAGTAATAAATATTTTTTATATATCAATTTTGTATCTAAAATCTAAACCTTTAAACTTTTTGCTAAGTGTGTTTCTAATGATTGTAGGAATTACTATCATAACTGTGTCTATATTGGTTAACCAAGTTACCAAAGAAACTTTCAGTAAAAATAATCCAGGTTTAGATGCTGTAGTTGGTGCAAAAGGAAGCCCCCTTCAATTGATATTATCTTCTATTCATCACATAGATATTCCTACTGGAAATATAAGCTATAAAAACGCTAGAAAAATTATTAAACACCCAGCCATTAAAAGTGCAATACCAATTTCATTGGGCGATAATTTTCAAAATTTTAGAATAGTTGGGACTAACAAAAGTTTTTTAAAGTTATATAAAGCAAATCTAATTTCAGGTACCGCTTGGTCACAACCAATGCAAGCTGTGATTGGTTATAATGTGTCTAAAATAACAAAGTTAAAAATTAACAAGTTCTTTGTTGGCTCACACGGCTTAATTGACACCGGGGATGTTCATGCAGAACAACCTTATAAAGTTGTCGGTGTTTTAAAAAAAACCGGAACTATATTAGACAATTTAATTTTAACAAGTTTAGATAGTGTCTGGAACTTACATTCTGTTACAAATAAAGATAAATTAGAGATTACTTCATTACTATTAAAATACAAAAATAAGACTTCATCTTTTTCTTTTCCTCGTTTAATTAACAAAGGTACAAACATGCAAGCTGCCAGTCCTAGTTTTGAAATTTCAAAACTACTTAAACTTACTGGTAATGCTCACAGAATTGTTGATTACTTGAGTGTACTAATAATGATATTATCTTTCTTGGGAATCTTGTTCACTTTATTAAATAACATAAATGAAAGGAAATATGACTTAGCAGTGTTAAGGACACTTGGATTTTCAAGATGGAAATTATTTTCCATTATTTTATCAGAAGGAATGATTATTTCTATTTTAGGTAGCACTATTGGTCTAATATTTGGATATATAGTATATGAAAGCATGTACTATTTTTCTATTGTAGGTAGAAGCTTAGAACTGGGGCAGCTAAGTTTTTTAAATGACTTATTTTTAATTTGGATAATTGTAAATATAATTGCCTTTATAACGTGCCTAGTTCCATGTATAAAAGTTTATAAGCAGAATATAAGATCTACTTTATTAAATAGTTAAAATTTATATATTTATGACGTAGATTTTATTGAAGGAGAAATTTTTGAATTTGAGATTTCTATTTTTAATTGTTTTTACTTTTTTTTGTAATAAAGCATTTGGGTTTGAAAAATTTAACCTTAATGACATTGACCCTTATGAAAATATTATTGTAGAGGACATGTTTGAACCACTAAAAGTCACGGGAGATGCTTTACCATGGCAATTATTTGGTAAGACTAAAGAAGTAGAAGATTGTACCATTGATAAAGATGGTTTTGATTACTGTCTTATCAAACCAGTTTATGACGATAAAATTAAAAAGTATAATGGTGAAACTGTAACTATAATGGGATATATGTTTCCATTAGAAGAATCTGAAAAACAAAGAAAGTTTTTAATAGGACCGTACCCTTTAAGTTGTCCTTTTCACTACCACGTTGGGCCTTCTCAAGTGATTGAGATAAAATCAGATAATCCAGTTGATTTTTCATTTGATCCAATAACTATAAAAGGCAAACTCAAGATAAAATTCAACGAGGAGACTGGTTCATTCTTTTACCTAGAAACTATTAAGTCTTAATTTATAAAGTATCAGAAACGCCCCATATATTTGTTACCTGACTTGATAAAACTCCACCATTTCCATGAGCAACAGATAATTTAGCATTATCAATCCAACCACCATCTAGTCGTTGACCAACATCATCTCCTGAAGCATTTCTTAACTGCCTTAAAGCTTCTAAAGTTACAAAAAGACCGTACATTCCAGGATGGACGCAGGATAACCCACCACCATTAGTGTTTACTTTTAAGTTTCCAGCAGGTCCTATATTATTATTTTTTACAAGTTCTTTAGCTTCTCCTTTTTTACAAAAGCCTAGGTCCTCTAAGAACAAAAGAGTGTTTATTGTAAATGCGTCATACAATTGAATAGTACTCATATCATTTGGGTTATAACCAGACATACTAAATGCTCTTTTTCCACTTTCAATCGCTGATGTTTGTACCAAATCAGGCATTTCAGAAATCATACGATGATGATGTTCCATTGCTGCACCAAGAAGATAAATAGGAGTGTTTTTGGTATCTTTTGCCCTATCTGATCTAGTCATTACAACAGCCGCACCCCCATCTGTTACCAGACAACAATCTAATTTTCCGAGAGGATCAACAATAGGCCTTGCAGACAAAACATCATTTACTGTTAATGGACCATCTTGATGAGTATAAGCCCTAGGATTTAATAAAGCCCAATCTCTTGCTGAAACTGCCACATTAGCAAGATCTTCTCGAGTTGCACCAAACTCATTCATGTAACGTTTAGCTGATAAGGCATACGCAGTTACAGGCATTCTTGGCTGATATTGGGCCTCATAGGGCATAGCTTCGGAGATTGTTTTAAACCCACCTGCACTTTTTTGATTAGATCCGTACGCAACAACAGCTACATTGATCAAACCTGCATCAAGAGCCATTGCAGCGGTTAGAATGTGAGATAAAAAACTTGACCCACCTATTTGCGACCCATCTGCAAATTTTGGTTTTACACCCAAATACTCAGATAATGACATTGCAGCCATAGAATGAAAAGCAGTTGCAGCAAAAACTCCATCTACTTCTTTTAATTTTATTCCTGCATCGTCTAAAGCATCATGAACAGCATTTGCCATTATTTCCATAGCACTCCAACCAGATGCTAATCCACATCCACTCTCTGCTAAACCTACGACAGCAGTTTTACCTCTTAATCTATTTATATCATTTTGATCCATTAATTTTATCCTTATACAATATCAAAAATTACTGCTGGTTCTCCATTTAACGAAGAAATTCTAGCTTTAACCTTTTGACCAATTTCAACTTTATCTGGATCTACACCCTCAACTCTTGCCATCATCCTTGGACCTTCTTCTAGCGTAATCAAGGATAAGTTAAAGTCTCCACCCTTTTCAGGTAATCTTCTATTACAAGAAGAACTATACACTACTCCATTTCCAGAGGCTTCAACCCACTCAAGATCACGCTCACCACTTCCAGGAAATGCTACACGAGGATGAAAGAAAAATTTATTGAGACTTTTACATCTTTGAATCATAAATTTACCCTCCGATAAAAAATTCTTAAATTGCTGTTCTGGTCCTACTGTACCTGCTAAGTTTTCTGCCATTTTATCCTCCGTCTTATTTTTTTATAATTAGTGCATCAAGGGCTATCACTTCAGTTTCACTTACTAAAATTGGATTCATTTCTACTTGATCAACTTTATCTGAATTAGCTGCTATAAAGTTTGATAAATTTATAATTGCATTTAACAATGAATTAATTTCAATAGGTGGCTTTCCCCTTGCGCCATAAAAAATATCTTTACTTTTTAGTGATAAAATCATTTGCTCTGCTTTTTGTTTACTAACAGGAGCTTCTGCAAACACAATATCTTTCATTACTTCTGCATAAATTCCACCAAGTCCAAACATCACAATTGGTCCAAAAACTGGATCAATTTTTGCGCCTAAAATACATTCAATATCGCCATTTTTCATTGGTGAAATCATTATTCCATCTATATGCGCATTAGGTGCACTATCTTTTACATTTTTGAAAATATCTTGGTAAGATTTTTTTGCTAAATCTAAGTTATCTATGTTCAAAACCACACCACCAATATCAGTCTTATGTTGAATATCCGAAGACACTATTTTCATGACATATTTATCTTTGCCATCTTTAAAGTAAGAGGATAAGTCTTCAATATCTTTTAGAAGAATTGGTTTTAATATTGGTAACCCAGCAGATAAAAGCACTTCACTACAGTCAATTTCGTTTAAATTTTTGTTTGGTATATCAACTTTGTAATTGCCTAAATTAATTTGGTTACTCTTATGTTTTTCATTAAATTTTTCACCAAAAAACATAAGTGCGGACATTGCGACAATTGCTCTCGTAGGATCTTCAAGGCAGGGAAATCCCTCTTTTTCATACATTTTTATATATTCTTCAGATGCTACCATACAGTTTATGAACAGTTTATCTTCATATCCCTTCATAGCTTGTTTTAATGCAGAAAGTAACGGTTTGGACAAAACAGGAGAACCCGCAACTGAAGTCCAAAAACCTATCAATGCATCATATCCACCTTTGGAGAGCATTAAATCTGTGAATTTAGGTATTAATGTTAAATCATTAAAAAACTGGGCTGTTACATCAACAGGATTCATTGGAGACGCGAAGGGAACAAGTTCTTTTAATTCATCTTGTGCGTCTTTTGGCATTGGGCCTACAATTAGCCCTTCATCTTCAGCTGCATCTGCCATAATTACTCCACCACCCCCAGAAATAGTAACTAATCCTAAATTTTTTCCAGCTGGGAATATTCTAGGCATTGTAGAATAAGCTACATCTAACATTTCTTCTGTGCTTCTTACTCTATATGCACCATGCGCTCTCAATACTTCGTCGTAAACCTTGTCTTCACCTGCTAGAGAGGCTGTATGAGAGTTAGCAGCTGCCGCTCCCACTTCAGATCTTCCTACCTTCATAAAAATTACTGGTTTTTTTTCAGATCTCGCAGTGTCTAGTGCATCAGTAAATTGTTTACCGTCTTTAACACTTTCTGCATATGCCATGATTGTGTGTACATCTGGATCTTCTGCCATAAGCTTAATGGTCTCTCCTACAGAGAGATCAACCTCATTACCAGTTGTCATCCAATATCTAATTCCAAGTCCTCTTTGGTGAGAAACCATATAAATGTGGCTTCCATAAGCTCCTGATTGACTCGCAATAGAAATACCACCTGGTTTAGGAGTTGCTCTATCTATAGTGGAAGTAAAAGTAGGGTAGAAGTTTTTAGCTGAATTAAATAGACCTAAACAATTTGGTCCGATGACTCTGAGACCACTTTCTTTGCTAATTTTTTTTATTTGATTTTGAAGAATCTCACCTTGACCTCCAATTTCTGCAAACCCAGAGGAGAAAATTAATGCTGTTTTAGCCTTTTTAACTACTGCTTCTTGTAAAACTGATACGACAATATTGGAAGGTACTGCGACTAATATGAAGTCTAAATCATCTTTTACATCTAATAAACTTGGATACGCTTTTATACCTTGTACTGTGTCCCTATTAGGATTAATTGGAAAAATACCTCCAGAAAATTTTTGTTCTATCATATGAGCAAGTGGACGCCCTCCAATCCTAGCTTTGTTGTCTGAAGCGCCAACAATAGCAATAGACTTAGGAGACATAATTTCTTGCAATGTAATCATATTGACCTTCTTCAATTTCTTTGTGTTTTGATATATTAACAAAATACAGAATAAATAATTTACTTCTTAAATCAAACTTTATAATTTTAGTTTGATGTTTATTTATAAATTACCAAAAATTTTAATACTCACATGTTTTATTCAGATGATTTCTATGGTTGGGTTTGCTATTTGGCCAATATACTTAATAGACCTTCAAGCACAGTGGAAGTTATCTAATAGCGAAGCAGGTTGGATTAGTGGTTCATTTTATATAGGTTATGTAATCGCCACGCCATTTTTAGTCAGCTTAACTGATACTTTTGATTCAAGGAAACTCTATGCTATTTCATGTTTAATAGGATCAGCAGGACTATTCTTTTTTTCTATTTTTTCAACAAATGCAATTAATGCCTCAATTTTTTGGTCACTTGTTGGGGTTGGACTTGCAGGGACTTATATGCCAGGTCTACAAATACTAAATTCTAGACTAAATCAAATTTCTAGAGAAAAATACGTTGCTGTATATACTTCATTTTTTGGACTTGGAACTGCTTTTTCTTTTTCTCTTTTTGGAATTTTAAAAAATTATAATGTTAGTTGGGAAAATGCTTTTCTTTTAGCTTCAGTTATACTCTTCTTATGTTCTTTTCCTCTTTTATATTTTTCTGGTGATGAAATCGAAGAGCGTCGAAAAAAGAAATATCAGGGAATCATCAAAGTTATTGTTCCTATTTTAAAAACTTTCAAAAATAAAAAAGCATCTCCTTTTATATTAGGATATGGAGGCCATACATATGAATTATTTGGATTTAGAAGTTGGACATTTCCTTGCATCGTCTTTCTTTCAAGTCACTTCAAAGTTTCTGTAAGTGACGCTTTCATTGCGAACAGTATTGCTTTAATGGGTTTTATAGGAATTTTTGCTTCAATATTCGGAGCAAAATATTGTATTGGCAAAGATAGAGCAAGAATAGTTTCCAATATGGGAGTTCTCTGTTTTTTTGGCTCGATATTAACAGCAATCTCTTTTCTATTTAGCTTTTGGTTGGCTCTTTTTATGCTTTTTTTATATAATAGCTTAATAATTTTAGATTCTGGTTCATTAACAACAGGTACAGTTGTCAATGGAGAACCTCATGACAGAGGTGTAAGACTGGCACTGCACTCAATGGTTGGTTTTTTGGGAGGAGCTATTGGTGGACCAGTTGTAGGTTTTGTTTTAGACAATTTTGGAGGACAGGCAAGTCATTTGGCTTGGTTCATGTCTTTTTTATGCTTAGGTTTAGGTTCGCTTCTTTCAGCCTTGACATTTAGATATTACTTTTTCAAATATAAGACATAGTATAAACTTATCACAACTTAGGAGATATGTATGAACACTAAAATTTTACTTAATGATAGACCTGTTGGAGAACCAACATTAGGGAATTTTAGAACAGTTAAAGAGAACATAGTTTCTCCTAAAGCAGGAGAAGTGCTTTTAAAAACAATTTATATGTCTTTAGATCCCTATATGCGAGGCCGAATGAATGATGCTAAGAGTTACGCAAAACCAGTCGGTATAGGTGAAGTTATGGAGGCTGGTGCTTTAAGTCAAGTTGTGGAAAGTAAATCTGAATTATTTAAAGCTGGTGATTTTGTTGAAGGTAGAACGGGCTGGCAAGACAATCCAACTGTAAACGAAAAAAAATTAAGATTAATTGATCCAAAAATGGCCCCCCTATCAACTTCTATTGGTGTTTTGGGCATGCCAGGGACAACAGCTTACGTAGGTATGCATAATTTTGCCAAACCACAAAATGGAGAAACTTTAGTTGTTTCAGCAGCAAGTGGTGCGGTAGGAGCGACTGTTGGTCAAATTGGTAAAATTTATGGATGTAGAGTTGTAGGAGTTGCAGGTACCGAAGATAAATGTGAGTTTACTAAAACTGAACTTGGTTTCGATGAATGTGTAAATTATAAGGATCCAAATTTTAAAGAAAAACTAAAATCTGCTTGTCCTGATGGTGTAGACATCTATTGGGAGAACGTAGGTGGTATTACTTTCGATACTGTTATGCCTCTCTTAAATGATTATGCCAGGATACCAGTTTGTGGCCTTATTAGTTTATATAATGCTACAAGTCTAAAAGGTGGAGAAAAAGATAGATTGCCCTTATTATTTAGGCAAATACTTACAAAAAGAATGATGATAAAAGGTTTTATTGTTTTTAATCATTATGATCAAAGAGAAGAGTCAATCATAGCTCTTTCAAAATGGATAAATGAAGGCAAGATTAAATATAAAGAAGACTTTGTTGAGGGCTTAGAAAATGCTCCTAATGCTTTCATAGGATTATTAAATGGTAAAAATTTTGGAAAGTTAGTAGTTAAAGTTAATCCCGACCCTACTATGTAGTTATAGATAATTAAATTTTAATTTAAACTATCAAAATTTTTGTTTTGTTTAACTAAATCTTCTAGTAGCTTCGGAGGAGTCCAAAATCGTGGGTCTTCTTCTGAATATTTTTGAATATTTTTCAATATTTTGTCTAATCCAATCATATCTGCATATTTCATTGGACCTCCTCTCCATTTAGGAAATCCATAACCATTAGTAAAAACAACATCTATATCTGAAGGCTTTAGTGCTATTTGTTCACTTAGAATTTTAGTCCCTTCATATACCATTGCAGCAATGTATTTATCTAATATCTCCTTATCATCAAATTTTTTCGGAGTTATTCCGGCTCTTTTTCTTTCTTGTTCACAAATTACTTCTATTTCTGGATTAGGCGTAAGAAAATCTACATTTTCTCCATATAAATAATATCCTTTAGAAGTTTTTTGACCAAACCAACCTCTTTCACATACTCTATCAGGTATTTGTACATACCTATCATCTTTATGTCTGAATGGTGCTTTTCTTTTTCTTGTTGCCCAACCTATATCTCCACCAGCTAAATCAATTACCTGGAAAATTCCCATTGCACAGCCAAAATCTCTTATCACTTTATCAACATGAAATGGGCTTGCTCCATCCTCAACCATATGATACGTACCAACTAAATATTTTGAGAGGATTCTGTTACCTATAAAGCCATCACAAACTCCTGATCTTACTGGTACCTTTCTCATTTTTTTTGCTAAGTTAAAGGCAGTAGAAACAGTATCTTTAGATGTTTTTTCTGCCACTACAACTTCTAAAAGTTTCATAATGTTAGCTGGAGAAAAGAAATGCAAACCAATAACCCTGCTTGGATTATCTACAACTGAAGCAATTTCATTTACATTTAAATAACTAGTATTGGATGCTAAAATACAATCTTGACTACAAATCTGATTTAATTTCACAAAGACTTCTTTTTTAACGTCCATGTTTTCAAATACAGCTTCTATTATCAAATCTCTATCTTTGAGCTCTGAGAAATTTGTTGTCGCAGAAAACATATCCATAGTTTTATTTTTTTGTTCAGTTGTAATTCTATTTAATTTAACGCTTCTATCAAAAGTTGAAGTAATTTTTGCCTTGGCTTTTTGGATGGCTTCATCATTTTGTTCAATCATAATCACATTGAAACCTGCATTCATAGCGGCCATAGAAATTCCAGTACCCATTGTGCCACCACCAATTATACCAATTTTATTTAGTTCTATTGGTTTGCCTTCTTTTAATTCTGGTATTTTTGTATTAGCTCTTTCAGCAAAGAAAGAATGTATTAAACCTTGTCTTTGGGGACTTTCAATGCATTCTTCAAATAATTTTCTTTCATTTAATATAGCTTCAGCAAAATCTAATTTAAGACCCTCTTCTACAGATCTAATAATTGCATGAGGTGAAAATAAATTTTTGTATTTTTTGGATGCAGTATCTTTAAATTTTAAAATAAGTTCGCTTGTTTCTTCTGTATCACTAATTTTATTTTGTATTTCAGAAGTGGGTCTTGGTCTAAATCCTTCTTTCACTAACTTTTTGGCATACTCAATACCATTATCTATAGTATTGTTATTTTCAGCAATCTCATCAATTATACCTGATGATAAAGCTTCTTTAGCTGGAACATGCTTGCCAGTAAGCATCATATCTAAAGCCATATCAACGCCACATAATCTCGGAAGTCTTTGTGTTCCACCAGCACCAGGGAGGATTCCAAGCAAAACTTCTGGTAATCCAACTTTGGTGTTAGGAGCTGCAATTCTATAATGTGCTGACATTGCAACTTCTAATCCACCACCAAGTGGAGTTCCGTGTAATGATGCAACAACTATTTTGTTAAGACTTTCAA
The DNA here is from genome assembly GCA_902619485.1 of uncultured SAR116 cluster alpha proteobacterium. Classification (GTDB taxonomy): domain Bacteria; phylum Pseudomonadota; class Alphaproteobacteria; order Puniceispirillales; family Marisalimonadaceae; genus Marisalimonas. The sequence continues at coordinate 33,947 of CACNEF010000008.1, forward strand.
TTTTATCACAAATCTTTCCTAATATTGGAGCGTCTACTTTTTTGCCAAACTCTTTTATATCAGCGCCAGCAAGGAAAGTTCTTTCAGGAGCTGTAATAACAATTGCTTTAATTTTTTCATTTAAAGATAGATTTTCAATAGTCTCTAATAGTCCAACTCTGACTGCAGCGCTTATTGCATTTACTGGTGGATTAGAAATTTCTATAAGTGCTATTTCTTCTATTATTTTATGTTTAACTACTGACATGTTTTCCTCTAAATAAGTTTTCCTTTTGCCTCAATATACTCGTTATTAATTCTCTTCACCAACTCACCTGCAGGCATAATACTTTTCACAGCAGAAATACCCTGACCAGAGCCCCAAATTTCTTTCCAACTCTTTGGTTTTGAAGTTCCAGAGCTAAAATTCATTTTACTCGAATCGCTTACTTCAAGATTGTCGGGATCAAGGCCCTGAGCTACGATAGAACCTTTTAAATAATTTCCATGCACTCCCGTAAACAAGTTTGTATAAACGATATCATCTGCAGATGACTCGGTAATCATTTCTTTATATCTTTGATCTGCATTAGCCTCATTGGTTGCAATGAATGCAGAGCCAATATACGCTAAGTCAGCACCCATTGCCTGAGCAGCGAGAACTGCTCCTCCATTAGCAATTGAACCTGATAGTAAAAGAGGTCCAGAAAACCATTCACGAATTTCTTGAATTAATGCAAATGGTGAAAGTGTACCAGCGTGGCCTCCTGCTCCTGCAGCCACTGCCACTAATCCATCAGCTCCTTTGTCGATTGCTTTTTTTGCAAAAAAATTATTAATAATATCATGCAAGACAATACCTTTAGCCTGGTGTGCAACTTCATTAACTTCAGGCCTTGCTCCTAGCGAAGTTATCCAAACAGGCGCCTCCCATTTTGCGCAAATATCAATATCTTTTTCTAACCTAACATTTGATTTATGAACTATGTGATTCACAGCATAAGGAGCGGCCGGGCTATCAGGGTTTTCTTGATTATGCTTATCTAATTCTTCATTTATTTTTTTTAACCATATCTCAAGCATATTAGGCTCACCCTCACCTTCTCTTGCATTTAAACAAGGGAAAGAACCAATTATGCCCGCTTTACATTGAGCTATAACTAAATCTGGATTAGATATTATGAATAATGGAGATCCAATTACAGGTATTTTTAATTTATCTAAGGGTGAAATCAGTGACAAATCTATCTCCTTTTTAACAAAATTTCTCTTGAATAATTATTTAACACGCTAACAATGATTACATCAATTATTTTAATTACATAATTATAAATTTTTATATAATGTTATTATATTAATTTAAATTTGGAGCGATTGAATGTTTTTAAGTGAAACTGATTTAGAAAAATTTGATAAAGATGGTTATTTATTCTTTCCTAAACTATTTAATTCTGATGAAGCCGCATTGTTAAAAGAAGAAGCTGAAAAAGTATATTTAGAAGATAGAAAAGAAGTTTGGAAAGAAAGTACAGGAGTTGCTAGAACAGCTTTTGCTGCACACACTTATAACGAGGCTTTTAGAAGGTTAGCCGCTCATCCAAGATTGATTGATCCAGTATCCCAAATATTAGATGGTGATGTTTATATGCATCAATTCAAATTAAATGCTAAGGCTGCGTTTGACGGAGCTGTGTGGCAATGGCATCAAGATTATGGAACTTGGAAAAGAGATGACGGAATGCCAGAACCAAGAGCTATGAATATTGCCTTATTTCTTGATGATGTAACTGCAGCGAATGGACCATTACTTTTTATACCAGGAAGTCACAAAACAGGAGTAATTGACGCAGGTCACGATTTAGAGACAACAAGTTATCCACTATGGACATTAGATAATGAAAAAGTTTTAGAGTTGGCTGAAAGAGGTGGATGTGTAGCTCCTACAGGACCAGCCGGAAGTATGTTAATGTTTTCTTCTTTGCTAGTTCACGCAAGTCCACCAAACATTTCACCATTTGGTCGAAGTATTGTCTATCTTTCTTTATGTCACGTAGATAATCATATACAAAAGTATAATCGAGAAGAATGGATTGCACACAGAGATTTTACACCCATTACAAAGCTTGATGATAATTGCCTTAATGAGTTATTAAATATTGGTGTTAGCGCAGCTGAATAGTTAACCATTTTTAAACAAGGAAAAATTTTTTGATCTCAATTGAGTCAGTTTCAAATTTTAGAGACGTGTCTATTGGCTCTAAAATGAAAAAAAACTTATTATTTAGGTGTGCTAAACTTAGCACCCTAAACGAACAAGATATTAGAGTTTTAGAGAATTTAAACCTGTTTGCCATAATTGATTTTCGTGATCCTAAAGAAGTAAAAATGGCACCAGATAATCTATCTCCTAAACTTTTAGAAAAGTATATTAACCTTCCAATTTCAGCCAGCACTCTTAGTAGAATGGTTTCTCAAAAGCAAATTAGTGGAGACAATAATAAATCTTATGAAGAAGTGATGGAAGAAAGTTATCGGATGTATATTAATAACCATAAAAAAGTTTGGGCAAAATTTTTTGAAATACTTCTTAGATCAAATAATCGTCCAATTATTTTTCATTGCTCGGCTGGCAAGGATAGAACTGGCATAGCCAGTTTTATGATACAGAGTATTTTTAATAACCATATTGATAAGATTTTTGAAAATTATCTTATTTCAAATGATTTATTAACTATTAAAGCAGCCACAGCGGAACAAAAGACTAACTCTTCAAAACAGGACACTCAGGTTACAAAAAATATGTTGAGCACTTTAGGTAAGGTTCAGACATCTTATTTAAATGCGGCGATAGATGAAATAGAAAAAAAATACAGTTCATTGGAAAATTATTTTATTTCTCAGCTAGGGCTTAAACATAATGACATCCAAAAAATAAAGCAAATATTTGGGAATTAATAAAAATATGTTTTTGCAAAATCTGATTTCACAAAGAATTGATAATAATAAACCTGTAAAAGTTGCTTTAATTGGAGCTGGAAAATTTGGCTCTATGTTTTTAAGTCAAGTACCAACCACACCTGGTTTAGAAGTTATAATAATTGCAGATCTAATTCCAGACAGCGCTAAAAAAGCTTGTAAACATGTTGGTTGGAAAGATGATCTTATTTCTAACACCGAATTTGTTGAATCAGGAATTAAAGCAATAACAAAATCTGAGGTAGAAGTCGTTGTTGAAGCGACTGGACATCCTTCAGCTGGAATTTTACATGCTCGAGAAGCATTTCGATATGGGAAACATATCGTAATGGTTAATGTTGAAGCAGATGTTTTGGCTGGTGCTTCTTTATCCAAAGAAGCTAAATCAGCTGGTGTTGTTTATTCTATGGCTTATGGAGACCAGCCTGCCCTTACAGCTGAAATTGTTGACTGGGCTAGGTCCAGTGGCTTTTATGTAACTGCTGCTGGCAAAGGTACTAAATATCTTCCTGAATATCATAAATCAACCCCAGAAACAGTTTGGAATTATTATGGATTAACAGAAAAAGATGCAAATGAAGCTGGCATGAACCCTAAAATGTTTAACTCATTTCTTGATGGAACAAAATCTAGTCTTGAAATGGCAGCTATTGCTAACGCTTGCAACCTAAGAGTACCCTCTAATGGATTACTTTTTCCTCCCTGTGGTATGGATGATCTAGCAGAGGTTCTTAAACCAAAAAACAATGGTGGTGTTTTAGAACATGATGGACAAGTTGAGGTAGTATCATCTCTTGATAGAGATGGTAAAGATGTATTTAAAGATTTAAGATGGGGAGTTTACGCCGTGCTTAAGGCACCAAATGATTATGCAGCCTCATGTTTTAAACAATATGGTATGAACACTGATAGTACTGGACAATTTTCTGCTATGTACAAACCATTTCATTTAATCGGTATGGAACTAAATATATCAATCTTTAGTGCAGCTCTATTAAATCAATCTACCGGGCAAACACAAACTTTTTCAGGTGATGTAGTTGCTACCTCAAAAAGAGCACTAAAAAAAGGTGAGATTTTAGATGGAGAGGGTGGAGCTACCGTGTGGGGTAAATTGATACCAGTAAAAGACTCTCTTTCAAATGAAACTCTGCCAATAGGTCTTGCTCATGGAATAAAACTTAATAAAGATATTAAAGAAGATCAAATTATAACTTGGAAAGATGTGGATTATTCATCTGATGATCCTACTGTTTCATTTAGAAGATCAATGGAAAAAAACTTTAGATCTTCACTGGACTAGTTGGTCCTTTATCTAATCTCCAAACAAAGCCTGATGTTCCTTCTTTGGGAAAAAAATTTTTAACTAGAGGATCATGTCCTGGGATTACCATATCATTACTGGTTGCCAGACTTTTAATTAACTTAAAGCCATTAAGCATGTCTTCCAAATCAACAACAATAGGAAATGGTTTACCCATAAGAAAGTTTTCATAGAAATGTGTGGCATCTGATGCTAAACATAAATAACCATTTTCTGTTTTTACTCTAACAGACTGCAATCCTCTAGAATGACCTCCTATTAAATGAACAGTAACTCCACCTTTGATTGATCCAATACCATTATAAAAGACAACCCTGCCAGAGTATAAATTTTTAACCATCTCACATACATGTTCGCCCGTAAAAGGCATTTTAATAGTTTCATGACACATACAGGGACCAGTCGCGTATGCCATCTCAGTTTCTTGAAGATGAAATTTTGCATTCGGAAAATCCTTTAATCCTCCTGCATGATCATAATGAAGATGAGTTATAATTACATCAGTAACATCACTAGCTTCAACGTTAATAGCTTTTAAAGCCTCAGACGGAGCTCTTTGTATAGGCCTATCTCTTCTTTTAGCTTCGTCGTAGTCATATCCTGTGTCTACAACAATAATATCCTTATCTGATTTCAAAACCCAAATAAAATAATCAATAGTGTGAGCTTGATTAGAATGATCGTCAAAAATGAAGCTGTCACCACGAGTTCTATCTGCTCTTTCAGCATATTTTAAAGCATATACTTCCCAATTTTTTTCTATTGCAGTATCCAAGAGATTTCCTTATTTAATCGTCACTGACTTCTTCTAATCTATCAGTTGCAGGAGCAGGTGTAGGACTGATATTAGATATTAATTTGTAAGTTTCATTATCTAATGAAATTTTAACTGAATCTAGGGAAGGTTTTAATTGTTTTAGATTTCTGGCACTAATTATTGGGGCAGTTACCGCATCATTCTTTAAAACCCAAGCAACTGCTAAAGAAATAGGATCATAATTTAAATCATTCGCTAAATTTTTTAAAGAATGTGCTGCTTTGTACATCCAATCTTGTCCATATCTAATTTTATATTTTTCATTTTCATGAAGTCTTCCAGATGTATTTTTACTTGATGTAATTGATGCGTCATATTTGCCTGTAAGAAGTCCCCCTCCTAAAGGACTATAACTTATTACACCAATATCTTCTGACATTGCCATAGGAAGAATTTCTACCTCGGCTTGTCTTTTAACAATATTATACATGGGTTGCAGAATATCTACTGATGGAAAATTATATTTTTGAGCAATCAAATTTGCTTTCAAAACTTGCCAAGCAGCAAAATTAGAAACACCTAGTTGAAAAAATTTTTTTTCTTCTTTTAATTTTTTAAGTGTTTCAAATGTTTCTTCTAATGGCACATTATCATCCCAATGATGTAAGAAGAAAATATCTACGTAATCCTGATTTAGTCTTTTAAGACTTTGCTCTAGTTGTGATCTAATATTTTCTCCACTTGAACCTCCAACTGAACCTGCTTTTGTAATTAGAATAATTTTTTCACGTTCTTCTCTAATTAAATTTCCAAGAATTTTTTCAGATTTACCTCCAGTATAAACAAATGCAGTATCAAAAAAATTAATACCATTTTCTCGACATGCCTCATACATTTCTTGGCTGTCGCGTTCATCTGCCCCGTCTCCAAACTGCATTGTTCCAAAACACAATGATGAGTTTTCTATTTCATTAGGGCCATATTGTCTGATTATTTTCATTTAAAAATCCTTTAAAAATTTTTATTTAAAATTATCAATCCAAGCAATTCCTTCATCAGTCGTGGTTCTTGGCTTATATTCTGCTCCAATCAACCCTTTGTAACCTATTTTATAAATTTCTGGAATAATGTAAGAAAAATCTAATTCACCTTTGTCTGGTTCAGATCTACCCTTTACTGAAGCTATCTGCACATGACCAATGAAAGGTAAATTATCTGCAAATCTATTAATAACATTACCTTGATTGATTTGAACATGATAAAAATCAAACATAATTTTAATACTATCAGAACCTACAAGCTCACATATCTCCTTAGCCTGCTCCACTCTTGTTAAAAAATATCCTGGATTATCATTTAGGTTTAAAGGTTCAATGACTAAACCGATATTACTTTCTTTGACCAATTCTTTTGCAAATTTTAAATTATCAATAAAAGTCACAAGAGATTTTGTTGATAAATCTGTGACGCCTGCCATTGCATGAATGTTTTTTGATTTAATTACTTTTGCATACTCAAATGCTTGTAATAATGCGTCTCTTGCCTCAGACACCCTTGAAGGGACAGCTAATAGACCATTATCACCTTTTTCAATATTACCTTTAATTGTATTAATACCCATAACGGGTAAGTTTACATCATCCAATGCTTTTTTAATTTCTCGAGAATCATATTGATAAGGAAACTGAAACTCTACTGCATCAAACCCTTTATCTTTAGCTTTATATATAGCGTCGATTTGAGACATTTCTGTCCATAAAAGACCTAAATTAGCTGAAAATTTATACATTGTCCTAATCCCATTCTATGTTAAATTTAGACACTATTTTATCTATTTGAGATGTTTTTAATTCTATTGCATCTGACCCTCTTAATATAAGAGCTAGTTTAGCAGTAGCTTCTAATTCTTCAACAGCATTAACCGCTGATTCCAAATCTTTACCAGAAACAACAGGACCATGATTAGCAAGAAGAACGGCAGATCTTTTCCCAGCAAGACCTTTAATTGAATCACCCATTGCAGGATCTCCTGGCACAAAAAAAGGAAGTAATTTTACCTTTCCTAATAACATGACGGAGTAAGGTGTATATGAGGGTAAAACATTATCTTCATTAATTCCAGGCATCATTGATAAAGCGACTGAATACGTAGAATGAAGATGTACTACTGCGCCAGATTTCATGCCTCTTGTTTCATAAAAAGCCTGATGAAGTGGCAACTCTTTAGTAGGTGTTGTAGAACCAGTAATTTCACCAGATTTTGAAACTTTTACTATTTGGTTAGGATCCAGTCTTCCAAAAGAGGATCCAGACGGAGTTACTAATATATTATTATCATCCAAACGTACTGAAATATTTCCCGTTGAACCATGTGTTAATCCTCTATCAAAGATAGAAGTTGCTAATAAACATATTTGCTCTCTTAATTTATTTTCATTCATTTTTATACTCAATACGTATATCTTAATTTAGTAACCAAATATCTGATAAAATCCACCGATAGGTGCACCTATAGCAATATGACTTCCAACTGCTAAAAAACAAGCCATAAGTGGTGACGGTGTCTTTGTTCCTAATAAACCTTTACCTAAAGCTGGCATAAAAAAAAACCAAGGAACAATTACACTTATCAAACCAAAAATAATGCCATTCATAAGAGATGCACTACATATTTCATATTCTAATAAAATAAAAAAAAATACTGAATACATAATTGCAACGGAATAATGAACCATCCAGCCAATTATTAATTCATTTTTAATTGGATCTTCTTCATCGATAGTAGGATTATAAATTTTTCCTCTAGACATTACTAATAAAAACCATCTTCCAACCACACCCCAATCAGAAGGATTTATATCATATAATAATTTAAGTAGCCTCTGCCACATATCCATTGCAAGACAAGATACAATTCCAATAATGACTATGTGAAATATTTCCATCAAACTTCCTCTATTTTTAAAATTTTTCTAGCATTGGATAGTTGAACGATATAAAACACTATAGGTGTTTATATGAAATATATCTATTGTTAATATATTCTTATAATTCAACCAAATCAAATACAGGGGGTGTTTATGGCTAATTTTAATGGACAAACTGCAGTTATTACTGGTGGAGCTCAAGGGATTGGACTAGCAACTGCAAAAAGATTTATTAATGATGGTTGTGAAGTTATGATTTGGGATATTGATAAAAAGTTGGGTATGGATGCTGCAAAAGAACTTAATTGCCATTTTTTAGAAGTTGATCAAACTGATAATAAAGTTGTAGAACAAGCTACGGCTGAAACAATTAACCAGCTAAAAAAAATTGACATATTAGTATGTAGTGCAGGTATAGCAGGTCCGACCTTTTCAACATGGGATTATCCAGTTGAAGAGTGGTCAAAAGTTTTCAACGTAAATGTTAATGGTGTGTTTTATTGCAACAAATATGTTGTTAAAACTATGCGAGAAAACGGATATGGTAGGATTATTAATATAGCATCTATTGCCGGAAAAGAAGGCAACCCTAATGCTCCTGCTTACTCAGCATCAAAGGCTGCTGTTATTGGATTAACTAAATCTCTTGGAAAAGAAACGGCTGATCAAGATATTGCTGTTAATTGTATTACTCCTGCAACGGCAAAAACAAGAATACTTGATCAAGTATCACAAGAATTTATTGATTACATGCTGTCTAAAATACCAAGAAAAAGATTCGTAACCGTTGATGAGATTGCTTCTTTAATTACTTTCTTAGGAAGTAGGGAGAATAGTTTTACTACAGCTGGAGTTTTCGACATATCAGGAGGTAGGGCTACATATTAATGGTGAGGATTTTAAGGAGATCCTCTGCACCTGATTTAAACTAATCACTAGGGAGGAATGTATTAGTTTTGAGTACAATTAAACGGGGGAGTTTATTGAACTTTTAATTTTTATATGTCGAATCGTTGAATAAGTCGTGATGTATTTCGTTAATCAAAAAACAAAGAATATATTTGCCAAAAATTTGAGCAAAAAAAATTAGCCAAATTAGTGGGTGATTAATATTTGATCATTTTATATCTCTGAATTTAATTCCATGAAAGCAGAAAGGACAACAACTGCAAACAAAGCCAGGCCCATTCCCCTATTTACCCAAATTTGTTTATTAACACCTAATGACCATTTCTTTAGACTTATTCCTAACCAAAGCCATAATAAATGTATTGGTATCCAAATAGAATTAACAATAATAAATTTTATAATAATTTCAACATTGAATGATGCCAGTCCAAGAGATAAAACTACAAACAAATGACCTTGCACAACATAAGCTTTAGGATTAACAAATTGTAAAAAAATACCTTCATACAATCTAGGTGCTTTCAAACTCTGCTTAAACCCAGTTTTATTGTCAGATGTAGCTATTCGCCAAGATAGAAAAGATAAATAAGATAAAGAAAGAAGCAAGAAAGTAATTTCAACACCATCAATCTCAAATAAAAGTTGTTTGAATCCTAAAACTACTAATAGTGCAACTCCATTAGTTCCAAAAAATAAACCAATGAGATACATCATACCAACTTTCCAACCAAAGCCTGCACCAACACCAGCTAATGATAATACACCTGGGCCAGGTGTAACCATCATTAAAAAACTAATAATTATGTATGTAATCATCTGAACTTGTAGAAGATTCTCTACACCTTGAACTTAATGAAAAATAACCTGT
>CACNEF010000009.1 GCA_902619485.1 uncultured SAR116 cluster alpha proteobacterium
ATCTAACTCTACAATATAATAGAACAAGACAAGCTGTCATTACCAAAGAATTAATTGAAATTATATCAGGTGCAGAAGCCTTATAATATAAAAATGGAGAAACATTATGGCGAAAAAACCGTCCACTAAACAAAATGGCAAAATATCTCAAGTTATTGGAGCTGTTGTTGATGTTGAGTTTGATACAGAACTTCCTCAAATATTAGATGCTCTTCAGGTAGATAATAATGGACAAAAACTAATTTTAGAAGTAGCGCAGCATCTAGGTGAAAACGAAGTAAGAACCATAGCTATGGATAGTACTGATGGTCTAGTCCGTGGTATGGACGTAGTTCAAACAGGTGCTCCAATTACAGTTCCTGTTGGACCCGAAACATTAGGAAGGATTCTCAATGTTATTGGTGATCCAGTAGATGATGGTAAGCCTGTAAAATCCAAAACAACATTACCTATTCATAGAGATGCTCCAGAATATGTTGATCAATCCACTTCTGCTGACATTTTAGTAACAGGAATAAAAGTGGTTGACCTTTTAGCACCTTATGCAAAAGGAGGTAAAATTGGACTTTTCGGGGGTGCTGGTGTTGGTAAGACAGTTTTAATTATGGAGCTTATAAATAACGTAGCTAAAGCACATGGTGGATATTCTGTTTTTGCAGGTGTTGGTGAAAGAACTAGAGAAGGTAATGATCTTTTCCATGAAATGGTGGAATCAGGAGTTATCGTTCCAGATGGCCCAGGGTCTAAAGCAGCACTTGTATATGGCCAAATGAATGAACCACCTGGAGCTAGAGCAAGAGTAGCTCTAACAGGATTAACGTTAGCTGAATATTTTAGAGATCAAGAAGGTCAAGACGTTCTATTTTTCGTAGATAACATTTTTAGATTTACTCAAGCTGGATCCGAGGTTTCAGCTTTGCTAGGAAGAATACCATCTGCTGTAGGATATCAACCAACGTTGGCTACAGATATGGGGGCACTTCAAGAAAGAATTACGACTACAACAAAAGGATCTATTACTTCTGTGCAAGCAATATACGTTCCTGCAGACGACTTAACTGATCCTGCTCCTGCTACATCTTTTGCTCATTTAGATGCTACTACTGTTTTATCAAGACAGATAGCAGAAATAGGAATTTATCCTGCTGTTGATCCATTAGACTCCACTTCAAGAATGCTGGATCCTAGGATTGTTGGTGAAGAGCATTATGAAGTTGCTAGAAAAGTTCAAGAAGTTCTTCAACAGTATAAATCGTTACAAGACATCATCGCGATTTTGGGTATGGATGAACTTTCTGAAGAAGATAAACTAGTTGTTAGTAGAGCTAGAAAAATTCAAAGGTTTTTATCTCAGCCATTCCATGTTGCTGAGGTTTTCACAGGATCTCCAGGTGTTCTAGTACCTTTAGAAGATACTATAAAGGGTTTTAAGGGAATTGCAGACGGTGAGTATGATGATTTACCAGAAGCTGCTTTTTATATGGTAGGTACTATTGAAGAAGCAATAGAAAAGGCCAAGAAACTAGCTAAAGATGCTGCTTAAATTTTTGAACGTTTAAAGACGAGGTATGAATGGCAGAAACAACTAATTTAGAAGTAGTAACACCCTCAGCTATAATTATATCTGAACCTGTTGAAATGGTTGTCGTTCCAGGATCAGATGGACAAATCGGAGCCCTTCCAAGACATTCTAAACTTATATCTACTCTGGATAGAGGTTTGGTTGATATTTTTAATGATAACAAAATTTCATCACAGATAATGATAGATGGTGGAATAGCCGAAATAAATGAAACTTCAGTTACAATATTAGCAGAAAGAGCTGAAAAGATTGATAAAACAAACAAACAAGTTCTAGAGGAAAAACTTATAGCCTATCAGTCTCAAGAAAATCATCATGATCAAAATATAGCGGATCTTGCAATAAAAAATTCGTCTTTTATAAAGGCTGTTTTAGATAAAATAGGTTAATTTATTTCTGTAATACTTTTTCTATTTCAGAGCTTATTCTCAAAAGATAATCATCTTCATTTGTAGCTGCGTTTAACATAATCCCAATAGGCCTTTTGTTTTCAAAATAAGGTATAGAAATACTACAACTATTCATATAATTAGCCAAAGTTGTGTTTCTTAACGATATTAAATTTGCTTTATCATAGAATTCACTATCTTTACATTTTTTTACTGAAGGTGGTTTTATTGTCACAGTTGGCATAATTAAAAAATTATTTTTTAAAAATTTGTTAAACTCTTCTATTAAATCAATTCTAATTTTTTGTAATAAATTATATTCAACAGCCATAACTTCATTTGCTCGTTCTATTCGCCTTAATACGTTTGGATCAATTAAATGTTTTTTTTGATCATATAAATAAAAATATTCTGTTGCACACTCTACTGATGCGAATTGCCATATTGGCACTTTTTTGTATAGATCTAAAACTGGCACATTCATTTCAATGACTTCGTATCCACTTTTAGTAATTTTTTTCTTAGCTAAGTCAAAAGCAACTTTAATATCATTGTCTATATCTTCAAATCCAAAGTTAGAAGGAATTATTAATTTTGGATTTTTATTTTGTAATTTTTCCTGCTTAGCATTTATTTTTTTTCTCATAGCATGGTAGCCAAGTTTACAAAGTTCAACGTTTCTTGCCATTAATCCAACACTATCTAGGCTACTGGAGAGGGTAAGGACACCATCTCTTGAAATACTATCTTGTGTAGGTTTTAGGCCTGTTATTCCTGTGAAAGCAGCTGGTATCCTCGTTGAACCTCCAGTATCAGTTCCTATAGCTATGTCAGACAAATCTAAAGCAACTGACACAGCTCCACCAGATGTCGATCCACCTGGCACAGAACCAGGATAAAAAGGGTTTTCTGGAGTTCCATAATGAGGATTTATTCCTAAACCTGAGTAGGCAAGTTCAGTCATATTTGTATATCCAAGAAGTAAACCTCCAGCTTTTCTAATATTGGAGATACATTTTGCATCGTTTAAAGAAATATCGGTTTCTAGAAACTGAGTTCCTCCTCTTGTATGATATCCCTTAACATCAAATAAAGCTTTTACAGATATTATTAAACCTTTCAATAATCCACTTTTAAGTTTACTTATGTTATTGAGTTGGACTTCAAAATCTTTCTCAAAAAGCTCAGTAAATATATTCTCAAATTTTTTTGGGTTTTCTTTAAATTTCGTTAGTATTTCAAAAACTTTATTAACGAGCTTTTCGTTATTTGAGTTGATTTCTTTTTTCATAATAATTAATTAAAGTTTGAAGCATTAAAGTTTTTGATCATTGGGATGAATATTTCATTAATTTTTCTGTAAACATCTTTTTTAAATGAAATTGCTTTTTCAGGTAATAATTCTGGGTCAAGCCAAATCCAGTTTTTAAATTCAGGATGGTTAGTATTAATATCTATCTCTTTATCCTTACCCATAAAATGGAATAAGAGCCACCTTTGAGTTTGTCCTCTATACTTTCCTTCCCAAAGATTGTCTGCTAATGGCAAAGGAATATCATAATTTAACCAATCTGGATATTCACTTATAAACTCAATATTAGTTATACTGGTCTCTTCTTTTAATTCTCTATATCCAGCCTCTATAGGCAGTTCTCCTTTGTCAATACCTCCTTGGGGTAATTGCCATGCTTCAGCTTTGTTATCAAGTCTTTGTCCACAAAATACGTTTCCGTCTTCATTAAAAACCATTAACCCGACACAAGAACGATACGGTCTTTCTAATAGAGGAATATTGTTCTTAATTATACTCAATTGCTAAAACTACTAACTTTATTATTTAAAGGTTTTTTTAAAATTTTAGCAGTAGAAGTTGTTTTCTTTTTATTACTAAACAAATTAATCCCTCTTATAAGGTCAACTGCTCTAGATATTTGATTATCTTGTAAAAGTTTTTCAACTGGAGTTAATTCTGGTTTATTAGCACTATCTTTTTTATCTTTTTCTTTTTTGTCTAAGGCTCCCCTTAAATTTTCTTCTCGTCTATTTTCTGGTGTTTCTTTAGTCAATTCAGTTATACCAGCTTCTACAATAATATCTGGTTCAATACCTTTGGCTTGTATTGATATTCCACTTGGTGTGTAATATCTTGCAGTTGTAAGTCTCATTGCGCCATTACCTGCTAAAGGAATTATAGATTGAACTGATCCTTTACCAAAACTACGGGTACCAACTATTATGGCTCTCGAATGGTCTTTCAGTGCTCCTGCTACAATTTCGCTAGCAGATGCTGATCCACTATTGATAAGAACTATCATGGGTTTGCCATCAATTATATCACCTTTTTTTGCAAAAATTCTTGAAGTATCATCATCTTTTCTTCCTTGGGTTGATACTATTTCTCCCTGGTTTAAGAAAGAGTCAGTAACAGAAATTGACTGATTTAAAAGACCTCCTGGATTGTTCCTTAAATCTAATATTAGTCCTTGAAATTGTTTTCCAAGTTCTTTTTTAATTTCATCTACGGATTTTTCTAGACCAGAAGTCGTTGTATCCGAAAAGGTCGTTAAACGTACATAACCTATATTTTTAATGATGTTGTGTCTAACAGATCTTATTTTTATAACGTCTCTAATTATTTCAATTTCAAAAGGATCTTTTTTATCACGAACAACAGTTATGACAACCTTACTTCCAACTGGTCCTCGAAGTTGAGATACAGCGTCATTTATTGAAAGCCCTCTAATTGACTCTCCATTTATGCCAATAATTAAATCGCCTGACTTCATACCTGCGTTAGCTGCAGGAGTGTCATCTATCGGTGAAACAACTTTTACAACACCATCTTCCATGGTTATTTCGATGCCTAAGCCACCAAATTTCCCTTTGGTTTTTACCTGCATATCTTTATATGAATCTGGACTTAAATAAGAGGAGTGTGGATCAAGAGATTGAAGCATACCTGAAATTGCAGATTCTATAAGTTTCTTGTCCGTTACTTCTTCAACGTACTGTTCTTGTACTCTTTGAAATACATCACCAAAAAGATTTAGCTGTTTGTAGGTTTCTTGACGATTATCAGCTTTAGCTAGATTTTGCTCAATAAAACATATATTTAAAACCAAAAAAAATGTCAAAAATACATTTATCTTATAAATAGAGATTTTTTTAATCATTTGATTAGGCCTTAATTCAAGTTGCAAGCTTATTGTATTAATATAGAATATATTTAATACAGTAACTACAGAAAAATCTAATTATTACTTTATTTTATTAAAAGTGATTCGCCACTCATGTTTTCAGGTGATTTGATATCAATCAGTTCTAAAATTGTTGGAGCAATATCTGCCAATCTTCCATCTCTTAACTCATAATTCTTATTTTTAGAAATAAGCATCAAAGGAACTTTATTACATGTATGTGAAGTATGTGGTAAGTTCGCTATTTCATCGAACATAACCTCACAGTTTCCGTGGTCTGCGGTCAATAACATGAGGCCATCATATTTAATAATTGTATCTTTTATATTTCCAATTGCTGTATCAACAGTTTCCACTGCTTTAATTGCTGCTTTTAAATCGCCTGTATGTCCAACCATGTCAGGATTTGCAAAATTAATTACAATTAGATCATAAGTTTTATTTTTTATGGAGGATATTAATTTACTTTCAACTTTCTTTGCTGACATTTCAGGTTGTAAATCATATGTAGATATTTTTGGTGAAGGTATCATTACTCTAGTTTCACCAGGGTAAACCGTCTCTTCTCCTCCATTAAAAAAGAAAGTTACATGAGGATATTTTTCTGTTTCAGCTAATCTTAATTGTTTTAAATGAGCTTTTGAAATGACCTCTCCAAGTGTGTCCTTAATATTTTCTTTCATAAAAATAGAATTAATAAATTTTGATAATTCTGTTGAATATTCTGTCATTCCAAGATTATTTGATAAAATTGGTGTACTAAAATCTTTTTTAAATTGGTTAAATGTAGGATCTAGTATTGCTGTTAATAACTCTCTAACTCGGTCTGCCCGAAAGTTTATCATAATTAAGCTATCACCATTTTCAAATCCTTTGTAATTTCCAATTAGAGTTGGTGAAATAAATTCGTCAGTTTCATTATTTTTATAAGCTTCTTCTATTCCTTCTAATACATTAGAAAACTTTCTGTCATATTTCCCGCATACAATAAGGTCAAAAGCCTTTTTAACTCTTTCCCATCTATTATCTCTATCCATTGAGTAGTATCTACCTACAAGTGAAGCTATATTTACATTTTTTGGGAGAGACATTTCAAATTTTTTAATATCCTGGCCTAATTGTTTTGGAGAACAATCTCGTCCATCTG
Source organism: uncultured SAR116 cluster alpha proteobacterium (assembly GCA_902619485.1). Lineage (GTDB taxonomy): Bacteria > Pseudomonadota > Alphaproteobacteria > Puniceispirillales > Marisalimonadaceae > Marisalimonas. The sequence continues at coordinate 6,316 of CACNEF010000009.1, forward strand.
AAAAAATGTGTATCAAAGTTTTACAATTATTTTTTTTTAAAAGTTTTGACATTTCAATGATATGATTTGAGTGAGAATGTACTCCACCCTCACTGCACAAACCGAGCAGATGTACAGTCTTATTTTTATTATGATCTGACAAAAAATTTAGAAAACTGTTATTTTTTTTTATTTCATTATTCTCAAAAGCTTTGTTTATTTTTGGTAGAGTTTGTAATACTACTCTTCCAGAACCGAGATTCATATGTCCAACCTCAGAGTTTCCTACTTGACCTATGGGCAACCCAACATCTTCACCAGAAGCATCTAGGGTTGAATATGGAAACGTTTTAGCTAAAAAATCTACATTTGGAGTTTTTGCTAATGCTACAGCATTATTTGCTGTATTTTCATTAATTCCCCAGCCATCCATTATACACAAAACTATTTGTTTTTTTTCTTTGTTTTCCATCAATTAAATCCATTAAGAAAATTTTATTTATGGTAAGGATGCCCTTGAATAATAGTTTCTATTCTGTAAATTTGTTCAGCAATCATCATTTTAACCATTTGATGTGGCCAAGTAAGTTTACCAAAAGCAATAATTTTATCTGCTGTTTTTTTTATTTTCTGTCCATTTCCAAATGCACCACCAATTACAAAATTCACACTTGTTATATTATTATTGCTCCAATTTAATATTAATTTTGCTAGGTCTGAACTAGATAAATTCTCACCTTCTTCGTCAAGTAAGATCAATTTACCGTTTTTAGGTGTTGAATTAATTAACTTATCAGCTTCTTTGTCTAATTGTTTTTCTTTATTTTTTGTTTTAACATCATATTGTTTCAATTCAATATTTTTAATTCTTGTAAGATATTTTCTAGTAATCAAGTCTTCATCATTATATTTAATTTTACCAATTGTTGAAATTCTATATTTCATTTTATTTTTTTACTGCGTCACTTGATATATTATCTTGTTTCTTTTCCCACATTTTTTCTAGGCTATAAAAATCCCTTACTTCTGGACGAAAAATATGAACTAAAATATCATTCGCATCAATTAAAACCCAATCACCATTTGACATACCTTCTGGAGAAGATATACGAAGGCCTATTTCTTTATATTTTTTTACTAAGTTATTTGCCATAGCAGTTACTTGTCTGGCAGTATTTCCACTTACAACTATCATATAATCTGCAATGCTACTTCTACCAATTAGATCAATACTGATAATGTCTATACCTTTGTCATTTTCCAATGATTTTAATGTAAATTTTAACAATTCTTTAGAAGATAAACTTTCTGTTTTTATCATTACATAATCCCATTAAGTGTTAGTTTTAGTTTCTCTTATCTCTGATGACGATATAGACAACAATTTATTCTTTAAAAAAATCCAGACTGGTTTTTTTTTATGAAATATAATTCTACTTTTGATTGTTTTAAGCTTCTTCCCAAAATATGGAATTCTTGATGTGTTTAAAAAAGAGTTTAAATAGCCTGGCCTAGAAATAACAGCAATATGAATATTTTTAGCTATTAAATTTGGATAAAGCCATTTATTCAGATTGTCTAGAATATCACTTCCCATTAGCCAGATAAATTTTACCTTTCGGGTTCTCTGATTTAAAAAATTAACAGTTTTGTATGTGGCATAAAGCTGATTTTTTTTTTCAAGGTCTAAGACTTTTATATAAGAAATATTTTTCGTTAATAGCCTAGCATAACTCAGTCTTTTGTCAAAATTCTGCATATCTAAACTTGATTTTAATCTATTTTGAGGAGCAACTAGCCACCAAATTTCATCCAGTCCAAGATTTATAAGTGCAGTATTAGTAATGTGTATATGGCCAATATGTGCTGGATTAAAAGAACCTCCTAAAATACCGATTTTTCTGTTTCTAGAGTAAGAATAACATATTGGAATACTATTTTTAAAATTGACTCTCAGATTTTTATCCACGTATTTGGTCATTTCCTCTAACAATATATTTAAAACTAGTTAATTGAGCGGCTCCTACCGGACCTCTAGCATGTATTCTACCAGTAGATATTCCTATTTCTGCACCCATTCCAAACTCCCCTCCATCTGCAAATTGAGTTGAAGTGTTATGCATAACAATAGCGCTATCAACATTTGTTAAAAAAGTCTCAGCTACTCTTGTATTTTCTGTGATTATAGATTCTGTATGATTTGATGAATATTTATTAATGTGGTCTAAAGCTCCTGATACTCCATCAACTAACTTGATGGATAAAATGGCGTCAAGATATTCAGTATTCCAATCTTTTTCTGAAGCTAACTCAATTTCATCTACAATTTTTTTTGTCTCATTATCTCCTCTAATAAGACATCCTGATTCAATTAAGTTTTTAACTATAATTGGCACAGCTTTTTCAGAGATATGTCTGTCTACAAGCAATGTTTCTAAGGCGCCGCATATCCCTGTTCTTCTCATTTTTGAGTTTACTATGATTTTTACTGCTTTATTTATATTTGCATCTTTATCTACATATACATGGCATATTCCCTCCAAATGAGCGAAAACTGGAACTCTTGCTTCGTCTTGAATTTTTTTAACGAGAGATTTTCCTCCACGAGGTATAATGATATCAATTTCTCCGGTTGAAGTAAGCATTGCTGAAACAGCCTCTCTATCAGTGTTTTCAACTAATTGTACTGTGTAGCTAGGTAAATTTGCACTTTCTAGGCCTTTTTGCATGCATTTAGCTAATATTTTAGAAGAATTAATTGAGTCAGATCCACCTCTAAGTATTGCAGTGTTACCAGATTTAATGCATAGGCTACCAGCATCTATAGTTACATTAGGTCTCGATTCGTAAATAATACCAATTACACCCAATGGAACTGAAATTTTTGAAATATTTAAACCATTTGGTTGTGTCCATTTTGATAACTCGACGCCAATTGGATCACTCATTTCTGAAATTTGCTTTAAGCCCTCAATAATATTGTCAATTCTTTTATCATCTAGCATAAGCCTATCAACAAAAGCATTGTTAAGTTGTTTTCTTTTAGCATTTTCAATATCAATTCTGTTTGCTTTGAGGATCTTTTCTTGTTCTTGTTTTATAATTTTAGATGTATTTAATATTGCTAAATTTCTATCTTTTGAACTACTTCTAGAGATGACATTAAAAGCTTCTTTGGATTTTTTATTTATAATTTTTATATATTCAAAAATATTGTTGTCACTCATTTTTTTTCCAGTACTAGATCATCTCTATGAACTACTTCGTCCTTACCTCTGTAGCCTAAGATAGTTTCAATATCATTGCTTTTTGACCCTTTAATTAAATCTACTTCAGAATTATTAAAGTGTATCAAGCCTTTTCCTACAAAGTTTTGTTGCTCATCTACTATTTGTATCAGATCGCCTTTTTCATAATTCCCTTCTGTACTAACTATACCAGCGGACAGCATAGAAAAACCTTTTTTCATAGCCTCGACAGCACCCTTGTCTATAGTTATTTTCCCTTTAACTTGTAATGCACCAGAAATCCATTGTTTTCTTGAGTTCAATGGTTTTTCAATTGCTCTAAACCAACTAAATTTCGTTCCATCAATTTCTAACTTTGATAAAGGACCATTAGAATGTCCATTGCAAATGATCATATGACAACCTGCTTTGGTAGCTATTTTAGCAGCTGCAATTTTGGTAATCATACCCCCAGATGATATGCTTGTGATTGGTGGGCCTGCCATTCTCTCAATTTCAGAGGTAATTTCTGGAATTTCTTCTATAAAGATTGTGCCTTTATTCCTATTAGGATCAGAAGAATAAAGACCATTTATATCAGACAGTAATATAAGTAAATCTGCACTACACATTTGTGCAACTCTTGCTGCCAGCCTGTCATTGTCTCCAAATCTAATCTCTTCAGTAGAGACTGTATCGTTTTCATTAATTACAGGAATAACTTGTAACTCAATAAGTTTTAATAACGTTGCTCTTGCATTTAGATGTTTTCTTCTAGTCTCAGTATCGTCAGGTGCAAGTAAAATTTGTGCAATATTGAGACCAAATTTTTCCATAATTTCTTTCCAAGCATGAGCTAGGCTTACTTGACCTGTTGCAGCAGCGGCTTGTTTTTCATCTAAAGACAAATTACCTGTTAGTTTCAATTGTTTTTGACCAAATGCAATTGACCCTGAGGAAACAATTATAATTTCTTTTTTTTGTTTTATAAGTTGATTTATTTCTTGAGCTAAAGATCTTAACCACTTACTTTTAAGATTGCCCTCATTTTTGTCAATCAAAAGTGAGGAACCCAATTTTATAACAATTCTTTTTGAGTCTTTTATTAAATTTTCTTTTTTCATTTTTTCATTCTTTATGGAGACCAAGAGATAATTTTTTTTTTTTGATCTTTAATATTTTCTTTATTTTTCATCTTTACTATAAACTTTTGTAATTCTCTAATCAGGTAAGTAATATTTTTTCCTGAAACTGAAGAGATATTAATAACATTATCTACATTGAGTTTTTTTAAAATTTCTTTCGCAGACTTAATTTTTTTATCTTCAACAGCGTCGCATTTTGTTAAGACTAAGATTTGTTTTTTCTTCGACAAATTAGTATCATATGCTTCAATTTCACGAATAATAGTAAGGTAATCTTTTTTAATATCTTTAGAAGTAACGTCTATTAGATGCAATAATCCTTGGCAACGTTCAACATGACCTAAAAATCTATGGCCTAAGCCAGATCCTTCATGAGCACCTTCTATTAATCCAGGAATATCCGCTATTACAAATTCCATATTATCCTGGTTTACTACTCCAAGATTTGGATGCAATGTTGTAAAAGGGTAGTCGGCTATTTTAGGTTTGGCTGCAGTAATTCTGGAAAGTAATGTGCTTTTACCTGCATTAGGTAGTCCAATTAAGCCTATATCAGCTATTAATTTTAGTCTAAGCCAAATCCATTTTTCTTCTAATGGACCTCCAGGTTGTGCTTTTCTTGGTGCTTGATTAACAGAGGTTTTAAAAAAAGCGTTACCTTTACCTCCTTCACCTCCTTTAGCTAAAACAATTTTTTGCCCAATTTCCGTCATATCAGCTAATATAAAATTATTTGTTTCGTCTAATATCTGTGTTCCAATGGGAAGCCTTAGAACAATATCTTTGCCACTTATTCCACTTCTATCTCTTCCTTTGCCACCTTCTCCAGGTCTGGCTTTGAAATGTTGTTGATAACGAAAATCTATTAGTGTATTAAGACCATCGGAACACAAAGCTATAACATCGCCCCCTCGTCCACCATTACCTCCATCTGGTCCACCAAAAGGAACATTTGCTTCTCTTCTAAAAGAAATAGATCCAGGTCCACCATGCCCACTAGCTATATAGATTTTAGCTTGATCTAAAAACTTCATTATAAAACCCTAATATATAGCATTCTAGATGAAAAGAGTTAAAATAAAAAAGGAATAGCTAATAAAGCTATTCCAAGTTTCAAATAATAATGGTTTAATTATTCAGCTGCTTGTTTGATTGGCTCAACAGAAACAAACATTTTTTTTCCTGTATGTTCTTTAAACTTTACATGACCATCTATAAGTGAAAAAATTGTATGATCCTTACCCATTCCAACGTTTAATCCTGGGTGATACTTAGTACCACGTTGTCTAATTATAATATTTCCAGCAACGACTGCTTCACTGCCAAATTTTTTAACACCCAATCTTCTTCCTGCTGAGTCTCTACCATTTCTAGAACTACCGCCTGCTTTTTTATGTGCCATTTGTTAATCCTTTACTGTTTTTTAGTAGTTGTTTTTTTTGCTTTAGTAGTAGTTTTTGTTTTACCTTTTTTTTCAGGTTTAATTGAAGCCGATTTCGTTTTTGTTTCAGTTATCTTACTTGCAGTTGTTTTATCTTTAACTACTTTTTTTACTTTTTCTTCAACTACGTCTGACTTAGATACGGGTTTTGGTTTAGTCCCAGCTTTAGTCTTTTTTTCTGTTGTTTTAGCTGTAGCTTTTATTGGTATTAACTTAGACCCACCAGTTTCAGCTATATCAATTATTTTAAGAAGTGTTAGTTCTTGTTTATGACCTTGTTTTCTTCTACTATTCTTTCTTCTTCGCTTATATATCATTGTAATTTTTGGACCACGAGTTTGTCTTATAACTTGTGCCATTACCGCAGCATCATTAATAAGTGGAGTTCCCAGTGTTACCTTTTTGCCATCACCTAACATTAATACATCATTAAGCACTAGTTGATCACCATCGTTAACGTTAAGTCTTTCAACTAAAACTACATCTTCTTTTTGAACACGATATTGTTTTCCACCGGTTTTAACTACTGCATACATCTTTATAATCCGATAATTAATTAATATAATGATTATTTAAATACAAATTATTAAAATAATCATATCTAAATTGTCTAGGGAATATAGCTTGATACTGTAATCTGTCAAGTTTTAAGATCATGTAAATTACATTCTATTAAACAATTTTCTAATTATTTATTTTTTTATAAATAGGGCTGGATCTAAGCGTTCAGAAAACCAATTGATTCTCCAATCTAAGTGAGGTCCTGTGGATCTTCCAGTTGATCCAACTTCACCAATTTTTTGATTTTTATTTATTTTGTCTCCAACTTTTACATTTATAGAAGACAAATGAGAATATACTGAAGTTACCCCGTGTCCATGATCTAACATTACAGTTCCGCCTGTATAATATAAGTCTTTTTCTGCCATTCTTACTATAGCTTCTGTGGGAGCAAATATATCAGTTCCCTCTGAAGCAGCTATGTCAATGCCATAATGTGGACGTTTTGGTTTTCCATTAAGTATTCTTTGACTACCAAAAACGCCAGAAATTATACCTTTAGTAGGCCAATCAAACTTTTGAAATATAAAATCTACATCACTATCTAAACTTCTAACTTTTTTAATTACTTTATTTTCTTTTTTAATTCTATCCCAAAAAGACTTGGGTGGGGTCACCATTTTTTTTTCAAGGCCATTAATAACTTGAGTTTTATATATTCTTTGTTTTATATCTAATTTTTTCAAAATCCAATTTTGATTGATAAAAAAATATAAATTAGCTTCTTTAGGATGATCTCTTCCAAAACCAATTACAAAACTTCCGTCGGAAGTTTTTCTCAAAACTTTTTCTTTAAATTTAATATTTAGATCTTTATTAATTTTACCTTTTACCAGACCACCTTGAACAAAATTACCTTCAAGTATGATTTTGGTATCATTAATATTTATAATTAAATTATTTGTTGCAAAGCAAGGAGATATTTTCAGTAATAAAAAGATTAATATCAATTTAATACAGTTTAAATGCACTTTTTTAATCAAATTGGGAAAGTTTTTAATTTTTAACATAATTAACGTTTCACCTCAGGTATTAGGCCTTTAGGGGCAAACCTTAATGTGATCAATAAAATCATACCCATGAATATCAGCCTTATATGAGCGGCATTTTCTAACAAGTGACTTTTAATTATGTTTGCATCAGATATGTGTGTAGTAATTTGAGATATAAACCATAAACCTAATGGTTCAGACTGTACCCAAAAAAACCAAATTAAAAATCCACCAATTATTGAACCAAAATTATTTCCAGAACCTCCTATAATTACCATTATCCAGATTAAAAAAGTAAATCTTAAAGGTTGATAAGTAACAGGTGTAAACTGTCCATCTAGAGTGGTTAACATTGCACCGGCTATTCCAATAATTGCAGATCCAATTACAAAAACTTGTAAATGTCTTGTTTTTATATCTTTTCCCATTGCATTAGCAGAAACTTCATTGTCTCTAATTGCCCTCATCATTCTGCCCCAGGGAGATTTTTGGGCAATTTCTAACAAAAGCAAAATTCCAATTAAAATCACAAGAAAGATACAAGAATATGAGAGTTTTACTATAATTGAAGAAATTTCAGAAACAGGGATGTTGAAAAATTTAGTTAACTCTAAAACCCATGGTTCAGATTGAAGGTCAATCTCATAAGGAACTGGTCTTGGAAGTCCATTAACATTCTTAACACCTCTTGAGAGCCAATCTTCATTTTTAAGTATATATATAATAATCTCAGAAATTCCTAAGGTAGCAATTGCAAGGTAATCAGATCTTAGACCCAATGAAATTTTACCAATGAAGTATGCTATAAAAGCAGCTAACAAACCACCTATTGGCCACGATATAATTACAGGTAAATCAAGTCCTCCTAAATAGCCAGTTTTTGCTGGCTCTATTGCCTCTATTGCTTTTATTGGAGAGTCAATAATATATCTCATCAAAAAATAACCAAGTATAATTAATAGGAAATTTATTATGTATTTCTTTTTTTTGCTTAGTCCAGATTTCAACCAAACTAAAATTGAAAAAATAATTGATGATATAAATATAACTATTCCAAAAAGAATATAAATTGCACCTGCATCCCATGCTTTAGCGGTTGGTGGCATTGACACTATAATATTTGCTAGTCCTCCTAAAGCAGCAAAACCCATCACACCAAAATTAACTATTCCTGCATTTCCCCACTGAATATTAATTCCTAATGACATTATTGAAGAAATTATACATAAATTAAAAATAGTAAGAGCTAGATTCCAGCTTTGAAAAAATCCTACAAATGCAATTAAAATAAACATACTTAAAAAAAGTAAAATAATATGTTGTTTATCTTGCATGTGACTTTCCTATTAATTCTTTTTTATTCTATGATTTTACCTTTATAGATACCAGTTGGCTTAATTAATAAAACCAATACAAGTATAATAAATGAAACTGCAATTTTGTAATCAGTAGAAAGGATTTGTAATAATCCATTGGGTAAAAAATTATCTGTAAGAATGTAAAAGAAGAATTTTTTATATGCAAATGTAATGAGTAATTCAGAAAAAGAAATTACAAATCCCCCTATAATTGCACCTATAGGATTACCAACGCCACCAACTATGGCTGCTGCAAATATCGGTAACACTAGATGTAAATAAGTAAATGGTTTGTAACTTTTATCTAGGCCATACAAAGTTCCAGCAACACAGGCTAATGTGCCAGTAATTATCCACGTAATTACAACTATTCTTTCAGGATTAATACCTGACAAAAGTGCAAGTTCTTGATTGTCTGAATAAGCTCTCATTGACTTGCCTGTTTTTGTTTTATTTAAAAACCAAAAAAGAAGAACTACTAATATGATTGTTAAAATTATTGTTACACCTTGAGTAGATTTTATAGTAAGTCCTTCATCAAAACCAGTTAACATTTTAAAATCTTTTGCTTTTAAAATAAATCTTTCCCCATCCATAAAATTTTTATCACCTGGCCCAATTATGAATCTTATTAAGCCACCAGTAAAAAACATGACTCCTATAGAAACTATTAATGCAATTACACTTTTGGATTTTTGTTGGCGATAAAATTTAAAAACAAATTTATCAACTAATAAACAATAAATTATTGTAAAAATTATACTCAATGGCAAAACTATTATTGCGGTAGGAAAAGTACCAAATTTAATATTACTATCTAAGAATACCCACGTTAAGATTATAGTACTCATTGTGCCAAAAGACATGAACTCTCCATGTGCAAAGTTAGAGAATCTTAGAACAGTATAAACGATCGTTATTCCTAAAGCTCCAAGAGCTAATTGGCTACCATAAGTTAAACCTGGAAAAATTATATAGTTAGTAATTAAAATAAAACTGTTTAAAAATTCCATTAAAATTACCCTCCTAGGAAAGCTTGTCTTACTTTCTTATTTGAAAGAAGTGCTTTCCCAGTATCAGTGTAGAGATTTTTACCTTGATTTAATACAAAGCCTAGGTCAGATATTTCTAAAGCTTGTTTGGCATTTTGTTCTACCATAAGAACAGCTGTACCTTGTTGTGCTATTTCTACAATTTTTTGAAATAAGCTTTCCATCACTATAGGAGATACTCCAGCAGATGGTTCATCAAGCATCAAGACTTTTGGTTTTGTCATTAGGGCTCTACCAACCGCAACTTGTTGTCGTTGTCCTCCAGATAACTCACCAGCTTGTTGATTTCTTTTTTCTTTCAAAACAGGGAAAAGGTCATAAACATAATCCAAAATATCTGAAAAATCCTCGTTTTGAATAAATGCGCCCATTTCTAAGTTTTCTTGTACTGATAATGTTGGGAATATGTTATTAGTCTGGGGAACATAACCCATTCCCTTTAGAACTCTCTCTTGAGGAAGAAGGTTAGTAATATCTTCATTATCTAGAAATATTTTACCCAACCTTATTTTGAGTAATCCAAATATTGACTTCATAGCAGTCGATTTGCCTGCACCATTAGGTCCAACTATAGAGGCTATCTTTCCTTTCTCAACACCAACTGTACATTCTGATAAGATATCATCGGTGTCATATCCACATGTAATGTTTTTCCCATGTAATAAATACATTAAAAGACCTTTTATCTAACTACTACCAAGATATACTTCAATTACTTTTTCATTTTCTTTAACATTAGAAATAGTGTCTTCCATCAAAATTGCACCTTCAGCCATCACAATTATAGGGTTACATAATTTACTGATGAATTCTATGTCATGCTCAATCATACAAAAAGTATAATTTAATTCTTTGTTAAGTCTTAAAATAGCGTCACCAATGTTGTTTAGTAAGCTTCTGTTAACACCAGCGCCTACCTCATCTAATAAAACAATTTTTGGTTTAACCATCATTGTTCTTCCTAGTTCTAATAATTTTTTTTGTCCTCCTGATAAATTTCCTGCGTATTCATTGGATAAATGTTTTAACTGCAAAAAATCCATCACCTCATCTGCTTTTTTAGATATTTCATTTTCTTCTATCTTTATTTTTTGAGGAGATATCCAAGTTTGCAAAATTGATTCTCCTGTTTGGTTAGGAGGGACCATCATGAGATTATCTTTCACAGTTAAAGAAGAAAATTCATGTGCAATTTGAAAAGTTCTTAGAATTCCAAGATTAAATAGTTGATGAGGTTCATTACCAGTTATATTAATATTATCTAATGTTATTTCACCAGAATCAGGTTTAATTGATCCGCTAATAACATTAAATAAAGTAGTCTTACCAGCACCATTAGGTCCTATTAATGCAGTTACAGATCCCTGTTTTACATCAATAGAAACGTTATTAATGGCTTTTATGCCGCCAAAACTTTTGTATAGGTTTTTGATACTTAGCATCTTAGACTTAATAAGATAGGCTTAAGGTTTAACCTTAAGCCCATTATTTTTTATCTATAACCTACTTTATTAGTTTTTTGGTTATCAATTAAGATTTCTGCAAAACTACCAGCGGATTCTCCTGAACCTACTAGCTCTAAAGCTGTGGCACCTACGTAGTCAATATCTTTACCTTCTTTTATCAACTTAATAGCTTTACTAAGTTCTCCAGGAAAAATTTTCTCTCCTGGAGCGTTGGCTATATCCATAATATTATTTTTGAATACATTACTATCAGTTGAATTTGCGGCTTGCATTGCTAGCATTATCAAAGCAGCAGCGTCATATGACTCTGGGCCGTAAGGTCCTGACTCAAAACCTGCTGCTTTTGCTAATTCAGCATATTTTGCATTACCTGGGCTATCAGTCCCAGGAACTGATCCGATAGAACCATTTAAAGCTGGTCCAATTGCTTTAGGAAGGGAGTCACCAATCATGCCATCTGGCAAGAAAAACTTGTTAAAAGCATCGGCATCAAGAGATGCTTGAATAATACCTTTACCACCTTGATCTAAATAGCCAGCAACAATTAGTATATCTCCTGATGCTTGTGCTAAAGCAGCAACCTCAGAACTATAGTCACCTTTTCCGTCTTCATGAGATGCAGTTATTGTTATTTTACCACCTTTAGCTTCATAATTTTTCTTAATACTAGCAGCTAAACCCTTACCATAATCATTATTGGTGTGAGTTAGAGCCGCAGATTTGAAACCTTTTTCCATTAATAGGTCAGCAATTACTTCTCCTTGTCTGGCATCAGAAGGAGCTGTTCTAAAAAACAAGTCATTATCTGGTTCTGTTGAAAGTGCAGGTGATGTGGCAGACGGAGAAATCATAAGAACTCCGTTAGGCATTGCTACATTCTTAAGAACGGCTGTTGTTACACCAGAGCAATCTGCTCCCATTATGGCATTGATTTTATCTGAAGTGATTAATCTTTCTGCAGCGGCTTGAGCAGCAGCAGCATCAACACAAGTTGAATCTGCTCTTACAGCAGTTACTTGACTAGATCCCTCAAATAACTCACCTGATTTATTAACTTCATCAATTGCCAATTCAGCGCTTTTCGCCATTACTGGAGCTAAAGACTCAATTGGGCCTGTGAAACCTAGTATAATTCCAATTTTTATATTTTTATCTGCAACCTTTTCAGTTTTGGTTGCGTCTTGGATGTATAAAAATACTCCCACAACAATTAGACCAGCTATTAGAAATACTGGTAATAAATTTTTTTTCATTGTGTTTCTCCATAATTATTACATTTTCTTTTTAACTAAAAGAGAGTGATTTAGCGAATCAAATTTAATATTGTAAAAAAATTAAAGTTTGTAATAAAATCAATTATTATTGTTTTACTAAGCTACATCATTAAATCAGGTAGCCAAGTTATTATTGCTGGAAACATTATTAGGACTAGAATAGTTAAAATATCAGCAATAAAAAATATAGTAACACCTTTAAATACATCTGTGACAGGTATGTCCTTTCTCACACCAGCAACTACAAAACAATTAAGACCAATAGGTGGAGTAATTAAACAGACCTCTGCCATTTTTACTACAATTATGCCAAACCATACGCTAACCTGATTAAATGTCATTCCAAAAGGACTTTGATCTGCAGTGACATCTGGGCCGCCATTTAAAAGAATAATTGCAGGATAAACAACTGGTAAAGTTAACAATAAAAGTCCAATTGCATCAATAAACATACCCAAAACCACATAACCAAGTAAAATCAAAATTAGTACAATGTAAGGATCAAAAGGTAATGAAATAATCCAATTGGCAAAAGTTTCTGGTAATCCTGAGAATCCAAGAAATCTAACAAAGATTAACACGCCCCATATAATTGAAAAAATCATTGCAACGAGTTTAGCAGTTTCAATTAATGCAAAATTAAGTGAATTAAGTTTTAAACCTCTCATAACAGCTATGATAAGTACTACGAATGCACCTAAAGCACCTGCCTCTGTTGGCGTTGCCCAACCAGCGTAAATTGCACTAATAATAACAGAAATTACAATGGCTATTGGAATCACTCCTGGAAGTGCTCTGATTTTCTCATTAAACGTGTACCTTCTACCTGGAGGACCTAAGTTAGGATTGATTTTCGCCCAGATAATTATTATTGCACCATAGACTATTGCTGAAAAAACCCCTGGCAAGAAACCTGCCAGTAAGAGAGCTCCAACTGATTCCTCAACAATAATTGCGTATATAACTAAAATAGCAGAAGGTGGTATTAACGATGCAAGAGTTCCACCTGCAGCGACTACACCTGCGGCCAATTTTCGGTCATATCCCTCTTTTAACATCTCAGGTATAGCTACCCTTGAAAAAACTGCGGCTGTAGCTGTTGAGGCTCCAGAAACAGCAGCAAACCCAGCAGTTGCAAAAACTGTAGCAACTGCGAGACCACCAGGCACAAAACCAATCCAAGCTTTTGCACAGTCATATAGTTGTCTGGTCATTCCAGCTTGATAGGCCAAAAATCCAATTAAAATAAAAATAGGTAATAACCCAAGAACAAATGTTACAGACTTTGAGTATGGAATAGCACCAATATTTGCAAGAGCGGGACCAACACCTATTAATTCAACTAATCCAATCATACCAGCAATACTTGCTGCAAATACAACTCTTACACCAGAAACAACTAAGATTAGTAAAATAATAGTACAAATAATACCAACTGTCGTTGGGTCTTCATATCCAATTCCAAAAATCCCTGATGGTTGTCCACTTAGTAATTTACTAAACATTAATTAGTCCTTAATTACCTTTATTTCTTCGTTTGCGAGTTCTTCAGGCGTCTTCATAATTGGAATAGCTAATGGCTCTATGTTTTTAAAAACAATCATTCTTAAAAAACCAAATATTTCAAGGAACAATCTTAATGCCCATATAGTAAAGGCAATCGGGACAAGTATCTTAGCTGGCCAAGTAGGATATAAATAATCATAAGTTGTATCACCGATTTTATATGCATCAATTGCAAATAACCAACTATAATAAATTAATATTAAAACAACTAAGAATGAAAAGATTGTAGAAAAAAATTCAAGTAGCCATTTAGCACGTCCTTTTAAATTTCCAACTAAAAGCTCCATTCTTATATGCGCGTCTAGTCTTTGTGCATATGCAACACCTAAAAACGCAAAAATTGAAATTGAGAGTTCTGATAATTCTAAGTAGCCTGGCCACGGATATCCTAATACCCGTGATATAATTTGGAATGATGTAAGTATCATCACAACAAATAATGAGATACCAGATATCTTTATTAAATAGTCTTCTAATACACTAAGGTGGTTATTTGATTTAGTTAAAATTTTATACATTTTAAAAATTAGCATGTGTGTAAAAGGTTACACACATGCCAAGAGATAACTATTTTGCTGTTGCAAAAATTAAGTCTAATAATGCTTGAGCGTCAAATTTATCTTTATTTGCATTAACCCAAGCATCCCAAACAGGTTTACCTGCAGTTTTTCTAAACTCAGCTAAAGTTTTTTCGTCATACTTTATTTCTTTAAGTTTAGATTTAAACATCGGTAAATTTTTATCATCAGCTTTTTTATAAGCAGCTTTCATTGAAGCTAGTGCTTCAGGCTTTAAATCTTGAAGCAGTTTTTGATATTGTTTAGGTAGTTTGTTATATGAAGTTTTGTTTATCACATATGGACAGTCAGAGGTTCCTGGTGATAAGTTGGCGGTATACCATTCTGCAACTTCATGGATTTTATATGCAGCGTGAGCATATGTATATGGAAAGGAAACAGCGTCCACAGCACCTCTAGAAATTAGTGTATAAACTTCACTAGCAGGAACTGTTTGTCTTATAGCTCCTAATTTTTCCATAGCTTTACCAACACCACCACCAGCACGAACTCTCATTCCTTTAAAATCTGATAAGCTTGTAGGTGGTTTTCCTTTACCTAAGAATTCATATTGAGGTAAATTAGATGTCATGTAAAGCATAGCATTCCATTTAGCTAATTGACCTGAGACAATTGGATGATCATACACAGCTTGTCTAATTTTTGCATCTCTATCAAAATCTCCCATTGGTAGAAAAGGCATAGTTAAAACCATTAATCCAGCATTTTTACCTGGGTGGTAAAAATTACAAAAAGCAGCCATTTCAAATGAGTTTGCTTTTAATCCATCTAAGTTTTCTTTTGATTTAGATAGTTGTCCCCCGTAAAAAATTTTTAGTTTAAATTTACCATTTGTTTCTTCAGATAATCTTTTTGACAATGTTTCTGCGCCTTCAGTAAAAGCTCTTCTTTTTCCCCAAAGACTAAACTTCCAAAAAACATCTGGTCCATCAACAGCGGCAAGAACTAAGTTTGCATATATGTTTGACATAAGAACCATCAAACCAACTGCAATAATTCTCTTAATATTAATCATTTATTTCCTCCAAATTAAAATATAGCTTTATACTCAGCATATATAAGTAAAAGTCAAATAAGAAATATTAACAGATTAAATAAAAATCGTTACGAGGTTTATAAAAGATTTATAGTTGAAAATTACTATTAAAAAATTTTGAGAAGAAATAGCGTAATACCAGGAAAAGAAAATAAAAGCATAACTCTTAAGATATCGCTAAATAAAAATGGCAAGACACCCTTAAAAGTATCAGTAATGCTTACATCTCCTGCCATCTTATTGATAATGAACACATTTAATCCAACTGGAGGTGTAATTAATCCTACTTCTACGACGATAAGTGTTAATATTCCAAACCATATTGCTGTTTCTTCAGAAGACATACCAAAATCTAATGTCATTATCAAAGGGAAAAAAACTGGTATAGTAAGTAATATCATTGCCAGGCTATCCATCAAACAGCCTAAAAAAAGATACAATACAAGAATACATGCTACAATCAAATAAGGTGAAAAGTTATTTTCTAATACAATCTCGCCTAGTTGATTTGGAAGTTGTGTTAATGCTATAAATGAGTTGAAAAATTCTGCACCTAAAAGTACTAAAAATATCATAGCAGAAGTAATTGCAGTATTCTCAATCACGTCAACCAAGTCTTTAAACTTAAAATTTTTATTGGAAATTGCAATTAAACCAGCTCCTCCTGCACCAATAGCGCCACCTTCTGTAGGAGTAAACCAACCTAAATAGATACCCCCAATCATAACTATAAAAATTAGAATTATCTGCCATATATTCTTAAATAAAAACATCCTCTCTTTCCAACTAACTCTATCTTTTGTTGGTCCTGAATCTTTTACAAATCTAACATATAAAGAAATTGCAAGTATGTATCCTAAAGCTGCCAAAATACCTGGAATAAAAGCTGCTAAAAACATTTTCGCAATATTTTGTTCTGTCAAAATTGAGTAGATAATTAGTATAACTGATGGTGGGATTAATATGCCTAGTGTTCCTCCAGCAGCCAGAGTTCCTGTACTTAAAGCACCAGAGTAACCAAGTCTTCTTAATTCTGGCAAGGCAACTTTGCCCATAGTGGCTGCTGTTGCTAGTGACGATCCACAAATAGCTCCAAATCCTGCGCAAGCTCCAATTGCTGCCATTGCAACTCCCCCTTTTCTGTGACCAAGACAAGCGCCAGTAAATTTAAAAAGTGCTTCGCTCATACCAGCTTTGCCAGCAAAATTTCCCATTAACAAAAATAAAGGAATGACAGATAAAGAATAATTAGAAAATAAATGCCACGCACTAGTTTTAACCTGAGATAGAATTGGAAGCCATCCAGCTACTATAATAGTTCCTGAACAACCAACTATTAGCATAGCCAAACCAATTGGCATTCTTAGTGCCAGCATAGAAAATAATATAGGAAAAGCAATAATACCAAGTGTAAATTTATCCATAAGTTATTTTCCTACAATTAGGTTAATTTTTATTATGAATGTATAAAAACAACATATGGTTAGAAGAAAAAAAGAAGCAATTACAGGTAAAAAAGGCAACCAAATAGGAAATGCTAAAAGCATAGTTTCTTCTTGATAAATGTACATATCTTTTGCTCCTAAAATCATTCGAGAGCTAAAGAAGAAAGCCACTATACCAAATATAAAAGAACTAATTGAGTCCAATAAATGAATTTTATTTTTGGAAAGTTTAGCAGTGATGAAATCTACAATGACGTTGCCATCTTTGAGATGGCATAATGGCAAAAAAGATCCAATTGCAACCGCACAAGCTATTTCAACTAATTCAAAATCACCAAGAATAGGGGATGAAAAGACTACTCTTCCAAAAATAGAAAAAATACTAATCAAAGCAGCTGATAAAAGTATAAAGCCACCAAAGATTGCAAAATATCTAGATATTAAATGTAAAATACGTCCAAATTTATTATTTGGACGTATTTTAACTTTAAAGATTTTTTTCCCAAAATACATATTTAGGAAAATTACATCATTTTTTCATATTTTGAAATTAAAGACTTTGCAGTATCGTAAAGTTTTTGCCCATCTAAACCTTTACTGTTAGCTTCTTTAATCCAATCTCGAATAACTTGATCTGCTGCTTTTTTTATCTCAGCTAAAGGTGCGCCACTTAATGTATGAAATTCTCCACCAGCTTTAACTGCTAATGCACGAGCAGGTCCTTCAAAATCGTCCCATAATACACCTGCTTGTCTAGCTAATGACATACCAGAATTATTATCTATAACCTTTTTATGGGCTGGTGACAATGAATCGTACTTTGCTTTATTCATTACAAAAAGAAATGGTGTTGTATAAAGCCCCCTATTTCCAGCAACATTTGTATGCGATTTAGTTAATTCTTGAAGTTTAAAAGATGGCATGATTTCCCAAGGAACAACCATACCTGTAATAACTCCTTTTGAAAGAGAAGGCGCAACTTTTGGTATTGGCATACCAACAGGAGTAGCTCCTAACTTTTTTAATAAACTTGTTGCTGAACGTGTTGGGCCTCTCAGCTTCAGACCTTTAAAGTCACTTACAGATTTAATTAATGTCTTTTTAGTGTGTATCATACCTGGGGCATGAACATGAACTGCAAGAATTTTATAATCTTTAAGATCTTCAGCTCCAGCAGTTTCAACAAATTCTTGAACAGCCTGGGCAGTTATCTTTGCGCTTGTTGGCATGAAAGGTAATTCAAAAACTGATAATCTTGGAAATCTTCCAGGAGTATAGCCCGCTACTGTCCAAACAATATCTACAACACCTTCACGAGCTTGGTCAACTAGTTGTGGTGGTTTACCTCCAAGTTGCATTGATGGGTACATTTCTGTAATGATTTCTCCATTACTTTCTTTTTTAACCTTGTCAGCCCATGGTTTAACAAATTTAGCATTTGAATTTGCTGGCATTGGGACCATTGTGTGAAATTTTAGAGTAACCTTATCAGCTAATGCTGAAAATGATAATCCAGCGCTGACAATTGTTGTTGCTAATACGCCAATCAATTTATTCATTAGTATTCCTCCATATAAAATTTGAAATAATTTTAATCTAACTAACATAAATCATTAACTAGATATTTTTATAAATCAAATTCTATTTTTTTTATATTTTGAGAAATTAATTATTAAATTATTGTTTTTTTATCAAAATAATGTATTATTTTATAAAATCATTGTAAGGATTTATTGTATGTCAATTAATGCTCTTAGTTATATTGGAGTTAATTCAGATAAAATTGAAGATTGGCAAGACTTTGCAACTAAGAATTTAGGAATGCAAAAAACTGATTATTCAAAAAAATCTCTATTTTTCCGTATGGATGATCAAAAGCAGAGGTTCACAATCTCTGGTGAACCTGGTGATAAACTTGCTTTTCTTGGGTGGGAAGTAGAAGAAAAATCAGATCTTCAAAAATATGCTAAAAAGTTAGAGGATGCTGAAGTAAATGTTTTTGTAGGGGACAAAAACCTTACCGATATGAGGTTTGTTGATGAACTAATATATTTTGATGATCCAGTAGGTAATAGAATTGAACTTGTTTATAAGCCTCATATTGATAACAGTCCATTTGTCCCGGGAAGACCAATTTCTGGATTTAAGACTGACGTTTGTGGACTTGGCCACGCAGTTTTACATGTATCTAATGTTGATATGTTAATTCCTTTTTACAGAGATATTTTAGATTTCAAAATAAGTGATTATAGTTTTGATCCTATTTCATTATGTTTTTTTCATGTAAATGGACGCCATCATAGTTTTGCTCTAATTGGGAGTGGTCAGCAAGGATTTCATCATTTTATGGTAGAATATAAAAATTTAGACGATGTTGGGCAGGGATATGATTTACTACAATATAACCATAAAAATGGAATAGCTTATACCTTGGGACGACATACAAACGATTACATGACTTCTTTTTATGCACATACTCCTTCAGGTTTTTTTATTGAAAATGGATGGGGTGGCAGAATTATTGATCCTACTAAATGGGTTCCTCATGAAACAAACGAGGGTCCAAGTTTCTGGGGGCATGAAAGATTATATTTGCCTGATGATGTAAGATTAAAGTTTAGAAAAAAACGTATTGAAACAGCTCAGCAAGGTAAAAGATCACCTATGATACTTGATTGTCCTTGGTTATATCAAAATATTCAAAAAAAATGAGTACTGTCGATTTTGATGTTATTATAATTGGATTAGGACCTTCAGGAGGAACATTAGCTAACCTTTTAGCTATGAGTAATTTATCTATTCTAATTTTAGAAAAAGAAGCAAGTATATATAACCTACCACGAGCAGTTCATTTTGATGATGAAGTAATGAGAGTATTTAATACTATTGGGATTACTAGTAGTTTAACAAAAAAATTAATTATTAATAAAGGCACAAAATTTATTAACGAAAAAGGTGAACTGCTTCTTAATTGGCCAAGACCTAAAGTAATTACCGAAAATGGCTGGTACCCTAGTTATCGTTTTCATCAACCTGATTTAGAAAGAAGTCTTCGTCATAAATTAAAAAAATTTGAAAAGGTTATTATCTCCCAAAATTGTGAAGTATACAAAACTATCAATCATAAGAATTTTTCAATCATTCAATACAAAAATTTAAAAACCAAAAAGATTTTTTCTGTAAAGTCTAAATATGTTATTGGATGTGATGGAGCTAATTCCTTTTTAAGGAAGCAAATAAAAAGTGAAATGGAACATCTAGGCTTTGAACAACGTTGGGCAGTTATTGATCTAATTTTAAAAACTAAAAAAACAAATTTGCCAGATAGAACAATACAATATTGTAATTCAAAAAGGCCAGCTACATATTGTAGAAATGTAGGAAAAAGAAGAAGATGGGAAATCGCTTTAAAAGAAGATGAAAATACAGAAAAATTTTTTGATAGTAAGACGCTATGGAAATTTTTAAGTCAATGGATATCCCAGGATGAAGCAAAGATTGAAAGAAAAACTGTTTATACATTTCAATCAGCAATTGCAAAAAAATGGAGAATGGGACGTCTGTTTTTAGTTGGAGATGCTGCTCATTTAACACCACCATTTATGGGACAAGGGATGTGTGCTGGAATAAGAGATGCATCTAATTTAGCTTGGAAAATTAGCATTTGTTGTAAAAAAGGTCATAATCAAAAATTACTCGATACTTATCAAAGTGAAAGATCCTCAAATGTAAGAGATTATATAAATACTGCAATGAAAATGGGTGAGCTACTTAATTCAATTGGAGGATCAAAGGTATCAGATACTGTTTACAGGGAAAAAGATGGAACAATAAAAATGAATAGTATAAAGCCTGAACTTGGAAAAGGATTAGGTAATCCGGATGATAAAAATAGAGGAAAAATTTTTCCATCTCTTAAAATTAATTTTAACGAAGAATTTGATGATTTATTTTCATGTTATCCAATCTTAATAACAAATAAGAAGGTAAGTGAAAAAAAAATAAAAATTAGAACTTATACTTCATTTGATATACCAGAAATAGAAACAATTTTAAAAAAATTCAATGCAAACAGTTTAATAATTCGACCTGATCGGTTTGTTCTTGCTAGTACAAATAAAAGCGACTTAATAGAGTTTTCTCGTTTTTATCTTAATGAAATCTTTGCTTCATAGGTATAAAGATGTCTGGTTTTCAAAGATATAAAAAAATCTTGGATCTTTTCTCCGAAGAGAGAAGTTCTTGGACTGTCTTAGAAATTTCAAAATCACTTAAATCACCATCTAGCACAATATATAGAATTGTCCGAGAAATGGTTATGGCAGAATTTCTTGAAAGTGCGTCAGGATCTTATTTTAGATTAGGGCCGGCATTCATTAAATTTAATAGAATAATAAAATTTTCTGATCCTTTGGTTAGAGCGGGACAACCATTTCTAAAAAAACTAGCTAATGAAAATCCTATAACAAGTGTAAATGTTTTAGCAAGACTCTATGGAAATAATGTGATGTGCGTTGCTGACTATAAAAGTCCATCTTTTAAAAAAAATACAAGTTATCAAAGAGGTAAATTAATGCCGTTAATTTACGGTGCAACTTCCAGGGCAATCATTATGCAAATTACTGGCAAAAGGTTAGAAGATTTAATTAATTTAGAGAATTTTAAATCAGATGAAGATAAAAAAAATTTTTTGAAAGATTTAAAGAGTGATAGAAAAAAAGGATACTGTTTTACAGAAGGTCAAGTAGATAAAGGTCTCATTGGTTTTGCTGTTTCAATCAGTAACAAAAAATTGGGCATTGAAGCGTCTTTAAGTTCAATATTCAATTTAGATGATTTTCTTTTAGAGCATGAGCCCTTAATTTATGCTAATCTTACAACTTATGGTTTATTAGTAGAAAAGTACATTAATGAAATTTTTGAAGATATTCAAAAGTATCATCATGAAACAAATTCAATAGGGTAAATAAATGTCTCTAGATGCTGTTCAAGCTAATATTTCATTACACCATCTTGAAATAAAAAGTAGTGACCCAAAAATGTTAGCTGAATTTTATTCAAAAGTAATGAATATGAATATAAACAGGCTGACAAATCAAAAGTTTTTATGCGAGGGGCCTGGTCGAAAAATAATAATAACAACAGGAAAAAACAAGACACTTGGCTATGCAGGGATGGTTTGTAAAAATGAAGAAAATTTAGAGAGGTATAAAGAATTTTTAAAAATAAATAAATGTCAAATTAATGCTTTTGTTTCAGAGCTTTATCAGTCAGGATCCTTTGCATTACGAGATCCTGATAACAATATGATTTGTTTTGGCGTTTTAAAAAAAGAAAATAATTTTTTAACAAAAGGCATTTATGCACCGTTGCAGCATTTAACTTTTGCATCTAAAGACGTTGAGAAGTTTCAAAATTTTTATCAAAAAAAACTTGGTTTTCAAGTAACTGACAGAGTAGTAAAAAGTACTGGTGAACTTGCAACCTGTTTTACAACGTCAAATCACGAACATCATACAATTGCGTGTTTTAAATCTTCACAAAATGGAATGGATCATCACTCATATGAAGCTGGTGAATGGAATAATATAAAAATTTGGTGTGATCATTTTGCCCATAATAATGTAAAGTTGATGTGGGGTCCTGGTAGACATGGTCCAGGAAATAATTTATTTGTATTTATCGAAGATATTGATGGAAACTGGATAGAAATATCTGCTGAATTGGAAACGGTAATTGGTCGACCGCCAAAAAACTGGCCTCAAGAAGAAAAAACCCTGAATTTATGGGGAAAAGCGATTATGAGATCTTAAGAGAGGAAATAAAATGAAATTACTAAGTTTTACCAGATTAGGAAAAACAGGTTTTGGAGCAGTTGTTAAAGATGGAATTATTGATCTTACAGGCAAATTAGATCCTGAAATTAATACTATTAAAGAATTAATTTCACTTAATATGGAAGATGAAGCAGAAGAGTATATAGCTGGTAAAACAAAAGACTTGTCTTTTTCAGATTTTACCTTTTTACCTGTAATTCCAAATCCAGAAAAAATTATGTGTATTGGGTTAAATTATTTAGAGCATAAAAAAGAAACTGGTAGACCTGATGTTGATAACCCAACAATTTTCACAAGATTTGCAGATTCTCAAGTTGCTCATTTGCAACCTTTGATTAAACCCGACAACTCTGATCGTTTTGATTATGAAGCTGAAATGGCAATTGTTATCGGTAAAGGTGGTAGGTTTATTTCCGAAGAGGATGCATTAAATCATATAGCTGGTTATACATGTTATAATGATGGGAGTGTAAGAAATTATCAAAGACACACTTCTCAATTTACCCCAGGTAAAACTTTTCCAGGCACCGGTGGCTTTGGACCTTATTTAGTTACACCGAGTGAAGTAGGTGATTATAGAAAGCTACCAATTGAATTAAGATTAAATGGAAATGTAATGCAGAAAGCCACATTAGCTGATCTAATTTTTCCAATTCCAAGACTAATTAGTTACATATCAGAATTTACTGCATTATCATCTGGAGATGTCATTGTTACAGGTACTCCTGGTGGTGTTGGAGATAAAAGGAATCCACCTGTATACATGGTTCCAGGAGATATTGTTGAAGTTGATATCGGGTTATTAGGAGTTTTAAAAAACCCAGTGATTGCAGCACCAAAGTTATAATTTAAATTTAAGAGGATTTATGAATAATGAATAAATCTTTAATTACAAACTTTTTATCAACATTAATTATAATTGTAGGTTATCTTTATCAAGAAAATTATCCCTTCATTATAATCACAGGAGTATTTGCTTTATCGGGTAGCTTAACTAATTGGTTAGCTATTCATATGTTGTTTGAAAAAGTACCTCTTTTATATGGATCTGGAGTTATCCTAGATAAATTCGAAGATATTAAACTAGGAATAAAGAACCTTATTTTACAAGAGTTATTCACTGAAACCCAGATAAATAATTTTTTACTAGATAATAAAGTTAGTACTTCGGAAACAATCATTAATAAGATTGATTTTGATAAGGTTTTTATAGGCCTAGTAGAAGCAATAGAGGGTTCACAATTAGGTGGTATGCTTGTAATGGTTGGTGGTCGAAAAGCTCTTGATCCGCTTAAAGAGCCATTCACTAAAAAATTAAAAATAATTATTGAAGACTTTGTAACTGAAAATACTTCGAATGATAATAGTTCTGATACTACTGCGTCCTTATTATTAAAGATTGAAAATATATTAGACGCTAGATTAGCTGATTTGTCTCCTGAAGATATAAAACTTATTATTCAAAAAATGATTCAGAAGCACCTTGGATGGCTCGTGGTTTGGGGTGGTTTTTTTGGTGGCTTGTTGGGTTTAATACTAAGTCCTATTGGATTTAATATTTTGTAAAATGGATAAAGAAGAGTATAAAAATATACTCTTCTTAATTTTTTCTACGAAATTAGCCAGCCACCATCAATATCAATTGTTGTTCCAGTAATGAATTCATTTTCAATCGCAAAAATTATTCCAGTAGCCACTTCATCTGGAGTTCCTGCTCTAGGTATTAGATTGTTGTTAGTTGTGTTTTTATAATAATCTTCTCTTTCTTTACCTTGAAGAGGACTCATGGGAGTATCAATAATTCCAGGTGAAACTATATTAATTCTTTTTGGAGCTATCTCAGGGGCTATACCTCTTGCAAATGCTTCTACAGCACCACCTACAGATGAAATGGCAATTTGCCCAGGTCTACATTTTCTAGCAGGAGAGCCACTTACTAAGACAATGTTTCCATTGTTCTTAAGATTTTTAGTACCATATCTAACCACATTAGTATATCCCCACAACTTATCAAATGAGGCTTTGTAACCATCTAAATCCATGGATAAAAATGGTCCAACGGCTCTGGCGCCGCCTGTAGCTGAATTAACTAAAATGTCATATTCGCCTTCTTCTTGAAAAAACTTTTCTAAAGCATCTTTGTCTAAAACATTCATTTTTTTTGTTATAACATTTGTGGGGGCATTTTTTAATTTATCAGGGTTTCGGCTTAGTGCTATTACATGAGCACCTTTATCTGACAACATCTGTGTAGCTGAAAGCCCTATCCCAGATGTGCCTCCAAAAACAATAGCCTTTTTACCATTAATATCCATTTTATTTATCCTTCAAATTTTTTTATAATTTAGAAAATTTTTATAACATTTTACTTTGAGATTTGTTAGTAAGGTTTAAGATATATTAAAGGTATTAAAATGACAATTGAGTTATTCAGAAACGATTCATATTTGATAGAACATAATACAATTATCTCTGAAATTGTGTCTGAAGGTTTAGTTCTAAATGAAACTATTTTTTATCCTGAAGGCGGTGGTCAGCCTGGAGATGAAGGTTCAATCACAATAGATAATCAAACAATTAACGTTATTGGTACTAGATATATCAATAATAAATTAGTTCATTTGGTTGAAAATATTGATGGTTTAAAAAAAGATGAAGAGGTAAGATTAAATTTAAATTGGGTAAAAAGATATAGTTATATGAAAGTGCATACTTCTCTTCACCTATTATGTTCAATTATCCCTTTTCCTGTTACGGGAGGATCTATAGGTGATGGAAGAGGTCGTCTAGACTTTGATCTTGAAAGCAAGCCTGACAAAGAAGAAGTTTTAAAAAAAATTAATCAATTAATTAATGAAGACTTTTCAATTTATATAACAAGCATAACAGATAAAGAGTTAGACGAAAATCCAGAATTAGTAAGAACTATGGCGGTGAATCCTCCAAGAGGATCAGGACAAATAAGAATGATAAAAATTGGAGATAATATTGATTTTCAGCCATGTGGTGGAACACATGTAAATAAAACATCTGAGATTGATCACGTCAAATCTGTAAAAATAGAAAATAAAGGTAAAATGAATAAAAGAATAATTTTAAATTTTTAAAAATTATTTTTTACAAACAATCTCAAATGGTAAAGTACGCTCTTCTTTAATAGATTTCATAGAGTTAATAGATCTTTGTTTCATTGTAGCTCCTCCAATCACATGAATTCCAAGAATAGGCTTTTCCTTTTCAGTTTTAATATCGATCATTTTTTCATAGCCTGAGATATATTTCTCTGATGTTTCAATAATTTGAATATCATAAAATCCAATTTCCTTTAATAACGATATGGTACTTTCAGGAGACAATAAAAAACTCATCTCAGATGTATCTGCCCATGGTAATGGGAAAATTGGATTTCCTTTTGGTCCTAATCCATGTTCTGAAAAAGCAAAAAAAGTCCCTTCTTTTAAAACTCTAAATGCTTCCAAAAAAAAATCTTTTCTGTTTTTGATATTCATAGTTACATGTTGCGAATATCCACCGTCAAAAGTTTCATCTTCAAAATCTAGAGTTTCACCATTTCCAATTTGAAGAGATACTTGCTTGGACATTGAGGTAAGATTGTTAAACTTATTACCAATTTCTACAAAGCTTGGTGTTATATCAATTCCTGTTATGAAACATTTAAATTGTTTTGCAAAATATCTTGCAGGTCCCCCAAGTCCACATCCAATATCTATGATTGTTTGATTTTCAGATATTGGCATCCTTTTCCCGAGATCTACAGTAGCTGCAATACCTCGAGCATGATACTGATCAATAGGAAATAAATCTTCAATCTCTAATTTTCTATCATTCAAACCAGCCTCTGACATAGCTTTACGGATTCTTGAATGAATGTCACCTCGAGTCCAAAAAGTTTTTATATCAGATTTATTTACCATTTTAGTTATTCAATATAAAGTCAGCACAACGTTCACCAATCATTATACAAACTGCATTTGTATTCCCGGAGACTAGTGTTGGCATAATTGATGCATCAGCAATACGAAGACCTTTAATGCCATGAACTTTTAAATTTTTGTCAACAACTGATTCTTGGTCAAATCCCATTTTACATGTCCCTGAAGGATGATAAAGCGTCTCAGCTTTGTTCCTGATAAATTGCATAATGTCTTCATCTGAAGAAAAATTGTAACCAGGTTGAGTTTCGGTATCACAAAATTCTTTCATTGCTTCTGACTGCATAAGTTTTCTAATTAATTTAACTCCCGCGACAAGAGTGTCTCTGTCTAACTGACTCGATAAAAAATTATATTTTATACTAGGATATTCTTCTGGATTATCTGACTTAATATGAATGGTTCCCTTACTTTCAGGTAGGTTTTGATTAACAGTGCAGGTAATACCTGGTTCCTTTCCTAAGGTTCTTTTCCCATTATTTAGTACAACCTTATATGGAATAAAATGTACTTGAATGTCCGGTGCAACTAATTCTTTTCTAGTTTTGAAAAATCCAAGAATTGGAGCTGATGGTAAAGTTAAAAAACCTTGTCTCTTAAAAGCATAAGCTAGAACTTGTTTTATTAAATTCACACCTCGAGCTTTATCATTATACGATATTCCTCTTTTAGTAATATTATATACTAATCTTGGACCTAAATGATCTCTTAAATTTTCTCCAACTCCTTTTAATTCATGAACTAAAGATATTCCTTTTTCTTCTAAAATAGATCTATTTCCAATTCCAGAAAGCTCTAATATTTGTGGTGAGTTTATAGCTCCTCCACATAAAATAACTTCGTTCTGAACAAAAAAATCTTTATTTTTATTTTTATTTTTAACTTTAACTCCAATACACGTCTTACCATCAAACAACAACTTTGTAACAAGTGTATTACTAATTATTGTAAGATTTTTCCTTGATCTAATCGGCTTTAAATAAGCTACTTCTGCGCTCATTCTTTCGCCTTTAAATATAGTTGTTTGTGTATAACTTATTCCTTCTTGTTTATCACCATTATAGTCTTTATTGATAGGAATACCTATTTCACCCGCACCTTTAAATAACCCGTCATAAATTGGGTTTCTATCTACAACTTCAGAAATTTTTAACGGGCCTTCAGAACTTCTAAGTTCTGTTATATCACCTTGGTAATTTTCAATTTTTTTAAAGAATGGTAAAACATCGTCATAAGACCAGCCAGTATTTCCCATTTGAGCCCAAGTATCATAATCAAGTTTGTTACCTCTTACATAGACAAGCCCATTAATAGAGCTTGATCCTCCAAGTAATTTTCCACGTGGTATAGGAATTTGTCTATTAGAAGTGTTTTCTTCAGGCTCAGACCTATATCTCCAATTAGCTTTTGGATTATCAATTAAAAGTGCAAAACTTGCTGGAAGTCTTGATAAAGGATGTGAGGATCTTCCAGCCTCTATTAACAATACTTTGTTATTTGGATTTTCTGATAATCTATTTGCAACAGCACAACCAGCGGAACCGGCACCAACTATGATATAATTATAGTCTTTATTCATTTTTATTACCTTCGTATCAGGAGATAGTAGTCATTTATACTTTCATATCAATCCTAAAATATAATAAATTCAATTAATTTAAATTTATCACGTCATTGATAAAACATTTAAACAATGTTAACTATCCGACAAATTAGGAGATTAAAATTTGCTTGAATGGATATTGGATGTAACTCAAATAATTATTGCTGACATTGTACTATCTGGTGACAATGCTCTAATAATTGGGATGGCAGCAGCAGCAGTTCCAGAAGAAAGTCGTAAAAAAGTAATTTTTATTGGACTAATGGCAGCTGCCGTCCTTAGAGTTTTATTTGCTCTTATTGCTTCTTATTTGATAAGCATTCCTGGATTACTCTTATCAGGTGGATTATTACTTTTTTGGGTTTGTTGGAAATTTTACAATGACATAAAAGAATTTTCATCAAAAGATGTAGAAAAAGAAAAGCTCCAAAAAGATGTGTCTGGAAAAGGCCTTAGGGGAGCACTGATAACTATTATAATAGCCGATATTTCAATGTCTCTTGATAACGTTATAGCCATTACGGCAATAGCAAGGGATAATAAAACCCTTTTAATTTTAGGAATAGCCTTTGCAATATTAATAATGGCTTTGTTTGCAACTGCTATTGTTAAGCTATTAACCAAGTTTAAATGGTTATCATATTTAGGTCTTGCTTTTTTAGTTTACCTATCATCTAAAATGACTCTAGATGGTTGGTTGCAAATCTACCCTTACATAAATAACTATTTATGATCCAAGCCATTTTGGAAACCAAAGAGCAATGTCGGGATAAAACATTACTAATAACATCCCCGTTATTTGCAGAGCTATAAATGGAAGAACAGATACAAAAATTTCTTGTAAGGTTATATCTGCTGGTGCAACGGATTTTAACCAAAAACATGCAGGTCCAAATGGTGGTGAAAGAAAATAAATCTGAATATTCATAACAAATAACACACCAAACCACACAGCTGCCCACTCAGGCTCTAATCCTAATTC
This sequence comes from uncultured SAR116 cluster alpha proteobacterium, assembly GCA_902619485.1. GTDB lineage: Bacteria > Pseudomonadota > Alphaproteobacteria > Puniceispirillales > Marisalimonadaceae > Marisalimonas. The sequence goes on from CACNEF010000009.1 coordinate 35,811, forward strand.
TGGTGCCATTCCAACAACAACAGGAGCAAATACTGGGACAGTAATAAATGCAATGGCAATCCACTCCATAAACGTTCCAAGGATAACTAGAATTCCCATCATTACAAAAACTATTCCTATAGCAGGCAACCCTAATCCTGAAAATAAGGATCTCATAAAATCTGCCCCACCTATAAGATTGTAAATTCCTACAAATGCTACAGCTCCTAAAATTAACCAAATAATTGTTCCAACCGTGGACATTGTTCCAGCAAGAGCTACTTGTAACAAATTCCAACTGTATGAGTTTCTAAACCAAGCAACAAAAATAGCACCTAAAACTCCAACTGCTGCAGCCTCGGTTACCGATGCAATTCCACCATAAATTGAACCCATAACGCAGAATATCAAAAAGATACTCAAGAAAACTGCATAGAGTTTATCTTTAGACATTTTCATTTCTTTTTTTCTTGCTTTTGCTACTTCTTCTGCCGTAGGTGCCATTGCTGGGTTAATATTACATCTTGCTAGTACATAAATAGCATATAATCCAGCAAGCATTAAACCAGGAACAGCTCCAGCCATAAAAAGATCTCCAATAGCCACTTGAGCAGATAAGCCATAAATAATCATGATGATACTCGGCGGAATAAGAGTTGCTAATGCCCCAGACGCACAAATTAATCCAATAGACATTTTTCTGTCGTAACCTAATCTAAGTAATTGAGGCAAGGCAACTAAGCCAAGCATAACAATTTCTCCACCCATAACACCTGACATTGCTGCTAAAACAACTGCCACAGCAATTGTTTGAATAGCCACGCCACCGCGTAACTTACCTGCAAAAATTGACATAGCGTCAAATAAATCTTCGGCGACACCAGCTCTTTCTAGAATAGAAGCCATTAACACAAATAATGGCACAGCAATTAATGGATATTTTTCTAATAATCCAAAGGCATTAGTAGAAACTAAATAAAGTCCTCCATAACCAAAATAACAAAGAGCACTAAGAACTGACACAAATAAGGTAACAACCCCAAGTGGCATACCTGTCATCATCAATACCAGCATTAACACGACAATTAATATGCTTGCAGTACCTATATTCATATCCTGCATGTTAAGGTAATCTTGCGGATTAATATGACTTCCGACTGCGGCATAGAGGGAGTTTATATATCCAGCGAAACTCTCTTCTCCTATAAAGTGGACTATTATAACACAAGTGATTCTCAAAATTATCAAACCACAAATTCCTAAAACTATTTTTTTTGCAATGTTAGAACTAAAATGCCTGTATAGGTTTATCATTAATTGAATTATGTAAGTCGTTGCACCAATAGTAAGCATAGACTTTAAAATCATTGGCTGTGGAGAATTCCAGGCACTTCCCGCCTTTTCAAGCATCATAACAGAATCAAGAGCACGAATGACTGAATCATCAATTAGTAACCATAGAGCAATTATGCCAACCACATATGCAATAAGATCAAGCCACCATTTACCTCTATCGGATGCCATTATATAAAAGACTGTTATTCCAATATGACGTTTGTGCAAAGTTACGTAAGCAGCTGACAACATCCATGCTGTTGCAGCTAAAACCATTACAACTTCAAAAACCCACTGAGTAGGGGCATCAAACACGTATCTTGATATAACTTCGTATCCTGTCACAGCAGCACATATTAAATAAAGTTGTGCTACAGCTAGCCCAGAAAACTTACTGAAGTGGTCAAAAAAGGCAAAACGATCTTTCCCAGTCTCAAAATTTTCCATATTATCCAAGTCTAAACTTTGCTTTTGGACTGTTTCTGCCATTAAATTTCCCCCATACAAATTTTTAACTTGCAATTGTCTTAGAATTAAGAACTATAATAGTATCTATTAGAGACATTAATTTTAGTATGTCAAGAACCAAGGAGGAAATTTTGGCTAAACCTGTTAGAAGCGATCATGTAGATACTTACGGTCCCTGGGCGTGGATTGCTGGATTTGCTTTCGCGGTTTTAATTACATGGATGATGTTTTACATAGCTGATGGTTTCAGCTAATTTTCACAAAAGGAGGAATATAGTGAAAAAATATTTAATAAGTGCTTTAATCGTAGCTGGCCTTACCTTTACAGGCGCTGCTAGTGCGAAGAAGCTTAAGTTTCAAATGAGTTCCAAAGCCGGTGACTGGGCTCACACTTATATGGGTGAAAAGGCAAAAATATTATCAGATCTTACTGATGGCAAATTACAAATTGAAGGATTACCAACAAAGTCTGTTGTACCTCACAGAGAAACAATTGATGCGGTTGCAAACGGTATCTTAGACGGTGATTTCAATGCTATTGCATACTTTGCAGGAAGAGATCCAGCTTTTGCAATTATGGGGGACTTGATTGCAGGTTATGATACACCGAAACAATATCAAGAATATTGTATGCACGGTGGTGGAAAAGAAATGCTTCAAAAAATATATGATAGCGTTTTACCAGGTAAAATTCTTGTTCTAGGTTGTGGTCCTTACGGAAAGGAAGCTCTTGTTTCAAAGGTTCCAATCAATGGCGTAGCTGATCTTAAAGGTGTTAAAATTAGATCACCTGAAGGTTTAGCCGCTGATGTTTTCAGAAGAGCAGGTGCTTCACCTTCTTCAATTCCTTTCTCTGAGGTTTATACTTCTCTAGAAAAGGGTATTGTTGATGCCGCTGATGCATCTGTTTATATTAACAATCATGCTAGTGGTTTTCATAAGATTGCAAAGTACCCACTTTACCCTGGTATTCACTCAATGGCGAACCTACAAACTATCATTAACAAGAAAGTTTTTAATAAGTTAAGTAAACAACATCAAACTGCCCTAACAGTTTGGACCTACATGACTTGGACAGCTAAGCTGAGAGATGCTGGCCTTGACGGTAGAGCTCAAGTTGCAAAAGATAAGGCAGCTGGTGACTTAACAATCATTGACTGGCCAGTTAGTGAGAGAGCAAAGTTCAGACAAATCGCTGTTGAGGCGTGGAATTCTGCTGCATCAAAAAGCCCACTCGCAAAAGAGGCTTTAGAGTCAAATCTTTCTTACATGAAGAAAATAGGTTTACTTTAAATATATAAATAATTTAGCTTGCTGACTTCTCTAGTTAGCAAGCTTTTCTTTTTCTAAAATATACTTACATATTTCTAATAATTTTAAATCCGCACTCCAATTTGCAATAAATTGAATGCCTATTGGTAAATCATCTTTACCTTTTAAAAAAGGAAGGCTGATTGCTGGAACTCCCATCATAGTCCAATATCCGTTAAAGATTGCATTACCAGTATTCATTAGATCGCGAGGTGCTTGTCCTGGTGCTGCAGGAGTAATAATAGCGTCATATTTAAGAAAGAATTGTTTTAAAATTTGTTCCATTTTTTTTGCTTGTTCTATTGCTGATACGTAGTCACTTGCTGATACTGGTATTCCTGCTTCGATTCTTTTAACAGTAAAGGGGTGAAGATTAGATTTATCAGTTTGGTAATAATTCATTAAAGAATTAGCAATAGATCCGTTCATAATAATTTCGTGTGCTTTAGCTGCATCATCAAAATCTTTTCCAAGGTCTAACTCTTCAATATCAAGTTGTACATTTTTTACAAACTCTTCAATTCCATGTTTCATATCCTCATCACCAAAAGTCCAAACAGGCCCTCTAACAAATCCAAATTTAATTGGCTTATTTAAACTCACAGTCCTTTTATATTGGTAATTTTGAATCATATCTAAATCATTACTGTCATATGATAAAATTACTGAGGCAACTAAGTCTATGTCTTCAACACAATTTGCATATATACCAGGGTGGTCTAATCTTTGAGAAATTGGTGACATTCCAGATCTAGATATTGTTCCAAATGTTGGTTTAAATCCAAATATACCTGTAAATGATGCGGGTCTTAAAACAGAACCGCCTGTTTGTGATCCAATTGCTAACGGTACCATATAGTCTGACACAGCAGCAGCAGAACCCGACGAAGAGCCACCTGGGGTACATTCTAAATCTTTTGGGTTTTTTGTTTTACCAGGACCTGATAAAGCAAACTCGGTTGTAACACATTTACCCATAATTACAGCACCCTCATCTCTCAGTAATCTAACTAAATGAGCATCTTTAGATGGTTTTCTGTTTTTACATAAGAAAGATCCGTTTTCTGTGGGCATATCCTTTGTATCGATGATGTCTTTAATGCCAATTGGGAGGCCGTTTAATTTACCTGCAGTTTTATCTTTCCATCTTTTATCAGCTTCTCTTGCTTGGTTTAATGCAAGTTTAGGATCTAAAAAAATCCAAGCGCCAACCTCATTTTCTCGTAATTCTATTTGTTTTAAAAATGCTTGAACATACTCTTCAGAAGAAAGACAACCTTCTTCCATCATTTTTAATGCTTCATTAGCGCTTAGTTTAATTAAGTCC
>CACNEF010000010.1 GCA_902619485.1 uncultured SAR116 cluster alpha proteobacterium
CATGTGCTTACTATAGCCAACTACGTCAGTGGCAAATATGACTGCTATCTTACGGTCTATGTCTGATGAACTCATATGATTATTTTAAGCATTAATGTGATGTTGTTTCAATAGTCATTTTTGTATAGATTTTAATCATTTTTATAGAAAAGACTATTATTGTGTCACTACTTAGTTAGCTTACAGGGCTTACTTGATAGCTTTGAATGGGTTTGTTTAAATTACTATTTTTCAAATGGAGGATAAAAATGTCTATAAAAATTTCAGTTGTAGAAAAAAAAGTAGTTGAAACAATTAATCAATATAATATTGACGAATATTATATAAATGAGAGCTATGGATCAATTGAAAGATTTAATCAGATAGTTACTGGGGAAAGTCCTAAAAAAGATGAAATGCCTTTGATGGATTTTCTAAGTGAAATCAGACCAAATAATATTTTACAAATGCAGCCAAAAGCTAGCGCAGATAACCTTAAAATTAAACACGGTTATTAATATTTTTAGATTGATTGATCTATTTACTAAACTGCTATGATACAACTTTTAAATTATATTTGGCATAATATCTAAATAATTTAAATGCCATTCAAATATGAAAATTATAATTAATTAATGTTTTATTAAACTTTAGAGTAATATAGTATTTCCCATATAGAAATGTTTTTGAAAAGTTCCTTAGAAATGAACTTTTTATTATTAGTTTATGTAATTTTATATCAAACTACTTTATATTTTAGTCAGGCTTTTATTTAAGGCTATTTTATAAATATCAAATAATATTTTACAAACATAAATATAGTATATTTACTAAATAATATTTAGTTTTTATAGGAGTTAAAAATTGGCTGATATCGAAAAAACCAGAAAGTTACAATATAAAGTAATGCAAGATATGGCAGCTGGGGCATTAATTCCTATGATGCGAATTGGAGATGAACTTAGCCTTTTTAAAAATTTAAATAAATTAGGTCCATGTACGTCCGATGAATTCAGTGAACAAATTAAAATGGATAAAAGATATATCAGGGAATGGTTGCTTGCTTTGGCAGCAGCTGGATATATAGATTATAACAATAAAAAAGAGGAATTTTCTCTTAGTCCAGAACAATTTTCAATTTTAGGAGATGAAGATAGTATTTCATTAATGATTGGAGGATTTGAAAATTTAGTAGGGGCAATTCATAATATAGATATAATAAAAGATAATTTTAAAAATGGTAAAGGAACTGGTTGGGGAAACTTACATCCATGTTGCCTATCTGGGTCTGCTAGATTTTTCAAGCCATCATATTCAATTTTTTTAATAAAAAAATGGATTCCAAGTCTTGATGGTGCAGATGAAATGCTTACTAAAGGTGTCACATTTGCAGACATTGGATGTGGACATGGTTACTCCTCTTCATTAATAGCACAAAAATATCCTAATTCAAGAATAGTAGGTATTGATCCTCATGAACCGTCAATTGCCGAAGCTAAAAATAATAATAGAAAACTTAGTAATTTAGAATTTAGAATTAATAACGCTAAAAATTATGATGGTCATTATGATATAATTGCTTTTTTTGATTGTCTTCATGACATGGGAGATCCACTTGGGGCTATTCAATACGCAAAAACAAAACTCAACCCTAATGGAATGATTATGCTTGTAGAGCCGACTGCTGATGACTTGCCAGAAAATAATTTTAATTTAATTGGACAAATGTATTATTCATTTTCGACTATTGCATGTATCCCAGCATCAAAATCTCAAGAAGTTGGCATGGCACTTGGAGCACAAGCAGGGCCACAAAAATTATTCTCTATCCTGAATGAGGCTGGATTTAAAGATACAAAAGTTACATACAAAACTGCTTCTAACATGGTTATACAAGGAAAATTATGACAAAAAAAACAATTTTTTTTATGGTGGGACTAACTGGGATTGAACCAGTGACCCCTTCGATGTCAACGAAGTGCTCTCCCGCTGAGCTATAGTCCCATTTTATAATTAAATAAATTGTGTTATAATTTTATTATATTAGCAATTAAAAAAAGTAATTATTTATGAAAAAAATTGTTCTAAAATTCAAAGATAAAAACCTAATTTTAAACTTACGAGACACGCCAACAGCAGATGTGATTTATGACGCATCACCTTTTACCTCAACAGTGAAAAAATGGGGGGAAGAGATTTATTTTGAGACCCCTATTGATATTGAATTAGAAGATGATGCTAGGGCAGTAATTGAGTTTGGAGAAATAGCATTCTGGAATGGAGGTTCAGCAATTGCTATTGGTTATGGTAAAACTCCAATTTCAAAAGAAAATGAAATTAGATTAATTTCACCTTGTAATATTTGGGCAGATAGTAATTTCGAAAAAAGTTATATTGAAAAAATTAAAGAAAACGAGATTGTTAAAATAGAAAAACTTTAATTATTTAGATCAACGTAAATTGTATCTAATTTTTTTTTAAATTCATAATCTAAGATTGTTGGTTTATTGTTAACTCTATCAACATACACATGAATGAAAAATCCGTCTGCAGATGCCAAATCATCATTAAGTTTAAATAAACCCACCTCATATCTGACTGAACTATTTCCAATTTTTGTTACTCTAATTCCTGCGTCGATATCTTCTGGATATTCAAACGAAGAAAAGTAATTGCATCCTGATTGAACTATAAGACCAATATTATTTCCTTTTTTAATATCTATTAAATTATTCTTTATTAACCATTTGTTAACTGCAGTATCAAATAACTCATAATAAATTACGTTATTTAAGTGACCATAAATATCATTGTCATTCCACCTAGTACCCATTCTGGAAAAATAATTATAATCACTTCGATTTGTAGGATTTTGTCGCAAATTAACTCTTCCTATTTTTAAATTCTTTTAAAGTACAAATTTTAGATGCTATAAAATCTATTTTATTTTCTGGCAAAGAAGCTATATTAATACGCCCATCAGGCATTAAGTATATTCCATTTTCTTTTCTTAATGTCATTATTCCTTCTTTAGTAATAGGCAAAAGTGAAAACATACCATTTTGAACATTTAAAAAGCTAAAGTAATCTGTTTGAAATTTGTTTTGTAAACTTTTTGAGAATTTTTCTCTTAGAGAAACTATTCTTTTTTGCATTCTACTAATTTCTAAAAGCCATTCATTTTTTAAAATACTATCATCAAGTAAAATATTTATTATTTCAGCAGCATGGTCTGGTGGATGAAAATAAAGCTCACGAGCAATTTCACTTAACATTGTTGCCAAAGATTCACTTTTTACTTGATTGGAGTCAGTAATAACTGCAATCAGACCACAACGGTCTCTGTAAACACCAAAAGTTTTACTAGATGAAATAGTTATTATTACTTCAGGTACAATTTTAACTAATTTTCTAATACCTAGAACATCTTCATCAATGCCTTTACCCAAACCCTGGTAAACCAAATCTATAAATGGAACAATTCCATTTTTTTTACATATTTCACCAACCTCTTCCCATTGATCAATATTCAAGTCAGCTCCAGTTGGATTATGACAACATCCATGTAATAATAATGCATCACCCGACTTTAATTTCTTTAAATCTAAAATCATATCTTCAAAATTTAAGAAATTGTTTGTGTTATCGTAATAATTATGTTTTGTGATTTTTAGACCAGATTTTTGAAACATAAAAGTTTGTTGTCCCCATGTCGGATTAGGGATAGATATTAGATTATTTTTTAATTTACTTTTAATAAGTTCTCCAGCAATTCTTAAACCAGAGCCTGCACCAGGAATTTGTATTGCGCCAATTTTGTTGTTTCTTTCATTAAGAATATCTTTTCCTAAAACTAATTTTAAAATTTTTTTACAGTATTCAGAGTTTCCAGCAGGTGTTTTATATGATTTAGAAACTTCGTTTTGTAACAATAAAGTTTCAGCTTTTTTAACTGCTTTAAAGACAGGCGCCTCACCTCTTTCATCTCTATATATACCTATTCCCAAGTCAATTTTAGAAGTTCTCTTATCACTTTCTAATTCTTTGAACATAAGTCTGGTTGCATCAAGTGCAGGTGATTGAATATCAAAATATCTCATAGAAAATCTTTCAAATAAAAATTTTAAATACACATAATTTAGTACACTTTTGAATTTGAACTAATAAACGAAATAAACTATAGAAATTATATGATAACTTACAATATTAGAAACGACCCCAAAAATCCAGTTTTAATAACGGTACCTCATGCAGGAAGTTTTTACCCAGAACTTTTTAAAAAATATATAAAATTAGACTTAGATAAAATAAGAAAAATTGAAGATTATCAATCTGATAAAATATTAAAATTGATAAAAAAAGAAAATGTAGATTTTTTAATTGCAAAATGTTCTAGAGCTGTGGTGGATTTAAATAGATCTAGAAAATCAATAGATAATGATATGTTTAATGGAATTGCAATTATTGGCCAACCAGATGAAAAAAAAATGCTTTCATATGGTTTAGGTGTTTTCCCTAAAATTATTTCTAATAAATCAATTTTTAAAAAAAAGTTATCAGTTTCATATTCAAAAAAAATGCTGGAAGAATATTATGATCCCTTTCATAAATCTTTATCAATGCAATTAGAGTTTTTATTAAAAAAATTTGGTTTTTGTTATCATTTTGATCTTCACACTATGCCCTCTAGAGCTTTAAAACATTTTAAAATTAAACCAGATATTGTTTTAGGAAATAATTTTGGTAAAAGCTCATCTGAAAATTTAATTTATAAAATTAGAAACCGTTTTGAAAAATTTGGTCTTAAGGTTGAAATCAACAACCCATACGCAGGTGGTTATATAACTAGGCATTATGGTAATCCATTAGTAGGCATTGAAACAATTCAAATAGAAATTAATAGATCATTATATATGGACGAAACAAATCTTAAAATACATAAGATTGATGATTTGCAAAAAATATTTTCTGAAATATTTAATAACTTTGGATACTCTCAAAGAGAGGCAGCTGAATAAAATTATAAAAGTCTATTAACTCCTAATAAACGCTCTATATTAGAATTAATTACAAGAGGTTCATTTAAAAGACTTTTAATTAAAAATTCAGCATATAAAGGAGCATAAACAAACCCCCAAGATCCCATGCCTCCTAATAAGTATTCGTTTTTTATATTCTTGTTTATTACAGTTTCCAAACTACAAAAAAATGGCATTCTATCTTTTGTGCTTGCTCTTATGCTAACTCTATATTTTGATTCACTTTTAAAATCTTTAAATATTTTTTTTAAAAATTCTGGAATAGAATTTAAATTATTAATTTGATCTATTTCTTTATAATTTTTATCTTCATTTCTGTTGAATGAAGATCCTATTTGATGATAACCTCCAAAAGCCTGTGAGAAATGATGACCGTAACTAAAATTTAATTTAAAATTATTATATGCTTTATTTTCTTTTAAATAAGTTACTTGTCCAGAAATTGAATTGATAGGCACATTATTACTTAGATTTTTCATCTCGTAACCATTTGCCCAAATTACAGTTTTAGCTTTTAAACTATTACCTTTATCATCAATTAATAATTTAAGTTTGTCTTTAGTATTAATAACTTTTTTAACATCAAAATTTGCTACAAATTTAACACCTTTAATTAAATTTTTTATAAATTTTTTATTATCCAATATTCCAGATGATTTCATGTATACATAATTTATATTTTCAAGGAACTCAGCGTTGTCTACTTTATTTGAAATCAAATCTAGTGGCCAATTATTTTGTAAAAGTTTTAAATATTTAACTTGATCTCTTTCCCTTGAAGGTAAAACAATAAGCCCATCAGACGGAGGAATTGAATTAAGATTTTTAGCAAGATTTCTTGAATAAGTAAAAGCCTCCAAAGAAAGTAATCCATAAGGAGAATTATCCAATGTTAATTTTGGCATTTGAAGTGCCAACTTATTTCCACTTGCTCCACTTGCATATTTAGAAGATTTATCTACTACAAAACATTCTATATTTCTTTTTCTTAATGAATAAGCTAAGGAAGCACCTGAAATACCAGATCCTATTATAGCTACTGGTCCTATATATTCTTTAGAATTTGATACTTTATTAATTTTATTTGATGGAGGTTTCTTTATCCCAATTAAACTTTCTTTTTTATTTCCAAAACCAACTACTTTTGATACAGAAAATCCTGAATTAGACAATCCTCTTCTCACGTGCCCTGCAGAAGTAAATGTACTAAAAGTTCCTTTAAATTTTGTAGATAAATAAATTTGTTCAAAAAGTTTTGAATTCCAAGCAGATTTATTCTTTTTGGGAGCAAAACCATCTAAAAACCATGCATCAGCTTTAAATTTAAAATTTTTTAAACTGTTGAAGTCGTCATAAATTAAAATTAATTCAACATTTTCTGAATCAAAAAAAATTCTATGTGTTGACTGATATAAGATTGGTAATTTTTTTATTAATTGATTAAAAAGTATTTTTACTCCGCATACTTTTTTATATACATTATTTAACTCAATTTTTGTTAATGGAGCGCTTTCAAAACTAATATAAATTAATTTAGCATTTGGTTTTTTAGTTTCTTTCCATAGCTTCAAAGTCATTAGAAAACTTAAACCTGTACCAAATCCTAATTCAGAAATTATGAATTTATTAGAATTTTTAAAACGCGAAGCTAAATTGTTTGCTTTAATAAAATTATGCTGAGTTTCTTTTATTCCATGTTTTTTATCAAAATAAATATCTTTATATAAGTTTGAATAAACGCCTAATTCAGAAGAAATTGAAAGATATGATTTTTTTAAAATATTTTTCATTTTATATCTTTAACAATTAAAAGAAATTTATTAAATTTATTTAATAAAATATAATATTTATGTGATTTTTAACAATGTTTTGGAAAACTAAGTCATTAAAAGATATGACTCCTAGTGAATGGGAATCATTATGCGATAGATGTGGGAAATGTTGTGTAGTTAAACTTGAAGATTTTGATACACAAGAAATTTATTATACAAATGTATCTTGCAAGCTTTTATGCGAAAAAACTGCACTATGTAAAGATTATTTAAACAGAAAAGCTTTAGTGCCAGACTGTAAAATTTTATCTCCTAAAAACTTAAAAAATCTAAAATGGATGCCAGAAACTTGTGCTTATAAAATTCTTGATCAGGGCGGTCAATTACCAAATTGGCATCCATTAGTATGCGGAAATAACGAAGAAATTGTAAAAAGTGGTAATAGTGTGAAGAATAAGGTAACAAATGAAGAGAAGGTTAAAACAAAAAACTTACCAAATTATATCTATAATTGGTAATTATATAAGGGAACAAAATGTCTAGAAACATGTGGATATTAGCAGTATTAATTTCGGTATTGGTAATTGCTTCAATTTATAGAGAACAGTCAGGTATGAAAATGCCTGACCATTTAAATTGTAAAGAATCAATGTTTGAACAGATGTTTTCAGATAAATGCACTCCAAGAACTGGATTGAAGAAATTAAAACAAAATTAGAATAGAGTCCTAAATAAATGAAAATTGCTATTATTGGTTCTGGGATATCAGGACTATCAGCTGCTTTACTATTGTCTCAAAAACACCAAATAACAATATTTGAAATAGATAAAAGATATGGTGGGCATGCTAATACTGTTCAAATAAATAGAGAAAATACAACTATTAATGTTGATACTGGGTTCATTGTATTCAATAAATTAAATTATCCAAACTTAGTTGGGTTTTTAAAACATCTTAATGTTGAAACTATTAAATCAGATATGTCGTTTGCAGTTTCTGCAAGAGATGGAGAATTAGAATATTCAGGTTCCCTTAAAGGAATGTTTGCACAAAAAAAGAATTATTTTAACTTAAAATTTTATAAAATGTTAAAAGATATTATAAGATTTTTTATCTTTGGTTATAAATATGCTTTTCATGTTAAAGAAAATGAAAATTTAAAAGACTACTTAAGTAGATGTAACTTTAGTGATGAATTTGCAAATGATCATTTAATACCAATGTCGTCTGCAATTTGGTCTTGTCCAGAAAAAAAAATATTAACATTTCCAGCCAAAAATTTACTTACTTTTTTTAAGAATCATCAGTTAATTAACTTTTTCATTAGACCTAAATGGCGAACAGTTAAAGGAGGTTCTGTACAATACGTAAAAAAAGTGATCAAAACACTTGAACAGAATAAAAATAATAAACTTTTATTAAATACAAAAATTTCTTCTATAACTTCAAAAAGAAAAAAAATTAAAATTGAATATAATCATAGTTATGAAACTTTTGATAAAATAATAATGGCCACTCACCCTGATCAAACATTGAAATTAATAAAAGATTTAGATAAAAAAACTAAAGAAATTTTAAGTAAATTTCGATATCAGAAAAACACAGTGTTTTTACACTCAGACCCTTCAATGATGCCAAGAAATCTCAAAACCTGGTCTAGCTGGAATTATCTATCTAATAAAAATGAAAAGTCCTCAACAACTTATTGGATGAATAAACTACAAGATTTGAACACCTCATTAAATGTATTTGTTAGTTTGAATCCGTTTAAAATACCAAATAAATCTCTAGTTCATAAAAAAATTGTGTATGAACATCCTATTTTTAATAATAGTACAAATGAAGCTCAAAAGCGTATTGATAAATTTCAAGGAAAAGATAATATTTACTTTGCAGGTGCTTGGTTAGGTTACGGTTTCCACGAAGATGGAATATTATCAGCTATAGAAATTTCAAAATATTTTGACATAAAAGTGCCATGGATAGAAAAATAATTAGAGATCATAATGAACCTATCACAGGTGATATAAAATTTTTTGAAGCAAATATAACTCATCAAAGAAATGGTAACAAAAATCATTTCTTTAAAAATAAATCAAACGCAGTATTAATTGACTTAAAAAATAAATCTCAACAAAAAATACCCAATTACCCTTCATTGTTTTCTCTAAAAAAATTCAATCTACTTACTTGGAGTGCCTCGAAACATGGAAGCCAGTGTGAATTTTCTACATCTAATGATCTTTATAAATTTATTAAAAATTTATGTAACGAAAAAACGAAAGATAATGAGGAAATTCATAATATAAAATTGTTAACTTTTCCAAAAGTTTTAAGTTTTGGCTTTAACCCACTTTCAGTTTATTTTTGTTATGATAAAAAAGGATTGCTAATGCATTCAATTTTTGAAGTCAGAAACACTTTTGGAGATATGCACCATTATATTTTACGAAATATAAATCAAAGAAAATTTACTCAAAAAACAACTAAGAAACTATTTGTATCACCATTTTATCCTAAAAAGGGAAGTTATAATTTATTTGCAAACTACGTCCATGATAGGATTATGATTTCAGTAGAATATACCTTACAGAATAAAAAAGTATTTGTAGCTACGATGAAATTGCAAGAAATTAAATTTAATAATTTGAATATTTTAAAGGCATTTTTAAAATGTTCTATATATCCAGGTAAAATTTGGATAAATATTCATTTACAAGCATTAATTCTCTGGTTTAAAAGAGTATGTCTCTACAAAATCCCTCCTGGTGAAAAAATCAAACATTCATTTGGAATTGAAGTGTCAAAAGATTAATTTAATTTTAATAGGTTATATAATTAATGAATTTTTGGAATAATTTATTATTAAGTGGCATAAGAAATTTTTCTTACGGGTCAATTGAAATTGAATGGCCAAACGGAAAAGTTGAAAAGATCTCTGCAAGCAAAGCTGGACCTATTGCAAATTTAAAAATTGCTGATGATAAGGTTGTTAAAGAAATTATAAATGGTGGTTCTGTTAAATTTGCAGAATTATATATGGCCAAAAGATTAACATCTTCAAACTTAACAACCTTAATGCATTATTTTGCCCTAAATAATGATGAAGCTGAAGACACTTTCCAAATTTCTATACTTAAATATTTTTTAAATAAGTTTTCACATTCCAAAAATAAAAATAGTAAAGATCAAGCAAAGAAAAACATTTCTTATCACTATGATTTAGGGAATAAATTTTATAGTTATTGGTTAGATAAATCAATGACATACTCTTCTGCGATTTTTTCAAAACCAACTGATAATCTAGAGATCGCTCAAACAAATAAATATAAAAAACTTGCACAACTAGTATCAGTTAAAGATGGTGACAATATTTTAGAAATTGGTTGTGGTTGGGGTGGTTTTTCTGAATTTCTAGGTAGAGAGTATGACTGCAAAATAACAGCAATTACAATTTCAAAAGAGCAATACAATTTTGCAAAAAAAAGAATTTTTAATGCAAATCTAGAAAACAAAATTGATATAAGATATTGCGATTATCGAAATATTGACGGCAAATTTGATAAAGTATTGTCAATTGAAATGTTTGAAGCCGTAGGAAAAGAATATTGGAACAAATTTTTTAGTAAAATAAGAAGTATTTTGAAACCTGATGGATATGTTGGACTTCAATTAATTACAATTGATGATAAAATATATGAAGTTTATAAAAATAACCCAGACTTTATACAAAAATATATTTTTCCTGGGGGAATGTTACCATCTTTTAAAATACTTACAAATGTTGTAACTAAAAATAACTTTAATATTGATAGCGTAAATAGTTTTTCTAATGATTACGCAAAAACATTAAATATTTGGAATAAAAGTTTTAATAAAAATTGGAAAAAAATTGAAGAGCTTGGATTTGACGAAACTTTTAAGTTAATGTGGAATTATTATTTATCATATTGTGAAGGCGGTTTTTTATCTAAAAATATTGACTTAAAGCAAATAAAATTAAAATTTAATTAAGATTTTGATTTAAACAAAAATAAGCTTATTTTGTAAAAATAACCAATAAATGGAATTTTTATGAAGATACCATTTAAGGAATCCCAATAATCAATATGAGAAACCACTTTTCCATCGTCATTCAATATCAATTCACTCATACCTTCAATAGTCTGTAAAGACTTAAATGCAAAGAAAGTCATTTTCCATTTCAAAAATACTCTTTGTTTATTAATTGAATAGTCAAGAATAAAAAACTTAGGCTCTTTAACATTTTCAAACATATGATAAAAGATGTTTTTAAAAGCATTTATTCCTTTAATATTATTAAATGGATCTACAAAAATTATATTTTTGGATATTAGATTATCGAATTCATTAATATTATCAGGGGAAAGAACACTAAATAAACTAATATAATTTTTTACTATACTTTTTTCCATTACAAAATTTTATATTATAAATTTTTTAATTAAATATGAAGAAATTTTATCAGGTAGATAACTAAAAATCTTCATAAAAATAGAAAATGATAATGGGAAGGAAAATTCAAATTTATTTGAACTCATATATTTGTATATTAAATTAGCAGCTTTGTTTACATTCATCAAACCTGGCATGTAAAAATCATTTATTGAGGTTGCTTTTGTTTCGACAAAGCCTGGGCTGCATAATTGTACTTTTATACCTTTAGGATTTAAATCATAACGAGCTGACTGAGCAAATGACCTTAAAGCTGCTTTTGTCGGTCCATATGCAGCAGCTTTAGGCAAACCAATCCACCCAGACACACTAGACATAATAATTATGTGACTATTTTGTTTTTTAATAAGACCTGGTAAAAATGCTTCATAACTGTTTAAGACACCAAGATAATTTATATTTATATGTTTTTTATAAAGATCTAGATTTATTTCAGATGCATTCACTGGAGAATATATACCGGCATTCAAAAAAAGTAAGTCAGGTGCTTGAACTTCTTTTGCTATATTTTTCAATTTTTTAAGATCTTGAACATCACATGAAAAATATTTAAATAACTGTTTATTTGATGGCAATTTTCGACTCATTGCTCTCAATTTACTGGAACTGCGACTAATACCAATTACTTTCCAACCTTTATTAATTAATAATTTAGAAAAGGCAGCACCAATTCCCTCACTCGCACCAGTAACAATAGCAGTTTTTTGTTCTTTTTTATTAATTTTCAAATTATTCACATTGCTAATAAATTAAATTTTACAATTTTGATATTGAACTATAACAGCTCCTTTTACCTTTGCTTTCAATATTTTGATTTTTACAGAAAATTTTCCAGCCATAATGTTTCTTGTAATTGGCAGATAACCCTCAGTTATGTCATTATTACCTAAATAAATAAGTATTACTCTAATTGGTTGAGATGGGTCAAAATAAGGATTATCAGTTGCTGTGTCAGATATATTACCTTCAACTTTAATTTTTAATCCACCAGATAATAATAATAAAGTATTTTCAGGTGGTATAAATGATTGTGTTGAAACTGCTAACTCTTTATAATCAAATTTGTTACAAGTTTTGTTATAACCAAGTAATCTCAGAGCATCGATTATTTCATTTTCAGGAACACCTTTAGCTAAATTTGATGCAAGAATATTTTTGGCATCTCTACCAAAGTCAGTGTCTTTATTCCTTATGTTTTGAGTATTGAGTGCAAGGTTAGCCTCCTTAAGCTTCAATCTTATGTCAGTTAATTTTCTGTCTAATTCAATTTTTTGGTCATTAAAATCATTAATTATTTTTTCATTTTCTTGAATTAGAACCAATTTATCACGGTTTCCAAGCCACCAACCAATAAAAACAGCTATAATAATTACAATAAGTTTAAAAATATAATTTAATATTGATCTAAACTGTTTTTGCCTATACTTGTTTTGTGCTTGATAAAAATCCAAAATTAAACCTTAACAATTTTTTTTTCTCTTTTATATTTAATGAATAATAAATCAATATATTTTTTTGAATGCAAAACAAAAACATTAAACCTTTAAAAAAAATCAATCAAAGAGCTTGGCAGAGAATGTTATCGGGTAGAAAGCTTGATATTTTATCTCCTTCACCATTTGATATAGAAATTGAAGATATCGCATTAGGGCTTTCAAGGGTAACAAGATGGAATGGACAAACAACTGGTAATTACCCTTATTCGGTTGCTCAACATTCTATATTGGTTGAAGAACTCTTCAACATTGAATATTCAAGCTTAGATAAAAAATGGAATTTAGCAGCTCTGCTTCATGATGCACCAGAGTATGTGATAGGTGATTTAATCACACCATTTAAATATGCTCTAAATAACAGTTATCGATTTGTTGAAGATAATTTAATGAAAGCTATTTATCTTAGGTTTGGATTGCCACCTTTACTACCTAAAAATATTGAATCTAAAATAAAAAAAATTGACAAAGCTCTTGCTTGGTTTGAAGCTGTTGACTTAGCTGGTTATAAAGAAAAAGAAGCCTCACTAATAATTAAAAGGCCAAATTTGATTTCCAAACATCAAAAAATAGTTGCACTGTCAGCCAATGATGTCGAAAAAAGATTTCTAAAAAGATTTCAAGAAATAATCACAAAAATTTCTTAATATCCCTCATCAATCAATGGGAAAGCACTTAATACATTTTTGGAATCAAATGCATAATCTTTGCTTAAATAACTTTTATCAAGTTCTAACAATGAGTTTAATCCTAGCAATCTTAAGCCTGTCAAAATTTCTGTTTCTAGTAATTCAAGCATTCGAAAAATAGCTTTAGATCCTCCAGCAGCAGCAGCAAACCCCTGAAGCCTTCCTATGCCTACACAATCTGCTCCTAATGCAATTGCTTTTAAAACATCTGTACCTCGCATTATACCTCCATCAAAAATGATCTTTGCTTTATTTTCAACCACCTCAACAATTTCTGGCAAAACATTCAAACCACCAACTCCAAAATCTAATTGTCTTCCGCCATGATTAGAAACATAAATTATTTCAACACCATGTTTTATTGCCAATAAAGCATCCTCTTTAGTAGCTATACCTTTTATTATAATTGGCAAATCACAATAAGATTTAATCCTATCAATATCTTTCCATGAAAATCGCATTTGATACTCAAAACCACTTGCACTTTGTCTTGATGTTGTCCTATATCTTTTGGCAAGATCTCTCTCTCTTCTTCCATAAGCATCTAAATCGACTGTTAAACATATTCCTGCATAATTACAGTCAATAGCACTTTTGATCTGATCATCAACCCAATTTTGATCACCTCTTACATATAATTGAAATAGTTTTGGATAATTAACGCTTTTCGCAACTTCTTTTAATCCTGGCATACAAGTAGAGCTAATCATGTGCAATATACCAAATTTAGATGCTGCAATCGTTGGAGCAATTCCTGCTCCGTCAACAAAATCTTGCATCGAACCTATAGGTGCAAGAATTACTGGCATTCTTAACGGATGACCAACTAAGTTAGTTGATATATTAACATTTTCAACATCTCTTAATACCCTTGGTCTAAATGCTAAACTGTCAAGAGCAAATCTGTTTCTTTTAAAGGTTGTTTCAGTTTCGGCAGCTCCGATTAGATAATCCCAAGTTTCTTTTGAAAGTTTTGCTTTAGCTTTTTTAGCAAATTCATGAAGAACTAAATATTCTTCACCTTCAATCTTACTGCCTAATTTTTTTTCAACCATATCGTTCTCCAAATTAATAACTCAAACTATATAAAAATAATTATTTAAATCTATAAAAAACTTGCCTTAGCCAAAAAGCTAAGTTACACAACAAATATATGGTTTTGCGAGCGTGGCGGAATGGTAGACGCACTGGACTTAAAATCCAGAGTCCGAAAAGGACGTGGGGGTTCAAGTCCCCCCGCTCGTACCATATAATTTGTTTTTGATTTCAAACAAATCATATAGGTCATTATATTAATGGTTATTACTCGTACAAGAGAAGAACTATATAAAATCCTCGAAGAATTTTCTAAAAAGCCAGGTAAATTAGCATTAATTCCAACTATGGGCAATTTACATGATGGACATTTATCTTTAATAAAATTAGCTAAACTAAAAGCATCAAAAACAATTACAACAATATTTGTTAATCCTCTTCAATTTGGTAAGAATGAGGACTTTAAAAAATATCCTAGAACTGAAAAATTAGATATTGAAAAATTAAAAAAAGAACATTGTGATATTTTATTTATTCCTAGAAATGGTGAAGAAGTATTTTCAAAAACCGAAAAAGTTACAAGTTTAGATTCTGGAAGTCTTGGGTCTGAGCTTTGTGGTAAAATTAGACCTGGACATTTTAATGGAGTATTGACTGTAGTTAATAGGTTATTTGAATTAATTAATCCAGATGTAGCTGTTTTTGGTGCAAAAGATTATCAACAACAAATTTTAATAAAAAAAATGGCTAAATCATTGCACCCTCAAATATCTCTTATAAAAGCTCCAATAATAAGATCAAAAAATGGTGTTGCCCTTTCTTCAAGAAATAATTATTTGTCTGAAAAAGAATTAGAACTCGCTGCTAACTTATTTAAGTGTCTTCAAAATAGTGTGACTTCTTATCAGAAAAGAGAAAAGTTGAATGAAATATTAGATAACGCCAATTCATTTTTAGTGTCTAAAGATCTAATGCCTGATTATTTTGAATTGAGAGATAGCGAACTTAATATAATTTCAAAAAATAATTATATAGGTAAAAAAATATTTCTAGGATCTGTTACAATAAATAATACTAGACTAATTGATAATATTGAATTTTAAATGTTTTTTTTTCCATTTGCAGATGAAAATCCTACTAACAATAAACCAATTATTTCATGGCTAATAATAGTCACTTGTTCATTGATTTTTCTTAACCAAATTTTTGATCCTGCACATATAACAGAACAGACTTTTTTAAGTTTTGGGATGATTCCAGCCATTTTATTTGGATATTCTGAGTTATCTGGATCCCTCAAATTCATACCCCCTTTTTTATCAATATTTACTTCCATGTTTTTACATGGTGGTTGGATGCATATAATTGGCAATATGACCTATCTTCATATTTTTGGAGATAATATTGAAGAAAGATTAGGAAAATTAAAATTTATATTTTTTTATTTGCTTACTGGTATTGTTGCTGCCCTCACTCAAGCTATAATTGATCCTACATCAACAATACCAATGATTGGTGCGTCAGGAGCAATTGCTGGAATACTTGGAGGATATTTAGTTTTATACCCAAAGGCAAATATAAAAGTCTTATTCTGGTTTATAGTTTTTGTAAAAGTAATTAGGATAAGAGCTTTCATTGTTCTTGGAGGATGGATAATAATTCAATTTATTAGTTTTAATGGAACTGACTTAAATTCAGGTGGGGTTGCATATGCTGCACATATTGGTGGATTTATATCAGGAGTACTTTTAATAAATATAATGAAAAATAAAATTACTCAAAAAAATAAAATTTTAAGTGGTTCAGTTCCTAATTCTAAATAATTATAAGGATCTATCGTCAATCTCATTACCATCAAAAATTTTTCCTTTACCACCTAATTTTATTACTATTTCTAAAATTGCTTCAGAAGCTTTTTTTAATGATATTTCATCTTCTGATCTTAATACAATAGATGTTCCAAAACTCCCTGGTTTAAAATATGGATATGATCCAATTTTCACGTTTAAAAATTTATTTTCTATTTTTTCTAAGTCTTTTGCTATTAGACCTTCACCAATATTGCTTGACACAGTTTTTGATTTAAGTTTCTTGCCACCTTTTAAATCACTCAAAATTGAATTAAACATTCCCTGCATTATTTTTGGAACACCCGCAAAAACAAAAAGATTTTCAATTCTATAGCCAGGTGCGGCAGAGACTGGATTATCTATTAACTCAGAATTTGTTGGTAAAATTGCCATTTTTTGACGAGCCTCATTAAACTCAATGTTTGTACCCTTATAATGTAATTTTAATCTTCTCATAGCTTCTGAGTCTTTATATAACTTTTGATTGAAAGCTTTAGCAACACATTCTGTGGTAATATCATCATGGGTTGGACCAATTCCCCCACAAGAAAAAACATATGTATATTTATTTGTAAAACATTTAATTGTTTTAATAATTGTGCTTGATTCATCAGGAATAATTCTTGCCTCCTTTAACCTTATACCTAAATTGTCTAATTCACATGCAATCCAATTAATATTGGAATCTTTTGTTCTTCCAGATAAAATTTCATCACCAATAATTATTATACCTGCTGAGGCCACCATAAAAAAAATCCTTAATAAAAATTAATATTGTACGTAGATATTTATAATCATATATTACAATTCATGAGAATTATATATAAAACAAATTACTAGTTGAAATGAAAAAAGATATAGATTTACATAACAAAGAAGCATTTTTAAAAATGCATGCTGCAGGTAAATTAGCAGCTGATGTTTTAGACTATATAACATCATATGTTAAAAGTGGTGTCTCAACTGGGTATCTAAATGATTTATGTCATGATTATATTTTAAAAAATGACGCTATACCAGCACCGTTAAATTATAGAGGATTCCCTAAATCCACTTGTATTTCTGTAAATCACGTTGTTTGTCATGGCATACCTGGAGACAAAATTCTTGATGAAGGAGACATTCTTAACATTGATGTAACTGTAATACTTGATGGATGGTATGGTGATACAAGCAGAATGTATTTTGTGGGAGAGCCATCTAGGAAAGCAAAATTTTTGACTAAAGTAACTTATGAGTGCCTTTGGTTAGGAATTGAAACGGTCAAACCTGGAAGTACTACAGGTGATATTGGTCATGCAATTCAAACTCATGCTGAAAAAAATGGATTATCAGTTGTAAGGGATTTTACAGGCCATGGTCTTGGAAAAGTCTTCCACGCACCACCAACAATCTTACATTATGGACAGCCAAATACTGGAGATGTTCTTGAAGAAGGTATGATTTTTACCATTGAACCTATGATTAATTCAGGGAAATATGATGTCAAAATTCTATCTGATGGTTGGACAGCAGTTACTCGTGACAAGAGTTTATCAGCTCAATTTGAACACAGTATAGGGGTGACATCAAATGGATATGAAGTTTTTACAAATTCTCCTAAAGGCTATACTCAACCAGATTACCCAATTTAAAAATTAATTTTTTGTGTTTATTTCTTTAAATTTTCTTTTATTGTTTTTTTTAGAGATTTTGAAGTTTCTTTGATAATTGGTTTAGCTTTTTGATAACCTTTTAAAGCTAACTCTCCTGCTTTTTTTCTTGCTGCTGGATTAGTTGCTAAAATTTTTACCGCATTTTTTAAAAGTGTTCCGATAATCATTTTATTCTCGTATTAAAATTAAAAACAAAATATATATATGTATATAAGTATATTTATCCAGTATAAGAAAATAGATCAAAAGAAAAAATATAAACTTTCTAAAAAAATGATTTAGGTTTTGAGATGATTGAAAGATATTCAAGAAAAGAGATGGTTAAAATTTGGTCTCAAGAAGAGAAATTTAATATTTGGTTCCAACTTGAAGCTCATGCTTGTGATGCTCAAGCAAAATTAGGTGTAATACCAAAAAAATCTGCAGAAATAATTTGGGAAAAAGGGAAGTTTGATATTAATAAAATTGATGAAATTGAAAAAACAACTAAACATGATGTAATTGCATTTTTAACAAACCTGGCAGAATATATTGGAGAAGATGCAAGGTTTATTCATCAGGGCATGACATCTTCTGATATATTGGATACTACTCTTTCTATACAATTAAGAAACTCATCTGATATTTTATTAAATGATATTAATCAATTACTTGAAACATTAAAAAAACGTTCTTTCGAACATAAACATACTATTACAATTGGAAGATCTCATGGTATTCATGCAGAACCAATTACATTTGGCTTGAAACTCGCCGGCTACTACGCTGAATTCAAACGTAATAAAAAAAGATTAATTGAAGCCAAAAAAGAAATTAGTACATGCGCTATATCAGGAGCAGTTGGAACTTTTGCTCATATTGACCCATTTGTAGAAAATTACGTATCTAAAAAAATGGATTTAGTACCTGAAGATATTTCAACACAAATTATTCCAAGAGACAGACATGCAATGTTCTTTTCAACCCTGGCAATAATTGCATCTAGTGTTGAACGCTTAGCAACAGAAATAAGACATATGCAAAGAACTGAAGTGAGGGAAGCAGAAGAATATTTTTCTCAAGGTCAAAAAGGATCAAGTGCAATGCCACATAAGAGAAATCCTGTGCTTACAGAAAATCTAACTGGACTTGCAAGATTAGTTAGATCTTCTGTTATACCAGCTTTAGAAAATGTTACATTGTGGCATGAGCGGGATATTTCACATTCATCCGTAGAAAGGATGATTGCTCCCGATGCAACAATAACTTTAGACTTTGCTTTACATAGATTAAATAATGTAATTGAAAATTTGCTTATTTATCCTGACACAATGTTAACAAATTTAGAAAAACTTGGTGGTCTTGTTCATTCACAACAAGTATTACTTGCATTAACCCAGAAAGGTGCTGGCAGAGAAGATGCCTATGAAATGGTTCAAGAAAATGCCATGAAAGTTTGGAAAACGCCAGAACATAAAAGAAAAGATGTATACAAAAACTTGTTAAAAAATGATAAAAAGGTGATTAAATACCTTAGTGAAAAAGAAATAGATGAATTGTTCAATTTAAATCAACATTTTGTTCATGTTAATCATATATTTGACAGAGTTTTTGACTAGAGGATAATTAATCTATGTCTAAAAAGAAAATTTTATATGATGGGAAAGCTAAAACCATCTTTGAAGGCCCTACCTTAGATACAGTTATACAATATTTTAAAGATGATGCCACTGCAAATAATGCTGAAAAACATTCCATAATTAATGGTAAAGGAGTTTTAAATAATTCTATTTCTGACTACTTGATGCAAAAATTAAATGAGATTGGAATACCAACTCATTATATCAAAAAGTTAAATATGAGAGAACAACTTGTAAGAAAAGTTGAAATAATACCTGTAGAATTTGTTGTTAGAAACATTGCTGCTGGATCCATTGTAAAAAGACTTGGTTTAAAAGAAGGTAATGTTTTTTCAAGACCCCTAATTGAACATTATTTAAAAAAAGATGAATTGGGTGATCCACTTATAAACGAAGATCATATACTTAACTTTCAGTGGAGCACTAGAAATGAATTAGAGGAAATGCAAGAATACGGTCTTAGGATTAATGATTTTTTAAGAGGCCTATTTTTTGGAATAGGTCTTAAACTTGTAGATTTTAAAATTGAGTTTGGAAGATATTATTCTGAAGATGGCAATTCAATTTTACTATTAGCTGACGAAATAAGCCCAGACAACTGCAGATTATGGGACATTAAAACTAATAAGAAAATGGATAAAGATTTGTTTAGGCAAGAATTAGGTGGGTTAAAAGAGGCATATCAAGAAGTTGCAAATAGATTAGGTATTATTCCTGAGAAAAAAAATTACTCTAGCGCTAAACCTGAAATAGTAAAATAAAGAGAGTTATTATGAAAGTTATTGTAAATGTATCTCGTAAAGAAGGTGTTTTAGATCCAGAAGGACAAGCTATAAAGTCTTCTTTAAATAACTTGGGTTTTGAACATTGTAGTGATGTAAGGACTGGCAAACAAATTATTTTAAATTTGGATCAAAATAATGAAACTGAAGTTCTTAAACAAGCTAAGAAGATGTGCGAAGAGTTATTAGTAAACACCGTTATTGAAAATTATGAAATCAATATTTTAAAGGATTAAAAACTTTTGCGTACAGGTGTTGTAATATTTCCAGGTTCTAATTGTGATAGAGACATGATTGTTGCACTCAGGAAAATCACAGGGAAAACTCCAATCAAAATTTGGCATAAAGAATATGATATTCCTAATTTAGATTTAATTGTTATCCCAGGTGGATTTACCTTTGGAGATTACCTTAGATGCGGCGCTTTAGCTGCCAGATCTCCAGTAATAACTTCAATTAAAAACCATATAAGTCGAGGTGGCACAGTATTAGGTGTATGTAATGGTTTTCAAATTTTAATTGAAGCTAAAATACTCCCTGGATCTCTTATAAGAAATAACAAACTCTTATTTACTTGCAGAGAGACAACATTAGAAGTCCAAAGCTGTATTAAAAACCCTTTTCTCTCTGGTTTAAAAATAGGTGAATGTTTAAAGATTCCAGTTGCACATAATGAAGGTAATTATTTTGCTCCTGAAGATTTATTAAAACAACTGAAAGAAGAAGGAAGAATTGCTTTAAAATATGTTAAACAAAAAGATAATGAAAAAAATTATAATCCGAACGGATCAACAGAAGACATAGCTGGCATTCTATCAAAAAATGGAAAAGTTTTAGGAATGATGCCACACCCTGAAAGAGCCATAAACTATCTACACGGTGGAACAGATGGTTTAAAATTTCTTACAAACTGTGTTGAACAAATAATTGGTTAAATAATAATGGAACCACAATCAGAACTCTTAAAAATTAATAAAAATGAGTATTTAGCTCAACAGAAAAGTAAACTTGAAGATGCTTTAGAGATGGGTTTAACGAAAGATGAATATAATTTAATTTGTGACAAAATTGATAAAATTCCCAATATAACAGAATTAGGGATTTTTTCTGCCATGTTTTCAGAACATTGCTCTTATAAAAGCTCAAAAAAATGGTTAAAAACTTTACCAACAGAAGCTAGTCATGTGATTCAAGGGCCTGGAGAAAATGCTGGTGTAATTGATATAGGAGAAAATTTAGCTGCTGTTTTTAAAATAGAGTCTCACAACCACCCTTCATTTATAGAACCTTACCAAGGATCAGCAACTGGTGTTGGCGGAATTTTGAGAGATGTCTTCACAATGGGTGCTAGACCTATAGCTCTTATGAATGCATTGAGATTTGGATCTCCAGATCAACCTTTAACAAAACACCTTGTTTCGGGTGTGGTTAAAGGAATTGGTGGATATGGTAATTGTATAGGAATTCCAACAGTTGGTGGTGAAACAAACTTTGATAAATCTTATGATGGTAATATTCTAGTGAATGCAATGGCTGTTGGTCTTGCAAAAAAAGATAGAATATTCTATTCAGCAGCAACAGGCGCTGGTAATCCAGTTATATATGTAGGTGCAAAAACAGGAAGAGATGGAATACATGGAGCGACAATGGCTTCTGCTGAATTTACAGAAAACAGTACTGAAAAAAGACCAACTGTTCAAGTTGGAGATCCATTTACAGGAAAATTACTATTAGAGGCATGTTTAGAATTAATGAACACAGATGCTGTCTTATCTATTCAAGATATGGGAGCAGCTGGTTTAACAAGCTCTAGCGTAGAGATGGCTTCCAAGGGATCATTAGGTATGAATTTAAATTTAGATTTAGTGCCTACTAGAGAAGATAAAATGACTAGCTATGAAATCATGCTCTCAGAAAGTCAAGAGAGAATGTTAATGATTTTAAAACCAGGATCAGAGAAAAAAGCAAAATCAATATTCGATAAATGGGATCTAGATTTTGCTAATATAGGAGAAGTTACAAATACAGGAAGACTAATTCTTACTAAACACGACTTTGAAGCGTGCAACTTACCTCTTGAACCTCTTGTCGAAGACGCTCCTGAATATAATAAACCTTACGAAATAAAAGCTATTAAAAAAGTACTAAAACCGTCTGATCTCAAAACCAATCTTACAATAATTGATTTATTAAAAATAATTTTTAAAAATCCAAATATAGCCAGTAAGAAATGGATTTGGGAACAATATGATAGCTCAGTAATGGGCGATACAATTTTTGCAAATGGTGATAGTGATGCTTCATTAGTAAAAATTCATGGAACAGAAAAAAAAGGATCTTTCGGAAGAGGCCTTGCTATTACAACTGATTGCACACCACGTTATGTTAAGTCAGATCCTATAATTGGAGGTATGCAAGCAGTTTGTGAAGCTGCACGAAATATAGCTTCGTCAGGGGCAAAACCACTTGCGATAACAAACAACTTAAATTTTGGAAATCCTGATAAAAAAAATGTTATGGGAGAAATTGTAGGTTCTATAAAAGGAATTTCAGAAGCTGCTTCTTATCTAAGCACTCCAATTGTATCAGGAAATGTTTCTCTTTATAATGAAACTAATGGTAAGAGTATTCTTCCTACTCCAGTCATTGGTATGGTAGGAGCAATAGATGAGGTTGAAAATTCTCTAAAGATAAGTGCAGAACCAAATAATGTTTTGATTGCCCTTGGACAATCTGAAAATTTTAAAGCAGGTTGGGTTGGTTGTAGTATCTATCAAGAAATTATTAATAAAAAATACGACGGAGCACCTCCACCAATAAATTTAGAAAATGAAAAAAAAGTTATTGAAATTATATTAAAATTGAATGGACAAAAACTTCTGACAGCTGCCCATGATATTTCAGACGGTGGCTTGCTGACAACAGTTTGTGAAATGTTATTTAAATATAATTTAGGATTAGATATTAATTTACCTAGCAACCTAATTAATTGTGATAGTTATGACCCCTTACTTCAATCATGGTGTTTTGGAGAAGATCAAGCAAGAATAATTATTGCAACAAAGCATATCAAAAAAGTACAACTAATATTAAAAGAAAATAATATTGACTTCTTTGTTCTTGGAAAAACTAATTCAAGCAGTAACTTGAATTTAAAAGATATTACTACTATATCTATATATGACATAAAAAACTTAAATGAAAAAACCATCCCCTCAATGATGGGTGATAAACAACAAGGTTAAGTTTGTAAAATGGCTATGACAGCTTCAGAGATAGAAGAACTAATTATTAAAGCTTTTCCAAATGCAAAAGTTATTATTGATGATTTACGTGGTGATGGAGATCATTACGCAGCACAAATCATTGCTGAAGAATTTAGAGGTAAAACTCGTGTGCAACAACATCAAATGGTCTACAATGCAATGGGTGGTAGAATGGGAAAAGAACTACATGCATTAGCTTTGAATACTTCTGCCCCAAGTGAATAAAGGAGAATAAAATGGAACAAAGTACTAAAGATAAAATTCAAAATATAATTGATGAAAACGATGTTTTGCTATTTATGAAAGGTACTCCAGTTATGCCACAATGTGGTTTTTCTGCTGCAGTTGTTGGAGTTTTAAGCCATATGGGAATTAAGTACAATAGTGTAAACGTTCTTGAAGATCCTGAAATAAGAGAGGGTATCAAAGAGTTTTCAGACTGGCCAACAATACCACAATTATATGTAAAAAAAGAATTTGTTGGTGGTTGTGATATTATTAGAGAAATGCACGAAAATGGAGAATTAACCCAGTACTTTAATGAGGCAGGCATTTCTACCTAATAAACTAATTCTAATTTTTAAAATTTTACTTTTAATTAATTTATTAACGTGAATAAAATTCGATCACTAAGTTGGTTTCCATTTGCACTGGATAAGGAACATCATCTGGCATTGGGATTCTTAATAAAGATCCAGTAAACTTAGAGTGATTAACTTCTACATATTCAGGTACATCTCTTTCAGGTAGAGTTGTAGCTTCTATTACAGCTGGAATGTTCTTTGCTTTGTCCTTCAGAGAAATAACCTCACCTACATTGATCATTCTAGAAGGTATATTACATCTGCTTCCATTTACCATAACATGACCATGATTAATCAATTGACGACAAGCAAATACAGTTGGTGCCAACTTCATTCTATAAAGGATAGCATCTAGTCTGCATTCCAAAATACCAATCAAATTTGCACCAGTGTCACCTTTTTTACGAACTGCAGCTGTATAGTATTTTTTGAATTGTTTTTCACCAATATTACCGTAATAACCTTTTAATTTTTGTTTAGCCATTAATTGAACACCATAATCTGTTGGTTTTTTTCTTCTTTGACCATGCTGACCTGGTGCATATTCTCTGACATTTAAGGGAGATTTTGGTCGTCCCCATAAATTAACCCCTAATCTTCTATCAATTTTGTGTTTTGAACTTGTTCTCTTGTGATCTGATTTAGGCATTTTTAAACCTTAAAATAGCTACTTAGAAGTAGTAAATTATTCCAACCAGAAGCTAAACTTCGGGATATATAACACCACGCTATTATCCACTTTATCGGAAATGAATTTGCAAAGTACTATTATTATATAAAATGTCAAGTACGATTTGCAGTTCTCGATAATGATTTAATAATACCATGAAGTGTTCTTAGATCTTGGTGAGTTAATGAGGCTCTATTAAATAGACTTCTGATATTTCTTTTAACAACAGGAGCCATTTCAGATGAATAAAAGAAGCCTGATTTAGTTAAAAGTTCATCTAATTGTTTATAAAAATATTCTCTGTCACCAACATTAGAGAGTTCAGTACTTTTTTTTAATTTTTTATTAATTTTAACCAAATTCTTATCATCATTTAAAAATGACATTTTTATTTTGTTCCATTCCCAACAAATCAATAATACAGCTTGAGATATATTTAATGATGAAAATTCTTTATTAATTGGAATTGAAACTGTGTAATCTGCTTGGACAACATCATCATTGGATAATCCTGATTGCTCAGGACCAAATAAAAATCCAACGTTACCACCATTAACAACATGTTCAAATGATTTCTCTATTGCTTTGAAGATGCTTAAGGATTTTGTTCCAATAACACGTTTTCGTGCAGTTGTTGCAAATAACAAAGAAATTGTTTTGCTAGCTTCACTTATTGAATCATACAACTTTGCTTGATTTAAAACATCGTCTGCACCCGCTGCGGAAGGAAAAGCAGCATCATTAGGCCAACCATCTCTAGGCTGAACTAGTAACAGATTTTTTATACTAAAATTTTTCATAGCACGAGCAGTAGAACCAATATTTTCACCAAGTTGTGGTTTTGATAAAATTATATATGGATTAAGTTCAATCATAAATTCATCTGAGTTTAGAGTCTTCTCCAAACTGTTTTATCTGGTTTATCTTCTAATTGTATATTCTTTTCTAGTAATTGTTCTCTTATCTGATCTGCTTTATCGTACTCTTTATTTTCTTTTGCAATTTTACGTTTTATTATGAGTTCATCGATTTCTTTTTCTGTCATGGCAGAGTTTTCAATTGCTTCGTTTGAATTTACTTCTACGAATTTAAACCATTCGTCTGTAGAATTGCATAAAATTCCTAAAATATTAGAAGAATTTTTTAACTTTTGAGCACATTCTTTACTTCCTTTATTAGCCTCATCAGCAAGATAATGTAATCTGGCAAGAGCTTTAGGTGAATTTAAATCATCACAAAGATCATTAATTATCTGAATGTCCTGCTCATCATTTACATCAAAGCCTTCAACAGCTCTATAAAGTCTAGAGAGTGATTTAGTAGCTTCATCTAGAGATTTCTTACTAAAATTTAAAGGAGTCCTGTACTGAGCTTGCAGTAACGCATATCTGATTGCCTCGCCCCTAAAATTTAACAACAAACTATTTATGGTAGCAAAATTACCAAGTGATTTTGACATTTTTTCACCGTCAGAGGTAACGTAACCATTATGCAACCAGTAATTGGCCATAATATCAGATTTATTGGCACAACAAGACTGTGCGATTTCGTTTTCATGGTGTGGAAAAATCAAGTCTAATCCACCAGCATGTATATCAAATTGTGTTCCTAAATACTTTTTACTCATTGCTGAACATTCTATATGCCAACCTGGACGACCTCTACCCCATGGACTATCCCATCCAGGAAGTTTTTCGGATGATGGTTTCCATAAAATGAAGTCTCCAGGATTTTTTTTATATTCAGCAACTTCAACCCTTGATCCAGATATCATCTCATCAAGTGACCTACCTGATAAAGCTCCGTAATTATTATATTTTTCAACAGCAAACAAAACATTTCCGGATGAAACATAAGCGAAACCATTTGAAATTAATGTTTCTATCATTTCTATCATTTCAGATATATGGTCAGTTGCTTTTGGTTCAAAATCAGGTTTCAAATTACCTAACGCATGAGCATCTTTGTGAAAAATTTTTATTGTTTTTTTAGTCAATTGTGAAATATTTATTTTTTTTTCAATTGCTCTTTTATTAATTTTGTCGTCAATATCCGTTATATTTCTTACATATGTAACTTTTGGATATATTTTTCTAAGTAATCTAACTAAAACATCAAAAACAACTAAGGGTCTTGCATTGCCAATATGTATAAAATCATAAACAGTGGGTCCACATGCATATATTCTTACATTTTGGGTATCAATAGGCTGAAAAATAGACAAACGCCTTTGAAGTGTATTATATAAATTTAATTTAATCATTTTAAGATTTATTTATTTTTTAAAATTTAATTATTTTTATTTAATCTTTCTTTAATTTTATTTTTCCCCATCATTAACACTAAATTCGCCATTTCTGGCCCGTTACTCTGACCTGTAAGGCATAATCTTAGTGGTTTGAAGAGTTCTTTACCTTTTTTACCACTTTCTTTCATAAGAGAGTTAGTCCAAACCGACCAAGTGTTTTTATCAAATCTTTCTTTAGGAAGTGTTTGCAACGCTAGTTTTTTAAAATCTAGATCATTTGAAACTTCTTTAATATCCCCATAAACAATGTTCCACCAAAACTTAATATCATAAAAATTATTTATATTTCCTCTAATTAAATTCCAAAATTCGTTAGTAATTTTAATATCTAATATATTTAACTGATGACTAATATCCTTATAATCTACCAGCTGAAAAAACTTAGAATTTAAAGCTGATAATTCCGTTTTATCAAATTTGGGCTTTGAATTTCCAAACTTAGAGATATCAAAACTTTTAACAATTTTTTTCATATCTTTAAAAATATCAATTGAATCAGAAGTCCCAATTTTAGCTAACAAGGAGGAAATTGCCATTGGTTGAAATCCTTGACTTCTTAATTCTCGAAGCGATAAACTTCCAATTCTTTTTGAAAGTCCTGATCCAGTATTATCAGTCAATAGTGACAAATGACCCATTTTTGGTGACAATGATCCTAGTGCTTCAAATAACTGTATTTGAGCAGCTGAATTTGTCATATGATCTTCACCTCTCAAAATGTCTGTTACTTCAAATTGGATGTCATCTACTACTGAAGCTAATGTGTAGATAACTCTTCCGTCTTCTCTTAATATGACTGGATCTGACAAATTAGACATATTGTATTTACTCTCACCCTTCACAAGATCATTCCAATTTACGTCTTCATGATTGAGTAAAAATCTATAATGTGGTTTTTTTCCTTTAGACTTTAAATCAGCAATATCTGAATCTGATAATTTCAATGCAGACCTATCATAAATAGGTGGTTTTCCTGAAGTCAATTGGCTTTTTCTTTTAAGGGATAATTCTTCCGCCGTCTCAAAACAAGGATATGCACGTTTTTTTTCTAATAAAGTTTCTAAGGCTTCATTATAAGATAAAAGTCTAGAAGATTGCCTTTCTAAACTATCCCAATTTATATTCATCCATGTTAAATCTTCTTTAATAGCATCTTCATATTCTTTGGATGATCTCTCATCGTCAGTATCGTCAATTCTAAGCATAAAGTGACCATTTTTACTCTTAGCAAATAAGAAATTAACTAAAGCAGTTCTAAAATTTCCAATATGTAAATATCCCGTTGGGCTTGGTGCAAATCGAACTTTAATCATTAATTTTCCTAATTTATAAAAAGTTTCAAATAAATATAGTAAACTTTAATTCCAATTCCTAAAACCACTAGTTAGAGGATACCTTCTATCTCTACCAAAAGCTTTTTCAGTAACTTTTGGTCCAGGTGCTGACTGAAATCTTTTATACTCAGATCTAGATAACAACATTGAGATTTTTTTTACATCATTTAAATCAAAGCCTTCACTTACTATTTCATCTAATGACTGATCATCTTCAACTAATTTCTTTAAAATAACATCAAGGATATCATATTCTGGTAAGCTATCTGTATCTTTTTGATCTTCTCTTAATTCTGCACTTGGTGGCTTAGTAATTATTCTATCTGGTATTACTATTCCCTTAGGTCCTAAAAATTCTGATGGTTTGTTTAAATTTCTCCATTTACATAATTTGAAAACATCACTCTTCCAGACATCTTTTATAACCGCAAATCCACCACACATATCTCCATATAATGTTGCGTATCCAACAGCGTATTCTGACTTATTTCCTGTGGCTAATACCATTGATCCATATTTATTTGATATTGCCATTAATATTAATCCTCTAATTCTAGATTGAATATTTTCTTCAGTTATACCTGGTGGTATCGTTGGACCATTAAAATTTAATAAAATCTGATCAATAGTTTTCATACCTTCTTTGATATCTAAATATGAGTAATCGATTCCAAGATTAGATGAGGCCATTTCAGCATCTTCAAGACTTTCTTTACTAGTATATGGACTAGGCATCATAACTGCTTTTACTAAATTTGGGCCCAAAGCATCAGTTGCTATCGCAGCTACTAGTGCTGAATCAACACCACCTGACATCCCAAGTACAACACCTGGAAAACCGTTGTTGTTAACATAATCCCTCACACTAACAACTAGAGACTTATACAATGCCTCAATATTAGAAGAGATGTTTTTAATGTTTTTTTGAAAATACCATTTATTATTATTTTTATATAAATCAATATTCAATATTTCTTCTTTAAAGTCATTTAGTTGTACTGTTAACTCTCCACTATCACTTAAACAAAAAGATGAACCATCAAAAACTAATTCGTCTTGTCCTCCTACCCTATTCAGGTAAATTAAAGGTAATTTTGATTCAAAAACTCTTGAAACAGCAACAGACATTCTTTGATCAATTTTTTTGGTTGTATATGGTGAAGCATTAATTGAAATAATCATCTCAGCTCCTGTTTCAGAAAGACAATCTATAACTGTTTCATTCCAAATATCTTCACATATTGGTAATCCAATTAATGTTTCTCTAATTTTAACTGGGCCTGACAAAGAACCAGGCGTAAAAATTCGCTGTTCATCAAATACTCCAGTATTTGGAAGATTATGTTTATCCCTAAATGACAGAATTTTTCCTTGATCCAAAACAAAAACGGAATTTCTAATTTTATCTTGATCTTTTCTTGGAGATCCAAGAATTATAGCAGCTTTACCATCATTAGTTAATTTAGCTAAATCACTAATTTCATTCTCTACAAGTTCTAAGAAATCATTTCTTAGAACTAAATCGTCAATTGGATATCCAGTAACATATAACTCTGGAACAACAATCATATCTACATCATTGCTCAAATCATTTCTGATAGAAATAAGTTTAGAAATATTTCCTTTAACGTCACCTACTTTGGGATTTAATTGGGCAAGTGCTATTTTCATTTTATTTTTCAATAATTGACTCATTTATTAGAATAATTACCGCTTCAGTAAAAACTCTCTTCCAAGTTTAACTTGTGACTTGCCACCATAAGAGATTATATCAGCCGTTGCATAGGTTTCTGACCAACGACTAGGTAGATATGAACCTGTACCTACA
Source organism: uncultured SAR116 cluster alpha proteobacterium (assembly GCA_902619485.1). Classification (GTDB taxonomy): domain Bacteria; phylum Pseudomonadota; class Alphaproteobacteria; order Puniceispirillales; family Marisalimonadaceae; genus Marisalimonas. The sequence continues at coordinate 30,381 of CACNEF010000010.1, forward strand.
ACATCAACAGGTACTTTTGCAAGTGAAAAAACCTTACATTTCTCTGGACCAAATCCACTTGAAGCAACAATTTTAACTTTTTCAAAACCAGCATTATCAAGTATTTCTCTCAAATGCCATACAGCAGCTGCAGACACTCCAGTGCCAATTAAATAACGAAGTTCTTGTTCGGTTCTATAACCACGAATAGCTTGTGGAGCATTTCGTTCTAAAACCGAATAAGACCCAGCTACATCAAGTCCTTCAACATATCTTCCACCATGAGTATCAATTCTTAAAGACAAAGAGTATTTATCAGCTAAACTTTTAAATGATCTACAAACATTTAAACCATCTGTTATCTCTTTACCAAAATAATCAATAAGAACTGTTAGTGGTTCATCTGGCCAAGTGGAGTGAAACATTTGTGCCGCTTTTAATGTTGATCCAGCATAACCAATTAATGCATGAGGCATAGTACCTAAACCTTTTGTGTTTTCAAATAAATGCGCTGTTTTGTCAGTAGCGCATCCTATAAAACCTATTGCTTCACCTTCTGACTTAACCCGTTTAGAGCCCACAAATGCTCCGTAAGCCATCAAATCTGCCATGTCAGCACCTGCACAATGTCTTGCATCCATAGCTAAAAAAGATGTTTTAGGTAAACTCTCTACCATTGCTTTTGCATTGTAAGCTGCAACACAGGTAGCTCCAATTTTTTGAAGTAAAGCGGTTTCTAAATCAACTAATAATAAAAAAGAACCTGATATGTACAATAAAGGTTCTCCAGCACCAACATCGGAACCTTCAGCAAAACAACGTTTTATATTAACGCTACCTTTTCTCTCTTTTATAATTTGGTGTAGCCAATCTATAGCTGGGTTTAAAGCAGAAATAACCGGCCTTCTCATGAAAATCGCATATGTAACTTCTGTGTCCCCAAAAGAAGAAACAATATCCTTTGTTCTTAAAAAATAAGTGTCTGTGACTGAGGTTAACTGGCTTGGATTTGGTCTTAGATCACTGGGCCAATTATTTTTTTTGACAAGTTTAAAACTTTGCTTTTTCTTTTGATTACTCAAGACATTTCCTTAAGATACTGCCGCAATTTGTTTTTTTTGATTATTTCTATTTTCGGTAAGCAAGTCAGCTACTAAAAATGCCAGCTCAAGAGATTGAGTTGCATTAAGTCTAGGATCGCAATGAGTATGATATCTATCCGCTAAATTTGATTCATTCACTTCATACACACCACCAACACACTCTGTTACATTTTGACCTGTCATTTCAAAATGCACCCCACCTGGTATAGTATTCATTTCATTGTGAACCTCAAAAAAACCTTTAACCTCCATCATAATATCATCAATTCTCCTAGTTTTAAATCCTGATGATGCTTTGACTGTATTTCCATGCATTGGATCACTACACCAACCTACAACCAATCCAGACTTCTTAACTGCTGAAATTAACGGTTTTAATTTTTTATGTATTTCTGAGGAGCCCATTCTAGCAATCAAAGTTAGTCTACCCGCTTGATTAAGTGGATTGAGCTTTTCAATTAATCTGAGCAAATCGTCGGGTTCTGTAGATGGTCCACACTTTAAGCCTATAGGATTGGCTATTCCTCTCATATATTCAACATGAGCCTCATCAATACTTCTTGTTCTATCTCCAATCCATAACATATGAGCAGATGTAGCAAACCAACCTTTCTCTTCTGTTATAGTGTCTTTTCTAGTAAGGGCTTCTTCATAATTAAGTAACAATCCCTCATGAGATGTATAAAATTCAGTTTCACGAAGTTGAACAGTATTTTCTGGTGTCATACCACACGCGTTCATGAACTCGAGTGAAGCAGTTATCTGAGACGCTAACTCTTTGTACTTTTCCGCTTCTTTAGTACCTCTGACAAACTCAAGATTCCATTCGTGTAACTTTGTTAAATCTGCCATACCACCACTTGCGAACGCTCTCAATAGGTTCAACGTTGAAGCAGATTTATCATAAACTTGAATCAGACGATCTGGGTCAGGTTCTCTTGCTTTTTTGTCGAATGCCATGTCGTTTACCATATCACCGCGATAACTTGGTAAAGAAATATTGTTTATTTCTTCAAAAGGAGATGATCTAGGCTTAGAATATTGGCCAGCTAATCTACCTATTTTAACAACAGGCAAGGCTGATCCAAAAGTGAGAACAATAGCCATCTGTAACAATACTCGAAAACTATCTCTTATATTATTAGCGTTATGTTCAGCAAACGACTCAGCGCAATCACCACCTTGTAATAAAAAAGCATTGCCCTCAGCCACATCAGCCATCCTTTTTCTTAATCTCCTAGCTTCTTCAGCAAAAACTAAAGGCGGCCTAATAGATAACTCCTTTTCAACACTATTTAACTTAGCAAGATCATTATATTCGGGCACTTGCTTAATAGGAAGTTTTCTCCAGCTATCTAATTTCCAATCAATCATGACTTTTCCTTTAAAAACAAAATCAATATAAAATTTTTATTAACAATTTTCAAATAACAGAATTTTACTTTTTCTTCAAATAATGAGTTTAGTTTATCATTAAGATCTCATAGTGACAAACTCTTCAGCAGACGAGGGATGGATGCCTACAGTATTGTCAAAATCAGACTTCAATGCTCCTGCTTTGATTGCTATAGCAATTCCTTGAATTATTTCTGCAGAATCTGGGCCAATCATATGAGCTCCAATAACTTTTTGAGTTTGTTCGTTAACAACAAGTTTCATCAGAGTTCTCTCAAGATTTCCAGATATTGTATTTTTTAGAGCTCTGAATTCACTTTTATACTCTTTTGCATTTATACCATTGTTTTTAGCTTCATCAAGACTAAGACCTACAACTGCAATTGATGGTTGACTAAATACAGCACTAGGAACATTTTCATAAGAAATGAATCTTTTCGATCCCCCAAATTCTCTGTCTGCAAAACTATGTCCTTCTGCAATAGCTACAGGAGTCAATGTAATTTTGTCTGTTACATCACCAATTGCAAATATCGATTTAATATTTGTTTGGCTATATTTATTTACTATTATTTCACCACGACTTCCTGTTTTTACACCAACCTCATTTAATCCAAGATTTAACACGTTTGGCAATCTGCCAGTTGCACCCATAACAGTTTCAACTTCAATTTTCTTTCCGTTTGATAATTTAACACTATAGTTTATGTTATTCTTTTCAATTTTTGAGATTGTAACTTCATTATGAATTGTTATTCCCTTTTGCTTCATAGATGTCATCAAAAACTGTCTTATATCTTTATCAAAACCTCTTAAAGCCATATCAGCCCTAAAAACAAGATGAGTATCAACTCCAAAACCGTTAAATATGCCCGCAAACTCGACAGCAATATAACCAGAACCATATATAACAATCGATTTAGGAAGTTCACTTAAATCTAGTGCTTTATCTGAATTAATCATAAGATGATTACCATCAAAACTTGGAAAAGAAGATTCACCTCCTACTGCAATCATTATTTTTTTTGACGATAACTCAATGATCTCGTTATTACTTTTTGTTATTGAAACAGTATTAGGTCCTACAATCTTCCCCCAACCAGTAATCAGTTCACAACCAGAATTTTTAATTAATTTTACATAAATTTCGTGAAGTCTATCTAATTCTTTATTTTTTTTTATAATTAAGTCATTCCAGTTGCTAGTAAAGTTATCAATTTGCCAACCAAAACCTTCTGCATCTGATACTTGTTCTGAAAATTGAGATGCATATACTAGTAATTTTTTTGGAACACAGCCTCTTAAAACACAAGTACCACCTGCTCTATCTCCTTCAATGACAAGAGTTTTGGCTCCATAAGATGCTGAAATTCTAGCAGTTCTAGTCCCGCCTGAACCAGCACCAATTACAATAAGGTCATAATCAAAATCTGACATAAAATCCCCAGTAAAAAATTATTTAAAACTTTGCCTCACCCTTCATTGTCATGCCTGCATCTTTTGTACTAGTAAAGCAATTCAGATTACCATTTTCATTATTTTCAATATTGATAAATAAATTGTCATTTGCATATACAGGTGCAACGCCTCTATGTGAGAAAAAATGCGCTTTTGCTTTTTTATATTTTTCTGCAGCTCTTAACATAAGAGTTGCCTGAAGTGGTCCATGAAACACTAAATCTTTATATCCTTCTTCTGCAGTCGAATAAGGGTAATCATAATGAATTCTATGACCATTAAATGTAATTGCTGAATATCTGAACAACATTGTAGGATGTGTAAAAATTTTTTCTTCATAATCTGAATTTTCAAATGGTAAATCATTTTTAATAATCACATTATTTTTTGTTTTTTCTACATCTCTATAAACAAGATCATGCTCTTCTTCGATCATTAGCTTATCTTTTACAAAAAACTGATATTTTGCTGTTACAAAACATAACATACCAGACTTACCATTTTTTAAATTGATATCTATCACCTTAGATATTTTTTTTACTTGATCCCCTATTTTTAAAGAATGAAAAAAATGAGTTCGACATCCAGCCCACATTCTTCTAGGAAGAGGAACAGGAGGTAAAAAATCTCCCTTTTTTGGATGAGAATCTTTTCCAAGTAGTGAGGATTTGACCACCGCAGGTCCTAGTGCCCAATGAAGGCCAGATGAGGCTATTTCACCATTTTCTGGATTACCAGGATCAATGTCAAGCGTTGCCCTAAACCTGGTTTCCAACGATTTTGTTACTTCGTCAAATATAATCTCTTCATTACCAATCCAAGATTTTAGTTCGTTTACATTAACATTCATTTTGATTTCTTTTTGTGATTATAAATAAAGTTTTATTTAATATATTGAAAATTATATTCTAAAACAAGTTAACTATAGCAAATAATTGAGGATAAATATGAACGAAATTCTGAAATTAAATATTGGAATTGCAGGATGCGGTACTATGGGACTACCTATGTTGGAAGTTCTATTAAAAAATAAAATAAGAGCGTTTGGGTATGACATAAGATCAAAAGATAATTTTCCTACTTTAAAAAATAAATTTATCTCATCCAAAACAGAGTTTTTTGATAAATCAGATATTATTTTAAGTGCAGTTAGAGATATAGATCAGACATTAGAACTTTGTGAAGGCCATAATGGGCTTTTTAAATTAAATTCTCCCAAAACATTTGTAATATGTTCAACATTATCTCCCGCCTTTTTAAAAAAATTTTTTCTGAAATCACCTGATAATATTACAATGATAGAAGCACCAATGTCAGGAGCTCCAATGCGAGCAAAAGATGCATCACTAACTTTTATGGTTGGATCTAAGGTAAATGAGTTTGAAAAGATTTTACCTATTTTAAATATATTAGGTGATAAAATTTATCATATTGGAGAATTTGGTACTGGGATGTCTGTTAAAGTTTTAAATAATTTTGTAGCATCTTGTTCAGTTGTAGCAGTAAGACATGTCCTATCTGAGGCTAAAAATTTAAACATCACAACTAATCAATTGCTAAAAATTTTAAATAGTTCATCTGGTCAAACTTGGTTCAGTGAAAATTTAGAAAATATAGATTGGGCTAAAGAAAACTATGAGACAAATAATACAATTGCAATTTTAGAAAAAGATGTAAGAAGTTTTTTGGATGGATTGGCTGATTCAAATTCTAGTTCAAACAATGCAATGGTTAATTTTCAAAATGCTCTTTTAAATGGATTAAAAAACATTCCAACATTTCCAAAAAATTAATAAATGCCTAATTCGATGCCACTGGCAAAAGTTAAAACAAATTTTTCTAGTTGTTTCAAGTAATCTTCTTGCCAAGAACCCTTGAGTATTAAAGGTGGTAAGATTTGTCTCCATCGTAAACCAATTAAAATTTTATTTAATGCAACTTTGCAACCTTCCCCGTCCAATCCTGCTCTAACATAAAAAATAATTGGAAGTCCTTCTGTTTTGTCTTTTAACCCATCATAACATCTATCAAAAAAATCTTTTGTTAAACCTGACATATATCCAAAGTTTTCGATAGTTCCAATTATTAGGCCATCAATTTCTTTAAAAGAGGATGAATTTGTATCAATCAAATTTGACGTTTTCAAGTTTATATTTGGAGTTAAGGTACTAATCTTATTTTCAACAAGTTTAGATAATTTTTTGGTATTTCTAGATGGAGAATGGTGAATAAATAAAATGTTTTTTTTCATCATATTCAAATCATATTTATAATTTGGAAACACCAAAATGATTTAAAAATTTGACTAGATTTTCAATCGGTTGAGCACCAACAATACTATGATTATTATATACATAAGTAGGAACTCCAGTGACACCATAAGTTCTAGATTT
>CACNEF010000011.1 GCA_902619485.1 uncultured SAR116 cluster alpha proteobacterium
AAAGATTTTAATCTTTATAATGTTCCTGATCTAGCTGACACTAGATTGATGTCTAATTTGTTAATTGATTTAGGTATTAAGATAAATTGGAAAAGAGGTAATTTAAAATTTAATGGAAAACCAAAAAAAGATGAGGCATCTGATGATTTAGTTAGGCAAATGAGAGCTTCGATTCTAGTTTTAGGTCCTTTGTTGGCATCAAAGGGTTCAGCAAAAGTACCTCTTCCAGGTGGCTGCGCTATAGGCAGTAGACCTATCGATTTACATGTTATGGTAATGGAAGCGCTTGGAGCAAATGTTTCATTTGATAGTGGTTTTATTATTAGTTCTCTAACTAATGAAGGTCTAAAAGGAGGAGTCATTAATTTTCCTAAAGTTTCAGTAGGTGCTACTGAAAGTGCAATAATGACTGCTGTGTTGGCTAAGGGGCAAACCAAAATCTTTAATGCAGCACGAGAACCAGAAGTAACTGACTTAGCAAATTGTTTAAATAAAGCGGGTGCAGATATAAAAGGTATAGGAACTGAAATTTTAATAATCAATGGCGTTAAAGAATTACATGAAGTTACCCATTCTGTTGTTTCTGATAGGATAGAGGCAGGTTCATTTGCAATAGCATCTAGTATTACTATGGGTAACGTAGAAATAAATAATATTAATCCTGAAAATCTTTCAGAATTTATAAATGTTCTAAAATTGACCGGTAGTAAAATTCAAATTTTTAATAATTCAATAAACGTTTCTTGTACTCAAAGACCTAAACCTCATGATGTGAGTACAGATCCTTATCCTGGATTTCCTACAGATTTACAAGCTCAATACATGGCTCTTATGGCAATAGCGGATGGGAAAACATTAATCAAAGAAACAATTTTTGAAAATAGGTTTATGCACGTTCCTGAATTAATTAGAATGGGAGCAAAAATATCTGTAAATCGTCAAGAAGCAGAAATCTATGGCGTAAAAAAATTAAAAGGTGCTAGAGTAATGGCATCAGATTTAAGAGCTTCAATGTGTTTAATACTTGGAGCACTAGCTGCTTCTGGGACAAGTGAAATTGATGGTTTGTATCATTTAGATAGAGGTTATGAAAATTTAGAAGATAAATTGTCTAATCTAGGTGCAATGATAAAAAGATCAAATTAATTATTAAAAAATTTTAGAGTTAATTTAATGCCTATTGATAAAAAAATCCAACTTAATGCTTTAAATAATGATGATATAAAAATATTCTCATTTCTTTGTCAAGATGCCATAATTTCCAAAGAAGAAATATTTTATGACAAAACAAAAAAAATGTTTGTAGCCACACTAACAAGATTTTGTTGGGAGCAACAAGAATTTAATAATAAAAACATTAACTACAGAGTTGTAACTGGTCTGCAAATTAAAAATGTTAATAATGTTCAATATTTTAATTTTAAATCTAAAAAATCTTTTTATAATCTGTTAGCGATAACTTATGAAAAAGAAAATATTATTCTGAATTTATCTATGTCTTCAAAAATTAAATTAGATTGTAAGAAAATTAATGCTACTATTGAGGATATAGACATTCCTTGGCCAACCAAGCTAAAACCTTTGCATAAATAATTTTATAGGAAATCATAAATGACTTTAAACAAAAGTTTAAATATTGCTTTGCCAAAGGGTAGGATTTTAGATTCAGTACTTCCAATTTTATTTAAAGTTGGCATCGAGCCTGAAAAATCTTTTTTTGATAGAAATGACCGTAAGTTGAAGTTTAATACAAATATAAATAATATAGATATAATAAGAGTAAGATCTTTTGATGTTGTCACATTTTTAGCTTATGGCGCTGCTCAAATGGCGTTCGTTGGTAGCGATATTTTAAATGAATTTAATCATTCTGAAGTGTATTCTCCTTTAGATCTTAATATAGGGAAATGTAAAATGGTTGTTGCAGCTGAAAAAGATGTTATTGCCGACGAGGATCCAAGGTCTTGGAGTCATGTACGTGTTGCTACCAAATATCCTAATATCACAAGAAAACATTTTGAATCTAGAGGTGTTCATGCAGAATGCATAAAGTTAAATGGTGCGATGGAACTTGCTCCATCAATGGGTTTATGTAAAAGAATAGTAGATTTGGTTGAAACTGGCTCTACTTTAAAAGCTAACGGTTTGGTTGTAGTTGAGGATATTTGCGAAGTTTCAACAAGATTAGCAGTAAATAGAAGTTACATGAAAACTAACTTAAAAACTATACAACCCTGGATTGAAAAGGTTGAGGAAGCAATAAATGTCTAAATTTAAAACTAGATATATAAATTATACAGATAGAAGCTTTAAAAAAAAATTCGACAATTTGATAAATGGTGAGAGAAAATCAAATAATAAAATTAATCTTAGAGTCACAAAAATTTTAAAAGAAATACTTGAAAAAGGTGATGATGGTCTAAATCATTGTGTAAGTGAATTTGATAAAATAAAAGTTAAAAAAATTAAAGACTTATACATTTCGCAAGATATCTTGAAAAAAGCTTATAACGGACTTGGAAGAGAACAGAAAAAAGCATTAAATATTGCAGCTAAAAGAATAAAGCAATTTCATAGTCAACAAATTCCTAAAAACTTTAATTATAAAGATAATCTAAAAGTTAATTTAGGTTTATCTTATTCTCCAATAAACTCCGCAGGTTTTTATGTTCCTGGAGGAAAAGCAATTTATCCATCCTCAGTATTAATGAACGCAATACCCGCTTTAGTTGCGGGTGTTAAGAGGAGAGTACTTGTAAGCCCAATTTCAGACATAAACCAGTCATCTATTGTTCTTGCTGCAGCTCATGTTGCAAAAGTAACAGAATTTATTCGAATGGGTGGAGCCCACGCTGTAGCTGCACTTGCTTATGGCACAAAATCTATTTTACCTGTAAATAAAATTGTAGGTCCTGGAAATGCTTACGTTGCAGAAGCTAAAAGACAAGTATTTGGTCGAGTAGGAATTGACTCAATTGCCGGCCCTTCAGAGGTCTTAATTGTATGCGATGAAACAGCTAACCCAGATCATGTTGCTATAGATCTATTATCACAGGCAGAGCATGATGAATTAGCCCAGTCTATTTTAATAACAACAAGTAAAGAAATTGCAGCAAAAGTGAAACTTTCGTTAGAAAAATTTCTTATGGAAATTTCTAGATCAAAAATCGCAAGTTCGTCGTGGTATGATTTTGGAGCTATAATTTTAGTTGAAAACTTAAGTCAAGCTATTGAATTAATAAATATGAAAGCACCTGAACATTTACAATTAATTATTAAAAATCCACAAAAAGTTATTAAAGAAATAAAAAATGCAGGAGCTATATTTGTTGGTCCTTATACGCCTGAGGCGGTAGGAGATTATATTGCTGGTCCAAATCATGTTCTTCCAACAAATGGAACAGCAAAATTTTCGAGTGGATTAGGAGTTATTGACTTCTACAAAAGAACTACAATAGTTAACTTTAATAAAAACAGCCTCAATGAACTGGGAAAACATGTAGTAACATTAGCTAAAGCAGAAGGTCTAGAGGCACATGCAAAGTCTATTTCAATAAGAATAGACAAATAAAATAAAAAAATATTATATAAAAACCTTGACTAATTAGACATAATAGTGAGATTAAACTTAAATTTTAAAGAAGAGGATAAATGGCAAAGGAAGGTGTAATAGAATTTTCTGGTATTGTAGAAGAACTTCTACCAAATGCCATGTTTAGGGTAAAACTTGACAATGACCATGAGGTACTAGCCCATACGAGTGGAAAAATGAGGAAAAATCGGATTAGAGTATTACTTGGTGATAGAGTGAATGTGGAAATGACACCTTATGATTTAACAAAAGGAAGAATTACATTTAGATATAAATAAATTCTGATGTGTTAAGTTTGTTTTATGGAAAAAACTAAATTGAACAAACATTTTATACTTGCATCTAGTTCCCAAAGACGGCTCCAACTTCTTAGTCAAATAGGTGTTATACCTGACTTAATATTATCACCAAATATTGATGAAAAGATATTTTCTAAAGAGTTACCCCGTATATATGTTGAGAGAATGTCTTTAGAAAAAAATAGAGTTTTTCAACAAAAATACCCTCAATCTTTAATACTTACTGCTGATACGGTGGTTTCAGTAGGTAGAAGGATCTTGCCTAAAACTGCAGATATAAATACAGCTGAGGAATGCTTAAAATTAATTTCAGGAAGAAGACATAAAGTTTTTACAAGCTTTACGCTTTATTCACCAAAAAATTCACTCAAAACAAAAACCATACAATCAATCATAAAATTTAAAAGATTACATCCGGATGAAATAAGTTATTATCTTGCTACAAAGGAATGGGAAGGGAAAGCAGGGGGATATGCCATACAAGGAATTGCCGCATCATTTATAAATTTTATATCAGGTTCGTACAGCAATGTAGTAGGTTTGCCCTTAGCAGAGCTTTACAGAGTGTTAATTTCTATCGGATATAATTTCAAAAATGATTAATGAAATTAAAGACCATTTTATCTTGGTAGATAAATGTGCCGAAGAGACAAGAGTAGTTGAAATTAAGAGTAAAAAAATTGTTAAAATTACTTGTTGGCAAGATGAAAAGCCTCCGTTGATTGGTAATGTTTTATATGCAACAGTTTTAAAAACATTAAATAGTGGGATTGTCAGGGCAAGTTTAAATAATAAAAAAATAGTCACTGTCAGAGCAGGGACAAAATTTTTTAAAAAAAATGAAAAAATTAAAGTTATTATTACTAGTGAAGAGTTTGAAGATAAGCCTATTCAGGCAAAATTATGGTCTGGAAATTGTGATTTAGAAAAAATGAATGATGTAAAACGGATAATTCATCTTTTTTATAATAAAAATATACCTGTAATAGAAGACAATCATGCAATCTATTGGAATAATATGGATTTAGATAGTTGTTTTCTTAGCGCTTTAAATTCTATGATAAAAATTGAGGATGGTGGTACTTTATGGATTGAAAAAACAAAAGCCGCCACCCTTATTGATGTTGATACTAAAACTATATTAATTAACAATGAAGATGAAATGTTAAAGTTCTGTAAAAATGTGTTTCTCAAATGTATGGATGAAATTAAATTGAGAAATATAGGAGGTATGATACTTATTGATTTTCCTAGAATGTCTTTTAATAGAAAAAAAAATCTTCATGAATTTATTACTAAAGAAGGAACAAAAAAAAATTCAGACAGCAATTTTCTAGGTTTTTCTAAATTACAACTTTATGAGATGTATGTACCAAGAAACTTTAAGTCTATAGAGAGTTTTTATATTAATAAAAGTGAATTTGATTTTCAAAACCACATAAGATCATTGTGGAGAGCATCTAAGAAAATCAGATCTAAAAATAATATTCAGTTTTTATGTGGTAAAAATCTCCATAAAAGATTAAAGCATAAAAAAATACCAGAATTTATAAATATTGTTGAAAGAAAAGATCTCCCAAATGATTACGGTGAGTTATCAGAAAAAAAATAACATGAGAGAAAATCTAAAATTAAAATGTGTTAATTGTGATAAAGAATTTGATATCAAATTAGGTACGAAACCATTCTGTTCTAAACGATGTAGTCATGTAGACTTAAACAATTGGTTGGGTGAAAAATATTTAATTCATATAAATGAAGAAGATTATGAAAAGGATGTTTAATTTTTTTTTTTGTAAGCTAGACATAATGTGATGATCACGTTATAGATTATTTTACAAAGCCCGGGTAGCTCAGTAGGTAGAGCAGAGGACTGAAAATCCTCGTGTCGGTGGTTCGAATCCGCCCCCGGGCACCACTTTTCTTTTTTAAGACTTAACTAACCCGTTAGTAGAGCATTGTAAAAAAAATAATAGACCTTATGAACAAAAAAAAGACGCTCCTGCAGGTCATTTAATTGGACCAGAGGTTTATAAAAGTATTTACGTACAACCATCTACAGAGCATAAAATATTATTGATTAGGGAACATGAAGTTGATAGAAAATTCCTCCTCAATCTATTGAAATCCTTTCAAAAATATAAATCTCAACTATTGACAAAGATACCAATGAATCAGCCCTTTATCCTATTACACTTGACAAAATTGATACTTTATATGTTGTCTGTTATTAATTATCATTTGAGACTATGGGTGATATAATTGATAGAACTGAAATGTCTAAAGAATTTCAAAATTAAGTCAGTAAGGCCAATTAAACAGAAAAATTAAAAGAATCTAATGTTGTAAAAATAATTTAAGTACCAAATTAATTTATTTTTTAAATTTTAATGAAATTTAATTTATTCTTTCATCTTTTTTAGTAAAAAAGTGTAAATATTTAGAAATAAACTTTATGCCAATTTTCTCATTAAGAACAACTTTAGTATTTGGATCTAATTTCACTACAATTAGTTCATTATCCAATTCGCAATCAATATAAACGTATTGTTCAGAACCTAAATATTCACAAAACTTTATATTGCCTTTTAACATATTTTTTACTGGCTTACAAAGTTCTATATTATCTGGTCTTATTCCAATTTTAAAAACATTTTCTTTTTTTGTTTTAATATTAGTTTTTTTATTTTTGTTGAGATATATATATCCTTCTTTTTGGTTGCACTCTAAAATATTCATTTTTGGAGTTCCAATAAATTGGGCAACGAATAAATTTTGTGGATAATTATATAGTTCGAATGGTGAACCAATTTGAATGATTTTTCCTTCATTAAGTACAACTATCTTATCTGCAAGTGTCATTGCTTCAATTTGGTCGTGAGTAACATATATTGTGGTTACTCCAAGTTCTTTATGGAGTTTTGAAATTTCTAAACGCATTTCAACTCGTAAGGCTGCATCAAGATTTGAGAGAGGTTCATCAAACAAGAAGGCTTTAGGTTTTCTTATTATTGCTCTCCCAATTGCTACTCTTTGTTTTTGTCCCCCAGATAATTGTTTAGGAAGTCTATGCAATAAATTATCTAATCGGAGTATCTTAGCAATTTCTCCAACTCTTTTTTCTAATATTTTGTTTTTAACTCCTGATGTCTTTAAAGAAAAACCAATATTATCAAAAACACTCATATGAGGGTATAAGGCATAGGATTGAAAAACCATTGATATTCCGCGATCATATGGAATCTTATTAGTTACATCAACGTCATCGATTGAAACCGACCCGTTATCTAAATCCTCCAAACCAGATATTATTCTCAAAAGAGTTGATTTGCCACATCCAGAAGGTCCAACGAAAACAACAAATTCTCCATCTTTTATATTAAGATCAATGTTTTTAATAACCTGATTATCAGAAAACCATTTTGAGATATTTTTAAGTGTAATAGAAGACATTTTTTTTCACATTAATTTTTAAATAACTGGAAATCAAAACTCTCTCTACACAGTTTAAGAAAGATTGCTGCAGTCCATGAAAAGTTATCACCACCAAGTCCTTTACCTGTTAGGGGATCAAAATATTCAAACATCCCACCCAATTCAGTTAGTTTGATAGTATCATTCTTAATCCTTTTTGCTAGCAAGTATTCTTTTTCATTTTCTAAGCCAACTAAAATCATATAATTCATTATTAACCAAACAGGGCCTCTCCAATATCTTTCACTTTCAAAACTTTCATGTTTTGGATCAAGGCTTGGGATACCATAAACGCATTCATCTAGAATCCTCTTACAATGTTCAATGGTATATTTTTTTTGCTTATCAGTGCCTACACCAGCATATAAACAAAGCATTGATGCGTTAGTGATTGCATCGGAGAATTGATTAGTTCTCATGTCAAATGCTGTAAAAGCTCTCACCTTATCATTCCAAAATTTTTGGCAACCATTTTCAAGTTTGTTAATCCAATACTCAATTTTACTGATTTTATTTTTATAGTTTAGTAATTTAGCTAATGATAAGAGGTCTTTATTAGCTTTTAAGAAAATAAAATTTATACCAGGATCTATAGCCAAAAAAGGTCCGTGATTATACATATTTATAGGATCCCAATTACAATTTTTCCCATATTGAACAATAGACATAAATTTATCATAATCTTCATTAGTAGGTCTTTGAGATAGTTCTACGTGCGAAGTGTCGCACCTAAGGTACTCTTCAAAATTATCTGGAATTTTAACTTCTTTAAGTCCTAAGTCCCAGTCAGGACAATTATCTCTACCAGACTCCCAAGGATGAATTATACTTATAAAACCCTCATTATTTGGATCTCTAGCTGAAAAGAACCATTCATGATATGCCATTAAAGAGTTAAAAAGACTTTGACTTTTCTTTAGATCATAATCATCTCCGTCTCTTACCATTTCAAGTATAACACTTGCTAACACTGGGGGTTGAGAGTGACAACTTGTTTTAGAATTCGCTTTTATTTGCCAATGATTTGGACCAGGAAAATAATTAGGATTATTTTCATGAAAAACTATGTGAGGTATCATTCCATTTATCCATTGAGCATTTATTAATAAAATTAATTCTTGCCATGCTCTTGTTTTATTATAAGTGGCAATACCCAAAGCAGTAAACGCGGAATCCCAATTCCATTGGTGAGGATAAAGTTTATTGGTAGGAATTGTAAATCCACCACGATCGTTTCTGTTAATAATTTCAACAGCTTTTTGTAATTTCTCCTTCAACATTATCCTTTAACTCCACCAGCTGATAGGCCAGATATCAAAAATTTTTCCAAATAAAGAAAAATAACCATAACAGGTATTGTGGCTATTACGGCACCAGCCATTAAGTGTTGTTGAGGAATTTCAGAAGAGTTTAAAGACATTATACCTCTAGATAAAGTAAATATATTTGGATCATCTAAAAACATAAATGCTATCAAGAATTCATTCCATGCAATCATAAAAACATATAAACCAACACTCACAATCGCTGGTTTTGAGAGAGGTATTGCTATTTTTAGTATAATTTGAACTCTAGAAAGCCCATCAATTAGTGCAGCATCATCAATTTCACTTGATAATGCGCTGAAGTAACCTCTTAGCATATAAAGTGCAACTGGAATGGTGGTCGCAGGGTACACTAACATTAGACCAAATAAAGAGTTTCTTAAGCCCATATAAGAAAAAATTATATATAGTGGAATAATCAAAACTATAGAAGGAATTAAATAAATTAATATTACAGCACCTGAAAAAATTTTTTTGTTGGGTATCCTTAATCTAGCAAGTGCATAAGCTCCAGGAATTGAGAAAAATAAAGTAATAATTACTGTTGTGCAGGATACAATGAAAGAATTAATTAAAAACAAATGAAAATTGAAATTAGTAAACAATTCAATGTAAGAATTAAATAGAGTTTTAAAATCGGTATTTAAATTAACAGACAAATCTAGAGGGTTTAAAATCAAGCTTTGTTGATTTTTTAAACTTGTCATAATCATAATATAAAATGGAATTAAGGTTATCAAAATTAATATTATTAAACCTATTCCCCACATGAATTTTATTAAAAAACTTTCGATATCATGTTTTGACAATTTTCCAGGACTTAAATTGTATAAAGAATGGTTCAAACTTACCCATATAAAAAATGAAGTTGATAAAATTAATATAAATATTATTAGTTGATTTTCATCTCCTGCATGATATGGGTTTCCTAAGTGAGAAATATAAATAAGAAAAGAAATTATAATTATTGCAGTAAGATGGAATTTTATAGATAAAAATTTTTGACTTTTGATGTAAATAAATCCTGCTAATGGCCCGATAATCATAATTTGACTTAACTCTAAACTTAATGGTGTTCCAAGAGTCAAAATGCCAACTAAAGTGAAAAAGATTTGCCAAAAAATACCCCATATACCTCCAGACAAAATCGAAAAAAATAAGCCATATTTCCAAAACATTTTAAAATGTTTCCTTTTTTGAATATCTCATAAAAAGTAAAGAGAATGTAAGTAGAAATATAAAAATTACTACTGCCACAGCTGCTCCTGCTCCAAGATTAGAAATTGCAAATGCTTGTTCATAAACATTTACAGTAAAGGTTCTTGTTCCTGCGTTTCCGCCAGTCAATAAGAAAATGTCATCAAATTTGTTAAAGGTCCATATGAATCTTAGTAAAAATAAAATAGACATAATACCAATTAAAAATGGAAGTGAAATATAAATGAATTGTTGGAATGGTGACGCTCCATCCATTTTGGCAGCATCATATACTTCTTCAGGAAACGACTGCATACGAGCAAGAATAAATAAAAAAGAAAGAGGAAAATATCTCCAAATTTCAAAAGCTATAACCATTGATAAAGCTAAAGGAAATCTAAAGACATAACCAAAAATAATTATGTCAGTATATTTTTGTCCAAAAAAATTAATTGGTTTATCAATTACATTCATTTGAACTAACATTGAATTTATAATACCTGAGAAAGGATCAAATAATATTACCCATGCAAAAGCTACTGCTATCACTGGTGACACATAAGGAAAAAGAAGTAATCCACGTACAATTGATCTTCCCCTAAAAGATTTTTGTAAAATTTGTGCTGCCAGAAGACCAACTAACAATGCTCCAGCAGTGCCAAATATGGTATAGTAAAAAGAAACTTTTAATACTTCAAAAAATTCAGAAGCAGAAAAAACTTTTTTAAAGTTTTCAGTGTTAAATTCAAAAGAGGTTAGTACATTTTTGCTTGAAAAAGTTACTAACGGTTTAGTTTTTTTGGGGTTGTCTAATTCTTTTTGCCATTGATCATTTTTATGAATTTTTACAATTATCTTTCCAGAGGATTTTGAGGAAACATTATTTAAATTACATGTTAACTCTTTTAATTTTATCCTACATAATTGGGCTGGTTGCAAATCTTTAACTATGAAACCATTTGGAATTATGTCTTTAATTATCACATTTTTAAGATCATATTTAATCGATGAATTTCTGTATCTATATTGAATTTCTGCAATTTGACTTTTGTCAGATAAATTTCCTTTAATGCGTTCTTTTACTATAAGTTTTGGTGGACGCAGATCTCCCAAGGATACTGGTTTAAAGGAAATCCAAAAATTAGCTAAGAGTGGAAATATTACTACAGATAATACTATTAAAATAGTTGGCAGTAAAAGTATTAGGCCAAGTTTTTTTTCTTTTTCTAATAAATTGTTTTTATTTTTTTTTTTGATATTTGTCATTCAAAAATACTTAAAATTATAATGAAAAGTTAGACGACCTTATAAAGATCGTCTAACGAATAATTTAATTTATTTTTGAAAGTTCTTTGTTTAACTTACTTACAGCAGTCTTAACATCAATTTGATCATCAATGAATTCACGAACTACTCGATTAATAATTTGAGAATTTATAATTTTTGATGCTAAAGATAGTTGACCCTCTTTTACACCCCATCTATCAGCAGTTTGAAGTCCAGAAACAATTTTATTAATTGTAATATCTGAATATAATTCTGATAAAGGAGCCTTTCTATCAACTCCAACTGGTAACTTTGACCATGCATTTACATATTTTGCTGTATCAAAAGGCTCACCCCTACGAACTGGGAATTTGCCCTCTGGTGCAATTGAAAGTGTAGCAGTATATCCATCTTTCATTGAATACTTAACAAACTCTGCAGCAACGTCAGTATTTGCGTCTGAGGTTACTCCAAAATAGCGTATATCTGCCCAAGCAGCACCTGCAGGATTAGATGGACCTCCAAACGTTGTTACAATTCCAGTCTTTTGTGCTAAAGCCTTTGAAGTTGGGTCATCATTGATAGTTGGTGGTGCGGAGTTTCTCAAACCAGCTAATTCATCAAGAATAAAAGGTGACCATATAATCATAGCAGCTTTACCAGCGAAATATATTGCCCGAGATTGTTTCCAGTATAATTCACCAGCTGGTGAAGCTTTAGCAATCTTTTTATAAAAATTTAAAACTTCAGACGTTGCTTTTTCGTCTAGTGGGCTGAAACCATTTTTATTAACAGGCGATACCCCATTAGCTAAAAAAACATGTTCTAAAACTTGACTCATAAAATTTTCATCAACCTTAGTTGCTGCAACAAAACCGTACATGTTTGGTGGATTATGTAATTTATCAATTGCTTTTTCAATGTTTGCATAGCTATTTGGTGGAGCTAATCCAGCTGCATCAAAAATATCCTTACGATAAACTACCATTTGTGTCCAACCGTCAACTGGTACAGCAGCAGTTTTTCCGTCAAATTGCGCCATTTTGATAGCGCCTGGTGCAAAAGTCCTTTTCATAAGAGAGTTTACAATGTCATCATTAGTTTCTACATCAAGAATACCAGCCTCAGACCATGGCAATACATATTGTAATGTATGATAAATAACATCTGGCAAATCACCTGCAGCGAATGCTGCTGTTGCCCTTTTACCAAGATCTTTTTCAGACACTGGTATAACTTCTACTTCATGTCCAGTCTTTTGCCAAAAATCGGCAGCCATTGCATTTTGTTTTGCAAGACGCGCAGGTTGTTCCTCAGTGGTCCAAAATCTTATTTTTTCAGCTATCGCTATATTTGAAAATAATAGAAAGATTAGACTATATATCAAATAATTAAAAAATTTATGCATTATTTCTCCTCCAATATATTATTGAATTTGTTTTATGAAACACGTTCCCCAACGATATTTCAAACTATATTAGAATTATTAAATATAGTATTAGAGTCAATCACACTAATCAGGGAAATAATATTTGCTTAATAAATAAGCAAAATCGTTTTTTAATTTCACATTAAACTCTATTAATTTTTAAATGTATAATTGGATTTAAGGATAAAATTTTAATAAATTAAGTACTTAGTTATATGTACCACCTAACCTAATTAACAAAAGGCAAAAAATGTTTCGCCACAGATTTTAGGAGAATCGTATTTTATAGCTAAACACCCTCAGTAATGCCTTATGTTTCTAATAATCGTTAGGCTTATAACCTAGCATTAACTTGAACATACCTAAACAATTGACTAGCAGTCTCGTAACCACTGATAAATGTAACTTCTGGCACGTTTAATCCCGTTTCAAACATCCTTGAATTTGCCAAAGTCTATTTCTTTTCCTAAATGACGCCATTATACATCCTCCGTGTGATACAGGTGTGAAGATGGTAATATAATTTTTGTTAAGTCTGTGATATGCCTACGTTTATTTGTACAAGAGCAGTCGACTGAAATTTTTCGAGTCTGTTGTTCGATTTTGCTTCCGTGCACTAAGTTTTGTAAACCCTAAATAAACTTTTTGTCACAATTGCAATTTTGTGAAATCAATAATTTATTCGTTAAAAAAAATGAGCTTGGTGATTTTATAAGAATATACGTTTTGTCATATCTGGCAAATCTGAATTAAAAAAAGCATCTTTTACAATTTTTTGATGATCACTTTCTAAAACTCTTGCTAAAATAGATGCGTAAACTGATCTTGCATCAATAGAAGAATTAAGATCTCGTCCTTCAAATAAATTTTTTTGCTCTAGTCCAGGCCAATCGCTTATTATTCTTGATTTCGGTAATAAACCTCCTGCCATAAGTATTGCTGTGCCATATCCATGCTCAGTACCAGATCCACCATTTTGCGACATAGTTCTCCCAAACTCTGTAAGTGACGCAACAATTGTATTATTAAATGTTTGCCCCATCTGTTTTCTTAATGTGCCAATGACATCATCAAATTGTTTTAATTTTTTTGCGTGTTCTCCATTGTCTCCACCTTGATCAGCATGAGTGTCAAACCCACCTATATCAAAAATAGCAACGCTTGGGCCTGTTGGATCCGAAAGTTGCTGTGCTGCAATTTTAGCCAATCCTTTCATATCTCTGTCAGATCTGGATTTAGGCTCCATCATGGCTATAGGCCTTTTTCGGATGGTGCTCAAAACTTCCCATAACATCTTATCTTCTTTATAATCATTTTGTAATAATTGTAATGTACTATCATTTGGTAGTTTGTTTTTCGAGGGCATGAAACTGTCAAGATCATTACCACCTCTTAAAATTAGAGGCATAGGTAGAGAGATAGATAATCCTTTAATGCCAGCTCCTTCCAAAGCTCTACCAACCCATCCCGTTTTATCAAAATAAGGTTGTGTCCCACCACTCTCCATTAAGTATTGTCCCTCAAAATGTGATCTTCCAGTGTAGGGTATAGACGATGCATGGAATATAGATGCTTGTCCCTGATCCCATAAAGATTTGTAATTTTTTAACATTGGATGCAAAGCGAAGTCAGCTGTAATTTGTACTGGTTTATTTACACCAATGTCAGGCCTTGCTTTTGTTAGTATATTATTCCCAATATATGGCACTGCAGTAAGCCCGTCCATACCTCCACGTAACATAATTATTACAAGATTGTTTTTTCTTTTATTAGAGGCAATTGCTTTTGATAAGACAGGTGCAGTTAAAATTAGCGAAGTTGATCCAGCTAAAAATAAACGTCTAGATATTCTCATGCTTTCAACACCTTTCTACTACATAAAATTGAAATTAGAGATTTGGATTGTTCATTTTTTAACTCTAAAGAATTCAAAAATTTCAAAAACTTTTCAGGTTCATCAAAATTTTGTTTTACTACTTTTTTAGAAATATCTATTAATGGTAAGGAGTTCCTATATAATCCAATTTGTATGGGATTATTTATTAAAGCTATTCTTCTTACTAGATATTCTTGAGATAACCATTCATCTTTTGTATCTGGAAAACCATTAGGTTGTTTGGCTCTAAAAGGAAGGTGGCCTAATTCTGCTAGGATATATTTGATCTTTTTTTGTTTATAATTAAGTTTTGATTTGAAATCATATTCAAAAATTTTTGGGTCTCCAGGCCAATCAGCTCCTGTCATCCTTGCTATTTGAATGAGCCATGTCTCAGGTGATAAAAATTTATCGTTAGATTTACCGAATTTCCAAGTTGCTTCAATTACAGCTTGATGAATTTGAGGAAGCATACCTTTTGAATTTTCCCAGGCATCAGTAACCATTTTGATCATTTCTGGTTTTGGATCATCACAAATAAAATGGCGACATAATTTCCAAGAAATAAATCTTCGACATTCTGCACTTTTACACAAATCTTCTACCAGATCACGTAATTGGTTTTTCCCTTTTGTTTTTGCACTAAAACCAATAGTTTTATATTTTTTGCCAAGTACGGTATGTGTGCCAGGCTCATGCAAAGAACCTTGATAACCAATTTTTTTAGCTTCTACACCCTTTCTGCCACCTATAAAACCCCAGCCTGTCATAATATTGGCTGTGTTAATTACATCATCTTGTGTATATCCAGCATTAGGAGAAATTGTATGAAGCTCTAGTAATTCACGACCATGATTTTCATTTAGTCCTTTTTCTGGTTTGTTTTTTCGACGCCTATTTACATTAAATTCTGAATTTGGTCCTCTTGATTTAAAATTATCTAAACTTTTAATCATTGGCCACGTTAAAGTCATATCATAGACCATATCTGCAAATCTACCTGTCATTAAAGTTCTAAGTTGTTCTCTTTGCATTGCCCCTGTATTAAAAGTAGCTAGTTTATTTTTATCAATAATAGTAAAATGATTTCCCCAAAAATGCCAAAATCTCTCAAAGACAGGTTGGTTCCCATAAACAGCTTGATGATGTCTAATTGCTAACTCATAGCTTTCAAAGTAACGTCGACCAGAGCTTCGATATAATTTATTTTTTTTAACTTTTGCAGTAGCTGGATTCTTTTCAGTCTTTTGAATTTTGTCTTCTTGCGTGGTAAAATCTACACGAATATCAAGCATTTCCTGTTCTGAATATATTTTACCAGGCCAAATTAAATTTGGCACAGAATTCATTTGGGATTTTGCCCAATTAAGTGGGTCTTTTGGAATTTTTTCATCTGGTCTGAGACCAAAGCCAACTTTACGTAAAAAAGATTTAGGTTTCATTATTAAAAAACTTTATTATAAATTTTTACTTACATTATTTTTATGATTAGATTACGATTTTAAAAATGCAAATGCAATTTAGTATATCTTAATTTAAAAAATAATTTAAATCTCATTTAATGTTTAGGGGCATTATTATGAACATGAATTCAAATAATAAAAAGAAAGTATTAATGGTTCAAGGTCTTCACGAAGAGGGCCAAAAATTATTATTAGCAAGAGATGATATTGAACCCATAACTATTATGTCAGCTAATGAAGACGAGATTTTGGAAGCAGCAAAAGAAGTTCATGGTATCACAGTTAGGACTGCTAATATCTCAAGAAAAATAATTGAAAATTCAAAAAACTTACAAGTTGTTTCAAGACATGGTGTTGGTTATGATTCTATTGATGTTAATGCTTTAAACGATTGTGGCATTCCTTTAGCCATTGCTGCTCATTCAAATATGATTTCAGTAGCTGAACATGCAATGTTTATGTTGTTGGCATTATCAAAAAATGTTTTTTATTATGATAAATTTGCCCGCAAAGCTGATTGGACTACTCGTTGGGATATAAGGGCGTGGGATGTTGCAGAAAAGAATTTGTTGGTAATTGGTTTTGGCAGAATAGGTTCAAGATTAGTTAAAAGAGCTCTTGCTTTTGATATGAAAGTTTTTGTTTATGATCCTTATGTGGATGTATCAGAAATAAAAAAATCAGGAGCGAATTATGTAAGAAATTTTCTTGATATTTTACCCCAAATGGATGCCGTTTCATTACATTGCCCTAAAAATGAAGAAACAACTAATATGTTTTCTGACAATGAGTTTAAAATTATGAAAGAAAGCGCTTTTTTGATTAATTGTGCGAGAGGTGGAATTATAAATGAAGTTGCATTATTAGATGCCCTAAAATCTAATAAAATAAGAGCTGCTGGATTAGATGTTTACGATGATGAGCCATCTACTTCTTCAAATCCGTTATTTAGTCTAGATAATATTTTACTTTCTCCTCATATTGCAGGAGTTACTCAAGAGGCAACAATTAGGATGTCTAAACAAGCCGTTCAAAACGTACTTGATGTATTTGATGATAAAGTAGATCCTGAAGTTATTATAAATAAAAATGTTTTATAGGAGAAAAAAATGAAACAACAAACTTTAAGAGATTGTTGGGCTAAAGAAAAAGGGGCCATCAATGCTTGGTGTTCAATACCGAGCGCTGTAACTGCAGAAATGATGTCTATGAATGATTTTGATTCTATTACAATTGATATGCAACATGGGCTTGTTGATTATCAAGCTGCTTTAAATATGTTACAAGTTATTTCAGGCTCAGGTAAAACTCCTATGGTAAGGGTCCCATGGAACGAACCAGGTATTATAATGAAATCATTAGATGCAGGTGCCTTAGGTATTATATGTCCAATGATAAACACTCCCGAAGATGCAATTGATTTTGTAGGTGCTACTAGGTATGCTCCAGAAGGTCACCGAAGTTCTGGGCCAACAAGAGCCCTAATGGTTCATGGTGCAAACTATCATGATGAGGCAAATGATAAAATTATTTCGTTAGCTATGATAGAAACAGTTGAAGCTCTTGAAAATGTTGAAAAAATAGCTGCTACTGAAGGATTGACAGGAATTTATATTGGCCCCTCAGATCTAAGTATTTCAATGGGTTTTAAACCTGGTTTAGATAGAGTTGAGCCTGAAATGATTAATGCTATAAACAAAATTTATGATGCTTGTAAAAACAACAATATTAAAGTTGGTATACACTGTCTTTCTCCTTCTTATTTAAAAGAAAAATTATCTAATGGTTATGATTTAGCTACACTGGCTAGTGATGTTAGGATTTATGCGGAAGGTTTGAGTAACAAAATTAAAGAAGCAAGATCATAAAATTCAAACATTTCAAAGGATAAGAATGAAAGCAGTTACTGTAGTTGAATCTGGAGTTCAAATAATTGATGTAGATACTCCATCACCCAAGGATAGTGATGTTCTCGTAAAGGTACATGCATGTGGATTGAATAGAGCTGATATGGTAGTAGCGGATGGTGGAGCACATGGTGCGGCTGGAGGTCCCGGTACAATTGTTGGGATGGAGTTTTCAGGAGAAATTATTAAATGTGGAGAACATGTAAAAAATCTCTCAATTGGTGATAGAGTTATGTGTTCAGGGGCTTCAGTTTGGGCTGAATATGCAATTGCAGATTATGGAAGAGTAATAAAGATACCTGACAATAATATGGATTTTGCTACAGCTAGTACATTACCGATAGCTCTAGCAACGATGCATAATGCTATTGTTACAATTGGTAATTTTTGTAAAGGACAAACAATTTTAATACAAGGAGCAAGTTCAGGCGTTGGTCTTATGGGACTCCAGATAGCAAAACATTTAGGAGCTAAACTAGTTATAGGAACATCTACAAAGCCAGAAAAATTTGATAAATTAAAATCCATTGGTGCTGATCTAGTGGTAAATTCAAAAGATAAAGACTGGGTTGATCATGTATTACAAGTAACTAATAACGAAGGTGTAGATTTAATTATAGATCAACTTTCTGGTTATACAATCAACGAAAATATGAGAGCATCCAAAGTAAAAGGAACAATAGTAAATGTAGGAAGGTTAGCTGGAGGTAATACAGAATTTAATTGTGATCTTCATGCTTTAAGAAGAATAAATTATCGTGGTGTCACTTTTAGAACTAGATCAATAAACGAAATCAGAGAAGTCTACTCAAAAATGTGGAGTGATTTAAGTGATTTGGTTGTCAAAGGGAAATTATCTCTTCCTATAGAAAGGATTTTTGAATTTGATGATGTTTCAGATGCTTTATCATGTATGAGAAACAATCAACATTTTGGTAAATTGATTTTAAAAGTTTAAATATTTTATGACTTTTGATCCAATTACAATTTTTGCAATTTTAGCTGCTTTTGCTTTAGGAGGAACACTTAAAGGTGCAACTGGTGCAGGAGCACCTATAATCACGATACCTGTTATAGCTGCATTTTATGACGTACGAATAGCAGTTATAATAATGGTGATACCAAATTTACTAACAAACATAAGCCAGATTTATCAATTTAGAAAAACAATTCTTCCAATTTTTTTTACTTTTTCATTTGCGTTAGGCGGTGGTATTGGCGCCTTTGTTGGAACAATTTTATTAATAAATTTACCTATAAAAATACTTACACTCTCAGTTGCATTTATTGTAATAATTTATATTACACTCAAGCTGATTGTTCCTTCATGGAAATTAGCCTACCAGAGGGCTACTAAATTAGTTTTTATTATGGGCGCTGGAGGTGGGGTCTTGCAAGGTAGTGCTGGTCTATCAGCTCCAGTATCTATAACTTTCTTAAATGCTATGAAATTAGAGCGAAATCAGTTTATACCAACTATTTCAGTTTACTTCGGAGTTATGTCTGTTTTTCAAATTCCAACTTTATATTACTATGATTTTTTTAACTTTGAGATAACTATTCTTAGTTTTGTATCTACAATTGTTTTAATTTGTTTTATGCCCCTTGGTTCTTGGTTTGCTAAAAATATGTCAAAAGATATTTTTGACAAAATTACATTAATCTTATTAGGTTTTATTGCACTTAGAATAATTTATTTAAATTTTTAAATAATTTTATTTGTATTTGTTACCACAAACTAATTTCCCATTTTGGGTAATACATCCATATTGAAGTTTGAAGTTTTTACTTTCAATCTTATTAGTTTTGGGTAATTTAATAACACAATCTTCCAAAAATTCTTTAGAAAATTTATTCGTCTCTAATATTTTTGTTGTTTTAGAAACTTTTCCATTATTTGATAATTCTAAAATAGTGAATGAGGGTAAACTAATTTTGTTAATGTCATTCTTATAGAAAAAACTTAGATTATTTTTGAAATTAATTATTTCTAAATTATTTTTTTTTGTAAGAATAATAATATCCTTAATATCTTCTAAATTGTAGGAAAAGAAATTTAAGTTGTAATGCTCATATGATTTTTTGTTTATTGAAAACAATATTGAGCCTTTTGTGAACTTAAAATTTATTTTATTTTTATTTTTTAAAATTTTTAAAGAAGAATTTGAAGAGAAACATAGTTTTGTATTATCTTGAAAAATAATTGTAGCTGGTTTTTCTCTAGTACTTAAATAATCACCAGATTTTATGCTAGTCTCTTCATTTAGAAAAAATCTTTTTCCATGTAAGTTTAATACATAAATTTTATTATTAATTTTAGAAATATTTATTTCTGAAAAACAAGATTTTGGGAAAATAATTATTACTAAAAAAAATATTAATAAGTATTTCACAAAACTTTTATTCACTGGATTTAGAAAAAAGGTAGCCAAATAATGATATGACTACCTTAATTAAAATTAACCAGGAACTTTACCATTTACACCTTGTAAATAATAATTCATTCCCCATAAAGCACCATCATCAAGGGCTTTACCTGCAGGGATGATTTCTTTACCTGTGTTATCAATTAATGGACCTGCAAAAATGTTTATTTTTCCAGACTTAATACCATCTAGCGCTTCTTGAGCTTTTTGAGCAACATTTGCTGGCATATTTTGAAATTTGGAGATCACTAACATATCTGATTTTATACCACCCCAAACATTTCCAGGCCAATGGTTAGGACCATCCCCAGTGTTCCATTTTCCATTCCTTAGTTCCTCAATTTTCTTAATGTAGTAAGGACCCCAGTTATTTATTGAAGCAAACAATTGAGCTTTAGGAGCAAAAGCTGACATATCTGTTGATTGACCAAAGCCCATAGCTCCATTTTTCTCAGCTATTTGAAGCATAGCAGGAGAATCTGTATGTTGCGCTAACACATCAGCGCCTTCAGCGATATGAACTTTTGCTGCATCTGCTTCTTTAACTGGATCATACCATGTGTTTGCCCATATAACAGATATTGAAGCATCTTTATTTACAGACTTTAAGCCTTGAGCAAAAGCATTAATTCCCATAATAACTTCAGCTATTGGATAGGCTCCAATATATCCGATTTTATTAGTTTTGGTCATTAAACCAGCTACAACGCCTTGTATGTATCTTCCCTCATAAAATCTGATATTACCAGTTGCAACATTCTTAGACCTTTTATAGCCTGTAATATGCTCAAACTTTATATTTGGAAATTCTTTAGCAACTTTTAAAGTTGGTTCCATATAACCAAATGAGGTTGTGAAAATAATCTCATTTCCTTGTTTGGCTAATTCTCTAATCACTCGGGTAGCGTCAGGTCCCTCGGGAACATTCTCTACTACAGAGACTTTAACATCTTTACCAAATCGTTTTTCAACCATTTGTTTCCCAAGTTCATGGGCATATGTCCAGCCATGGTCACCTGGTGTTGTTAAATAAACAAAACCTACTTTTGTCGGGCTTCCGGCAAAAGCACTCGAAATTACAAAAAATAAAACTGATATACCTAAAGTAATCAGTGAAAAAATACGGGTACAAAATTTTATCATAACAAACTCCTAAATTAATGTTAAAATACTAGAGTGAATCTTCAAAATAACAATAAAAAAAGATTAAATATTTGATAAAATTTTACAAATGCAAATAAATTCTACAATTTTATTGACCGCCAAAAAAAGGCTTACCAAGTGATGACGGTACAACACTATTATTTTTAGATAATCTTCCTGAAATCATTGTTAAAGCAATAATTGTTGCTATATAAGGCATCATTGAAAGTAACTGTGAAGGGATAGGCCAACCCCTTGCCTGTCCAACTAGTTGTGCAATAGTTATTCCACCAAATATTAGAGCGCCAACAATAATGCGCCAAGGTATCCAAGAAGCAAAGACAACTAGAGCCAGTGCAATCCAACCTCTACCAGCTGTCATACCCTCTGACCAATGTGGTGTTAAGACTAGGGGAATATAAGCTCCTCCAATACCTGCACACATTCCACCAAAACAAGTTGCATACCATCTTATTTTTTTTACCGGATATCCTACTGAGTGTGCGCTTTGATGATCATCTCCAACCGCCCTTAAAATAATTCCTGATTTTGAATACTTTAAAAAGAATGATATAAAAATTATAATCGCTATAGATAAATATGCGACAAAATCTTGTTTAAATAAAATACTACCGATTAGAGGAATATCTGATAATAAAAAAAATTCTATTTTGGGTAAAGAAGGTATGGTCTTCCCAACTAAAGGTGCTCCTGCTAACCCGGTAAGACCAGTAGCAAATATAGTTAAACCTAAACCAGTAGCAACTTGATTAGTCATGAAATTAATTGTAAATACAGAAAAAATTGATGCCATTAGTAAACCTGATAATGCTCCTGCAATTATTCCGTAATAAGGGTTTTCAAGCCATAAAACAGCTCCTAGAGCACCTACAGCTCCGCTTAACATCATCCCTTCAACTCCGAGATTTAAAATCCCACTTTTTTCAGCAATTAGTTCACCTGTGGCTGCAAGTAATAATGGGATTGAAGTTGCTATAATAGTTAAGATTAATGCTTCCATTATTTTTTACCTTCAGACCATTTGATTTTGTATTTTTGAAGAGTTTCCCCTGTTAACAAAAAAAAGAGTAAAATACCTTCAAATAAGCCGGTTACGACTTTTGGTATACCCATCGTCATTTGAGCATTATCAGCACCAAGCTTAACTGTTGCTATAATTATTCCAGCAAATAAAATTCCAATAGGGCTTAATCTTCCAAGAAAGGCAACAATTATTGCTGTAAAACCATAACCAAAAGATACCTCTGGTTGTAATTGACCTATATTTGCTGACACTTCAATCACTCCTGCAACCCCAGCTAAGCCACCAGATAATAAAAGAACAGTTATAGTAATTGAATTTTGTTTAAAACCTGCAAATTTTGCTGCTTGTGGCGCAGATCCTAATACATTTATTTTAAAACCACTTAAAGTTTTGTTAACAAAAATCCAAGAAAAAGGTACTAATAAAAAAACAAACAAAATCCCATAATGAAGTTGTCCAAGAAAAC
Source organism: uncultured SAR116 cluster alpha proteobacterium (assembly GCA_902619485.1). Classification (GTDB taxonomy): domain Bacteria; phylum Pseudomonadota; class Alphaproteobacteria; order Puniceispirillales; family Marisalimonadaceae; genus Marisalimonas. The sequence goes on from CACNEF010000011.1 coordinate 22,909, forward strand.
CAATTCCTGGAAAGGGTATTTTATTTATTAATGCCCCTTCAGGATAGGGTTTAGATAGTGGAAAGCCAAAGCTCATTGGATCGCGTAATGGACCTCTTACAATAAAATCAATAAATAACATTGCAACATAAACCAGCATCAAACTTACTAAAATCTCATTTACATTTAATTTAGTTTTTAAAATTGCTGGTATAAATGCCCATAATGCTCCCCCTACAAAGCCAGCTAAGATAGTAATTAGTAAAAAGAATTTTGTTTCAATATTTGGAAATGACAATGCTATAAAACCAGCTAGCAAAGCTCCCATGATAAATTGACCTTCAGCCCCAATATTCCAAACATTAGACTTAAAACATAACATCAAACCAGTACCGATGATAATTAGTGGGCAAGCCTTAACTAATATATCACTTATACGGTCTATTCTTGAGAAAGGAGACACAAAGATTTGATAGAGGGTTTCAAGTGGGTTGTAACCTAAGAACGTGAAAATTAGTAAACCAAAAAATATTGTAAAAACTATTGATAATATAGGTGCTATGATTATCCAGTTTTTTGAAACTTTATCTCTCGGTATGAAAGTAATCATTTAATAGGGTCCATTTTTTGATTTTTTCTATTTTTACCACCCATTAATAATCCTACATCAGTTGCTGTTATATCTCTGACATCAAATATTTCACTCAAGACACCTTCATTTATTACACAAATCTTATCTGACAATTCAAAAATTTCTTCCAAATCTTGACTTATTAAGATAACTGCTTTTCCACTTTGAGAGAGATCTAATAATTTTTGCCTAATTGCAGTTGCTGCGCCAATATCAACACCCCAAGTTGGTTGAGAAAAAATAGCAACTTTAGGATTGTTGGCTAAAGATCTTCCTAAAATAAATTTTTGTAAATTGCCTCCAGATAATTGACTAGCTAAAGGATTTGTTTCGGGACACCTTACATCATTATTTTTAACTATTTTTTTACTTTCATCTAAGCTGTTTTGAGGATTATTTAATAGATTAGTTATCCAACTTTTAGTATTACTATATTTGAAAAAATAAGTAAGGAATGTATTTTCACTTAATGTTAAGTTAGGAACTGTAGCATGAAAAGTCCTCTCTTCTGGTATGGTTTCAATTCCAAGTTTTCGTCTTTCATTTATATTAGTTTTACCAATGGGTATTTTCTCCAAAAGTATTTGGTCATTATCTTTGCTATTAATTTCACCGCTTAAGATTTCCATCAACTCTACTTGTCCATTACCAGCAATTCCTGCAACACCTAAAATTTCTCCATAATTAACCTGTAAATTTATATTTCTTAACGAAATCCCAAACTCATGATCTTTCAGCTTGTCTAAATTTTTTACCTCAAATGCTATTTTTTTTGATTTTGACCTAATAGCTTTTTTTAATTCAGTAATTTTTTTACCAACCATTGTCTCTGCTAAAAAATTGGTTGTTGTTTTTTTAGCATCAATTGATGCAATGGATTTACCTGATTTTAAAATAGTTACTTCATCCGCCAACTCGATAATTTCTTCTAATTTATGGCTAATATAAAGTATAGAACATCCAGAAGATGCAAGTTTTTTTAAAATTTTGAATAAATTTTTGATTTCTTGAGGAGTAAGAACTGATGTTGGTTCATCCATTATTAATAAACTTGGATTTTGCATTAAGCATCTAATTATCTCTACTCTTTGTTTTTCACCTACTGATAACTCACTAACTAATTTTAAGGGATCAACAAATAATTTCCATTCTTTTGACAATTTAGATATTTCATCAACTACTTTTTTAAACTTAATTTTATTATCTAGCGCGATTAGGATATTTTCTGCAACTGTGAGGGCAGGGAAAAGAGAAAAATGTTGAAAAACCATTCCTATTCCATTTTTGCGGGCTATGTTAGGTGATGTTATAGAAATTTTTTGGTTGTTAATTTCAATTGATCCACTGTCTGGCTGAAGTACACCATAAAATATTTTTACTAATGTTGATTTGCCAGCACCGTTTTCTCCTAAGAGAGCATGTATTTGTCCCTTAGCGATAGAAATATCGATGTTTTGATTTGCAACAAAATTACCAAAAGATTTACAAATTTTTGTTGCTTTTAAAAGAATGTCTAATTCTTTTTTGGCCATAAAAACACCTGATTTAATTAAAGTTTAATAAATTAAAAATGAGGATAACAAAGAAATATAAGTAATCAATTCTTTTGTTTTGAAGTCTTTAGTATTAGAAAAATTAAAATTGCAACTGATATAAATATAATTGAAATAAATAAATTGAAGTTACTAACATGCATTTTGTTAAACCCACATGCAAATATTATAGCTGTTGCAATTATGATCATTAACCAATGAATTGGTTTGCCAATAAATATTTTATTCATGTAGTAACTTTCATATTAAAACTAAGTTTTCCTTGCAAATAATATATTATCACAAGAATAAATATTCCTAAGAAATTAATGTAAAAACCATCTATTCCATAAATATTTTGCAATGGTGGAATTAATAAAGCAACTGAGCTAAGTAGTGCTAAAGTTCTTTTAAATACGTTTAGCTTACCATTAAACCAACCCTCTAGACCAAGTGTCATACTCCAATAAGCAAGAAGAACCGAAATCAAACTATATACACTCCATATAATTGGCCCTTCCATCAATAATGAAGGATTATAAACAAAAGCAAAGGGCACTATATATTTAGCTATTCCAACTTTACTTGACTCAACAGCAGTTGCCATTGGAGGAGACTTTGCAATTGCAGCACCCGCAAATGAAGCAAGAGCAACAGGTGGAGTAATGGTTGAAACAACTCCAAAATAAAATGCAAACATATGGGCTGCAATTGGCATTATTCCAGACTCAATCAAAGAAGGAACTATTAGAGCTGCAACAGTAATGTAAACTGCTGTTGTAGTCATGCCCATACCAAGAATTATTGCTGAAACAGCAGTAAGACATAATAAGATAAATAAAACACCTCCTGACAAATCTATAACGGATTGTGTAAATTTTAGCCCAAGACCAGATACAAATACTGATCCAATAATAATTCCAGCACAGGCACAGGCTATAGTAACTGGTACAGTAGATTTTATTCCACTTTCAAAGGCTCCTAATAAATCAACAACTGACATTCTTGTATTTTTTTTGATAAAACTGAGAATTATTACAGAAACAATACTCCAAAAACCAGCTGTCATAGCAGTTTTCCCATAAATCAAAAGTCCTATTAAAACAACAAGAGAAAGCAACATATGTCCTCCACCTTTAAGAACTTCGATTACATTTGGTAAAACAGATTTATCAATTTTTTCAATACCATGTTTTTCTGCTTCAACATGAACCATAAAATAAATTGTAGTAAAATATAAAAAGGCTGGAATTATTGCTGCTAATATTACATATGAATATGGGGCCTCTAAAAATTCAGCCATTATAAATGCTGCTGCACCCATAATCGGAGGAGTAATTTGTCCTCCCGAAGAAGCACATGCTTCAACTGCAGCAGCAAATTTAGCTCTATATCCGTAATTTTTCATCAATGGAATAGTAAATGATCCTGTCGTTACAACATTTGCGACAGCAGATCCGTAGACTGTTCCAGTCATTCCTGATGCTACAACAGCTGCTTTTGCTGGTCCTCCAGTTCTATGGCCTGTCAGTGCAACGGCTAAGTCAACAAAAAATCTTCCAACACCTGACCTTATTAAAATTCCACCAAATATAATAAATAAAACAATATACGTTGATGCAACATAAAGTGGTATCCCGTATATCCCATCAGATGTCATAAACAGAGTATCTATGTACTTAGCTAATCTTGTTGGAGGGCCATAAAAAAAACCAAAGAACTTGTGTGCATATAAAGCATGTAACATAAAAAAACCTGCAACAAATACCATAGCCCAACCGACTGCTCTCCTTGTTGCATCTAAAACAATAAATATAAGTATGGAGCCTACAATTATATCTCCAATATATTTGTCCCCATATCTCATCATAAAGTTTTCCACATCCCAAGTTGTCCATAACTGGACAAAAATTATCGAAAGTATAATTATGAGATCGTAACAAAAACCAAGAGATCTTAAAAAATTACCCTTTGAGTCATTTTTTATAATTACAGGATCTTTAATATCATTTCGAAAAAGAGGGTAAATAAATACTGCTAAAACCATCATTGCAGATAGATGGATAGATCTAAAAGATCTACCTTCCGGAGTTCCATAAACTGCAACAAATAAGTGGTAAAATGCTAATCCAACTGACAACCAAGAGCAAAGAACTATAATCCAATAATAAATTGATTTATCTTTGTTCCATTCTAGTAACTCGTCGAAGAAACTTATTTCTTTAACTTCGTTATAAACTAATTTTTTGGTATTTTGCGCCATTTAGATAGAATGTTAATGTTCAGAAAGGCACAAAATTGCGCCTTTCTGACTAAAATTTACATAACACCTTGTTCTTTATAGTACTTTGCAGCTCCAGGATGAATTGGTACTGCTGCACCATTAACAGCGTCTTTTAGAATTACTTTTTTCCAAACGCTTTTCACTTTAACAAACTCAGCATGATTATCCCAAAAAGCTTTTGTCATCTTATATACTAAGTCATCAGACAAATCTTTATGTACAATCATAGAAGTTACAATACCTAAAGTTGGTATATCCTTATCGAGTGATTTATAAGCACTGGCAGGGATTTTACCATAAATATAACCTGGATTATTTTTAACAATCCTATCTATTCTGTCTTTAGGTAGACCAATAAATCTGATACCAGGACTATTTTCAAGTTCAATAAAACTAGCTTGTGGAACAGAAGTCGCAGCCATAAAAACATCTGCTTGTCCGTCTTTCATCAGAGCCACTGATTCCTTATAACTAACCATATGAACTACACCACCGTTTTTCTTGATAGTATTGAAATCATACCCATAGTCTTTTATTATTGATTCACAAAATGCAGTGCCTGTCCATTTTGGCTTGCCAGGACTGATGTTTGCTGACTTCATATCTTCAAAACCTTTAATTTTTGAATCTGCTCTAACAGCAACTTGGAAAGCTGCAGGATATAAAGTTGCAAAATATCTTACATTTTTATGTGCCTTTTTAAATTTACCTTTTCCTGTATAGCCATTTGCAACTGTGTGAGCATATGTCCATCCAATTTCAGCATCGCCACCATCAACAGACATCACATTTGATATTCCACCACCAGAAGTATTAGATGTTGAAACTCCCTTAATATTAGTTTCCATAACTTGCATTACTTTGGCGCCAAGAGGATACCAAGATCCACCTGAAGGTCCAGATACCATTCTGAGAAACTGATCAGAATAAGCAACAGATGATGTTACTATTAAGGAAGAAGCGACTAGTAGTACACATGAAATACGTTTCATTTAAACCCCCGAATAATTAAGTTGTTAAGTAATTAATAGTATCACAATTTATTTCTAAAAACGTCAAGTGATAGTTCTTTTTTTATTAATAAATTTTTATAAAGGTTTAACTAGAAATAAAAAGAGTGTAGAAATATAAACACTAGGATGTCTGAGGGGGGTATAAACATGAATATTAGAAAAGTGAAAGTCACAGAAGTTGGTCCACGCGATGGTTTTCAATCTGAAAAAACTATTTTAAATACTGATGATAAAATAGATGTAATAAACAATTTAATTGATGCTGGTTTTCCAAGAATTGAAGTTTCATCCTTTGTCTCTCCAAAAGCTATTCCCCAACTAGCAGATGCAGCAACAATATTAGAAAAGGTAAAAAGAAACCATGAGACTACTCTAGCCGCATTAGTTCCTAATGCTAAAGGGGCATTAAGGGCAGTTGATGCAAATTTAGATGAAATTGTTGTTTTTTTATCTGCCTCTGAAAGTCATAATAAAAAAAATGTAAACCGAAGCGTCAAAGATTCACTTCTTGGATTTAAAGACATTGCAGATATTGCAGGAAAAAATAATATACCAATTCAAGGAGACATTGCTACAGCTTTTGGTTGTCCTTTTGAAGGAAATGTTTCTGCTAAAAGGTTAGCCGAGATTTCAAAAGAATATAAAATGATGGGCTTCAAAGGTGTCACTCTTGGAGATACTACTGGGATGGCAACTCCAACAGTAGTTACTGAGGCTGTTAACGCAATTAGAGATATGGTTAATAATTTTGACATAACTCTTCATTTTCATAATACCAGAGGAATTGGTCTTGCAAATGTTATGACTGGATTAAATCTAGGAATTGCAAATTATGAAAGTTGTTTTGGAGGTATGGGTGGATGCCCATTCGCACCCAATGCTACAGGAAATATTTGTTCAGAAGATTTAGTTTATCTACTTCATGAAATGGGTATTGAGACAGGCATAAATTTAGAAAAATTAATTAATGTTGCAAAAAAAGTAGAAACTTTAGTTGGTCATAGATTACCTGGTCAAGTTATGAGGGCAGGTCCAAGGTTGTTAAAATATTCTATGGAAGATGTTCCTACAGCAATTGGAGCTTAAATGAGTGAACAAAAAAATATCGGAGCACTTTCAGGTATTAAAGTTATTGACCTTACAAGGGTATTATCCGGACCCTTTTGTACAATGCTGCTTGCAGATATGGGTGCAGAGGTAATTAAAATTGAACCCCCCAAAGGTGACAATGTAAGAAATCAAGGAGATATGGTGGATGGTTTTAGTTCCTATTTTGCACAGTTTAATAGAAATAAAAAGTCAGTAATTCTTGATCTTTATGTGGATTCAGAAAAGGATATTTTAAGGTCTTTACTTTCAGATTCGGATGTAGTTGTAGAAAATTTCAAGGCTGGTGTTTTTGACAAAATGGGTTTTGATTATGATACTTTAAAATCTATTAATCCAAAATTAATAAGTGCTTCTGTTAATGGATTTGGCAGTAAAGGAGAAATGAGTGACAGACCAGCTTTTGATTTTATAGCACAAGCATTATCTGGTTTTATGTCATTAAATGGTACTGAAGAAAGTGGCCCAATGAGAGCTGCTATGCCTATATCAGATTTAGTTGCAGGATTATACTGTGCGTTTGGGATTGTATGCGCTCTACAATCACGTATTAAAACTGGCAAAGGACAAAAGGTTGAGGCAAGCCTTACTTCCGGTTTAATTTCAATGATGGCATACTTATCATCTGAAAGCTTTGTTACAGGAAAAGCACCAAACAAATCTGGTAATAATCATCCTATTTTAGCCCCTTATGGAATTTTTAAAACATCTGACGGAGAAATTGCAGTAGCACCAGCAAGTGATAAGTTTTGTAGAATATTTCTTGAATGTATTGATTTAACAAATTTATTAGAAAATGAATTATATAAAAATAACTCTAATAGAATGAAAAATAGAGATAGTCTGAACGAAATTGTAAATAAGAGAATGATTTCTGAAACTTCCGATTTTTGGATTAAAAAATTAAATAAAGCCGGGTGTCCTGCAGCAAAAATAGTTTCACTTCCAGAGGCTTTGAATAGCCAGTTAATTCAAGATAATGAGATGGTTATTAATTCCAATGGGCCAGAGGGGAGACAAATTAAGATGACAGGGTTTCCGGTAAAATTATCTGACACACCATCTAAACTCTATAGATCCCCCCCTTTATTAGGTGAACATACAAAGGAAATTTTGAAGACAATTAAAAAATAATATGGAGAATTAGTTATTATGGATTTAGAAACAATTAATTTTAAAATTGAAAATGAAATAGCATACATTGAATTAAATAGACCAAAACAATATAATTCTTTAAATCAAACTATGGCTGAAGAGTTATTTAAAGTCTCATTAGAATGCGACGATAATCCTAAAATAAGGTCCGTTTTAATGACTGGATCGGGAGAAGATGCGTTTTGTGCAGGTGGAGACGTTCCCTCTTTTCATAAATACGGTAATAAGACTTCCAGTCATTTGAAAGAGGTAACAACAACCCTTCATGGAGCAATTTCAAGACTTTCTAGAATGAATGCTCCACTAATCGTCGCAGTTAATGGTGTTGCTGCTGGTGCGGGTTTTTCTTTTGTTGGATTTGCAGATATTGCAATTGCTTCAACAAATGCAACATTTGTTTCAGCTTATTCAAAAATAGGATTAACTCCAGACGGATCTTCAACCTATTTTCTTCCAAGAATTATTGGTACTAGGAGATATACAGAACTTATCTTAACAAATAGGGTTTTAAATGCAAATGAGGCTCTTGAATGGGGATTGATTAATAAGGTTGTTGATTTAAAGGATTTAAAGGATGAAGCAAATAATTTAGCCCAAAAATTAGCTTCAGGGCCATCTTTAGCATTTGGAAAATTAAAAAATTTAGTTAATAACAGTTTTTTAGATTCACTTGAAGGTCAAATGGAATATGAATCGCGAATGATTGCTGAATCAGCTAAAACAAAAGATGGTATTAATGGTATCGAAGCTTTTGTAAATAAAAAATCAGTAATATTTAAAGGTCAATAAAAGGTTTTTTTATGTCTGTTGATATCTTGGTCTTTGATGGTGATGGTATTGGACCAGAAATAATGTGTTCAACCATAGCAATTATTGAACTTTTGAATGCAAAATTAAAGTTAAATATAAATTTAAAAAAAGAAATTTTAGGTTTTGAACTTTTAAAGCAAAAGGGTGTAACTTTTACTGATGACTTATTACTAAAATCAAAAGAAGCAGATGGTATAATACTAGGTCCCGTTGATCATAATGATTATCCCTCAGTTTCTCGTGGTGGGATTAATCCTTCAGCTAAATTTAGAATTGAATTAGACTTATATTCTAATATTAGACCAGCAAAAAACTACATTAATGTTAAATCATTATCACAAAATATGGATTTAGTAATCGTACGTGAGAACACAGAAGGATTTTATGCAGATAGAAATATGTATGATGGCAATGGTGAGTTTAGTCCTGTTCCAGGTATAGGATTATCATTACGAAAAATTACAAAAGAAGCATCTTTAAAAATTGCAGAGTCAGCATTTGAAATAGCCCTATCAAGATCTGTTAATAAAAATATATCAAAGGTTCATGTCATTCATAAAGCAAATGTTATGAAAATTACTGATGGCATTTTCCTTGATGCTTGTAGGCATATTTCATCAAAGTATAATGATGTTGATTACGAAGAGATGCTGGTAGATGCATGTGCTGCTCATCTTGTAAGAAAACCTGAGCAGTTTGATGTTATTTTAACTACTAATATGTTTGGAGATATCTTATCAGATTTAGCAACCGAATTATCTGGTTCTTTAGGTCTTGCTGGGTCATTAAATGCTGGTAAGAAATACGCTATGGCTCAAGCACAACACGGAGCAGCCCCTGATATTGCAAAAAAAAATATTGCAAATCCAATTTCATTAATTTTATCTTCAGCCATGTTATTTGATTGGCTTGGGAAGAAAAGAAAACTCGACAAACTTATTTTAGCTTCTAATTTAATAAACAAATCTGTATTGGAATTACTGAAACATAAAGAAAACTTAACTAGAGACCTCGGTGGTAAAGCCTCAACTACCAAAACTACAGATAACTTGATAAATATATTAAACAACTTGATTTAAAAACATGTCTGATCAAATATCTATACCAGCAGTTTATATGAGAGGTGGAACCTCAAAAGGTTTGCTTTTTAATCACAATGATCTACCCAAAGATAAGTTTAAATTGGATAAATATCTACTTGCTGCCATGGGGTCTCCAGACCTCAGACAAATAAATGGAATTGGTGGAGCAACATCAGTGACAAGTAAAGTTTGTATAATTTCAAAAAGCAAACAAAAGAATGTAGATATAGATTACTTATTTGCTCAAGTAATAGTAGACAAAGCAAAAGTAGATTACGGTCCTACCTGCGGTAACATGCTCTCAGCAGTTGGCCCTTTTTCAATCGAAAAAGGCTTCATTGATGCTGAAGAAAATGAAACTAAAATTAATATTAGATCAGTAAATACAGGTTCTATAATTGAAGCTGTAGTGCCTACACCTAATAAAAAATTAAAATATATGGGAGATTTTGAAATTGATGGAGTTCCAGGGAGGGGTGCTCCAATTTTATTAAAATTTAAAAATATAGTAGGTGGAGCTACAGGAAAAATGTTACCTACAGGTACACCTTTAATAACAGTTAATGGTATAGAAGTTACATGTCTTGATATTTCAATGCCTATGGTTATGGCTAAAGCCTCTGACTTTGGCATAATTGGAAATGAAACAAGCAACGAGCTAAACAACAATTTGGAATTACTTAACAAGATTGAAGAGATCAGAGTTATTGCGGGTCAGCAAATGGGGTTGGCGGATGTAAGTGGAAAGGTAATACCAAAATTTGCTCTTTTATCAAAGCCGCTAAATGGCGGAACTATTACGTCTAGATATTTTACTCCAAATACCTGTCATGAGACACATGCTGCTACAGGTACTAATTGCATTGCATCTGCCTGTCTGATTTCTAATACAATTGCCTCTCAAATTTCTAAAATTGAGGTGAAAAAAGAAAATAAAGTTTCTGTAGAGCATCCTTTGGGTTCAATAGATTGTTTTGTTGAAACAAGATTATCTACTAAAGACAATAAAAATGATTTCATAGTTTCTTGTGGTATTTATCGGACATCTAGAAAAATAATGGATGGAAATATTTATATTCCAGAAAATTTAAATGATCACTGACAGATCAAAACTAGTTGAAATTTTCTTTGGGTGGTGGCCTGAAAAATGGCGATATACTTTGAGTTTATTGTTAGCAATAGCGAGTGGATTTTTTGCTTATTATATAGGCCTTCCTTTACCATGGATGCTGGGACCATTGATAGGTTGCGGATTTTTTGCGGCAATAGGTAAAGGAGTAATTATAGGGAAAAAACCAAGACCTGTTTGTAGAGCATTACTTGGATGTACAATTGGAGCTAATTTTGGACCAGAAATAATTGACAGAGTTGATGAAATAGGAATTTCATTATTATTTGTTCCATTTTTTGTAATCTTAATGGGTTCTACAACTTATTTCTATTTAAACAAAATTATGAAAATGGACAAGCTAACCTCAATTTATGGCTCTTTTCCTGGTGGTTTGAATGAAATGGTTATTCTCGGTCAAGAGATTGGATCAAACCCAAGAACTTTAGTATTAATACATGCTACTAGAATTGTAGTTGTTGTTTTTCTATCTTCTTTACTAATTTTGTTTGTTCCTAAGCTAAGTGTTGATATGTTACCAAGTCCAGATTTATTTCATAATTGGGAGCAACTCCCATTTGTCTTTATCATATCTTATTTAGGCTGGTTTTTGGCAGTTAAGTTGAAAATCCCGGGTCCAACAATAATTGGTCCAATGATATTTTCAGCGCTTATTCATATCTTTGAAATTGTCGAGGCAATGCCAATGTACATAATTGTTATTGCTGTCCAAATTTTACTAGGTTCAGCTCTTGGATGTCTGTTTAAAAATATTACTTTTAAAGAAATGTCTGGGCCCGTGCTTGCTGGACTGATAACAACTTTAATATCTATTATTCCGCTATTCATTATTTACTTTATTTTAATAAATATTGGGTATGATCCATTATCAATTTTACTAGCATTTTCGCCAGGAGGACAATCCGAAATGAACATCTTAGCTCTTTCTGTAGGAGCAGATATGTCATTTATAAGTCCACATCATATGTTGAGAGTTTTTATGGTAATAATTTTTGCTGGACTTCTACATAAAATTATAAAACAAAATCTTTAATTTTATTTTTTAATCTTAGACTTGTTTTTATCTACCAAGCTCATTTTTGTATTATCGACAAAAGGAGCATTTTCAATCCAAGACATCTCAAAACCTTCAATGCAAGCTATATTATATCCATATTCATTAGGATTTGATCGTCTTTTGTGATGAGTATTTATTCCACAGATTTTACAAAAATAATGTTCAGCTACATAGGTGTTCCATTTGTAAGTTGATAAATATTTTTTACCAGAGATGATTGTAAGCACATCAACAGGAGCAGAGCCCATTACAAATCCCTTTCTTGAACAAATAGAACAATTACATCTACGAAGATCTTTTAAATTTATGTTCACTTGAAATTTAATTACACCACAATGACAACTCCCTTTGAGGGGTAATTTTAAATCTTTAACTTTCATCTTGTTTCTTAAAATGTAAATCCATAATTATCTCTTAATTTATTTGCTAACTCGCTTGTTTTATTTTCAGAGATAGGTTTGAAAGGTGGTCTTAAATTGTTCCATAAAGAGTTTTTGGTTTGTATGGCTAATAAAGATTTTTGGGCGGGTATAGGTGCATAATCTTGAAATAATAATCTAACTGATTTAACCTTTTTCTGAAGTTTTTCAGCTTCTTCCCATTTTCCTGAATGACATAGATCTATTACCTTAGAGATATCTTTACTATTCAAGTTAGCAGTTGCTGAAATACAACCAGGTGCACCTAATTTAATAGCTTCAATTACAGGAAGTTCAGCACCAGGATAAACTACTAAGTCTTTGATGTTTAGGAGGGCTTCTGTGTTTTCCCAAACGCCAGAACTATCTTTAATCCCTATTATGAATTCTGGGTAAGCTTCTTTCAATTTTTTAACTAGTTTTATTGACAAACCAAC
>CACNEF010000012.1 GCA_902619485.1 uncultured SAR116 cluster alpha proteobacterium
GTATTAGTAAAGAATGGTATTGCGAGAGTGTAACACAAAAATAATGACTCAAATCCAAAACCATAATAACCACTTAGAAAAACGCCTAAATTAGTTAACATAAAAAATATTACTGACGAGAAGAAAACTCCAGTGAACCTTCCAAACAAAGTTTTAAAGTAAGGCCCTATAAAACCAATTAAAAACAAACTACCCCAAGTCCAAATTAATTGATTATGAAAACCAATAAATAGGTCACTTACAGCATAAGCTAAAACGATATATATTAATGAAGATCTGCCAAATATAAGGGTGCCGTAAAAAGTCATAGCTAAAACTGGGGTAAAATTAGGCAAATGAGGTACATATCTAAAAAACATTAAGGTTAAAAAGAAACCAAAAAAAATTTTTATATTTTTAACCATTTTTCCTCACTATTAAAAATTTAAAATAAATATTTAAGCCCAAATGACATATTTCTCTCAGAAAGAGGATAAACACCACCAGATGTTTCATAATGATAATGTTTCTTATTGAATAAATTGTTTATTTTAAGTGAAATATCTAGATCATTCAATTTATAATTAATTCCTGCATTGTATAAATTATAACTTTTTGATTTTGGGCTACTATTACTTTCATCGCCAATTCTATATCTAGAACCAACGAAGTCATTGGATAATAAAAATTTTAATTGATTGTTATAATTATATTTAACAGAGGCATTACTTTTCCAATTTGCTACCATTGGCAATTGTTTACCTTTATTTGACCCCGTATCAAATTGTGAGGTGACGTTAGAAACATTTAAGTTATATGATAATTTATTATGCTTAATAGTAGTTTCAATGTCCAATCCTTTATGAGTTGTTTCACCATAATTTTTATTAACAAAAGCACTTGAATCATAATAAATAATATTATCTATTTTTGATTTGTAAAAATTAGTTTTAAATATAATTTGTTTAAGACTCAATTTATGTCCAATCTCTAACATATTAGAATTTTGATGATTTACATCAGAAATAACTCCACCATAATGTAATACTTCATCGACTTTAGGAGAACGAAAGCTTTTAGAAAGCTTAAAATTTAATGTGTTGATTTCATTTATTTTCTTAATGCCACCTAAAGACCACGCATTACTCTCTGTGGATTTATTATATAGTTTTTGTTTATTTGTAGTTTCATCATAAACATCTAATTTATAAAAATGGTGTCTTATTCCTGCTTCAAAATCAAAATCATTTCGAAATGATATTTGGCTTATAAACCATGGATCAAAAGTAATTTGATCAGCTGTTCTTTTGTAATACGACCCAAGAATTACTTTGTCTGAATAATAAGAATTATAAAAATCTATTCCCATTTTATAACTTATAGGCAGATTAAATAAAGTGCTTTTGTATTGACCATTTTTATAACCTTGTATTGTATTGTAATCATATTGATTTGAAGCATCACTTGAATGACTTCCACTATAGTACCTACTATAATCAAAGTAGCTGATAGAAGCTTTTTCAGATAAACTTATTGATGCACTAGTTTGAAATTCCCCAACATATAATCCATTATAGCCAACTTCTAAGGCAGATAATTCATCTCTTGTAAATGCAAAACTTTCTCTAGTTTGTTTGGGATTTAAAAAATAATCAGTTTTCGAGATACCACCTGGCAACCTTATATCTTCATCATATTTTTTAAACTTCATAAAAGTGAAAACACCTTCGTCATTCATTGAAGAAACATTAATGGATGTTGAATCTAATTTGTAATCGTTATTATCTCTGTATTGATCACTTCTAGTATAGTTGTTATTAAATTGAATGCTAAAATCATCAAAATTTTGATATCCATATATTGTATTTTTTCTACCGTTATAAGATTTGAATTCTTGGTTTATAATATACGTATTTTTTTCAAAAATATTTTTATTGGTAATTATATTTATGGCGCCACTTACAGCACCATCTCCATATAATACACTTGCACCTCCTCCTTTAATTATTTCAATCTTTTCTATATTTTCTAGTGGAATATTTCCAAAATTAACTGCAGCCATGCTTATATTATTTATTCGTACTCCATCTAAAAAAATCGCAGTATTCATTGAAGCTTGTTCTCCAAATCCACCTATTCCTATTGATGCTTTTGTATTGTCCACTCCACCATAAAGACTAATGGTCTGAATTCCAGTTTGTTTTGCAATAAGATCTGGTATGTTTTTAGCGTTAGATTCTTTTATATCTTTTTTAGATATTATTATTTTATTACTTCCAATTCCAGATTCTGAAATACGTGATGGATAAATAGTAATCCTTATGGGTTCATTTTCGTCACTAAGAGAATTGCTTATATTAATTAGAATAGAAAAAATAAATAAAATTATGAATGCCATAGTTTACCTCCAGCAAAGCTAGTTAAAGAGCTAAAGCTCATATAATTTAGTCGCTAGACGATAAGTATTATTCGTGCCATCTACTATTCCCGGAAGCTGACAAAGCGACTGTCAATGGCAGGTCTCCTGGCTTATGCTTCATTGTTTTGGCAGCCTTCCCAGAAAAATCCAGTGGCATTATAGCCATTACTCAGCATTTACAGTTGCGGGTACAGCTTAGGCTTATAATTCAAGTAAATTACCTAATTCCCATTTTAAGCTTGAAGAAAACTTCATAGCACCATAAACATTTAATTATTAAATTTAATTACACAAAAAAAGCAAGTAAAAAATAATGATGAAATTAACGATTATTGGAAATGGCTACACAGCTCAATTTTTAGCTAAAGATGCCCTTAGATATGGTTATGAAGTTTCAATCATTACAAGAAATATTTCAAATCCTGAAACAAATATACATTACCTAAATTTCTTTGATTATAATAATGTTGCAAAAAAATTAACTAATGAGAATGTTGTCTCAACTGTGCCATTTAATGAAGAAGGTTTTGATCCTGTTTTAAATAAATACAAAAAATCAATTTCTCTAAATGAAAACAATATTATTTATTATTCTGCCACATCAGTATATGGAAGCGGAATAGTGGATGAAAGTTCAAAACCATCACCAAAATATAAAAGAGGAATAACAAGACTTAGTTGCGAAAAAGAATGGGTTAAAGCGAATTCACAAACATCAATTTTTAGAATTTCAGGTATTTATGGTCCAAACAGACACCCGATGATTAAATATCTAAATGGAGATAATGAAATAATTGTTAAAGATGATTATGTCTCTAACAGAATACATATAGAAGATTTGTCATTATTAACAATTCACTTTTTAAATAAAAACTGTAAAGAAAGAATTTTAAATATAAGCGATCAAAAAAAAATAAGTAATTATGATGCAATAAAATTTGTTAGTAACAAACTAAATTTAGTAAAACCAAAGCTTGTAAAATACGATCCTACAAAAGTCTCTAAAATGTTGAAATCTTTCTATGAAGTGAACAGGACTGTAAAAAGTAATATTATTAATCATAAGATTAGTTATAAATTCAAATATCCTGATTATAAATTTGCTTTACTCAGCTTGACTAAATCATTATTAGATAGTGATTAATTCCACCTAGGATGAAATCTTGTCAAAATTTTCAAAAAATTTTCAAAAAGTAACGCAAGTAAAGCATTGGACAGAAAATTTATTTTCTTTTCGCATTACTCGACCAAAAAGTTTCAAGTTTAGATCAGGTGAATTTGTAATGATTGGCCTTCTTGATAGTAATAATAAACCAATATTAAGAGCTTACTCAATTTGTTCACCAAGTTGGTCTGAAGAATTAGAGTTTTATTCTATAATTGTAAAAGACGGACCTTTGACATCAAAATTAAAAAATATAAAAATCGGTGACGAAATTATTATGATGCCTAAATCAACGGGAACATTAGTTTTAGATGCCTTAAAACCTGGGAAAAGATTATTTTTACTTTCTTCAGGAACAGGGTTTGCTCCATTTGCAGCACTTGTAAGAGAGCCAGAAACTTATGAAAGATTTGAAAGTATAATTGTTACACATACTTGTAGAATGATTACTGAGTTATCTTATAGTAAAAGTATAATTCACGAATGCGTGAATGATGAATTAATTAAAGAATTTATAGATAATAAATTATTAAGTTATCATTCTACAACGAGAGATAATTATATTTTCAATGGCAGGATTACTGAACTTATATCTTCAGATAAATTATTTAATGATTTAAAGATAAACTCAATCTCATCCGATGATAGATTCATGTTTTGTGGGTCAATGGGCCTTAATAATGATCTTAAAAAAATTATGTTAGAAAACAACTTCCGTGAAGGAGCCAATAATTATCCAGGAGAATTTGTTTTAGAAAAAGCTTTTGTAGGTTAAACTACCATTTTTCTATATCAGGTCTTAACTCTACGTCAAATGACCAAGCAGAACGTTTTTGTTGTGAAATTCTAAAAATTTCTTCAGCTATATCCTGTGGTTGAGCAAATTCAATATCATTTTTACTTTTTTGGTGTTCTATTCTTCTTCTGGTCCATGGAGTATTTATAGACGCATCAATTGTTATATATGCAACATGAATACCTTTAGGTCCAAAATCACGTGCTAATGATTGTGCAAGAATTCTTTGGGCAGCCTTGGTCGGAGCAAAATATGGTGTTATAGCCACCCCCCTATGTGCAGCAGTATTACCCGTTACAATTATAACTCCTTTTTTATTTTTTAACATGTCCGGTATCAAAAAGTGGGATAAATACATAAGTGAAGTTGTATTAATTCTAAAGTTCTCTTCTAGCCATTCTGGTTTGCCTTTTAATAAATATTCGAAGTTTCCTTTCACTGCATTATGTATGAGAACTTCTGGAGAAGACATTTCATTTTTAATTTTTGTACATATAACCTCTAAATGTTTTAAATTCGAAACATCGCATACATATCCCTTGGATCCAGGTAATTCTTGTTCAAATTTTCTCAATCTTTCCTCAGATCTGGCTAACATTGCCACTCTATATCCAGCTTTTGCAAACCGTCTAGCAGTATACCCACCTGTACCTTCACCTAAACCAGTAATCATACAAACTGGCATATTTGAAATTGACATTTATTTACTCCAATAACTAAAATCAAGTAATTAGATTAGACAACAAAAATCATTTGATGACTATCATAGAATTATATAAAAATTTTGTGTAAATTCTGGTGGGCGGTGACGGTCTCGAACCGCCGACCCTCTCGGTGTAAACGAGATGCTCTACCAACTGAGCTAACCGCCCTTAAAATGAAATTTATACGTAATTTTTTAAACGAAGACAATAATTAACTTATTATTTAATAAATAAAATTTAGAAATAAGGAAAAAATTTAATGCACTCTAAATGGATTTTTAATCAGATAGAATCTTTAAAGATTAGGAAAAAAATAAATCTCTTAGATTTTGCTTCCGGAAATGGAAGAAATAGTATCCCATTATCAAAAAAAAATATCTTAGTAACAGCTATTGATAAGGATCAAAAGAAATTAGATAATTATTCAATCTTTAAAAACATTAATACAATATGTTTTGATCTTGAAACCAATGAAGAATGGCCATTGATTAGAGAACATTATGATGTGATCATAGTTGTGAATTACTTGTATAGACCTAAGATAAAAAAATTAATAAAATTACTCAAAAAAGATGGTTTTTTATTTTACGAAACCTTTTCACTAGGCAATGAAAAATATGGTAAACCCAAAAACCCAAATTTCCTTCTTAAAAATAAAGAGTTATTAGATATTTTTAGTAGTGATCTTTTACCATTAAGTTTTTACGAGGGTAAAATTAATGGCAAAAATATTTCTGTAAAACAAATGGCTAGTTTCAAAAAAGGCGTCTTAGAAAAGACGCCTCGTTATTAAAAGTGAAGTTTAATTTAATTAACAGCAGCCTTCAAAGGACTTCCAGCCTTAAATTTAGGTTGTTTAGATGCTTTAATTTGAATTGTTTCGCCTGTTCTAGGATTTCTACCTGTTGTAGCGGCACGGTTAGCAACAGAAAAAGTTCCAAAACCAACTATACGCACATCACCACCTGATTTTAAAGCATTGGTGATTGACTCAAAAACTCCATCAACTGCTTTTGCAGCATCTACTTTGGAAAGACCTGATGCGTCAGCAACACTTGCAACTAATTCATTCTTATTCATACGTACCTCCGTAATTTGTTTATAATAATGTAAACTACCTGATTTTAGCCTATAAGACTAGAAAATAATGCTAATTATTAACAAGAAAAAAAAAAAGTAAAAAAATTAATGAGAAATACTCGTTTTATTTGAATTATTACTCTCATTTTTTGCTATTTTACTAGGCTCTAACATACTTAACTCTTGCGGAGAATCTACTAAAGCATTTGATATAACCTCATCTATAGAACTAACTGGTATAATTTTTAATTGGTTTTTAATATTGTCAGGTATTTCAATCAAATCTTTTTTATTATCATTTGGAATTAAAACTGTTTTTATGCCGCCTCTTTTTGCTGCTAATAGTTTTTCTTTTAAACCACCAATAGGCAACACCCTTCCTCTAAGAGTAATTTCACCAGTCATACCAACAGATTTTTTAACTTTTATGTCAGTCAAAGCTGATACAATACTTGTAACCATAGCAACACCTGCAGATGGGCCATCTTTAGGAGTGGCACCTTCAGGTACATGAACATGAACGTCTAGTTTTTCAATATCAAAAGGATCTAGACCAAAAGAAAAAGCTTTTGATCTAATAAAAAATTCTGCAGCTTGGACTGACTCTTTCATAACATCGCCAAGTTTTCCAGTTGCTGTAACCTTGCCTTTACCTTTAACTTTCACAGCCTCAATTGACAATAACTCACCTCCAACTTCGGTCCACGCCAATCCAGTTGTAATACCAACTAAATCTTCTTTTTCGATCTCAAGCCTTTGATAAATAGGAACACCCAGTAAATCAGGTAAATTATTTTTAGTTACAGAAATTGATTTTGCTTCATTTTTTTCAATAAGGGTTACAACCTTTCGAGCTAATTTAGCTAATTGTCTTTCTAAATTTCGAACACCTGCTTCTCTTGTATATGATTGAATAATCATTTTCAGAGCATCTTCATTGATTGAGAACTCTGATTTTTTAAGTTTGCAATTATCCATTTGTTTTTGTAATAAGTGTTTTTTAGCTATTTCTAGTTTTTCATCTTCTGTGTATCCAGACAACCTAATTACTTCCATCCTATCCAACAAAGCTTGTGGCATGTTTAGGGTATTTGAAGTTGTTATAAATAACACTTTTGACAAATCATAATCAACCTCAAGGTAATGATCTTGAAATGTTTTGTTTTGTTCTGGATCTAAAACCTCAAGTAATGCAGAAGAAGGGTCCCCTCTGTAATCATTTCCTAATTTATCTATTTCATCTAATAAAAACAGTGGATTAACAGATGATGATTTTTTCATGCCATGTATAATTTTACCTGGCAATGATCCAATATAAGTTCTTCTATGGCCTCTAATTTCTGCTTCATCACGAACACCTCCTAAAGCCATTCTTATGTATTGTCTACCTGTTGCTTGTGCTATTGATTTTCCCAATGAAGTTTTACCAACACCTGGTGGACCAACCAAACACAATATTGGACCTTTAACTTCATTTGTTCTTTTTTGAACAGCAAGAAATTCAATAATTCTATCCTTAACTTTTTCTAAACCATAATGATCATCATCTAAGATTTTTCTTGCTTTAACAATATCAGATTTAACTTTATCAGTTTTCTTCCACGGAATAGAAACTAACCAATCAATATATGACCTAACAACTGTTGCTTCAGCACTCATTGGACTCATGTTTCTTAGTTTTTTTAATTCTGATAAAGCTTTTTCTTTGGCTTCTTTACTAAGTTTTGCTTTATTAATTTTATCTTCAAACTCGTCGAATTCATTTTTGCCATCATCAGAGGTGCCAAGTTCTTTTTGTATAGCCTTAAGTTGCTCGTTTAAGTAATACTCCCTTTGTGTTTTTTCCATCTGTTTTTTTACATTATTTCTAATTTTTCTTTCAGAGCTAAGTATTTCAATCTCTTTTTCAATTTTTGTAGTTAAGGTTTTAACTCTCTCAACTGCTTCGGTCATTTCAAGAAAAGTTTGTTTCTCGTCAATGGAAAAAACTAGATGATTTACAATTGTATCAGATAAGACGTCTGAGCTATCGATATTAGAGATTGTTGATAAAATATCAGAGTTAATTTTACCATTAAGTTTGGAAAATCTTTCAAAAGACTTTTTGAGATGATCAATAATATCATCATGATCGTTTTCTGGTGTAACATCTTTTTTTAGAACATTTAATTTTGCACTTAAATAATCATCTGACGAAATTATCTCTTTAATCTCGCACCTAAATTTTCCTTCAACTAATACTTTAACAGTTCCATCCGGCAATTTAAGCATTTGTAATATTGTTCCCAGAGTACCCATTTTAAAAAGGTCTTTCGAATTAGGATCTTCAATAGAAGATTTTTTCTGGGTAAGTAAAACTATTTCTGTATTTTTTTCCATTACAGTTTCAAGAGCATTTATTGACTTAAGCCTTCCTACAAACAATGGCGCTATCATATAAGGAAAAATAACAATATCTCTTAGAGGTAAAATTGGGTATGTTTCACTAGTCAAGTTAATGTCCTTCAGAATTTTCAAATTAAGATACATTATTTAAATGATATTTTTTCTCTAAACTTCAAGTTTAAAAAAAATTAAATAGAGCTTTTTATTTCTTTTGTCTTTTTTTCGTGAACTAAAATAGGTTTAGTACCCTTTGTGACAACTTCTTCATTAATAACGACTTCATTAATGTCAGGTTCAGAAGGTAATTCAAACATAGTATCCATTAGTATATTCTCAATTATGGAACGTAAACCTCTTGCGCCTGTTTTTAAACTTATAGCTTTTTGAGCTATTGCTTTTAATGCATTTTCTCTAAATTCTAGACTAGTATTTTCCATTTCAAATAGTTTTTGATACTGTTTTAGGAGAGCATTTTTAGGTTTTGTTAAAATTGTAACTAAAGCCTCTTCGTCAAGATCTTCTAACGATGCTAAAACGGGCAACCTACCTACAAATTCAGGGATTAGTCCATATTTAACTAAATCACCTGGCTCAATATCTTTCAGCATTTCGGATGTTGAGGTTTCTTGTGAATTAATTATTTCAGCACCAAACCCAATAGAAGAGCCTTTATTTCTATTAGCTATTAATTTGTCCAAACCAGCAAAAGCCCCACCACAAATAAAAAGAATATTTGTAGTATCTACTTGAAGAAATTCTTGTTGAGGATGTTTTCTCCCACCTTGAGGTGGAACAGCTGCAATAGTACCTTCCATAATTTTAAGCAGGGCTTGCTGTACACCTTCACCACTAACGTCTCTTGTAATAGACGGGTTTTCAGACTTTCTTGAAATCTTATCAACCTCATCTATATATACAATGCCCTTTTGAGCTCTTTCAACATTATAATCAGATGCTTGCAATAATTTTAAAATAATATTTTCAACATCCTCACCTACATAACCAGCTTCTGTTAATGTTGTTGCATCAGCCATTGTAAAAGGTACATCTAATATTTTTGCTAAAGTTTGCGCGAGTAAAGTTTTTCCACAACCAGTTGGTCCTACTAAAAGAATATTTGACTTTGAAATTTCAATATCGTTTAGATCATTTGTATTTGCTAATCTTTTATAATGATTATGAACAGCTACCGACAGTACTCTTTTTGCTTTTGTTTGACCGATGACGTAGTCGTCAAGTATTTTACAAATTTCAACAGGTGAAGGAATGCCTTCTTTATTTTTTGTTATTGATGATTGGTGTTCTTCTTTGATAATATCCATACAAAGTTCAACACATTCATCACAAATAAACACTGTAGGTCCAGCAATTAGCTTTTTTACTTCATGTTGACTTTTGCCGCAAAATGAACAGTACAAGGTTGTTTTATTTTTTCCTTCATTTTTTTGTTCATCCATTCCTACACCTTTAGATTTTATGTTATTTGTTAATAATCTATAAGTTTATTTTAAAAATCAATATAAATATATATTATCATTATTTAACGTTAGGTCTTTTTTCAACAACTTCGTCGATTAAACCAATCTTTAATGCATCTTCAGGAGACAAAAAAGTGTCTCTATCCATTAAGGCTTCAATTTCTGCAATTTTCTTGCCAGAATGTTTAACATAAATTCCATTTAGTCTTGATCTTAAATTAATTATTTCTTTGGCATGAATTTCTATGTCACTTGCTTGACCTTGAAAACCTCCGGAAGGTTGATGGGTCATTATTCTTGCATTAGGTAAACAGTATCTTTTATTTTTTGCGCCAGCAGTCAATAAAAGCGAACCCATACTTGCCGCCTGACCAATACATACTGTTGAAACATCAGGACGGATATATTCCATTGTATCGTATATTGATAAACCAGATGTAACCACTCCTCCTGGTGAATTAATATACATTGATATATCTTTTTTTGGGTTTTCTGCCTCTAAAAATAACAATTGAGCACATACCAATGAAGCTAAATTATCGTCAACCGGGCCTACAAGAAAAATGATCCTCTCTTTTAATAGCCTTGAAAAAATATCATATGATCTCTCACCTCTACTTGTTTGCTCTACCACCATAGGGACTAATGCACCAATTTCATTGGCTGAAGAAATCGGATTATGAAATTTTTCTATCATGTTTTAAACTCCTCAAATAATAATTTATGCAGCTAGATCAAGTTTTTTTTGATACTTTTTTGATTGGTTTGTTTGTTTTATTTTTATCAACAGTTTTATTTGATTTTTTTGCTTTTGAAGCTTCTTTTTTCAAATCCATTTCATCTTCTTTGTAGAGCTCTTCAACAGTTACTGTTTTTTCGTTAACGTTTGCTAATTCTAAAATAAAATCTATAATTTTATCTTCGAAAATTGGACCTGAAAGTTGCTGTTGAGCTTCGGAATTATTCTTCAAATAATCCAAAATTTGTTTTTCTTGGCCTGGATATTTTTGTATTTCTTTCATCATTGCATTTCTTGTATCTTCTTCTTCCACTTTAATATTGTTTTTTCTTCCAATTTCAGAAAGTAACAAACCTAACCTAACTCTTCTTTTTGCAATTTCTGATGCATCTAATTTTTCTTCTTTTGACATTCCTTTGTCGGAAGCTGGATTTGTTTCTTCAATTTTGGGTGAATCTGGTTTTGAATTAGGATTCATAGCCTTGCAAATATTATCATATTCTTCTTTTTCTAAAGTTTCAGGCAACTCAAAAGAAACTGTTTCAGCTAATCTATCTAATATTTGTCTTTTTGCTTTTTCTCGACTTTGCGCTAGATGCTGTTTTGAAATTTGTTCTGAAACAGCATTTTTTAATGCCTCTAGATCATTCATACCCAAAGTTTTTGCAAAATCATCATCTATTTTAACTTCAACATCTTCCTTAATTTCATTTACTTTTGTTTCAAAAACAGCATCTTTACCTGCCAAATTCTTAGCTTGATAATCTTTTGGGAAAGTGACTTTTACATTAGTGGTTTTTCCTTTTAAAGCTCCAATTAATGCATCTTCAAACCCAGGTATAAAAGTGTTTGAACCTAGCTTTAAATTATGGCCTTTAGCTTGACCACCTTCAAATGGTTGATCATCAATTTTGCCGATAAAATCAATAACGAGTGTGTCCCCTTTTTTTGCAGGTCTATCTTTAGCTATTTCTTTTGTACCAACATTTTCTCTAGCAAGTTTTTCAACCGCATCATTAATATCTTTTTCATCTACTTTTACAACTGGTTTAGTTATATCTAAAGATGATAAATCTGGAATTTCAAAATCTGGCATTATTTCAACAAATAACTTTGCTTTTAAGTCCTTACCTTCTTCGAATGATATTATTTCTATTTTAGGTTGAGAAGATGGTGTTAATTTATTTTTTTCCATAGTATCTTTAGAGGCAGTATCTACTGATTCTCTGACAACTTCACCAAGAACTTGTTTTCCAAATCTGTTTTTAACAACTGAAACAGGCACTTTACCAGGTCTAAAACCTGGGAGGTTTGCTTCTTTAGCTATATTTTCAAGCTTTTGATCAACTAATTTTTCAATTTCTTTCTTGGTTATTACTACTTCAAATTCTCGTTTTAACCCTTCTGATAAGGTTTGCGTTACAGCCATTTTGATTTTACCTCTTAAAACTAAAAGTATTTTTTATTATTGGTGCGGGCGAAGGGACTTGAACCCCCACACCTTTCGATACAAGAACCTAAATCTTGCGCGTCTACCAGTTCCGCCACGCCCGCATTTTAAATTATAATAACTACCAAATAGCTAACTTAGGATAGCTCAAAGGTCAAGCTAGAATGATTAAAACTAAAATGGGGCGAGTGACCGGCTTCGAACCGGCGACCTCAGGTACCACAAACCCGCGCTCTAACCAACTGAGCTACACCCGCCATAATAAATTCAAATCATTTATATTGAATCTAAATAATTCAATAAAGTCTTTATTTTAAATGTAAGAATGTATAAATATTTAAAAAATACGAATTAATCAAGGTTTATTAAATGAATAGTAATTACAATTATGCATCTAGAAATATTAATCTTGGAACCGAGACTGCTTTTACTGTACTAGCAAAGGCTAACAAATTAGCTTCTGAGGGAAAAAATATCATAAATTTAGGAATTGGTCAGCCAGATTTTAAAACACCTGAGCATATTGTTGAGGCGGGTATAAAGGCTCTTAGAGATGGGCATCATGGTTATACACAATCTACAGGTATTCCAAATCTAAGAGAAGCTGTTTCAAATGATATAAAAAAAAGATATGATCAGAATGTTTTACCTGATAATATTATGATTGTTCCCGGAGGTAAGGTAATAATATTTTTTTCAGCAATGTTAATGGGTGAAAAAAATAAAGAAATATTATACCCAAATCCAGGTTTCCCAATTTATGAATCAGCAATAAATTACTCAGGTGCAAAATCGATTCCATATCAATTAAGAGAAGACAAAGGCTTTTCATTTTCAGCAGAAGACATACTTAATAAAATTAATACTAATACTAGCTTAATAATCATTAATAGCCCTGCCAACCCAACAGGTGGATTAGTTCCTAAAAGTGAACTAGAAAAGTTAGTTAAAGGTTTAGAAAAACACCCAGATGTTGTTTTAATGAGTGATGAAATTTATGACCAATTCTGTTTTGGTGAAAATGAATTTACATCAATGTTACAATTTCCTGAAATTAGAGATAGACTAATTATTTTAAATGGATGGTCTAAAACATATGCTATGACTGGATGGCGTTTAGGCTATGGAATTTTTCCACTTAAATTATATGAAATTGCAGAAAAACTTGCTGTGAACATTCACTCATGTGTTAATTCAAGCGCTCAATATGCGGCATTAGAAGCATTAATTGGGCCTCAAAATTGTGTTTCAGAAATGAATAATCATTTTAAAAGACGTGCTAATCTAATGTTTAATGGATTAAATGAAATAAAGGGATTTTCTTGTCAAAAACCAAATGGCGCGTTTTATTGCTTTCCAAATATTACTGGAACAGGAAAAAATTCTACAGAAATTCAAAATATTTTATTAGATAATTTAGGTGTGGCCACAGTTGCAGGTACTTCATTTGGTGAATATGGTGAAGGATATATTAGATTATCATGTGCTAATTCAGATACTGCTATTGAGGAAGCAATTTCGAG
Organism: uncultured SAR116 cluster alpha proteobacterium; assembly: GCA_902619485.1. Taxonomy (GTDB): domain Bacteria; phylum Pseudomonadota; class Alphaproteobacteria; order Puniceispirillales; family Marisalimonadaceae; genus Marisalimonas. The sequence goes on from CACNEF010000012.1 coordinate 13,719, forward strand.
AATTAAAGATTTTTTTAATTAAATTTTTTTTGCTTAATTTTTAATCACTTTTTTTTTATTGTTATATTTCAATAAAAATTATTTGTTAAATTTATATTTATATATATGACTTTTTTAAAAGGTGATTCAAATGAAAAAAATTGAAGCGATAATAAAGCCATTTAAACTCGATGAAGTCAAAAACGCACTTTCAGTCATTGGTATTCAAGGTTTAACAGTATACGAAGCAAAAGGGTTTGGTAGACAAAAAGGTCATACAGAACTTTATAGAGGTGCTGAATATATTGTTGATTTTCTACCTAAGGTCAAAATTGAAATCGTAGTTGACGATGATTTGGTTGATTCTGCGGTTGAATGTATAGAAGAATCTGCCAAAACAGGTAGAATTGGCGACGGTAAGATCTTTGTATCATCAATTGAAAAAGCTATCCGAATTAGAACAGGCGAAAAAGGTAGCGAAGCAATATAACATATGAATAATGGAGTAGTTAATATGTCAGACGCAAAAAAGATTATGGATACTATTAAAGAAAAAGAGATCCAGTTTGTAGATTTACGATTTACTGACCCAAGAGGAAAAATGCAACATTTATCACAGCATGTAAGTACTATTGATGAGGAATCTCTAGCTGAAGGATTTATGTTCGATGGATCATCAATAGCCGGCTGGAAAGCTATAAATGAGTCAGATATGAAGCTGATGCCTGATTGTTCTAGATCAATAGTTGATCCTTTCTTTTCTCAGCCTACATTAACTATTTTTTGCGACGTATTAGATCCTATATCAGGTAATCCTTATGAAAGAGATCCAAGATCAACTGCAAAATCGGCTTTAAAATATATGGAAAGTTTGGGTGTTGGGGATACAGCTTATTTTGGCCCTGAACCTGAATTTTTTGTTTTTGATGATGTTAAATACCAATCTGAAATGAATTCAACATTTTACAAAATTAATTCAACAGAAGGTCCTTATAATTCTGGCAGTGATTTTGAAGAAGGAAATATGGGTCACAGACCAGGCATTAAAGGAGGATATTTTCCTGTTCCTCCCGTTGATTCCGCACAAGATTTAAGAAGTGAAATGGTATTATCCTTAGTTGATATGGGTGTGCCAATGGAAAAACACCACCATGAAGTGGCTCCATCCCAACATGAATTAGGATTAAAATTTGGAACCTTGATAGATACTGCAGACAATGTTCAATTGTACAAGTATGCAGTTCACAACGTTGCTCACTCGTTTGGACAAACAGCTACTTTCATGCCAAAGCCTGTAGCAGGTGATAATGGTACTGGAATGCATACACATCAATCAATTTGGAAAGATGGAAAACCTGTTTTTGCCGGCGGCGAATACTCTGGATTATCTGAAACTTGCTTACACTATATTGGCGGTATCATAAAACACGCGAAAGCTATTAATTGTTTTACTAATCCCTCAACCAATTCCTATAAAAGATTAATACCTGGTTTTGAAGCCCCTGTATTATTGGCTTATTCAGCTAGAAATAGATCAGCGTCTTGCAGAATACCTTTTGTTGGAAGCCCAAATGGTAAAAGAGTAGAGGTCAGATTTCCTGACGCTACGGCCAACCCTTATTTAGCATTTTCTGCAATGTTAATGGCAGGTCTAGATGGTATTCAAAATAAAATACATCCTGGCGACCCAATGGATAAAGACCTATATGAATTACCTGAAAGTGAATTACAAAATATTCCTACAGTTTGTGGATCACTGAGGGAGGCTGTGGATGCTCTAAAAAACGATATGTCTTTTTTAACAAAAGGTGGAGTATTTACCGAAGACCAAATCGAAGCTTACATTGATTTAAAAATGGAAGAAGTTATTGAGTTTGAACATGCTCCGCATCCAGTTGAATTTAAAATGTACTACTCAAGTTAAATAATTTAAAAACTCTCTTAAAACCCAACTTTTAGTTGGGTTTTTTTATTTGAAAATTATCTAAATATTGCTAAATATTGTTATTATTGATCTTTAACACACTAGATAAAGTATATAGTTTATATGAAAAAAAATCTTTTGGATAACTACAATGCTTCTGAAATTGAAATTTTAGAGGGGCTAGAGCCTGTTCGACATAGGCCAGGTATGTATATTGGTGGGACTGACAGTAACGCCATGCATCATCTTGCAACTGAGATAATTGATAACTCAATGGATGAAGTAGTTGCCAAACATGCTACTACAATAAACGTAAACTTACTTGATGATAATACTATATCTATTTCGGATAATGGTAGAGGTATACCTGTAGATAATCATCCTAAATTTAAGAATAAATCAGCATTAGAAATTATTATGACCACCCTGCATTCTGGTGGGAAATTTACAAATAAAAATTATACAACCTCAGGAGGGTTGCATGGCGTTGGGGCTTCCGTTGTTAACGCTCTTTCTTCATTTATGAAGGTAGAAGTTATACGTGATGAATACTTATATGTTCAAGAATTTTCGAGAGGTTTACCAATCTCACCCCTTACAAAAAAGGATAAAATTAAAAAAAATAATGGAACATCTATTACTTTTAAACCTGATCCTGAAATATTTGGTGAAAATAATATTTTTAATCCTGCTAAAATCTTTAATATGTTGGAAAATAAAGCTTATCTTTTTAAAGGTGTTCAAATCAATTGGAAATGTAATGATACACTTTTAAAAACAGACAGTATTTTGCCATCTTCTAAAAAATTTTGCTATCTTAATGGTATTATAGACTACATGAAACATAAAACTTCCTCAAATTCATTTTTTACATCTTCTTTATTTCATGGGAACGTTAACATAGATGATGAAAAAGTTGAATGGGTTGTAAGTTGGTTTGCTGATCACGAAAGTGGTTTTACTGAAACTTTTTGTAACACTGTGTATACTCCACTTGGTGGAACACATGAGAATGGTCTAAGATCTGCAATGACAAAAGGTATAAGAAATTTTGCTGAACTAAGAGGTTTCAAAAAAGCTAATGAAATCTTATATGATGATCTAATGGTATCTTCGGGATCAATTTTATCAGTTTTTATAAAAGAACCTCAATTCCAAGGGCAGACAAAAGAAAAACTAGTGAATACTTTTACCTCTAAAATTGTAGAAACAGCAATTAGAGATAGATTTGAGACTTGGTTATCAAATTTTAAAGACGTTGGAGAAGATTTATTAAATAGAACAATAAATAATTATGAAGAAAGAAAAAGAAAAAAGAAAGAAAAAGAAATTTCACGTAAAACTATTTCAAAAAAAGTTCGTTTACCTGGGAAGCTAGCAGATTGTTCAAGTGATAGTTTTGAAAAGTCTGAGCTTTTTATAGTTGAAGGAGATAGCGCAGGAGGATCCGCAAAACAAGCCAGAGATAGAATAAATCAAGCAGTATTACCTTTAAAAGGTAAGATATTGAATGTAGCAAGCGCATCGAGTGAAAAATTGTCACAAAATCAAGAAATTAGTGACTTAAAACAAGCTATAGGACTAGATCAAAGAAAATCTGTAAGTATAGATAACCTTAGATATAATAAAATAATCATTATGACAGATGCAGATGTTGACGGAGCTCATATTGCAGCTTTACTCTTAACCTTTTTTTATAATAATTATCCAGAAATTATTGAAAGGGGTCATTTGTACATAGCTCAACCACCTCTGTATAGAATTACTTTCAATGACCAATCTTTTTATGCTCAAACCGAAGAAATTAAAAATAAAATTATAAATGAAAAATTTAACGGTAAGGCTTTAATTAGTCGTTTTAAAGGATTAGGCGAAATGCCACCAGCTCAATTAAAAGAGACAACAATGTCTCCAAAAACAAGAAAATTACTTAAAGTGACTATTCCTAAAAGAGATGTTAATGAAGCTGATAAGAGAAGAGAAGTTGATAGTTTAGTTAATATACTCATGGGCAAAAAACCAGAACTTAGATTTAAGTATATTCAAGAAAATGCCAGTAATGTAAGTGAATATGATATTTAAGTTTCAGAAATAATTTAACTATATGCTTTTTTAGTGCCAAAAAAAATATAAAATTTGAATGAGGTTATGATTGTGAAATTCGAGGATCTAGGTTTGTGCAAAGAAATTTTGTTATCTATAAATAATATTGGATATAAAGAACCAACGGAGATTCAAAAAAAAGCTATACCAAACATTTTAGTAGGTAGAGATATATTAGGGTGCGCGCAAACGGGTACTGGTAAAACAGGATCTTTTATTATGCCTTTGATTGAGATTCTAAATTCCGGGAAATCTAAATCTAGAATGCCACGATCTCTAATTTTAGCTCCTACTAGAGAATTGGCAATGCAAGTTTCTGAGGAATTTAGTAAAATAAATCAATATTTGAATCTTCAAATGGTATTATTAATTGGCGGAACATCATTCACAGAACAAGAAAATAAATTGTCAAAAGGTGTAGATGTACTTATTGCTACGCCTGGAAGACTTTTAGACCACATAGAACGAGGTAAGGTTATTATAAAAGACGTGAAATTACTTGTTATAGATGAAGCAGATAGAATGTTAGATATGGGTTTCATTCCTGATATTATTAAAATTAACAAACTACTTCCTAAAATAAGACAAACTTTATTTTTTTCTGCAACTCTTTCAAATGAAATAAGGAATATAGGTAAAGATTTATTAATTAATCCAAAGGAAATTACTATAAACCCATATTCTTCAACATCAGAAAACATAGATAGTAATTTTATTAAAACTAATAGTAAAAATAAAATGAGTGATTTAAAAAAGTTATTATATATTGAACCAATAAAAAGTGCCGTAATATTCTGTAACAAGAAGGCTGACATTGATAAAGTTAGTAGATTTTTAAAAAAAAATAAGTTTAATACTGCATCACTTCATGGAGATATGGACCAAAATTTGAGAATTAAATCTCTTGAGAAGTTCAAAGAAAAATCTACGGAAATTCTTATTGCTTCTGATGTGGCTGCAAGGGGTATTGATATAGACGGGTTAAGCCATGTCTTTAATTATGACGTTCCAAATAACCCAGAAGATTACGTACATCGTATCGGTCGTACAGGAAGAGCTGGGAAAAGGGGTAAAGCATATACTCTTTTTGATGATAATGACAATAAAACTATTATTTTGATTGAAAAACTTATAAAGAAAAAAGTTTATAAAACTACTTTTGATAAGATATTTTCTTCGCAAAAATTACCTTATAAAAATTTCGACCCAATTAAAGAAAAAAACAAACATAAATTTAAAACTTTTCTACCTGAAGAAAATTATTTAAATTTTAAAGATAGTGGTAAAATTCCAGATTTTTTAAATTAAAAATAGCTAAATTAATGCTTTTTCTATTATTTCAGACAAATCATTAGAGATAAACGGTTTATTAATACTTTTTAATACATCTTTAATTTTGTTTTTCCTCTGACAAGAATAATTTTTAAATCTTGTCAGAGGTAGAATTAATCTAGCAGCAGCTTGAGGATTGCTTTTATCAATTATTGCAACCTGTTCAGCAATAAATTTATATCCAGAAGAATCGTTTGCATGAAACAATAATACGTTTTCTCTTTGAAAAGTATTTAAAACGGATCTAAGTTTATTTGGATTTTTATAATCAAAATCTTTATGTTTTAATAGATATTCAATTTGATTTAAACCCTGTGATTCTACATTTATAGTTGACATCATCTCAAACCATTTTTCAATAACTAAGTGATTATTTTTCCATTTTTTGTAAAAATCATTTAAATAATTTAATGCCAGCTGATTATTAGCCAAACATAAAGATTTTAATCCAATAATTGAAAGTGTCATATTTTTACTTGCTGTTATTTTTTTTGCAATCTGAAACCCTATTGAACTCTCAATTAAAATTAAATATTTAAGTATTTTTTCTAATAATAGTCTTTCTCCAGAGCTTTTAGTATTTTCAATCTTACTTTTAAATAGTTTTAAAGCATTAATCTCAAAAATTTCTTGTAAACCAAAGCCAATTCTTTTCATTAAATCTTTTTTTCTTTTGAAAATTAAAATTGGATCTACATCACTTGATAAATTTTCAAATGTAGTTCGAGATGGTAATTCTAGAAGCAACGCCATTAATGAATAGTTTATTTTTTTTTCTAAAATTAATTCTCTTAAGGTTTTTATTAAAATATTTAAATTAAATTTTTTAAAAAAACAGTTTAGATATAAATTTTGAACAGCATCCCATTTGTTAAATGAATCGTTATCAAATTTAAGTATATGAATATACTCATTGGTTTTTATATCTGTTTTTAAAAGCACTGGAGCGGAAAAATCTCGTAATATTGAAGGAATAATTTCTTTTTCACTACAGATTATAGAAACTTTATCTTTACTTTTTGACAGTAAATAGACGTGTTCATACTCTAATTTTGAATTGTTGAGACTAAATTTAACAAGAGATCCTTTTTTATCTAAAAAAGCAATTTTTATTGGAATAGGTAAATTGCTAATTTTATTATTAATCTTTTGAGAAAAATTAAGCTCTAATCCTAAGTCATTTTTTTTTCTTGTAATTTTTAAATTAGGAGTGCCAGATTGGGAATACCATTTTTCAAACATACTTAAATTTAATTTACTCCCATCAGCTAATGCTTTAATGAAATCCTCGCATGTAACTGCCTTTCCGTCATATCTATTAAAATATAAGTCCATTCCTTTTTTATATAAAGTATTACCAAGATAATTATATATCATTCTAATAACCTCAGCTCCCTTTTCATAAATTGTAGGAGTATAAAAATTGTTAATTTCCTTATATTCATCAGGCCTTATGGGATGACTATTAGATCCAGAATCTTCTGCAAACTGAATTGATCTTAGTAAAGAGACATCTTCTATTCTTTTAACACCTCTGTTGTTCATATCACCCGAAAATTCTTGATCTCTAAAAACAGTTAAGCCTTCTTTCAGCGTTAATTGAAACCAGTCTCTACAAGTTACTCTATTCCCAGTCCAATTATGAAAATACTCGTGAGCAACAATACTTTCAATATTTTGTAAATCTCTGTCAGTAGCAGTTTGCTTGTCAGCTAGAACAAACTTTGAATTAAATATGTTTAAACCTTTGTTTTCCATAGCACCCATGTTGAAATGACTAACAGCTACTATCATAAAAGCATCTAAATCATATTCTAATCCATATTTTTCTTCATCCCATCTCATCGCTTTTTTTAGACTTTTCATTGCGTAATTGGTAAAATTTTTATTTCCTATTTCACTAAAAATGTTAATTTTAATTTCTTTTTTTGATGAGGTTAAATATTTAGAAGAATTACATTCTAGATTACCAACAACTAAAGCAAATAAATAAGAAGGCTTAGGAAATGGATCGTGCCAAACTTTAAACAGTCTATTATGTTTTTCATTTTTATTTGTAATAATACCTTCTTCAATTAAATTACCATTACTAAGTATTGTGTTGTATTTATCTGGAACCTCTATTCTAACTGTAAATAAACTCAAACAATCAGGTCGATCTGGAAACCAGGTAATTTTTCTGAAACCTTCTGCCTCACATTGAGTGCATAACATATTATTGCTTTGATATAAGCCTTCCAAGGAATTGTTAGTTGAAGGATATATTTTTACTTCAGTAATTATTTTTACAAAAGATGTATTAGACGGAACCGGTATTATAAAGGCTTCATTTTGTATTCTTAAACTTTCAATATTAATATTTTCAGGAGGCTTGTCATCAAGAATTAGTTCAAATTTTGAAGTAATTAGGCCAACTCCGTTTAATTCAAGTTGACTTTTTAAATTAAAATGACTTATGTTCCTAGTATTATTTTTTTCAAATATTATTTGGGATTTAACAATAGTATATTTATCAAATATTAAAAATTCTAAAAATGTATTTTTTGTCAACCAAAATAACGGCTTATAATCAGACCTTTTTTTAATAATCTGTTTCATAATGCATTGTATTAATTTTCTCTCGTGTTAGTATATGCAAGACTTGAATGTTCTTCACAGTAAGGTCTGCCAGGAATTATTGAAGTACCACAAAAAGAAAATCCAGGTAATTTTGGATCACCAATAGGCCAACAACATCTATTTCTAGACCATTCAACATCCCTTAACATGATTTTAAGAGGTAACGCCTTGCTATTTTCTGAATTATTCGATTTCTGATTTTTTCTAGGATCTCCTGACTTAGATATCGGCGAATTTCTTTTTGGCAGTCCCATTCTATGAGCTTTTCCTGCAATTGCGTTTCTAGACACACCAATTTCGTTTCCAATTTTTGTAATTGGCAAACCATCATCCCAAAGTTTTCTTAATTTTTTTAATTTATCTTCATCCCAAACAAAGTTGTTTTCCATTATGTTTCCTTTACTACCAAAGATCTAAAAAATTACCTGCTAAATCAATCTGACTTTCTATCATATATTTTCCAAGATGAATAGGGCGACCTAAATTTTTTGCTTTTTTTAATAGTTCAGTTTCTAAGGGTTGCATTATGATATCTGCAATAACTGCATTGGGGGACGTTTTACTCACATCAAAAGGAAGTTTATCATCTTTATGTAAGCCTAAACTAGTAGCATTTATTATTATATCGCAATTGTTTAATAAATAGTTATCTTTATATTTAGACGCTTCTACTGATAAATCTTTGTCAATAATTCTTATTTTATTTATCAATTCATGTGCTTTATCAAAATTACGATTAATTATTTGCAAAGATTTAATTTTTTGTTTGGCTAATGAACAAGCGATTGAAACTGCAGCGCCACCTGCGCCAAAAATACAAACTTTTTTGTTTTTGATCAAAAAATTTTGTGATAAAAATCCAGTTATAAAGCCTTGACCATCAAAATTATTTCCAATTAATTTTCTATCTTTATCAAATTTGATCCAATTTACAGATTGAGTAAATGCAGCATCTTGTTCAAGATAGTCACATATATTAGCCATAGTTTTTTTATGAGGAATAGTAACTGTCATTCCTTCAAAATTTTTAATTTTTTTTAGAGAGGTTATTACATTTTCTAAATTATCTTTCTTTACATGTATAGGAACCATAACTGCATCTATGTTTTTTTCTTTAAAAATTGCAGTAAAAATAGTAGGAGCTTTCACATGATCAATCGGATCAGCAAGACATCCATAAATTTTTGTTGAACCTAACATAAATTAATTATTATCAATTTTTTGAAATTTCAAAGAAGCGGAATTTATACAATATCTCAAACCTGTAGGTTCAGGTCCGTCAGGAAAAACATGTCCAAGATGTGCGTCACATTTTGCACAATGCACCTCTGTCCTTTGCATAAAATATGAATTATCAATAGATTCACCAATAACTTCTTCTGAAACTGGTTTATAAAAGGATGGCCAGCCTGATCCTGAGTCATATTTTGTTTTACTTGAAAAAAGAACAGTATTACAACAAATACAATTGTAATCACCAACATCTTTTTTATTCCAATATGCTCCAGAATATGCTGGCTCCGTTCCATGCTGCTGGGTTATCCTATATTGTTCATTCGTCAAATGTTTAATATTTTTACTCATATCATACTTGTCAAAAATGTTATTTAATTATTACTTTTATTATAAATTTAGAACAAAATAAATTTGTATTTTATGATTTAAGTAATTTTCTTATAAAAATTACTCTAGTTATGAAAGTTATCCAACATAATGTCCCAAAAATATACGCTACATAATTTAAGTACTCATAAAATAAAAGCATCAAAATAAAACAAAGGATTGTTTCAAATCCCTCAGTAATTCCACCTATATAAAAAAATGATTTTTTTTGATTTTCTGAAATTAACAATTTATTTTTTTCTACAAACCATGCTGAAGCAAGAAAAGTTGTTTGAGTAGCAACAAAACTTAACAACAAAAAACATATTGAATAAGCATTTTCTATATCCAAAAATATGAAAGATATAGGAAATAATGAATAAAACAAAAAGTCTGAAACAATATCATAAAATGCACCAATATCTGTTTGTCCGACTAATCTTGCTAAAGCTCCATCCAAGCCATCACAAAATCTATTAAGAAATAAAAAAATAGATGCATAGATAAACATGTCATTGACTATAAAGCAGAAACAACAAACTCCAAAAAAGAACCCGGTAAAAGTTACCATATTTGGTTGTATGTAAAATTGTGATAAATTTTTTGCTAATATATCTAAAGTCGGTTTTAAAATTTTATTTATTTGTCCATCAAACATCAAAATATAATTTTAATTTGATTTATTTGGTATTATGAAAAGTTGTTTAGGATAAATTAGGTCAGGATTTTGAATTTTATCTTTATTAAGTTCAAAAATATCAATATAGCGATTACCTAATCCTAACCTTTGATATGCTATATTCCATAAAGCGTCTCCTTTTTGAACAATAATTAGTGTTTTTCCATTTGCATTTTCAATACTTTTACCACTAATTGTTATTGAGTTTTCACTTAATACTTTACCATTTTTTCCTAACAAAACCGCAAAAACTTTTTGTTTTCCTACAATCAACTTACCTGGAACAGATAAAGTCCATTCATCATTAATAATTTTAGTCGAGGACGTTTCTTTACCTGTAAAGCCCGCATTTACTTGCACGCCATTATAAGCTATTCCTGATAATACAAGTTGTCCTGATTTTGAGTCATGTGTTATTGCAAGTATTCTTACTTGAGGCTCTTGAATAGTTTTTGTATTTATTTGTTTATTATTTTTTATACTCTGCTCTTTTTTTTCTAAGCCAGGAGCTTGAATAACTTTGGCACCTAATTTACCTTGACTATCTACAATAGCTACAATTGGTAAATCATCTTTTTTCCCAGTAACATTTATTGCAACAGATTTATTTGCAATTACTACTTTATTATCTTCTGTTGATTGCCTGAAAGATAAAAAATATTCTCCACTATTTAATTGCTTTTGTGGCACAGCAACAAAATCTCCAATTTTGTCACTTGTTGTAACAGCAATTACTTCCGAATTAGAAATGATTTCTATTTTTGAGTTAGGCAACCCTTTTCCTGCAATAACAAGGCTTCCATCTGGTCTTACCCTTACAACTTCTAATTTTATTGTTTCAGCAGTTTCTTCTCTTGTTGGTTTAACTTCGATTGGCTTGGCGTCCACTACTTTATTTACTAAAGGTACAACTACCTCTTTTTCATCTATTGTTTCAGTTTCATAAAAAACTACGAATAGAGCTAAAGCGGCTATTATTGCGCCAGTTAATAAAAAATATATTACTTTTGAAGATTTCATAGAAAACCTTGTTAAAAACTAATGTTTTATTTTAAAATAAATTATTAGATTAATATATAAATTTTTTAAGTTTGTTTTTTGCACGAGGTAGTTTTGAAAAAAAAAATATGTATATTTGGTGGCTCTAAATCAGGTAAAAATAGAGAGAACTTAAAATCTGCTAAAACTGTTGGTCAAATCATCGCAGAAAATAATTTTGACATTATTTTTGGTGGTGGTGAGAATGGCATTATGGGATCAGTATCAGAAACAGCTATTAAGTATGGCTCTAAAACAACAGGTATAATTCCTAATTTTTTAGTTAAAAAAGATATACGAGATACAAAACATTCAAAAAAACATAATACTAACTTTATAATTACTGATAACATGCACCAAAGGAAACAAATGATGTACGAAAAATCAGATGCTTTCTTAATCTTACCAGGTGGTGTGGGGACACTTGATGAATGTTTTGAGGTTTTAACTTGGTGTCAATTAAGTCAAATTGTTAACAAAAAAGTTGGTATTATCAATTTTAATAATTTTTGGGATCCTCTTATTTCTCTAATTAATCATCTTATTAAAGAAGAATATATGGGGGAACATAATTTAAATTATTTTGAGGAATTAAAAAACATAAATTCTTTAAAAATTTTTTTAAAAAATATTTAAATATTTTATTAATTTATGTATGAATGATATACGATAAACTAAAAATTTTCTTAAAAAATTAAGGACTTGAAATGTTAGATTTGATGAAAATAGCTGTTACTGAATCTAAAGGTGGTGACTTAGAAACTGTTCTTGGGGAACTTTACCAAAAGACCGAGGTGCGGCCAAATGGGTATCCAAATGCAATTGTTTGGAAAGGCGGAAAACATGATGGAATTGTTAATCCAGTATGCCATTCATTAACAGACGCTTACGCATTATTGGGAACTATTGCAGCCGCTGATGTGTTAAATCTTCCTTTTTATGCTGTTCCAATGTGGTCTCAAATGCGACATGACACAAAACTTGAAGCATTAAGCTGGTTTGGCAATATGCAAAACACATCTATAAAATGGTCAACTGCTGGTGATGCATATGTTAATAATGAATCTGGAAATAAAGTTGTTGTAATGGGTAAGTCTGGAAATGCCCCTTTAAGAACACAAGCAGGTGTATTTTGTAACGTTCGTCCATATGGTCCAATCACAGTTGTAAGATGTATGCCATGTTTGCCTTATTCACAAGATAAATCTAAATTTAGTGTTAATGAAAAAACTGGTATTGTACATACTGAAATGAATACTCCTGGAATTCAGATGGCTTATGCTTGCCGATTATTTTTAAAGATGATTAATGATACAGGTAAATTAGGTAGAGTTGCTTTTAAACCAACACAAGCGATGGAAGATGGAATTAATGCGGGTATATTAATTTGGCTTCTTGAAGGAACAAAATTCACTGTTGGTCGAAAATGGGCTGTAAATGCTTACGAAGAACATAAAAAAAACATTGACAAAATAATTTCTCTTTTACCTAAAGACTTTAAGGATGGTATGCAAAATTGGTCTGGAAGAATTGAACAACATATTTCTGATACTAATTATGGACTATTAGTATGGGATATAATTAACAAACAAGAATGTATAGTATTAGCAACTGATTTAGATGGAGATAGATTGACTGATTTACTTGCTGATATATCTGATCCATTAAGAGATTTTGGCACAAAAATTCTTAATCATGTTAAGAGTAATATTGATATAGATACAGCATGGAAGTCTATGGGTTACACAACTGGTAACGGAAGAGATATGACTTCAGTAATGCATAGAATGTCTGGACCACCTATTCATGAACAAACACTAGGATCAGCTGATGCTATGCTTTTAAGACTTCTTGATGGTGATGAAACCATGGGTGGAACAAAAAAACCTTACGACCCAAGAATTCATTTTGTTTTAATCAGAGATGCATACTTAGATGCTAATCCTAATAACATTGAACTTAGAAATTGGTTGGATAATGTTTTAAATATATTTGATGGAATATACGGCAGTAATAGACCTGGATTTATTGAAGGTTATAAAGCACTTAAAAATGCTATTCAGCCTTGGTGATTTTAATTCAAGGCTGGCTCTAATCTATCCATAATTTCATTTATGAAGCTTTGCTTGGCTGCAAAACATATTCTTAAATGACCTTCACCTGAATCTCCAAATGCAATACCTGGTGCCACCCCAACATTAGTATCAATGATTAATTTTTTTGCAAATTCTAAAGAATCTTTTATATCCTTTACTTTAAAAAAAGCATAAAATGCAGCTTCTGGCACACTGCATTCAACTCGCTTCCACTCAACTAATCTTTGAAACATTGTATCTCTAGATTTTTTTAAATTTTGACGTACTTCTTTGGTAAGAAGTTTGTAGTTTTGCAATGCTGAAATTAAACCATTTTGAAGAAACTCCGGAACACCAGTCGTTGTTATTTGAACTAGTTTAGCTATGTGAGGCCCTAACTCTTCAGGATGTGTTATCCAACCTATTCTCCAGCCTGTCATATTGAAGCTCTTTGAAGCTGAATTGATGACTATTAATTTATCAGTAGAATTAGATAATTGAAGAAAACTTGGTGACACATCATCATTAAACATTATTTGATGATAAACTTCATCAGAAATTAACCAGCAACCCATTTTTCGAACATGATTAAATAGGATTTCTTGCTGTTTTTTTGACATTACCCATCCTGTTGGATTTCCAGGACTATTAACAAAAACCATTTTTGTTTTATGCGTAATCGTGTTCAATAGTTTATCAAAATCTAATATCCATTTACTATCTTTTAATCTTAATGAAACTTCTTTTATATTACCTTTCTTTAATAAAACTGATGACCTTATGTTAGGCCATACAGGACCAACCATTACAACTTCATCGCCATCACTGATAATTAAATCACAAATCAACCTAAGTCCCATCATTCCACCTGTGACAACACTATGATTTTCAGGCTTCGTATTGATGTTAAAAACTTCATTCATATATTTTGAAATTTTTGATCGTAATTGAGGTATGCCGTTTTGATATGTATAAAATGTTTTTCCTTGATTTAAAGCTTCAATAGTTTTGTTATTAATTAAATTACTTGTAGATGTATCACCTTCCCCAAACCAAGCAGGATAGATATAATTTCCACTTTCTAATTGGTATTTTCTTCCAAAATTTGCAATTTGCATAATTGCAGTTTCTTTGAAAGAAATTATTTCTTTATTTAAATTTTCTAACAATATATTCTCTAAATGTTATGTTTAATGTAATCTCTTATCTTATTAATAGCTTTTAGACTATTTTTTGGATCTGATCCTCCAGATTGAGCCATATCCGGTCTTCCACCACCTCCTTTACCTCCTAAAATTACTGAAACTTCATTTACCATTTCTACTGCACTAAATTTAGAAGTGAGTGATTTATCTACAGCAACGACTATAGAGGCTTTATTATCAATTTTACTAATTAAACTAACAATATTTGAATTATTATTTTTGATAAAATTTTCGGCGTTAGGCTTTAACTCTTTAACTATTAAATCATCATATATTCTATACTCAAATACTATTCCATTTATTGTTTCTTTAGTTGTATTATTATCATAATGAAGATGTGATTTATTTTTAAGAAGTTTTAATTCTTTGTTAATTTTTTGGTTTTCTGAGACTAATTGTTCAATTTTTTTTGTTACTTGAGTACTATTTGTTTTTAGAAAGGAAGATATATATCTAATTTTATCTAACTCATTGTTAAAATAGTTTATTGCAGCCATATTTGTTAAAGCTTCAATTCTACGCACTCCAGATGAAACACCAGTCTCTGATAATATTTTAAAGGTTGAAATTTCTGAAGTATTTTTTACGTGTGTACCTCCACATAATTCAACTGACCAAGCCTCTCTTTCGTAATCTATACTTTTTCCAATTGATACTACTCTGACTTCATCTCCATATTTTTCTCCAAATAGAGCTAAAGCTCCTTTTTCAATAGCCTTATCGGGAGACATAACTTTAGTGATAACTTCATCGTTACAAAATATTCTATAATTTACTTCATCTTCAATTTCTCTAATTAAATCTGAAGAAATTGGTTTTTGATGACTAAAATCAAATCTGAGTTTTTCATTAGTAACCAATGAACCTTTTTGAGCAACATGCAAACCTAATTTTTGTCTTAATGCTTCATGAAGAAGATGAGTTGCTGAATGATGTGAACAAATTTGTTTTCTGAAATCTAAATCTATTACTTGGTTGATTATATCACCAACAGTGATTTTTCCTGATACAGTTTCTATTGTTGAAACATATATAATTTTACCATTTCCAACAGTAATTTTTTTTGAATTTAAAATATTAGCCTTAAAATTTTTTCCTATGATAACCCCTTTATCAGATATCTGGCCGCCAGATTCAGCATAAAAAATTGTCTCATTGCATATAATATCAACTCTTTCATTTGCTAAAACATTATCATAAACTTTATTATTTTTTATAATTAAATCAATTTTAGTTTCAAAAGTATTTTGATCATATCCTCTAAAGTTAGTAGGTGGTAAATCTAATAATAATTTTAAAATATCTTGATTATAAGCATCATCACCCGAACCTGACCAAGCCTGTCTTGCTTTAATTTTTTGTTCATTCATAGATTTTTCAAAACCCTGGTGATCAACCTTCCACCCATATGATTTTAAAACATCTTCTGTTAAATCTAATGGAAATCCATAGGTGTCATATAATTCAAAAGCTTTTTGACCTGAAAGCACGCCTGGAGAAACTTTCTTGTCTATTTCATTCATTAATAAACTCATACCTCTATCAAGTGTGTCTTTGAATTTAATTTCTTCATCCTTTATTGTGTTTTCTATAGTCAATTTTTGAGTAACTAATTCTGGAAAAGCATCACCCATTTGTTCAATTAAAGATCTAACTAACTTGAATATCACTGGATCACTTGCGCCTAATAAATGTGTGTGGCGCATTGCTCTTCTCATAATTCTTCTTAGGACATATCCTCGGCCCTCATTGCTGGGTAAAACTCCCTCAGCAATTAAAAAAGAAATTGATCTTAAATGATCCGCTACTACTCTATGAGATACAATATTATCTTTTGTTTTTTCTACACCAGTTACTAGTGAAGAAGCCTCAACTAGATCCTTCATCATATCTGTCTCATAATTATTATGAGTGTTTTGCAGAACGGCTGATATTCTTTCTAAACCCATTCCAGTATCAATACTTGGCTTAGGTAAATTAACTCTTTCATTTTTAGAAATTTGTTCAAATTGCATAAAAACTAAATTCCAAATTTCAATAAATCTATCTCCATCTTCATTTTTAGAGCCAGGAGGTCCACCTTCAATCAAGGGACCATGATCATAAAATATTTCTGAGCAAGGACCACAAGGACCTGTATCACCCATACTCCAATAATTATCACTGGTAGTAATTTTGATTATTTTTTTATCACTTAATCCAGAAATTTTTTTCCATAAATTTTCAGCCTCTCTATCATCATGAAAAATTGTAACTAGCAATTTTTCTTTTGGAAGTTCATACTCTTTTGTTAACAATTCCCAAGCTTGAAATATTGCTTTTTCTTTGAAATAATCTCCAAATGAAAAGTTACCTAACATTTCAAAAAATGTATGATGTCTAGCCGTTCTACCTACATTTTCAAGATCATTATGCTTTCCACCGGCACGTAGACACTTTTGCGAACTTACAGCTCTATTGAAGTCGGTTGTTTCTAAACCAGTAAAAACATTTTTAAACTGTACCATACCAGCATTTGTAAAAAGAAGAGTAGGATCATTGTTTGGTACAAGATTACTTGATGTTATAACCTCATGATCATTTTTACTAAAATAATTTATGAACTTAGAACGAATTGCATTTACTGAATTTTTGGTCTTATTCATTTGTTAAACTAGCTTATTATCTACATCTCTTGATAACATCAATTTAACAAAATACAAAACTTCAATAAAATTATTTTTCTTCTTCAGGAATTTGTTGCTCTGGATTCATTAAAATTTCCTCAACCAAGACTGTGTTTCCTTTAATTTTATCCTCTATTTCTAGAGCTATTTCAGAATTTTCATTAAGAAAGTTTTTAACGTTTTCTCTACCTTGACCAATCCTTTGATCGTTATAAGAAAACCATGACCCAGATTTTTCAATTATGTCTGCAGATACTCCTAGATCTATAATCTCACCATTCTTAGAAATACCTTCACCATACATAATATCAAATTCAACTGTCCTAAATGGAGGTGCAACCTTATTTTTTACAACTTTAACTCTAGTTTGATTCCCTATTATATCATCTTTATCTTTAATTGCTCCTATTCTTCTTATATCCAATCTAACAGATGCATAAAACTTAAGAGCATTTCCACCTGAAGTTGTTTCTGGGTTACCAAACATAATTCCTATTTTTTGTCTAATCTGATTAATAAATATTACTAAACAATTGGACTTAGAAATTGACGAAGTTAACTTTCTCAAAGCTTGACTCATCAATCTAGCCTGTAAACCCATATGACTGTCACCCATGTCTCCTTCTAGTTCAGCTCTAGGAACTAGTGCTGCTACAGAATCAACTACTAAAACAGATACAGCCCCTGATCTAACTAATGTATCAGCAATTTCCAATGCCTGTTCTCCTGCATCAGGTTGAGAAATTAATAAATCATCAATATTAACTCCTAATTTTTTTGCATAAACTGGATCAAGAGCATGTTCTGCGTCTACAAACGCACAAGTTCCTCCTGTTTTTTGCGCTTCTGCTACAACATGCAATGCTAGCGTTGTTTTACCTGAACTTTCAGGACCATAAATTTCTACAATTCTTCCTTTAGGTAAACCACCTATACCAAGAGCTATATCTAGGCCTAGTGAACCGGTAGATATAGCTTGCACATCTAAATTTTCTCCAGATGTACCTAACTTCATAACAGAGCCTTTACCAAAAGCCTTTTCTATCTGTCCTATCGCAGACTCTAAAGCTATATTTCTATCTTTATCTTGATTTGACATTTTAATAACCTCAGCACTCATTCTCTATCTCCTTACTGACATACGATTACAATTCTTTCAACTAATAAATATTACACGAGAATATTCACTTTTTGTTCTTTTGTCAACAAATGTTCTTATTTTGTTCTTGTTTTATGAATATTTAAATTTTGCAAGAAATTATTCGTCTTTATGGATTTTTTCCATTTTTTCATGTCGTTCTTGTGCATCAACACTTAGTGATGCAATTGGCCTTGCTTTCAAACGACCTAGTCCAATCGGCTCACCTGTTTCTTCACAATATCCGTATGTTTTTAAGTCTATTCTTCTTAATGCAGCGTCAATTTTGCTAATAAGTTTTCTTTCTCTATCTCTAGTTCGTAACTGAATAGATGCATCTGATTCTACTTGGGCTCTATCAGCCATATCAGGTCTTTGCAAACCTTCAGCAGATAAAGTACCCTTTGTATCTGTAGCCTCTTCAAGCAACTCTGATTTCCAATTAAGTAATTTTTGTCTAAAGTACTCTAGCTGGTTGTCATTCATAAACTCTTCATCAACAGAAGGAATATAGTCTTCCGGAAGAATTATTCTATTTCCAAGTAAACCACCTCGATCAGCACCATTTTCAAAATTTTCTTCTTTTATTTCTAGTATTTTTTTTGATGAACTCACTTTTAGACTTTCTGGTAATTAAATTATGACTGTTATATAAAAACTTTTAAAAAGTTCAAGTACGAAAATGTAATTTAAATTTTTG
>CACNEF010000013.1 GCA_902619485.1 uncultured SAR116 cluster alpha proteobacterium
AGATTGTATGGATGTTGGGCCATTGAATGCATCGTCAATTCATTATTATGGTAGAAAAGGTAAAGATATAATCAATATTGCTAGGGAAAATATTAGTAAATTAATTAATACAAACAAGAATAATATAATTTTTACTGGTTCTGCAACAGAAGCTATTAATCTGCTATTTAGTAATTTTGAAACCATTGTCGTAAGTTCTGTAGAACATTCTGCAGTGTTATCTTCATCTAGAAGTGGTCACATAATTCCCGTAAATCAAGATGGTGTCGTGGATTTAAATTTTCTTGAATTATATCTAAAAAAATTGGTTAAAAATAATAAAAAAATATTAGTATCTGTGATGTGGGTAAATAATGAAACAGGCATTATACAGCCAATTGATCATGTTGTTGACATTGCTAAAAAATTTGGATGTTTAGTTCATTGTGATGCTGCACAAGCACTTGGTAAAATTAAAATAAATCTTGAAGAAATAGAATTAGATTTTTTAACACTTTCAGGTCACAAAATTGGTGCTCCAACTGGGATAGGAGCTTTGATTTATAATGACAAAATAGATTTGACACCACAGATTTTAGGTGGTGGACAAGAAAAAGGGATGAGAGCAGGAACAGAAAATATTCTTGGAATAAGAGGGTTCGGTGAGGCTGCTAAATTCATTATTAATGTAACTGAAAACAATTGTTCAAAAGTAAAATCTCTTAGAGATTATTTTCAAGAAAAAATAAAGACTTTAAGTCCAGAAACAATTTTTTTTGGAGAAAAAGCAAATAGAGTTTCAAACACAATTTTAATGGCTCTACCAAAAATACCTGGAGATTTAGCATTAATGAAATTAGATTTAGAATCGTTTGCAGTTAGTTCTGGTTCAGCTTGTAGTTCTGGTAAAGTTTCTAAAAGTCACGTCGTTAGCGCAATGGGATATGATAATCTTGCTTCAAACTCTGTACGATTTTCTTTTCCTCCAAATGATGCTATTTTAAATACAGAAAACTTGATAACTAGAAAAGAATTAGATAGGTTAGCGCTGTGTTGGTCAAATTTGCAATCAAAATAATGATATGGAGTCTAATGTGACAAAACTTGTATTTGTTAATTCAGATGGCAATGAAAAATCTGTAGAAGTAGAAAATGGATTATCTTTAATGGAAGTGGCCAGAGATAATGATTTAGGAATAGAAGGGACTTGCGGAGGATCAATCTCCTGTTGTACTTGTCACGTTATCATTGATAAAGAATGGTTTTCGATTGTTGGAGGTCCTAATCCAGATGAAGAAGATATGCTAGATTTAGCTGATGGATTAAAACCAACTTCTCGATTAGGGTGTCAAATTGAAGTTACTGACAAACTTGATGGTTTAAGAGTTTTAATTCCTGAAGAGTAAGGTTAATGATCAATATTAACCATATCATAAAAGAAATGGATTTAGAGGGTAATCCATCCAATCATCGTGTAGTTGTAGCCATGTCTGGCGGCGTAGATTCTTCTGTAACTGCTGCTTTACTTGTTGAAGCTGGTTTTGAAGTGGTTGGTTTAACCATGCAACTTTATGATTACGGCAAAGCTCTTCAAAAAAAAGGGGCATGTTGCGCTGGGTCTGATATTAATGATGCTAGAGAAGTTTCTAGTAAACTTGGTATTCCTCATTATGTTTTGGATTATGAAAGTATTTTCCAAGATCAAGTTATTAATGACTTTGCAGATTCTTACCTAAGAGGTGAAACACCAATTCCTTGCGTAAGATGTAATCAGACAGTAAAATTTACAGATATGTTTAGTAGAGCAAAATACCTTGGTGCTAGCGCGATGGCCACTGGACATTATATTAGAAGAAAAACAAAATTAGGTATTCCAAGCCTGCACACAGGAATAGACCTCTCAAAAGATCAATCTTATTTTTTATTTGCTACAACCAAAAATCAATTAGAATTTGTTAGGTTTCCTCTTGGGTCGTTAACAAAAGATGAAACTAGATCTGTTGCAAAACGTCATGGTCTAAATGTCGCAAATAAACCTGATAGCCAAGATATATGTTTTGTGCCTGAGGGTAAATATGCAGATGTAGTAAGAAAATTAAGACCAGGAAGCATTGAGATAGGTAATATAATTGATGTAAACGGAAATATTTTAGGTAAACATAACGGTATAATTGACTTCACTGTTGGTCAAAGAAAAGGGATTGGTGTTGGTGGTAGAAAAGGGGTGGATGATAGTAATAGTATTTTATATGTAATTTCTCTTGATACAGAAAATAACAATGTAATTGTTGGCCCTAAAGAATTTTTATCGTGTAATAAAATTAAAATATCAGATTGTAACTGGTTAATAGATATTCTAAATGAAACAGAATTTAGGGTATTAGTTAAGTTAAGAAATTCTTCTCAACCAATAACTGGAACTATTAAAGTTAATTTTGATAATAGTTTTGTTTATCTAACATTTGATGAACCTCAATTGGGTGTTTCAACTGGTCAAGCTGCTGTATTTTACAATATTAAAGAAAGTTCTCATATATTAGGTGGTGGGTGGATAACAGAAGCTCCTAATAAATCAGCTGATATTAAATTTTATAATGCATAAATTAGATCATATTGTGTTTGGGGCTTTCACTTTAGAAGAAGGAACTGAATTCGTTGAAAATATACTTCAAGCAAAGCTAAGTGATATTGGTTATCATAAAGATATGGGAACTCATAATAGAGTGATAAGAATAAGTGAAAGGGTTTACCTAGAAGTAATTGCAATTGATCCTAAAATAAGCAAATTAAATAACAGAAAATGGTTCAACTTAGATGATTTAAATTTACAATCTAAATTAAAAAAATCACCGCAAATTATTGGTTATGTAATTGAAAATACTGATATTAGCATTAAAAAGTATTATGATTCTTTTTTTTTAGCGTCGCGTGGTAATTATAAATGGCAATTTGCAATGCCAACGTTTAAAAATAATATTTTAGATAGTGAAATTATAGAAGCAGGAATCATCCCTAGTTTAATTTCTTGGAAAAGTGATAAGCCAGTATATCAAATGAAAAAAAATCAATTTGAACTAATTAGCTTTGAGATTTGGCTTTCAGAATCGCAACAACATTTTAATACTTTTTTTAAAACTTTTGGTGAAATTGAATATGTTTCAGTTTCAATGGCAACAGAAGAAGAGCCTTCAATTTTTAAGTTAAAACTCAAAGATAATTTTAGGGATATAGTTATTTCATTATAAAATATAATTATGAATGTAATTACTTGACTACAAAATAAATTATATTTAGTAACTACTTTTATGAAAGGCGGAGTAGCTCAGCTGGTTAGAGCACCGGAATCATAATCCGGGTGTCGGGGGTTCAAGTCCCTCCTCCGCTACCAATAATTCATTGAAAAATAAATCAGTTTTTAATTTTCATTAATAATTCATATACTACTACATAAAACGAGTTTAATGACGTATTATCTTAAAATGATAAATTATAAGCTTTGGAGTTTGTTATGTCAGTTTATGCAATAAAAGTATGGTTGTCAAAAAGTGAAAAAGATTGGTTTCTCTATAAAGATTTGGAAGATCATGTTGTACATACATGGAGTAGAAGGGAAAAAGCTGAAGAGGTTATGAACCTTTTAACGTGTCATAAAGCTGAAATTACGGAAGAGATACCAGCTTCAGCTCTAGCTAGATCTACTGAAAAAAAACAAAAATTAAAAGTTGAAATCTAATAATTATTCTAAGTGGAACAATCAAATAGAAATGATTGGAATGTAAGATTTGAGGTTACATTTTATGGTAATGATCCAAACAAAGGATCATTTAGAGAAATTAGAGAAGATAATATAGTTTTTAACGATGAATTCGAAATTGAAAATAAATTACCATTTAATAGTGCTGCAAATGTTGAAATTAACTTTTTAATTTGGGTCGACACATTACCAATTGAAAAGCTAACAAAATTACCTCATGATTATAAAGATCCAAAAATTAAGTATGATAAAGAATCAATTGAAGTTTTAGAAGTTAAAAATTTATAGTCTTGAAAAGATAATAAGTTAGGAGGTTAATTATTATGAATATAAAAGGAGGATGCTATTGTAGTGCGATAAGATATGAATCTAAAGGAGAAGTTCAAGCCTCTATACAATGTCATTGTAGAGAATGCCAATATATAACCGGTGGTAATCCTAACGTTATTATGATAATGCCACTTGAAGGATTTAAATTTGTTAGTGGAAAACCAAAAGAGTTTAAAAGAAGTGATTTAGAAAACGCTGTTACCAGACTTTTTTGTGATAAATGTGGAACGGCAATTGGAACAAGAAATCCAATGAGACCAGGATCAATAATTTTGAAAGTTGGTACGTTTGATGACCCATCAATTTTTGATCCTAAAATAGCAATTTTTACAATTGATAAACAAAAATTTCACCATATAGACGATAATTTAAAATGTTTTGATAAAAGACCTTAAAACAAAAAAATTATTTATGTCAAATATCCAAAATTTTGCGGACATTTCTATTGTAATACCCTCATATAACAGATGTGAATTTTTAAAGAGAGCTATAAATTCTGTTTTAGGCCAAACTATTAATGTTAGAGAAATTATTTTAGTTGACAATGGATCAACAGATAATACATATGAAACTATATCCTCATTATTTCCTGAAATAACATATATTTATGAAAAGAGAAAAGGTGTAAGTATTGCTAGAAACGTAGGAATAAAAAATTGTCACTCAACCTGGATTGCTTTTTTAGATTCTGATGATGCTTGGGAACCACAAAAATTAGAAAAACAACTTTTTTTCTCAAACAATAACAACAAAAAATACAGGCTTATTCATACGAATGAAATTTGGTATAAAAATAATAAATTTCAAAATCAACTAAAAAAACATGAAAAATCAGGTGGAGATATTTTTCAAAAATCTCTTCAACTATGTTGTATTTCTCCAAGTAGTACTTTTATTAAAAAAGAAGTTTTTAATGATTATGGTTTTTTTGATGAAAGTTTAGAAGTTTGTGAAGATTATGATATGTGGATAAGAATAACATCCAAAGAAGAGGTTGGTTTTTTAGATAATCCATTAGTAGTAAAATATGGAGGACATGATGATCAACTTTCAAAAAAATATTGGGGAATGGATAGATTTAGAATTAAATCTCTTGAAAAAAATTTAAAAAATGACTGGTTTACTGCAGAGCAAAAAAAAAGTGTTATGAATATACTCATTAAAAAATTATCTATCATATCAAATGGAGCAAAAAAAAGAGATAATGAAGAAATTTATAGAAAATATAAAGACAAATTGAATTACTGGTCATTAGAATTAGATAAATTTAAAAATGAATAATTTAAAAAAAACAAAAAATTCTATTAGATGGGTCATAGCTTTAAAGGAAGAAGCTCAAGTAATTCTAGATTACTACAAACTAAAGCCTATTAATGAAAAAACTATTTACCCAATTTATAAGAATGAAGAAGAGACACACTGGTTAATTATATGTGGAATTGGTCGAAATAATGCAGCTGCCTCAACTGCTTATCTTTATGCATATAGTAATGCATCAAACTATACATCATGGATAAATATAGGAATTGCTGGATCCGGTAAGGGTAATTATGGAGACTTATATCTTGTAGATAAAATTTCAACTTATCAAAGAAAAAAAAGTACTTTTCCATCAACACTACCAAAGGCAAATTTACCAAAGATGCATTTATTTACATCTGATATTCCGATATCAGATTATTCAACTTGTGAGTTAATTGACATGGAAGGGAGTGCTTTTTTTGATATTGCTAGTAAGTTAACATCTAAAGAATTTATTTGTTTAATGAAGGTAATATCTGATGGCCCAGAAAATGATATTAAAGAAATAACTAGGTCAAAAATAAGTAATTTAATAAAAGAAAATCTCTTGAAGATTATTGATGTAATTTCATATTATGAAAGACTCTCTGAAGAAGAGTTTAAAATAATTGATAAGCCTAAATTATTTAATGAAATCAAATCAAAATGGCATTTTTCAGCAACACAATCTTATCGACTTGAGACTTTGCTCAGGCGTATTGAAATTTTTTGTAATAAAAAAGATATAGAAAAAGCAATAAAAAATTGTGAAACATCTAATTCTGTTATTAATGTTTTAAATACGAAGATAAAAAATAATTTAGTAAATTGGAGTAAATTTTGATTGAAACAATATACGTTGAAGACGCAATTCAAAACCATCCAAAAACAAAATTTATTTTAAATAAATTTAAAAAATCCAGAATTATATCAATAAATAAATATGGAGAAATATTTAATAAAAGAAATCAAAATTTTAGAATTCAAAAAGCTAATCCTTGTTTAATCCTCGCTCATAAAAAAGATAATTTTGTATTACCAGCACCCGAAGGATTTGGGATAGGCTCATCAAAAAATTTTTATTTTTCACATATGTATAATTGTATTTATGATTGTAGATATTGCTTTTTGCAGGGAATGTATTCTTCAGCTAACTATGTAATCTTTGTTAACTTTGAAGATTTTGATATTTCAATTAAAAAAATTATAGAAAACAATGTAGATTCAAAAGTAACTTTTTTTTCTGGTTATGATTGTGACTCACTTGCACTTGAGAATGTTAC
This sequence comes from uncultured SAR116 cluster alpha proteobacterium, assembly GCA_902619485.1. Taxonomy (GTDB): domain Bacteria; phylum Pseudomonadota; class Alphaproteobacteria; order Puniceispirillales; family Marisalimonadaceae; genus Marisalimonas. The sequence continues at coordinate 6,628 of CACNEF010000013.1, forward strand.
TGGATTTGCAAAACATATTTTATCAATTTTTAGAAAATACCCTCAAATTGAAATAGAATTTAGAACAAAAAGTCTTCAAAAAGAACCATTTTTGTCAGCAAAACCTATGCGAAATGTAATTTTAGCTTATAGTCTAATGCCAGAATTAATGTCAAATTCGTTAGATAACAAAGCGCCTTCGATTTCAAAACGTATTAGTGTTATTTCTGAATTAGCTTTAAAAGGTTGGAAGATAGGTTTAAGATTTGATCCATTAATACATGGTGAAAATTGGAAAGAATTGTATAAAGAACTTTTAGAAAATATTTACAACAATATCTTTCTTGATAATTTACATTCTGTTAGCTTTGGCTCATTAAGATTTCCAAAGAGAATGTTTAAGGATATTTTTAAACTTTATCCACATGAGCCATTATTTACTAGTCCATTATCTCTTAATAATAAAATGATATCATATGATATTGATATAGAGGAAGAAATGACTTCATTTTGTAAAAATTTATCATTAAAGTATATAAATGAAGATCAAATATTTAAATGTTCTATCTAAGTTTATTGGTAATTTTTTATGAAAGACAAATACGTTCTCGTTACTGGCAGCTCAAGTGGAATAGGTTATGAAATAACTTCAAAACTTCTTGATTTAGGAGCAAAGGTAATTGGGATAGCTAGAAACCATGATAAATCTAATCTAGAAAACAAGAATTATAGAACATACAAATGTGATGTAAGTGTTCATGAGAAATTAGAAAAACTTATGAAACAAATTTTAAAAAATCATCCTCAAATTAATTGTCTTATAAGTAATGCAGGTTATGGTAATTTTGGTCCTCTTGAAAATTTTTCTACATTACAAATCAATAATTTCTTAGCAACGAATTTAACTTCACATTTGATCATAACAAAACTCTTATTACCTCATTTTAAAAGAAAAAAAATGGGAGACATAATTTTTATTGGGTCTGAAGCAGGGTTATTGGGCGCAAAAAATGGAAATCTTTATTGTACTGCAAAATTCGGGTTAAGAGGTTTTACTGAATCTCTAAGTAAGGATGTTTCGAAAAAAAATATAAGGGTGAGTATAATAAACCCTGGCATGGTTAGAACTAATTTTTTTGAGAATTTAAATTTTGTACCAGGAAACAACGAAGAAAACGCTGTAAACATTAAAGATATATCATCTACAGTGGCTTATATTCTGGCGTTAAGTAGAAACACCATTGTAGATGAAATTAATCTTTCACCTTTAAATAAGGTAATTAATTTTAAAAAAAATTAATCAATAATAGTAACGGCACGTCTATTTTTAGACCAAGCCATTGTATTAGATCCTACTACAGCTGGTTTTTCTTTTCCATAAGAAATCACCTTAATTCTATCAGGATCAATGCCTTGTATTACCAGATAATCTCTAACTGCAGTGGCTCTTTGCTCACCTAGAGCTAGGTTGTATTCTCTTGTACCACGTTCATCACAATGACCTTCTATTATAAAGTTAAGGTCTGTGTTGGCTCTTAAAAATCGTGACTGTCCATCAAGTAATATTTTTGCACTAGAATCTAGTTTAGCTGAGTCATAATCAAAATATACCCTATCACCGACAGCAATTAATTTTTCAGCTTTAGTTTGCTTAGCTGAAGCAAATAAGCTTTTCTTTTTATCAACAGAGCTTGAAGCTGAAGTACTACCTGAAGTTGCGGATGAACCAGTAACTACTTTCTGTGATGCAGTCTCACATGCTGAAAGTAACAAAAGAGAAGAAATAGCTGTTGCTATTAAAATTTTATTTTTCATTTGAATTTCCTATTTTATAACCTTTATTAATTAATTTAGTAAATAATCTAGAAACAGAGTTGGTTGGCTCTGCACAATATTTTTGTTCGGTGACAAATCTATCATTTACAGCAAATTCACTTAAAAAAATTTCTTCAGAATTATCAGATTTTAATTTGTAGTGAAGTATACCATTAAGATGTTTTTTACCAGTTATCGAATAAACTATATCTAAATTGTCTTTCTTATAAATTTTTGTATTTAGTTCAATTTCTGCCATTATCAGTACCTCATTAATTCCCAAATGCAAATGAAATGCTATAGCATTTATTTGTTAGGAAACGGTCTCATAAACAATCGAAAGAAACTATATTGTTTTTTTTAATTAGTCAATCAAATATGTTTCACGATACGTGAATACATGTTCTTGATCCACAATCAAATTTTAATTTATTTAAATCTGGTGAGCTCAGTAAAATTTCCAACTAGCGTTAATAAGTTCACTTTATTAAAATAATAATTTCTATGTAGATATTTTTCAAGCTTTGTCATAATCTAATAATGCTGGTTGGGAGATAATATTTGGATAATAAAATGGAAAATTTTTTGCAACAAAACTTTGTTGCAATTTGGCATCATTTTCTTTCTTTCGAAATTAGTAGATCAAAATTTGCAGTTGAGACTTGGGGTAGTGGAAACGCTTATTTAGTTTTTCAAGTTATTGCTTGGCATCATTTCTTAGTTATGACAGATCAAGCTGAATCTAAAATAAGAGAGGAGGCGGTACAACTATGGTTCCAACTTACTAAAACTGGATTTAAAACACGTAGCGTTTTAACTTATAGCCTTATATCATCACTAACTTCGTTAAGTATAGAAACAGTTAGAAGACATGTAAAAAAACTAGAAAAAAATAACTGGGTTTCTTATTCAAAAAAAGAGGGTGTTAAGTATAGTCCTAGCAATGAAAATAATAAGTTTCTCGCAGACGTTTTTAATGTTAAAGAAGTTAAAGCTTTAGGACATTTTCTTGATATAATTGAAAAACAAAAATAAATACACTAGGTTTAAAATTTGGAAATAGAAAATAAAGTCATTGTTGTTACTGGTGGATCAGGCGGTATTGGTAAAGCCTTAGCGACGAGTTTTATTCATCACAATGCAAAGATAGTTATAGTTCTTGATATCAATTTTGATAATTCTGTGTCAGAAAGTAACAAGTTAATTCCTATAGTTTGCGATGTAACTAATGAAAAACAATTAACTAGAATAATTGATGAAATTAATCTTAAATTTGGTCTTATCGATATCTTTTGTTCTAACGCCGGAATACTGAGTTTAGGTAATGAACAGACACCTATTGAAGATTGGAATAAAAACTGGAATTTGCATGTTATGTCACATGTTTTTGCTGCAAAAAAACTAATACCTGAAATGTTAAAAAGAGGTAGTGGATATTTTGTTAATACATCGTCTGCAGCAGGTTTGCTGAGCCATATCGATTCTGTTACATATTCAACTACTAAACATGCTGCTATAGGATTTGCTGAATGGATTGCAATTACCTATGGAAAAAAAGGTATAGGAGTTTCAATATTATGTCCTCAGGCTGTAGAGACAGCCATGACAAAAGGTAGAGAAAACGAAGTATCAGCTCTTGATGGAATGATTAAACCAACTCAGGTGGCCTTAGATGTCATAAAAGCTATTAAAGAAGAAACTTTTCTTATTTCACCACATGAGCAAGTTTTAGGTTACTTTCAAAATAAAGCTAATAATTATTCTAAGTGGATTGGTGGAATGCAAAAATTACGGCAAAAACTAAAGTCTTGAGTTTTAAATTGCATCTGCAATTGCAGAACCACAACTAATTGTGTTTGCTTTTCCTCCTAAATCGACAGTTGTATACTCTTCCTTTTCTAAAACTTCTTCAATTGCTCTAACAATATGTTCTGATGCTTCTTTAAATCCAAGATATTCAAGCATCATTGCACCTGCCCAAATTTGACCAACAGGGTTGGCAATTCCTTTTCCAGCAATATCTGGCGCAGATCCGTGAACAGGCTCAAATAATGATGGAAATTTTTTCTCAGGGTTAATATTACCAGATGGAGCAATACCTATTGTTCCAGTGCACGCAGGACCTAAATCTGACAAAATATCTCCAAACAAATTTGAAGCTACCACAACATTAAATTTGTCAGGATTAAGTACAAAATGTGCACAAAGTATATCAATATGATATTTATCCCATTTAACTTTTGAGTATTGCTTGGCCATTTCTTCAACCCTCTCATCCCAATAGGGCATCGTTATAGAAATACCATTAGATTTTGTAGCAGACGTTAAATGTTTTTTTTCTGTTTTATTTGCTAATTCAAAAGCAAATTTTAGAACTCTATCTACGCCCACTCGTGACATAATACTTTCCTGCATAACGATTTCTCTTTCAGTATCTGGAAACATTCTACCACCTATGGATGAGTATTCTCCCTCGGTGTTTTCTCTAATAATATAAAAATCTATATCCCCTGGTTTCCGATTTGCCAGAGGAGAGGGAACACCAGGTATTAACTTAACTGGCCGAAGATTTATATATTGATCAAACTCTCTTCTAAATTTTAATAAAGATCCCCATAATGAAATATGGTCAGGAATTTTATCAGGCCAACCTACTGATCCAAAAAATAAAGCATCGTGTTCTCCAATTTGCTTCTTCCAATCATCTGGCATCATTTGACCATGTTTTGAATAATATTCATAAGAGCTAAAATCAAAATGATCAAATTGTAGATTTATGCCATATTTGTTAGAAACTATATTCAATACTTTTAGAGCCTCAGGCATAACCTCTGTTCCAATACCATCACCAGGTATTACAGCAATATTATATTTATTTTTGTGCATTTTATTTTCCTAAGCAGTTTCATAAGGTGTCCATGGAGCAGCAGTCATTAGTTTGTTTTCTTGTGTTAAGACAAGTGGTCTAAATTCAGAGGCAAATTTTATAAAATCTTTATCATTATATATAGTTTTCCACAATTCTCTTCTACTATTATCGTCTTGGAATTGCCAGACATGAATTATTTGATTTAATGCACCGACATCACCAATATAATATCGTATAATATTATCCTTATATTTTTTTAAAGCTGGCCAACCTAAATCCTTATAAATTTTCATAGCTGTTGATAATTTACCAACATGTAATGTGTAAGTTCTTAATTCAAAAATTTTCAATATTTCCTCCAATTTAAAATGATCCTTATTTCAACTGCATTATTGAGTTTTATAATATTTTATTTAATAATGTATATTAGAAATGATGGGAAGATTTAATGGAAATTTTAGAGATTAAAGATTTAGAAAAGTTAGCAAAAAAGCGTGTCCCCAAAATGTTTTTTGATTATGTAAATTCTGGTTCATGGACTGAGACAACATACAAAGAAAATGTTTCTGACTTTCAAAAAATTAAACTTAGGCAAAGAGTTGCAATTGATATGTCAAATAGAACTCTTGAAACTAGGATGATTAATCAACCCGTTTCAATGCCAGTAGCAATTGCTCCAACAGGTTTAACAGGAATGCAAAGAGCAGACGGAGAAATATTAGCTGCACAAGCAGCAGAAGAATTTGGTATTCCTTATACTTTATCAACTATGAGCGTTTGTTCTATTGAAGCAGTAGTTGAAAAAACAAAAAAACCATTTTGGTTTCAACTTTATGTCATGAAAGATAAAAAATTCATGGAACGCCTCATTGACAGGGCCAAAGAAGCTAAATGTAGTGCTTTAGTTTTAACACTTGATTTACAACTTTTAGGCCAAAGACATAAAGATTTAAGAAATGGACTATCAACTCCACCCAAATTAATTCCCAAGCATATATATCAAGTATTAACTAGGCCAATGTGGTGTTTAAGAATGCTAACAACTAAAAATCATTTTTTTGGAAATATTGTTGGTCATGTTGAAGGAATAAAAGACGTAAGATCTTTAGGTTCTTGGATAAGTACTCAGTTTGATCAAAAACTTGATTGGAAAGAAGTAGATTGGATTAGGAAGAGATGGGGTGGTAAATTAATAATAAAAGGCATTTTAGATTCTGAAGATGCTCTGTTAGCTTCCAAAACAGGAGCTGATGCTATAATTGTTTCTAATCACGGAGGAAGACAACTTGATGGGGCATCTTCTACTATAAATATTTTACCCGAAATAGTGGATAAGGTGGGTAAACTTGTTGAAGTTCATCTCGACGGAGGTATAAGATCTGGTCAGGATGTGATTAAAGCAATGTGTTTAGGTGCAAAAGGAACGTACATAGGTAGAGCATTTTTGTATGGTTTAGGAGCTCTTGGAAAAGAAGGTGTAACAAGAGCTCTTAACATCATTAAAACAGAAGCAGATATGACAATGGCTTTATGTGGTAAAAGAGATATACACGATTTGAATAGAGACAATATTTATACCCCTAAAAAATTATAATTAAAATTTTTAATTTTTGATTTAGCTTGATACAAATAATTACTAATTATTTAAGCTTTGAAAATATTGCAATAGCCGCCTCACTCATTTCTTTTATGCATATTAGAGCTGTTGGTAATTGTACAGAATTACTCACAAAAGCGTGCATTTGTCCCGGGAATAGACGATAATGAACTTCATTTCCAAAAGACAAAAGTCTTCTTTTATAAGCATCACCTTCATCAACTAGAGGGTCTAGACCAGCTCCAAAAATATAAGTTGGTGGCATGTTTTCTAAGTTAGGTGTTAAAATTGGAGATGCCCTCCAATCTACTTGTTCTTCATAAGAATTTAAATAATGATCAACAAAATACTTTATAGTTTTTTTATTAAGTATCATTCCCTCAAGTTCTATATCCATGGATCTTCTAGACATAGTCATATCTACCCAAGGATAAACTAATATTTGGCCATGTACTCTAGGGATTACTGTATCTCTTGACATAATTGTACCAACAGTTGCCAAAGCACCACCGGCACTATCTCCACACAGAATAATTTTATTTTCATCAATGTTTAATTCACTTGATTTTTTTATAATTTCTGTAATTGCATCTTTTGTATCAGTAATTTGGGATGGAAATTTGTATTCAGGAGCAAGTTTATAATCAACTGCTATTACTATTGCATGAGTTTGTTTGCATAGATGCCTGCATACCAAATCATGGCTTTCAAGATCACCCATTACAAAGCCGCCTCCATGAAAATATATTATTAAAGGTAACTTGTCATTATCAATGTTATAAGAAGATTTGTTAAAATATTTTCTAAGTGGAATAGCTCCAAGAGTGCCATTAACTGAGAAATCTTCTACATCTGTTATATCAACCTTCAACTTTTCAGGAGTTTCTGCCATTTTTGTTCTTAAAGCTCTAAGCTCCTGCGGAGTAAAGCTCTCAAGAGCAGGTGCATTATTATTTATACGTTCATTAATTAAAGCTTGTGTATCTTTATCAATTTGCATGCAGTTACTCTTTTTTATTTATATGTTTATAAACATATTAAAATTAATTTTAAATCAAATATTTTAAATCTAAATAAATTTTACAAACTTTAAAATTAGCCATGGCTAACTTTATTAGTATATTGACGTCATCAATGCTGTGTGCAATATAAGGTGCATAAACAAAATTTTATAGAGAATTAATGAATTATAACTCATCACAAGCTACCATATACCCATTAATTATAAGGTATCAGCAAATATTTAGTTATTTCTTTTTATTTGTTGGAGTTTATCTGTTTTTTAATATGGATAATCAGACATGGGAAATTATAAAATTATCAGTTTCTGATGCCTACATAGGTGTTACCAGTTTTGTGGCTGGAACATTATTGCTTTTTTTTACATTAGAGAAGTATCTAAAAATTGATGTAAAAAATATTCTCTTAAATAAACCAAAATTAGAAATCTTTATAAGTTCTTTTTTAGGAGCTCTCCCCGGCTGTGGTGGAGCAATTATTGTTTTAACTCAATACTCAAGAGGCAAAGCATCGTTTGGATCTGTTGTCGCAGCTTTGACTGCTACAATGGGTGATGCGGCTTTTCTTTTAATTGCAAGAGAACCAGTAACTGGATTATTAATTTTATTAATTGGTTTTTTTGTAGGATATGTGTCTGGTTTACTAGTTAATTCAATTCATGGAAAGAGTTTCATGAAGATGAATGGTTGTGATTTGATTAGATTAAATTGTAAACCATCAAAGTATAAAACATCAAATACTTTAGATTTAATTTGGCTAACCTTAATGATACCAGGTATGATTTTTGGAATTTTATCAGCTTTTCAAATTGATCTTAATGCCTATTTTTCAAATAACTTTATTGAGAATCCAATAACATTTTTTGGCTTTTTTGCTGGTTCTCTTTGTTTTATTATGTGGATTATACCAATCATTAGTGGTTTTAAGTATAGCCCTTCAGGACCTAACGAAAAGATAATTAGAAGAACTGTTTCAGATACCAACTTTATAACAGGTTGGGTGATTCTAGCTTTCCTTGCTTATGAATTAACTGTTCATTTTGGAGGTTTTAATTTAGAAACTATCTTCAAATCATATTATATATTAATTCCATTTATTGCTATTCTAATAGGTTTTTTACCTGGTTGTGGACCACAAATATTAGTTACCACTTTATACTTAAATGGTATAATACCGTTATCTGCACAAATAGGTAATGCAATTTCAAATGACGGTGATGCTTTGTTTCCTGCAATTGCATTGCACCCCAAAGCTGCCTTCAGAGCTACAATCTACTCAGCTTTTCCAGCAATAATTGTCAGTTATGGTTACTTGTTTATATTTGAATTTTAAAATTTAGTACTTTTTTCAATCATTATACAATTTTCTTTAATTTAATAATAAGTGATACTTGATGAATGGAAATTGTAAAGTTAATATAAATCACCATTTCAAAATTCTAATCAAATATAAAGTATGCTAAATGAATTTTAAACCAGCTAATATACCTTCCAATGATGCACTTAGAGTTAAAGCAGTTCAAAGAACTGGTGTATTAGATGAAAGTAGAGAAGAATTATATGAAATTTATTGTTTTCTTGCAAAAGAAATAACTGGTTGTGCGGTAAGTTGGACTGGGGTTATTGATAATGAAAAACAGTTTGTTTTAGCAAGAGATGGTTTTCCAGATGAAGTGCCAATGGAAATGCCAAGAGAACAAACACTTTGTCAATTTGCAATTGAAAAAACAGAACCTTTAATCATCAATGACATGACTATTGACTATCGTTTTAAGAACCATCCAGCGGTTGTTGATTTTGGAGTAAAGTTCTATGCAGCTTTTCCTGTTACTACTTCAGATGGTTATACTCTTGGAACGTTATGTGTAAGTGATAATAGAGTAAGAAGATTAACAAAAAACAAAATTAAATTATTAAAAGGTTTGGCTTCGAAGTTGTCTTATCAACTAGAGATACAAGTTAATCAAAGAAAAGGCACTGCTGAATCTGTAATTAATATATTAAACAAATTAATTGGAAATTTTAAAAACCTTCAAATAATAGAGGCAATTACAATTTTAAAGTTTATTATAAATGAGCAGATTTCAAGAGAAGATGAAGAGTTGTTAATGAAATTTGGTATTGCTCATAAAAAAAATGATATTCTTGAACTATCTTCACAAGGGAAGAATTTAAAATCAGAATTAAACCTGAATATAGGAACATTGAAACGTATAAAAAATCTTTCATCTGACAATCAACAACTTATGAATATGTTAGATCAAATTAAAGGTTAAAAATGTTTGGAAAAATTTTAAATTTTAAATTTACATCTATAAGCGAAGCAAAATTGGCTGCCTCATTTTGTTCTGAAAAATTTGGTTCTAAAATAAGTGAATATAATATAGTAGGTCTTAATATTTTCATTAGTCAATCAGGTGATCTAAATGTTTCCATTAAATTTGAAAATCCAGATGCATTGAAAAGCTTTGAATCTAATTATCTAAACATTATTGCAGATCTAAAAGGGAGTCTGGTTTTTAAGGAAAATAATTTTGTAGGTGTTTGTACTTTTACATATGAGAAGGAAGCGACAAGTACAGAAATGTAGATCGATTTTTAGAAGGTTTTATAAATGATCAAAGCATCAGAAACATTTGAAGGAACATGGCCATTTCTGCCTAATTTTTTTGATGGAAATGGTTTTCTAATGCATTACGTAGATGAGGGGCCAAGACAGACTAATCCAATTATTCTTCTACATGGCGAACCTACCTGGGGCTATTTATATAGAAAATTCATACCTGAATTGTCAAAATCATATAGAGTTGTTGTTCCAGATATGATGGGTTTTGGTAAATCAGAAACTCCGCAAGATAAAGAATATACTTTAAAAACTCATGTTGAAAACCTGAGTAGATTAATTGACCATTTAAAATTAACCAATATCACATTTGTTGGTCAAGACTGGGGTGGCCCTATAACAGCTGCATATTCAATTAGAAATTTTAATAAAGTTAAAGGTTTTGTTTTAATTAATACATTATTTGGTTATAGTAAAGAAGAAAGACCTAAAGATTTATCCCCTTGGTTTAAGTGGATAAACAAACATTATCAAGATAAAACATTAGAAGGTATTCTAGGTGAACTTGGATCCACCCTTCTTTCTGTTATGAAGATACCCAATTTTACAAATAATAATATTATTAATGATACATGGATAAATGCTTATTCATCTCAGTTTCCTGACAGAGCAAGTTGTATAGGAGCTATAAATTTCCCATTAGATGCTCTTTTAAATAGGATTGTTCCTTACATTGTAGAAGGCATTAAACAAGGTGACCTTAAGTCTTTATGTTCGAAACCAGCCATTTTGGCATATGGAATGAAAGATAAAGCAATTGAACCAGACTATGCCATAAGAGATTTTAAAGCTCTTTTTCCTGGTTCTAAGGTTGTCGAAATGCCAAATGCTGGTCATTATTCTCAAGAAGATGAACCAGAGCTTTTAATAAACTTAATAAAAGAATTTATGACAGAAAATGAAAACAAATTATGAATTTAGTTTATAAAGTCTGTTCTAAAGATGAGTGGGATAAAGCAATTTTAAATAAATTTTATGGTGGATCAGAAATCGATAATAAAGATGGTTTCATTCATTTATCTACAAAAAAACAATTGAATGAAACGGTAACAAAACATTTTCGAGGAAAGAAAAATTTGTTAGTTATCTCCTTTAGCACTAAAAAAATACAAGATAATCTTAAATGGGAAGTTTCTAGAAATGGTGAACTTTTTCCTCATTACTACGGGCATTTAGAGACAAAATTTGTAGAAAAGACTTATAATTTACACTTAAATGCTAATTGCATCCATGAATTTCCTGAAAACTTTTTCTCCTAAAAAACGTTTTAAAAATTTTTTTTCTGCTTGAAGTCCGTATTTTTGTCTTAAATTTTTATTATTTATAGCTTCTTTTAAAACATTAGCCAAATTTTCTTCATTCATAGGATCTACACACCAACCTGTTTTTGAGTCAATTACAGCATCTGTTACTCCTCCATCTAAACCTGCAATTGACGGAATTTTGTAAGCAGCTGCTTCTACATAAGAGATACCAAAACCTTCAATAGAGTTGTTCACTTTATATGATGGCATTACAAAAACATCAGAACTTTCTAAAAATTTTTGTTTCAAATTACTGTTTATTTTTCCAGCCAGGAATACGTTGTTCGATAAATTCAATTTTTTAATATTTTCTTTTAATTCTTCTAATTGTAATCCCTCACCACAAATATTCCACTTGAAAGGTTTCAATAAGTTATTTGTATTTAAATATGATAAGCATCTTAATACGGGAAGAATGCCTTTTCTTTTTTCCAGTCTACAAATTGTTAAAAGAGAGGTTACTTCTGACTTATCTGTAGATTGTATTTTATTTTTTGATATTTTTTCAAGTGAATAAGTAGGAGGAATAACTACTTTTTTTATGTTTGAAATTTTTAATTTATTAATCAAATTAGCTGTGTAATGAGAACTACAAATTATACAAGAAACTCTGTTTAAAGATTTTTTTATTTTTTCAAGCTTTTTTTCTTTTCCTAAAAATTCTTGTCCATGAGCAAAGACATATATTTTATTGATGCTTTTAGGTACAGCATTCAGAGATTTCCAACTATCACATATGATAACATCATTATGTTTACAAATTATTTTTAAAAACTTTTTTTTGACATATGGTCTGAATATTTTGGGAGAAAAATTATTGTGAATATTAATTTTGAGATTTGAAGCGCTATATTTTTTTGAAAGAAAATGATCTGGGAAAATATGTATCTCGTTATTGATTGATAATCTTTTACAAATTGAATCCATAACATTTTGCATGCCTCCAGTTCGAGGGGGAAAAGTTTGTGTAACAATCATATACTTCATAAATATCTACTATAATTAAAATTAAATTAAATCAAAATGTCTGGTTAAATATCATCTCATATTATAGAGTAAACCAATTTTGGAGGTTATTATGTTTAAATTAACGTTTAGTCCTGCTTCCCCATATGTACGTAAGGTTTTATTATCAGCTTATAGAGCTGGAATTCAAGATGAATTAGAACTTGTTGAGGCAGGAAGTGAAAATGATAACTTGTTAAGAGGTAAAAACCCTCTTGGAAAAATCCCAGTATTACAAAAACCTGACGGAGGTTTTTTATTTGATAGTAGAGTAATTGTTGACCATTTAAATAAATTAGGAGGTGGATTAATACCTGAAAATGGTTCAGAAAGAGACATTATATTAAGTAGATCAGCTCTTGCTGAAGGGTTAACTGACGCATCACTTCTTGTTGTTTATTCAGAGAGATATGCAGGAGGTGAGACACCTTCAAAATTATGGATAGATTTACAATTAGGTAAAATAGATAAGACATTAGATTTTTTAGAAAATGAAATTATTACCTGGTCAAACCCAAAAGGGTTTGAAGCGGCAAACATTGCCTTAGCCACTGCACTTGACTACATGTCATTTAGAAATGTGAGAGACTGGAAATCAAACAGACCAAAAATAAGTCAATGGTTTAATAATGTTTCATTAAAACTTCTAGGTTTTGCTGAAACAGCTCCTAAATAATAAGTAAATCTAAGGTTGAACTAAAACAGCTCTAAAGTCATTTACATTCGTTAAGGTAGGTGAAGTAAAAATTAAATCATCTATTTTTTCAAAAAATTCATAGGAGTTATTAGCATTTAAATAATTGATTGGATTTAATTTTTTTATGAACGCTTTTTTTAGAGTTTCATCTGAGATATATGCTCCGGCATTATCCTCAACACCATCTATCCCATCTGTATCAATTGCGAGACAATTTATACCATTTGTATTTTTTAGGTGAATTGCCATTGATAGCATAAATTCAGTATTTCTACCTCCTTTACCATTACCCTTAACAGTCACTGTAGTTTCTCCACCAGATAAAAGTAATATTGGTTTTTGTAAGTTAATATCTTGATATTTTTTTTCTTTTTTAATTTTCATTGCTAACTCAGCCATTTTTTTACCTTCAATTTTAGACTCTCCCTCAAGTGAATCTGAGATAATGACAGGAATGAAGTCCTGCTTTTTAGCTACCTCAGCTGCTTTTTTTAGAGCCATCATTGGGGTTGCAATCATATATTCAGGAGATTTATTTAATTTTGGTAATGTGTTGTTTATAATAATATCATTTAACTGATTATTAATTGAGATCTCATATTTTTCTAATATTTTAATTGAATCTTTATTTAAGCCATTGGCCTGTATAGTTGGGCCTGAACCAATATATGCAGGGTCATCTCCAGGGATATCAGATATCATATAAGTTGTAAGTTTTGCTGGACAGATTGCTTGAGCAAGACGACCACCTTTGATTTGAGATAAAGATCGTCTTACAATGTTCATTTCATCTATTGGAGCACCACAACGTAAAAGTTCCTTATTTATTCTTTGTTTTTCTTCAAAACTAACACCTTTTGCAGGCAGTGTAAGTAAAGATGATGCTCCACCTGAAATTAGAAAAACTACATGATCGTCTTTTGATGATTGCGTGGCTAATTCAAATATCTTTTTAGATGCTAATAAACCATTTTTATCTGGTTCGGGATGAGAGGCTTCTACAATTTTTATAAATTTAGTTTTAGTATAATGACCATATCTTGTTACTACTAAACCCTCTAGAGGACCATCATAAGTGTTTTCGAATTCTTGTGCCATACTTGCACCTGCTTTACCTGCACCTAATACAATCAGTTTACCTTTTGGCTTTTGAGGAAGATTTCTAAATTTACCTCTTGGTTTAGCTGCATCAAGTGCAGATTTCATAATCAATTTGAGTGAATTTTTTAAATTCATAATAAATTTGCAATTTCAGTTATTTTCTTAAAGAATGACTTCATAAGTTTTTTAATTCAACCATAAAATAATTAAAGTATAGGAATAAAATGGCTATAATAGAAAATGAATTAATTGGTAATACATTATTAGTGACTATTAATAATCCTTCTAAACGAAATTCAATGATTTTTGGTTTTCATGATGAATTACAATCAACGATCAAAATGGCAGATAATAATAAAGAAGTTAACGCATTAATTATAACTGGTGCTGGTGATTTTTTTTGTGCAGGAGGTGATTTAAATGGCCTCAAAACTAGAAGATCAATGTCCGAAGATGAAAGATATGACGCACTAAGTCAGTTAAATGGAACAATACAAGCTATTTTTGATTGTTCAAAACCTATTATTTCTGCCATTGAAGGTGGAGCGGCAGGTGCGGGTGTTTCATTAGCAATGGCCTGTGATTTAGTAGTTATGAGTGAGCATACCTTTTTCTCACTAGCTTATGTTAAAATTGGACTGTCACCTGATGGTAATGCAACTAAATTCTTATCTGAAACTATGCCCCGTCAAATGCTTGCTGAAATGGCAATGATAGGAGGTAAAATAGATGCCTCTAGATTATATCAAATAGGGGCTATAAATGTTTTATCACAAAAAGGAAATGCAAAAGAAACTGCTTTGGAATTATCTAAAAATTTTGATAACCTTCCCAAAAATTCAATTTCTAGAATAAAGAAATTATCCAGATCTGCCTATGGAAATAATTTTTCAGAACAGCTTCAAATGGAAACAGATTTGATGGTAAAATCTATGGGTGACAAAGAAAGCATAGAGGGTATTGATGCCTTTCTAGAAAAAAGAGAACCGGACTATAAAAAATTAAGAATGTAATTTATCTGGCACATTGATTGCTTATAAAATGTATGAAATTATTTAAAGTATCAATAATATTTACTATATTTTTTCTTTTATCAATTAAAGAAACATTCGCAGACAAAATTGAAAAATTAAATTTATGTGAGAATAAAATTCAAAGTATTGAAATGCAAACTGATATTCCAAAAGGACTTCTTGTTGGTATAGGAAAAGCTGAGGCAATTAGAAAAATAAAAAATAAATTTGTCATTTGGCCTTGGACAATAAATCATGCTGGCAGAAGTTTGTTTTTTGATACTAAAAAACAGATGAAAAATTATGTTTATAAAAATTTAAAAAAAAATGACTTTAATATTGATGTTGGTTGTATGCAGATTAATATCAAATGGCATAAAAATAATTTTAAGAAAATATCCGATATGTTTGAGGTTAATCCTAATGTTTCATATGCAGCTTCATTTTTAAAACAATTAAAAAGTAAACATGGTTCATGGGATAAAGCCATTAAGCATTACCACTCTTCTGATCCAAAAAAGAATAATCCTTATCTAATTAAAGTTAAAAGTTATTGGAAAAAAGTTGAAGATGAGAAAATAATCAAAACTAAAAATATTAAATACGAAAGTATTAAAAAAATAAAGCAAACCTCACTTGCTTATATGATTAGAAAAAGACAACCTTATTTGTTTGAGAGAATTGAGAAAGTTAAATTTTTTAGAAATATATTCTCACAAAAATTAAATTAATTAATTGATTAAAACTTAATTAACGTAAATAGTTAAAATGTTAATCATTTAATTTTTATTGTGAGGTTGTGAGTATGAATGTAAAGGAAGCTTTCATTTCGAGAAGATCTGTAAGAAGGTTTCTTCCAGATCCAATACCAAAAGACAAAATAAAAAATATTTTAGAGTGTTCAGCTTTTGCTCCTAGTGGACATAATATACAGCCTTGGCATGTATATGTCGTGGAGGGCAAAAAAAAAGAAGCAATTACAAACTCTATTTTAGAATCTATTGAAAATGGTTCTGCTAAAAATTTTAAACAAGAATTTGATTATTACCCAACTGAGTGGTTTGAACCATTTATTTCTAGAAGAAGAGCAGTTGGTTTTGAACTTTACAAGCTTCTTAACATTAAAAGAGATGATTTTAACGCTAGAGATAAACAAATGCAGGAAAATTTTCATTTTTTTGGTGCACCGCTTGGAATGTTTATAACCATGGATAGGCGACTTGCTACAGGAACATTCATGGATGTTGGTATGTTTATTCAAAGTATATTAGTGGGTGCTAGAGGAGAAGGATTGCATACCTGTGGTCAAGTTGCTTTTACAAGATTTCATACATTAATTGCTGACCATTTAGGATTCAAAGAAAACGAAATGTTAGTCTGTGGAGTTTCAATTGGTTACGAGGATACAAATGCTCCTGAAAATGCCTTGCGAGTTGAAAAATTAAATTACACAGACTTTACTACTTTTTTGTCGTAATTAAATTTAACTTACTTAAGACCTATAAATATGAAATTACTAAATCTTGATAGTTCTAAAACTTACTCAATACCAGATCTATATCTTAATATAGGACATTTGTTAGATCATTTTATGATGCTTATTTTTGCCAAGGCAGCATTTGATGCGGGTAGAGAATTTGGTTTATCTTATGAAGAAATTATTATTTATGGAACTTTAGGTGTGGTTTTATTTGGAGCTGCAGCTCCCTTAGCGGGTTGGTTAGCTGATAAATTTTCAAGAGCTATATTAATTACAATTTATCCTTTTGGTTTAGCCCTAGGTGCGTTACTGACTTCTTTTTCATATTCTGTAGAGATGTTAGGAATATCATTAGGTATATTGGGTTTTTTTGCTGCTATTTATCATCCTGTTGGTATTGCAATGATTACAAAAAGACCAGGTAAAGTAGGTTTGAGGCTAGGTATAAATGGTGTTTGGGGTAATATGGGGGTGGCTTTAGCACCAGTCATGACTGGATTTCTAATAGCTTATGCTGATTGGAGACTGGCTTTTATGCTACCTGCTATTTTTTGTAGTATATTTGGAATTACTCAATTACTTTCTTTTATAGAGTTAGATGAAAATATATCAAATTCAAAATCAAAAATTCAAAATGAAAAAAATCAAGTTTTAAAGGATGGATGGAAAACAGTTCTAATTTGCTTAAGTATTGTTACATTATCTGGAGGATTTATCTTTGGTTCAATGACATTTCTAATACCAAGATTATTTGAAATCAATTTATCAGAAATTTCCAATGATATTGCAATAACAGGAATATTAGCAGGATTAGTTTATGCTTTTGCTTCATTTGCTCAAATTGGGACAGGTTGGTTGGCTGATAAAATTCCTCCGAAATATGTTTTATCAGCTATGGGTGTTGGTCAATTAATTTTCATTTTCTTAGCAAGTTTTTCATTTGATTACAGTCTATTATTCATTATGTTAGCTGGGATGTTATTTGTCTTTGGGCAAGTTCCTATTACAGATATTATTTTGGTAAAATATGTTCAAGATAGTTGGAGAGGTCGAGTGCTTTCAATCAAGTTTATGGTTAATTTATGTGCTGGTGCTGCAGTCTTGCCAGCAATATCTATTTTGTTAAAAAATGGATATGATTTTTCTCATGTTTTAAAATCATTGGCTTTTATTTCAATTGCTGTAATTGTTTCTGGAATGCTTTTGCCTAATAAATCATCAAATTTTATTATCGCCAAACAAAAATCTTTATAAATACCAAATATTACCTAAGTTTACGCCATGAGAAATACTCAAATATTAATTTTTACAGATCTTGATGGTTCGTTATTAAACCATAATAACTTTGAGTTTAGAGAGATAAAAAATTTTATTTTAAATTGTATTAAAAATGGTATTAAGATTATACCAAACACTAGTAAAACAAAGTCAGAAATTGAGGTGTTTCTTGAACAATTAGGGCAAAATCTTCCTTTTGTTGTTGAAAATGGTGCGGCAATACATAATCTCGATCTAGTTCATCGTAAACTCAGATTTAAAAATAACTCTCTTGTATTTAGTAGATCTGTAAATGAAATTCTAGAGCTATTTGAGAAGCGTATACCTATAGAATTAAAAAAAAGGTGTTCTTTTTTAAAAGATATGAGTTCAACAGAACAGATGAAAATACTTGGTCTTAATAAAAAATATTTACCATTTGCACTAAATAGAGAATATTCAATGCCGTTAGTTTTTGATGGTTCCAAAGAATTAGTAATTGAATTCACTAGTCTATTAAAAGAAATTGGCATGAAACTGCATGAAGGTGGAAGAGTTTACAATATATGTGACGATTGTTCAAAAGGTAAAGCGATGACTACATTAATCGAAAAGCTAAAAAATGAATTTGATTTCAACTCTCATACAATAGTTGTAGGGGATAGTCCTAATGATATTTCAATGTTAAATGTTTCCGATCAACCTTGTATTATTCCTTTACCAAACAGAAATAATTTATGTCACTTGAAAGATCAAAATATAATTAGAGCAACACAAAGCGCACCACTAGGTTGGGAAGAAGTGGTTAGAGCTTCGCTTAAAAAAATAAATTTTGAATTAGAGGGATAGTAAAATGGGTAGTTTTTATCAAAATGGTATAGTTGCAAATTTACATGATTTTTCATATGGAACATCTTTGAAAGGAAATTATACAAAAATAGAAAATGACTTAATGAAATTTTCCAAAAATAACCCGATGGAATTAATTCTTCCATGTTTGTTTTCTGAGATAAGCGGTAAGGCTCTACCCAAAATTATTGATGAAATTAATAAGACTAAATTTTTAAATCATATAGTCATAGGTTTAGATAGAGCAAACAAAAATCAATACAAAGAATCTTCTAACTTCTTTAAAAACTTAAAAACACCTCATTCCATTCTTTGGAATGATGGACCAAGATTAATGGAACTTGATAATGAATTAAAAGAAAAAGGTTTGTCACCTAAAGAATTTGGTAAGGGTAGAAATGTTTGGTTTTGCATTGGCATGACCTTAGCTAGAGGTAAGGCGGAATCTATTGCTTTACATGATTGTGATATCTTAACCTACGAAAAATCTTTGTTAGCAAAACTTTTTTACCCTGTAGCTAATCCAGTTTTTAATTTTCAGTTTTGCAAGGGATATTATCCTCGAGTTGCAGATGGAAAAATGAACGGAAGAGTTTCTCGTTTACTTGTTTTTCCTTTACTTCTTGCAATGGAAAAGACAATTGGTCGAAGTGAATATTTGGATTTTATGAAATCTTTCCGATATCCCTTAGCAGGAGAATTTTCTTTTAGAAGAAACTTGTTACCAAGATTAAGAATTCCTTCTGATTGGGGCTTAGAGATTGGTGTGTTGTCTGAAATGCAACGAAATCATGCTAGCAATAGAATATGCCAAGTTGATTTGGCTCAGAAATATGACCATAAACATCAAGACCTTTCAGAAGATGATGATAATGCAGGACTTTCAAGAATGTCTATCGACATTACAAAGGCGTTAATAAGAAAACTTGCAACTCAGGGAAATATTTTTACTCTAGAGACATTCAGAAGTATTAAAGCAACTTATTATAGGGCGGCACTTGATATGATAGATATATATAGAAGTGATGCACAGATGAATGATTTAAATTATGATTCCCATATTGAAGAAAAAACTGTGGAGTTATTTGCTTTAAATATAATGAAGGCTGGGGAAACTTTTTTTGAAAACCCAATGGAGACACCGTTTATTCCTACGTGGAATAGGGTTTTAAGTGCCATACCAGATTTTTTAGATAGATTAAAATTTAGTGTTGAATTAGATAATGAAGATGTCAGAAATTAAATTTAAACAAGATATTAATTTAGATATTTTAAAAAGATTAAACTATATTTATGAAACAATAATTTCTAAAGAAGAAACTTTAGAGTACTCCAAAAAAATTAATAGACTTATTAATCATTATAAAAAAACGGAATTTAAAACTGAAAAAAATGATTCATGGTCTGAAAACACAATATTATTAATTACATATGCAGACAGTATTAGTAAAGGTATATCAGGAAAAAGTCTACACAACTTTGGAGAATTTTATAAAAAGTACCTTAAAAAATTTATAAATAGTATTCATTTCCTTCCATTTTACCCATCAAGCGGTGATGGTGGTTTTTCTGTCAAAAATCATTTTGAAGTTGATGAAACCTATGGAGCATGGGAAGATATCAAATTATTATCAAAAAATGCTAAAATAATGGTCGATTTGGTTTTAAATCACGCATCTTCCGAAGGTCAATGGTTTAAAAATTTTTTAAAAGAAAAAAGACCTGGCAAAAATTATTTTTATATTGTTGATAAAGATTATGACTGTAGTAATGTTGTAAGACCGCGTGACCATAATCTTCTTTCAGAAATAAAAATCTTAAATGAAAATAAATTTTTATGGTGTACTTTTAGTCATCATCAAATTGATTTGAATTTTAAAAATCCTGAAGTTTTATTAGAATTTATTGACCTAATACTTAGACTAGCATCCTATGGTATTAAAATCTTTCGATTAGATGCAGTTGCTTTTATTTGGAAAAAAACTGGAACAACTTGTCTTAATCTACCTCAAACTCACGAAATAATTAAATTATTAAGAGATATTGTAGATCAATTAGAGAAAGATATTATAATTGTTACTGAAACGAATTTACCCAAACAAGAAAATTTAAGTTATTTTGGTAAAAATGATGAGGCTCACTGGGTATATAACTTTTCATTACCACCTTTAATCATAAATACTTTTTTATTTGAGGATTCAAAAGCTCTTACAAAATGGAGCATGAAAATGCCGCCTGCTCAAATAGGAAACGCCTATCTTAACTTTATTGCATCACATGATGGTATTGGAATGAGACCTGCTGAAGGTGTGTTAACTGATAAAGAAATAAAAAAAATGCTTCAGAGGCTTAAGAAAAATGGAAGCCAGTTTTCAATGAGAAAACTATCTAATGGTGAAGAAAAAGTATATGAAGCTAATATTTCATTATTTGACGCTCTTAAATTCACTGATAATGATGAAAAAGGAAGATTTGACTTAAAAAGATTTATTGCCGCTCATTGTATAATTTTAGCAATTGAAGGAGTACCAGCTTTTTATTTTAATTCATTGTTTGCAACAAAAAATGATAAGAAAGCCTTTGATAGTTCTGGCATTAAAAGAAACCTGAATAGATATAAGTGGGATTATTCATCTCTAGTTAATTTAATAAATAAAAAAGATAGTATTGAGTATAACAGTTATCATGCATTTAAAAATATTATTTCTATAAGAAAAGCCCAGCCTGCTTTTCATCCTAACGCAACACAATTTACTCTTAATTTAGATAATAATATTTTTTCTGTTTGGAGACAGAGTAGAGACAGAAAGCAGAGCATTTTTGCTTTAACAAATGTGTCTTCAAAAACCGTAAAAGTTAATAGTAACCAGATTAATTTAATTGATAATGAACAATGGTTTGATTTATTAAGCCCAAAAGAAAAAATAACAGACGGGCAATTTATAAAACTTAATCCTTATCAAACTGTATGGATAACGAATTTTAAAGTATAATAATAAATTTTAATTTAAGGATAATCCACCTTGTTCATTGAGAAAAGATGTAATTGATTCTACTCCGTCATTGTTTTTCATCTGACCAAAAACATAAGGTAATTTATTTCTAGCTATTTCAACATCATTTTTCATTTTATTAAGATCAACTCCAACATGAGGTGCAAGATCTGTTTTGTTTACAAGCAAAAAATCTGATTTTGTAATAGCAGGCCCTCCTTTTCTAGGAATATCACCGCCCATTCCTACATCAATTACATAAATAGATAAATCTACCAATTCAGGGCTAAAAGTAGCAGCTAAATTATCACCTCCTGATTCAATTAATATTAATTCTAAGTCAGGAAACTTTTCTTTTAATTCATCGACTGCTAACAAATTAATTGAAGCATCTTCTCTAATAGCGGTATGTGGACATCCACCTGTTTCAACTCCTTTTATTCTTTCCAAAGGAAGTGCCTGTGCTTTCATTAGGTATTCTGCATCCTCAATTGTATAAATATCATTAGAAATAACTGCCATTGAGACTTTTTTAGAAAGTTTTTTGCATAAAGCCTCTGTTAAACTAGTTTTCCCTGCACCTACAGGGCCTCCAATTCCTACTTTAAGTGGTCCAAAGTTATTAATCATGTTTGATATATCCTATTATTTAATGTTTCATGATACATGCTACTTAAGTCAGATAAAAAAGCAGAACTTCCTAAATTATTGATATGTGCAATTTTATTTATGTTTGCTTGTTTTTCAATAGCTGGCAATAAGTTAATTAGAATTTTCTGTCCCTCGCTCTGACCTAAGGGAATATGTTTAATTCCAACATTAATAAGATTTGATACAAAGCTCTGTAGAAAAGCAATTAATAATTTTTCTAGTGGTATTTTAAAATATGAACCAGCTTTCCCAATAGCTATTGGATAAGCTAAATTTGTATCAATTTTATAATCCCAGTTTTCTCTAATGTTTTTACAAAAAGCTTTTCCCAGATTTGAAGATTCAATCCATCTTTCTTTAGAAGGGCAAAGAGCAAATGCAAGTTTATTTACGTCTTCACCATTATAAGCGTTGGCAAGTAAAATACTGTCAGTTTTTCCAGTACCATTTACAATTAAATGTTTCGTCCATTCTTCCAAACTAATTTTATCATATACAAATTCATATTCAATTGCAGCTTCCAAACCATGAGAAAAGTTAAAGCTACCAATAGGAAAACTTGGTGAAAACCAAGAAAGTAGTAACTGATGATAATCAAAAGTTGGTTGTTTTTGTTTAATGCTTGTGTCCATGAGTTCTACCTAAACCATACGCACCACCTTCAGGGTTAAATTCTTCTTTTATTTTTTTTACAGATCCACCTAGTTTTATGATTAAGTTTTCAATTACTTTATCAACTTGTATTAAAAGTCTCTTATTTTCAATCTGGCAAGGGATATGTCTATTACCAATATGCCAAGTTATTTTCATTAGGTTATTACTTGTAATTTCTAATAGCTCTTCCTCAGCAGATTTAATTAAAATGATTGATCCATTATCAAGTAAAAATCCGTTATTTTTTTTTAAAGAAACAGTCTCTGATAAATTTACTAAAAACCCAAAATTATTATCAGAGACAAGCTTTTTTCTTCGAACAAACCTTTGATCATAAGTTAAGGTTATAGTATCTTTTATTTTTTTATTTTCTGGATTAAATAAAATTTTTTCTGAAATCATTATTTTCTCTAAAATAAAAAATATCTCTGAGCCATAGGTAATTCTGTAGCAGGCTCGCAAGTAAGAATTTCCCCATCAGCTGTAACTTCATATGTCTCAGGATCGACAGAAATATTTGGGCAATAGTTATTATAAACCATATCTTTTTTGGAGATATCTCTTGTTTTCTCCACTGCAACAGTATTTTTAGAAATTTTTAATGAGTCTAAACTTCCAGATTTAATAGAATCTTTACTTACAAAAGTAATTGAAGATGTCTCTAGAGATCTTCCATAAGAAGAAAACATTGGTCTAGTATATACAGGTTGTGGAGTTGGAATTGATGCGTTAGGATCACCCATCTGAGCACAAGCAATGCTTCCACCAAGCATCACAATCTCTGGCTTTACTCCAAAAAAAGCTGGATCCCATATCACAATATCAGCTCTTTTACCTTCAGTTATTGAGCCTATATGTTTAGATAAACCGTGAGTTATAGCTGGATTAATTGTATATTTAGCTACATATCTTTTAACTCTTACATTATCATTATCACCTTTTTCTTCCTGTAGACGACCTCTTTGAACTTTCATTTTGTGAGCTGTTTGCCAAGTTCTGATAATAACTTCTCCAACCCTTCCCATTGCTTGACTGTCAGAAGCTATAATTGAAAAGGCACCTAAATCATGGAGGATATCCTCTGCAGCTATAGTCTCTTTTCTAATTCTGCTTTCGGCAAAGGCAACGTCTTCTGGAATTGATTTATCTAAATGATGACATACCATAAGCATATCCAAATGCTCTTCTAAAGTATTTATCGTATAGGGTCTTGTTGGATTAGTTGATGATGGTATTACATTTTCATTCCCACATACTTTAATTATATCAGGAGCATGGCCTCCACCAGCACCTTCTGTATGAAAGGCATGAATTGTTCTATTGTTAATAGCCTTTATAGTATTCTCTACAAATCCACTTTCATTCAATGTATCTGTATGTATCATTACTTGAACATCCATTTTCTCAGCTACATTTAGACAGTTATCTATGGCACCAGGAGTGGTTCCCCAATCTTCGTGCAATTTCAGTGCGCAAGCTCCAGCATTTACCTGTTCAATCAATCCCTCTGGTTTAGAAGAATTGCCTTTACCAGCAAATGCAAGATTCATAGAAAAAGCATCCGCTGATTGTATCATTTTACCTATATGCCAAGATCCAGGTGTGCATGTTGTTGCCAATGTACCATGAGCAGGTCCAGTACCACCTCCAAGCATTGTTGTTAAGCCTGAGTGCAGAGCATCGTCAATTTGTTGAGGACATATATAGTGGATGTGAGAGTCAAATCCTCCTGCTGTAATTATTTTACCTTCACCTGCGATTATTTCTGTGCCAGGTCCAATAATAATATCAATTTTTGGTTGAGTATCAGGATTTCCAGATTTTCCAATTTTTTCAATAATACCATCTTTAATTCCAATATCGGCTTTAAATATTCCATTTACATCAACTATCAGTGCGTTTGTAATAACAGTGTCAACGGCCCCATCTTTTCTTGTAACTTGTGACTGGCCCATACCGTCTCTAATTACTTTTCCACCACCAAATTTCACTTCCTCGCCATAGGCTGTTAAATCATTTTCAACTTCTATAAATAAGTCTGTGTCAGCCAATCTAACTTTGTCACCTGTCGTAGGGCCAAACATTTCTGCATATGATGATCTTGTTATTTTTGAACTCATTACAAGGCTCCCATAATTTTCTGATTAAACCCAAAAATATTTTTATCACCTTTGATATTGATTAAATTTACCTCTCTTGTTTGACCTGGTTCAAAGCGAACTGCAGTTCCAGCTGCAATATCTAGTCTCATTCCTTTTGTTTTATCCCTGTCAAAAGATAAAAATTCGTTTGTTTCGTAAAAGTGATAGTGGCTACCAACTTGGATTGGTCTATCGCCAGTATTTGAAACTTTTATCTTTAAAGCATCAGAATCTTTATTTAAAACTATTTCATCAGATTTTGTAATAATTTCTCCAGGTATCATTTAAATCTCCATTATCTTATAGGATGATGAACTGTGACTAATTTTGTGCCATCGGGAAATGTGGCTTCAACTTGAACTTCATGTATCATTTCAGGAATCCCACTCATACATTCATCCTTTGTTACAACATGAGCACCAGCTTCCATTAAGTCTGCAACGGTGCGACCTTCTCTAGCTCCTTCAACAACAAAATCTGAAATTAAAGCTATCGCCTCAGGGTAGTTCAGTTTAATTCCTCTACTTTTTCTATTTCTAGCAACTATTGCAGCTAAGCTAATCAACAGTTTATCTTTTTCTCTAGGTGATAATTTCATGTTTTCTCCCTAACTGATCCATACTTTTGGGATGTTATTATCAGTAAGTTTTGATATT
>CACNEF010000014.1 GCA_902619485.1 uncultured SAR116 cluster alpha proteobacterium
ACCAAAGTTATGGTGTGAATCTTACTTTTAAGACACCTTTGTTTTATAATTCATCCTCCAAAGCTTCTATAAAAAAACTTGATAATCTATCTAGAGCGAGTTCAGTTGAATTATTTGAAAAACAGAGACAGGTAGAGTTAAGTGCTATTTCCTCATATCAAAATTACAAAAGTGCTATTGCAAAAACCAAAGCATCGGAGAGCGAAAAAAAATCCTCGTTACTAGCCTTAAATGGTATCAAAAAGGAGTCAGAATTTGGCATAAGAACAATTTTAGATGTGCTAGATGCAGAAGTTGATTTTTTAAATGCATCTTCTAACTTGATACAAAGTCAAGCTGACGAGATTTATAGTGTCTATCAAATAAAGTCTATTCTGGGAAGCTTATCAATTAAAGATATTAATAATGATTTGGATGTTAAATATGATTTGAAACAGAATAAACTAGATTTTAACATATTAGATCGTAGGATGTTTAATTAAGCAAAAATTATTTGGAATTCTAATATGATGGATAAAAGGTTTGATTCTAATTACATAGAAAAAAAATGGTATAAAAGATGGTTGGAAAGTGGTGCTTTTGCTTCAAACAATCAATCACCAAAAGAACCATATGTTATAATGATGCCACCCCCAAACGTAACTGGTTCGTTACATATTGGTCATGCTTTAACATTCACTATTCAAGATATCTTAATAAGATTTCATAGAATGCAAGGACTAGATGTTCTCTGGCAACCAGGGACAGATCACGCTGGAATAGCTACTCAGATGGTTGTTGAAAGAGAATTAGCAAAATCTAATTTAACAAGATATGGCTTAGGTAGAGAAAAGTTTGTTGAAAAAGTTTGGGAGTGGAAAGAAAAGTCAGGTGGTGAAATTACAAATCAATTAAGAGCTTTAGGAGCATCACCGGATTGGGAAAAAGAACGATTTACAATGGATGAGGGATTATCAAAAGCTGTAATTTCTGTATTTGTTAAATTATATAAAGAAGGATTGATTTATAGAGACAAGCGATTAGTTAATTGGGATCCAAAGTTATTAACAGCTATTTCTGATTTAGAAGTTGAACAAAAAGAAGTTGAAGGAAAATTTTGGTATTTTAAATACCCTCTTGAAAATAGTGACGAATTCTTAACAATAGCTACAACTAGGCCAGAAACCATGTTAGGAGATACAGCTGTAGCTGTAAATCCCGATGATGAAAGATATATCCATCTAAAAGGTAAATATGTAATATTACCAATTATAAATCGACGTATTCCTATTATTTTTGACAATTATTCAGATCCGAAAAAAGGTTCTGGTGCTGTTAAAATAACTCCAGCTCATGATTTTAATGATTTCGAAGTTGGGAAAAGGCATGGTTTAGATATGATTAATATCTTTAATGCTAATGCTTCGATAAATGAAAATGGTGGTGAAGATTTCAAAGGGTTAGACAGATTTGAAGCTAGAAAAAAAGTTTTAGAGATTTTAAAAGCTCAAAATTTATTTATTAAAGAAGAGAAAATTGTACATACGGTTCCTCATGGAGATAGATCTAACGTAGTTGTGGAACCATGGCTTATGGACCAATGGTATGTTGATGCATATAAATTAGCTCAACCAGCTATCAAAGCTGTTAAAAATAAAAAAACTAAGTTTGTTCCTGCAAATTGGGATAAAACATACTTTGAATGGATGAACAACATTCAACCATGGTGTATTTCTAGACAATTATGGTGGGGTCATAGAATACCTGCCTGGTTTGGACCTGATGATAAGATTTTTGTAGAACATAACCAGTTAGATGCTGAGAAAGCAGCAGAATTGCATTATGGAAAAAAAGTTAAACTAATACAAGATGAAGATGTATTGGACACATGGTTTTCATCTGCACTTTGGCCATTTTCAACCTTAGGATGGCCTGATAACACAAAAGATCTAAAGAAATATTATCCAACCAATGTTTTAGTAACTGGCTTTGACATAATTTTCTTTTGGGTGGCTCGTATGATGATGATGGGCATGCATTTTATGGATGACGAGGTTCCATTTAAAGAAGTTTATATACACGCTCTAGTAAGAGATGATAAGGGTCAAAAAATGTCAAAATCAAAGGGTAATGTTCTTGATCCTCTTGATTTATCTGTCAAATATGGTGCTGACTCATTAAGGTTCACTCTTACAGCAATGGCTGCTCAAGGAAGGGATATAAAATTATCAGAAGAAAGAATTGCAGGATATAGAAATTTTAGTACAAAAATATGGAATGGATGTAAATTTCTTGAATTTAATGAATGCATTTCAGAACTAGACACTGATATCAATTTTATAAATCTACAAATCAACAAATGGATAATTGAAAGTTATAATCAACTTAATTCAAAAGTTAAAAAATCTATAATTGAATACAAATTTAATGATGCTGCAGACGCTTTGTATCAATTTATTTGGAGAGATTATTGTGATTGGTATATAGAGTTTATTAAGCCTATTTTGAATAATGCTGAAGATATTGAGTCACAAAAAGAGACTAAAAGTGTTTCTATTAAGATTATGAAAAATGTTTTGTTAATGTTACACCCAATAATGCCATACGTCACAGAAGAAATTTTTGAAAAATTGTTTAAATCTAATAAGTTAGCAATATCATCTTCATGGCCGAGCTTAATTGAAACTGAAACTTCATTAAAAAATGGAATTGGTCTGACAATTGATATTGTGTCTGCGATGAGATCAATTAGAGTTGAAAAGAATATTCCAAATAAATCTAGACCTACAATTTTACTTAAAAATGTAAATCAAGAAAAAAAGATTATTATTGAAGAGAATTACAATTTAATCCTTAATTTAGCAAAATTAAATCAGATAAAATTTTTATCTAAAAAACATGAAGAAAATGAAAAATCTATTGTAACAACTGTTGATGAGATAATTTTAATGATACCAACAGATGGACTAATTGATATAGAAGCAGAAAAAAATAGATTGAGTAAAGAGCTTGAAAATATAACCAATGAAATTGAAATAATAGATAAAAGATTAAATAACTCTTCATTTATAGAAAAAGCACCACCAAAGGTTATAGAGGATGTGAAAACTAAAAAAATAATATTTAATCAAAGAAAATCGGAAATAAATAAGGCCTTATTAAATTTATAATATTAAATGAAAATCGGAGAAAAATATGAAGAATTCAAAAACAGTTTTAATTGACAAAAATCCTGGAAGAAATTCTCAAACTTTTGGTATTGCAAGAATCTTAAATACTGACCTTGATTTAATACATGAACCTTCAATTGGGGTAGTTGGTAATAAAGGGGACTCTCAATGTTATCTTGGTGTTGAACAAAAAGTTAAAACTATACATGAAAAATTAAGGCTAAGGATAGGCCAAAACCCAAATGATATTAGAATGAGATTAGTACAACCTGAGTACACCGTAGCAACATCTGATGGTATAAGAAACGGTACTAAAGAGATGCGTTATTCTTTAATTGGAAGAGAAGTAACTAATGATACATTATGCGAACATTTAAGCGCTTCGGGTTTAGAAGGTACAATTGCTGTTGTTGCATGTGACAAACCACCTGTTGGAACATTGTCTGCAATTTTAGAGCACAACAGACCTGCTATTATAATGTCTGACGGTCCAATAAGACCTGGAATTGATTCAGTTACTAATGAACCATTGGACATTATTTCAAGTTATCAAATTGCAGGTAGTGAAGATGAAGAACTGAAAAGAAGAATTGCATGCGAAGCTTGTCCTGGTTATGGAAGTTGTGGTGGGATGTTTACTTATAATACTATGCAGACGTTTATTGGTGTTGTAGGCATGCAACCTTTACATATGGTTTCTCCCCCTTCAGACGATCAAAGAAGATTAGATGTTTTTCCTGACGAACTTATTACCTTCTTAGATAATATGGTTAAAAATGATATTAAGCCAAGGGATATTGTTACAAGAGATTCTATAAGGAATGCTGTGATAGTAGCAATGTCTATAGGAGGTTCAACTAACGTAATGCTTCATGCACCAGAGTTAGCAAGAGCTGCAGGATATAAAAGTTTTAGTGAAGATATCATGTCTCCAGACGAATTTAATTATTTATCTGAAAAGGTTGTTCCTGTTTTAGTTGATGCAAGACCATTTGGAAAATACTCAATGGTTGATATTGACAATCAAGGTGGTGTTCAGGTTTTTATAAAGGATTTATTAGATTCAGGTTTATTGAATGGTAATACTTTAACCTGTACAGGTGAAACTTTAGCTGAACAAGTTGAGCGATTGGCTCCTAAAGAACCTGACGGAAGAGTTATTTATACTGTGAAAAAACCTTTTAAAGAGACTGGTGGATTAAGACTTTTAGGAGGGAATTTATCTCCCGAATTTAGTTCTATTCTAAAACTGGCTGGTGTTGAAGGTGGTTTAGAAAATAATGTTTTTATAGGAAAAGCTCGAATATTTGATGGAGAACAAAAACTTCTTTGGACATTAGAAAATGAACCAGAAAGCTTCAATAATAATGATATGGTTGTGGTTAGGTATGAAGGTCCTGTTGGTGGACCAGGAATGCCAGAAATGCTGGATTCCACCTCAAGAATTACCACTTTATGTAGAGAAAGAAATATAATCGTAGGATTAATGACTGATGGACGTTTCTCTGGTGGCTCTGTTGGTCTTGTCATTGGTCATGTTGGCCCAGAGGCGGCTATAGGCGGACCTATTGCCCTAATAGAGGATGGAGATGAAATTATAGTTGATTTAAATAAAAATGAGATTAATTGTTCTCAATTGAATGATATTAATATTTTCAAGATTAGAAAAAGCAATTGGGAAGAAATTTTCAAAACTAATGGTGGTACACATCCAGCAGTTGGAGATGCAGATACGAGATTGCTAAATAGAATGAGAAACTCTGCTGTTTCAGCAACTTATGGAGCTGGAATGCATCCTAATCGAGAACTCTGGGTTCCTAATCCTAGAGTGGCAGAAGATTCAGGTTTTTTACCTAAAAATTTACATAAATCATAAAGTTTATTTTTCGAAATGAATCCAAATAGGTGTATGGTCACTGGGTTTTTCTTCACCTCTTGGTGTTTTGTCTATACCTACATCAATTAGATTATCAACTATTTCTGGTGAGATTAAAAAAAGATCTATTCTTATTCCATTATCTTTTTGCCAAGCACCACCCTGATAGTCCCAAAAACTATACTCTTTAGCTGTTGGATATTTTATGCGGTGAGCATCAACTAGACCAATATTTATTAATTCTCTTAAATGCCTTCTGGTTGTTTCCAGATATAATGCATCATTTTGCCATTTAGATATATCATAACAATCAACACTCTCCTGAATTACATTAAAGTCGCCACCTAAAATCAGAGGTTCATTTGTATCATAAACATCTTTAGTGTATTTTATTAGACGTTTCATCCAACTAATTTTATAGTCATATTTAGGACCAGGAGCAGGATTACCATTAGGTAAATATAAGCAAATGATATTTACATCATTAATCTTTACGTGTAAGAACCTTGCTTGATTATCTTCATCAATGCTCTCATTGTAAAGAGGTAATGATCTAGTAATTTCACTTATTTCAAATTTAGATGCAATTGCAACGCCGTTATATGATTTTTGTCCAACAAATATTACATTATATTGTTTTTGTTTAAAATCTAATGAAGGAAAATTATCGTCAATTGTCTTAGTTTCCTGCATTAAAATGACATCAATATTATTTTTATCTAGCCAACTTAATACATTTAGCAGTCTCATTTTTATAGAATTTACATTAAAACTAGCTATTTTAAAGGACATTGGATTAAATTTATTTTATATAGAGAAACTTGTTCCACAGCCACAATTTGCTGTAGCATTTGGATTTTCAATTTTAAAATATGATCCTGCTAGTTCTGAAACATATTCTAAAGTGCTTCCGCGAAGAAAATCAATAGACACTTTATCTATTAAATAATCAATTCCACCTTCTTTGAAGATCATATCATCGTCTTTAGGTTTTTTATCAAATGAAAAATCATATTGAAAGCCAGAACATCCACCTCCTAATACTGATATTCTGAAATATGAACCCTCTTCGTCTTTCAGTAAAATTTTTACTCTTTCTAAGGCTTCTTTTGATAGATTAAAGTCTTGATTGAAATCCTTATTTTCATTCATTTAAAAAAAACCTCGTTTAATTTTGAAATTATAAAATTTTTTACAATTGTTTAATTGTAAATTAACATATTTTTATACATAAATGAATAATTTATTGGAAAATTTTATGTTAGCTAATAATGACAACAGATATTTAAGTCCATTTGCATGTCATAGTTCTGAAAGTAAGGGCAGAGTTCATAAAGATGATAAACTTATTCTTGGTAGATCTGAATACCAAAGAGACAGGGATAGAATTATTCACTCTGAAGCTTTTAGAAGATTAAAAGACAAAACTCAGGTTTTTATTTTCCATAAAGGAGATCATTATAGAACTCGACTAACTCATACTCTTGAAGTATCTCAGATTGCTAGATCAATTGCTAAGGCTCTAAATATCAATGAGGATTTAACTGAGACCATAGCCCTTGCACATGATCTAGGACATCCACCTCTAGGTCATAAGGGAGAAGATATTCTCCAAAAAATAATGTCTGATGTAGGTGGTTTTAATCATAATGAACAATCATTAAGAGTTGTAACAATTTTAGAAAAAAAATATCCAAATTTTGACGGTTTGAACCTTACTCATGAAACTTTAGAGGGATTGATTAAACATAATGGACCTTTTTTAGATTTGGATAAAATACCACAAACTATTAAAGATATCTGTCTTAACTTAGATATTGATTTCAAAACACACAGTTCATTAGAAGGTCAAGTGGCAAATATTTCTGACGATATAGCTTATTTAACGCATGATTTTGACGATGGTCTTCGTGAAAAATTATTTTTTTTAAATGATCTTCGTAAAATAGATATTATTAATTACATGGTAAAAAAAATCGAAAATAATTTTACAAATATAAAGGATGATATATTAATTCATCAATTAATAAGGCATCTAATTAGTTATTTTATAAATGATGTTGTATCAAATTCACTAGCAATTATAAAAAAGAATAATTTTAAAAATATAAATGAATTAAAAGATTATGGAAAAAAAACTGTAGAACTTTCCATCAACGCTTCATCTTCAATGGAAGAAATAAGAAATTTTTTATTTAAAGAAATGTATCGAAATGAGTCAGTTATAAAAAAATTGGATAAAAATGCACTTATGATAGAAAAATTATTTTTATTATTTATAAAAGATATTCATAGACTTCCAGAACAATGGAAATATTTTAATGGACAAATTTTATCGGAACTCTCACAAAAAGAAAAATTTAGAGTTATAGCTGATTATATAGCTGGTATGACTGACAATTATTTAAAAAGAGAATATGATAAATTTTATAATTAGAGAGAGATTTTTAATTTATGAATATTTATAAATTTTATTTTAACCACTTGCTTAACGCAATTGAGAAGTTTAAATCAGATTTTAAATATTCCTTTAGAGTCGAAGAAATACTTAAAAAGTTAACTTTAGAACCTCCTAAAAATCCAATTAATGGAGATATGTCAACGAATTTAGCGATGGTTTTAAGTAAAGATTTAAATTTGAGTCCAAAAATAATAGCAAATAATTTTGTGATTTATATATCAAATTTGCCAGATGTAGAAAATGTAGATGTGGCTGGGCCAGGTTTTATTAATATTACTTTTAAACAACATATATGGCCAAATTTCATAAGTAATTTACTAGAAAACTCAGAAAATTGGGATCGATTAGAAATCGGAAGAGGAAAAAATATTAACATTGAATATGTCTCTGCAAATCCAACAGGACCTCTTCATGCAGGTCACGCAAGAGGTGCTGTTTTTGGTGATGCCCTTGCATCTCTTTTGACTGAAGTTGGGTATTCAGTTATCAGGGAGTACTACATTAACGATGCAGGAAATCAAATTGAAAAATTAGTAGAGTCTTCTTTGTTAAGATATAATGAACAAGTAACAAATAAGTCAATCGATATTCCAGTTGGTCTTTATCCAGGTGAATATCTAAAAGAAGTAGGTAAAACTCTTTTTGAAAAGTATGGAAATGAATTACAACTAGATGATAAAGAAAAAGTTTTTGAAAAAGTAAGGTCTGTTTCTTTAGAAGTTATAATGGGAATGATTAAAAATGATCTTCTTAAATTAGGAATAGAAATGGATGTTTTTACCAGCGAAAAAGAAATCATTTCAGGAAATTTATTAAATGAAATTTTAAAAATTCTTGAAAGTAAAAATCTTATTTTTTATGGTGCTTTAGATCCACCTAAAGGTACTGAAACCAAAAATTGGGAAAAAAGAGAACAATTACTTTTTAAATCATCTGAGTATGGCGATGATTTAGATAGGGCACTTAAAAAATTAGATGGTACATGGACTTATTTTGCAACTGATATGGCTTATCATTTAGATAAAATGAAAAGAACCAAGGGTGATTTAATTAATGTTCTAGGTGCAGACCATATCGGTTATATTTCTAGAATAAGTGCTGCTGTTAATGCTTTATCTAATGGTTCTATAGAAATTGATACTAAAGTTTGTGCGTTAGTAAACCTTTTGGAAGATGGAAAACCAATTAAAATGAGTAAAAGATCAGGTAACTTCGTAAATCTATCTGACATTATTAATGCTGTAGGTAAAGATGTTGTAAGGTTTATTATGTTGACTAGAAGAAACGACCAATCTTTAGATTTTGATTTTAAAAAAGTAATGGAGAAATCAAAAGATAATCCAGTGTTTTACGTTCAGTATGCTCACGCACGTTGTAACTCTATTTTTAGATCCTCAAAAGTTAAAGAAGAAGATATAATTTTAAAAAATCCAAAACGCTTAGAAAATGGCTTCGAAATTGAACTTATTAAATTCATAGCTTTGTGGCCTAGAACTCTAGAACTTGCAGCTAAAAATCATGAACCTCACAGGATTTGTTACTACTTAATTGAATTATCAAGTATTTTCCATAGCCTATGGAATAAAGGTAAAGATATTAATATAAAATTTATAGTTGAAGATGATTTAGAATTAACAAATGCAAGATTGTCATTAGTGAAAGCTGTTGCTTTAACAATTAGAAAAGGTTTAAGTATTCTCAAAATTGAACCAATTTATGAGATGTAGATTGATGAAGAATTACTTAAAGATATTTTCTATATTTTTTTTAAGTATTGGAATTTTTCTTTCAATTAGTCTCTATGCTTTAAAAATATTTTTTCAAGAAACTAATAATGATAGATTAATAATTCTAGGTCCTGATAATGAAAACATTATAATTAAACCTAAAGATCCAGGTGGTAAGAAAATTTCCAATTTAGACATTGAAATATTAAATGATAAAGATGCATTAATTAAAAATGAAAAAATTAGACCTAAGTCAACAAAACCAGAGCTTTTACCATTAGAAGTCATTCCAATTGAGAAAAAAATAAAAAAAAGCATTGATCAAAATGTATTAAAAGATTCAAAAATCTCAGAGGAAAAAAAATTAAATTCCAAAATAACTAAAAAAAATATAAAAAATTCAAATAAAAATTTACTCTTGTACAGAGTACAGTTTGGATCATTTAGAGATTTAAATAAAGCTAAATTAGCAAAGAAAAATATTGAAATAAAATACGCAAAACTATTATTAGAAACTAAGTTGGAAATTTTTTCTTATACTAATAATGATGATTTATTGTTTCATAGAGTATGGACAACCTCGATGAATAAAGATAATGGTTTAATATTATGTGAAAAATTTAAAAAAGAAAAAATAGTATGTATTCTTCAATTAAATAAAAGAAATTAAATGTCAGAAATTAATTACAAAAATATTGATATTCTTAACCTTTCATTAGATGGATTTGAAGGTCCAATAGATCTTCTATTAAGTTTGGCTAGGGATCATAAAATCGATTTAACTAAATTATCAATACTAAAATTAGCTGAGCAATATTTAGAATTTTTAGATCTCATTATAAAAAAAGATATTGATATTGCGGCAGAATATTTAGTTATGGGAGCTTGGTTAGCTTTTTTGAAATCAAAACTTTTATTACCTGTTGATAAAGAAGGCGAGTCAATGACTTCAGAAGAAATGTCAGAATTATTAGAATTTCAAATGAAAAGGTTAGAAGGAATGCAAAAAGTATCAAAGCTTCTATTTAAAAGGCATAAATTAGGGATCAGTTTTTTTAAAAGAGGCAACCCAGAAATTTTTGGTATAAATCAAAAAAACCAATATAATTTAAGTTTATATGATTTGATTAAAACTTATGGTGAAATTATTACGTTCAACAATACTAAATCTATTACTATTGCAAATACACAATTATACTCAGTTGAAGATGCATTAAATACTCTTAAAAGTTTTTTTAAACATTCAAAAGATTGGAAAGATCTTTTAGATTTTATTCCAAATAATATAAGAAATAAGTTAGAAAGGAAATCAGCCTTGGCTTCTCATTTCGTTGCTTCTCTCGAGCTTGTTAAAGAGGGTAGTTTGAAATTAAAACAAGATGTTTTAAATGATAACATTTTATTACATTCAAAATAAATTCAATCTTAATGATTTAAAATCTTATTTTAGGTAAACTTATGAAAAAATTAAAAGAAAAGAATAATGAAAATTATGATTTTGTCTTAAAGCAAAAAATAGTTGAAGCTCTAATTTTTTCTTCTTCTGAACCGATATCTTATCACGAATTATTAAAACGTATAATAGATGAAAATATATTAAATGAAATTTTAGAAAACTTGAAAAAAAAATACTCCTCAAGCGGAGTTAATTTGTATGTTATTAATAATACATATGCATTTAGAACATCTTTAGATGTTTCAGAGTTTTTGAATATTGAAAAAATTGTTCCAAAAGCACTATCACGTGCAGCAACTGAAACTCTAGCAATTATTGCTTACCATCAACCTATTACACGTTCAGAAATAGAAAACATTCGTGGAGTTTCTCTTAGTAGAGGAACCCTCGATGTATTATTAGAATTACAATGGATTCAACCTGGTCATAGAAAATCAACTCCAGGAAATCCGCTTACATGGAAAACTACAAATTTGTTTTTAGATTATTTTAATCTAAAAAATATAAAAGATCTTCCAGGAAAAGAAGATCTTAAAAACTCGGGTTTACTAGATAAAAATAAAGTTATTTTTAATGATCAATCAGTTGATTAAATGTAAATTAATTATTAGGGCTTGAATATTGTTAGAGTTTTTAAATATTTCACACAAATATAACAAAAAAATGATTTTGAATGACTTTTCTATGAAGCTTGAAGCAGGAGAGGTGGTTTCCTTGTTAGGTCCTTCTGGTTGTGGAAAAACAACAATACTTAAATTAGCAAGTGGAATAGAAAAACTTCAAAATGGTGAAATCAAATTAAATGATGAAATTGTTTCTTCTTTCAATTTTCATTTAAATTCAGATAAAAGACAGATTGGATATGTTTTTCAGGATTGCGCATTATTTCCACACTTAACTGTTGTGGAAAATATTTTCTTTGGAATAAAAAAAAATTACGTAGAAAAAAGTTCCAAAAAAATTCAAAACTTAATGGATGAAATTGATATTTCTAATTTGGCTTCCAACTATCCACATGAATTATCAGGTGGTCAACAACAACAAGTTGCGTTAGTTAGAGCTATGGCTTCTGATCCTAAGATTATTTTTTTGGATGAACCTTATTCAAATTTAGATTCTAGATTAAAAGAAAAAATTAGAGATCAAATGTTACATATCTTAAGGGAACACAAAATTTCAGCATTATTAGTAACTCATGACCCAGAAGAGGCAATGTTTATGTCTGATAAAATAGGTGTCTTAAATAATGGGTGTATTGAACAATTTGGAAGTCCTATGGATTTATATTTACGACCAAAATCTGCATTCATAGCTGAGTTTTTTGGAGAAATAAATATACTTGAAGGAATTGTTAAAGAAGGTTCTGTTAGCACTGTACTTGGTACTTTTGATTGTTCTCAAAAATTTAATAATAAAAAAGTAAAAATTGTTGTAAGAGACGAAGCAATTAGGTTGTTTTCAGAAAATAAAATTAATTTAAATGTAAAAGATAAAACAAATTTTATTAAATCTTCATATCATGGATTTGTTATGGAAGCAAGATTACTTGCTGGCTCAAGTTTAGTTCATTTATCAATAAAAGTTAATGAATCAAATTTTCATATTCACGCTAGAATTCCTGGACTCAATTTTTTTAAAGTAAATGAAAAAGTAATTGTTGAAACTGATCCAACACAAATTTTTATCTTTGAGCAATAAATAATTTTTCTATATAAAAAAATATTAAATACATGTAATGTGATTTTAATTTAAAATTATTTAAA
Organism: uncultured SAR116 cluster alpha proteobacterium; assembly: GCA_902619485.1. Taxonomy (GTDB): domain Bacteria; phylum Pseudomonadota; class Alphaproteobacteria; order Puniceispirillales; family Marisalimonadaceae; genus Marisalimonas. Next base: position 12,433 of record CACNEF010000014.1, read on the forward strand.
TGGGAGATTTGTATCATGGGTGCATTTAGTATTTGGCATTGGATAATTGTATTAATTGTTGTTTTAATTTTATTTGGAGGAAAAGGTAAATTATCAAGTATAATGGGAGACTTTGGTAAAGGTTTAAAAAATTTTAAAGATCAGGTTAAGTCTAATAAAGAAAATGATGAAGAAATAGAGGTTATTGCTGAAACAAAAACTAATCCTAAAAAAAAGACTGTTAAAAAAACAGCAAAAAAGAAACAAGCTGTTAAAAAGAAAACATAAGTAAAGTAATATTTAATGCTTGATATTGGTTTTCCAGAGTTTCTTTTAATCTCTTTTGTGTTGCTTATAGTAGTAGGTCCAAAAGATTTACCAAAAGTTCTAAGATCAATTACATCTTTTATAAGAAAAATAAAATCTATGGCTTCACAATTTCATTCGGGAATTGATGATTTAGCAAATGAAGCTGAAATTTCTGATTTGAGAAAGGAAGTTGATAAAATTGATAAAAAATCCCTAATCGATGATCATGTTGGTGAAATAAAAGAATTAGATGATGATGTTAATATAAAATCAATAAAAAATGATGTCTATGATATAAAAAATGCTAATAATGTAAAAACAGATAAAAAATCTAATTCAAAAATTAAAAATTAATAATTTTAAATAATAATATGAGCAAATCAAAAAATCCTGAACAAAATATGACATTATTAGACCATCTTATTGAGTTAAGAAATAGACTATTAGTATCATTTTGTGCATTTTTATTTTTATTTTTCCTCTGCTTCATCAAATTTACGGATGACAATCAGAATCTTGCAGATATTGTTTATATGTTTTTGCAAGCACCACTTGCTTCTCAAATACTTGAAAATGGTGGAAGAATGATTTTTACGGCCTTGCATGAAGGTTTTTTTACACAGGTCAAAGTTGCTTTTTTTATATCTTTATGTGTTTCATTACCTATATTTTTAATTCAAATATGGCGATTTGTTGCCCCAGGATTATATCAAAATGAAAAACAAGCTTTTCTTCCTTTTCTGTTGGCCACACCTATATTATTTATAGCAGGTGCAGCTATGGTCTATTATATTGTAATACCTCTTGCGTGGGACTTCTTTCTTTCTTTTCAAGTTAATAGTGTAGATGGTTCTCTACCAATAGAATTAGAACCAAGAATATCAGAATACCTTTCATTAATTATGAAACTGATTTTTGCTTTTGGATTATGTTTTGAATTACCAGTCATTTTATTATTGTTAGTTAAAACGGGAATTATCACACCAGATGATTTGGCAAGTAAGAGAAAGTATGCAATTTTAACGGCTTTTGTCATTGCAGCGATACTTACACCGCCAGATGTTATTTCACAAATTTTACTCGCATTACCAATTATCGCCTTATACGAAGTATCTATTATTTTTTCTAAATTTTTAAGTAAAACTGAGTAACAGAGTTTTTTTATGCATGATATAAAATTTATTAGAAAAAATCCTGAAAAATTTCAAAAACAAATGCATCGTAGAGGTTTAAATATTGACATATCTTCAATTCTCGAAATCGATGGAGTTATTAGAAAAAAACAAGTAGAAATACAAGTTTTACAAGAACAAAGAAATAATAGTTCAAAAGAAATTGGAAAGCTAGTATCTGAAGGTAAAGATGTTTCAGAATTAAAAAAAAATATTTCTAATTTTAAGTCTGAATTAACTACAATAGATCAAGAAATAAAAAAATATTCTAGTGAACTAAATGATATTTTAAAAGTATTACCAAACAGTTTAGATGATGATGTTCCTGATGGGGATAATGAAAATGAAAATAAATTAATTAGAGAGTGGGGAACAAAACCTAAATTTTCTTTTGAACCTCTAGACCATGTTGAAATTGGCGAAAAACTAAAGCAACTTGATTTTAAAACCGGTGTGAAGATATCAGGATCAAGGTTCGTTTTATTAAGAGGAAAATTAGCTTTGCTTGAAAGAGCACTATCTGCATTCATGTTAGACATCCATCTAAAAAATTTTGGTTTTGAAGAAATCTCTCCTCCCTATATCGTAAGAGATGATGCAATGTTTGGCACTGGTCAACTTCCTAAATTTACAGAAGATTTATTTTGTACTACAGACAAAAGATGGTTAATCCCTACTGCTGAAGTCCCATTAACTAATATTGTGAGGGATGAAATTCTTGATAAAAATAGTTTGCCGTTAAGATTTGTTGCTAATACTCCTTGTTTTAGATCTGAAGCTGGCGCTGCTGGCACTGATACAAGGGGAATGATACGTCAACATCAATTTTCAAAAGTTGAAATGGTTTTTATAACAAATCCAATTAATTCTGATGAAGAATTGAACAACTTAGTTTTTTGTGCAGAAACTATTTTAAAAAAATTAGAATTACCATATAGGATAATGATGTTATGTTCAGGAGATGTTGGTTTTTCAGCTAAAAAAACATTTGATCTAGAGGTTTGGCTTCCTGGACAAAATTCTGGAAAAGGTATGTACAGAGAAATTTCATCTTGCTCTAATTGTGGAGATTTTCAAGCAAGGAGAATGAATGCTAAATTTAAGGATAAAGAAACAAATAAAATAGACTTCCTGCATACACTTAATGGTTCTGGTTTAGCAATCGGTAGAACAATAATCGCCATATTAGAAAATTATCAACAAAGTGATGGATCTGTAGTTGTTCCAGAAGTTCTTGTGCCCTATATGAAGGGGATTAAAAAAATTGAAATATTAAATAAATAAGATGAAAAAAAAATTTAATAATATTCTTATCTCTAATGATGATGGGTATGAATCTGTTGGCTTAAAAGTTCTTTTGAATATTGCGGAGCAACTTGCAGATAATGTCTTAATAGTATCTCCTAAAGAAAATCAATCAGCTAAATCAAAATCAATAACAATAAAAAAAAAAATAAATTATAGAGAAATATCAAAAAATTTTTGGATTGTTGACGGCACACCTACAGACTGTATGATATTTGCTCTTAATCATATATTTAAAAAAAACATGCCTGATTTAATCCTTAGTGGTATAAATGCCGGAAGTAATATTGGAGACGAAGTTTCTTATTCTGGTACTGTGGCTGCTGCATGGGAAGGAGCAGTCAGAAAAATAGATTCAATTGCGTTAAGCCAATATGGTGGTGATAATACAATTGATTCTTATAAATGTTCACAAGCCAAAGGTCTCGAAATCATTAACTATCTACTTAAAATCAAGTCACAAACTACTAGGTTTTATAATGTAAATTTTCCATACATAGTTTCTCGTTCTTTAGAAAATGTCAGAAGTTCGTTCACAACATTAGCATCCCAAAAAATTGCTGATGAATTATTATTTGATGATAATTTTAATTCATTTTCAATAGGGCGTATGATCAATGATCAAAGATCTTCAACCAACACTGATTTAGAATGTTTAAAAGAAAATAAAATCTCTATAACACCATTAGCTTTAAATTTAAGTAATAATGAATTTTTTAATAAAATGAACAATGATATTTGAAAGTACAATTCAAAAAGCTAATTTAATTATGAAATTGAGATCTATGGGTATTTCTTCAAAAAAAGTTCTATCTGCAATTGAAAAAATTCCTAGAGAAATTTTTCTTCCTTCTAACTTTAAAGATTATGCATATGAAAACAATCCTCTACCTATTGGTTTTGATCAAACAATAAGTCAGCCATTCATAGTTGCCTTGATGACTGAATCCTTGTTGCTAAAAGGAAATGAAGTAATTTTAGAAATAGGAACTGGTTCTGGATACCAAACATCTATTTTATCAATTTTATCAAGAAGAGTTTATTCAATTGAAAGAATTCGCCCATTATTAGTAAACGCAATTAGTTGTTTTAAAAAACTTAAATTAACAAATATTATCTGTGAATGTGGAGATGGATTTTTGGGATGGCCAAAATTAGCACCATTTGATCATTTAATAATAACATGTGCTGTAGAAAAAATTGATAATAGATTATTAAGTCAAGTAAGATTTAATGGTACATGTGTGGTACCAGTAGGATCTGTTTTAGAAGGACAAAGATTAAAAAAAATAACTATCAAAAATAATAGAGAAAACGATATTTGGGAAGATCTTGGTCAAGTCAATTTCGTTCCATTAATCAGTGATAATTATTGAAACTTGTTTAATTTTAATTTAAATCTTAATAAAGGGTGTTAAGTTTGAATAAAATATATTACATCATTCTTATTTTCTTTGTATTTGGATGTCAAAGTAACAAACTTTATGACAGCTTAAAAAAAGATCTTGCATTTGAAAAAGAAGCAAAAATTTTTAATAAAATTTCTAATTCATATAGCACAAATATTCCATTAAATGGAATGATAATTGTCAAAGAAAATGAGACAATTTATACTATTGCTAATAAATATAAAGTAATTCCAAAAGATATAATTGAAGATAACAATCTGTCGAAACCTTATGAATTGAAATCTAATCAAATTTTATTTTTAAGACATGAAAATATTTATATCATAAAAGAGAATGACACTGTTGAAAAAATTTCGGAAAGATTTGCCGTTAAAAAATCAGATATTATTAAATTAAATAAGCTTAAAACTCCTTATAATTTAGTTGTAGGAAACAAAATTTTAATTCCATTACTTAAAGATTTTTCAGTTGTTGATCTAATTATTAATGAAAAAGTTTATGATAAAAAACAATTAACTAAAAACGAATATTCTTCTAACAATAAAAAAATCAAAAATGCCCCTGTATTTCTATGGCCAGCAAAAGGTAAAGTTATAAAAAGTTTTGGTAGATTTGGTAAGGGGCAACATCATGATGGCATTGATATTATGTTTGGTAAAAATCAACCTGTTTATTCAGCTTATGATGGAGAAGTTGCGTTTGTTGGCTCACAAATTAAAAAGTTTGGTAATTTGATAATTGTTAAACATAATAAATCTTGGGTAACTGCATATTCTAATTTAGGTAAGTACAATGTTAAGGTTGGTGACAAAATAAAAAAACAACAAATTATTGCTTATACGCCTGATAACCAAAATTTTTTTCATTTTCAACTAAGGCATAATAGAAATCCAGTTAACCCATTAAGTTATTTAAATTAATAGATTTTAATATTTTGTCTGCTGGCTAAATCTTGAATAAATTGCCAGGCCACTCTTCCTGATCTAGCACCTCTTGTAATTGACCACTCAAGTGCATCCGATTTAAGTTTGTTTTTTTCAATAGATATTTTAAATTCATCACAATATGCTTCGACTATAGTTAGAAACGTATCTTGATCCATATTATGAAATCCTATCCATAATCCAAATCTATCAGACAAAGAAACTTTTTCTTCTACAGACTCTGAAGGATTAATAGCTGTAGATCTCTCATTTTCCATCATGTCTCTTGGCATTAAATGTCTTCTATTTGAAGTTGCGTAAAAAATTACATTATTTGGTTTCCCTTCTATCCCTCCATCAAGTGCAGCTTTCAGGCTTTTATAATTATTTTCGCCAGCATCAAAGGACAAATCATCACATAACAAGATAAATCTATAATTTTTATGTTGTGATAAAAGTAATAATAGTTCGGGAAGTTCAGATATGTCTTCTCTGTGAATTTCAACTAATTTTAAGGCTTTGGATTTTGTTTTAATGATAACTTCTTTATGAACTGCTTTAACAAGAGAAGATTTACCTGTTCCTCTTGCACCCCACAACAAAGCATTATTTGCGCTCAAATTTTTGGAGAAATTCAGAGTGTTGTTTAAAAGTATTTGTTTTTGACTATCAATGCCTTTCAGGAGGGAAATAGAAATACGATTTATATTTTCAACAGGTCTAATCAAACCAGATTTTGATTCAAAAATAAAGCCTTCACTCAGATCCAAATTACTAATTTTCTTATCTGGTGGAGCCAATCTTTCTAAAGCGTTGGCAATTCTCTGTAAAATTGAATTTGATGTAATATCAACCATAATAAAAAGCCTAAATAAGTAGAAAATTGTAATATATATAATTTTTAAATTTTATCTATGGTCTTTCTTGATTTTTTTTTATATAAGTTGATATCTTTATATGAAGTTTACGATGGAGTTATTTATGATTTCAAGTGCATTCGCTCAATCAGCAGCTGGAGGAGCTGGCGGCTTTTCATTACAGGGTCTTCTACCATTCATTTTAATTTTTATAATTTTTTATTTTTTACTTATAAGACCTCAACAAAAAAGAGTTAAACAACACAAATTAATGGTTGAGAGTTTAAAGAGGGGGAATAAAGTTTTAACTGCAGGAGGCATACTAGGCGTAGTTACAAAAGCCATTGATGGATCAGAAACTGTAAGCGTGGAAATTGCTTCAGGTGTAACGGTCGAGCTTGCAAGACAAATGATATCTGAGGTTCGTGGTGATCAAAAACTTAAATCTGAAGAAAAAAAATCTAATTCTAAGAAAAAGTAATTAAATATAATTTTTATTATTTTTATAGTTTTGTGAAATGAAAAGTTTGTCGAAAATAAGATTAATTTTAATAATTGCAAGTGTAATTATTGGTATATTGTATGCTACTCCAAATTTTTTTTATACATCTAAACAGGTTCAATCATTCAATTTTTTACCTGGAAAAAAAATAAATCTTGGTCTTGATTTGCAAGGCGGTTCATACTTATTACTCAAAGCAGATATGAATGTCGTTTTTGCTGAAAAACTTGATTCTGTTTTATCAGATATTAGATCATTACTAAGAAAATCAAAGATTGGTTATAAAAAGTTAAGTATACAAAATGATATTATTTCATTTCAAAAACGAGGAGCATCTTCAAATGAGAAAATTAGATCCATTATATTCTCATTAGACAAAAACCTAATCGTAGAGAATAAACTAGATTCTTTTTTTATTAGATTTTCAGAACAAAATAAAAATAACATCACCAAATCGACAATGGCTCAGGCCATTGAAATAGTTAGACGAAGAATTGACGAAACTGGAACAAATGAGCCTAGCATTCAACAACAAGGTGATGATCGTATAATTGTACAACTTCCTGGTTTAGATGATCCAAGTCGTATTAAAAAATTACTAGGTAAAACTGCAAAATTAACATTTCAACTGGCTCATCCTAGCATATTTCCTGAAGATTTAGATGAAGACTCAAAAGCTCCTCCTGGTTTTATTAAATTACAAGAAGATAAAAATCCTGATCGCTTCTACATGATTAATAAAAGAGTTATGGTATCTGGTGAAATGCTTAAGGATGCAAGTCCAACATTTGACAGGAATAACAGTCCATCGGTTTCATTTCAATTATCTGCTTTAGGTGGGAAGAAGTTTGGCAGAGTTACTGGTAAAAACATTGGCAGGGCCTTTGCCATAGTGCTTGATGGAAAAGTTGTAAGTGCTCCAGTAATACAAACACAAATATTTTCAACTGGGCAAATTACTGGCTCTTTCACAGTACAAGAAACGAATGATTTAGCATTAGTTCTGAGATCAGGTGCATTGCCTGCTCCAATGGTTATTCTTGAAGAGCGTTCAGTTGGTCCAGGTCTTGGTAAAGATTCAATTTCTGCTGGAAAAATTGCAAGTATATTTGGTTTAATTGCAGTAATGGTATTTATGTTATTGACTTATGGTATGTTCGGAATTTTTGCTAATATTGCGCTTGTATGTAATATAATATTTATAATTGCATTATTAAGCATGATTCAAGCAACTCTTACTTTGCCAGGTATTGCTGGCATAGTTTTAACTATGGGGATGGCTGTAGACGCTAATGTTTTAATCTTTGAAAGAATAAAAGAGGAATTTAATTCAGGTAGGAATATCCTTGATGCAATTGAAGCTGGATTTCAAAGAGCAATTTCAACTATAATAGATGCCAACTTAACAACTTTGTTCGCTGCATTGGCTTTGTTTTCATTTGGAAGTGGTCCAATTAAGGGTTTTTCAGTAACTTTAATGATTGGCATAGTAACCTCAATGTTTACTGCAATTGTCATTACCAAATATATTGTTTTTTTATATTCGAAGAAAAAAGATTTTAACAGTGTTTACCTACAGGACTAAAAAATGAAATTATTAAGGCTTGTACCAAATAATACTAATTTTGATTTTTTGCGTATAAAAGTAATTGCTTTCCTTTTTTCTTTTATCATTTTATCAGCATCTTTTATGAGTTTAATTGTTAATAATTTAAATTACGGAATTGATTTTAATGGAGGAATACTTCTTGAATTAAGAAGTAAAAAACCTAATTCATCTAACATTAATCAGCTAAGAGAAAAGATATCTACCTTAAATGCAGGTGAAGTTTCGATACAAAATTTTGGTAAAGAAACTGATTTTTTAGTTAGGATTCAAAAGCAAGAGGGTGATCAAAAAGAACAAATAGCAATGATTGAAAAAGTAAAATCTCTAATTGAAAAAGATTATACAGTTAGAAGGTCTGAATTTGTAGGTCCAGTTGTTGGGGATGAATTGAAAACTGCAGGAATTTATGCTGTTTCACTAGCTTTAATATCTATAATGATTTACATATGGTTTAGATTTGAGTGGCAATTTTCGATTGCAGCAATTTTAGCTTTAATTCATGACGTTTTAACAACAGTTGGTCTTTTTTCTATATTAAAACTAGAATTTAATTTAGCTACAATAGCTGCTATTTTAACAACAGCTGGTTATTCAATTAATGACACTGTTGTAATTTTTGATCGTGTTAGAGAAAATTTAAGAAGATATAAATCAAAAACTCACTATTTTATTTATAACAAATCAATTAATGAAACACTTTCTAGAACCGTTATTACATCAGTAACAACATTATTGGCATTGTTTATTATTTTCTTTTTTGGTGGTGCAGTCTTATCTGATTTTGCTCTTGCAATGATTTGGGGTGTGATTATTGGTACTTTTTCATCTATTTTCGTAGCGGTGTCACTTTTGACTTACTTTAATATTAATAAGGGTGAAAAAGTTGATGATCGCACAAATGTACCAGAATATGAGAGAGAAAACTAAAAATTAACTTCATTAATCCACTCTTTAAATGAGCTAATCGCAGTATTAGATTGAATTTTTTTCTTTTCTCTTCCTTTTATGTGTATTTTCTTTTTTAAGTCTAAATTTATGTCTGGCATTAGTCCAAAATTTATATTCATAGGTTGAAACGTATCTGGATTTGCATTCATCGTTATATGTCTCAATAATGCACCATGTGCTGTATGTTCAGGTGGTAATTTTAACTTTTTGTTTTTAAAGTCATGTGCTGCAATGATGCCAGCCATAAATCCAATAGCTGACGATTCAACATATCCTTCAACACCTGTAATTTGCCCGGCAAAAAGAATATTTTGACATTTTTTTAGTCTTAAAAAAGGGTCTAAAAGTTTAGGTGATTTTATAAATGTATTTCTATGAAGGCCTCCAAGTCTAGCAAATTCTGCATTTTTAAGCCCTGGAATAGTTTTAAATATTTCTTTTTGTGCGCCGTGTTTCATTTTTGTTTGAAAACCAACAATATTATATAAGGTGCCAGATTTGTTGTCCTGTCTTAATTGTACAACAGCGTAAGGTTCTTCATTTTTATGGGGATTAGTTAATCCAATAGGTTTCATTGCTCCATATCTTAATGTTTCATCACCTCGTCTAATTATTTCTTCAATTGGCATACAACCTTCAAAATATGGAGTATCTTCAAATTTTTTAAATTCCATTTTTGGAGCTTTTTTAATTTCCTCTATAAATTTATAATATTCCTCTTTTGATAATGGACAATTTATATAATCATCTCCATTTCCCTTATCATATCTAGATTGTTTCCAAGCTACTGACATATTTATTGTTTCTTTATAAACAATAGGGGCAATCGCATCATAAAATGCTAGAGAATTCTCAGAAGTTTTAATTTTAATACTCTCGCTTAATTTCTTGGAAGTAAGAGGTCCCGTTGAAACTATTACGATTTGATTTTTAAATTCATCCAGGTTTTTTACTTCTTGATTTATAATGTTAATATTTAGAATTGACTTAATAGTTTTGTTTACATCTTTTGTGAAATCATTTCTGTCAACTGCTAAGGCAGACCCTGCTGGCACTTTGTTATTATCAGCACATTTCATTATTAAGGAGTCTGCAATACGTAATTCTTCGTGTAAAACCCCAACTGCATTATACTCTTTATCATCTGAACGAAAAGAGTTAGAGCAAACCAGCTCAGCTAAATATTTTGTTTGGTGAGCTTCTGTTTTTACCTTTGGTCTCATTTCATAAAAATCAACATCTATATCAAACTTAGAAATTTGATAGGCAGCTTCACAGCCAGCTAAACCTCCTCCAATAATTACAATTTTGTTAGTATGCGTCATTTTATACTTATTTATTTAACAATTTTTTTAAAAAAATACCAGTATGACTTTCAGCTACCTTTGATACTTCTTCAGGGGTTCCTTGCGCAACAACATATCCACCTTTGTCACCCCCTTCTGGACCTAAGTCAATTATATGGTCAGCAGTTTTAATGACATCTAAATTATGTTCAATTACGATCATAGTATTTCCATTATCTACTAATTCTTGCATAACTTCTAAAAGCTTTTTAATATCATGAAAATGTAGTCCGGTAGTAGGCTCATCTAAAATATAAATAGTTCTACCAGTTCCTTTTCTTGATAACTCTTTTGCAAGTTTTATCCTCTGGGCTTCTCCACCTGATAGAGTTGTAGATCGTTGTCCAATCTTAATATAATCCAATCCAACTCTTTCTAAAGTTTCTAACTTTTCATAAATTAATGGAACAGCCTTAAAAAGCTCAGCACCCTCTTTGACAGTCATATCAAGAACGTCTGATATGGATTTATTTCTCCATTTCACCTCAAGTGTCTCTCTATTATATCTTTTTCCTTTACATTGATCACATTTTACATACACATCTGGTAAAAAATGCATTTCAATCTTTAAAACACCATCACCCTGACAAGCTTCACATCTCCCTCCCTTAACATTAAATGAAAAACGACCTGGTAAGTATCCTCTTGCTTTAGATTCAGGTAATCCTGCAAACCAATCTCTTATATGATTAAAGGCGCCTGTATAGGTAGCTGGATTTGATCTAGGTGTTCTTCCAATTGGGGATTGATCAATATCAATAATTTTATCAATTTGTGAAATTCCATTAATTGATTTATATGGAGCAGGTATAGAACTGTTCCCGTTAAGGATTTTTGATAAGCTTTTTTGCAAGGTTTGTATAACCAAAGTTGATTTTCCTCCACCAGAAACTCCTGTCACACAAGTAAGTATTCCAAGTGGGAACTCTACATCAATATTTTGAAGATTATTGCCAGAAGCTCCTCTAATAATAATGTGTTTATTAGGATTGACGCTTCTTCTTTTTTTTGGCACATCAATTTTTTTTACGCCAGCAAGGTAATTCCCAGTTATACTATCTTTTTTTTCTTTTATTTCTGCAGGAGTTCCCTGGGCAATAATTTTACCTCCATTAATACCTGCTCCAGGGCCAATATCAATAACGTGATCTGCAATTAGTATAGCCTCTTCATCATGTTCAACTACGATTACTGTGTTACCAAGGTCTCTTAATTTCTGTAGTGTATGTAGTAATCTTTCATTGTCTCTTTGATGTAAACCAATACTTGGTTCATCCAGTACGTATAAGACACCTGAAAGACCAGAGCCAATTTGACTTGCCAATCTAATTCTTTGACTTTCTCCGCCTGATAATGTTCCGCTATTTCTTGAAATTGATAGATATGATAATCCAACACTTGTTAAGAAACCTAATCTATCGTTTATTTCTTTTAAAACCTGCTTTGAAATTGCTAATTCCTGTTCATTGAGTATCTCGTTAAGATCTAAAAACCATTTTCTAGCTTCTTCGATTGTAAATCTTGAAACATCGGCAATATCTAATTTGTTTATCTTAACTGCTAGAGTTTCTAATTTTAATCTCTTGCCATTACATTTTTCACAATCTTTATCAGATTGAAATCTTCCTAATTCTTCTTTAACCCACTTACTTTCACTTTCTTTTAATCGTCTAGCTAAATTTGGAATAATACCTTCAAACACCTTATTGGAACGAAAAACTCTGGTACCATCATTGTAAACAATTTCTATTTTTTCATCACCTGATCCATATAATAATTTTTCTTTTGTATTGTCAGAGAGATCTGAAAACTTATCATCAATATCAAATTTATAATGTTTGCCCAAAGACTGGAGAGTTTGTATGTACAATTTACTCGTATTTAAAGCCCATGGTGCAATAGCACCCTCTCTTAAAGTAAGATTTTTATCAGGTACTACTAAATTAACATCAAAAGCGACAGCGTTTCCTAAACCATCGCATTTATCACATGCTCCAGCTGGGTTGTTAAAAGAAAATATTCTGGGTTCGATTTCATCAATTGTAAAGCCACTTACAGGACAAGAGAAATTTGAAGAATAAACTTCTTGTTTGTTACTATCAACATTTAGAACATACAGCAATCCGTCAGATAACTGTAATGAAATTTCTATAGAATCAGCTAGTCTTTGAAGTAAATCTTTCTTTTCTTGTTCGGTTGACTGAGTTATTACTAATCTATCTACAACAACCTCTATGTCGTGTTTTTTATATCTGTCAAGTGTTGGTAATTCTTCTATATCATAAAATTCATTATTTATTCTTAATCTTTGGTAGCCTTTTTTTCTTAATTCTATAAATTCTTTTCTATATTCTCCTTTTCTTCCACGAACAATTGGAGCAAGTAAATAAATCTTTGTTTTATCTTCTTTTTGTAAAATTCTATCTACCATCTGACTAACCGTTTGGCTTTCAATTGGTAATCCAGTAGTTGGAGAATATGGTATTCCAACTCGAGCCCATAGTAGTCTCATATAATCATATATTTCAGTAACTGTTCCAACGGTTGATCTTGGATTTTTATTAGTTGATTTCTGTTCAATTGAAATTGCAGGTGATAATCCTTCAATAGATTCAACATCTGGTTTTTGCATCATTTGTAAAAACTGTCTAGCATAAGCTGAAAGAGATTCTACATATCTCCTCTGTCCTTCTGCATATATTGTATCAAAAGCTAATGAGCTTTTTCCTGACCCAGAAACGCCAGTCATTACAATTAATTTATTTTTGGGGATATTAATGTCAATATTTTTTAAATTATGTTCGTTAGCACTCCGAACTCTCAGAAATTGATTAACCTTATGCATTTTTTGCATTTTTTAATTATATCCTTTTTAATTAATTAAACCTTCCATTTAGTTAACTTTGAAGACATAAAAGTCAATCAAAAAGATTAAATTTTTGTTTTTTTTAACAAAATGATAGTTTATGATACAACCCATATTTTGTGGAGAATTAAAATGAGCGGAAGTGTAAATAAAGTTACTTTAGTTGGGAATTTAGGTCGTGATCCAGAAATTAGAGCAATGCAAAATGGAGACAAAATTGTTCAACTAAGTGTTGCTACGTCAGATAGGTGGAAAGATAAAAATTCAGGGGAGCAAAGAGAAAGAACCGAATGGCATCGTGTAGTGATATTTAATGACGCTCTTGGAAAAATTGCAGAACAATATCTTAAAAAAGGAAGTACTGTATATTTAGAAGGTCAACTCCAAACAAGGAAATGGACTGATCAACAATCAGGCCAAGAAAAATACACCACAGAAGTTGTTCTTCAAAGATATAGAGGCGAATTAACCTTGTTAGGTTCAAGACCTGAAAATCAAATAAGTCATGATCAACAAAATGATCAAATAGATCAATCAAATCAGGTGTCTATGTCAAATGATATTGCATCTGATTTAGATGACGAAATTCCATTTTAAATAGATTTAATGATATAATAGATGTTGTTATATAGTTAAAAAAAATATACAATATTTTGTAATTATTAGTTTTTTTACCGATAGTCATTGGAGTTTTATTTGTCAAAAGAAAAAGACAATCCCCCAGGTCAATCTTTGATCTCCATTACTGATGAAATGAAAAAATCATACCTTGATTATGCAATGAGCGTTATTGTATCAAGAGCTTTGCCAGACGTCAGAGATGGTCTTAAGCCGGTGCATAGACGAATATTATATGCTATGATTGAAGGTGGATACGATTGGACCAAGCCATATAGAAAATCAGCTAGAGTTGTGGGGGATGTAATGGGTAATTATCATCCTCACGGAGATACAGCAATATATGATTCAATGGTAAGAATGGCTCAAGAATTTTCTATGAGACTCATGCTTGTTGATGGTCAAGGTAATTTTGGATCCATAGATGGTGATCCGCCTGCGGCAATGAGGTATACAGAATCAAGGCTTGCGAGATCTTCTGAAAGTTTGTTAAGAGATATTGATAAAAACACAATTGATTTTATTCCAAATTATGATGAGTCGCAATTAGAACCTTCTGTTTTACCCGCGGAATTCCCAAATATGCTTGTAAATGGTGCTGGTGGAATTGCTGTTGGTATGGCAACTAATATTCCACCTCATAATCCAGGTGAAGTTATACGTGCTTGCAAATCTCTTATAAAGAACCCGAATATAAGTTTAGAGGAATTGATGGAGATTATTCCTGGTCCTGACTTTCCTACCGCAGGATTAATAATGGGTAAAGCTGGTATTAGAGAGGCCTTCAGGACAGGTAGAGGTAGTGTAATTATGCGATCAAAAGCTGAAATTATTCAGACAGGTAAAAATCTTGATCGAGAAACTATAATTATCTCTGAAATCCCATTTCTAGTAAACAAGGCTCTTATATTAGAAAAAATAGGGGATCTAATTAGAGACAAAACTATCGAAGGTATTTCTGATTTAAGAGATGAATCTGATAGAAATGGAATGAGAATTGTTATTGAAATTAAAAAAGATGTTCAAGGTGATGTTGTTTTAAATCAATTGTGGCGACACACACGATTGCAAACGAGTTTCCCTGTAAATATGTTAGCTTTGGATAATGGACAACCGAAGCAAATGGGTCTAATTGAAATTCTAAAAGCTTTCATAGATTTTAGATTTGAAGTAGTGACAAGAAGAACTAAGTTTTTGCTTAACAAATCCAGAAACAGAGCTCATATTTTAGCTGGATTAATGGTGGCAATAACTAGTATTGATGAAGTTATTGAGCTAATAAAAGCTTCTTCTGATCCAGATAATGCTAGAAAAGAATTGTGTGCAAAATCTTGGCCGGCTAAAGAAGTTGCGCATTTTATAAAATTAATTGATGAACCTGAACATCAAATTATTAATGACCATTATAAATTATCAGAAACCCAAGCTAAAGCTATTTTGGAACTTAGATTACAAAGACTTACTGGAATGGAAAGATCAAAATTAGAAAAAGAAACGGAAGAATTATCCAATCAAATAAAAAAATATTTAATTATTCTCTCTGATAAATCCAAACTTACAGATTTAATACAAAATGAACTTGATGAAGTTTTAAAGAAAATTGATGATCCAAGAAGAACTGCAATCAATGACAGTGTAGTTGACCATGATGATGAAGATCTTATTCAAAAAGAAGATATGGTTGTAACAGTTAGTCATAGAGGTTACATAAAAAGAGTTTCTTTATCTACCTATAGGGCACAAAGAAGAGGCGGTAAAGGTAGAGCAGGTATGAAGATGAGGGATGAGGATACTGTTACCTCACTATTTGTAACTAACACGCATACACCAATTTTATTTTTTACATCATCTGGGATGGTTCACCAATTAAAATGCTATAAATTACCTGAATCAGCACCTCAGGCTCTTGGTAAGCCAATGATTAATTTACTTCCAATCGAGCAAGATGAAAAAATACATACTGTAATGCCTATGCCAGAAAATGAAGATTCATGGCAAAATCTTCAAATTATATTTGCTACTAAAAATGGAAATATTAGAAGAAATCAATTGAGTGATTTTACTAACATTCGACAAAATGGAAAAATTGCTATGAAACTCAATGAAAATGATGAATTAGTTTCTGTTATTCCGTGTACTGAAAAAGATAATGTATTATTAGCAACTAGGTTAGGTAAAGCAATAAGGTTTGATGTTAATGATGTAAGGGTTTTTGTAGGTAGGGGTTCATCAGGAGTGAGAGGAATAAAATTAAAACCTAATGATTATGTCGTATCAATGTCATTAATACCTAAGTTAGAAAAAAGATATATTTTATCTGTTACTGAAAATGGATTTGGTAAAAGAACTCCTATTGAAGATTATAGAATGACTAATAGAGGTGGTCAAGGTGTTGCAAATATTGAGTGTTCTGCTAGAAATGGACCAGTTGTTGCATCATATGTGGCTTCCGAAGAAGATCAAATAATGCTAGTGACTAACTCAGGAAAACTCATACGTATTCGTGTTCATGGAGGAGAAGGAGACTCTATTAGAGTAGCAGGAAGGAAGACACAAGGCGTAAGACTTTTTGATGTTGACTACGAAGAAAAGGTAGTTTCTGTTGCATTGTTAACAGAAAGTGATGAAGAAGAAAATCCTGACGAAAATGACAATCAAGTTGCAATTGATTAATATAAAAATTAAATTATAGTATAATATGTAAAAAGGGTTTTTGTTGAAAAGAATAGCGCTATATCCTG
Source organism: uncultured SAR116 cluster alpha proteobacterium (assembly GCA_902619485.1). Lineage (GTDB taxonomy): Bacteria > Pseudomonadota > Alphaproteobacteria > Puniceispirillales > Marisalimonadaceae > Marisalimonas. The sequence continues at coordinate 29,017 of CACNEF010000014.1, forward strand.
GAACTTTTGACCCAGTAACAAATGGCCATTTAGATATAATTTATAGAGCAAGTTCATTATGTGATGTTCTAATAATTGGTGTTGCAGAAAATATTGGAAAAAATCCTTTTTTTAAAATTTCACAGAGAAAATCTTTAATTCAAGATGCGATAAATCAGAATTTACAAAATTCGAAAAGAATATTAGGTGAAATTAGAGTTGAAAGTTTTGATAACCTTCTTATTGACTTTGCTAGAGCCAATTCTGCAACAATGATAATAAGAGGGCTTAGGGCTGTTTCTGATTTTGATTATGAATTCCAAATGGCAGGCATGAATGCAAGGTTGGCAAATGATATAGAAACTATTTTTTTGACTGCTTCTGAAACTCATCAATTTGTTGCATCAAGATTTGTAAAAGAAATAGCCCTTTTAGGAGGTGATATTTCTTCGTTTGTTCCATCTAATGTTAATGTTGCAATAAAGGATAAAAAAAATTAAAAAAATTCTTTTTTTTTAACATAAAACTTGATTCTAACATCATTATCAAATAGTTTCATGAGGTCTTAGGGCGCGTAGCTCAGTTGGTAGAGCAATTGACTTTTAATCAATGGGTCACAGGTTCGAATCCTGTCGCGCTCACCACTTTTCCTCAAATGGATTGTGGCAGTTAATATAATGACTTAGCCAAAAGCTCATTGTTAAATTCACCTAATTTTAAACTAACTGTCCGATTTTCTTCTGACTTTGCTCCAAAGCTAATCGGAGACATTAAGTCAAATTCCTCCCCAAAAAGTATAAAAGTGTCTTGTAAGTGTTTTGTAGATTTTTTATAAGAGTTACAGGTTATGCTTTTGCGTGTTACAGACTATTTTCTAAAAAGTGTCTTACAAATAATCAAATGAAATTTAATTTTAATAAATTATTTGTTATCAATTGTTATTTACTAAATTTCATGCTTAGACTGACAATATGAATTCATCAGATATAGATCGTAAGATAGCAGTAATATTTGCCACTGATTTAGTTGGCTATAGCAAACATATG
>CACNEF010000015.1 GCA_902619485.1 uncultured SAR116 cluster alpha proteobacterium
AAAAATAATAAATTCGTAGGTATCAAAAATAACGATAAAGCAATATTTTATTTTCAAAATGAAAAAGTATTAGAAACTGACAACTCTGAATTTATAAAGATTTTTTTTGATATTTGGTTAAGAGAAAATAGTCAAAACCCAAAATTCACTCAAGAATTATTGGGAAAAATTAGAGGATAGTTACGTGCGATTAAGTGCATTTTTTTTTGAAATTGTACCTTTATCAGGTTTTTTTTTAGGAGCGCAATATTACACTCTAATTGTTGCTGCTATCATATCACTAATTCTTGGTCTTATGGTTATGCTAGTGTTCTATGTCATAGAAAAACGCATTTCCAAATTTCAAATATTTGGAATTTGCATGTCTGCTCTTTTTACTTTTTTTGCATATTCTTTTAATGACGATGAGTTTGTGAAAATTCAACCAACAATTTTTAATGGCTTTTTTAGTGCTGTTTTACTTTTTGGCATATTATATAAGAAAGCAATGATGAAACAATTTTTTGGATCTCAATTTTCTCTTAATGATGAAACCTGGTATAAACTTAGTTTGAGATGGGGTTTATTTTTTTTATTTCTTACAATTATAAATGAAATATCTTGGAGGTTTCTTGAAACTGAGGATTGGGTTTTTATCAAAGTTTTTGTATTATCGCCTTTAGTTGGAATTTTTATGTTGTGCCAATTGCCAATTACATTAAAAGGAAGAATTAAAACCAAATAAGCAAATTAAAAACAAGTATCATGGAGGCATTAAATGAAAATAAAGATAATTGATGTTAAAGTCCATGTTATTAAATCATCATTAGATGTACCTTTTGCATTTTCTCAAGGATGGGTAAATGTAAGGTCTGCGACACTCGTAGAAATAAAAACAAACTCAGGTTTAGTTGGCTGGGGGGAAGCCTTTTGTCAAGGATTAGAACCTCCTGAAATCTCGGCAGCTGTAATTGAAAATGCTCTAAAGCCTATTTTATTAGATCAGTCCCCATTAAATATAGAAGTCCTGTGGCACAAAATGTACAATTCTACAAGAGATTATGGAAGAAAAGGATCTGTAGTATCTGGCATAAGTGCAGTGGATATAGCATTATGGGATATTGCAGGCAAATATTACGACCAACCTGTATATCAATTATTAGGAGGTGCATTTAGAAAAAAAATTAAACCTTATGCAACGGGTTTTTACAGAATAAAAGGTAAAGGTGAAGCAAGCAGATTAGCAGAAGAAGCTTTATCTCACTTCGAAAATGGTTTTGATCATATGAAGGTTAAACTTGGTTTTGGAATAGACGACGACCTGAAGTGTATGGAAAGTATCGGTCATGCTCTGAAAAATAAAAATGTTACTCTTATGATTGATACTAATCACGCTTATGGAAGATCTGAGGCACTGACATTAGGAAAAAACTTACAGAGTTATAAATTACGCTGGTATGAAGAACCAGTTGTTCCTGAGGATATTAAAGGTTATGCAGAATTGAGATCTAAGTTAGACATTCCTATTGCAGGAGGTGAGAATGAGCATACTCTATTTGGATTTAAATCACTTTTCGAAAATAATGCAATTGACATTGCACAACCTGATATTGGGTCATGTGGCGGTATAACAGGAGCAAAACATATTATTAATTTAGCACATAGTTTTGGTGTAGAGGTTAATCCTCATGTATGGGGTTCAGCAATTGCTCAAGCAGCATCTATTCAAGTTATTGCCTCAATTCCAGTAACCCATTTTTCAATTTTTGCTAGAGAGCCTATTTTTGAATATGATCAATCAAGTCATCCCTTTAGAAGAGAATTACTTTCAAAACCCTTTGAGCTTGTGAATGGCATGATAAATATTCCAGACAATAAAGGTTTAGGAATTGAAGTAAATCTAGAAACTATTAAAAAATTCAAAACTAATTGAAACAAATCATGATTGAACATTTAGACCCAATAATCAAATCACATAATGTAGAAATCTCAAATGGTCTCAATGTTCATTATTTAGAGGCAAATTCAAACAAATCTCAAAAACCAACGGCTCTTCTTCTGCATGGGTTTCCCGAATTAAGTTTTAGTTGGAGAAAAATTATACCTTTATTAGCTGCTGAAGGTTTTAGGGTTATTGCTCCTGATATGAGAGGATATGGCCAAACCTCAGGTGGGGGAAAAGAATTTCATGCCGACATATCTGAATATAGATTATTAAACTTAAGCACAGATATAATAAGTCTTATGAGTTCTTTAAATCTTGATACAATTGATTTATTGGTTGGACATGATGCAGGTTCATCAGTTGCTGCAGTGTCAGCTATAATCAGACCAGACATCTTTAAATCTTTAGTTATGATGAGTGCTCCATACGCTGGAACTCCAAATATAAATAGAAGTTTGACATATGAAGATCCTATTCACAAAGAATTAGAAAAATTAGACCCTCCCAGAAAACACTACCAATGGTATTATTCTACAATTGAAGCCAACAAAGATATGCACTTAGAAAAAAAAGAACTACATAAATTTTTAAGAGCTTACTATCACATGAAAAGTGCAGACTGGAAAAAGAACGTTCCTTACAATTTGAATTCTTGGAATGCGGAAAACTTAGCTAAAATGCCAGAGTATTACATTATGCACCTTAACGAGGATATGGTCCAAAGTGTAATGCCGCACTATCCACAGTCAAATTGTTATGAAAATTGGTTAAATGATCAAGAATTAGAAGTTTACACCAACAGCTTTTTGAAAAATAGTTTTCAACCTGCATTAAACTGGTATAGGTGCATGACCTCAAATAATCTTAATAGTGATTTAAGAATTTTTTCTGGTAAAAAGATTGAAGTTCCATCTTGTTTTATTGCAGGTGAAAAAGATTGGGGTATTTACCAAAAACCGGGAGCATTAGAAATAATGGAAAATAATTTATGTTTGCATTATAAGGGCAGACATATTATCCAAAATGCTGGACATTGGGTTCAACAAGAAAATCATGTCGATGTAGCAAAAACTTTAATAGATTTTTTTAAAAATAATAATTTATTTTAGGAATTATTTTGAACTTCTCTTTATCTGGAAATCTTTTTAAGGGAATTGGAATAGCTACTATTGGTGCATTAGTTTTATCTCCAGACACCTTGTTTATGAGATGGTCTGAAATGGACGCATGGTCAATGCTGACGTGGCGAGGCTTTGAAATGGGATTAATGCTCATCTTATTTTCTAGCTGTTTTGGAATTTATAGAAAAAATTTTAAAAAAGTTTTTTCAAGAGTTGGTATCTGGATAATTTTATCTCAGATATTAAGTTCTATATTTTTCACGTATGGTGTTGCTGAAACTTCAGTATCGTTAATTTTATTTTGTCTAGCAACCTCTCCAATATTTGCCTCTATATTTTCAATTTTTATTCTCAAAGAAAAAACAACATCTTCGACATGGATAACTGCATTTTTTGCATTGATTGGTGTTGGGATTTCTGTGGCAAATGGTGAAAATGTTTTAAATGCACCTCAGGGTAGCGTTTTCATTGGGACGGTATGCGGAATAGGAGCTGCAGCCACATTAGGCTTGAGTTTAGTATTTTTGAGAAGCAAACCTGATATACCAGCTATGACTGTTACTGGATTGAGTTCTTTTGGCTATGGTATAATTGGGTTATTTATTGTATCTCCAGATCTTCTTTTTAAAGGGGATATAATAGCAATTTCTTTATCTGGATTAATAATCCTTCCAATATCTTTTGCATGCTTAACTTTTGCAACAAGGTATACACAAGCTTCAAATATTGGACTTTTAATGCTTTTAGAAACCTCTCTGGGTCCATTTTGGGTATGGCTTGGCACAAATGAAACTCCAAATATCTATATGATAGTTGGTGGAGTTATAGTTATTTTTAGTCTTGCTTGGTATATTTTAGTAGATCAAATAAAAATTTCTTTTTCCAAATAATTTGATTTATATAAAATTTGGAAAAATTATTTTGAAAATTGATGTATTAACTTTGATCTATTTGATTTAGATTTTTCATCAAGTTTGTTTTTAAAATTGTATCCCCAAACAGGACCAGGCCAAGCTGGGTCACTTTTTTTTCTTAAAACCAAATGTAAATGAAGTTGAGATACTACATTTCCTAACATACCAATATTTGTCTTATAGTATCTTCCTTTAGATTTAAGATAGTCACCTAGTTCAATTGCAAAATTTAATAAATAATTTCTATCATTTATCTCTAATTCATATAACTCTGTTAAGTTTGATTTTTTTGGAATTAGGATCACCCAAAAAACTTCACTTATGTCCATTAATCTTATTTGAAAATCATTATTTTCCTTAACTAGAAAACTATCCTGTTCTATTCTATTATCTAATTTAAACATTTCTATTTCCTAATAAATTGATTAATTTTTATATTATTACGATTTATTAAGTTAATAAAGATTTCAAATTAAGGGAAAATCCAATGGTTAAAGAAACAAATATTTCAATTAATGAGAATAGGTTATGGGATAGTTTGATGGAAATGGCAAAAATTGGTCCCGGAATAGCAGGAGGAAATAATAGACAAACTGTTACTTTCGAGGATGGTGAAGCTAGAAAACTTTTACAGAAATGGGCCTCAGAATCAGGTATGTCAATGAAAGTTGATGAACTTGGATCTATGTTTTTAAAGAGAGAAGGAACAGAAAATGACGCTCTTCCTGTTGTTATAGGAAGTCATTTGGATACTCAGCCAACAGGTGGCAAGTATGATGGTGTTCTTGGTGTTCTAGCAGGTCTAGAAGTTGTCAGAACTCTTAATGATTTAAATATAAAAACAAAAAGACCTATTTTAGTTGTTAATTGGACAAACGAAGAAGGATCACGTTTTCCTCCCGCAATGATGGCTTCAGCCGGTTATGCCGGTATATATGATACTAAGACTTTACTTGCCGCAACTGATTATGAAGGAAATATTTTTGGTGAAGAACTTGATAAAATTGGATGGAAAGGAACTGAACCAGTTGGTAAAGAAAAGTTTCATTGTTATTATGAACTTCATATTGAACAAGGTCCAATACTTGAAAATGAAAATATAGACATTGGAGTAGTTACTCACGGCCAGGGATTAAAATGGTTAGAAGTAAAACTTACCGGAGTTGAACAACATACTGGCACAACTCCAATGAACATAAGGAAAGATACGGCACTAGCTTTATCAGAAATTGTTTTAACTGTTAATAAAGTTGCAAACAATAACCAACCTAATGCACTGGGCAGTGTAGGTCACATTGAAGTATCACCTAATTCGAGAAATGTGATTGCTGGTCAAACTATATTTACAATAGACATTAGATCTCCTGAAATAAACAAACTTAATGATATGGAAAAAGAAATAAAGTCATCTGCAGAGAAAATTTGTAAAAAATATAAAGTAAATCTTCAAATGGAACAAATTGGTGGATTTGATCCCGTAACCTTTGACAAACTTTGTCTTGAAAACATTAGAGATAGTGCCAAAAAATTTGGATATTCTTATAAAGATATTGTTTCAGGTGCCGGCCACGATGCATGTTGGATTAATACTGTCGTACCGTCTGCTATGATAATGTGTCCCTGCATAGATGGTTTAAGTCATAATGAAGCTGAGGAGATAAAACCTGAATGGGCATACTCAAGTACAAACGTTTTACTTCATTCTGCTATTGCATCTGCTTCGTAAAATCCAAAATTAATTATTAATTAAATTTAAGCCTGCACCATTTTCAGCGCCAGTTGCATTACTTCTTAACAAAGAAAATAAATTTCTACCAAAATTTAAGTTTTTATTCTTTTCTGACGTTATTATTTTTCTTTTTGAAATATCTTCGTTTACATTAATTTTTCCATTACTTGCATCAATTTCTATTTCATCTCCATCTTGAATTTTAGCTATTATACCACCGTCAATTGCTTCAGGTGTAATGTGGATTGCAGAAGGAACTTTTCCTGAGGCACCAGACATTCTGCCATCAGTAATCAAAGCTACTTTAAAACCCATATCTTGTATGTTAGAAAGAATAGGTGTAAGTGCGTGTAATTCAGGCATTCCGTTAGCTTTTGGTCCTTGAAATTTTACTACAACTATTACATCCCGGTTCAGAATACCTTTATTATAGGCTATTTTAACGTCTTCTTGATTATCGAATACAATAGCAGGTGCAGTAATATTATAATGCTCAGGTTTTACAGCAGATATTTTAATAACTCCTTTACCTAGATTACCTTTCAATATTTTTAATCCACCATTTTTTTGATGTGGATCTTTAACGGTTCTTAAAATATTATCATCATATGATTTTGATTTTTCTTTATTCCAAATTAATTTAGCATCTTTTAAAGTTGCCTCTGAAATATAATCAAATAAATTTTCGCCCCAAATTGTTTTAGCAGATCCATCCAATAAACCTTCATCTAATAGCTCTCCAATTATAAAACTCATACCTCCAGCTGCATGAAATTGATTTATATCTGCACTACCATTTGGATATACCTTTGCCAATAAGGGGGTGATTTCTGATAAATCCTCAAAATCTTCCCACAATAATTTTATGCCTGCAGCTGCAGCCATAGCTGGGAGATGTAATGTATGATTGGTTGATCCACCGGTTGCAAGTAAGCCAATAATAGCATTAACAAAACTTCTTTCATCTATAGTTTTTCCAATTGGCCTTACATCATTGTTCTTTCTTGAGATTGAAATTGCTTGTTGCGTTGCGGCAATATTGTATGCATGTCTTAAATCACTATGAGGATGGATAAAAGCGGCACCAGGTAAATGTAAGCCCATAATTTCCATCAGCATTTGATTAGAATTTGCAGTTCCATAAAAAGTACAAGTCCCCTCTCCATGGTATGCTGAAGTTTCTGCTTTTAGTAATTCTGCTCTAGATACCTCACCTTTAGCAAAAGCTTTTCTTACTCGAGCTTTTTCTTCATTAGGAATTCCAGATGACATTGGTCCAGCTGGAATGAAAATAATTGGCAAATGTCCAAAAGAAAGAGCTCCAATAAAAAGTCCAGGTACAATTTTATCACAAACACCTAAACATAATGCTGCATCATAAACCCCATGACTTAATGAAACTGCCGTCGACATTGCAATTACATCTCTTGACATAAGAGATAGTTCCATCGCAGGTCTGCCTTGTGTAATACCGTCACACATCGCTGGCACACCGCCAGCCATCTGGGCAGTGGCACCAAATTGATTTGCTGCAGCTTTGATTATTTTTGGAAAATTTTCTAACGGTTTATGAGCAGAAAGCATATCATTATAAGCTGATACAATGCCAATATTTGGTTTAGTATTGAGTAAAATTGAGTCTTTTTCTGTTGAAGGTGATCCAGCCACCACATGTGCCATGTTAGAACATGATATTGAACCTCTATCGTTATCATTATCATCTTCCATAGCAACAACATTATCCAAATATTGTTTTCTATAATATTTACTTCTATCTTTTATTCTATTGGTTACTTCAATGATTTTACTATTTAATTTAGTCATTTGCTTTCTCTATAAAAAAATCTCTATTTCTATTTTTAATTAAATGATGAATTGGTAATTTCTGTTCTTGTTTAGCTTTCTCAAAAATATTTTGCTTAGCTTTTCCTTTAACTAATAAAATTATGTTTAAACTTTCCATTATCAAAGATAAATTCATAGTTATTCTTGGTATTAATGGATTACCTTTAGGTGGTGTTGTTAAAATTTTTGGACTTGCATTTATATCAAATGCTTCATATTGGTTTATCATATCAGGAAATAAAGAAGCAAAATGTCCATCTTCACCCATACCAAGTAGAGTTACATCAAAAGGTTTTTTGAATTTTGTATTTGATAAAAAGTTTTCTGTAAGAGGAAAGAAATTAATATTTTTAGCTTTATTTTTTATGAAATGATTATGTAATAATTTTTGGTTACTGTCTCTATGATCAGGGTCAACTAATCTATCATCTACTAATGTTAGAAAAACTTTCGACCAGGATATATCAATATTTGATAATTCTTCATAAATACTAATTGGACTAGATCCACCAGATACTACTAAACTGGCAGACCCTTCATTTTCTATAGAAGAATTTAATCTATCAGAAATTAAATTAACAATACTCATCATTATTCATCTTTTGGATCAAGCCATTGGCGTCCATCTAACGTTAATATTTTATCCTCTGGTCCCATAGTTCCAGTCCTATATAATTGAGGGTCTTGTTTTTTCACTAATTTTACAATCGGATCAATATAATCCCATGCTGCTAAAACTTCATCAGATCTCATAAAAAGTGTTTGATTACCTCTAACAACATCCATTAAAAGCCTCTCGTAAGCATCGGGTAGTCTATCAGCAAAAGTATCACCAAAGGACAAATTGAGTTCTGAAGGGAAAAAGCGCATACCACCTGGGCCAGGTGCTTTTGAAGTTAATTTTAGTTTAAGGCCTTCTTCGGGCTGTACTCTTATTATAAGTCTATTGGGTTCGTCATGAGCATCTGTTGTAAATTTAGAAAAAATATCATGTGGTTTATTTTTAAAGGTAATAATTATTTCACTTGCTCTAGTAGATAATTTTTTACCAGTTCTGATGTAAAATGGAACTCCAGCCCATCTCCAATTATTTATTACAACTTTTAAAGATACAAAAGTTTCTGTATTTGAGTTTTCTCCTAATTCATCTGAAAAACTTCTATATTGGCCTGTCTGAATTTCTTCTTCTGTAATTGGTTTGAGAGCTTTTAAAACTCTTAATTTCTCGTCTCTAAGTTGATCTGCTTCATAAAATGAAGGCGGTTCCATAGCTATCAAACATACAAGTTGTAAGAGATGATTTTGTAACATATCTCTTATTGCACCATATTCATTATAATAAGAAATTCTATCTTCAACACCAACTGTCTCAGAAACTGTAATTTGAACATTGTCTACATTTTTATTGTTCCATTGATTTTCGAAAAATGTATTAGCAAACCTTAAAGCCATCAAATTTTGAACTGTTTCTTTACCTAAATAATGATCTATTCTATAGATTTGACTTTCTTTAAAAACACTTGATATTTCATTGTTAATTTGTATGGCTGTTGATTTATTTTTGCCAATTGGTTTTTCAATTACAAGCCTACTTTGAGGAACATTTAAACCAGAGTCTCTAATGAACCTACAACTATTACCAAATAAGCTAGACGCTATTGCTAAGTAAAATATTATGGGTCTATTTGGGTCAAATTTTTCTTTTAAAATTTTAACTAATTCAAGATGACCATTACCAGAAACAACATCTAGCTCAACAAATTTTATAATATTTAAAAAATCATCCCAAAGTTTTTCATTATCAATAACTTTTTTTATAGCTTCATCACATTTAAATTTTAATCCCGAAAAAAAATCACCCTTGGATTTTATTTCTTTATCGCACAAAATTATATTTGAATTTTCATCAATCTGCTTATCTAAAAATCTCCAAAATAAAGCTGGTAATATTTTATTTTTAGAGAGATTTCCTGTCCCACCAACGATTATGAATTCACTTGGAACGATGTTAGATTTATCTGATACCATGTTACAACTTTTATTTACTCTAAAATAATTAATAAATACCTTAAATATTATAAATAATTGTAAATTAATATTATTTAAGTTTAATGTTGATTAAATAATTAGCAATAAGTTAGGGAGAAGTATTTTATGAGTGAACCGATAGCTTTTATTGGTCTTGGCGCAATGGGAGGACCAATGGCTCTCAATATTATAAAAAAGGGAACGAATTTATCTGTTTATGACATAGAAAAAGAAAAGATGCAGCCCCACATCAAGTCAGGAGCTGTTCCAGGAAATAGTATTAAAGATACTGTCGAGGATGCAGAAATTATTGTAACAATGTTGCCATCTACAGAAAATGTTAAATCCGTAATAACCGACCCTGATGGTGTTTTATCATTTATAAAGCCTGGATCGATTATATTAGATATGAGTACAATTGCACCAACAGGAACAGATGAAATATATGAAATATGCAAACAAAAAGATATTGATTTTATAGATGCTCCAGTTGGCAGGTTAGTAAGTCACGCAATCTCTGGTGATTCTCTTTTTATGGTAGGATGTGATAACGAGGGAGCTTTTAAAAAAATTGAACCATTACTTAATGCAATGGGAACCACTATTATAAGATGTGGGAAAGTTGGGTCAGGAATAAGAGCAAAAGTTGTAAATAATTTTCAAATACTAAGTATTGCTCAAATAACTGCTGAAGCCCTTACACTTGCTCAAAAAATTGGTTTAGATTTAAATACATTTAAAGAAGTGAATGCTGGAACAACTGCTAATAATGGACAGTTCCATATTAATTTTTTATCAAAAGTACTTAAAAATGATATTGAACCAGGGTTTACAATTGATCTTGCTCACAAAGACATGGGGTTAGCAATTGAGACGGCAAATAGTTTTAGAGTTGGTTTACCAGTTGGTTCATCAGTACAAGCAGTTTATGGTCAAGCAAGATCCGGTAAATTTGCTAAAAAAGATTTTAGCGCATTACTTGATTATGCTTGTGAACTTGCTGAAGTTGATCCACCAAGAATTAAAAAAAGTTAATTGTCTTTCTTTTAAATCTATACTACAGGACACAAACCACCATCTAAATTAATAGCAGTTCCTGTAATATATGAACTTCTTTTAGAAGATAGAAATGCAACTAGGTTGGCGTAGTCAATTTCCTCACCAACCATACCCATAGGAACTTTTTTTGATAGTTCATTATAAAAGTCCTCTATACTTCCTGATCCAGCTCTACGTTCCCATTGAGCACTTTTAATTAGTCCAATACATATTGTGTTAACTCTTATTTGATCTTTTGCATATTGATTAGCAAGAGATTTTGTCAAGTTTATACCAGCAGCTCTAGTAACAGTAGTTGGTAATGATCCAGCATTAGGGGCTTTTCCGCCTCCAATTGTAGCATTTATTATAACTCCACCATTATTTGATTTCATATAAGGTATTGCTAAACGACACATTCTTATCGTAGACATTAATTTTAGATTTATATCATCTTCCCAGTTTTTATCAGTCACATCCTCAAAAAGTGCAGCAGCCGATGCTCCGGCATTGTTGACTAATACGTCAATTTTCTTGAACCTAGCGATAGTTTCCTCAACTAGTTTTTTACAATCTTCTGCAATACTTACATCTGCTTTAATCGGAATAACTTCATTACCTGTTTTTTCTGTAATTATTTTAGCTTTTTCGTTTAAATAATCCCCTCTTCTTCCACAAATTACAACATGTGCTTCTTCAGATGATAATAATTCAGCTGATGCGTAACCCAAACCATCACTTCCACCAGTGATTAATATTACTTTATCTTTTAGGCCTAAATCGTACATATCATTTCTCCAAATTTTATGATTATATCTTAACTATACTACTTAATTTAGCTGACTCAAGAATTGAAAGTGCTACCTTAAGTGTTCTTTTCGCGTCAGAAGCATTTGTAATGGGGTTCACTTTTTTGTTAATCACGTCAATGAAATGGTTGATTTGGGAAATGTAAGGATCCACTTCATCGAAATCATAATTAAAGCTCTCTAACTCACTTTTCCAATTGTCTCTATCATTTTTGTAACTCCAGAGCTTAAGATTTGGAAATTCTAATGAGCCTTGTGTACCAACTATTCTAAGATTATTTTCTTTAAGATGAGGCAAATATATATTTTCGCCCGTTCCAGTCTCCCAAGACCAAGGAGAAGTACCACTATCACTAATTAAAAAATTACCTATCAGCCCTTGTTCAAACTTCAGATTTGTAGAAACAATATCTTCTTTTTCAAAATTATTTATATTATTTGATGAGAATGCCGAAACCTCTGTAATTTCTCCAAATATAAATCTTAGATAATCAATGTCATGAATAAGATTAGTTATTACAGGACCAGCGCTAATTTCTTTTCTCCATTCAGGTAAAAAATATTCTTCATCTTTTCGAAGCGCCCAAATTCCAGATAGCCCAATAACTTTTCCAATTCTTTTTTCATGAATAATTTCTTTTGTTTTTAACACTGTTGGATTAAATCTTCTTTGATGACCAACTAAAACTGAACAATTATTTATTTGTGCAATCTTTTCAATTTGCTCCGCTTCAGATGATGTGGCTGAAATAGGTTTTTCAATCAAAACGTCTAATCCTAAATTCAGCGCTGATATTGCATTTTCATGGTGCATAATAGTAGGTGTAGAAATAATAACACCATCTACTTTAGTAGATTTTTTTAATTCATTAAGATCATCAAATATTGATATTTTATTATAATTACAAAATGATCTTGCGTCTTCAGTTAAGTCAACTATTCCACATAGCTTCACATTATCTATTGTATTTATAGCCATTAAATGGCGCTTACCAATAGTTCCTATGCCCATGATGGCAAGATTAGTCATTTGATTATTTTGCATTATGATTTAAGAGTGCTCATAAATCTGTTTATTGAAACCGATCCATCAAATGAATGTGGGAAAACCAAAGGTGTTGCCTTAGCTTGACATTTTGCAACAACAAGTGAAGGACCTTCTTCTTCATAAATAGTTTTTATTAACCTATCATAATCTTTTTCATTTTTTATTGTATAAGAGTTAGAGATCCCTGATCCTTTAGCCACGATTTCAAGATCTGTCTTTCCAGCAGTTGCGGTAGGTTGACTTCCTGTTTCAACATAAGATTCATTGTCCATAACCACAATAGTAAGGTTCGTAACTGGATGATTTGCGACTGTAGCAATTGAACCAAGGCTCATTAGAGTATCTCCGTCTCCGGTAAACAAAAGAATTCTCAAATCTGGCTGTGCCATAGCTAACCCTAACGCAAAAGGTATCGCCTGCCCCATTGCTCCAATAAAACCAAAATTCGCTTTATCATCCCCGCCAGACATTAAATCCCATGTTGAAGTTCCTAGACCGCTAACAACTCTAAGGTTTGATTGTCTATTTTTTAAAATTTTTTGAACAAAAGGTCTTCTTTCAATCATAATATTTATCCATTTTTAAATTGTTTTGCGCCAATCATTTTTTGAGATAACAAAACTGCTGCAGAACGATTGGTATTAAATGCAAATCTTGCAGCAGCATCTACAGTTGACCCGACTTCTTCTTTATAATCAGTTCTAAAAACTTTAACGTCCATTGCTTCCAAAACTTTTGGAGTTCCTAATCCCATTGGAACTTGCCATGGAACAAATTCTCCCCATTCACCTCTCATAGAAACTAAAGTTAAGAACGGGATTCTACAAATATTTGGTAAAGCAAGTGCATTTATACAATTTCCTACACCACTTGACTGCATTAGCAGTGCGCTTTTTCTACCTCCAGCAAATGCGCCACAAGATAAACCAACTCCATCTTGTTCAGTTGTAAGTGTTACAACATCAATTTCATTATCTTTTTCACAGAGATTTATTAGTGGTGTATGTCCGGCATCAGGAACATGAGAAACCATTGTAATATCTAATTCTTTGAAAACTTTATAAATATCATTACGCCAGTCTTTAATCGCACCCTCCATAGTTTAATCCGTTTATTTGTAATGAGAATAATGTTAAATTGTAATTAAAAAAATTCAAGTTTATACATTAGTGTAGTATGTAAAATTATGTAACTATTTTTTCGTAGAATTTTTAGAAATCATTTTAACAATTTACTTATAGGGAATAATTTTAAATGACAGAAAACAAAGGAAAAGTTGCTATAGTCACTGGTGCTGCTAAAAATATTGGCAGAGCAACTTGTGATAGTCTTTCGAAGTTAGGCTTCAATGTTTTAGTCCACGCAAACTCTGACAAAGAGGGTGCTATGGAAACACTAGAAATTGTAAAAAAAAATGGAGTTAATTCTGATATTTTCATTGGTGACTTAACGAACGAAGATACATCACGTCATCTAGTAGATGCTGGATCAAAATTAGGTAATGTTTCGATTTTAGTGAATAATGCATCACAAAGAGAGTTCAATAAATTTGATGATATGTCATTTGATCAATGGAGATTTGTATTATCTATTAATCTAGATACATTATTTCATACTTGTAAGGCAGTAATTCCAGAAATGAAAAAAAATAATTGGGGAAGAATTATAAATCTTGGAGGATTGTCAGCACATATCAGTGCAATAGGAAGAGCCCATGTTATAACATCAAAGTCAGCAGTAGTTGGTTTTTCAAGAGCTTTAGCAATGGAATATGCTGAGGAGGGTATTACTGTTAATACAGTTGTGCCAGGGTTGATTGATACCGTTAGAGGTGCTTCTGCAGGAAGAAGCCTTGTACATCCATCTCATTCAAATCCTCCTATTGGAAGAAAAGGTTATCCTGTTGAAGTAGCTACTATGATTTCTAATTTATGTGGTCCTAATTCTGATTTTATAACTGGACAAACAATTCATGTTAATGGTGGAAGTTATTTTCCGTAAAATATTAAGCAATGAATAATATAAAAAATAGACCAGTTGATTTTCTAGCTGCATCTTTTTTAATAATATTTTCAATTTTATTGGGCTTAAATCAAGTTATGGTTAAGTTAGTTAACGAAGGTATGCATCCAGTTTTTCAGGTAGCCTTAAGATCCACTTTTGCAATCTTTCCAATTTTAATTTATTGCTACATTTTAAAAAAGAAAATTATCATTAACAACGGTAGTTTAATACCTGGCATTATTGCAGGGATATTATTTGCAATAGAGTTTATTTTTTTGTTTACAGCCTTAGACTACTCAACAGTCACACGCGTATCATTAATTTTTTATACAATGCCTGTGTGGCTTACTTTAGCTGCACATTTTTTAATAGAAAATGATAAACTCAATTTAAACAAAATATTAGGTTTAATAATTGCATTAGTAGGGTTATTTCTAGCTGTTTATGAACCAACTACTGGTTATGATACATCACAATTCTATGGAGATGCATATTCATTATTGGCAAGTCTATGCTGGGCAACAATAGCGATAATGCTGAAAACCACGCGTCTTTCAAACGCGACACCTGAAACACAACTATTATATCAACTAGTTGTTTCTGGAATTATTTTATTACCTTTATCAATGCAGTTGAATGATTACGTTAGAAATATCGATCTAGATTTAATATTAATTTTTTCTTTTCAAGTAATTGTAATTATGTGCATGGGGTTTATTGGATGGTTATGGATAATGTCAAGATACTCTGCAAGTAGCACTAGTTCGTTTGCATTTTTAACACCAATATTTGGCGTGTTATTTGGGTGGTTAATTATGGATGACCCAATAAATGAACAAATTTACTTATCTTTATTTTTTACTTGTCTTGGTATCTATCTAATAAATAAAAGGGGGTCAAAATCAATCTGACATTTTTGATTTTTTGTTCTTAACTCTAATTTTTTTGGATCTTTTATTATTTTTTTTATCCTTGCTTAGTTTAGAAGTATCACTCCCAGGCTTGGATCTTTTTTCTATTTTTTTCCACCTATCAGATTTTCTTTTACCTTTGAAATCAATATTTTTAGGTTTATTCAATCCCTCTTCATCGTTATCTTTTAAAAATAATTTTGAACTTCTTCTTTTTTTATTTTGTGTTGGTTGAAATGTTGCTCTATCAAGTTTTGGCGGCTTTTTTAATAATTTTACCATAATATGTCGTTCTATTGGCTTTTTATCATTTACAAACTTAAGCAATGAATTAGAGGTTTGTTCTGAAATTTCAACATAAGTGACTTTTGTTTGTATTTTAATAGAACCAATATCTCTTTTTGAGAGATTTCCAGCTTTACAGAGCATTGCTACTAACCATCTTGGTTCAGCTGTATCATCTCGCCCAACCGACAACTCAAACCATACACTTTTAGTAAAAGAAGAATTTTGTAAGTTTTTATCTCTTTTATCGGAAGGATTTTTTAAATCTTCTGGAACAGATAAATCCTTGCTAACTAGTCTGTAGTAGGCAACTGCAAGCTGATTAATTGTGTTTTTTAAAATTAATTCGTCTACAAAATCTTGCTCTTCTGCTTCTATTGGATCTTCAAAAATTTTATTTTCTAGAATTCTTTTTTTATCTTCAATTAAAATTTCTTCTCTAGTAGGAGGCAAAGTCCAATGAGGCTTTATATTTGCTTGACCAAATAAACGTTCAGCAGTTCTATTTCTGTTTTGAGGTACAAGAATTACACAAACACCTTTTCTTCCAGCTCTTCCTGTTCTTCCACTTCTATGAAGTAATGTATCTGACGTTCTTGGTATATCCGCATGAATGACTAAATCAAGATTTGGTAAATCCAGTCCCCTAGCTGCTACATCTGTAGCAACACACACCCTTGCTTTTGAAGATCTCATTGCTTGTAAAGCCATATTTCTTTCGTTTTGGCTAAATTCACCTGAAAGAGCTACTGCAGAAATACCTCTATTTGTTAAACGACTAGTCATATGATTTACAGCCATTCTAGTAGCACAAAAAATTATAGAATTTGTAGCTTCGTAATATCGAAGAGTATTAATAATAGCATTTTCTTGATCACTTGATACAATTTTGAATGCTTTATATTCAATATCAACATGTTGTGCATTAGATTTACCAATAGTTATTCTAACAGCATCTTTTTGATAATCTTTTGCAAGTTTAGCAATGGGTTTTGGAACAGTTGCTGAAAACATTAAAGTCTGTTTTTTTTCAGGTGTTGTATCCAAAATAGCTTCTAAATCTTCTTTGAAACCCATGTCTAACATCTCATCAGCTTCGTCAAGAACAACAGTTTTAATATCCTGTAGTTTTAATTTTTGACCTTCTATATGATCTCTTAATCTTCCAGGAGTGCCTACAACAATATTAGGCTTCATCTCTAAGTTTCTTTTTTCAGCACGTATATCCATTCCTCCAACACAAGAAATAATCTTTGCATCACAACTTTCCAGGAACCAAGTTAATTCATTTTTAACTTGCATAGCTAATTCTCGAGTAGGAACAATAATAAGCGCTTGAGGTAGTTTTGATTTTTTAAAATAAGTATCTTTACCAAGTATGTTTTCTACTATTGAAAAACCAAAGGCTATTGTTTTACCTGATCCAGTTTGTGCAGAAACTAATAAATCTAATCCTGAATAATTTTTTTTTATAACTTCTTCTTGAACAGGCGTTAATTTTTCATAGCCTCTTTGAATCATGGCCTCGGCTATAGCATCAGGAATTCCAGAATTTTTCAACATGATAAACTTTCAGATTTAAGAGACATTGTAAGAAATACATTCTATATTTCTTTAAAATTAACTAGTTAGTTGTTTTAGTCTTCAATATCAATAAAGTAAAGCATTAGAAACTTTATTTATGTTAGCAATTAAAATAAATAATAAAGAAATAATTTAGAATGAATAGAAATTTTGAGGTTATTGTAATTGGAGCAGGTGCAGCTGGTCTAATGTGTGCAATCGAAGCCGGAAAAAGAAATAAAAAGGTCCTCATAATAGAACATTCCTCCAAGATTGCAGAAAAAATTAGAATTTCTGGAGGAGGAAGATGCAATTTCACAAATTTATACAGCAATAGTGAAAATTTCTTATCAAACAACAAACATTTTTGTAAATCTGCTTTTTCAAAATATACACAAAATGATTTCATAGATTTAGTAAAAAAACATAAAATTAAATTTCATGAAAAAAAATTTGGTCAACTTTTTTGTGATCATTCTGCAAAAGATATTATTGGAATGTTAATTACTGAATGTGAAATTCAAAAAGTTGAGATTAGTTTAAATACAGAAATCAAATCAGTAATTCGCGAAGAAAATTTATATATATTAGAAACAGAAAACAAAGGGAAATTCATATGTTCATCTCTTGTTATCGCTACAGGTGGATTGTCAATACCCAAAATAGGAGCTTCTGATTATGGATATAAGATTGCTAATCAGTTTAACTTAAAAGTTACTAACCTCTATCCTGCTCTTGTCCCATTAACTTTTAAGGACGATATATTAGAGTTTTGCAAATCACTAGCAGGTGTTTCAATTGAAGCTTCAGTTAAAATCAATAAAACAATTTTTAATGAAGGTTTAATCTTTACCCACAGGGGTATTAGTGGACCTTCAATTTTACAAATTTCTTCTTACTGGAAACCTGATAGGAGTATTGAAGTAAACCTATTACCATCAAATTCAATGGATAAAACTTTAAAAGAAAGAAGAATGAAAACACCAAAACAAAACATTTCAAATGTTTTATCAGATTTTCTTCCAAATAAATTAGCAATGGCTATTACTAGTTTATTGAATACAAACCAAAAAATAGGAGAAGCATCGAATAGCACACTAAACAAAATTTCTAATTTTATAAATAAATTAAATGTTTTGCCAACTGGCACTGAAGGTTACAGAACTGCAGAAGTTACATTAGGTGGTATAGACACAAATGAAATTAATTCAGCAACAATGGAATGTAAAAAATACTCAGGATTATATTTCATCGGAGAAGTTGTTGATGTCACTGGACATTTAGGAGGACATAATTTTCAATGGGCCTGGTCAAGTGGCTATGTTGCAGGTCAGAATGTTTAGATTAAATTATAGTACGCTTTGCTGCATCTGAAGTATGATCACCAGCTTCATCCCAATAAGGTATAGGTCCATAAATTTCTATTAAAAAATCTAAAAAAGCCCTTACTTTAGGAGATAAATGTTTTCCACTTGGGTAAACAGCATAAATTGGAACATCCTCTTGCACGAATTCATCTAATATAGATACTAATGTGCCTGCAGCTAAGTGTCTTCCAACAACAAATCTAGATAACATTGCTAATCCACCACCATTAATTGCTGACCTAAGAATTGCATCACCGTGATTGAACTGTAACTTTCCTTTTGCGTGTATCAATTTGATTTTACCGTCTACTAAAAAATGCCATTCATTATAAGGACTTCCACTCCTAAATGAAATAATATCATGGTTTAATATGTCGTCTGGATGAATTGGTTTTCCATGTTTTTTTATATATTCTGGAGAAGCAAACAAAGTTCTTGGATTTGGAGCCAGTTTTCTTGCAATAAGTGATGAGTCCTTCATGATTGCAATTCTGATACCCAAATCAATATTATTATCAACTAAGTCAACAACCTCATCCGAAATAATCATTTCTATTTCTACCTCAGGAAAGCGTTCTCTAAATAAGGGAAGATGTGGAGCTATATGCCTATAAGAAAATGTTCCTGGAGCAGTGATACGAAGATGCCCTCTTGGTGCATTGGTAGCACTTGAAACAGCTGCTTCAGCTTCATCTACATCACCAATAATTCTTCTAGCTCTATCAAGATAAGCTAGACCAACCTCGGTAAGTGATACAGATCTTGTGGTTCTATAAAGTAATCTTGCTCCTAATCTGTCTTCTAATGCAGAAATATGTTTTGAAACCACAGAAGGAGATAAATCTAACTCTCTACCAGCTTTTGCAAGTGAACCATTATCGGCTATAGAAACAAAAACTCTCATTCCAGATATTAGATCCATGCATTACCTCTAAATAAATCTATATTTATCATAAAAAATTTTATTTTCTATAATACATTAATAAAACTTGAAATAATTTTTGTCATTTTGTATTACGAGAGAGCATACAGCGTGAAGTAGGACACTTAAGACATTGAACGAGCCCGCGGAGGGGTGGCTGAGTGGCTGAAGGCGCCGGTTTGCTAAATCGTTAAAGGGAGCAATCCCTTTCGGGGGTTCGAATCCCCCTCCCTCCGCCATATATTTAAATTTAATCATTTAAAAACAATAGTTTATATAATATTAAATATTATGGCCCCACAAAAGGCCCCACAACAAGGTGAGAAAATTTTCTTCTTTCCCCCAAGATATATCGTGGGGGGGGTAAAAAACTATGAGCAACTAAGTTAATAAGATACTGCACTCACATTTTTATTCTGATTTTGTAGACTAAATTGTAGACTGAAAACTTGTTAGTCGATAAAATGTAAGTAAATCAGATGATTAAAAAAAATATGAGGAATTTATGAACTTTGAAAAAGATTGTTCTTTAATAATTGTCGACATGCAGAATGATTTCTGTCCTAATGGCTCTTTGGCTGTTAATGAAGGTAATAAAATTATAAAAAAAATTAACTCTTTGCAAACAATGTTTTCCTCAATTGTTTTAACTCAGGACTGGCATCCATTAGACCACTTGTCTTTTGCTTCTAATCAAAACAATAAAATACCCTATGAAACAGTAGAAATGTCTTATGGAGTTCAAGTTTTGTGGCCTAATCATTGTATACAAGGAACTTTTGGTGCTGAATTTCACAAAGACCTTGATACAACCAAAGCAAATATAATTATTAGAAAGGGATATAGAAAACAAATCGATAGCTATTCAGCTTTTTACGAAAACGACAAAAAGACCATGACAGGATTAGATGGTTTCTTAAAACAGAATAACATTAAAAAAGTGTATCTTTGTGGTTTAGCACTTGATTTTTGCGTTTATTATTCTGCTATTGATGCTAAAACCTTAGGTTATGATACATTTGTAATTCTTGATGCAACAAAAGCAATTGACTTAGATGATTCTAAAAATAAATCCTTAAAAGATATGGAAAGTAAAAACGTAAATTTAATTCATTTATAATTATTAAATTACTTGTAAAATTAATAAAAGCTTCAGTTAAACTAAAAGTGTAGACTAAATTGTAGACTGATTAATTATTAATATATAAAATCTAGTTAAATCAGATGATTAAAATGGAATAACGAGGAGGTTCCCACCGCATTACGTTACCTTATTTT
>CACNEF010000016.1 GCA_902619485.1 uncultured SAR116 cluster alpha proteobacterium
AGCAATTGAATGTTTAAAAGAATCAGTCAAAAAAGATCCTAACTATGCTGATGCATGGATATGGTTGGCTGAACGAACAAGAATGATATACTCCTCTAATCCCAAAGCTGATAATAATAACTTGTTAGAAGATGCTTTAGAATATATTAATAAAGCTCTTATAATTGACCCAGAATCACCAAAAGGCTTAACAGTCAAAACAATGATTGAATTTCATAAAAAAAACTGGGAAACGATGTTTGTGTCAGCTGAAAAAGCTTTCAGTTTAAATGCTGGTGATCCAAGTGTATTAAGTAATCTTGCAGTAAATGTTGCGTTTGGAGGCGAATGCACTTTAAACGATGTTACTTCGCCAGATGAACAATTTAAAAATATAAATAAAAAGAAATGTCAGTTTCACAGAGGTTGTTGGGATATGGGTTTAAAAGCTCATGAATTAGATACTGGTAATGTTGTCATTATGGACAATTATATGTTAGCAGCATGTTACAACATTGTAAAAGATGGAGCAAATGCATTAAAAATGTTGAGTCCAATGCCTCACAAAACAAGGTTTTTTTATGAAATACATTCAGGTGTAGCTTCACACTTTGAAGGCAAATTTGAAATTGCACAAGATCATTTTGATAATGTAAAAAAATCAATAAAAGGTAATAAACTTCAAAAAATTTACGATATTTTCAAAAAGTGGAATAATGAACGTTTAAGCTATCCTGTTTATGAAGAAGTTTTGTTGAAATATGGCTTTGAATAGTTTTTAAATATTTAGAGTATAGCCGTCTATTTGTAACAAGCGTCTAGTTTAGGTTTCTTATCGATCAAAATAGTGCTCTAAAATTTGACTTTATTTTTGTAAAAGTTAAGATTTTAGTTTTCAAGATTAATCAGATCTGTAAGGAAAAAAAGTCAGTAGTTACAATAATTTAATATATTTTAACTTTACCTATGGGATGTCACATCTTGAATTTAAATCCAGTTTTTTTCTACTAATTTTAAATTTTTAAATTTAGATGTCTTTAATAAATAAAAAATCTGAAATATCACTAGGTATATCTTTTTCTATTGCCGAAGTTATTTGTACAATAACCATTGCAAGCATTGTAAAGTTTATTTCAGTAGAATTGTCTGTATTTATGATTCTATTTTTTAGATATTTATTTTCCATACCTCTACTTTTAATTACGTCAATTTATCAAAGAAAATCAAAAGCTTTTTACGTTGTATCTAAATCAACTTTAGCAATTAGAATATTTACTGGATTAGGGTCATTTGGATGTTTATTTGCAGCATTAAAATTTATAGATCTTAGTCTAATGACTACTTTACTTCAAACAATGCCTTTATTTGTTGCTTTACTCGCACCAATTGTAATAAAGGAGGTAGTTGGTTGGTATAGAAAAATAACAGCTTTAGTTGGGTTTATTGGTGTTTTACTAATACTGAATCCTTTTTCAGAAGAATGGAAAAATTTTGGTATTATTCTAGGTGTTTTATCTCCATTTTTTGGTGCTTTAATGACAATTTATGTTAGAAAGTTGGGTAAAACAGATCATCCCACCACTACAGCTCTTTGGTACAATATTATTGGTACGATCGTATTTTTATTTATTTGTTTGTTTAATCAAACTGAGTTACCAAAAAATAATTCATTGATTATGTTTTTGGTACTTATTGGTATTATGTCAAGTTTTCAACAGTTTTTTTTAGCTTACAGTCTAAAGATGGCGCCAGTCAGTTTATTAGCTCCTTTAAGATATATATCAGTTCCTATTGGAATAGTAGTTGGTATTTTTATTTTTGATGAAGTTATTTCAACAACATTCTTTTTAGGAACTGTTATAATTGTATTTTCTTCTTTTTTAATTATAAAAAGAGAAACTGTAAAAAAGTCAAATTAATTAACTAAATAGGAAATAATTGGTGTTGAAAAAGATAATTTTTACGATTTTATTTTCTTTTTTTTTAATTACTGTCTCATATTCTGAAGAAAGTTTCATATCATTAGAAAAACTCAAAAATCATGATATGGACAAAGCTATTTTTTTAAGACATGCCCTAGCTCCAGGTAATGGAGATCCTTCAAATTTTAACTTTAATGATTGTTCAACCCAAAGAAATCTTGATCAAGTAGGTATAGTCCAAAGTAGGATGCTTGGTAACACTTTAAAAAAAATAGGTATTAAATTTTCAAAAATATATTCAAGTTTTTGGTGTAGGTGTAAAGACACAGCCTTAAATATGAATATCGGAGAATTTAAGACACATGAAGGTTTAAATTCCTTCTACGAAAAATATGCTGATAGAAAATTAACATTAATAAAATTAAATAATTTAGTTAATAGCTTTGATAAATTGGGTGGACCATATTTATTAGTTACACACTATGTTAATATTTTAGCTTTTACCGGTTTGTCTACATCAAGCGGAGGTATGGTTGCATTTGATCTTAACTCACAAGAATCAATTCATATCAAATTAAATGACTAATTTTTTTTATTTTCACTATCTTTTATAACTTCATATTCACCATCAATTACCTCACTTGTTTGAGATTTACTCTTAAATCTGTTCATATTTTGTTTTAAATTTGTATTTGAAAATTCATTAAAATTATCTTTTTGAGGTTTTGAGGTATTTTTTGTTTTTATTTTAAAATTAAGGATTTGTTTTGGAAAGATAAATAGAAGGCTTGGCAAAGTAAACAAGACTGCAAATATCAGATGCCATTCTAAAACATTAATTATGCCAAAAAACACACCTATTGTTAAAAGTAAGAACGTAAATCTATAGAAAATACTAAATAAAATTATTACCCAAGCAAAAAAAGTTCCGTATTGATAAGGTTCCATTAAAAATTGAATGCCTAAAAAGCCGACAATCACATAGAAACAAAATAGAGCAATTATTATTCCAACAGTAATTAATCCAAATTTAAGAAGATTTGTTTGTTTTAAGATATACATATTACTACATTACTATTTTTTAAATATTAATTTTCCATTATATTTTTTTAGATAAAAGACTTTTTTACCAGCCCAAAAACATTTTTTATTGTCTGGAGCAGCTTCCACGTATTTAATTTTATCTTTCAAATGAAAAACTTGTCCACAACCTAAAAAAGTTAAAATCAGCTTTCCATTTTGAAAATCTACTTTGTCTTGTCTTCCTTTCCTTACTGTTACAAATTTTAAATCACTCTGAAAACATTGACCAAATTTACTTTTTTTACAATTTGGTTCTTGACTATCTACAACTGATATATGTTTAGCAATGTTCTCATTAAATATAAAACCATCATTGTCTAACATATTGCAATCATCAGTTGGTTTACTGGTTTTGCCAGAAAACTCGCATTCAAACCAAGCTCCTTTTAATTCTTGGACAGCATAAGTTTTAACACTTAGAAGTAAAAATGATAAAATTAAAAGGGTTAATATAACATTCAATCTGATTAAACTCATAAATTTCTCTTTTTTGATTTT
The DNA here is from genome assembly GCA_902619485.1 of uncultured SAR116 cluster alpha proteobacterium. Taxonomy (GTDB): domain Bacteria; phylum Pseudomonadota; class Alphaproteobacteria; order Puniceispirillales; family Marisalimonadaceae; genus Marisalimonas. Next base: position 3,483 of record CACNEF010000016.1, read on the forward strand.
ACAAGTCGTATTTTATAATTAATTATAAATAAATACTAATTTTTTTTCATTAGGATCTAGGAGGAGATTAAGATGGAAATACAAACAAGAGAAAACTTTCCAAACTTTGTAGGATTTGTCTCTGGGGTTGATTTAAAAAAAGAATTAAATAAAGAATTAGTAGAAAAGATTGACGAAGCAATAAATAAATTATCTGTGTTAGTATTTAAAAATCAAAATATAAATGATGACGAGCAAGTGAGATTTACTAGATATTTTGGTGAAATAGAAGCATCAGGTAAAAAATCAAATATTACAAAAGCTAAAGATAGAAGATTGTCTGCAGATTTAGCAGATGTATCTAATCTAGATAAAAATAACAAACCTTTTACAAAAGATGATCCACGAAGGATATTTAATTTAGGAAATAGGCTATGGCATACTGATAGCTCTTTCAAAAAAATTCCAGCAAAATACTCTCTGTTATCTGCAAGGAACATATCTAAAGAAGGAGGTAATACTGAATTTGCTGATATGAGAGATGCATATGATTGTCTTGATAATAATACTAAAACAAAAATTAAAAATATGATTTGTGAACATTCTTTGATTTATTCACGACAAAGATTAGGTTTTGATATGACTAAAGAGTTATCTTCAGAAGAAATTAAAAATTTCACACCTGTTGAGCAACCTCTTGTTAGAATGAACAATTTGACTAAAAGAAAAACAATCTTTCTTTCTAGTCATATTGGAAAGATTAGAGATTGGATAAGACCTGACTCGATGTGTTTTATAAATGATTTAATTGAATACGCTACTCAAACACAATTTAAATATGTTCATAAATGGTCTCAAAATGACCTAATTATTTGGGATAACAGACAAACCATGCACAGAGCTAGAGCATTTGACGATTTAAAAGAGAATAGAGATATGAGAAGAACAACTGTTTTAGGTGAAGAACAACTTATTTAATTATTAATAGGTTACCTTTTTAAATTTTCTCAAATCCAACGTTTAAATCTTCAATCAGGTCCTCAGTATCTTCACTACCTGTATAAATTCTTAAATAGTTACCTGTTGGAACATAACTTGATTTTAAATTTCTGTTTTCTGAAACTTTCATTGTAGATAACAGACTAGAATAACCTCCCCAAGAAGAACCAATTCCAAAAATTTTACAATTATCAGCTATTATATCAATAGCTTCTTTATATACATTATCATGAAATTCAATAGCAAACAGTCCTGATGCACCTTTAAAGTCCCTCTTCCAGAGTTCATGGTCTGGGTGTTGTTCAAGAGCAGGATGAAAGACTGTTTTTATTATGTTTTTAGCTTCTAAAAATTTAGCAATTTTTAAACTATTTTGTGATGATTTTTTTAATCTTAAAGGAAGAGTTCTTAGACCTCTTAAAGACATATAAATATCATCAGGACTTACATAATTACCTGTATTTTTTGACCATCTTTGGAGTGCAATCAAATCTTCGTTATTACCCAAAACAACACCCATCATAATGTCAGAATGACCAGAGATGTATTTTGTAATTGCTTCTATTACAATATCTACTCCAAAATTGAATGGATTAAAATATATTGCAGTTGCCCACGTGTTATCTATCAAAGATTTTAAATTATTTTTTTTACAAATTTCAACGACCCTTTTAATGTCAATTATTTCGAAAGTATAAGTTCCAGGGCTTTCTATATATATAGCTTTTGTATTATTTTTTATTAATGCTTCTAGGTGATCGAGGTCACGTGAATTATAAAATTCAAATTCTATGTCTAGTCTAGGAAATTCTTCTTGAACAAATCTTCTTGCTGAACCATAGACAGAATCAGGAATCAAAATGTGATCTTTTGCCTTTAAAACTGACATTAATCCAATTGTAATTGCCCCCATTCCTGAGGGAGCTAATATACATCCCTCAGCTTTATAAAGATCTGAAATTGCACTAATTAGTGAGTCTGAAGTAGGGGTTCCATTTCTTCCATAGGTATATTTTCCTGTTCTATTTCTATAATTATCCATTTTAGGACTTAAAATTGTGCTAGTTCTATATAAAGGTGGGGCTGGGATTCCGTGATTTTCAGAAGGATTTTTCCCTGAGTGCGAGGTTATTGTCTCTGTATTATAATTTTTAAGATTTTTTTTCATTTATTATTTTCTAAATCAAATTCTTAGTTTTAAAAAATAAAAAAATATCAATCTTTTAAGTTTAAAGTAAAAATTTTTTTATTTTTATCTTGAAACTATACTAAATAAGAAGGAAAGTACTACAAAATTCATGTTTAACATGGAAAACTTTATTAGTGGAGAAATAATATGAAAACTAAAATGCTTTTAGCAGGTGTAACTGCTGGAGTGATGTTTGCTGGTTCTGTACTTGCAAGCACATTAGACGATGTAAGAGCAAGAGGAAAGTTAAACTGTATTATTAATACAGGCTTAGCTGGTTTTGCTGCGCCAGACGATAAGGGTAATTGGACTGGATTTGACGTTGATTTTTGTAGAGCTGTTGCCGCTGCAACACTAGGCGATGCAGATAAGGTTAATTACACAACAGCTACAGGTAAGACACGTTTTACAAAACTAGCTGCTGGTGAGGGTGAGTTATTGTCCAGAAATACAACTTGGACTTTTTCAAGAGATGTGGATTTATCCCAGACATTCATTGGTGTAAACTACTATGATGGTCAAGGATTTATGGTTCCTAAGGCATTAGGTGTAAAATCAGCTAAGGGATTAGATGGTGCTTCTGTTTGCATCCAAACTGGTACTACTACAGAATTAAATCTGGCTGAATTTTTTGCAGGTAACAACATCAAATATAACCCTGTTCCAATTGAGACTAATGCTGAAGCTCAAGAACTTTATAAAGCAGGAAGATGCGACGTTTACACCACTGATGCATCTGGACTATATGCTACAATGATGAGTTTTGATAACCCATCTGATCATATGGTTTTACCTGAAATTGTTTCAAAAGAGCCGTTAGGACCAGTTGTAAGACATGGTGATGACCAATGGGCAGATATTGTAGCTTGGGTATTAAGAGCGATGATGGCTGGTGAAGAAAAAGGTATAACATCTAAAAACGTTAAAGAACTTGCTGCTAAGGACAATAAAGACAAGGAAATAAACAGATTACTTGGTAAAGATCCATTGCAAGGTTTATCAAAACTTGGATTATCTGCTGACTGGGCTGTAAACGTTATTAGTCAAGTTGGAAATTATCAGGAAAGTTTCGAAAAGCATCTTTTTCCTCTTACTATCAAAAGAGGTATGAATGCTCTTTATAGAGACGGTGGTTTACACTACATCCCACCAATTAAATAAAATATTTTTCACTGCGTCTAATTAATAGACGCAGTGAACCTTAATTTATCCAAAAATATAAGACTGTTTGATGACTTTTTTTTCTAATATTTGGCGCAATGAGAAAAGTAGAGAGTTAATAGTCCAAATAATTGTTCTATTTTTTTTAGGATGGTTCATCTCTTGGTTAGTAATGAATGTGAATGCTAACTTTGAAGCTCTTGGTAAAGATATTAGTTTTGAATTTTTATTTATTCCTGCTGGATATGATATTAATCAATATTTGATCGACTACAACAATAGAGACAGTCATTTACGAGCAGGTATTGTTGGACTACTTAATACAGGATTAGTTGCATTTTTTGGGATTATTTTAGCAACTGTTTTAGGTATTGCTCTAGGAATAATAAGATTATCAAAAAATTGGCTGGCAAGTAAAATTGCTTATTGGTACGTAGAATTTACCAGAAATGTCCCAATTTTATTACATATTCTTTTGTGGCATGGTATCATAATAAATACTCTTCCTCATCCAAGAAAGGCAATTAGCTTAGGTGAGGTTACATTTTTATCTAATAGAGGCTTTTACATACCTAAACCACTAACAGAAACTGGCATCGAACTTGTTTATTTGTTCTTTGTCATTGCAATTATCTTTTCAATTTTATTTGCTAAATATTGCAAAAGAAAACAAGATTTAACCGGCATTCAATATCCAGTGTTTTGGATTAATGTTTCAGTTATTTGTTTTCTGCCATTAATCGCCTTTTTTATTTCAGGGATGCCTGTTTCATTGGAGATTCCTGCATTAAAAGGTTTTAATTTTAGAGGTGGAATGCATATGAGCCCTGAGTTAGCGGCACTAACTTTTGCTTTAGGAATTTATACTGCTGCTTTTATTGCTGAAATAGTTAGAGCAGGAATTTTAGCTATAGATAAGGGCCAAAGAGAGGCGGCTGAATCAATAGGCTTAAAGCCTTCGAAAGTAATGAATTTAGTCATACTACCGCAAGCTAGAAGAGTAATAATTCCGCCATTAACAAGTCAATATTTAAACTTAACAAAAAATTCATCTCTAGCCATCGCTATAGGTTATATGGATCTCGTTGCCACACTTGGTGGTATATCTCTTAACCAAACTGGAAGAGAAATGGAAACTATGCTTATTGTAATGCTAATTTATTTATCCGTTTCACTAAGTATATCTGCTCTAATGAACTGGTATAATAGCAAAGTAAAATTGGTAGGAAGATAAGATGAGTGAAAAGACTTATAAACCAGGAAACTATCCTGATCTTCCTCCTCCTCCTGGCACAGTTGGGGTATATGGATGGATTAAACAAAATTTATTTTCATCCATAAGTAACTCTCTACTTACAATTATATCAGTTGTACTACTGTACTATTTAATTGATGGAATAATAGGCTGGTTTTTCTTGGACGCCGTTTTTGACGCTGATTCTAAAATTGCGTGTAGAAAAATAGATAATGGCGCTTGTTGGGCAGTTATAACAAGAAGAGTAGGTCAGTTTGTTTATGGGTTTTACCCTGAAACTGAAAGGTGGAGGATTGACATAACATTTTTAACAATGTTTGTAGCATTTGCACCTTTACTGTATCCCGATATACCAAAAAGAAAGTGGTTATTGTATTTCAGTGTATTTTATCCATTTTTTGCATTTGTGTTAATTATGGGTGGTTATTTTGGTCTTCAGAAAATTGAATATAGTCTTTTTGGTGGCTTCATGCTCACAGTTATTTTAGGTGTTTGCGGCATTGTTTGTTCATTGCCACTTGGAATTTTATTAGCATTGGGAAGACAATCGAATTTAACAGTAGTTAGAACATTAAGTGTTTGTTTTATTGAGTTTATGAGAGGTGTCCCTCTAATAACACTACTTTTTGTTGCTTCTTCGATGCTAAATTATTTTCTTCCACCCGGAACTAATTTTAGCATTTTAGTAAGAGTTATAATTATGTTTACTTTTTTCTCTGCTGCTTACATAGCTGAAGTGATAAGAGGTGGTATTCAAGCTATTCCTAAGGGTCAGTATGAAGCTGCAGACGCATTAGGGATGAATTATTGGCAAAAAACAAGATTTATAACTCTTCCTCAAGCACTAAAGATTTCAATACCGGGTATTGTAAACACCTTTATAGGTTTATATAAAGATACAACTCTGGTTGTGGTGATAGGATTGTTAGATCCACTTGGTATTGGAAGAGCAGCACTTGCTGATACAAAATGGAATGGTTTATCTACTGAAACTTATCTATTTGTAGCCTTGTTCTTTTTTGTAAGTTGTTTTGCTATGTCTCGTTATTCCTTGTGGCTTGAAAATAAATTAAACACTGATAAAAAGTGAGAATAAAATGGTAGTAAATAAAAATAAATCATCAAAACCAGTCATTGAAATAAAAGAAATGCATAAATGGTTTGGTAACTTTCACGTACTAAAAAATATTTCTTTGGGTGTAAATCAAGGTGAACGGATAGTTATTTGTGGACCATCTGGGTCTGGAAAATCTACACTGATTAGATGTATAAACAGATTAGAAGTTCATCAACAAGGTGATATTATTGTAAATAATGTTCAATTAACTGGAGACTTAAAAAATCTTGAAGCCATAAGAAGTGACGTTGGAATGGTATTTCAGTCCTTCAATCTTTTTCCTCATTTAACTGTAATTGAAAATTGTACTTTGGCTCCAATTTGGGTTAAAAAACTTCCAAAAAAAGAAGCTGAGGAATTAGCAATGGAATTATTAACTAGAGTTAAAATTCCTGAGCAAGCTCTTAAGTTCCCCGGACAATTATCTGGAGGTCAACAACAAAGAGTTGCCATTGCAAGATCATTATGCATGCAACCAAAAATAATGTTATTTGATGAACCAACATCTGCTCTTGATCCAGAAATGATAAAAGAAGTTTTAGATACTATGATAGAATTAGCTGAAACTGGAATGACCATGTTAGTTGTTACTCATGAAATGGGTTTTGCAAAAAAAGTTGCAGATAGTGTTATTTTCATGGATGAGGGTGAAATCATAGAGCAGAATGACCCTAAGAATTTTTTTAATAATCCTAAAAATGATAGAACTAAACTTTTCTTAAGCCAAATTCTTAATCATTAGACTTAAGTCTAATTTCCTGTTTGTATTTTTTGTCCAGATGTAGCCCACTCTGTCCAAGAGCCGTCATAAATAGGAATGTGCTCTTTACCTAAACAATAAAGTGCAACTGATATAACACATGCAGATACTCCAGATCCACAAGTTGCAATTATATCCTGTGATGTATCAATGTCATTATTTGAAAAAAGCTTATCTAACTCTTCAATTGATTTTAGAAAACCATCATTTGTTAGTAATTCAGATGAAGGTAAACTTTTAGAATTTGGAATATGTCCAGATTGTAATCCTGGTCTTGGTTCTTTTGCTTCACCAATAAACCTTTTATAAGATCTAGCATCTAAAATTACTTTTGAATTATTTTTTGAAATAGAAATCATTTCCTCTAAATTTACAACTAGGTCTTTTTTTTCAGTTTTACTTACAAAATTGCCTTTAGAAATCATTGTTTTTTTTACGGTTGTTTCTCCGCCACTTTTTTTCCAATTTTTTAACCCACCATTTAAGATTAAAATATTTTTATGACCAAAATATCTAAGTAAAAACCATGCTCGAGCCGAAGACAACAACGGTGAATTATCGTAAATAACAATTTCATCTTCATTATTAAGTCCTAGGTTTTGCATCATATCTGAAAAAAGATCTTTTGATGGGATCATGTGAGGTAAAGGATTTTTTGGATCTGCAATCTTATTGACATCAAAAAAAACTGAATTTGGAATGTGTTCTTTTTGATATTCTTCCTCAGCATTTAAACCAGAGTCTGGAAGAAAAAACGTAGCATCTAATATTTTTATATTTGGCTTATTAATTTTATTTTTTAGTGTGTTAGGTTCTATGAATAAAGAGTTGTTCAAAATATTTCTCCATTTACAGCCAATTAGGGACTACTAAATCCTTTGATTTTAAAAATTCAGGGTTCCATATTTTAGATTGATATCTTTGTCCTGAATCACATAAAATCGTTACAATAGTATGTCCTGGACCAAGTTCTTTTGCTAATTTCATGGCTCCAGCTACGTTGATACCACTTGATCCTCCAAGAAATAAACCTTCATCTTTTAGTAAATCAAACATAATAGTGAGCGCATCGTTATCGCTTATTCTAAAAGATAAATCTAAAGGACAATTTTCTAAATTTTTAGTAACTCTACCTTGACCAATACCCTCTGTTATAGAGTTTCCTTCTGCTTTCATTTCTCCATTTTGATAATAGTTGTATAAACCAGAGCCAAAAGGGTCAGACAAAGCTATTTTAATTTTTTTATTTTTTTCTTTTAAAAACAATCCCGTACCAGATAAAGTTCCTCCTGTACCAACTGCACAAGTAAAAGCATCTACTTTACCATCTGTTTGTTCCCATATTTCAGGCCCTGTGGAGTTATAATGAGACATTTGATTTGCTACATTATCAAACTGATTGGCCCAAAGAACCCCATTTTCATGTGTTTTGGACAAATCTTCAGCAATTTGTTGTGATTGTCTTATGTAATTTCCAGGATTTGAATAAGGCAAAGCAGGGACTAATTTTAATTCACATCCAATCAATCTTAAAGCATCTTTTTTTTCCTGACTTTGTGTTTCAGGCATAACAATCAAAGTTTTATAGCCTAATGAATTTCCAACTAGTCCTAGGCCGATACCTGTGTTGCCGGCAGTTCCCTCAACAATTATACCTCCTGGCAATAATTGTTTTTTTTCTATTGCATCTAAAACAATACCTTTGGCAGCTCTGTCTTTTATAGATGAGCCTGGGTTAAGAAACTCTGCTTTCCCATAAATTTCACAACCAGTAATTTCACTAGCTTTTTTTAATTTAATTAGTGGTGTATTTCCAACAGTGTCAACAAAATCAATTTTAATATTATTTTTCATAAATTTTACTTAACTAATAAACATTATTATATATACAAAAAATATATTAATTTAATATAGAAAATTTAAAATGATTAATTTTAAAAATATTTACTTTTCTATAGGGGGAGTCCCACTTTTTGAAAATGCGTCTGGATTTGTTCCTACTGGACATAAGGTGGGTGTTGTTGGAAGCAATGGAGCTGGAAAAACAACTCTATTCAAATTAATTTTAAATGAAATTATTTTAGACGCTGGGGTGATCGAGGTGCCAAAAAATTATAAGATTGGCTATGTTTCACAAGAAGCTCCATCAACTGAAGTGACATTATTGGACACAGTTTTAGAGGCTGATATTGAAAGGTCAAAACTTTTACAAAATGCTCAAATAGAAAAAGATCCAAACAAAATTGCAGAAATTTATACTAGGTTGTCTGATATTAATGCATACTCTGCTGAAGCTAGGGCATCTTCAATTTTAAATGGTCTGGGGTTTAGTAAAGAAGATCTCGTTAGACCATGCTCTAGTTTTTCCGGTGGTTGGAGAATGCGTGTTGCATTAGCAAGTGTATTGTTTTCTAATCCAGAATTACTTTTACTTGATGAACCCACAAACTATCTAGATTTTGAAGGTTCTGTTTGGTTAGAAAACTACTTACAAAGATTTAAAAACACAGCTTTGGTAATTTCTCATGATAGGAATTTACTTAATAAATCAGTAACTAGCATATTACATTTATCACACAAAAAATTAATTTTTTATAATGGTAATTATGATTTTTTTGATAACGAAAGAAGAGTTCAATTAGAGCAAAAAATATCTCAAAAAAATAAACAAGATGCCCAAAGAGCCCATTTGGAAAGCTTTATTAATCGTTTTAAAGCTAAAGCCTCTAAGGCTAAACAGGCTCAATCAAGAATTAAAATTTTAGAAAAAATGAAACCTATTATAATTGAAGAAAATCAGAAAGTTCCTACCTTCAATTTTGAAAAAAATACAAAATTTGCTCCACCACTAATTACTATTGAACAGGCATCAGTTGGATATAATAACATTCCAATTTTAAAAAATATAAATTTAAGTATAGATCCAGATGATCGCATTGCCCTTTTAGGAGTAAACGGAGAAGGTAAGTCTACTTTATCAAAATTGATAGCAAAAAAACTACATTCAATGAAAGGAAAATTAAATTATCCCAAAAAATTAAAAATTGGATATTTTGCACAACATCAACTAGACGAATTAAGGTCAAATGAAACACCCTTTGAACATTTATATTCAAAACTGGACAAAGAAGTACCTTCTAAGATTAGAGCTAAACTAGGTTCAGTTGGTTTTACACAAGATACAATGGATATAGAAGTAAAAAGATTGTCTGGCGGACAAAAAGCTAGATTATTGCTGCTTTTAGTTGTTATTGAAAAACCTGATTTGCTAATTCTTGATGAGCCTACTAATCATTTAGATGTTGAGAGTAGGGAAGCGCTTATAATGGCTTTAAATGATTATACAGGATCTTTAATATTAGTAACTCATGATGCTTTTCTGGTAGAAAGATTAGTTGATCGTCTTCTTATCATTAAAGATGGAAATGTGTCTGAATTTTTAGGTGATATTAATGAATATAAAAAAGTAGTTCTAAATAATAATACAATTAAAGGCAAACATAAGGAAGTTAGCAGTAAAAACATAGTAAACAATCAATCTAAGACATCTAGCACTAAATATTTAAAAAAACTTTTAACAAATTGTGAAAACAAAATTTCAAAATATGAAAAACAAAAAAGTATTTTAGAAGATGAAATGTTGCTTGAAAATTTTTACGAAGCTAATAATCAAAAACGTATTCAGGAAGTTAATATTGAATTAAAAACTCTAATAAATCTTATCACTGAAGAAGAAAAAAAATGGGAAGAATTAGTAGTTAAAATAGAAAAGCTAAATTAATGAATTCGTTAGAAGCTTATACTAGTCTTTTTATTTCTTCGTTTGTGTCTTCGACAATACTTCCTGGACATTCTGAAATAACATTAACAACTCTTTTTCTATTAGAAAAATATTCCCAGTTTTTGCTCATTTTCTTTGCAAGCCTTGGTAATATATTAGGTTCAATTGTAAATTGGTTCTTAGGATTATATATAACAAAATTTATTAACAAAAGTTGGTTTCCTTTTTCAAAGAAACAATTGGATAAGGCTTCTTCATGGTATTTAAAATATGGTAAATGGTCTTTATTTCTTTGTTGGGTTCCTATAATTGGAGACCCACTAACAATTGTTGCAGGTATGTTTCGTTTTCCTTTAATTATATTTATAATTATAGTTTCAATCTCAAAAGTACTAAGATATATTTTTGTAGGTTATATTGCATTAAAACTTTTATAATTAATATTGTGTAATTAAGATGATACTATTTACAGTATTTTTGTTTATTTTATTTTCAAATTCTCCTACCTATGCAGAAAAAATTGATGATAAGGTTGTTAATAAAAAGTTTGAAACAGAGTGTAAATTATTAGAAGCTGAAATAAGTTTATTACTTTTTTATGCTGATAATAAATTTATGAATAAACCCGAATTAATTTCAAAATATCTTAAGGAAGTGAATTTTCACGAAATTGTAGATTCTTGGGAAAAGTTATGTAAATAATGGCTCCCCGGGACGGATTCGAACCGCCGGCCAGACGATTAACAGTCGTCTGCTCTACCGCTGAGCTACCGGGGAATATATCGATTACTCATTTGTTTGTTTTTAATCTAATTATTATAAAATGCAACAATTTAATAAAACAATTCAAAGTGTTGAAGATTAATTATTTTTTAAAATTTTTTTTGCTATTTTAGAAATTTCTGAATGACTTAAAGATTTAGCATTTATGAGTTTTATTATTTTACGGTCATTTTTAATTGTATTAGAGGAGTAAGACGGGTCATAATGATTTTGTAAAAAACTCTTAGTAAGCTCTTTCCAATTTTTTTTTAAAATTAAATCTTCCCAACTATCAATTAATTTTTTACTCAGTCTTTTTCTTAAACCACTAAGTAAGGGATAAATTAGATCGGGGTTATCACACATATAATCATAATCTTTAACTAGAAAATTTGCT
>CACNEF010000017.1 GCA_902619485.1 uncultured SAR116 cluster alpha proteobacterium
CGACAGTCAAAAAATTCCATACCAAGAATTAATGCCAGAGCCATTGTTTGATCGTCATGGTAATGAACATCCACAACCTGTTCCAAAGATGAAATTGGGCGGCGGTGATATATTTAAAATTCTGCAACCATATTTGTCTACAAGATTTATTGATCAGGCACGTGCAGTTGTTCCACTGGCAATTTATTTGGCACTTTTCCAATATTTAGTTCTTCAAACACCTGTTATGGACGCAAGTATAATTGCAGGCGGATTATTTGCTGTTATGATTGGCCTGATGATGTTTATGGAGGGCCTGAAGCTTGGGCTTATGCCTTTCGGTGAGATAATTGGTAACACTCTACCTCGTAAATTACCATTGGCTGGCGTACTATTTATCGCATTCCTGTTAGGGATAGGTGTAACATTTGCCGAGCCAGCAATTGGCGCATTACAGGTAGCTGGATCAATTGTCAATCCAGAACAAGCACCTTATTTATTTACACTACTAAATGATCGTTCTGGTGCGACTGTTTTACTAGTTGGACTTGGCGTCGGTTTAGCAGCAGTTTTGGGGACAGTAAGGTTCTTACGTGGCTGGAGTTTAAAGCCAATGATTTTTATGAGCGTTACCCCTACTTTAATTTTGAGTATTATTGCTTTCATGGACCCTGAACTAACTAAAATTGTTGGTTTAGCTTGGGATTGTGGGGCAGTTACAACTGGTCCAGTAACAGTACCATTAGTCCTTGCACTTGGTATTGGTGTCGCTGCAGCAGCTGGTAAAGGTGCAGATTCTTCATTATCCGGGTTTGGTATTGTGACATTGGCATCAGTGTTCCCAATCCTGGGCGTGTTGATACTAAGCTTTTATACTGCTTACACAGTTCCTGCTGAACTGATTATCGAAAAGGCAGCTGAAATAAAATTAGCCGCTCAGACTGCAACCTCTCAGCCACAATGGTATGAAGTTACTCCTTGGACAGAAGTAATTTTAGGTGTACGAGCCATTGTACCATTGGTAATTTTCTTAGCAGTGGTACTATTAGTAATTTTGCGAGAAAAGTTGAAAAATGCCTTCATCACCTACTATGGAATTATACTAGCAGTCGTTGGAATGTGTATTTTTAATATTGGTTTAACCTACGGTTTAGCGAAACTCGGAGATCAATCAGGCGGATTGATTGCAGGTGCTTTTACATCAATTGATGCAATCACAGCAAGTCCGCTTTATAGCATGACTGTAGGTGTCGGGATTGCGGGTTTGTTTGCTTGGGTTCTCGGTCTTTCAGCCACTCTTGCAGAGCCTGCTCTGAATGCCCTTGGGATGACAGTGCAGAATTTAACAAACGGTGCATTTAAAAAATCCATGTTAATGATAGCTGTCGCATTTGGTGTGGGTACTGGAATTATGCTAGGTGTTTTAAAGCTTATATATGGGTTTCATATAATGTATATTTTAATACCTGGCTACACCCTCGGATTGATATTAACTCTTTTATCGACTGAAGAATTTGTCAATGTTGGTTGGGACTCTGCAGGTGTGACTACTGGGCCTGTAACTGTTCCATTAGTGCTTGCGATGGGTCTAGGATTTGGAAATGCGCTTGGCTCAACAGATGGATTTGGAATTTTAGCTGCAGCATCAATTTGCCCTATTGTCGCAGTTTTGACACTTGGTATTTATGTACAATTTAAAGTGAAACGTGAGGAGCGACGCATTGCTCGTGAGCTTGCTCTTGAAGGAGAAACAAAATGAAACGTTCATTTACCACATTAACTGAAGCAACACTAATTACCGCAGTTGTTCAACATGGTTATGGTGAAATCATTACTGACGCTTTACTAGAGGTAGGAATTCAAGGATCAACTGTGCATGGCGCAATGGGTGTGGGAATTCGCGAAAGATTAGGAGCTTTGGGTGTTGCTGTAGATGCCGAAAGAGATGTCGTCAATGTTATGGTTTCAAGTGATGAAGTAGATAGAGTTTTTGAACGAATGTTTTTAGCTGGAAAGTTGGATACGCCTGGTATGGGTTTCATGTACGCCACTCCTCTAATGCAGGCTGCCACCTACGTTCCACCTTCCATTTTATCTAAATATGTAGGTTCGTAAGATGGTTTTTCCTGAAATGAAAACGGATCCTAGGGTAAACTATCTTGATTACACTTGGTTAATTTCAGGTATATTGTATGAAGGTGGTACTGACAAGTTAATCCCTGAGCTAATGAAACGTAATATAAATGAAGTTTACTTTTACAATGTGGCTGGCACAATGATCGGGCAGAAAACTGTTTCAGGTGTTTCAGGTTCTTTTGATGTAGAACAATTTCATGTTGTAGTAACAGCTGACCAAGCTGAGAATATATTCGATTTTATTTATCGCTTCTGCGACTTATCAGAGCCAAATAAAGGGATAATCTATATGAACAAACTAAAGAAATCCACTAAACATGAACTCCAGGATGATGATCACACAGAGTTAGAGGAAATTACAGAATAATAGGTGAAACCATGGCAAAAAAAACTGATTTAATATCTGAAAATAAAACGAATATTCGTAAAAACAGACGTAGGATTTTTGAGCTGGATGCAGAAGTGTCTACGACATACGCTGAACTCATGCTTTTACTGGCTGATATTGAGGAAAATCGTTCCTTGCTACAAAGAAATTTTACTTCTGCTTTTATGGGCAACCGATCAATAGCAATTGACAATGTCAATGATCTTTATGGCTGTCGAATGGCAATGCTTGAAGCACTAGAACCCTCATCTGATGTTCAAAATAATTTCAAGGTTAGAATGTCAAATCAAGTTAGGATTGAACAACTTGAAAACCGCACTGACCTCAATGATACTCTACGTGACATTGCTACAAAAATGATTGAAGTAAATCAGATGTTGCAGTCAGTTAACGGTTTGATTACTGAAGCAAATGAGTCAGTGGTTGAACAAGGTGATACCATGATTTCTGAAAATGCTGACTGGGCTGATGGATCTATTGCTAAGCAAATGAGAAAGGCAACTTCAAATGCAAATGCACAATTTGTAAAATCTAATACCGAGCGATTAGACAAACTGCTAGAAAGAGCAAATATAGCAGAGAAGGACGCTAATGATTTGGTAAATCGTGTCGAGAACGATACAAAAGGCATCTTAGAACTTGGTGATGACATTGCTAAACGACGTGAACGCATACAAGCAGATCGGGAACGTGTTGTAGCAAACCAGAGACGTACCGCTGATCTACTAATTAAATTAAAATAAGATATTTTAACAACACATCAAAGGGGGATCTTATTTTGAATGTAAAAAAATTACATGAGAATATAGGTATTTCAATTGAAGGGGTTGATCTCTCAAATATAGATAACTATACTTTTCAAAATATAAAAAAATTATGGCTTGAATATTTAGTAATTGAATTTCCTAATCAAAATATTTCTGATGAAGATCATATTGAATTTGGGAAAAGATTTGGTGAACTAGAAGTTCACCCTTCTTTATCTCATAGATCATCAAAAAATCCTCAAATTTATAGAGTCTCAAATGTTGATGAAAAGGGTAATATTATTCCTAACAAAGAAACTTCTTGGCAATATTTGAAACAATCCTGGCTTTGGCATACTGATAGTTCATTTAGAAAAATACCAAGTAATGGGTCAATTCTTCATGGTATTTCTACTACAAATAAAGGAGGAAACACTTTATTTGCAAATATGTATAAAGCTTATGATGACCTAGAAGAGTCGATGAAACAGAAAATAAAAAACTTAACAGTAGTGCATGATCACGACTTCATAATAAGTTTATCTGAAGAACTTAGTAAAAGAAAAAACAAAGGGTATTATGATAAACTCGATCCTGTTATTCATCCATTAGTAAGAAAACACCCTTTAACTAAAAAACCTAGTCTCTTTTTGTCGCCACATACAATGGTGAAAATTGTTGAATATGATGATAATGTAGGAAGAGAATTGCTAGATTTCTTAATAGAACACTCAATTCAATCTAAATATGTTTACAAACATATTTGGAATAATAATGATGTTGTGATGTGGGATAATAGATGCACAATGCATTCCGTTGAACCTTTTGATAACAATACTATTAAAAGGATTATGCATAGAGTTACCTTAATCGGTGACCAAAAACCTATAATGGCCTAAAACCGAAGATAAATAATAAAATTTGGTCGGGGCGGAGAGATTCGAACTCCCGACCCTCTGGTCCCAAACCAGATGCGCTACCAGGCTGCGCTACGCCCCGAACAATTCGATTTATACTTTAGAAATCGTCAAAATCAAGCTTTACTTTAAAGAAATTCAATTTATTTCAATAATTCTTTAAATGGACAGTTAAATTTATCTCCTATTAGGAACGGATGCTCTCCAGATTTTAATTCAACCACAAAATTTACTTCATTTTGACTTTTAATATTTGTTTCATCAAATGCTTTAGCATTTTTATAAATCTCAATTATTTCACCTTGGTTATTCAAAAAAAATATATCTAAATTAAAATATGTGTTTTTCATCCAGAAATTTCGAATTTGTCTATTTTCCCAAATAAACAACATCCCTGAATTAGAATTTATGTCTTTTCTATTCATTAATCCATATAATCTTTTTTGTTCATTGTCAGCAATTTCTAAAGATAACTCTTTAGCATTTTTATTACCAAAATTTACACTACAGATAATATTTTTGAATGTTGGACTATTAATTTCAGAAAATAAAGAACTAGGAAGAATTGTTAGAAAAAATCCCAACATAGTAATTTTAATTTTGTTTAACATATTTTTTTAATTTTTAACATTTTATCTACAAGAAATAAAATTTCATCACCTACTGAAGCATTTTTATATTCATCTCTCCAAGCACTAATCCATTTATCAGGAATCCCTTTCTTAACTCGTCTATTATGCCAAGTAAGAGATTTAAGAAAATCATAACACTGTGGCTTCATCTCTTGGTCTAAACACTCCTCTTTATCGTTTATTAAAACCCAATTACCTGCCCAAGCCTTTGCTGTTAAATATGGATTATAACCACCACCACCCAAAATTATAACATTTTCATTGAGAGACTGAACATCCCTTACTGCCTTCCAATACGCATTATTTGTCAGACTAATTCTTGACTGAGGATCACCATCAAGCATATCAGCCCCAGCTTGAATTATTAAAAGATCAGCTTTCTTTATTTTTAAAAAAGGAACAATAACGTTGGATACTATATAGTCCATTTCATTATCATTAAAATTCTCATTAACAGGGAAGTTCATTACATTGAAAAGTTTATTATCCTCAAATTTACCAGTTTTAGGCCATCTATTTTTTTCATGTATTGATATAATTGACACATTTTCATTTTCAGAAAAAACATCTTGTACTCCGTCACAATGATGAGCATCAAAATCTACATAAACGATATTTTTTAAATTAAATTCTAAGGCTCTTAGAATTGCTAAAACACAGTCATTTAGAAAACAAAATCCGAAGGCTTGTGACTTTCTTCCATGATGAGTTCCACCAGATATATTTAATATTTTTTTTGCCTTTTTGTTCACTATCATTTCAACAGCTTTTATTGAGGCTTTAGCAGCAGTTGCTGGTCTTGAGAAAACTTCTCTAAATATTGGATTATTTCCAATACCAATATTAAATTTCTTCTTAAGATTATCTGGAAGATTTTGATCTTCTTCAGCCTTTTTTAATGCTTTTACATAATCTAAATCATGAAATTTAATTAACTCACTGATATCCGCGGGTGAATTTTTTATAATTTGATCTTCTTTTACCCATCCCATAAGCCTTATAAGCTCTACACTTGGCCATACTCTATCCATATCGAGGGGATGACCTTTTTCATATCTAGAGCCTCTAAAAATATCACTTGTAAATAAAAAATTCTGCATTCTTTTATATTTAATATATATATATGATTGATATAAAAATTACTTACTAAGGTTACAATGATAAGAGGAATATTAATTGCAACAACTATTTTTGTGATATGGGAAATAAGCTGTTTATTTTTTCAGCTTCCTGTTTTTATGCTCCCTCCTCCATCAAAAATATTTATATCAATTTACGTTAACTGGGATGAACTCATTATTCATGCATTCTACACACTTATTGAAATTTTGGCGTCTATAGCAATTGGCTCTCTAATTGGAATATCAACAGCTTTGATAATTTCTTCTTCCGTTACATTAAAAAGATGGATAATGCCAATATTACTTGCCAGCCAAGCAATTCCAGTTTTTGCTCTAGCTCCATTGTTAATTTTATGGCTTGGATACGGAATGATTAGTAAAATAGTAATAGGTGTTTTGATAGTTTTTTTTCCAATCACATCTAATTTCACAGATGCCTTAAATAAAGTTCCTCAAGAACTAATTGACGCCGGGAAAACATTAAACCTCTCTAAAATTCAATTGTTTTGGAAGATCAAAATTCCCTCTTCTTTACCTGGATTATGTTCTGGGCTTAGAGTTGCTGCTTGTTTTGCTCCAATTGGAGCAGTGGTTGGAGAATGGATTGGGGGAAGCACTGGACTTGGGTCTTTTATGATATACAGTAATGCAAGATTGCAAACTGATAACATGTTTGCCGCTCTATTAATTCTTATTTTTATGACTATTACTATCTATAAAATTACAGATTACGTTCTAAGTAGATACGTATGGTGGAAATAAATTATCATTGATTTTTCCTATATTATTTGTAATAAAAATAATTGCCAGGGGTGCGTGACATTAGTCTTGCTGAGAAATTAACCCTTATAACCTGATCTGGTTAAAACCAGCGGAGGGAGACGCAAATGAAAATAATTTTAAAAATACTTTTTAGTATATTGCTGATAACTTTCACTAGTATTGTTAATGCTTCATCTGAAAAATTAACCATAGGACTTGATTGGTTTATTAACCCTGATCATGCTCCCATAATAATAGCTAAAAAAAGAAATTTTTTTAAAGATCTTAACCTTGACGTTGAGATGATCGAGCCTGCTGATCCAAATGATCCTCCTAAATTAGTTGCAGCTGGTAAATTAGACTTAGCAATTTCATATCAACCACAACTACATATTCAAGTTGATCAAGGATTGCCAGTTGTAAGGGTAGGAACATTAGTAAGTGTTCCTTTAAATTCCCTAGTCGTATTAAAAGATGGGCCTATTAGAGTAATTTCAGATCTAAAAGGAAAAAAAGTTGGATTTTCAGTTGGTGGATTTGAAGAAGCTCTATTATCTGGAATGCTTCAAAAATATAACCTTAAAATGTCTGACGTAGATTTAGTGAACATTAATTTTTCATTATCACCTTCATTAATTGCAAAGAAGGTTGACGCAGTAATTGGAGCATTTAGGAATTTTGAGCTCAATCAAATGGACATTGTTAATCATCCAGGTAGAGCCTTCTATCCCGAAGAGCACGGCGTACCTACTTATGAAGAACTAATATACATTGCAAATAAAAAAAATAAAAACAACCCACTTTTCGATAAGTTTTTTAGTGCAATCCAGAAAGCTACTTTAACAATTATTAATGACCCAGTTTCTACATGGAAAGATTTTTCTTCTTATAGAAAAGGTTTAGATGATGAATTAAATAAAAGAGCTTATAAAGATACAATATCTAGGTTTACTCTAAGACCACAAGCACATGATTTAAAAACTTACTCAAATTTTAGTAACTTCCTTAAAAAAAAGGGAATTATTAAAAAAATTACAAAAGTAGAAACTTTTGCAAAACCATAAAACCATCAAAACTGTTATTGAAATAATACCTAACATTAGTTAAAAATTAATAATAATTTAGTGAAGGTTTAAATTAATGAAATCATTAATCCTTTTTTTCATACTAATTACTTTATGGTTATTGATGTCAGGACACTATAGTGTCCTCATAATAAGTCTAGGTATATTTTCATGTGCATTTTGTGTTTATGTTGCTAAACGTGGTAAGCTTATTGATGATGAAGGTCTACCAATATTTTTTATACCAAGACTTTTGAATTATTTGATATGGTTATTTAAGGAAATATTGAAATCAAATTTAAGTACTGCAAAAGTAATTATAAACGGAAAAGTTGAGCCTGAAACTTTTACCGTCAAAGCTTCTCAAGTCACCGATGTTGCAAAAGTTATATATGCCAACTCGATAACACTTACACCAGGAACAGTTACAACAAAAATGCAGAAGGATATTTTTGAGGTACATGCATTGAATTCTGATTTTGGAAATGATGTTCGAACAAATGAAATGGACAACAAAGTAACTTGGTTAGAGGGTAAGAAATAATGTTTTTAGCTGGTTTAATTGCCTGTGCAATTACAGGAATTCTCATTTTAGTGAGAATTATTTTAGGCAAAACTACATTTGATAGAATTTTAGCAGTTAATAGTCTTGGCACTGTTATAGTTATCGGGATTTCTCTTCATGGTTTCTATTCAAGTAGACCAGAATTTTTAGACATTGCAATTGTTTATGCATTGATTAATTTTATAGGAACAGTTGCTGTTTTAAAACTTTTTAGCACTGGCTCCTTGGGAGGAGATAAGTAAAAGTGGAATTGATATTAGATATTTTCACAGGCATTTGTTTTTTTATTGGTTCTCTGTCCATTATAATTGGCGCTTGTGGACTTATTAAGCTACCAGATGTATTTTCAAGAATTCATGCCGCTGGTATGATTGATACTGGCGGTACTGCGTTTTTTATTTTAGGGATGATTTTTCAAACTGGTTGGTCATTAATAACAGTTAAGTTGATATTAATTGGTGTGTTCATTTTTTTTACTAGTCCTGTAACAAGTCATGTAACAGCAAATTTAGCAAGGCAAAAAAATATACTTCCACTAGGAAAAAAGATTGGAAAAATTTTATGATTTCTGAATTATTAATAAATGCTTTTTTAGTGACAATTATGCTCAGTATTGCAATAGCTCTAATTAAAACTAGAACTGTTATATTTACCGTAATTTTGACAAGTGCTTATTCTCTAGTAGCGGCATTAATGTTTATAACATTAGATGCAGTTGATGTTGCATTTACAGAAGCATCAGTTGGCGCAGGAATCTCTACTATTCTATTTTTAGCAGCTATGGCTTATTTGCCCCAAACAGAAGAAGAGAGCATTAGCAGTGAATTTATTCCGGTACTTTCTTGTATAATCCTAGGAGGAATATTAATCTGGTGTAGTTTTGATTTACCTGAAATTGGTCAGTTAACAGCTCCAATACACCAGCATGTTGCACCTGAATATATTAAAGGATCTAAAGAAGATATTGGTATTCCAAATATAGTTACTTCAGTATTGGCAAGTTATAGGGGTTACGATACTTTTGGTGAAACAATAGTTGTTTTTACTGCAGGAGTAGCTGTGCTTGCCCTTCTGGAGAAGAAAAACACTACTAAAAAGAATAAATCTCAACCCAAACAAAAGATTAGAAAAAATGCATAATAATCCGATTTTGAGAATTTCTACTAAAATACTTTTTGCACCTATCATACTTTTTGGGCTTTATGTACAATTTCATGGAGATTTTGGTCCTGGAGGAGGCTTCCAAGCTGGAGTAATTGTAGCTAGTGCATTTATCCTATATTCTCTTGTTTTTGGTATTGAGGCAGGCAAAAAACTGTTTCCAACAAACGTTAATTTGATATTACTGGCTTTAGGTGGAATAGTCTATGGTGGTGTTGGCATTGTTTCAATGATATTAGGTGATGAGTTTTTAGCGTACAATATACTTGGATCTTCTCCACAATCAGGTCAGCACATTGGTATACTTTTAGTTGAATTTGGTGTTGGCTTAACAGTTTCAAACGTAATGATTGCACTTTTTAACGCTTTCGCTGGTTACGATAAAGTAAAAGAGAAATAAAATGATTTCTTCAACAATTGGCATTTGGAATTATTGGATAGTTTTTTGTCTAATGATGATTGGTTTGTTTCTAGTAATAGGGAGAAAAAATTTTTTAAAAAAAATTGTTGGATTAGCTATCTTTCAAACATCTGTATTTCTACTCTATATAACTTTTGGAAAAATCAAAGGAGGCACACCTCCAATTTTAAATGAATCTATTGACACTATTTATTCAAATCCTCTTCCTCACGTATTGATACTTACAGCTATTGTTGTTGGAGTCGCGACAACAGCTTTGGGATTATCTTTAGTGTTAAGAATTAACTCTGAGTACGGCAGTATTGAAGAAGATGATGTATCTGCACAAGATCTTGTAGATTATCACGATGACATTGAAACTGGCAAAAATTTCGATTTGAAGTTTAAGAAATGATAGACATTTTAATAAAAAATCTACCAATTATTGTAGTTTTATGTCCATTAATGATGTCTTTATTTGTTGTGCTGATTCCTAATATATTTTTTTCATGGGCTTTAACAACTTTAAGTACTTTTTTAACATTTTTATTTTCGATTTTATTATATCAAGAAATTCAAATTCATTCTCATATTTCTTATGCTTTAGGCAAATGGATACCGCCAATAGGAATAGAATATATTATCGATAAGGTAGCAATAATTCCAATTATAATAATCTCAGGTATAAGTTTTTTAGCAACTATTTTTGCTTATAAGATAATGCCTGAGGAAATAGAAAAGAAATCAATATCTAAAGTTTATAGTTTATGGCTTTTAGCTATAGCAGGCTTACTAGGTCTTGTAACTACAGGCGATGCATTCAACCTCTTTGTTTTTTTAGAAATATCATCTTTAGCCTCTGTTGCTCTTGTAGCAATGGGCGCTCATAAAGATAAACAGGCTTTGGTTGCTGCTTATAATTACCTTATCATAGGCGCAGTTGGGGCAACGTTATATGTAATAGGTGTGGGATTATTATATGGATTAACTGGCACTTTAAATATGGCAGACTTAACAAATAGAATTGCTGATCTCAATAACAACAGAGCATTAATCGCAGGTTTTGGTTTTATGATAGTTGGGATTATGGTTAAAGCAGCTGTTTTCCCATTACACATTTGGTTACCACGAGCATATGCTTATGCTCCATCTGCAGTATCTGTATTATTGGCAGCAACAGCAACAAAAGCTTCTTTATATATAATAGCTCGCATATTATTTTCTATTTTTGAAAATTCAGAAAATTTGATAAATAACACTTTATTGTTTGTTATACTTCCACTTTCACTATTAGCTATGTTTGCTGGCACAATAATGGCCATTTATGAGAAGGATATTAAGAGGTTATTAGCTCATTCTTCAGTTGCTCAAATAGGATATATAACACTAGCTTTTGCTATTGGAACAAAAGCGAGTATAGCAGCTGGTTTTATACACATGTTCAATCATGCGATTATTAAAGGTGGTTTGTTTATAGCTATAACTTCAATTGGTTTCTACATTAAAAGAAGAGTCACTATAAATAATTTATCTGGTCTTGGTAGGGAAATGCCTATCACTTTTTTTTGTTTTGTCCTTTGTTCATTAAGCCTAGCAGGCCTGCCACTTACAGCTGGATTTATTTCAAAATTATATTTAATTAAAGCATCTATTAGCTCAGATGGTATATGGTTAGCAATACTCATATTAATTAGTTCAGCATTATCAGTCGTTTATTTGTGGAAAATAATAGAAGTCATGTGGATGCGTGAGGGGAAAAAAATTGTAAAAAAAGAAAACCCAACAATTTATATATCACTTATCATTATAACTTTTCTAAATATTTATTTTGGTCTAGATGCCTCATTAGTTGTAAACGGAAGTTTTGACGCCGCTGATAGATTAATTGGGGATCTAAAATGATAACAATTGAAAATTTTATATTAATCACAATTTTATCACCTCTAATCGTTTGTGTTTTAACTCCATTCACTTCAAAAAATACAATTTTAAGAGATTTCTTGGGACCAATTGGCGGTATTATTAGTTCTTGGGGTGCATTAAATATTATGAGCTCAGCACTTAATAATCAAAAAACCACTTTAGAAATTGTTAAGATAGCTGAAGGAATATCAGTTGGTTTTGAAATCACACCCCTAGGTGCTATTTTTGGACTGGTTGCGTCATTTCTGTGGATTTTTGCTGCTATCTATTCAGTTGGCTACATGAGGGGAAATAAAGAAAAAAATCAAACAAGATTTTATGCATTTTATGCAATGGCTGTTCATGCCGCTTTATGTATTGCTTATGCTAGTGATTTATTAACATTATTTATCTTTTACGAAGTTCTTACATTTTCAACATATCCTCTAGTTACTCATAATCAAAATGAAATGGCTCAAAAAGCTGGTCGATTATATATGTCCATATTAGTTGGATCTTCTGTTATATTACTTCTTCCAGCAATTATTTGGGTTTGGGTTGCTACAGGTTCTCTAGAAATGTCCCAAAATGGTGTTTTAGAAGGAAAATTAGATGCAGCCTATGCACCATTATTATTAGCAATGTTTGTTTTTGGAATTGGAAAGGCAGCACTAATGCCAATTCATAAGTGGCTACCAGCTGCTATGGTTGCACCAACACCTGTATCCGCCCTTTTACATGCTGTAGCAGTTGTAAAAGCGGGTGTGTTTACAATGTTAATAGTGCTGACAAATGTTTTTGGAATAGATTTTTTAGCCAAAACAGGTGCGTCAGAATGGCTAATCTGGTTAGCGTCTTTTACTCTTCTAGCAACAAGTATAATAGCCATTTACAAAGATGATTTAAAAGCAAGACTAGCATATTCAACTATTAGTCAACTTTCTTATATAACGTTAGGAGGAGCATTGGCTACTTCAATGGCAACACAAGGCGCAGCTTTACACATAATTACACACGCTGCTGGTAAAATTACTT
>CACNEF010000018.1 GCA_902619485.1 uncultured SAR116 cluster alpha proteobacterium
AATTGAATGTTTGGAAAAATCAGTCAAAAAAGATCCTAACTATGCTGATGCATGGATATGGTTGGCTGATCGAAAACGGGCACAATATTCTTCATTTTCAATGACTGACGAATTCAAATATATGCTTGAAGATGCATCTAAAGAGATTGACCAAGGTCTAATTTTAGATCCTGAGCATGCGTTTGGTTACTCAGCAAAATTACAGATCGAATTTTATAACAATAATTGGCAAGAAATGTTTAATGTTGCTGAAAAAGCTTACTCACTAGCTGGAGATAGACCTCATTTACTTGGTAAAATTGGTTATAGTTTGGCTTATGGTGGAAATTGTGAAAAAGAGGATATATTTAATAGTACAGAAAAATTCAAAACTGTAAAAAAGGATAGGTGTCAATTTCAAAGAGGATGTTGGGAAATTGGAAAAAAAGCTTATGAACTGGATACTGGAAATTATGCTACCTGGGATAATTATCTATTAGCTCAGTGTTATCAAACAAGTGAAGAAAGAACAAAAGTGATAGATGTTTTAGAACCTTTACAGCACAAAAAATTTGTTTGGTGGAATCTACATTTAGGTTTGGCATATGACTCATTAGAAAAATTTGACATCGCAAAAAAACATTTGGATTTTGTTAAAAATTTTTTAAAAGAAAATCATTTATCAAAAATTAAGTTTGCACTTAGAAAACAAAATCAACACTTGAATACCTACCCATACATTACTGATGTTTTAAAAAAATATGGTTTTGAATAAATTAATTAGTACCCATATTTAATTTCAAGATTATTATTAATATTTTTTGGTTGTATATGTAAGATATTATTTGGTCTAATTTCACCTAGAAAATCTACTAAAGGTTTTTCATTATTTTTTAATGTTTCGCCATTGACAATTTGATTAAATCTCTCAATCGAACCATAACTCTCATTAATATAATACTCGTCGATATTGTATTGATTAACTGTTTCTACTACTTTCTTTTCAACGACTGAAATTTTAATAGACATTTTAAACCCCACTTTTACAAAATATATATATATACAAATGAATTTACGATTATCAAGAAAGCATTACTAACTTTCTTTGCGGTGTCAAAATAATAATCTTTTCTTAAAAAATAATTAAAATTTCAACAAAAATTAAGGTAATTGAAAGGATTAAATGGCAGCTTGAAACTAGTTTTAGAGTTTCTTCTGTAATCACAATTCATACCAATCCTGTACATCATTTTTTAGAACTTGATCCTCTAATATTTCTTCTTGTTTAGATATTTTTTTAAGTAAATTTAAGGTTTTTGTTATCAATTCTTCAGGAATACAAACTACTCAAGACTGATCAGCAACTATTATGTCGTTCTTTTTAATTTTAACACCAGTGATTTCAATTGGTTCATTAATAGTACCAAATGTAAAATCATTTCGACTTCTTCTTGGACATACACCTTTCGCCCATACTGGATAACCACATTCACGAATTTCTTCTACGTCTCGACACGTACCATGCATAATTGTTCCCAAAACACCTTTTTTTGAGCTAATTTAGAAGCTAAACCTCCCCATGCTGTAGCATTAATTGCTCCATCAAGATCCATTATAATGATTTTCCCAGCTGACATGATTTTGAGCACTTGCTCTAAAGGTTTTCCAACACCTCCACCAAATCTCCAGGCTTTAAGATAGGAAGTTTTTTTATTAAATTTTACAGGGAGTGCTCTACCTGCAATTCTTCCTTGATCATACCTTTGATGGAATACTCCTGAGATTGCACCATTGATATTAAGTTCATCTAATGCATCTGATATTAAAGACGTAGGGTGTTTTAAAAACACTGATTCAATAGAAATTTCGTTCATTTAATACTTTCTTATAGTTAAAATAAAAAAAGACAAAAAAATGTAATTCTAAATTAATTTTTATATTATTATAAATGAAATTTAGTCAGAGATATAAATATTTAAAAAAGTTTTTTCTTTATTATTAAATTTATGTGTTTAATGATTAAATTATTATGAAATCTATTTTATTCGGATCTATTGGTGTTTTAGCAGAAAGTTCAGAAATTCAGAGAAAAGCATTTAACGAGGCTTTTAAAGAGTTTGGATTAGATTGGTACTGGAATGTTGCAAATTATATAAAATTGTTACAAAAACCTGGAGGATTAAATAGAATTGCTGCTTACTCAAATTATAATTTAAATCAAATCGATATTAAAAAAATACATGATTTAAAAGTTAAACATTTTAAATTATTATCAAAAAATAATCTGAAACCAAGAAAAGGAATTTTAGAGGTAATTGATTATGGGTTAAAAAATCATATTAAAATTGGCTTTATTACGACTACCAATAAGTTAACCTTAGATCTTATAACAGACAATCTTTCTGAGTATATTGATTTTTCTAAATTTGATTTAATTACCTCTGATCAGGATGTTTCAAATAGAAAACCTCATCCAGATATATATAATTATGCATTAGATAAACTTAATCTAGATCGTTTGAATTCTATTTCGATCGAAAACACGATAGAAAGTTGTAAATCTTCAATTAAAGCAGATTTAAGCACATTGTTTTATCCTGGTGAGTATACACCATTCAGTAAAAATAATAAAATTACATTTGATATTTTCAAATCTATAAAAATTTTTTTTGAAGAAAGATAAGTCTAGTTTATGGCTGAAATTGAATTAATAAATGTTCATAAAAGTTGGGGTAATTTCAACGCTGTAGTAGATTTTAATCTAATTATCAAAGACCAAGAATTCCTTGTTTTACTTGGGCCATCTGGGTGCGGCAAAACTACAACTATGAGAATGATTGCTGGATTAGAGGATTTATCTAAAGGTGTTATCAAAATTGGCTCTAGGATTGTCAATGATTTAGAGCCAAAAGATAGAGATGTTTCTATGGTATTCCAATCATATGGTTTGTATCCAAATATGACAGTTTACGAAAATGTTCGTTTTCCTCTTAAAATTAGGAAAGTTCCTAAGGAGAAACATGATGATTTAGTTATGAAGGCCATTAGAATGGTTGAACTCAATGATTTTTGTCATAGAAAACCAGCAGAACTATCTGGTGGTCAGAAACAGAGGGTTGCTCTAGCAAGAGCGCTTGTTAGGAAACCTAATGTTTTTTTAATGGATGAACCCCTATCAAATTTAGATGCAAAATTAAGAGTTTCTACAAGAGCACAGATAAAACATTTACAAAATAAATTACAAGTAACTACTATTTACGTTACTCACGATCAAATTGAAGCGATGACTTTAGCAGATAGAGTTGTTGTGATGAATAAGGGTATAATTCAACAAATTGGAACACCTAAACAAATTTATGATAAGCCAATTAATACATTTGTAGCTTCTTTTATTGGAAATCCGCCGATGAATTTAATTAAGGGTAAAATTAGAGAAGGCCAATTTATATCTAAAAATATAATTATAAAAAATTTTAACTACAAAGATGGTAAATATTTTCTTGGTTTTCGTGCCGAAGATGCCACAATTACTAAAAGTAAAAAGGGAAATATAAAAGGTCCTATATTTTCTGTAGAGCTCTTAGGGGATGCAATTATGGTCACTTTAAAAATTGAAGATTCTTTTGTTTCTGTTAAAGTTAAAAATGATTTTGAAGCGTCAATGGGAGATATTGTGGATATATTAATTAATTCGTCAAAATGTCAGATTTTTGATGTCAAAAATGGTTTTAATGTAAATCTTAATAAGGAGAAAAAATGAAGTTATTATTAGTTAAAGTTTTTAGTATTTTGTTTTTTTTAGTTTCTAGCTCTGCATTTGCTTGTAGTATTTCGGCTAGAGTTAGTATTGTGGGTAATGAATTTCCAGCAATTCAGACTGTTGGGGCAGGGGCTAAAGAATGTAAGGGAGCAAAAGTGACAGCTAATTTGACTGCTGATCACCAAAAAATAAATGTTGCTGGTATGAGTAGTAAACCTGCCGAGTATACTTCAGCAATAGTTGCAAACACATCTATTGTTGCTTTATTAAACAATGATTTAATTAGACCACTTGATGATCTTGTGAAAAAGCATGGAAAAGGTCTTAAAAAAAATCAACTTATTACTATTGATGGAAAAATAATGGCAGTGGCTTTCATGGCAAATGCTCAGCATCTTGTGTATAGAAAGGATATCTTAAAGAAATTAAACATTGATGTACCAAAAACATATGAAGAAATGTTGGCTGCAGCCAAAAAAATTAGAGCGTCTGGTTTAGTAAAAAATCCTGTTGGTGGAGCATATAAGGCTGGCTGGAATTTAGCTCAAGAATTTAATAACATGTTTATAGGTTATGGAGGATCTCATTTTAAAGGGAATTCAGCAGAACCAAACGTAAATTCTGATGCTGGTGTAAAGGCTTTAAAAATGATGAAATCTTTATCAGCATATATGAATCCTGATTTTCTTACCCATGATAGCAATGCAACAAATGCTGAATTTAGAGCGGGTAATGTCGCTATCATGAATATGTGGGGAAGTAGAGCTGCTACTTTAGTAGATGCAGATGGTGTTAGTATGGAAGTTAAAAATGGTATGGACATTTCTGGCCCAATGACGGTAGGCGGTGGTAAAACTCCTGCTTCAACATTATTTTGGGATGGTTGGACAGTTGCAAAGAAAATAAGCGATGAAGAAGCAGAAGCTACTTTTATCGCAATGACTAATGCTATAAGACCGTCAATACTTGATAATGAAGACACCAGAAAGCAAGCGGTATGGCTCATCGAAGGATATAAACCTACTGATGCTGCAAGAGGTGTTTTTGCTGCAGCAAAAATGAATACAACTCCTTATCCAATGTTGCCTTATGCTGGATTGATGCATTCTGCTATTGGTAAAGAAATAGCTGATTTTATGCAGGGAAAAGAAACAGCAGATAAAACATTGTCAGATATTGAGGATGCTTATAGAGCATCAGCTAAAGAAAAAGGTTTTCTATAAAAATATTGACTAGAGAGGTATAAACTCTCTAGTTTTTTATCATGAAACACAGAACTTTTTTTTGGTTTATTTTACCTACCTTTTTGGCAATGTTTTTTTTTATAACATTGCCAATCATTTCTGTATTTATACAATCCTTACATACTCCTCATGAAAATATCTTAATAAGTGTTGAAAATTGTGATCCTTTTGGATGCAAAAAAGTAACATCCATTGACCATGAAGCTACAAAAGAGCTGAAAAATGAAAAGCCATTAGGTAAGTTTGTAGGTCTAGATATATATTTAGATAGAGGTCATATTGCTTTAGAGCAAGTAAAACAACATTGGAATAATTCAGAAAATTTTTTAAGTTTTTTATCTTTAATTAGTGATTTACCTTTTTATAAAGCAATATTTTTTACTTTAACTTTCACTTTTACCGTTACCCCGATAATGCTTTTTCTAGGTTTATTAATAGCATTAGGTGTTAATGCTATTAATATAAAACTAAAAGGCTTGATAATCTTTTTTTCACTTTTACCAATGATTGTCACTCCTTTGATAGGATCTATCATTTTATTCTGGATGATTGATAGTCGAGGAATTGTAGGTAATTTTTTACAAATAATATTTGAAGATCCCAATTTATCTCTTAAAGCATCAACGTCTCTTACTTGGGTTACTCTAATTGTGTATGGTGTATGGCATGCTATCCCTTTTTCTTTTATTGTTTTTTATGCAGGGTTACAAACCCTTCCCAAAGATCAAATGGAGTCAGCACAAATAGATGGTGCAAACACTTTTCAACAAACAATACATATAATTATACCTCACATAATGCCTTTAATTACATTTGTAACTTTAATGCAATTAATGGATAATTTTAGAGTTTTTGAACCCATTATTGGTTTTAATGCAGAGGCGCATGCAACTTCATTAAGCTGGATTATTTTTAATGATTTAGGAGGTGAAACAAGACAATTATCTGCAGCCGCCACTTCTTCTATTTTAACTATTCTTGGTATAGTAATTTTACTGTTACCTGTTCTTATAAAAACTTGGAGAGAATTTGATTTTAAAAAATGATGTTTAATTCTAATAAAACAAATAAAACTAGTCTTAATTCGTCAAGCATAATTATATATATATTTATATTCTTATGGGTATTTTTGGCTGCATTCCCGTTTATTTGGACATTTTGGGGATCTTTTAAGGTGGAACTCGATTTTTTCTCAATAGCTAATTGGACTAATGCTATTACAGGAGAAAATACTAAACAAACTTATGGTTCTCCTTTTACATTTGTAGCTTATCATGGAGCATGGGTTCAAGAAGAATTTTGGAGAGCTTTCATAAATACTTCCTTAGTTTGTTTTTTTGTTGTACTTACATCTCTAACAATTGGTACTCTTGGAGCGTATGCACTCTCAAGATCTAATTATAAATATACTTTCTGGCTTTTGATAATGGCGCTTATTTTTAGATCAATGCCACCAATTACACTTGTTGCAGGTTATTTGCCACCTTTTTTTGAGTGGAATTTGTGGGGAATTTTACCTACGACCATAATTGTTTTGGTATCAATAAATCAACCTTTCACTTTGTGGATGCTTCATTCTTTTTTTCAAAATATACCTAAAGAATTAGATGAAAGTGCTAAGGTAGATGGTTGTTCTCAATATAAGGCATTTGGACATGTGATTGTGCCAGTTATGTGGCCTGGAATAATTACTACTGGATTATTTAGTTTTTTACTAGCATACAATGATTTTGCAGTGACAGCTATGCTATTATCTGACGAAAATAGAACAATGGTTCCTCAAATAGCCGCTTTTTTGGGAACAACTTATACTGAGGGTAATGTTATGTTTGCAGTTGCTGCAGTCGTGTCAGCCACAGTACCACTATTTATTTTAATAATGTTTTTCCAAACAAAAATTGTAAGTGGTTTAACACAAGGCGCAGTTAAAGGTTAAAGTTAAAAATTATAATGAAAAAAGATATGATTGAAATAACCTCTCAAACTTTGAAAAATGATTTGTCAAAGACAAAAAAAACAAAAGAAGTTATTGAAAAAATGGTTGAAGCTTTAAATGACCATAGAATTGACGACATAGGAGAGTTTTTTGAAAATAACTTTAATTGGTTTGGAAACTTTGGTTGTGGAACCAAGATTGGTTTAAAAGAATTTCAACAAAATTGGCAAGTACCTTTTCAAAAAGCATTTTCTGAAAAGGTTTGTATTGATGAGGCTAGAATATTTGAAGGAGAATGGGGTGCAGCTTTTGGAAGACAAGAGGCAATTCACACAGGTACCTTTATGGGGATTAAGCCGACAAATAAAAAAGTAAAAATAAATTATATGGATTTCTGGCATGTAAAAAACAATAAAATCATAAATAATTGGGTAATGGTTGATTTTCCTAATGTAATGAAACAATTAGGCGTAGATGTTTTTGAAGGTCAAGGTTGGGAAAAATTTGATAAAAAAAAGAATGAATATCAATGTCATTTAGATCAAAACACAATTGAAGATTTTATTTATCAGATTACACAAGAAATATGGGAAAATAAAAAAGTAGAAAATATTAGAAAATATTATGCTAAGGATGTGATTGTAAGATCACCTTCAATAACTACTTTTGATTGTGATAAAGTAGTTAGAGCAACTTATAATACCCTTAATCAATTCCCAGATCGAGAACTGATTGGAGAAGATGTTATTTCATGTGGTTCAATAGATCAAACTTATTTAAGTTCTCATAGAATTTTATCTACAGGAACTCACATTGGAGAGGGGATTTATGGAAAACCAACAGGAAAAAAAGTAATTTATCGAGTTATTGCAGATTGTTTGGTTAGAGATAATAAAGTGATTGAGGAGTGGATCATAAGAGACGAGAAAAGTATATTAAATCAACTTGGGATGCAGACGTATGACTATGTTAAACAAAAAATAAAAGAAGGTATTTATACAAAGAACAACATTAATTTAATTAAAAATTGTTTTAAAATTAAAAACAAAATTCCTGCTTGTAAAAGTAAGAATATAAATAAATATAAAAACCATTTTTTAAATATAATAAAAGATCAGAGTAATATATATCATTTTTATGAGCGTTCGGCCCAATTATATTGGATTGGAGGTGAGTTAGTATATACTCTTGATCAGATATTTGAGAAATGGAAAATATTTCTTTCCTGTTTTAAAGTATCTGAATGTGAAATTTCAAATAATATTTTACTCAATCAAAAAAATATGAGACCGAGGGCCTCTATGAGATGGAGACTTATTTGTAAACATAGCCAAAATGGAATTTTTGGAACTCCAACTAACAAAGATGTTGAAATATTCGGTATTTCTCACGCTGAATTTGGTAAAAAAGGTATAGTTAGAGAATTTATTTTAATTGACGAAATCTCGATTTGGAAACAAATATTACTTTAACGATTATATAGGCGAAATTATGAATAATTTAAATTTAAATGATCGACTAGTAAGGTATGGTGAACTTATACCCTGTAAAACCGCTTTCATAGACACTCATACTCCAGGTTCAAATCAAAAAGAAAATTTTAGTATTATTGGATCAGGTGTTTCTGAAAATCCTGACCAACATGTTCACATAAATATCCCACACGGGTTTAATATTGGTGCAGCAGGTCAGCCTCCAAAATGCCATAACTCTCTTCACAGTCATCGTACGGCTGAAGTTTTTTTTGTTCTTTCAGGAAGATGGAAATTTTTTTGGGGACGTTATGGTAAAGCAGGTGATGTAATACTGGAAAAAGGTGACATTTTTAATATACCAACTGGAATATTTAGAGGATTTGAAAACATAGGCAAAGATTATGGAATGATTATGGCAATATTGGGAGGAAATGATGCAGGTGGTGGAGTGATTTGGGCGCCAGAAGTTTTAAAAGAGGCAGAAAATCATGGTTTAATACTTTCTGAAAAAGGAAAGATATATGATACTAAAATAGGTCAACAATTACCTTCCAATGAAAAATTAATGCAACCTTTAACAGAAAATGAACTCAAAAAATTCCCTGAATATAGTTCAGCTGAGATTGTTCCAAATTATGTGGCTAGGTATTTAGATCTTTATTCTTTATCACAAAATAATCCAGCAACAGTAATTGGGGAAAATGGAAAAATTTTTGATAAACCAGGCTTCGAAGTTGAATTTATAACAGATCAATCATTAATGAATTCTAAAAATATGTATGTAAAAGATGTAGTATTTATGCCTGTTGAGGGATATTGGAGGCTCAATTCAAAGAATTATAACTTAATTTTAAATCCAGGAGATACTTTTTCATTACCAAAAAATAATGAATATTTATTAAATCCAACAAAACCCGGAATGGCAACGCTATACAAAGTAATACCGACTGATGATAAACCAGGACCCACAACTAGGAAATAAAGAATGTCTATTTTAACAACACATGTTGGTTCATTACCGAGGCCAAAAAATGTATCAGACTTACTTTTTAAACGTGAAAATAATGAAGTATATGAACAAAAATATTTCGATGAAGTTATTTCAAATGTTGTTTATAAGGTTGTAAAAAAACAAATAGATATTGGCATAGACATAATTTCTGATGGAGAGATGTCTAAAATTTCTTATGCTACATATGTGAAAGATAGATATAACGGTTTTGCTGGGGATAGTGAAAGAAATCCACCTTTAGATTTAGAAAAATTTCCTAACTATATGAAAAAAATTGCTGATAGTGGTGGTACGCCTACTTACTCTCGTCCATGTTGCGTATCAGAAATAACATCAAAACATAATAGTGATCTTGCTAAAGACATTGATAATCTTTTAAGTGCATCTAAAAAATTTGAACATAAAAATATTTTTATGAATTCGGCCTCCCCTGGTGTTATATCACTTTTCTTAAGTAATTCATATTATTCAAGTAGAAATGATTATTTAGATGCAATTTCAAAAGCTATGAAGGATGAATATGAGACAATTGTAAAATCTGGCATAAAGTTACAACTAGACTGTCCGGATCTAGCTTTATCACGACACATGACTTTTAAAAGTGAAAGTGATGAAGATTTTATAAAAATAGCATATGAAAATATAGAAATTCTTAATCACAGTTTAAATAATATTTCTCCAGAAATGTTAAGGCTTCATGTATGTTGGGGTAATTATGAAGGACCTCATATACATGATATTCCGATCGAGAAAATTTTTGATGTATTAATGTCATTTAAAGGGAATTATTTACTTTTTGAATCGTCTAATCCTAGACATCAACACGAATGGGAAATTTTTGATAAACTTAAAAATAAAATTCCTGAGAATAAAGTTCTCATACCTGGAGTTTTAGACACTACTAGTAATTTTGTTGAACATAGTTCTTTAGTAAAACAAAGAATTGAAAAATTTGTTAATATTGTTGGAAAAGAAAGAGTAATAGCAGGCACAGACTGTGGTTTTGGAACATTTGCAGGATTTGGTAATGTAGATCCTGACATCGCTTATTTGAAGTTACAATCTTTAGTAGAGGGTGCAAGTAAAGTTAAATAAGTCTATATGGGTTATAAATTGTTTGAACTTTCAAAATGAAAAAAAAATAGTTTTAGATTTTTATAATTCAGTTCAAAAATGTAGAACTGATGAAATTCCAGAAATATTATCTCTCCATTATTCTGAAAATATAATTTGGCGTGATTTTCATCCTTTTAATGAAATTCAAGATCTTGTACATTTATACAAGGATTTTTGGCAACTATTAAAGAAAAGTTTCACTAATTTACAAAGACATATGGATATTTTTTTTTGCTGGCAGTAATTATTTATCATCTAATAGAGATGTATGGGTTTAAAAACTACAAAAAAAACCTCTGATATGATAGTAATAGATATTTATAGAAGAGAAGGTAGTGAATTAGCAGAAAATTGGGTATTTATTAATTTTTTACATTTCTGGAAAATGTAATGTATAGAAATCTTGAAATGCTAAAATAATAAAAATTTTACCTCTATCTCATTAGAAATTAGGTATGAATGTATTTATAGCC
>CACNEF010000019.1 GCA_902619485.1 uncultured SAR116 cluster alpha proteobacterium
CCAATTAGTTGTTTGGATATAATCCTTAACACTCATACTTCCTGGTTCAAGCTTTATTGGAACTCCCTTCAAAAGTGCTAGAGACCTTTGTTCTTGCTCAGGAGACCACATCTTTATTACTGCAATTTCATATTGTCCGTCTACAAATGACTCGAAATGAGCAACTTGATACGCACCTACAAGTGTCATCGATGATAATGTCTTGACAGAGGATGTGTTTTCTTGCGAAATCTGACTTTGCAATTTTTTGGCTAGTTGTTTTAAAGAACTTATTTCACTCTCTAAGGCTAAAAGTTCTGCTTCAGCTTTTTTTAAATCTTTAGCTTTTTTTTTGCCGGAAGCATCTATTTTTATATTTAATTTTGAAATAAATTGAGATAGTGGGCCAGCCATTACGGCACTAATAGATATACCATCTATATTATTAAAATTATTACTAAGTGTTTTATCGTAGCTAATTGCAGCCTTTTTGTATTTTCTAATTTTACTTTGTAATTTCAATTCTAAGTTATATTTTTTCTCATCAAATTCAGTTGATAATCCAGAACTAGGAATAGTTATAAGGTCTTCTGCTGACATTGTAGTTCTAATATATGATATGATGTCGCCTTTAGCAGTAATGTTAGCCTCAAAAGCCTTCATTGCTCTAATGTTCAAGAAGTTAGGATTTGTAGATGGATCTACTTCTTCAAATACACTGCTTCCTATGGAAATAAAAAACCCTTTATCTTCGTTCCAACCTTCAGACACTCCTGCATCTAAAATAAAATCTTGTGCTAATTCAGATGCAGTTTTATTGTCTAGAACAAATGGCTCAGAATTAGCTAGATTCCTTACTCTCTCAACTTCATTTGCATTTGCATTAAAGAAGAAGAAAAATGATAGAACAAATACGTAACGTTTCTGTAAAAAAAAAGATTTTAACATTACCTACCTATAAAATTATATGCCTTGGGCTTTTAAGCTATTTACAATTTCCTGTGCAGCTTTCTCACCAGCTTTTATTAAAGCATTTTTTTCAGCTTCATTGTCTTCTAATCCTTGTGATCTTACCTGAACTGGACCGATAGATGCTACTACTTCAGGAAATCCATCAATTATTTGGGATATGTCTACTCTTATACTTGCTGATACTGTAAAGTTTCCACTAACTTTGTCTACAAGTGCAGTATTCACATTAATGGTACCAATAGCAACGAAACCAATGATTTTGTTACATCTATCATTTTCGGCAATAGCATCAAATATTTCAGCTTCGGTGTCATCAGTTAATTTATCCAGTGTAGAAAATTCTTCTTCAATTATATCACTTGGAGGAGCACCACATCTCTTTGCAAATGACGGATATCTAATACCTCTAAAACCATTATTACTTAATGTTTTGGCTATGTTATTATTCAAGTCAGATGAAGGCATTATAACCCATGCTCTTTCCGAAGATCTTTGTTTTATTTCTGTGCTTCCACCTGTAACTGTCTTTTTAAAAGCACTGGCTTCTTTGTTCACGACAGTCGTAGTTCCGTCTGTAGTAGCATTTTTTTCAGCAGCTACTCCTTTTTCAACTTTTTGAATTTTGGCAACTTTATTATCATATACTTTTGTATCAGTTGATTCTGCTTTTCTAGCTATAAAAAATGAAACCATTCTTTTACGCTTTTTACCTGAATTAGAACTACTTGCTGTGTTATTTCCGCCATATAGAAGGGACTCAAAAAGCTTACCATTAACTGTGGCTCTGACTTTAACGTTTAGTTTAAGATCTTTTTGATCTTGTTTTGACTTAGTAACGTTAACAAAACTATCAGTTTGTGAATCTATAGTTTCTTTCACTTTAAGATATTGGTCTAATTTATTTCTTTCAGTAACACACTTACTAATAAATTTTTGTAAAACACTTTGTTTAGCTTTTGTGATACCTTCAGAAATTACATCAGGTGATGGTTTGGGAGTTCCAGAAAAAAAACCTTTTGGTTTTGGTATGTCAACAGTCACAGTCGCATCAAATGTTGTGTCAGCATTACATACAGCAAAAGCGTTCAAAGGAAAGAATATCATAATTGAAAGGAAAATAAATTTTTTCATGTTTAACCCGAATTTAAAAATTAATACTTTTATTATTAAATTTAATTACTTTTAATAAACAATAATATATAATATAAATATTACATGTTAATAGAAAATTAGACAATAATATAAATATTAATTTATATTTTACTTCAGAGCGCTCATCCAAATAAAAAATTAATTTGTTTAATTTACTAAAAACTGCCTGTTTTTTCCATAAACAAATTGATTAAATAAAATGGAAAATGAAAATGATTAAGAATTTTTTTTTCAAGAATATTTTTACAATTCTTTTGTTATTATTTGTTACCCCTTCATTCTCTCAAGAAACCAATTTATTAAATAAAACTTTTTTAATTTTTTTAGAAAAAGAGTTTTTATCTAATCAGATTATAACTAAGAAAAACTCTAATGAAAATTATGTCACAATTTTAGATATCAAAAAGTCTGAATATCTAGTTTCTTTCAATTTGTTAAATAAAAACATCAATCAAGATTGGCTTTTAATCCCAACATTAAAGATTGTTAATAAAGTTGATAATAAAACATATGCTTTTTCCAGATCACTTGCTTTTGAAAAAAAATCTAACCTTTTGGAAATAGAAACAATTGCTAAAATGTTAGTGAGCTCTAGCTTAGAGCAAATGAAGAAAAACGGTATCCAATTTGTGATAGGCGACAAACAATTTATTGATAAAAAAGAAAAGAAAATCGTCATCTCTCTAAATTATTTCAACTTATGTGAGAGTAACAAAATTATTGATGTGATGGAAAAAGAGTTTCCAGGTTTCATTCACATGGAAACTGAAGGTCATAATACACAAAGTAAAACTAAATTAGCTTACTATACAGTCTCTACAATATATAAAATAAAAAAATGGCTTGGACTGACAATCAATGAATATGGTTTTAGTCCAGATGATTTTTTTATTAAGGTTTATAAATCAAAAATTGATATCAACAAACTGAGCAAATCAAAATATTTTTATGTTTGTGAATAAGATGAATAAAATAAAAGCTACATTTTTAATAATAATTTTATCATTGATATCGATGAATGCTTATTCTGCTGAGCAAAAACCATTAATTTCACTATATGTATTAGGAGAAAATAAAAACAACAAATCTATCAAAATATCTATTCAATCAACGCTTAATCAAAGCGGTTTTGTAATTAAAGATGGCAATAGGTCTATCAAAAATTTGGATTTAAAAAACACAAAAAATTTAGATAAGCTTCTTGAAAATTCGGATATTTTAAATGACATTATTGATGCTGAATTATTGATAACTTTGAAGCTTAATTATCAGCGTATCAATAAACTCTCATCAAGTATTTATATTTCTTCAGAAATATACAATACCCAAACAAAAAATTATATATCTACTTGGTCTACTCCAAGGAAAATTATCAAGTTTCCTAAGGATTGTGATGATATTTGTGAAAACCTTTTATTAAGTGAAAAAGTTATTCTATTGTCTGACCAACTTGGGAGTAGTATCTTAAGAATTCTGGATGCAAAGTTAAAAGAACAGAAAAATTATAGTAATATTTCGAAAGTTTATAATTTTAAATTTTATAATTTTAAAGATAAAGATATCATCTATTTAACAGATATAATGGTAAATGAATTTCCTGGATTTATCAAAATTACTAATGAACAAAGTTTTGGCAAGCAGAATAGCTGGTCTTACTATTCATCTACTGATTTATTGAAATTAAAAAAATGGTTAGTGATTTCATTATCAGACATAGATCTTAATATAGATAAGGATTATGAGTTATCGGTTTCTGATAACAATATTTTTGTTAAAAAATTCCCTTCATTTAATTCTATAGGGTCAAAGGGCAACAGAAAGAAATTTAATTAAATCAAAAAAGTTTCTAATTTTCCCATAACTTAAATATGGAGAAAAAAATGAACTCGGATTACTCACATAACCCTCTAACTGAAGTTGCTTTAGCATTATCAATGGCATTTTTTGCTTTAATGGTCTTAACAATTTTTGCACTTTCTCAAAAACAATTTAAATCAATTGAAAGTGATAAAATTTCAATAAATTCAAAATCTTCAATTATTAAAGATAAAAAAAGAATATTAGTTTTTTATCACAATAAAAATTTTTATGACCAAAATCTAAAAATTTGGAGATTAGAAAATCAGGGTAAACAAACCGACAGATACACATTAGCTGTACCAAAAGAAATGTCAGTCAAAGAATTATTTAAAATTAAAAAAATTTTTCAAGGTCTTGACCTGCAAGTTGCTGAGCAAAACCAACAATGGAATGATGCTTTAGAGAATATATCAATCAAAGAGGATAAATTATCATGAAATTTGTATTAACAATAAGTCTAATTTTATTAACTTCTTTAGCGAATGCCAAAAATTATAATCGTCCATATATAAAAATGTTGCTGATTGAAAATGCAAGGGTTTCAGAATATGTAACTCCTGCTTTGGCAATTGCTGTAGCCAAAGTTGAATCTAATCTAAGGCCAGATGCAGTTAGTAAAAAAGGTGCTATAGGTGTTATGCAAATAATGCCACGTACAGGGTTATTAGAATTTGGTGTAAAAAGAAAGGATTTATTTAACCCAATTATTAATATAAAAATAGGTATTAAATTTTTGGACCAATTAATTAAAAAATATAAGGGTAATATTGGAGTGGCTTTATCTCATTACAATGGTGGCTCAGCAGTTGGAAAATGGCCTAATGTAAAAATTATTCCTGCAACTTATCCTTATGTTGTTAAAGTGTTAAAAAAGTCTAATGAATTAGCTAATAAGGCGCCTTCTTTAAGAAAGAAAAAAGATTTAATTCAAGCTAAATTCAACTTAATTGAAGCTAAAGAAAAATCAGAAATTGATTTGTTAGTTTCAAAAATTGACGATTGGTTAGAGATATATAACAATTACAAACTTAATAATATATATTAAGATATGAATTTGCTATTAATTTTAGTCAGGTTTTTAAATGCGTGATAAACTTTTTTTTGATGACTGGAAAGAATTTACCCTTCAAAAACCAGATGAGGTTATTTTAAATCATTTTGAAAACATTAAAAATAAAACCACTTTAACTGGATCTTTAAAGTATCCAAATTTAAAAGATGTTAACAAAGTATTTGCACTTTTTATAACCCATAATTATGGGTCAGTAATTTATGAATTATGTAATTTTTTAAAATATTTAAGTCAAAATAATTTACCTTTTTACAATATTATGGTCATGGAAAGTAATGATCTTTTAAAAAAGATAAAAAAAATAAATTTTATAAACAGTCAAGAGATATCAAATAAATTTACGCTAAAACTTAAGAGTTATAATTTTGATATTGCTTACTCTAGAATATCAAATTTAATTATAATTATTGAATTTTTAGAAGAAATTTTAGGTCTTGAAGAGATTTTATTATTAGATCAATCTGTTAATAATGCTTGTACACAAAAAGACTTACAAGAAATTTCAAATAATGTTTCTAAGAAAGTTTATTCTTATTTAAAAAACTTACTACCAACATCTCATTTACAAAGTTTTTCAGCAGCAATCGGAAATTTTATTATAAAAAAAAACAGAGATGAAAATCATATGATTGTATCAGAGGATATATCAGATGATTTTATTTTTGATTTTTGGGTTGCTTTTAGTTTAGAAGAAAAAGATTTATTAATTAAAACTTTTACTTTAGCTTCTGACTTATGTCTCAGTTATAAAAAATCAATAGAGCTAAATGAAAAATATAAGTTCTCTTCAAGTTATCAGCTTAATGAAGAAAACTCTTCAAACACGATATCAGAAGATGCATTAAATGAATTTCTTGAACAAATAACTTCAAATGATGAGCATGTATTCTCAAAATATTTTAACAAACTCTGTGTTTTACAGTCTGATAAAATAAACATTCTAAAGAAAAAAGAGCTAGGTGAGATAGAAGTTTTTTCCAAATATAATGATTTGTCTATGAAACTCCCTTTAACCATATTAAGGATTTGTATATTTGGAAACATTCAAAATAGGATAATAGAAAGCCAAAGAAGAAAAAAATTAGATCTGAATGATCTTTTTCAGTCATATTCTGATATTTCAATGTATTATGATCAAAGCCAAATAATACAAAGCATTATAAATAATAATTCTTTTATATGTGAAATTTTATTTTATAAACTTTGGTCCTTTGAGGCTCCAAAAGTTATAGATATAATTAGAAATTATTTAAATAAGGATGAACTTATTTTATTTGAAAACTTTATAAATCAGAAAAGAGAAATCCTTGATTTTGACCCTGATTTAGATGACCTTTCACTTTTAAAAGAACTTATTAAGAAAAATGAGAATTACACTCCAGATGAATATAGAGAGGAGAAAATAGCTAATTTATATGAAGAATTTAAAATTTTTATTAACTCAAGTAAATTTCAATCTGATTTTAATAGTTTTTTCAACTTCTTAAGTAAGACTAGAAAAAACACTATGTCTTTTAGAAGAAATGGTTTTGATTTTAACGTAAACAATAAAAAAAATATCAATGCTATAACTGAAATTTATAATATTCTCTCGATTATTAAAGAATTTTTGTGCAAGTTCATTGATGCTTTAGATTTAAATGTAAATAATCTTAAATCTAAATTTAATGAGGATAAAGTAATATTCTTTGAACATTTTAAATTATTATATTCTAAAAAGGGTGTTAAAGGTGGATAATAAAGACAAAATTTCAGACACTTTTTTGGCATTAAATTATTTAAACTTATCTAAATATTACTCTAAATCAAAACTGAAATCAAAATTAAATATAAATATGGTTTGGGATGTTTACTTAAACCCACTTAAATACCAAAATCAAATTAATGAATTTTTAAAAAAGAAAGTTTTTTCTGATGCTTATTTTTTAATACTTAAAAATGAAGGTTGTATTTATCAAGCAAAATTAAATGCTGCATCTAATGATAGGGTCTTTTCTAGATCATCAAATGAATTTAAAATTGAGATAGTTAAATCAAATAAAAATGAGGATGTATATTATTTAATTTTAAAAATCATTAATGATATTGATTTACAACTTTTAAATTTATATGTTATCTGCGACAATGAAAGTGATTGTATAAAGCTCCCTATTTTAAATGACAAACAGGCGCAAATTTTGATAAAAAAATCTGATAACTTTTTTAACCTTATTACTAATCCTAACGCAGAGATTTTTATAAGGTGAAAAAATATACAGTTATTATACC
Source organism: uncultured SAR116 cluster alpha proteobacterium (assembly GCA_902619485.1). Lineage (GTDB taxonomy): Bacteria > Pseudomonadota > Alphaproteobacteria > Puniceispirillales > Marisalimonadaceae > Marisalimonas. Next base: position 7,304 of record CACNEF010000019.1, read on the forward strand.
TACTACTAATAATGTAGTAGGTATTAATGATATAGTTAAAGAAGACCCTTTAGTTTCTTCAGTTATATGTGAAAATAATAATTTAGAAGCTTTGCCCATAAGTCCTTTTTACAATTCTTTTGTAAAAAGCCCTACTGGAATAATAGAAAAATTAATAGGACACCCTTCATTTAGGATAGACATTACAAAACCAATCCATAATGGAAAAAGTTGGCAATTGGCAATCGCAATAGCACATATTTTTTTTAAAAATAACATTTTAAATTTCTCAAATGAAAATCAGCTTTTAACGAAGAAAACAGAAGAAATTATTTGGGCAAGTGGCACTATCAATTCAAATTTAGAAATTAAAAAAATTAATTACCTTGATCAAAAAATTTATAACTCAATGAATTTTTTAAAAAATTGTACAAAAAACAAAGTTCAAATTAATATCGTATTAAGCATAAAGAATAAAGATGATTTTAACAGCGTTTTGTCAAATAATGAATTCTTAAAAGACGCTATAAAAACTAAATTAATTAAAGTTTTATTTCTAAATAATTTATATGACCTATTTGATCATTTAAATTTAAAAAATATACTAAAAAAACCAACTAAGCGGTTATCTTTTTTTCATAAATCAAAAAAAACACTTAGTTTACTCTCTGTTATATTTGTAACAATTTTGTTTGCTCTCATGTTCAATCATGTTTGGCAAAAAACTTCGCCTTTACTTAATTTAAACGACAATAAAAATTATAGCTTATTACTTACGACTTTAAAAACTTATAGATACGGTAATTTAACTGAAAGAGTTATTGCTTATTTTTATGATTACATACAGACCCTGCAGGCAAATGAAATTAATAAACAAATTAGGATTAATTTTATTCCATATAATGATTTAGAAACTAATAAATTAAAATGTATACCAGGTAGCCAGTCTATAGATCATGTATGCAATTTAAACCTAGAGGTTTCTAATATTGGAATAGATACAGTTTTTTTGTGGGCATTAAAATTTTCTAATCTTAATTTAGATGACATAGGAATTCAAAAAACTAATAAGAAATCAGATATAGTAAATGGCATGATTAAAAGTAACGAAACTTTCTTAATTGATATCAAAAATAGTCATGAGCCCATAACAGTATTTATTATTTATAGTAAGGAGTTTGATATTAAGATTATAGATTGGTTAAAGCGTGTTGATAAAGAAAAGTCATTGTTAGAAACAACTATTAAGAGAATAAAAACCCTTGGTTATGGCTATACAATTAAGAGCATTAAGAATGTAAAATTAATTGAAAATAAAATTTAAATTATAAAAAAAGGGGAGGTAATATATGAACAAATCAGATGTAATGAATAATATTTTAAATATTAAACCTTTTGCACCAAATTTAGGAGCAGTTATAACTAATGTAGATTTATCTAATGATATAAATGATGAAGAGCTTAAAGGCATAAGAGATGCTTTTCACAAGTTTCAAGTTTTATTTTTTCAAAATCAATCTGAAATTTCACCAGAAAATCATATAAAGTTAGGTAGATACTTTGGAGATTTGCATATCCATCCTGCAGCCCCTAAAATGAAAAATTACCCTCAAATATTTGAAATCATTACTGATAAAAATAGTAAGATAGCTAATGGAGCAGAAGACTTCCATTCCGATGTTTCTTGTGACATAGAACCACCTTTGGGAACGATGCTCCAACTTCATATTCTTCCTGAATGTGGTGGAGACACTATGTTTGCAAATATGTATATGGCCTATGAAGCTTTAAGTAATCAAATGCAAAAGTTTTTAAGTGATCTAAAAGCTTCGCATGAATCAGTACATTTTTATAGTGGTAGGTATAAAACTGAAACTAATGGTGAAAGTAAAACAGAATATCCTTCAGCAATTCATCCTGTTATAAGGACACACCCAGAAACAGGTAAAAAAGCTATATTTGTTAATAAATTTTTTACTACACGCATTCTAGGTCTTGAGCCTCAAGAGAGCAAATTTATATTAAACTTCTTATTCAGTCATATTGAGAAAACAGAATTTCAGATTCGCTATAGGTGGAATAAAAATGATATGGCTTTCTGGGATAATAGGTGTACGATACATAAAGCATTATGGGATTATTTCCCTCATGAAAGAAAAGGTAGGCGAGTAACTATTAAAGGTGACATACCTGTTTGATTTTCTTTTAATTTTAAAAATAGTTATAGAAATTTAAATTAA
>CACNEF010000020.1 GCA_902619485.1 uncultured SAR116 cluster alpha proteobacterium
TCAACAGTTAAACTATTGTTAAGCATCAAAACGCCCTGATGAGCCCAATTTTGTAAATCACCATTTTGTGGAGAAGTTATTCGAAGGTCATCAAATAATTCTTTAAAAATATTTTGAAGAGAGGGTGGAATTTTTTTAAATTTTTCTACTGAAAAGCTTAACCCATTTGCTTGACCTTCTCCGTGATAAGGATCTTGTCCAACAATTACAACTTTAACTTTATTAAGAGGGGTTAAATTGAAAGCGTTAAAAATTTTATTCATAGGTGGATAGATTTTTTTACCTAACAAAATTTGTTGCTTAAGAAATGATCTAAGATCTAACATATATTGAGCAGTGAATTCCTCGTTCAGTTCAATTTTCCAACTTTCATGTATTTTTGCGTTAGACAATTTGTAGTGCTATCCAATTTTAAATTTGTTTATTTTTATATGTTATCTTATATGCCAATCTTCATTAAGTGGTCTAGCGCTATTAAGTTCGCCATAGCCAGCTCCAGTAGTACCAGTTGGTTTTGGTCCAAAATATCTAGGATCTCTCAATTCATTATGAGGTTGAAATCGAATATCACAAGTTAAGCGTATTTTTTTATCATTAGCGTAATTTTCAAAAGTGCCATGAACAGTATACATCCCAAAAATAAGTACGTCTCCTGGATTAAATTGAGTGGTTAAAATTTTTGTATTTCTCTCTTGAGCAAAAGTTATGGGATTAGTGTCTATTGTAGCTTTCATATGTTTGTGAATGTCTACGTCAAATCCTTTATATTTGGTTTTAATATCTGAAAATTTGTGAGACCCTTCAATAATAAATAAAGGACCTTTATCCATAGTTATATCTGTAAAAACAAGCCAACATGTGAGTACCTTTTGACTTTTTCTTGTGAAAAAACCTGCATCACAATGCATATGAGTGAATTTTCCTCCTGATACTGCTCTTAAAAATATAAAATCAAAGCCAATTGAAGAAATGCCAAATATTCTGGAAAAAACACTTTTTAAATTATTTCCATTTGTAATTTTTCTTAATGATTTTGTATTACTTACGTTTTCCCAAAAAATTCCTCTGTTTTTATGTAATTCATCTCTTTTTGATCTGCCTGACCAAATGCCTTCAGTAAATGGATCCTCTAGCTCATCTACATTTCTTAATTTTTCAAAAATATCATTTCGAGCTTTAGTAATATCATTTTTTTCAATAACGTTTCTTAAAAAGAGATAACCATTATCATTTAGTGATTGTCTTAATTTTTCATCAGTTGCATTTTTAAGTTTAGTGTCTTTTAATTCACCTAAAAGTGAATTAGGTACAATTACCCCATTAATTAGAGCGTCCATTGAAATCAACCTTACATAAGCAACTATTTTTCTGATTTAATCTATCAACTAAATATTACTGTGTCATTGATATTAGTTATTTTTACCTTGAGTTTTTAATTTTAATAAAGCTATCATTATAATAAAATTATATTAGAGAAATCATTGATAGTAAGTTCTATAAAAACAAAATTAATATCTGTACCATTTTCTGATCCTCCTCAAACAGGCTTTTTAACACTTGAAAAGATAGATCTCTTAATTGTTCAGGTGGAAACAAAAGACGGGGTTATTGGAACTGGTCATCTTCATCCTTTAGCAGGCGGGTTAAAAACTTTGGAAATGTGTATAAATGAAATGTTAAAACCACTTATTATCGGTGAAACTATAGATAATATTGAAGCCTTATGGAATAAAATGTGGAATGCTACTTTCATACAAGGAAGGATGGGAATAACTGTAATGGCAATGTCAGCACTAGATATTGCTTTATGGGATTGTTATGGAAGAACAAAAGAAATGCCTCTCTGGAAAATATGGAAAGGAAATCAAAAACCTTTACCGGTTTATGGATCAGGTTGTTACAGAGGCCTAGGTCATGATGGTATGATACAAAAAGCAAAAAAATATGTTGGGCAAGGATTTAAGTCTATAAAAATGCAGGTTGCACATTGTTTTACTAATGACGAAGACATTGTCAATGTAAGGGATATGAGAGACGAACTGGGTAAAGATATTGGAATTATGATTGATGTTAATCAAGGTTGGACGGTAGAAGAAACTATTAAAGTATGCCCAAAGATTGAAAGTTATGAACCTGAGTGGCTTGAGGAACCAATTATGGCAGACGATTTTAATGGTTATGATAAAGTATGTAATTCAACATCAATTCCAATAGTAACCGGTGAAAATAATTTTACGCATCATGATTTATTACCATTAATGAAAGGGAAAAAAATACCAATTTTACAACCAGACATAATGCGAGGAGGTTATACAAATTTGATTTATAGCTCAAAACTAGCAAATAAATTTGGAATTAAAATTGCACCGCATATGTTTCCAGAACTTTCAATACATATTGTTGCCTCTATTCAAAACCCTTCATGGCTTGAGTATATGGGCTGGTATGATCATCTTTGGAAAGAGCCACTTCTTCCGAAAAATGGAACATTGACACCGACGTCACGTCATGGCCATGGTATGGATTTTAAAACAGAAATTGGTATTTCTTAATTAAAGTAATTTTTTGATATATTATAGAAATTGAAGTTTAATAAGAATTATTTATTTGAGAGAGGCAAGAATGAAATTTAAAATTACAAGGGCTAAAGAAAACAAATTTGAATCTGGATTACGTGGTTTTTTTTCATATAAGAATTTAGGTATTGAAGAAGCAACCTCTGGTGATTTTGGAGCCAATGTTATTAAAGCTATAGAAGGTAAACATGCTAATGGGGAATGGCATTATCATAAATTGAAATTTCAGATGGTTTATATTTTAAAAGGCAGTGTAGAGTTTGAATATGAAGGTGAGGGAACGTTCACTTTGAACGAGGGTGATGTAGTTTATCAGCCGCCAGAGATTCATCATAGAGAAATCAAGCACTCTGATGACCTTGAATTGATAGAAATAACAAGTCCTGCTGAGTTTGAAACTATCTCTTTATCCAAAAAGAATTAATTGACTGAATCAATAATGGCTGAAGAGGTTGCAGAAATTTTCTCTAAACATATTTTTTCGTCAAAATATGAAGATTTAAGTGAAAAAACAATTAAACAATTAAAGGTTTTTTTATTAGATACTATTGGTGTTGGAATTGCTGGAAGTACAGGTTCAAAATTAAACGAACTTAAGAAAATTGCACACACATGGTCTAAGGGTAAAAATTGTACAGTCCTTGGAACATGGGATAAGTTTTCAAGAGACGCCTCAACACTTATTAATGCATATCAAATACACTGTCTTGAATTTGACTGTATTCATGAAGGAGCAGTTGTTCACCCTATGGCAGCTATTTTAAGTTCTTTACTCGCTCATTGTGAAGAAATTAATAATTTAGGGCATCACACAAATGGGAAAGAATTTTTAATATCTCTAGCATTAGGTGTTGATATTGCTTCATTTTTAGGTATTTGCGCTCGGGGAGAATTAAAATTTTTTAGACCTGCAACAGCAAGTGGTTTTGGTGCTGTGGCTGCTTTATCAAAAATACAAAAATTTTCTATGGAGGAAATTCATAATGCTTTGGGTATTATGTATTCTCAAACATGTGGAAATATGCAATCCCATGTTGAGGGTGTACCAATTCTAGGACTTCAAGTTGGTTTTAATGCAAAAGCAGCTTTAGCTTCTATGGATCTTACAAAAGCAGGTTTTCCAGGACCTAAAAGAGTTTTTAATGGAGAACATGGTTACTTTAAATTAATAGAAAATGATGACTATGATATTTTATATCTCCAAGAGAATATTGGAAAACTTTGGATGATTGATCAATTAGCTCATAAACCTTTTCCAAGCGGAAGACTAACTCATGGGTTAGTTCACGCTATAAAAGATTTAAAATTAAAACATGGGTTAAATAAAGACGACATTGAATCAATTGAATGTTTTGTTCCGCCTGGAGTTTACAAATTAGTAGCAAGACCAATAATTGATAATCTTACAACGAATTATTCAAAGTTATGTGCTAAATTTGTTGGTGCTAGTTTCATGATAAATGATCATTTGAATATTGAAACTTTTACAGAAAAAAAATATCTAAATAATAAAGATACATTAAATTTTGCTAAAAAAATTACAATGATTAAGAATGACAAACTAGATCAAAAAGTCCTTACTCCACAAAAATTTATCATTACACTTGTAAATAACAGCAAATTTGAAATTAATATTGACCACGTTTATGGTCACCCAAAAGCACCATTATCCGAGAAAGAATATTTAGAAAAATTTTCAAAATGTTGTTTTTCCTCAACCAATAAGGTTGATCAAAATCAAGTAAATAGAATGCTAGATTTTATATTTGATTTAGAAAATAAAGAAAATGTAATAGATTTTTTCAAAACAATTTAATTTTTATTTAAACTAGCTAATTTTTCTACCATTTTAAATAGTACAGAGGTACCTTTGGAAATATCTGATATTTCCGCATATTCCTCAGGACAATGACTTAAACCGTCCATACATGGTACAAAAATCATAGAGGCAGGTGCAACTCTTGATAAATGAGCTGTATCATGACCAGCGCCGCTATCCATTATAATATTTGAGAAGCCATATTCATCAGAAGATATTTTAAATAACTTTACTAATTCTTTATCCATTTCCACATAAGGAGCAAAAGCAATGTTTTTCATTTGAATTTTACATGGACCTTTTTGGTTCATTGTTTCAATTTGTTTTTCTAATTCCTTAATATATTGATCTCTTGAGCTTTTACTGGAAGCTCTTAGATCAATTGTCATTTCAACTTTACCTGGAATAATTGCTGCAGCATTCGGGTGAACATTAATTTTACCAATAGTTGAAACAAAATGTTGATTACTTTCTTTTGCTAACCTTGAAGCTAACTTATTCACAAACGTTATTATTTCTGAAGAAGTAACAAGAGCATCAGCTCTTTGATCCATTAAAATAGTTCCACTATGACCAGCTTGACCATTTACTTCTACACTAAACCTAGAAATACTTGGAATAGATCTTACAATGCCTATATCTATGTTTTTTTGCTCTAAAACTTTACCTTGTTCAATATGTAATTCTAAACATGCAACAATATTTTCAATAATTGAAAATGGTTTTGTAAGTAAATTAGATTTTCCACCAATCTTATCTATCTCGTCTTTTAAAATTTTTCCCGACGCATTGCTTCTAGACAATATTTCTTGACTTAAAGCACCTATCATACCTCGTGTTCCAATGCATGAAATACTCCAATCATTTAATTCTTCTCCAAGGTAATCATATACTGCAAGATTAAAAGGTAAGTTGATATCATTTTCTTTAATATGTTTTACTACACATAATGCAGCTACAACCCCAGCAATCCCGTCAAATCTTCCTCCTGAGGGTACTGTGTCAATATGTGATCCTATAATAACCACTTTCTCAGTATTAGTTTTTGATTTTAAAAGTCCAATCAAGTTTCCAGCGTCATCTGTAGACACTATCAATCCAAGTTTCTGATATTCATTTTTTAACCATGATCTTGCTTCATAAAACTTTTTACTAAAGACAATTCTTGTATATGGATTTTCTTGATCAGTTATTTTTTCTAAATCATCAATTTTCTGCTTAATGAATGAAATGTTAGATTGAGTACTAAAGTCCATTATTATTTATTCCTGTTGAGCAAATATTAAATTATCAAAATATTTAAAAATTTAAATTTATCTAATAATAAATGGATTTGAAACTGAAGTTTTTTCTGCAATCCATATAGATTTTGTTTGTAAAAATTCTTTAATGGACTCTTGCCCACTTTCTCTTCCTCTGCCTGATCTTTTATAACCACCAAACGGAGACATAAAACTAACAGCTCTATAAGTATTTACCCACACTGTACCCGCTCTTAAGGCATCTGACATTCTAAGAGCTCTTCCTATATCATTAGTCCACACTCCTGCAGCTAACCCGAATATTACGTCATTTCCAATTTTTGTAGCCTCTTCTTCGTTTTTAAAACGAATTATAGATAATACCGGTCCAAAAACTTCTTCTTGTGCTATTCTCATATCATTATTAACGTCGGTAAAAATTGTTGGTTCTACAAATCTATTACCTTTTACATCTGTGCCAGAATATGCTTTACCACCTAAAAGACACTTTGCTCCCTCAGATTTTGCAATATCAATGTAGCTCATTATTTTTTCAAATTGTGGTTTAGTTGTTACAGGGCCAACATGAGTGTCTAAAGACATAGGGTCTCCAATTTTTGCCTCACTCGCAACCTTTACAAGTCTATCAACAAACTTCTCATATATTGAATCTTGAACTAAAAGTCGAGATCCAGCTATACATGTTTGGCCTGTTGCAGCAAATATTCCTGAAATCACACCCATAATAGCTGCCTCAAAATCAGCATCCTCAAAAACAATATTAGGTGATTTTCCACCTAATTCTAAAGATACAGGCATTATTTTTTTTGCGGCAGTTTCATAAATTTTCTGTCCAGAAATATCTGATCCTGTAAATGCAATTTTTGAAATATTTTTATGTTCGACAAGTGGTTGTCCGACTTCAACACCCATGCCTGTAACGCAATTAACAACACCATCAGGAAAACCTGCTTCTGATATTAATTTCATAAACTCTAAAGTAGAAGCTGATGTAAATTCGGAAGGTTTAACCACAGCAGTATTGCCAGCTGCAAGTGCAGGAGCAAGTTTCCAAGATAAAAGTAATAAAGGTGAATTCCATGCTGTTATCATACCAACAACACCAAACGGCTCATATTTTGTAAAGTTGAAAATACCAGGTTTGTCTGACGGCAACACTGCTCCTTCAACTTTATCAGCTAGTCCGCCAAAATATCTATACCATTCTGCAAGATATTTAGTTTGTGCTCCCATTTCTGCTATAAGTTTTCCGTTATCTTGAACTTCAATTTCTCCTAATTTCTGAGCATCTCGCTCTACAAGTTCTGCTAATCGAACTAATAATTTACCTCTTTCAGTTGGTTTTGTTTTAGACCAATTGTTTTCAAACACCTCTTTTGCTATATTCACAGCAGCATCAACATCATAGGCATCACCTTTTGCAACCTCAGCCCATTTTTCACATGTGTATGGATTCTCAGTTTCAAAATATTCACCACCATTTGGCAACATTTCTTTTCCATTAACAAAATGGTTGTATTTTTTCATATGCAATACCTCTGTTTAGTTTCTTTAAGTTATATATTTCAAAATTTATTTAAACACTTTTGAAGACGTAGTTGAATATATAATTATACAATTTTGAAATAAATAATCATAGATACATACGAATTCGATAATATAAATTAAAAATTAATATATTTATCTATTGTTTAAAACTTGAGTAGAAAATTCTCTAACAAGTAAAAATAATCGATTAAATCTTTATTAATAATTTTCTCATTCGACTTATGACCTTCTGAACCTGAACCAGGACCAATGTTTATAATATTAATATTATCATCTGCAAAATATCTTCCATCACTTACGCCAATAGAAGATAAAAACTCAAGTTTTTTACCTGTGATCAAGCGCTTTGATTTAGATAGTTCTTTTAAATAGATATTAGATTTGTTAGACTTGAATGGATTTGTACCTGTTATAAATTTTATTTTAGCTGATTTATCTATTTTGAGTATAAAGCTTTTAATTTCATTAAATGCTTTTTTTACATTCTCTTTGTGCGTAATTCTTCTATCTATAACAACTTTAGTCTTATAGGGTACTACGTTCACATTTTCTCCACCCATTACAATACCTACATTTAGCGTTGATATTTGATTTCCAACATTATATTTTTTCAAAATTTTTTTAAATTCATTATTTAATTTGTCGATAATCCTCGCTGATTTATCAATTGCATTAATCCCTTTGTGCGGTTCACCTGCATGTGCGGTTTTACCAAAAACTTCAATTTCTAACCAAAAAACACCTCTTTCTTCTATAATCACATTATTATTAGTTGGGGCTCCTAATATTAATGTATGGGGATTTATAGCTTTAATTTTTCTTAAATACTTTGTTCCGTCAGGTCCAAGATTTTCTTCATCTGTCACAAAAGTAAAATCAACATTCTCTTTAATGTTTGGGAAAAGTCTTTTAAAATTTTTGGCTAAATATAAATGAACTGCAGCACTTCCTTTACAATTAACAGCTCCAAGTCCATATGAATAATTTTTTTCTATTTTGAGATCAAAAGGATTACTTTTCCATTCACTTATAATGGGTCTGACGGTATCTATATGCGAATTAAAAACGATTGACCTATTTGAACCTTTATGTGTTGATGCCACAACATTTATTTTTTCATTGTCAATACCAAAAGTTTTAATATCTAAACCACTATTTTTTAAATAAGAAACAATAAATTCTGCAAATTTTTTACTATTTCCAGGAGGGAAACATGAATCAATCTT
>CACNEF010000021.1 GCA_902619485.1 uncultured SAR116 cluster alpha proteobacterium
TTTTTGATATTTATGGTTCTTGCATTATATGAACCAAACAAATAAATCAAAATTATTAATATTAGGGAAATTATTCCGATAAAGAATGTGTTGAATTGTAAAATATAATTAAAAGAAACACATATTGATACTATCATAAAACTAATAAAACCAATTCCTAAACCTTCATAAACAAAAAATTTTAATGGTTTAAAAGTATTATGTGATCTTAAATAGTACAAAATTAAAATATAAAATATTATAGTATTTATTATAGAATATTGAAATGATTGTGTTTGATTAAACAGTAATTCATTTAATGTTTCGAATGGGAAAATGTAAAAAAGATACGTAATTATAAATAAAATAAAATAAAATAAAAACCTGTAGATATTTTTATTCATTTTAAGGTTGTTTGGTTTTTGCAAACGCGTCTAGAGCAGTTTGTCTTGAACTTTTAATATCTACAATAGGTTTTGGATAATTTTTACCTAGTTCAACTCCTGCTTTCTCCAAAATTCCATAGGGTGCCTCCCATGGATTAAACAAGTATTTGTTTGGAACTAATTTCAATTCTGGCACATATTTTCTTGTATATTCGCCATTGGCATCAAACTTAACACCTTGTGTAACTGGATTAAAAATTCTAAAATATGGTGCAGCATCAGCACCACACCCAGCTATCCATTGCCAACTTGCACTATTGCTTGCTAAATCAGCATCAACTAAACAATCCCAAAACCATCTTTCACCTTCATGCCAATGTGTAAGTAAATTTTTCACTAAAAAAGAACCAACTATCATTCTAAGTCGATTATGCATATATCCGGTAGACCACAGCTCTCTCATTCCTGCATCCACAATAGGATACCCAGTTTGCCCAGTTTTCCATGCTAAAAGATGTTCTGAGTTATCAATCCAAGGAAAATTGTCAAACTTTGTTTGTAAATTTTTTTTTGGTAATTCTGGGTAATAATACAATAAATAATTTGAAAATTCTCTCCATCCTATTTCAGATAAAAAAACATCCGTATCTTGTTGATGTTTTAATCCCATTTGATTTAGGTCTTTAACGGCATGCCACACTGTGTTTGGAGAAATTTCGCCCCAATGTAAATGTGGAGAAAGTCTAGATACATTTTTCTTATTTGGAAAATTTCTACCTTCCTTGTATCCATCTAATTCATTATTAATAAATTGATTTAATCTGGTAGTTGCAGCCTTTTCTCCAATAGACCAACTTTCCATTATTTTATTTTTCCAATTATGTCTTGGTAGTAAGTTTAATTCATCAATTTTTAAGCTTTTAAAATTTTTAACCTCGACGTAATTAATAATTTTTGGTTTTTCAAAAGGTCTTCTTGGTTCTGTTGAGTTTAAACAACCCTTTCTAAAATAAGGAGTAAAAACTTTATAATTTGTTTTATCGTCTTTAAGTATATCCCACGGTTCCCATAGGAGTGAGCTATTATAAGAGTATGTATCTATTTTTAATTTTTTTAAATTTGTTTTTATTTTTTTATCTCTAGAAATAACCCACGGTTCATAAACTCTGTTCCAATATATTTTTTTTATTGATTCTAATTGACATATCTTGACTAAAATTTCTTCTGGATTACCTTTAGCAAATATCAATTTATTCTGAAATTCTTTATCAAGCTCTTTTAATGATTGGTGAAGCCAAACTCTTCCGGCTTGTCCAATTTTGTGATCGTCAGAGTTAACATCATCAAGAATATATATTGGAATTATTGGACCATTTTTTACAGATTCAATTAATGCAGGATTATCTTGTAATCTTAAATCTTGTCTTATCCAATATAAACTAACGTTTGTATTCAATATCATCTACTTCTTGAAATTGTAAGATATAATTTGTCTTATTAATAAATTAAATTAATGATTTGGTTTGTAATTTAATATTTGGTGTTTTTTTTACAATTTATCAATAGATTAATATTAAAAATTTTGTTTAGAGAGAAATTCCATGTCATATCAAAAACCATTTAAAGGTCTTAAAGTTATTGATTTTTCACAAGGCGTAGCCGGTCCATATTGCGGCATGCTTTTAGCTCAACATGGAGCAGAGGTAATTAAAGTAGAGCCCAAAGATGGTGATTGGGCAAGAAATCTTGGACAAGAGTATGGTGAGCATTCTGCTTTTTCGGTAGCTGCAAATTTAGGCAAAAAAAGCATAATAGTTGATTTAAAGAATACAAAAAGTCAACCTATTTTAGATACAATTATTAAACAATCCGATATTTTTATTGAAGGTTTCAGACCAGGTGTAATTAAACGGCTTGGCTATGATTATGATAGGTTAAAAAAAATAAATCCAAAGTTGATTTATTTGTCTATATCAGGCTTTGGACAAAATGGCCCTATGAGTAACAAACCTGCTATGGACCCTGTCCTTCAGGCATTTACAGGTTTTATGGCAGAAAACAAAGGCCCAGATAATATTCCTCATAGAACACCTGTTATAATATTTGATATGACTACAGCCTTGTATGCAACCCAGTTAATATCTACATCATTATATGCAAGAATTAATGAAAAATTTGGAAGAAAGATAGAAATAAGTCTAATGGAAGCTGCAGCAGCCATGCAATCAATAAGACTTATGAGTGGGTATATGGAAGGGCCTTATACTCATGCTTCATCTCCATCTGGTACATTCAAAACAAAAGATGGTTGGATACAAATTATAGTTGTAAAAAATCACGAATTTATTAAGTTTTGTAATGCTGTTGGTTGGAAAAAATTCATCAAAGACAAGCGTTTTGTGAATAATTCTGAAAGAAGAAAACATGAAGCAATTCTCTCAAGAGAAGTTCAGAAACTATTTATTAAAGAAAACACAGATTATTGGAAAAATTTACTTAATAAGTATGAAGTTCAAAATGAAAAGGTACAAGACTACAAAGATTTCATAGAAAATGAACAAACAAAAGCAATAGACTTAATCTCTTGGTTAAAGCAACCAACAACTGAACAAATATGGCCAGTTCCAAACATCCCTGGCATGCCTAGATTTGTAGATAATGACATACTATCTAAAGCACCATCTTTAGGGCAAAATACAGAAGAAATACTAATATCTTTGGGTTATTCAAATAATCAGATAGAAGAACTGATTAATGAAGGAGTGATAAGGAAATCTATATTATGCCAGTAATAGTAAATAGCAGTGGAAAGAAAAGAATTACCGCTAGTATGGTTTCTGATTTTAAACTTTCAGTAAATGTGTATTCGTCTTTAGTCATAACATGTCCTCTTTCTTTTTTTTTATACTTTATTTTTTTTTTAATAGAATTCAAGTATTTTTAAATTTATTATAAATAAATTTATAATAGGGTATAATAATGACTTTTATATTTGGAATAATAATTGCTGCTCTAGTTTTTTTCTTTTCAAATGAAATTCAAGAAATTATGATCTCCACCGGTTTAAGAGATTATTTGGTAGATTGGCTTCAGTCTTGGTAATTAGATAACACTTTTCTAATTGTATAAAATTTAGCTTTAACTATTATTAACTAATAAACATAACTTAAATTTTCTAATTTGGGTAACTTTAATGGCAGATAATTTTGATTACATTATAGTTGGTGCAGGATCTTCTGGTTGCGTTTTGGCAAATAGGCTGAGTGCAAATCGTAAAAATTCAGTATGTGTATTGGAAGCAGGTCCGCCTGACTGGAATCCATTTATACATATACCTGCAGGTTTTATGAAAACTCTTGTTAATCCAAATGTAAATTGGTTATTTAAATCTGAACCTAGTTGGGGTACAGATGGAAGAGTAATAGACATTCCAAGAGGTAAAACATTAGGTGGATCAAGTTCAATAAATGGTATGGTTTTCAATAGAGGACAAAACCTAGATTTTGATGTTTGGGCTCAAAAGGGTAATAAAGGTTGGAGTTATTCAGATTTACTTCCATATTTTAAAAAATATGAAAAAAGACTGGGTGAATTTGATGACGTTTATCGAGGAACACAAGGCGAATTGCCAATCACAGATCTTGAATATAGAGATCCTTTATGTGAAGCATTTATCAAAAGTGCTATAGAACAAGGTATTCCACTTAATAAAGATTATAATGGGAAATTGCAAGAAGGTGTTTCTTACGTACAGCGTACTACTAGAGGTAGATTTAGAGTAAGTGCTGCAAAAGCATTTTTGAAACCAGCCAAGTCCAGAAAAAATCTCCAAATAATAACCAACGCATTCGTCACAAAAATTAACTTTAATAATAAAACAGCAATTGGTGTTGAATATTTAATAGGAGGAAGAGGAGGAAAAAAGATTAACCTTAGAGCAAATAAGGAAATAATACTATCATCTGGTGTTATAAAATCACCTCATATTCTACATATGTCGGGTGTTGGTCCCGTTGAAGATCTTAAAAAACTTGGAATAGATGTCATTCATGATCTTAAAGGTGTAGGAATGAACTTAAGAGACCATTTTGCTCCTAGATTAACTGCAAGAGCTAAAAATGTTGAAACAGTAAATGAAAAATCAAGAGGGTTTAAACTTCTAAAAGAAATTGGAAAATATATAATAGGTAAACAATCTATAGTAAATTTAAGTCCTACGTTAGTATATTGTTTCTGGCATTCTAATGAAGAAATAAGAAATCATGATCTCCAAATGACTTTTACTCCAGCATCGTATAAAGAAGGTGTTCAATCGACCTTAGATACTGAACCTGGATTTACGGTTACCGCGTGGCAACAAAGACCTGAATCACTTGGTTGGATAAAATCAAAAACAAATGACCCATTCGACGCTCCATTAATTCAACCTAATTACTTGGATGCTGAAGAAGATAAGAGGGTAGTTGTTGCGGGATTAAAACTATCTAGAAGACTAATGCATTCTAAAGCTCTTTCACATTACTTTGATTATGAAGTTTATCCTGGAATTGAAAAAAAATCAGATGAAGAATTACTTCAAGTTGCAAGAGAAAGAGGAACTACAACCTATCATCAGATGGGAACATGTAGAATGGGTCCAAAAACTGACCCAACTGCAGTAGTTGATGATAATCTTAAAGTTTATGGTTTAAACAATCTTAGAGTTATTGACGCGTCTATTATGCCAACAATGTTATCTGCAAATTTACACTCTGGCGCTACATTAATAGGAGAAAAAGGTTCTGATTTAGTACTTGGTAAAGACCCAATTGATCCAATAGTTTTAAATTATTAATTTAAATTTTATAAGAGGGAAAAAGTGGCAAAATCAGAAAAATATGTACCTCCCAAAAAATGGGAGTGGGACAAAGAAAATGGTGGTAAATTCGCCAATATTAACAGGCCAATCTCAGGTAATACTCATGTAAAAGATCTTCCAGTTGGAAAACATCCTTTTCAATTATATTCTCAAGGTACACCAAATGGTGTTAAAATAACCATTATGCTTGAAGAATTACTTGATTTAGGAATTAAGGAAGCAGAATATGATGCATGGTTAATTAGAATAGGGAATGGAGATCAGTTTAGTTCTGGTTTTGTAGAAATTAATCCTAATTCTAAAATACCTAGTATTTTAGATAAATCTCGAGATCAGCCAGTGAGAATTTTTGAATCTGGGTCAATATTATTATATTTAGCAGACAAATTTGATATTTTTATCCCTAAAAAATTTGAAGATAGAACAGAATGTCTCAACTGGTTGTTTTGGCAAATGGCAAGTGCGCCTTATTTAGGAGGTGGCTTTGGACATTTTTATGCCTATGCTCCAGAAAAATATGAATATCCAATAAATCGATTTGCAATGGAAGTTAAAAGACAATTAGATGTTTTAGATAAGTTATTATCAGATAAAAATTTTATTTGTTGTGAAGAATATACCATAGCTGATATAGCCATTTGGCCATGGTATGGAGCCTTGGTATTAGGAAGATTATATGATTCAGAAGAATTTTTGGATGTTAAAAAATATAAAAATGTATTGAAGTGGGCAAGAAAGATTAACGAGAGAAAAGCTGTTAAAAGGGGAATTATGGTAAACAAGATCAAAGGAAAGCTATCATCCCAACTTCACGAACGACATAGTTCATCTGACTTTATTAATAAAACCCAAGATAAGTTAGAAAAATTATCATAAATTATTTATAATTTTTCAATCCCGAGATCTGCAATATATCTTCGATGCCATGTAGGACTAATAGTTAATTCATTTATACATACATGCTTGGGCATTTGACACAGAAATACTATAGTTTGACCTAAATCATCTGGTTGAAGCATTTTGTTTTTTTGTTCTTTAGAGAGCTTTTTTGGACGTTTGTCTAATATAGCTGTAGCAACCTCTCCCGGGCACAATGCAGTAGCCCTAATGCCAAGATTACAATATTTCATATTGATAGTTTCTGTCATAGCATTTAAAGCATGTTTCGAAGAGGTATAAGACACACCTGACAATAAACTTACATGATTTCCAGACCACGAAGATACGTTAATAATTAATCCATCCTTCTTTTCTTTCATAAGAGGTATGACTGCCTTACAGCAGTAAAATAAACCATTAATATTTGTTTGTATTACCTGATCCCACTCATTCTCATCTATATTGTCCCAGTCTCTTTTTAAAATATTTATTCCTGCACAATTTACTAAAATATCTACATGTCCAATTTCTTTTTTTATTTCGTAAACAATAGCTTTAACATCTGATTTTTTAGAAACATCTACGGGTTTAACAATAGTGTTAGTTTTACATCTCTCTTGAGTATCTTGTAGAGAGTTTTTATTTCTACCTGACAAAATTACTTTCATACCAAGTTTAGATAATTTTATAGCTGCATCTTGTCCAATTCCTGATCCTGCGCCTGTTATCCAGACTACTTTTTTTTCTAAATTTCTTATCATTTATTTTGCCTTAATATATTGTGTGTAATAAAATTCACTGTGCTGTTAAGCCACCATCAACAACAAGACTAGAGCCTGTCATAAAACTTGAAGCGTCTGAGGATAAGAATAAAATTGTTTTAGCAACTTCATCGGCCGTTCCAAGACGA
This sequence comes from uncultured SAR116 cluster alpha proteobacterium, assembly GCA_902619485.1. GTDB lineage: Bacteria > Pseudomonadota > Alphaproteobacteria > Puniceispirillales > Marisalimonadaceae > Marisalimonas. Next base: position 7,013 of record CACNEF010000021.1, read on the forward strand.
CCAATAGGTGTTTGACTAATGCCAGCTGAAATAGACTCTTCTGTTGTCATCTCTGGGTTTTGACTAATTCTTGCTTTATATACTTGTGTTCCCATGTCAGTTTCTATAATACCCGGATGGACTTGATTAATTCTGATTGGAAATTTATTTTTTCCAAAATATATTGCCATTGATTTTGTGAAAGTAGTTATACCACCTTTTGTCATTGAATATAATGGGTCAAGTTGAGAGCCAACAAGACCAGCTACAGAACTAAGATTAATTATAGTACTTCCAAATTTTGTTTTTTTCCCTGCCTCAGTCAAAAAGGGTACTAAATATTTAATACCAAGAAATACACCAGTTAAATTAATAGATATAAGTCTCTGATATTCTTTTAGCGATACATTATCAATATCTTTACCAATCCAAATACCCGCATTATTTACTAAAATATCAATAATAATTTTCTTATTTTTTAAAAAATTAGAAAATTCAATCCATGAATTATCGTCTGCAACATCTATTTGATAAAAGCTTACTTCAACATTTAATTTAGCAATTTCTTTCTCGGTCTCTTGTCCCTCGTCTTTATTGATATCTAATATATGTATATTCGCTCCAGCATTAGCTAAGGCTAGGCAAACGCTTTTACCAATGCCTTTAGCACCACCTGTAACTATCGCGTTTTTACCTCTTAAATTTTTCAATTTAATTCCTTCATAAAAATTTTATTTTTAAAATAAGAAATTTTTTAATATATCTTATAAGTTTATATAATTTAAAAAATTTTAAAATCTTATTTTATTTTTTATAATTAACCATAATTATAATTTTTTTAATTATCAAATATACGCATTAATAATATATATTTAGTATATAATTTGTTTGTTAAACTTTGAGTGTGTTTTATGAGTTCTCATAAATTAGAAGTATTTACTGATTATGTCTGTCCTTGGTGCTATCTTGGCGATTCAAGAGTTAAAAAATTAAAGAAAATATTTAATATAGATATACAAATAATTCATTTTCCTTTACACCCTGATACCCCAAAAGAAGGTAAATCTTTATTAGATCTTTTTGGTACCAATCAAGAAGATATTGATAAAAAAAATCAAAATATGAAAATTTTGATGTCCAATGAAAGTCTTCCTTATAGCAATAGAACTCATACTTTTAATAGTAGATTAGCGCAAGAAATAGGCTCGTGGGCTCAATCTTTAGACATTAAAACATCAATTCATGATAATTTCTT
>CACNEF010000022.1 GCA_902619485.1 uncultured SAR116 cluster alpha proteobacterium
TTAAAACTACCACCAGTGAAATCAAAAATCCAGATGGCACTGTAGTTTTTAGTGCGCCTGATATTGAAGTGCCTGCTAACTATTCTCAGGTTGCCGCAGATATTATTGCACAAAAATATTTTCGCAAAGCTGGTGTCCCAGTATATCTCAAAAAAATAAAAGAAGAAAATGTACCAAATTGGTTATGGCGTTCAGAACCAGATAAATCAAAATTAGATAAATTACCAGAAGATCAAAGATACAAAGGCGAAGAATCAGCAAAGCAAGTGTTTAACAGACTTGCTGGTACGTGGACATACTGGGGATGGAAGGGTAATTATTTTACAACTGAAGATGATGCAAAAACTTACTTTGATGAAATGAGATTTATGCTAGCCGCACAAATGTGTGCTCCAAACTCACCACAATGGTTTAATACAGGCTTACACTGGGCTTATGGTATAGACGGTCCTAGTCAAGGTCACTACTATGTTGACTTCAAAACAAAAAAACTTGTTAAATCTCAATCCTCATATGAACATCCACAACCTCACGCCTGTTTCATTCAATCTGTAGCAGATGACCTTGTTAATGAAGGTGGGATAATGGACCTTTGGGTTAGAGAGGCCAGGTTATTCAAATATGGTTCTGGAACAGGATCCAATTTTTCTAAATTAAGAGGAAGTACTGAAGGTTTATCAGGTGGTGGAAGGTCTTCAGGAATGATGAGTTTTTTAAGAATAGGTGATAGAGCTGCTGGAGCAATCAAATCTGGTGGTACTACGAGAAGAGCTGCAAAAATGGTCACAGTTGATATAGATCATCCTGATATAGAAGAATATATAAACTGGAAAGTCGTTGAAGAACAAAAAGTTGCAGCGCTGGTAGCGGGCTCAAAACTAACTGCGAAAAATTTAAAATCCGTCATGGATGCTTGCAATTTAGAACATTATAACGACAAAGACAGATTAAATCCAAAAGTTAATAACGAGCTTAAAAAAGCAATATTAAATTGCCGTGCAGTAATGATACCTGAAAATTACATCCAAAGAGTAATTCAATTTGCTGGTCAAGGATTTAAAGAAATTGAATTCCAAACTTACGATACAGATTGGGATAGCGAAGCTTACTTAACTGTATCTGGGCAGAATTCAAATAACTCAGTAAGAGTAAGTAATGAATTTTTAGAAAAAGTATCTCAAAATGGTAAATGGGATCTAAAAAGGAGAACTGACGGTGGTGTTCATAAAACAGTAGATGCAAAAGACTTGTGGTCTAAGATTTCTGAAGCTGCTTGGGCTTGTGCAGATCCTGGTTTGCAATATGACACTACCATTAACGAATGGCATACATGCCCTAATGCTGGTAGAATTAATGCGTCTAACCCTTGCTCTGAATATATGTTTATTGACGACACTGCCTGTAATTTAGCATCAATAAATCTATTACAGTTTAAGAAAGATGACGCCTCATTTGATATAAAAGCATATGAGTATACAACTAGATTGTGGACATTAACCCTTGAAATTTCTGTAATGATGGCACAATTTCCTTCAAAGGAAATTGCACAGAGATCTTATGAATATAGAACACTTGGACTAGGTTACGCAAATATTGGTGGCTTATTAATGTCTTGGGGTATCCCATATGACAGTGACCAAGGAAGATCTATATGCGCTGCTCTTACATCAATAATGACTGGTATATCATACGCAACATCAGCAGAAATCGCTGGCGAATTAGGACCATTTCCTAAATATAAAGAAAATGCAAATAGCATGTTAAAGGTTATAAGGAATCACAAAAGAGCATCAGAGGGTAAAACACGAGGTTATGAAGACCTTTCTATAAATCCAGTTCCTTTGATGTCTGAGGATTGCCCTGATCAAAACTTAATAACAGCTGCCAAAGATGCATGGGCTAAAGCACTCTCTTTAGGTGAAAAAAATGGCTATAGAAACGCTCAAGCTACAGTAATAGCTCCAACTGGAACAATTGGATTAGTAATGGATTGTGATACTACTGGTATTGAACCTGATTTCGCAATGGTAAAATTTAAGAAATTAGCAGGTGGTGGATATTTTAAAATTATAAATCGTGTGGTTCCTGAAGCACTTGCTCATTTGGGTTATGATACAGACCAAATTAACGACATGCAAAAATATGCTGTAGGTACTGGCAGTCTAAAAGAATGTCAAGCAATAAGCCACAATGCGTTAATTTCAAAAGGTTTTACTGACAGAGAAGTAAAATTAATTGAAGACTCTTTAGAGTCAGCTTTTGATATTAAATTCGTATTCAATCAATTTACCCTTGGAGAAGAATTTTGCAAAAATACATTAGGTATTTCTTCTGAACAATTGAATGATTTTAGTTTCAATATGTTGGAGTTTTTAGGTTTCACCCAAGAAGAAATAGATGTGGCGAATATTCACGTTTGTGGTGCTATGACTCTTGAAGGCGCTCCTCATTTGAATAAAAAACACCTTTCTGTATTTGATTGTGCAAACGTGTGTGGACGAATAGGTAAGAGATTCCTGTCCGTTGAAAGTCATATTAAAATGATGGCAGCAGCACAATCTTTTATCTCTGGAGCTATATCGAAAACTATAAACATGCCCAATGATGCGTCTATAGATGATTGCAGTGATGCTTATATGTTGTCATGGAAATTGGGAATTAAAGCTAATGCACTATATAGAGATGGATCTAAATTAAGCCAACCATTAAACTCAGCACTTCTAGATGACGATGACATCGATGAAGATAATACAACAATCGAACAAGATATCACAAAACGAACCAGTGAAGTTGTTGAAAAAATAGTTGAGAGAGTTGTTAGGGCAGAACGTGAAAAACTACCGCACAGAAGGAAAGGATATACACAGAAAGCAATGGTAGGTGGTCATAAAGTATATCTTAGAACTGGTGAATATGAAAATGGAAAATTAGGCGAGATTTTCATTGATATGCATAAAGAAGGTGCAGCTTTTAGATCTTTGATGAATAACTTTGCTATAGCAGTGTCAATTGGTTTGCAATACGGCGTTCCTTTAGAAGAATTTGTTGAAGCTTATACCTTTACACGCTTTGAACCTCAAGGAATGGTAACTGGAAATGATACCATTAAAATGTCAACTTCAATCCTTGATTATATTTTTAGAGAATTGGCTATCTCATATTTGGATCGAAACGATCTTGGTCATGTAGGACCAGAAGATCTAGATTCAAGTACTACTGGCTCAGGTGATAACAAAGCGTTATTCTCAGAAAAAGTAGCTAGTCGAGGCTTTGTAAGAAGAGAATTAAAAGTCGTGTCTGGAGGTTCAAATAATATTTCAGTAATGCCACAAACCACTTCCCTAAAAGATCAAGATGTAGAATTATCTGATAATAATAACACTACTATTACTATTGATGAAACAAAGGCTCCAAGTCTTTCTCAAGAAATAGAGGCTAAAATCAAAGGATATGAAGGGGAAGCTTGTGGAGAGTGTGGAAATTTTACTCTAGTTAGAAATGGTACATGTATGAAGTGTAATACATGTGGTGCTACTTCGGGTTGTTCTTAAATTAGGGGTTTAAAATGACTAAAGATATTAATAAGCGATTAGAAGAATTAAATATAGATATTGATAATGCTAGTGCTCCAGCAGGAAGTTACATTCCATACGTAATATCAAATAACTTAGTTTTCATATCAGGACAATTACCTTTTATTAATGGAGAATTAACCATAAAAGGGAAAATTGGAGATAATGTCTCTGTTGAAGAAGGAATTCAAATGGCTGAAGCTTGCGCAATGGCTTTGCTAAGCCAATTAAAGGAAGCTTGCAATGGTGATCTTAACAAAGTCAAAAGAGTCGTTAAATTGGGTGGATTTGTAGCCTCTACACCAGACTTTACTGATCAGCCTAAGATAATAAACGGTGCATCAGATTTATTCGTTAAAATTTTTGGAGAACAAGGTAAACACGCTAGATTTGCAGTTGGAGCACCAGCGCTTCCAAGAAACGTCCCAGTAGAAATTGAAGGTATTTTTGAGATTGAAAATTAAATTATATTTTCTTAAAACCCTTTGATAATGATAGTTGAGTTAATATCCAAATTATCCGATATCAATAAAAATGATTGGAATAATTTAAATACTTATAATCATCCATTTACATCTTATGATTTTTTGAATTCTTTAGAAGTTTCCAAATCAGTTCATTCATCAACAGGCTGGAATCCTCAACACATAATAATTAAAAATACAAATCAGGAAATAATAGGTGTTTCCCCAAATTATTTAAAAATGCACTCATACGGTGAATATATTTTTGACCATTCTTGGGCAAATGCTTTTCAAAATGCAGGTGGACAATATTATCCCAAACTAATTTGCGCAATCCCTTTTACACCTGCAACTGGTCCAAGGATTATGATCAACCATGAAAATACAGACTATAAAAAAATCTTTGAATTAATAATAAAAACATATGAATTGATTGTCAGAGACAACAAATTGAGTTCAGCACATATTAACTTCACTACAGATGACTTTAATAGAAGATTGCAAAACAATAATTGGATAAGAAGAACAGGATTACAATTCCACTGGCATAACAATAATTATAAAACATTTGACGACTTTTTAAATGAACTGAAGAGTTCCAAAAGAAAAGCAATTAAAAATGAAAGAAAAAAAATTAAAAATACAAACTTAGTTATTGAAAAATTAACTGGTGAACAACTAAACGAGGAAATATGGGATTCTTTTTATAATTTTTATTTAAACACAGTAGATAAAAAATGGGGAGGGGCATATTTAACTAAAGAATTTTTCTATTTGCTAAATGATACAATGAAAAACGATATTTTATTAATTATAGCTAAACAAGACGAAAAAGTTGTCGCTGGCGCTTTGAATTTTATTAGTAAAAATACTCTTTATGGTAGAAATTGGGGTTCTATTGTAAATATTCCTTTTTTACATTTTGAACTTTGTTATTACCAAGCTATTGAATATGCAATTGAAAAAAACATCAAAAAAGTTGAAGCAGGTGCACAAGGTCATCACAAAATACAAAGAGGATATATTGCACAACCAACTTATAGTAATCATTTTCTGTTGAATGATTCTTTTGCAAAAGCCATTAAAAATTTTACTAAATTGGAAGAAATAGAAATTAACAAACAAATAAAATTTATTAATACAGAAAATTCTCCATACTCAAGTATTTAAGTTAGTTCCGTAGCATCATTACTTTTATTTTTTGGATCTATTGTCTTCTTTTTTTTGTCTTTAGAAACTGAACCTTCTGTTTTTAATGTTAATTTATCTTTTGATAAATCAACGTAAACAACACCACCATCAACTAATCTTCCAAATAAGAGTTCTTCGGCCAAAGGCTTTTTTATATGCTCTTGAATTACTCTTCCTAGGGGTCTGGCACCAAAGGTTTTATCGTAACCCTTTGTTGCCAGCCAGTCTCTAGCTTTATCAGTTAATACAACAGATACACCTTTTTCAGATAATTGCGCTTCTAATTGCATTATAAATTTGTCAACAACCATTCTAACAACTTCTAATGGTAAGTATCCAAAAGGAATTATGGCATCTAATCTATTTCGAAATTCTGGTGCAAATAATTTGTCAATTGCTTCGCTATCTGCACCTTCACGATTTTCTTGCTTAAATCCTATTGCTGCTTTTGAGAGCTCTTGTGCTCCCGCATTTGTAGTCATAATTAAAATCGTATTTCTAAAATCTACAGACTTACCATTATTATCTGTTAATTTTCCATGATCCATTACTTGAAGAAGTAAGTTAAATAAATCTGGATGTGCTTTTTCTATCTCGTCTAATAATAATACAGAATGAGGATTTTGATCGACGGCATCAGTTAAAAGACCACCTTGATCAAAACCAACATACCCTGGAGGAGCCCCAATTAATCTTGAGACAGTATGTCTTTCCATATATTCTGACATATCGAACCTTATGAGCTTAACTCCAGTAGCCTCAGCTAATTGTTTAGCAACTTCAGTTTTTCCAACACCCGTTGGACCAGAAAATAAGTAACAGCCTACCGGTTTTTCACCTTCCCTTAAACCTGCTCTAGATAATTTTATACTTGATACTAACTCAGACACTGCTTTGTCCTGTCCATAAACCATTCTTTTTAAATCATCTTCTAACTTTGAAAGCGCTTTTCTGTCGTCTGTAGAAACATTTCTAGGTGGTATCCTTGCAATTAATGCAATAGTCTCTTCAATCTCAGCTTTACCAATAATTTTCTTTCTTTTTGATTTGTTTTTTAACATTTGAGCAGCAGCAGTCTCATCAATTACGTCAATAGCTTTGTCAGGTAACTTTCTGTCATTTATATATCTAGCAGATAGCTCAACAGCAGTTTTAATAGCATTATTTGTAAATTTTAAGTTATGATGTTTTTCATAACGTGATTTCAAACCCATTAAAATTTTTACAGTATCTTCAACATTTGGCTCTGAAACATCTATCTTTTGAAAACGCCTCACTAAAGCTCTATCTTTATCAAAATAGCCTCTATATTCTTTATAGGTTGTTGAGCCTATGCATTTTAATGTCCCATTTTGAAGTGCTGGTTTTAATAAATTTGATGCATCCATGGCACCACCACTAGTCGCTCCTGCTCCTATTATAGTGTGAATTTCGTCAATAAATAGTATTGCATTTTCATTCTTTTCAATCTCTTTCATTACAGCCTTCAAACGTTCTTCAAAATCACCCCTATACCTTGTACCTGCTAACAAGGCACCCATGTCTAATGCATAAATTTCTGAATTTAATAAAACTTCAGGAACATTGCCATTTACAACTTTATCGGCTAGACCTTCTGCTATTGCAGTTTTTCCTACACCAGGGTCACCTACTAATAAAGGATTATTCTTTGTTCTTCTACATAAAACCTGAATAGTTCTATCTAGCTCTAATTGTCTGCCTATTAAAGGATCAACTTTGCCCTCAGCTGCTTTCTCATTTAGATTTACTGCATATTTATCTAGAGCTTTTTCAGATTTTTTATTATCAGCATCTTCAATGTCATTGTCAGCCCCAGATGGTGTGGTAGATTTTGAATAGTTAGGATCTTTCGCCAAACCATGACTTATGAAGCTTACTGCATCAAGACGTTTCATATCCTGTTTCTGAAGTAGATAAACTGCATAGCAATCTCTTTCAGAAAACATAGCTACTAAAATATTTGCTCCTGTTGCTTCGCTTCTTCCTGAGGATTGGGTATGTATTACAGCTCTTTGAACAACTCTTTGAAAGCCTGCTGTTGGCTGAGTATCTGCTTCTTTATCAGATGTAACAATTGCTTTCAATTCTTCATTTAAATATCTGTCTATATCTTCTTCTAATATTTTTACATTCACTGAACATGCTTTTAAAACTTCAATAGCATCTTGATCTTTTAATAAAGCAGAAAGCAAATGCTCTAATGTTGCAAACTCATGCTTTAATGAAGAAGCATTTGTCATTGCTCGTCTGAGTGTTTCTTCTAAAGATTTAGATAACATTTTTATTCCTTTTCTAATTGCACTTGTAAAGGATGCTCATATTTACGAGCATAGTTCATTACTTGCATCGCTTTGGTTTCTGCTAAATCATATGCATAAATCCCACATACACCAATGCCACGTTGATGAACATGTAGCATTATTTGTGTTGCCTCTTCTCTATTTTTCTGAAAAAATTTTTCAAGCACTTCAATAACAAATTCCATTGGGGTATAATCATCATTCATCATTAATACTCTATAAAGCGGTGGAGTCTTTGTTTTTGGCTTTACTGCTAGTTTCACGTT
>CACNEF010000023.1 GCA_902619485.1 uncultured SAR116 cluster alpha proteobacterium
AAAACCCCTTAAGTAGGAGCACAAGTAAGATGCAAGTGAAACAGTATAAAGCAATTTAAAAATTTAAAATTTTTTGCAGCTACCACGACTGCCAACTGGACCCTCTAATATCTCACCAGCACCCATCATAGCAGATGAATATAAGTACTCTTTACTTTTGTTATTAATTGATAAAGTTAGCATGTATCCACCATAATAATCATTATTAATATGATGAGATACTAATATCATACTGCCATCAGGTTTATTTCTTTTACTAATTATTTTATAATTTCTTCTGATTTTTCCTGATACAAAATTAATCTCTTTGGGGTTTAATTTTAATTCAAAGTTTTCTTGAATTCCTTGATCTTTATAAGAGTAAATATTATCAAGCAAATCCAGTCCCAAACCTACTTCAGATGAGCAATCAAATATACCACCTTCTTTACCAATTAAAGGATTTGAAAAAGTTATTAAAATAATTAAAAAGATTTTTTTCATATTAACTTTGTTGTTTAATAAAAATTTTTAGTTTAATTTTATCATATGTCACCTAAACAAAAAAGAGTTCTAATTTGGTGTGCTTTATTATGCTGGGGATTATTCATTCTTAGGGATTATATTTAGAACCAAGGGTATTCTATATATCAAAAAATTTTTCTATTATGTGAAACTAATTTTTTCCAGTTTCCATTATCTTTAATAATTGAAGCTCTTTTCCTTCTATCTCTCTTAATTTTAATCCATTTCCAAATGGATCCATATTTTCATACTTTGTTAAACATTCACGTGCAGTTATATCTTTCCAAATTTCCTTTTTACCACTAGGATATAAAATTTCATAAACACGTTTAGTCTTATCCCATGACTTTGGTAGACTTTCCTTCATTTCATGTTTCATTCATAAACCTTATTTAGAATAAATTTCACTGCAAATTACAATAATAATTTTTTGCCATATAATCTCTTTTAAAAAGAACCCCCGTTACAAATTCTTTCCAAAGATGTTGATTTTTTTCAGCCCACTTATTAAAGCCCATTATTAGTTTATTTTCACTTTCTACTAATTCATTAGCGTACCAAGATGATAAACCTGTCAAAATTTTTTTTGAGTCATTATTAGCATCTTTATAATACCACCTTAATGATTGACACAAGTTATATCCAGTATTGACTACACCAATTAACGTTGTTCTACATATCATAGCTTTAACTTGATCAGATTGAGAAAGTTTTTCAAAATCAAAATCCACATCCTCATATGGTTTACATTGATAATAAAGCGAACCAATTTCTAATGTTCTAACATTTCCTTTTGTACCAAAACTTATGCAAATAAAAAAAATTATAATAAAAATATTTTTCACGTTAAGCCCCATAAAGTTTTTACTTGATTTATGTTTTTGACAATATTTCTTCTACTAATTCTTGTACTCTAAACGCCTCATCAATTGTAGCTAGACTATTTGGTTTATTATTTATTTTAAGTTCTAAATGATCAAGTTGTGATTTTAAGCTCACGGCACGAGGATCTTTGGGTTCTTCCCTAAGAGGAATAAAGTTTTCACCCACTGATACTGAATCTTTATAAAATTCTGCTACTTTTCTACTTTTTTTTGATCCTTTAATAGTGAATTCTTGACGATCAGGTTGAACTCCACCAATACTTGCAAATATATTTACTAGCAAACCATCCTTATTTTCTAGTTTAGCTAGAACAGCTGTTTCACATAAAAGTGGATCTGCAGGATAAGAAGTGTGGGCCCATTTTACCCTAAGAGGCCCTACTACACGTTCAGTAAAAAAAAGAAAATGAGATATTACTTCTCTTGTCATACCACCCTCTTTTTTAAACCTTAGCCAATCGGCTTCTTTTTGCCACTGACGTGGCCAAGAAGAATATGTAACTATAATGTCAACACCAAGCATTTCACCCATATCACCATTGTTTTTGCTATCCAACAAATCTTTTAAAGCTATACCCCCTGCTTGTGTGAAATTAACTGCTATGGGAACATCATAATTTTGAAGTTTTTCTATAAAGTTTTTGCTATCTTGAATATTTACACCGAAAGGTTTTTCCATAAAAAGAGCTTTACCCATCTCTACTGTTTTCAGGGCATATGTCTTTCTTACAGTAGGAGGACAAGCTAAATAAACCAAATCAGCCTTTTCTATAGCTTCATCAGCATTTTTCATTATTTTACTTTCACTATCTTGTTTTATAGCTTTTTCACATGCAATTGGGCTAGGGTCCCATAAATAATTAGGATTAAATTCTTTATGGTTTCTCATATGTTGAAGCATTCGAATTCCCATTATACCTAAGCCAATAATAGCAACATTTGTAGTCATTTTATTCCTATTGAAATTTAAATTAAATCGATATTAATCTATTGTAATCTACAATTGAAATTTTTCAAAGAAAGGTCAACCTATGTCCACTATAACATCACCTCAAGATCCAGAGACAAATCCCCGAATTAAAGCTGTTTTTGATGATATTCGTGCCACACGTAAAAGCGATTTTATAAATAATTTGTGGTATTATCTTGCATTTGATACTGAACTACTTGAAACTACGTGGCGTGATGTTAAAGAAGTAATGACAAAACCAAGTCATCTTGATCCTCTAACAAAAGAACTAATCTATGCAGCTGTATCTATCGCTAATAGCTGTGAATATTGTATACATTCTCACACTGCTGCAGCAAGATCGAAAGGTATGACTGATAAACAATACGCTGAGTTCTTATCAATCGTATCACTTGCAGGAAGAACAAACCATTTACTAAATGGACTAAAAGTACCTGTAGACAAACAATTTAATCATGAAAGTAGTTGATTAAACAATTATTCTCCAAAGTGAAAGGATTTTAAAATGATTAAACGTTATATAAGTCCAAAGGTAAAAGAACCGGCACCTAACCTTTGGTCAAACTGTATAGTGTGCGACGGCATTGCATATATCGCGGGCTTGACGTCGCGAAACCCTGATGGTGTAACAATTGATGGGAAAGATGAGTATGAACAAACTAAAATTATTTTCCAGAAACATAAAGCTTTGATAGAAGCAGCGGGAGGTAAGATGGCAGACTTTACCAAACTAACAATTTTTGTTACTCGGATTGAAAACAACAAACAGGTCTGGAAGGCAAGATCAGAATTTTTTAGAGGTAATTTTCCAGCATGTTCATTAGTAGAAGTTTCAAAACTAGCAACACCTGATATATATGTGGAAATTGAAGGTATTGCCCATATCGGAAAAGGAAATTGATGAAATAAAATTTTGAGAAATCTAACTAAAATGATAATTTAAAAAAATGAAAATTTACGTTGTAATATTCTTATTTTTCACATTGTTTGCTTGCAAGGCTAATGAAAATATATCATCAATTTCAGATAGAGTTACAAATGCTTCAAATAAGGTTGTAAGCATAATCAAATCAGAAAAATCAAAAACATCCTCGAGTAGTCAAAATTTTCGAAAAAATAAAATAAAGTCTTACTTGAATAATCATCTTATTAAATTTGTAGAATGGGAATGTGGAACTTTTTTTCTTTTAAAACCAGTTTTGAATGTAGGTTATTTTCCAAATTACAAATCTGGTGGTATTTCCGTAGGGGCACTAACCTTAGAATCTAATGAAGAAATGTTCCCAGCATTCCATGAAGTAAATGGTATTGATAATTCATTTATGTGGGGTGGCAGAAAATTAAATAATTACAAGATAGTTATAAAACCAGATAATACTGCTTATTATTATGATTTTAGCAACGCAAAGAAAGACGAAATAAGAGAATCACAACAAACTCTCAAATGCAAAAAAGAAACTTTTAATTTAGAAAAAGAAGAGTTTCAAAACTACACCAACAGTTTTAAAAATATTTTTAACAAATATGGATTTAATCTAGATTAAATTCTTAAATGTAAATTCTAGTAAAGAAAATAAATGACAAATATAAAAACATTCATAATTTATGCTATATGTTTTTATTTAGTTATCATTTTGATAATGTTTATTTTTCAAAGATCTTTATTATATCTTCCTTCCAAGGGGAAAATGGATGTATCTTATTATGCTGAAACAGAACTAAAAAAAATTGAATTTATAACTTCTGATGGGTTGTTACTAAAGTCTTTATTTAAAAAACCATCTAGCAAAGAAAAAAGCATCATAATGGTATTTCATGGTAATGCAGGTCATGTTGGACACAGAGTTGAAAAATTCAGACCATTTCTAGAAGAGGGACATGGATTATTTTTAGTTGAGTATCGTGGTTATGGTGAAAATCCTGGAAAACCATCAGAGAGAGGTTTTTATAAAGATGGACAAGCAGCTATAAATTTCTTATCTGAACAAAACATACCTAAAAATAAAACTATATTATATGGAGAATCTTTAGGATGTGGCTTGGCTGTAAAATTTTCTACTCAAGACAAATTTGAAGCAACAATTTTAGAAGCTCCATACACATCAATTGCAGATGTTGCATCTCGTCATTATTGGTATCTTCCTACTGAATTACTTGTATTAGATCGCTTTGATATATTAAGTATAGTAAAAAAAATTAAATCACCATTACTAGTTATTCATGGTGAAAAGGATGATGTAATTAGTATCAATTTTGGTAAAAAAGTTTTTAAATCTGCACCAGAACCTAAAAAAGCTATATTTGTAAGTGACGCAGGACACAACAATCTCTATGAATTTAAAATTTTTGATAAAATTAAGCATTTTTTAAAAGAATTGAATAAATAAGATTATTGACTTTATTTTTCAAATTCACATATCTAATCTTAAATAATAAGTATGATTAGACTTGAAAGGTTATAAAATGTCATTTTTCACAGTATCCCATTGGGAAGCAAAAACTTGGAATAAAGAAGATGAAGCAAAAGCAACAGAAAAATATGTCCCTATGATATTATCACTAGGCGCGAATTCAGTAAAAATGTGTAAAACTGAAGAGTTAAAATTTATGGTTATAACAGAATGGCCAAATGGAGCGGTAGCAAAAGAAGCTGCAGAAAAAATTGCAAGTGTTAGAGAACAAGCATCTGAAGAATTTGATAATGTTATGATTAGCAGTCATGCTGGCGAAACATTTGCATCAGGATAAAATAAAAAAATTTAATTTTATTAAAAAATTAAATTTTTATTAGAGGAGACTTTTTAAATATGACTGATGCAAAATTAATTAGTTATACAATTAATGATTTTTCTACAGAAATTGAAATGGAGTCTTTTCTTCACCTTATGGAAAAACATGGAGATGAATTCTATAAGAAATTAAAAAAACATGGATTAATTCGCTGGAGAGTTAACCAAATATGGAATAAGGCTGGAGGCTTTGCCTTATCCTCAATTTTTGAATATAAAGACCAAAAAGCTTTTGAAAAAAGTATTGAAGAAATAAAAAATTTTCAAAAAAAGCATGAAAATTATTTTAATAAAGTCAATATGAAAAGAACCTCTAGTAGATCAATAAATATGCTTGATTTTAATTATTAATTGGATGTGTTAGTTAAGTATTATCTATTATGGAAAGTGAAGAAGGATGTTAGTTAGAATTTGCTTATGTTATATCTTTTTTTTGTTAACTATCAAAACTGCATTTGCTGAAATTGTTAATGTTAATAATGAACAAATTAAAGAATTATCTAAAAATAATATTCCAATTGTGGATATAAGAAGAAGTTCTGAATGGGATCAAACTGGAGTTGTTCCTAACAGTATTTTGTTAACTTTTTTTGATAAAAAGGGAAATTATAATTTAGATGAGTGGTATAACCAATTACGTTTAAAAATAAATGAAGAGGAACCTATTATTTTAATTTGCCGAACAGGTAGAAGAACTAAGATAATTGCTGAGATGATGGATAAAAAATTTAATAATGTTACATATAACGCAAAAGGCGGAATTACTTCGTGGATTGATAAAAAACTAAAAACCGTTAAACCTAGGTATTAGATTATTTTAATTATCTAAACAGATTAAAAATTATTGTTAAAATAATACTAATTATTAAACAGGTCATCACAGGAAAGAAAAAAGTAGAATTACCAGTTTTAAATAATATATCACCTGGTAGTTGTCCTAAACCAAGTTTTTTGGTGTAAGGATATAATAGACCTATTATTAATAAAATTATTCCAATTATAATTAAAATTTTTTGCATGTTTATTTGAAAATTAAAAATATTATTAAGCAAATCAAAAAAGAATTTATTATTAACATATTCTTTGTTTTAACTTTTTTTTTAAAAAGTGGAGCATTCCATCTATTTGCATAATCTAGATCAACATTATCTTTTGCAAAGATTTTTATTATAACTTTTTCCCTTGTTTTTCTGTTCTTAGAAAAATCATCAAAAAATTTTAATAGATTACTCAACATCTTTTATTTTTCATAAATAAATTTATTTTTGTCTCAGTTTTTTTATGGCACTTGCTATGTCTTCATCTTGAATATTTAGGGCGTTTCTTTTAATTCTTAATTTATGCGCTTCTTCTAAAACATTTGCATGAGTAAATCCTATCGGTGGATCGAATTTATAACTTGCTAGTTCAATAAGTAAACCTAGTGGTTCCCTGAAATAAAGTGAATCCATAAACCCTCTATCTTTGATTCCAGTATTTGCAAAACCATTATCATTTAAGTTTTTTTCAGCAATTCGAATAGTGCTTTGACTTACCCAGAATGCAACGTGATGAACCCCTCCACATTCATTTTTTAATTTATTTTTATCTGGTGTTAAATTTTCATTAGTAAAAACTGTTACAGTAGTTCCGTCTCCACAGTCAAAGTATAAATGATTTGTATTCAAGTCATCTAAATTTGGCTGTTCAAAAATAAATTTCATACCAAGTATATTTTGCCAGAAATCAATGGAAGTTTTTTTATCAGCTCCATTTAAGGTTATATGGTGTATTCCTTGAGCTTGAATTATACTATTCACTATGGTTCCTTATAGTTATATCAATTATTAAAACAAATGGAAAAATCC
>CACNEF010000024.1 GCA_902619485.1 uncultured SAR116 cluster alpha proteobacterium
ATTTGAATGATATAAATTTTGCCTCTGAAATTTATGGAGCAATAAATGATGTAAGAATGTCCTGGTTTGAAGCGGTTGCTTCAGAACAACAATTAACACTTTATGATAATGCCTTTATTGCTCTTTCTGCAAATGCTGAACTTGCTAAACGAATGAAAAAGACTGGTAATATGACAACTAGTGATCGAATTCGTCAACAATTGATCTATTCAGAATCTACTATAGCACTTGCTAAGGCAAAAATGAGAAAAATATCTAGTAGAGAAAACTTGATACGTAAAATAGGTCTAACAAAAAGTGAAGCCAAAAATTTAACAATACCCAAACAACTACCAGAGTTACCAAAAGCACCAATAGCAATTGAGAAAATTGCTAATAAAATTAGTGATAGATTTGACGTAAAAACTGCTCGTATTGAATATGAGTTGTTATTGGAACAGTTAGGAGTTGAAAAAATTAATTCTTACACAGATATCGAATTTGGATATAGAAATGATAGAATAAAAGATGATGGGGTTATCTCAAACAAAAAAGGCTATGAACTTGAAATTAAAATTCCAATCTTCGATTGGGGTAATCTTCAAAGAGATACAATTCAAGCAGAACTAATTGCTAAGCAAAAGATTTATGAAAATGTCATACTAACTGCAGCTTCTGAATTTCGTGAAGCTTACCAAAATTACAGAACAGCTTTTGATATTGCAAAACATTATTATGATCAAATTATTCCAATGCATGAAACACTCTTAGAAGAAGCAACTTATAATTATAATGGAATGATAATTGGGGTATTTGAATTGATGCAAAGCGGGCTTGAGAAATCAACAGCTGAAATAAAAGCTATAGACGCATTACAAAACTTATTCACTGCAGAACTTAACTTAAATAGTGTTGCAGTAGGAAGAAAATTTGGGGCAAGATCAAGAACCATTCCAATTGCCTCAAATAAAGCAAAAAAAGGGCATTAGTCAGAGATAGTTTTAAAAAAAAGGAGACTTAAATGAAATCAAGACGCGAATTTATAAAGATGTCTGCCTTAGCAGGTACAGCAATAGCTGGTGCATCGGTTGCAACCTCTTCACTTGCAGGTTTGCCCGAGCCGGTAATACAAACGTCTTCAGAAACAATCAGTCCAAATAAGTTAAAAGAAACTTCCGAGTATAATCCCGTTGTTACACTTAATGGTTGGACACTGCCCTACAGGATGAATGGTAACTTTAAAGAATTTCATTTAGTTGCTGAACCTGTTGTTCGTGAACTAGCGCCTGGAATGAATGCTAATCTTTGGGGATATAATGGACAAAGTCCTGGCCCTACAATTGAAGTTGTTGAGGGTGATAATGTTAGAATTTTCCTTACAAATAAATTGCCAGAACATACAAGTATTCATTGGCACGGCCAAAGACTACCAAATGGAATGGATGGAGTTGCTGGGCTAAACCAATTAGCTGTAAGTCCAGGAAAAACTTTCGTGTATGAATTTAAAGCAAAACGACCAGGTACCTTTATGTACCATCCTCATGCTGACGAAATGACACAAATGGCAATGGGTATGATGGGATTTTGGGTTACTCATCCAAAAAAAGAGCATCCCTGGATTAGCAAAGTAGATAGAGACTATTGTATTTTACTAAATGCATTTGATATTGTCCCTGGCTCAGAGACACCAAAAATAATGACTATGCTTGATTTCAATTTATGGGCTTGGAACAGCAGAATTTTTCCTGGAATTTCACCCCTTATAGCAAGAAAAAATGACCGTGTTAGAGTAAGAATTGGAAACTTAACAATGACAAACCATCCTATTCATGTACATGGAATAGAGTTTGAGGTAACAGGTACAGATGGTGGACCAACTCGACCAGAGAGTCGATGGAAAGAAGTAACTAGTGATATAGCGGTTGGCCAAATGAGGCAAATAGAGTTTATTGCTGACGAAGAAGGAGACTGGGCAATGCACTGTCACAAAAGCCATCATTCAATGAATGCTATGGGCCATAATGTGCCTACTATGATTGGCGTTGACCATAGAGGAGTATCAGAAAAGATTAAGAAGTTAGTGCCAGATTATATGGTTATGGGTGAACGAGGAATGGCTGATATGACTGAAATGACCATGCCATTACCAGATAATACAATCCCAATGATGACAGGAGATGGTCCTTATGGTTCTGTTGAAATGGGAGGGATGTTTAGTATACTTAAGGTCAGAGCTGATCAAGCCCCAGGCGATTACACTGATCCCGGTTGGTTTAAAAATCCTATAGGAAAACAGGCTTATGAGTATAAAGGTGAATTGCCAAAAATGTCAAAAATAAATGGAACAGGCAATCCACTTATGTCTTCAAAACCTAAGATAAAAACAACCCAATTTACAGCTGTTAAACCAAATTATAGGAAAAGTTAGTAAATACATCTAAGGATGTTAAAAGGTATAATTGATGGATGTATGGATAGTTTTCACTCCTTTTTTGAAAGTTCTACTTTATATAGTTGGATTAGTAGTAGTTGGAACTAAATTGTTTGATCTTCATTTTAGAAAGTATCAAACAATAGACAACATGGAACAGTGTAACTTTTTATCTCAAAAGAGTTGTTTGTATGGCCTTATAATATCAGTTGGGATGATATTTTCCATAGCAGGTAATTTAGGTGGAGAATTTTTGAGTATTTTAGACCCAATTATTCTAGAGCTTGCTTTAACATCAAAGGGTGGATATGCAGCGATTTTTGCATTAATTGGTTTTACACTAATTTTAATTAGCGCAAGATATGAATTAGTCTCTCTAAAGGTCCTTGGGTGGCTAGGTATTGGTTTTGTTCTTTTATCATTTATTTATACAGGTCATTCCCAAAAATCTGGTATTTTGGCACAGATATTACTATTTTTTCATCTCATTTGTGTGGCGTTTTGGCTTGGATCTTTTATCCCATTATACAATATGTGCTCCTCTACTAATACAAGTAATCTTCATGTAATAGCCCACAGATTTGGTATTCTAGCTGTTTTTTATTTAGTTGTTTTAATAATATCTGGAGGTTCATTTGCATACATTTTGATGAATGACATTAGTCTATTATTTGACACTTCTTATGGTAACGCATTTTTAATTAAAATGTCCTTAGTTTCTTTATTACTTTTATTTGGTGCTCTAAATAAATTTAAAAATGTTCCATTAATAAAAAACGAGCCTACAGTCGGCTCGATTCAACTAAAAAAATCCATTCGCATTGAAATGTACATTGCGTTACTTATCTTATCCTCAACTAGTATTCTCACCACTTCGATGACTTTACCTATGGGAGGTTAAACTTTAATTAATAAAGATCTTGCTAATATTTGGTTAGATAAAAACTCTTTCAAACAATTTAGAAACTTTATCATGTTTCTAGTTCTTTTAGTTCTCCTCTTTAACCACTTATTTTTGACAGATTTATTATTGAATTGGTATACATTTTACAGCGTTACTGTGTTAAATCTGTGATAAAATCTGAGGGTACTTAATTATTACTTAGGAAAAAAGAAAGCAGAACTGAATTTTATTTTCCATTTATCATCTTCTTTAATAAAGATATAAAATGAACTTATTTCTTCAAGGGGTTCATTATTGTCCTTAACTCTCAATGCTTCTTTTAAAACTAAATGTGCTTTTTCTTCACTTATTTCTACCACATCAATACTAAGTGCAATTGTGTCTTTGTAACCTCTATTTTTTAATTCATTTAGGTTAGAATGAAACTCATTATATTCTTTTATTTCACCATCGAGAAATCTAAAGTTAGGAAAACTTAAATAGTTTTCAACTTCTTTTGTATCTCCTTTTATGAATGCTTTTACATAACCGTCATAAGCATCCAAGACTTCTTGTTTAAGAATTAACTTATTCATTATGAAGTTCCTCTAAATTATCACCCTTTATTAAATCCAAGACTCTAATCTTTCCAATTTGTGAAATGATTTCTCGAATTGTTGTTCCTTTAGCAGGAGTTTTTGGTGGAGTAAGATACTCAGAAATTGGTTCAATAGATAGAAATCTTTTTCTTTCTTGAGGATATTTTCTTGAATGAAAAACAGGAATAGTATCAGAGTCTAGTTCAGCAAATTCCCCAGGATAATCTTGTAAATTAAGGACTGCTAATGGTGGTATTCGTACGTTAAAGTTCTGCTTACAATAATCAGGTTGAATCATAAACACATTATTTTGATAGTTGACATGGTCAACGGCAAAACAAGAAAAACATTTCTTACAATATATCCTCGTTGAACTTGCATCGCCTCTTAGTTGAGTTGCAATCATATTCTCAATACCATTATAACTTTGAATATCTGAACGGAAATATACAGAATAGAGTATGTCTTTAGGTTTTTTGCCTCCATTTATCTCTGCCCATCGCAATGCCTGCCTACAATCTTCACATGCACACATTACTGAATATTTAGGTAATGAGTCATTAAGAAATAATTGACATGAACCACATGAACAAGAAATTTTATTTTTTTTATCCATAATTACAGTCTAATCAAAATATTCTGTGAAGGTAAAGAGTAATTGCTATTTCTCTTTAGATACTATCGTGGTTTATAGATTAGGTTTTGATTATCAGTTTTAAGTGGGAGATGTTTTTGAATTGATACTTATTGCATTTATAGATAATAATTAGTGATTAGAAAATCAGGGGATAGGTATTTAAAAATGAGTTATTTCTGTAGTAAATGTGAATACCCATTCAAGACTTTATGGAGGTGTAAATATGGACATCATAATGAGTGGGTTTCTATTTGTTATAACTGTATTAGAGATATCAGAAGTGTAAGAATTAGATTTATTAGTCAGATTGAAAACATCAAAAGAATTATAGGATGTAGATTAAAACTTTCTAATATAGAATTACCTCTATATAATATAACTTTATAGTATTAACAATTAATATGGGAGTTATGTAATGAATGAATTGTCAGATAAAATAGATACTTGTTGCAAAGATACTTGCTGTGCAGATGGTTGTTGTAGTGATGGTTGCAACACTGGTGAGTGTAGTAGTAGTTGTTGCAGTGATGGATGTTGTAGTGAGTCAGTAAACTGCTGCACAGAGTAAAATAGTTTATTTCTTCTTACTCTTCCAAGTGCCACCATATTGATAACTTTCTACAAATGCAGTTTTGACTTCTTGCAGACACTTTCCGCATAGAAACACCCAATCCTTTAGTTCTTTATATCTACATCGATAAAGAACTTCCTTAGGTATATCACACTTAAAACAATCCTTAGTTCTGACTCTCATGATTCTTATATAGTGTCGTATTAGAGTAAACCAAAAAAGATAAGTAAAATATGAAGA
>CACNEF010000025.1 GCA_902619485.1 uncultured SAR116 cluster alpha proteobacterium
TAAATTAATATATTACTATATATCCATAAAAAAACTTGTCATTAGCAAAAACATAATTAAATTTATAAATACTAATGTGCCGTCATAGCTCCAGCGGTAGAGCGCGTCATTGGTAATGACGAGGTCACTGGTTCAAATCCAGTTGGCGGCACCACTTTAATTTAAAATGTAAAATTAAATTTCTCTTAAAGAGCCTGATAATTTTTTTTCAACAGCATCAATCAAGTTAGTGCTAATTTCTTCTAAAGCGGAATCAGTAAGTGTTTCTTGAAAAGGTTGAATTGTAACTTTAATAGCAACAGATTTCATATCTTGAGGAATTTTCTCACCTTTATATATATCAAGTATTATCACGTCAGTTATCAAATCTTTGTTAATAGATTTAGCTACTTGACAAATTTTTTCAGATTCTATTTCTTCATCGATAAGAAATGCAAATTCTCTAGTTACTGGTTGCAAATTGGAAATTTTTAACATTGGTCTAGAAATTTTATTTCTTTTTGGCAATGGTATATTTTCATAAAATATTTCAAAACTAATAGCTGATTTAGTTAATCCAAAAGCATCCCCAATTTCAGGATGAATTTCACCAAAATTAGCTATAATATTTTGTCCAATTTTGAAAACTGCGCTTCTACCTGGATGAAAATACTCTGGAGTTTCATCAAAAATTTTCAGACTATTTTTAGGGACACCAATTGTGTCCAATACCTTAATTACATCAAGTTTAATATCATAAAAATCAAATTTAACAGCTTCATTTTGCCAATCTTTTTTAATTCTGTCGCCGAATCTTATTCCAGTAATTGTGCTTATTTGTTCATCAGGACTATCACCCTTAAAAATTGGACCAATCTCAAAAAAAGAGAGATCTTGGACTCCTATATTTACATTCTTTTGCACTGCTAATAATAAATTGGGAATGATTGAAGGTCTCATATCCGTCAATTCTGAAGAGATCGGGTTAACCAAATTTAAAGAAGATCTACCTCCATTGAATTGATCAGCCATTGACTTATTTACAAACGAAAAAGTAATTACTTCATTATAACCCCTGCTTGCTAGTGTTTTTGAAGCAAAAAAAGCTTGACGATGCTTAATACTCATTGCTGGCCTTGCAATATAATTACTTCTTGATAATTTAATTGAAGGTATTTTGTCATACCCATTTATTCTGATTATTTCTTCAACAATATCTGCAATACCATCTATATCTGGTCTCCAACTAGGAGGTGTTATATCCCAAAAATTTTCTACGGAGACAATTTTAAAACCCAATTTTTCTAATATTGATTTAGAAATTTCATTTTCAATTTTAACACCTGATAGTTGATAAATAATATTTGGATCAAACTTAATGATTCTATTTTTTTGTTCTAATTTAAAATTAACAGTTTTACTAAATTTCCCACCACAAATTTTTTTGACCATTGCAGCTGCATAATGCATTACAGTCTCTGGAGAATTGTAATCTAGGCCTCTTTCAAATCTATATCTAGCATCAGAGTTTAAGTTTAATTTTCTACCAGTATTCGCGATTGAAACTGGGTCGAAAATAGCGGCCTCTAAAAACATTCTTGTTGTGTTTTTGGTTACTCCTGTTCTTTCTCCACCCATAATACCAGCTAAATCATCTATACACTCTGCATCAGAAATAACAAGCATATTATCATCTAACTCGTAAGTATTTCCATTGAGTGCAGAAAACTTGTCGCCTTTTTTTGATTTTGAAATTTTAAGAATTGTACCTTTAATCTTATCTATATCATATGCGTGAAGAGGTCTACCAAGATCTATCATAATATAATTAGTTATATCTACAATAGAACTTATTGGTCTTTGATCAACAGCTATTAATCTTTTTTTGAGCCATAATGGCGATTCACCATTCTTAAGATTAGTAAATGATCTCCCAAAAACCTTAGGACAAAGATATTTTTCATCCTCATCCAAATCAACGTGCCAATTTATAATGCTATCAAATTCACCATCATTGAATATAACATCTAATTCCTTTAAATTTCCTATTCCAGCTGCTGATAAATCTCTGGCGATACCCCTTACACCCAAGCAATCGCTTCTATTAGGAGTTATTTCTATTTCTATAATTGGGTCATTTAAATCCAAAATATCTGACACTGACACACCAAGTTCACATGAACTTTCTAGTTCAATGATACCGTTATGATTTTCAGATAAAGTTAACTCTTTTTCTGAACATAACATTCCAAAGGATTCTTCTCCTCTTATTTTTCCTTTCTTTAATTTTAAATTTAGACCAGGAATAAATGTTCCTATATTCGCAAAAACACTTTTCATACCTAACTTCACATTAGGAGCTCCACAAACAACGTTAAATGTATTTTCCCCGTCAAACACCTTACAAACATTAAGTTTATCTGCATTTGGGTGTTTTTTTACATCTATGATTTCGACTGATATAAAACTTTTTAAATCCTCTGCTAAATTAACAACAGAAGCCACCTCTAAACCAAGTTTTGGGAGTGTTTCCAAAATTTCTGATAACTTTTTATCAGTTTCTAGGTGATCCAGTAACCATTTCCAGGTAAATTTCATGAAAATACACCATTCAAGCCAGAGTGTAAGCTCGGATTGTCAAAAGGTATAAATCCATAATGTTTTAACCATCTTAGATCACTATCATAAAAAGGTCTTAAATCAGGGATACCATACTTTAACATAGTTAGTCTTTCTAAACCCATTCCAAATGCAAAGCCTTGATACTTTGATGAATCAATCCCAACACCTTGTAAAACTTTTGGATGAACCATCCCCGATCCTAGAATTTCTAACCAATCTTCGCCTTCACCTATCACCAGGCTTCCGTCATTTTCTTTTTTACAACCAATATCAACCTCTGCTGATGGTTCTGTAAAGGGAAAATAGCTTGGTCTAAAACGAACTGGTAAATTATCTTCGTTAAAAAAAGTTCTACAAAATTCTATTAAACACCCTTTTAAATGACCCATATTGATATTCTTACCAAGCACTAAGCCTTCACATTGATGAAACATTGGAGAATGGGTAGCATCATGATCAGATCTATATGTTCTTCCAGGTATGATATATCTAATTTCTTCGAAATTTTTCACATCGAGTTTTTCCATTGTCCTAATTTGAACTGGACTTGTATGTGTCCTTAATACTTTTCTTTGTCCATTAACATCTGGTTGAAGATAAAACGTATCATGCTCTTGTCTTGCTGGATGTTCTTCAGGGATATTCAATGCCGTAAAGTTATAATAATCACTTTCGATATCGGGACCATCAACGATAGAAAAACCCATATCTGCAAAAATAGCACATAATTCTTCTATTGTTCTTGAAAGAGGGTGTAAACTACCTATTGCAGTTTCATAAGGTGTAAGAGAAACATCTATTTTTTCTGAATTAAGTTTCTCTTTTAAATATTGTTTTTTGAATAAAAATTTTTTATCTGAAATTAATTTATTTATTTGGCTCTTTATATCGTTTAAATAAGATCCAATTTCTTTTTTTGTTTCAATATCGTAATCTCTTATATTCTTTAAATATAGAGTAATAGAGCCTTTTTTACCCAAACAATTAACTCGAATATTTTCAAGTTCAGATGATGATTTGGAATTTTGTATACTTATTGTGATATTATTTAATAAGTTTTGAAGATCTTCCTTTAGTTCAGAAACCATATTTTATTAAAAACCTAATTTAATGAATTTGCAATAATCTATATTACTTATTGAAAATTTTAAATATCAAGCAGAAGCAGACTTGGCTTTTGAAACTAATTCTTCAAATGCTAGTGGTTCATAAATAGCTAAATCTGATAAAATTTTTCTATCTATCTCAATGCCAGCTAACTTAAGCCCATTCATAAACTTAGAGTAATTTAATCCATGTAAACGAGAACCTGCATTAATTCTTTGTATCCAGAGACCCCTAAAATTGCGCTTCTTATTTCTACGATCCCTGTACGCATATTGACTAGCTTTTTCAACAGCCTGGGTTGCTACAGTAAATAAATTTTTTCTAGCTCCATAATAACCTTTTGCAGCTTTAATTACTTTTTGGTGTCTAGCATGAGTAGTAACACCTCTTTTTACTCTAGCCATTAATTAACTCCTTTAAGCGTAGGGTATAAATTGCTTGACAATTTTTGCGTCGGATTCATTAAGTATCATTGTACCACGAGATTGTCTTTTCATTTTTTGAGATCTTTTACGAAGGTTATGACTAAGAAAGGCTGGACTACCTTTAACCTTACCTGATGAAGTAAGACTAAATCTTTTTTTTGCTCCACTTTTAGTTTTTAGTTTAGGCATAATATTCTCTCAATATTTTAGTAGTTATTTCAAAGCTTATACATAAGCTAAATAAAGTTAGCAACATAAAGTTTTATTTTGTTATTAATATTATTATCTCTGCTATTTGGGTGCTAATATCATCACCATTTGTCTACCTTCTAACTTTGGTAATGTTTCCACCTTACATAATTCTTCTGTATCATCTTTAACTCTATCTAACACAGTAGCACCTAAAGTGTGATGAGCCATTTCTCTTCCTCTGAATCTCAGAGTTATCTTTACTTTATCACCATTTTCAATGAACTTTTTAACTTGTTTCATTTTTACTAAAAAGTCATTATTATCTATGTTTGGTCTTAATTTAATTTCTTTTACATCAATAATTTTTTGCTTTTTTCTAGCTTCATTCTTTCTTTTTTGAGCTTCATATTTAAATTTACCATAATCAAGAATTTTACAAACAGGTGGGTCCACATTTGGTTGGATCTCAACTAAATCTAGGCTTAAGTTTTCCGCTATCTTAAGTGCTTCATTAATAGATATGACTCCTAGTTGCTCCCCATCCGCCCCAATACAACGCACACTATCAGCTCTAATTAAATCATTAATCCTAGGCCCATCTTGACTTGCTGAGGTATTATTTAATCCAACTATATGAAAATCTCCTTTATTGTTTAAATTTCAATTAGTAATACAACATTTTATAGAAATTTGTTATTAAATTTCAAAAAATTAGTTAACAAAGCAACAATTAATACCAATTTAATTTTCCAACAAATCAGGAGGGGTGCATTTATTAACTAAATTTTCTAAAAATTCATTTAAACTCAATAACTCTTGT
>CACNEF010000026.1 GCA_902619485.1 uncultured SAR116 cluster alpha proteobacterium
AGGTTGACTAACAGAAAACAATTTTTACTCCACGATTTATTTGCTTTATATAAGAGTTTTTTTTCTAAATTCAATTTATACGATAGATTTTTCAGGCTCTCTTTTTTCAGACAATTCAAAAGCATTTGCAAAAATTTCGTAAGATTTAATACGATGATTTTCGTTGTGACACCAAGTTAAAATAGCAATCTCATCAATATTATTTTCTTCTACTAGTTTAGAAATTTTATCCTTTGTTATATTTGCGTCTCCTACAAATGAGTTTTGATACATATTTTGATATTGTTCAGTCCAACCATTATCATTGATAATACTCAAGGCATTATCAGGATCAGTAATAGATCCAAGTTGACCATAATTTCTTCCAATCTTCCACGCAGCTCTAGATGCAAATAAATATTTTGCTTCTTCATTTGTATTTGCAGTTAAGGCCCACATACATACATTAACTAAAGGTTTAAGGAATTTTTTTGACGGACGAAATTCAGATCTATAAATATCTAAAGCTTCTTTAAGTCCTTGTCCATCTGTAATGAAATGTGCAAAACAATATGGAATACCCAAGTAAGCTGCTAACTTAGCACCGTAATTAGATGTTCCAAGCATCCAAATTTCTGGAATAGTATCTGAAATAGGCTGAGCGATTAAATGTCTAAATGGATGACCTTCGATTAACTTTTCGTTTGAAACCCATGCTATTAGATCCCTTACATGACTTGGAAAATGTTCACTATCACTCCTGCTGTTTGGATTTAATGCTAATGCAGTTCTTCCATCAGAACCTGGTGCTCTTCCCAAACCTAAATCAATTCTGTTAGGGGCTATTGCCTCTAAAACTCTAAATTGTTCTGCAACTTTGAGTGGTGAATAATGAGGTAACATTATGCCTGCGCTTCCAATCCTTATTGAAGATGTGTTACATGCTATGGCTGCCATCAATATTTCAGGTGCAGTCCCAATAATTGTAGGATGGTTATGGTGTTCTGAAACCCAAAATCTTTTGTAACCAAGTTTTTCGGCTTTTTTAGCTAAATTTATACTATCTTGTATTGTTACTGACTGTGGCTTTCCTTCAACTGAAACTGATTGTTCAAGAATTGAAACGTTCATAGAATTTGCCTAAAGATAATTATCATAATTTTATCTTATATGTTTTTGCAGCATTTTCATAAAACAATTTATTTTTTTCATTATGTGACATGTTTTCTGAAATTATTTTGAACGCATTCCATAATGAACCATAACTGCAAGAGCCTTTATCAACTGGAAAGTTACTTTCAAACATACACCTGTCAACGCCAAACATATCAATTGTTTCATAAATCCATGACTTCCATATATCAGCTAATTGAGAAGAGTTTGGTGGATTTTGATTTAAATGAAATTTTGCACCATTAACTTCCATACCTAATCCACCTAATTTTACTTTGATGTTTGGTAATCTTGATAATCTCATCATAGCCGTTCGCCACTCTCTATGAGTTAAGGCTTGCTTTCCTTCATATTCACCAAGATGAATAGGTCCTCCAATATGATTAAGAATAATGTTAAGTTCTGGTAGTGTCCTGGCTATTTTTTCCATTTCACCTAGTTGTGTGTGATATATCCAAAAATCAAGTGAAAGTCCTGCGTCTTGCAAGCATCTTGCACCTTCAACAAATTTTGGATGTGACATTAGGGATAAATCAGAATTTACAGCACCAGATTTAATTCTAGGGTCTGGATGTGCTGCTAAAAGCATTCTTACGCCTTTTAGTCGACCTTCACTAATTTCTAAACTTTTTTGTATAACTGGTTTCAATTTATTTCCAAAAGTTAGATCAAGAGATCCAACTATAGATGCATTTACCTTAACTTTATTATCCGGTATTAGATCAGCTCTTTTGCCTTCATTTGTAGCAAATTCAATTTCACTAAGAGTTCTGAATTCTTCAAGTCCATCTTGTAAATATATCTTTGTGTTAGACGAACTCATAATATAAACAGTTGCCTTTATATTATGACCTGAAGTCTCAATGTCCTCCAACAATTCTTCTACATAATATTTTCCAAATCCAACATCCCAAAGATGATGATGTGGATCAATAATATTCAGATCAGGAAGTAAAGGTTGTTCTTTTAATTTATTTAACCAGTTTGGTCTCACATCAAGGTGAGGTGATTTGATTTTTTTCATCTAAATTTCTCTGTTGAAATTGAAAATAATTTATTTTTTATTTATAATTTAAATTATTTAACACTAACTTAATAAGTGCAAATAAAATTTGGATGTTTTCCTAGTTCTACCTTAAGGAGCCTAAATATATTATGAAAATTAATAATAATCAGAATATTAATTTTAAGAAAATTAAAGTAAATCCTATTGCAGGTGCGCTTGGAGCTCAGATAGATAATATTGATTTATCTGAAAATCTGCCTGATGAAATTATATCTGAAATTTATGATGCACTGTTAGCACATCAAGTGATATTTTTTAGAGACCAAAAGTTCAGTCCAGACACTCAAAAAGCATTCGCAGAAAGAATTGGAAAGCCAATAGTTTATCCTTTTGTAAAAAGTTTAGAAAATTTTCCTGAGATAACACCAATTTTGAAAAAGGAAACTGACACAAACAATTTTGGTGGAATTTGGCATAGTGATACTACCTATCAAGAAGAACCTCCTATGGGAACAATGCTGTATGGTATTGAAACACCTGATTATGGCGGAGATACAGAGTGGTCCAATCAATATATGGCTTATGAAAGTTTATCTGAGGGTATGAAAAAATTTTTAGATACTCTTGAAGCAGTAAATATTTCAGGCAAATCACGTGTTGCTAAAACTAGATCGGATATTATGAAACATGCATCAGTTGGTCTAAAAGGAGATGAATTAAAAGCTATTCATCCAGTAGTAAGAACACACCCAGAAACTAAAAGAAAATCATTATATGTTAATGAAGCTCATACGACCAATTTTGTTGGCATGACGGAGGAAGAAAGTACACCAATATTAGAGTACTTATACAAGCATCAAATCAAATCAGAATTTACTTGTAGATTTCAATGGAAACCAGGGTCTGTAGCAATTTGGGATAATAGATGTACAATGCATAATCCTATAAATGATTATCATGGACAAAGACGATTAATGCATAGAATTACTTTTGCAGGAGACAAACCGTCATAAGCAAAAAAGTGGAGAAAAAGATGTCGCAAAAAAAATATTTTAATAACATAAATGACTTAGATTCAGGAATAAAAAGACAACTTGCAGAAGGAGTTTCTACAAGAATTTTTTGTGGTCAACAAGCTATGCTATCTTTAGTTGACATTGAGCCAAATGCTAAAGGTAAAATTCACTCACATCCAGAAGAGCAATGGGGACTTTTGATTGAAGGTTCTGGAATTAGAATTCAAGGTGGCGAAGAAATAGAAATTAAAAAGGGTGACTTTTGGCAAACGCCTGGCGGGGTTGAACATGGTATTATAGCTGGTCCAGAAGGAGCAAAAATCCTTGATGTTTTTAGCCCTCCAAGAGAAAATTACAAATCTGCTGGTTCTGGATTTGGTTCATAATGATTTCAATTGATTATTTTATGAGCCATGGAAGTCCTTGGACATTTCTTGGACATGGTCGTTTAGGGGAATTGATAAAAAAATTCAATGTTAATTTAAATATGTATCCAGTAAATTATGGGGAGATTTTTCCAATTTCAGGAGGTCTTCCTGTTTCAAAGAGACCACTTCAAAGACAAAAATTACGATTACAAGAATTGAATAGATGGTCTAAATTTTTAAATATAAAAATAAATCCACAACCAAAATTTTTCCCATCAAAATCTGTTCTTCCGTCATTAATAATCATAGCTGCAAAAATTCAAAAAGTAGAAAATTATTTTGAGCTTGCCGATAATATTATGAATAGTTTGTGGGTAAGAAATCAAGATGTAGACAATGAAGATGTGCTTATAAACATATTGAACCATATGAACTTAAATTCAAAAAAAATTATTTCGTTTGCTAAAAGTGAAGAATGTAAAAAAAATTTTGAAGAATATACCCAACTAGCGATTAAAAAAAATGTTTTCGGAGCTCCAACATATATTATAGATGATCAAATTTATTGGGGACAAGATAGGTTGGATTTTGTTGAAAGGCATTTATTAAGTCTAAATTGAGCTAATAAGTATTGTTTTTAAAAAATTATTTGAGTAATATGCAAAAAAAATCAAGGATATGTCATGGATACAAGTATTGATATAGATCAAAAAAATGTAGTTGATCTTAAAACAAATTCGAAAGTTAAGCCCAAATTTAATTGGGAAGATCCACTTCTATTAGACTCATTAATTTCTGAGGAAGAAGCTCTAATTAAATCTACTGCTCATGACTATGCCCAAGCTAAACTTTTACCTAGAGTAGAAAAAGCTTTTTTAGATGAAAACACTGATAAAAATATTTTCAAGGAAATGGGCGAGCTTGGTTTATTAGGAATAACGAT
>CACNEF010000027.1 GCA_902619485.1 uncultured SAR116 cluster alpha proteobacterium
TAATATCATCCTTACTTTCTCTATTTCTTGATATAAGACGGCTTTCAATAGCTTTTTTGGAAGCAATAATGCAAATAATCTTTGCATCAGGATAACTTTCCCTAATTTGCTTCAAAGCGAGTCTTGATCCATTAAAAATTACATTAACACCTTTTTTCAATTCATCTTCAATATCTTTTGGAATACCATATGATAAAGAATGTGCTTGCCAGCTTATTGCAAAAAAACCATCTTTAACCTTATTTTGAAAATCAGTATTTGATATAGCGATATGGTCTTCATTATTTTTATCGAGGGTTCTGGTAATATACCTTTTTACAAAGTAAAAATTTTCCAGCCTAGCTTTTATTTCATTTAATAAAGTATCTTTACCTACCCCAGAAGCTCCTACAATCACAAATAAATTGCCATTAGTTTTTTTCATTAATTCATAAATTTTCTAAATTGACTTCTCTTGTAGCAACTTTGTTTCTAGCTGTTTCATCATGAAATATTCCTATTATAGCTGAACCATTTAGCTTAGCTTTTTCTATTAAATCTAATACAACATTTTTATTATTTTGGTCCAGACTTGCGGTTGGTTCATCTAAAAGTAAATACGGATAATTATGAATAAAACCCCTAGCAATATTTACTCTTTGTTGTTCACCTCCTGAGAAAGTTAAGGGAGATAAGTTCCACAAATTTTTTGGAATATTAAGTCTTTCTAATATTTCTTGAGCTTTTTTTAATGCAATTTTTTTTTCACATCCAATCTCAAGCAAGGGTTCTATTACAACATCTATTGTTGGCACTCTAGGTACAACTCTCAAAAATTGACTAACATACCCCAATTTATTCTTTCTTAGTTTTAAAATATCCCTAGGTGATGATTTTCTAATATTAATATCTGAAATAAGAACATCACCTTTACTTATCACATAACTTCCATAGATTAATTTTAATAAAGTAGATTTACCTGTGCCAGAGTTACCAGTAAGCGCAACAACCTCACCTTTATTAACTCTGAAGTTTATATTTTTAAATACATTTATGTTTGTATCGTTTTGATTATAAAGTTGGAATGATTTGTTTAAATTTTTAATTTGTATCATTTTACACCTGTAATACTGAACTAACTAATAATTGCGAATATTTATGCTGTGGATCATCTAAAACCTGATCACACAAACCAGCTTCTATTACATTTCCATTTTGCATTACAATTATACGATCAGCTAAAAGTCTAACTACTGCAAGATCGTGTGTAACTATTACTGCAGCAATGCCAAGTTCTCTTACAAGGTTTCTTAATAAATCCAAGATTTTAGCTTGTACAGATACATCCAAACCTCCAGTAGGTTCATCCATAAAAATCAATCTTGGTCTAGTTACAAGATTTCTTGCAATTTGAAGTCTTTGTTGCATTCCTCCAGAAAAAGTACTCGGCTTATCATCAATTCTGCTAACATCAATTTCAACTTTTTCTAGCCAATTTGCAGCAATTTCTCTAATTTCACCATAATTTCTATGACCAATTGCCATTAATCTTTCACCAATGTTTCCTCCTGCGCTTATATTCATTCTGAGACCATCACGAGGATTTTGATGCACAAATGCTAGATCAGATCTTTGAATTAAACGAAGTTTTGGTTCCGAAATTTTTGTAAAATTGAGGATTGTTTTTGATTTGTCGTTTAAGAAAATATCTCCTTCATCAACTTCTAAATTTCCATAAATACAATTTAATAATGTAGACTTCCCAGAACCTGACTCGCCAACAATTCCAAGGACCTCTCCAGGATTAATATCTAAAGATACATTTTTGCAACCTATATTTTGGCCATAGTATTTAGAAATATTAGAGGCTTGAAATAAGAAATTTTGCTTCATAATTAATCTTCTTTTTTTGAATTTAATTTGGTTTGTTCTTTGCAATAGTCTGTGTCTGAACATATGTATGATCGTTTACCATCATCTGAAACAATAATTTCATCTAAATAACTATCACTGGATCCACATATTGAACATTTGAAATTAGCTTTCATAGCTTCAAAAGGATAGTCTTCAAAATCAAGACTTTTAACATTTGTATAAGGTGGAATAGCATAAATTCGTTGTTCTCTTCCAGCGCCAAAAAGTTGAATAGCTGGACTATTATTCATTTTGGGATTATCAAATTTTGGAATAGGAGAAGGGTCAGTAACATAATTTCCATTTGTTTTTACTGGATATGCATATGCTGTCTCAATATGACCATGTTTTGCAATATCTTCATAAAGTTTTACATACATTAATCCATATTCAGAAAGAGCATGCATTTTTCTAGTTTCTGTCTCTCTTGGTTCTAAGAATCTAAGAGGTTCTGGAATTGGTACTTGATATACTAATATTTGTTTTTCTTTTAATTTTGTTTCAGGAATTCTGTGTCTAGTTTGTATAAGAGATGCATCTGAAGTTTTTTCAGTTACAGCTACATTTGCAGTTTTTTGAAAAAATTTCCTTATTGATACTGCATTTGTAGTATCGTCGGCGCCTTGATCTATTACCTTTAAAATATCTTTGGGTATTAAACATGCAGATGTTACCTGAATTCCACCAGTACCCCAACCATATGGCATTGGCATTTCTCTTGAGGAAAAAGGTACTTGATAGCCAGGTATACATAATGCTTTCAGAAGAGCTCGTCTTATCATTCTTTTTGTATTTTCATCTAAATAAGCAAAATTATAAATTTGAATATCTAAATTTTCATTTTTACTCATTTCATTCATTTTATTACCTTTTCATATTAACTTTGGCGTCAGCTCTAATTTTTCTAATGAGCTCTAGTTCAGATTGAAAATCAACATAATGTGGTAGTTTTATGTGCTCTAAAAAACCAGTCGCTTGAATGTTGTCGCAATGTGAAATAACAAATTCTTCGTCTTGTGCTGGTGCGCCAGAATAATCTTCACCTAATTCTTTCCATCTTAAAGCTCTATCGATCAAAGCCATTGCTAGAGCTTTTCTTTCAGTCTGTCCGAATACTAAACCATAACCTCTTGTAAATTGTGGAGGTTCAATTTTGGATCCTTGAAATTGATTTACCGTTTCACATTCAGTTAAAATGATCTCAGCAACATTAATTTCAAAACCTAATTCTGGAATATAAAGCTCAATGTCAACTATGCCAATTCTTAGTTCCCCTACAAATGCATGATTTCTTGCATATCCTCTTTGAGTAGAATATGCGAGACCAAGTAAAAAACCCTCATCTCCTCTTGATAATGCTTGTAACCTTGCCGAACGAGATGTTGGATAGCTAATAGGTTCTCGAGTTATATCGATAGGATCAAGATTGTTATCTTTTTCGTTTTGCATTAAATCTTCTTGATTTAAAAAACTTAAAACGTGAGGCATTTTGTTGTCATTATATTTTTTTTTGGGACTAATAGGTGCTTCATTTTCAGCTAGTAATTTAAAGTCCAAAAGCCTATGCGTGTAATCAAAAGTAGGACCTAATTTTTGTCCACCTGGTATATCTTTAAAAGTTGCTGAAATCCTTCTAAGGCATGTCATATTTGCTGTATTAACTGGTTTGCTGTAACTAAATCTTGTAAGAGTTGTTCTGTAAGCTCTTAACAAAAATATAGCTTCTATCAAATCACCTCTAGACTGTTTTATAGCTAATGCAGCAAGGTCTTTATCATATAGAGAACCTTCAGACATTACTCTATCAACGCCAAGTGTGAGTTGTTCTGATATTTGATCAAGGGAAATATTTGGAATAGATGTATCACCTCTTCTTATTTCTGACATCCAAGAATGAGCGTTATCAATTGCTACTTCCCCACCTTTAACAGCTACATACATCTAAAGCTCCGATTTTATGATATTAATTTTTGTTGAACGAGGAATAGATAAAATTTCTAAGTCATTTGTAAAATAGAAATCTAAACCTAAAGGATAAAGATTATTATTTTCGATAAATAATTCAGGATTAGGTAAATCAATATTTAATTTATTTTTTATGCCTGGACCATCAATGTTGCATTTTACTTTTTTATATTTTGTTTCTTCAATTATTAAAGTTGCAGATCTTTCTGGATACTCAGGAACTCCTATTTTGAAATCATTTAATGGCAATAAAGATTTCCATGTACCAATTACAAAATCAGCATTCTTTTTGTTACTAATAATGGCACCAGTGTTAAAAATTAACCAATTCCTTACTTCATCTGTATTATATTCTTTTGAGAGGTAAACATTACTCTCATTATCACATAACGTAATTAATATTGTCGCTGCTGCATTTGACAATACACTTGGTTTGTTAAGTTT
>CACNEF010000028.1 GCA_902619485.1 uncultured SAR116 cluster alpha proteobacterium
ACCATCTATGAATTTTTTGATTATAATTGCGGTTATTGTAAATCAGTAGTCAAACCAATAATGGATCTTTTATCTGAAGATAAAAAAATTAATTTTGTTTTCGTTGAATTTCCTATCTTGTCTCAACAATCATATTTTGCTGCTAAAGCTGCCCTTGCCTCAAAAAAACAAGATCTGTACAATAAATTTCATCTATCATTAATGAAAACTAAAGGAAGAGTTAATGAAGAAAAGGTATTTAGCACAGCTAAGGAAATAGGTTTAGATATAGATCAACTAAAAACAGACATGAATAAACCAGAGATCGAACAACAATTGGTGAAAAATAGAGAAATTGCAAAATTACTTAATTTAAACGGAACTCCTGCATTTATAATTGGCGATATTATTTATCCTGGTGCATTAAACTTAAATAATTTAAAAGAAATAATAAAACAATATAGAGAAAGTTAACTAATTCTTGATAATTAGTCTTAAAATTGACAAAAATTTAAATTATGCGTAATCCGGAGATATGTTTTGAGTAAAAAATTATATATTATAAATGGTCCAAACTTAAATCTTCTTGGTACAAGAGAACCTGAAAAATATGGTAATATTTCTTTAGATAATATAAAAAAACTTTGTTTAGAAAAATGTAAAAATTACAACTTAGATTTAAGTTTCTTCCAATCAAACATTGAAGGTGAGTTGATTGATGAAATACATAACTCTATTAATGATGGACAAGGAATTATAATAAATGCAGGAGCATTAACTCATACCTCAATTGGACTCCTTGATGCTCTTAATATGTTTAAAGGCCCTAAAATAGAATTGCATATAACTAATATTTACGCTCGTGAAAATTTTCGTCATAAGTCTTATATTTCACCAGTTGTAAATGGAATAATCGCTGGATTTGGTTTTAATTCTTACCTCCACGCTATAGATGCCATCAAAGACCTTATAAAAGATTAAATTAGAAAAGGTAGTTTTATGACAAAAAAAAATGTCCACAAAGAAAATTTAAGTATAGTCCAACAGTTCGTTGATATGGTCAACAAAGATAATTTAATGGAATTGGAATATGAGGCAGATGACTTTAAGGTAAAAGTTGTAAAAAATATGAAAACTTCTTTTACAACACCTCAAGAAACTATTGTTAGCATTCCAAACGCTAGCGAAAATAAAGATGCTTCTAAATTAATTGACAAGGTAGAACAATTTACCAACAAACATCCAGGCGCAGTAAATTCTCCAATGGTTGGTACGGCATATTCTGCACCTGAACCTGGGAAAGATCCATTTATTAAACTAAATTCTCAAGTTTCAAAGGGAGATACATTGCTCATTATTGAAGCAATGAAAGTAATGAACACAATTATAGCCCCTAAATCCGGGAAGGTGGTATTTATTGGTTTTGAAGATAGCCAACCTGTAGAGTTTGATCAATTACTAGTTGTAATTGAGTAATTAAATTATGATGTTCAAAAAAATATTAATAGCAAATCGTGGTGATGTGGCATTAAGAGTTTTAAGAGCTTGCAATGAACTTAATATCCAAACAGTAGCTATTCACTCAACTGCTGACAGCGAGGCAATGCATGTTAGATTGGCAGACGAAACTGTCTGTATTGGAGGACCATCATCATCAGAATCATATTTGAACATCCCTGCTATAATAACTGCAGCTCAATTAGTAGGAGCAGATGCTATCCATCCTGGAGTAGGTTTTTTATCAGAAAATTCTGATTTTGCAGAAATCGTAGAGGCTCATAATATCGTTTTTATTGGACCAAAAGCAGAGCATATAAAATGTATGGGTGATAAAATACAAGCAAAAATTACAGCAAAAGAACTAGGTATTCCTCTTGTTCCGGGTTCAAAAAGTGATGTTAAAGACTTGAAAAACGCATTAATTGAAGCAAAAGAAATCAGTTATCCAGTACTTATAAAGGCTGCTTCAGGTGGTGGTGGTAGGGGTATGAAAGTAGCTATGAATGAGAAAGAGCTAGAATCTGCTTTTACTTCAGCAAAAAGTGAAGCAAAGGCAGCCTTTGGTGATGATCGTGTTTATATGGAGAGATATCTTCAAAAACCAAGGCATATTGAAGTTCAAATTATTGGAGATAAATTTGGTAATACCGTCCATCTTGGTGAAAGAGAATGTTCAATACAAAGACGTCATCAGAAAGTAATTGAAGAAGCACCATCACCTGTTATTGACCAAGGCACCAGAGATAAAATAGGTAGCATTGCATCTATGGCTGTCGAAAAAATGGGTTATCTTGGATTGGGTACAATTGAATTCTTATATGAAGATGGCCAATTTTTTTTCATAGAGATGAACACAAGGCTTCAGGTTGAGCATCCAATCACAGAGGCCATAACTGGAATAGACCTAGTAAGAGAACAAATTATGATTGC
Source organism: uncultured SAR116 cluster alpha proteobacterium (assembly GCA_902619485.1). Taxonomy (GTDB): domain Bacteria; phylum Pseudomonadota; class Alphaproteobacteria; order Puniceispirillales; family Marisalimonadaceae; genus Marisalimonas. Next base: position 2,410 of record CACNEF010000028.1, read on the forward strand.
AGCTGGTCATCCAATATCCTTCAAACAAGAAGATGTGAAGTTTGATGGCCATGCTATCGAATGTAGAATTAATGCAGAAGACCCAAAAACATTTATTCCATCACCTGGAAAAATCACACAATTCCACTCTCCTTGTGGACTTGGAATAAGAATTGAGTCATGTGTATATTCTGGTTACTTAGTTCCTCCATATTATGACAGTTTAATTGCAAAACTGATTGTTCACGCACCTAACAGAGATCAATGTATACTTAGATTAAAGCAAGCTCTAAAAGAAATCATTATTGAGCCTATCTCTACTACAATTGATTTACATAAAGATATTTTAGAAACTTCTGTAATGAAAGAAGGGTCTTATGATATAAGATGGTTAGAAAATAAATTATTAAATAATAATTAAAATATTTATCATTCGATCCAATATTTATACTTGAGCACTAAAGATAATAAAATAATTACTCCAGACCAGCTTATTAGAGCTTATATGCTTGGTATGTTCCCAATGTCTGAAAGTAGAAATAATAAGAAGTTTTTTTTTGTTGACCCAGAATTTAGAGCTATTATTCCAATCTTTAATTTTCATATTTCAAAAAGCCTTTTGCGACTTGTGAAAAAAAAGCCTTTTAAAATTACTATCAATAAAGCATTTCCAGATGTAATCAAATCATGTGCAACTATCAACAGAACTGAAACATGGATAAACAAAGAAATAGAGAGCTTATTTATTTCCCTTTATAAAATGAATCATGCCCATTCACTAGAATGTTGGCAAAACAACCAATTAGTTGGTGGTATATATGGATTAGCAATAGGAGGTGTTTTCTTTGCAGAATCGATGTTTAGCAATGTACCAAATGCAAGTAAAATAGCTTTGTTAAACCTTGTAGCAAGGATATGGAGAGCGGGTTTTAAAATTTTAGATGTTCAGTTTTTAAATGATCACTTGTTACAATTTGGAGCTTATGAAATTAGTAAAAATGAATTCCAAGCTGGTCTTGAAAAAGCAATTCAGTTAGAAGTAGATATTCTTTCTTTTGGCGAGACAGATGATGATTTTTCTAATTGTTTATCAACCTTTTTACAAGCTAGAATAGAAATGTCATAAACTGAGTTTTCCAAAGCATTAAGAGCTGGGCTAGAAGCAAACATCCAACCCTTGAACTTAACTTCTGACAATCTATCAGAGTTATCTTTTATTCTGATATATGCTAATGATTCAGGTTTGAAAATTGGTTTAGAAAAAATACACCTTTCAACGAAAATATCTAATACCCCAAATTTATGAGTTTTTGCTACATCAACTTCAAAAGTCTTTATTCGGGCAGTAATTTTGTCCAAACCTTGGATTACTAATCTATTGCCTTCAATCCATTGTGAACCAAATATAGTTTTTGAAATTGATAAGAAAATTATTATGATAAAAATTTCTAAAAGTCGCATTATTATAACCTAAGTGATATTTAGATATTTGTTACTCTTTTGAAAATACAACTTTCCCTAGCAAATCTGTAAAGCTTACAGCATCAGTAGTATCATATATAATATCATCTGGTTTTAGATATGTTTCGGATGAGCCAGGTATAATATCCAAAAAATTACCTCCTAAAAGGGAAGAAGATGTAATTCTTGCTTGCGAGTCATCTGGTATCTTTATTTCGTTATTGAGCTTGATATAGATTTTGGCATTATAATCGGCCAGATCAAGATCCAATTTAGTAATCTTTCCTACATTTATACCTGATATTTTTACATCATCACCATTTTTTAAACCTGCTGAAGAACCAAATATAAGAGATATATTATAGCCGTCAGTTTGATTCTTATCAATC
>CACNEF010000029.1 GCA_902619485.1 uncultured SAR116 cluster alpha proteobacterium
GTCAGGTCTGTTTGATGCAAAACAAGAAATTAATGTTCAGAATTTAGAAAATTCAATACCAGAAAATCCTTCAATTATTGTGATGCCATTTGAAAATATCTCAAATAACTCTGAATATAAATATTTAAGTAAATCTATCGTAGAAAATATAATTTCTGTGATTAATGGCTCACCACAATTAGTTGTTTTATCAAGTGAAACTAGCTTAAATCAGATTAACCAAAATCTTAACATTCAAGAAATAGCTGAAAAAAACAATGTCAGGTATGTATTAACTGGAAGTTACCAAGTATTAGGACAAAAAATAAGAATTACTTCGCAGCTTAACGACGCTTTTGAAAAAAATATTATTTGGTCAGGAAAATTTGATAATGAAATTGATAATATGTTTGAAATCCTAGATGATATTTCAGGTACAATATTTAAGGAGGCTCACGTCAAAGTTAGTGGTTTACCAAGAAGTGAGCTTTCATATTTTATTTCAAATAAGGATTATATGACATATTTAAAATGTCATGATTTATATGCACAGTTTTCTCCCAAAACAAATATGGAATCGTTCAAGTGTTTAAAAGAGATTTCAGATTATGAAACAAATTCATATGTTACAATGTTGAAAGGATGGTTACATTTTCAAAATATATGGATGGGAATGTCTAAAGATGTTAAAAGAGAAATGAGACTAGCTAAGGATATTGCCAAAAAAAGTAAAAAATCATTGACTAATGGCATGCCATATATTCTTGCTGGCTGGTTAGACTTCTTAAGTAAGGATTTCGTTAACACAGAAAAAAATGCAAAAAAAGCTCTTGAGTTAGATCCCTTTAATTCAAAAATTATACCTGTTGCTGGATCATTGTTAAGAAGATTAGGTTATTATGATGATGCTTTACCTGTATTTACCAAAACATTAGAATTAAGCTCTAATCCGGCACATTGGGTTTGGTTTGAATATGCGATTACATTGACAGCTTTAAAAAAATATGAAAAAGCAAATAAAATTATTGAAAAAGCGCTAACTACAAAAGAAGCTGGTACTCAAAACACAATATTAATTTTGAACCAAGCTGCTATTGCAATTTATGAAAACAAGATTGAAATAGCTAAAGAAAAGTGCAAAAAAGCAAAATCCAGAACACCAAATTTTAATTTAGAAAAAAATCTTAAAATGATGAGCGATACAGTGGACAAAGATTTTTATGATAATTTTCTTTCTGCTGTTAAATCTGCATGTGAATAATACTTAAAATAAAAAGTTTCACAAATTATATGCTGAAGTTAAAATACTATATGCAGTAAAAGCAAATCTCTCATCTTCTTCAGCTTGTTTAATTTGATCTTGCCACTTCAATATAAGGTCATCAGAAATACCTTTGTTTCTTGCTGCATTGCTCATAAGTATTTCATGACATTTTGGAAAAGAGTTGTCATGTTTATTTCTTATAAAAAAGTTAATTTCTTGTGTTTTAATGTTTTTATATCCTAGTTTTTCCAACATTCCACTGAGTTGAATAGGAAGCATTGGATGTTTTTGGCCTTTCATTGCATCATGCATAATTTTATTAAGCTCTGGTTCAGGTCCATGAAAACCAAAAAAGTCCCATAAGGTTGATATATTAACAAATTTTGAATTTGGTTTTTGAAGTCTTTTTGTTTCTCTTAAGACATCATCAATGTCCTCAATATATTCAAGAGTTTGTGTTGATGTTACAGCATCGCATGATTTTGGTTCAATCATTATATTATCTGCATTACAACAATGTAATTCAACATTAGAAAGATCTGAACAAAGTTCTTTTGCTGATTTTATTTGAAAATCACTGGAATCAACTCCTATAATTTTACCCTTTTCTCCAACTGCTAAAGATATTTCTTTAAGTAAATGACCACCACCACAACCAATATCTATTATAGTTTGACCTTTTTGAATGTTTAACTCATTTAAAATAGCCTGTCTTCTAATGATACCTACATTAGTTTGAGTTGCTTTTTGTTGTATTATTGCGATTTCATTTTTAAATTCCATAAAATACTCTTATTTTAGCATTCATTTAATCAAGTTTCTTATTTTCAATTATCTTAATCTAAGTTTTACAAATTATAAATTCTTAATTAATGTGAAATTAAGTTTATTATATTGAAAATGACTAATATGGAAAATCAAACCCAAAATAACCTATTATCTTTCAAAGATGAACTTCATGCTAGGCCTTATATAAAGCTAAGTAATAATTTAAGAGTATTCCATTTTGCATATCTTATAAAAGAAAACGATGATAAAAAAAGCTGGGCCTTTTTAGATAACTTTCTGAGTAAAATTAATTTTCAAAATTTACCCAAGGAAGCTTCAAAATATTGGGTGGCTGAGGGTAAAGATTTAATTATTAGATATGAATGCCATACTGAATTTATTTCTTTAACACTCATATACCCAAACAAAATTGAAAATGAGAATAAAAACAAACCTAAATTGTTTGATGAAAACTATTTAAGACTTTTACCAACAGACTTTTTGAAAAATTTTCCTGGCGAACATTTATTATCATCATGGATTGAAATGGTCCCATCCAAATATACTTTCAAGCCAATTGATATAGAAAAATATTTTTTTCATGATAATTTTGCTGGATCAAATGTTGCAGAAGACGGTGCTAATGTTTTTATGTCTTTCAAATCTGATAGGACAAATTTTCTAGGTTCTGGATTAAGAAGAGTATTTATACAAAATAAAAATTTAAGAACAAGGAGAACTGGAAGACTTTTGCAAAGAATTGTGGAGCTTGAAACTTATCAGGTACTGTCTTTATTAGGATTACCTCAAGTAAGGCAAGAAAGTTTAAATTTAAGCAATCTAGAAAAACAAATCACAGAAATCACAAAATCTGTATCAAGAACTGCAAAAAAAAACTTAGATAAAAAATCTATTAGATATCCTGATTATCAACAAGACTTAAATGAATTATCATATGTAGTGGCAAAGATAGAAGAAATAGATTCGTCGACAAACTACCGACTATCAGCGACTGCTGCTTATTATAAGCTAGTTGAACAAAGAATAACAGATTTGCGAGAAGATCGTTTGGAGTCATTTCAAACAAATAATGAATTTTTAAGTAGAAGATTACAACCTGCAATTAGAACTAGTGAAGCATTTTCAAGAAGATTAGAATCATTAGCCACAAGAGCTCAAAGAGCAGATAATCTAGTAAGAACTCAAATTGAAATGGGAGTTCAAATTCAGAATAAAGATTTATTAGAATCTATGGAACTAAGAGCTAGAGCACAACTCCGGTTGCAAGAGACAGTTGAGTCATTGTCTATCGTTGCAATAACATATTACATTGTGGGTCTATTAAGCACACTCGTTGATCCAATAAATTTCGATAAATTTTTAATTAGTAAAGCAGTCTTTTTAGCATTATGTGTTCCAATAATACTTGTTTTAATTTGGTTTATTGCAAAAATGGTTCGAAAAAAAATTAATAAAATAAAATAAAATTATTAAACCTATATGTTAATGGGAGCATGAAGGGTCATTGCCATTTATAAATTCAACTCGCAAAATCTAGAACATAAAACAATCAAATCGTGGTTTTTAGAATGGGAAAGATTTGTTCAAAAAAAACAATACTCATCAGCACTACAATTTTTTGATAATGATGTTGTAAGTTTTGGTACTTGGATGGATGTAGTCGAGGGTTTAGACCAACTTAAAATTAATCAATGGGAAAATATTTGGCCAACTATTAGTGGATTTAAATTTCTAACAGAAACTCTTTTTATTCAATTATCACCAGATAAACTATTCGCGAATTCCATATTGACATGGACATCTCTTGGTTATCATCAAGATGGAAAAACTTTTGAAAGATCAGGAAGAGCAACCGTAACTTTAAAAAGATCCAGTTTAAATTCTAAATGGAAAGGAATACATACACATTTTTCATTAAATAGAGGCGTTCCTCAACAATCTTTTGGAAATTTCCAATAAAAAGTTGTGTTTTTATTATTTAATAATAGTAAATTAGAAAATATTTCGGGCCATAGCGCAGCCTGGTAGCGCGTCCGTCTGGGGGGCGGAAGGTCGTGGGTTCAAATCCCGCTGGCCCGACCATTATAAAATTAATGACTTAACTATTAAGTTATTAAAATAGTTAAGTTGTTTTTCAAAAAGTTTTTTTTAAATAGTCAAAACTACTTTAAATTAAAATAATTATATACTGTTGAT
>CACNEF010000030.1 GCA_902619485.1 uncultured SAR116 cluster alpha proteobacterium
TCAGGTTATGCGACATTTGATGAATTTGGAGACTGTTAATACCTATGAAGGTACTCATGATGTTCACGCATTAATCCTTGGTCGAGCGCAAACTGGTATCCAAGCTTTTTTTTAAACATAAATTTTATGTTTGTTAAAACGAAAATAATCTTCAATGTCAGTAACCGGAATTGTTTTTAGCACTTGAAATTTCGTATCTTCGAATTTTATTTCCATGTTTATTTTGACATAAGAAACTTCCTCTTTATCAAAATAACTAATTATTTTTGCTTTTGATCCAGTTTTTAAGCAGATTAATGGACTATTAATTTTATTTTCGTTACTCACAAAGTTTTGCTTCAAATGTTAAAAAAAAATTGTAACATAATAGATGAGTGTCATATTAATCATTATTCACGAAATGAGATTAAATTATAATTTATTAAGGTTTTATGTCTGAAGTTAAAAGAAGATTAGCAACGATATTAGCAACTGACTGTGTTGATTTCAGTAAGCATATGGAATCCCAAGAAGAAAAAACACTAAGCAGTTTAAAAGAATGTAGAGATATCATTGATCCAATTATAAAGAAATTTTCTGGGAGAATTTTTCATACAGCTGGCGACTCAATAATAGCTGAATTTGATAGTCCCGTGGGAGCAACAAAAGCGGCTGTCGAATTTCAGAAATCCATAAAAGGTAGAAATTTGATAGAGGATATAAACCCCAAATTATCGTGGAGAGTAGGAGTTCATTTAGACGATATCATAATTGAAGGTGATAACATTTATGGAAATGGTGTCAATATAGCTGCTCGTCTCGAAAGTCAATCGCCAGTTGGAGAAATTCTAATTTCAGATGTAGTTAGGCAGCAAATTTATAATAAAATTGATGAGACTATTTATCCCCTAGGTAAAATTGAGTTGAAAAATATTTCAAATAATTTCGAAGTTTTTTCTTTACTTGGTGATGGAAAAAGTAAAATAAAAAATATCTCAAAAAAAAATCTTAATAAAAAACCAAAATTTGCAATTTTACCTTTTGCGAATACCAGTAAAGATGAGGATAGTGGTTTCTTAGTAGATGGCATTGTTGAGGATTTAATTACAGAATTTTCTATGATGCGTGAATTCGAAATACTTTCAAGACAAACAACCGTAAATTTCAAAGAAGAAAATCAAGACGTAAAAGAATTTTCAAAGAAATTCGATTTAGATTTTATTGTAACAGGAGGTATCCGTGCTTCTGGTAAAAGAGTAAGAATAAGTATCGAATTAAGTGATGCGAAAGATGAAAGTATTATCTGGAGTAACAAATATGATAGGGTTCTTGAAGATATTTTTGATTTACAGGACGAAATAGTTAGAAAAATTTCAATAGCTCTACTAGGAGAGATTGAAATTAGTTCGTTGCAAAGATCAAAAAGGAAACCCACTGAAAATATAAGTTCATATGAGTATTTATTAAGAGGCAAAGAAAATCATCATAAATTTACAAAAGAAGCTTGTCAGGAAGCATTAAAAAACTTCGATAAAGCCATAGAAGCAGATGCTAATAATGCTCAGGCATATGCTTGGAAATGTTGTACTTTGGGCCAAGCAATGTTTAGGGGTTTTTCAGATCAAAATACTGAAGAAATTTTTGCAGAAGCTAAAGAAAATATAGATAAAGCTCTAGAATTAAATGAGAATGATTTTGAATGTCATAGAATGTTATCCGCAGTTTACTTAAGTAATCATGATTATGTTTTAGCTGAAGATCATGGAAGAAAGGCATTCAATATGGTTCCAAACGATCCAAGAGTGCTATCCGGATATGGTGAAGTTTTAGTTAGAACAGGAAAGGTTGATAAAGGTTTAGAATTACTTAATAAAGCATATGAGCTTGACCCTATTCCGCAAGGTCAGTCATCATCAGATAACAGAGTAAAAGACTTAATTCTTGGTTATTTTTTTGCTGAGGATTATAACAAAGTAATTGAATTAAGTTTTGATATTAGTGTTATGGACCCTAGATCTATTGCGTTAATTCTATATTCTAGGTCGCAACTAAAACAAAATTTAGAAATGAGTAAAGAATATAAAGTTTTAAAGAGTGATTTTAAAAAAACCGACTGGACCCAAGCTGTTGATAGATTTCATATACAAAGTGAAGATATAAGAAAAAAATTATTAGAATTTATAGAGGGTGTATAATTTAAATTATTTTTTTCCAAATGCACCACCACCTGGTGTTTCCATAACAAAAAGATCATTAATTTTTACTTGACAACTATCGTTACCAGAAAGACTAAGTATACTTCCATCTGCTTTTTCAAGCCATTCTTTACCACAGTCTCCAGGACCACCTCCATTTAGACCAAATGGCTTTATTTTTCGATGTGAACACAATGTTGTAACAGTCATAGGCTCTAAAAATCTTAATTTTCTGGTAACGCCGTCACCTCCATTGAATTTACCCTTACCACCTGAATTTTTTCTTATTGAAAATTCTTCAAGTCTTACTGGAAAACGAGTTTCTAATACTTCTGGATCAGTGCTTCTGGTATTGGTCATATGAGTTTGAATAGCTGACGTTCCATGAAAGTCAGGACCAGCACCAGTTCCTCCGCAGATAGTTTCATAATTTTGTATTTTTTCATTTCCCCAGATAAAATTGTTCATGGTTGCTTGACTACCAGCAATCACACCTAGTGCTCCAAATAATGCGTTGCATGTCAACTGACTTACTTCTGTATTGCCGGCTATCACTGCAGAAGGATACTTTGCATTTATCATTGAATTATTTGGTATAATAATTTTAATTGGTTTAAAACATCCTTCATTAAGTGGAATATTATTTCCAACTAATGTTCTAAATACATATAATATTACAGCATAACATACTGCCATTGGGGCATTATAATTGAAAGGATTTTTAGGGGCCGTGCCTGTAAAATCAATAATAGCCTCACGATTTTTCTTATCAATTTTTACATTTACTCTAATAAACTCACCATTATCAAGTTCATACTCATATTCACCTTGTTTTAAATTAACTATGGCATTTCGTATACTTTCTTCTGCATTATCTTGTACATGGTTCATGTAGGCATGCACAGTTTCAATACCAAATTGGTCAATCATTGAATTAATTTCATTAATACCTGTTTTGTTTGCTGCAACTTGAGCTGCAAGATCTGCCATATTATGTTCAACATTTCGACATGGATACTTACCTGACGATAAAATTTTTCTCATTTCTTGTTCACGAAATATACCTTTATCAAACAACTTAAAATTATCAATCAAGACACCTTCTTCTTCAATATGCTTTGAGTCTGGTGGACCAGAACCTGGTGTTTTACCTCCTATGTCGGCATGATGACCACGAGAGGCAACAAAAAATATAATTTCTGTTCCATTTTTATCAAAAACTGGAGTTATCACCGTTACATCTGGAAGATGTGTTCCACCATTAAATGGTGCGTTGAGTACAAAAACATCGTCTGGATAAATATTATCTTTGTTTAATCTAACTACTGTTTTTATTGCCTCTGACATAGACCCTAAATGAACTGGAACATGAGGGGCATTGGCAACTAGAGATCCTTCATTATTAAAAAGAGCACATGAAAAATCTAATCTTTCTTTTATATTCACTGAATAAGCAGTGTTTGCTAACGTTGCGCCCATTTGTTCAGCAATATTCATAAAAAGATTGTTAAAAACTTCAAGCATTACAACATCTACAGATGTTCCTAATCCTTTTTGAAGTTTCTTTTCTCCCACTCTAGATAAGATTAAATTATAATGCTTGTCTAATGTTCCAGACCAACCATCATCAATTATGTTTGTACCTGTTGCTTCTACAATGATGGCTGGACCTGAAATATTCTGTCCAATTATTAATTCATCCCTTTTATAGATTGGTGTATTAATTTCTGATCCATTTACATACATTTTTTTGAATGCAATAGGACTTGCCTTTGTAGTTGATGTGTTAGGATTTAAAAAATTATAGTTTTCTGTTTTTTTACCTACTGCTTCAACAGTTAGCATTTCAATAAATATTTCTCTATCTTCAACAAAAAAACCAAAGCGTTTTTTATGTTCTTGTTCAAAAGATTTTCTCATATTTTCAGGTGTATCAAATTTGATTTCTAAATTTTGATGTGAACCTTTATAATGCAAAAAAGCATTTTTTAAGAGAATAATTGAAGCATCAGAAATATCTTGATCATTT
>CACNEF010000031.1 GCA_902619485.1 uncultured SAR116 cluster alpha proteobacterium
TGAATTAATACCAATCCTCATATTAAGAGGGTAAGGAAGGTTAAAATCCTTCATAAATGTTTTCGATAACGTTTTCATTGTATTTTGCATGTCTATGGCCATTTTTACACAATTTATTGCGTCCTTTTCTTTGCCTTCACTTTCTGGATCACCGAAAAAAATCATTATAGAATCACCAATATATTTATCGATAGTTCCACCAAAACTAAGAGCTATTTCAGACATTTTCGTGAGATACAAATTAAGCATTTCTGTCAGTGGAGCAGAATCCATTTTATCAGAAATTTCAGTAAATGAAATTATGTCTGAAAAAAATACAGTTAAGAATTTTTTTTCACTTTCAATTGAAACTTTTTTTTCACCACTAAAAATTGAGTCATATAATTGTGGTGAAAGATATTTAGATAATTGGCTTGCAATTTCTTCAATTTCTTTGCTTTTTTCATTTGCTAATTCTTCAGCATTTTTTGCGATTTGTTTTTGTTTATCAAGTTCAGACGCTAAGTTACGACGAAGTTTTGACTCTAATTGCAATTTTGCAATTTGCATTTTAAGTGTTCTTATTTCTTTATTCAATTCATCAGACATGAAATATATTTATTTTGACTTATTTCAAGATATTTAGGTTTCGAATGGGTTTATAAGCTTTTCATCAGAAATTTTATCTGATGATACATATCTTTGCATTTCACTTGGCATAGTGACGATTAAATCGTTTAAACCAGCTTTCTCTAGTACATCAATAATTGATTGTTCATCCTCAGCATACCAATGACAGAAAAAAAAGTCATCTTTACCCATCCAATGTTGAAGAGTTTCAGCCTTGTCACTTTTTAATCCTGCAAAAAACTCTCTTACAGTCATTTCACTTTGTTGTGCCAATACATCTTTAATTGTGTCAGTATTTGACCATGTATGTGTACAAATATAGTGTTTTTTTGCCATTTTTTTCCTTTCTAATAATAATTTTTTAACATTAAATATACATTTATTTTTTTATAACCGAGCCCTCTTGAACAGAAACCTTTGCCATAGCTTGCTCGCCAAGACCTTGCAATGCTTTCATAGTTTCAATTTTTTTTCCGGCAACTGCAATATTTTCAAAAACTTCAATTACAAAGCCGCTATTGTCTCCAGTTTTAAATAACATTCTTTTATATTTCTCTTCATCTATATTGGACGCTATTGCTTCGACTACAGCCCATAAAGATGGAGCTAGAAGTGTGAAATTTATATTTCTTCCGTACATTTTTATTCCTGTGATGCTTGTTTCGCAGATACATAACTAGCCATTTTAGTTGAGGCTATTTCATAAATAGATTTCCAATCTGAGGATTCAAATGCTCTAAACCAATTAATTGAAGAAAAACTACCACTAGCATAAATTAAATTGCATGCAGCAGCTATGTCCTCATCATTTTGTCCTTTTATAACCCCAATGAAGTCAAAATCAGGTGAATTTAGATATAAAAATTCACAAAATTCTGCGTTGAAACTTTTAACTAATGGTTCTACCATTTCTCTTCTATTTTGAGGTTTATTAAGCATGGATGCAGCAGTTTCTTGAGAGTTTTTACCTATCACAATATATTTTTTCATAATTTTTTATATACCTTTAAATTGTTAATTGTACTTAAGTTTGATGTTTATACTTAATCATAACAATTTTAACTAAAATGCCAATTTTTATGTTTGCATCTATTAGATTTTAAAATTATCATCTAACATTAACTTTTAATATAAGGGGGAGGAAAGTATTTATGGCTTTCAAATATAAGGAAAAATACGGAAATTATATAAATGGTAAATTTGTTGATCCGATTGATGGACAATTTTTTGACAATATAACACCTATTAATGGCAAAGTTTTATGTAAAATCGCAAGATCAAACGAAAAAGATATTAATTCAGCTTTAGATGCAGCTCACGCTGCAAAAGACGATTGGGGTAAAACTAGTGTTACAGAAAGAAGTAACATGCTTATCCAAATTGCTCAAATCATAGAGGATAATCTTGCAATGTTAGCTGAGGCTGAAACTTGGGATAATGGAAAAGGTATAAGAGAAACTACAGCTGCTGATTTGCCTTTGGGTATTGATCACTTTAGATATTTCGCCAGTGTAATTAGAGCACAAGAGGGAACGCTTGCTGAGCTTAATGATGATACTGTTTCTTATTTAATACCTGAACCTTTAGGTGTCGTTGGGCAAATTATACCTTGGAATTTTCCATTATTAATGGCAATTTGGAAATTAGCACCAGCACTTGCAACTGGAAATTGTGTTGTTTTAAAACCTGCAGAACAAACTCCCGCATCTATTATGGTTCTCATGGAGCTTATTGGACATTTGATACCTCCAGGAGTAGTCAATATCGTTAATGGATACGGTTTGGAAGCAGGTAAACCTCTAGCATCTAGTACAAGAATAGCTAAAATAGCTTTTACTGGAGAAACTACAACTGGAAGAATGATTTTACAATACGCAAGTCAGAATTTAATACCAAGCACATTAGAGCTTGGAGGTAAATCTCCTAACATCTTCTTTAAAGATATTGCAGAAGCTGATGATGATTTCTTCGATAAATGTATTGAAGGTTTCGTCATGTTTGCCCTAAATCAAGGTGAAGTCTGTACATGTCCAAGTAGAGCTCTAATTCATGAAGATATATATGATAAATTTATTGCTCGTTGTATTGAAAGAACTAAAGCTATTGTTCAAGGAGATCCATTAGATTCTAATACTATGATTGGAGCTATGGCCTCTGCTGAACAGTATGAAAAAGTCAAGTCATACTTAGATCTTGGGAAGAAAGAGGGCGCGGAAGTACTTATAGGTGGTGATGTTGCTCAAATGAGTGGTGAAATGGCAAATGGTTATTATATCCAGCCAACCATCTTTAAAGGCCACAATAAAATGAGGATATTTCAAGAGGAAATCTTTGGACCAGTTGTGTCTGTCTGTACATTTAAAACAGATGAAGAGGCTCTAGAGATTGCTAATGACACTCTTTATGGTCTAGGTGCTGGAATTTGGACAAGAGATCTTAATACTTCTTATAGATTTGGTCGTGCAATAAAAGCAGGTAGAGTATGGACTAACTGTTATCATGATTATCCAGCTCATGCCGCTTTTGGTGGTTATAAACAATCAGGCATTGGTCGTGAAAACCACTTAATGATGTTAAATCACTATCAACAAACAAAAAATCTATTAGTAAGTTACAGTCCAAAAAAACTTGGCTTCTTTTAAAAAAAATCAAAGGGCGCATTTAATTTTGCGCCCTCTTTTATGAGGTAATATTAATGTTAGATCAAGTAGAGGCTACTGACGCAGCTTTAGAATTAATAGAAGAAATAAAAAAAGATTATGGTGATGTCATTTTTCATCAATCAGGTGGATGTTGTGATGGCTCAGCGCCTATGTGCTTCCAAAAAGGTGATTTTTTAATAGCTGACCATGATGTTCAAATGGGTGAAATAGGAGGTGTCCCTTTTTATATTGGAGGACTTCAGTTTGAGGCTTGGAAACATACCAGACTTATAATTGACGTTGTTGAAGGACAAGGTGGGATGTTTTCTCTAGATAATGGTAGAGGAAAGAGATTTATTACAAGATCAGAATTATGTTCAGTTTAAGTATGAAAGAAATTGATAAATTAATATACAAATGTTCTATCTGCTTCTAGAGATAAGTTAAGTAACGTCTTTGGCAAAACTTTCCTAGAATTGGTATCTTTTAAATCTTGATCTGTAACACCTCTTATCTCACACGAAATAGCAGAAACATATATTGGAACTCTACTTTGTTTTAGTATATCAAAATGTTCCTTTAATTTTCCTGTTCCTAAACCCACCAAATTTTCAAGAACTGGCGTTCTCATTAAACTCACTGCATCAGCATTTAAGAAGACTGTCACTTCGTGACCTTCTTCAACTGCAGTTCTAGCTAGCATAAATCCTAACGATGCTTTTGTTGGATTACCTGTTCCATTTGTGATATTGAACAAAATTTTAGCCATTATCAACCTTACTAATATTTAACATTCAATAAGTATTTCTACATTCTTTAATAAAATAAAGATCTTATACTAGTAATTACAAAAGTGGTTAATTTTTAATCAAAAAAATCTTGTTT
>CACNEF010000032.1 GCA_902619485.1 uncultured SAR116 cluster alpha proteobacterium
AACTGATAAATAGTCAATTTTCACCTAGAAAATTAATTTTAGTAGGACCTGGAGGTTTGGGAGCCAAAAGAGGCGAAATGAAAACTATGATAGCTAGACACTCAAAAATGACAGAACAAGAAGTGTATGATGCTCACAGGACAAACCTTGAAATATTAATGTTTTATAACCCAAAAAAAGTTGATGATTTTGCAGTCCATATTCAAAAACAAAATACAGATTATCACCGAATTAAAAGCCGACCAATTTCAGCAACTAACACTTTAGCTAAAATATTAAAAAAGCAAAAAGTACCTCTTTACGTGATTTGGGGAGAAAAAGATGCCAGTGTAGGAGTTTATTTAGAAGATAGGATGACAATTTTGAGATCCATTAATCCCAAGGTCAGGTTTCATGTAGAATTCAACATAGGTCATTGGATAATGTATGAAAATGAAGTTTTGTTTAACGATATATTAAATAATATTATTCAAGATTAAATCCATTTTTTTTTAACCAATTTTTAAAATGACTTCTTTCTGGAATCGATAACTGTCTGCTAATATTCTCAGACCAAGTCCCCTTTTTTGCAACTCCATAAAGGTCAATGTGACGTTGCCTTTTCTCTGGAATTGGATCTTTTTTGAAAACTTTTGCGTCATATTTATTTATTTTATTAATTAAATCTTTTTCATTATATTTATCTAAATGTGTTACAATATCTTGGGATAATCTAATTGAAATTTTTGATTTTTCATCAGGCCAACCAATAGCAAGTCCTGCAATGGGGAAAACTCCTTTAGGTAATTCACAAATTACCTTAACCTCTTCAATTATGTTTCTAATCATACTAATTGGGCACACTCCCAGTCCTATAGATTCAGCTGCACATATTGTTGATTGCATTGCTAAAGCAGCATCAATTACGCTATTCATAAATGTATCAACATTGTTATTTTTATGATCATATCCTCTATCATTAGTTATTTTCATATTTCTTCTTATATCAGCAAGATATATTAAAAAAATTGGTGCCGTCAGTGCCCATTTAGTGTTTCCTATTAAATCAGATATTTCATTTTTAATATTTTGATCTTGAATCACTAAAATTGAGTATTGTTGAAGGTTTGATTTTGACGGAGCAGATTGTGATGCAGCTAGAAGTAGAGTTAGAAGTTCTTTTGATATTGGCTTGTTTAAAAACTTTCTGATACTTCTTCTTGATAAAATTGACTTAAGTATTACTGTTTCTTGAATTTTTGAAAAATCTAGATCAATTTCCTCAGCATATCTATCTGCAATTAATTTTGAAAATTTCATTACGATTTATACTTCCTTGTAAATTAAATACCTTATGTTAATACTATCGTATCAAAAATTTAAGAGGTTTTCTGATGCTTAATCTAAAAGATAAAATTGCAGTGGTTTCGGGATGTGGATCTATAGGCAGTGGCTTTGGCAATGGCCGCGCAATTTCGATCCTTTTAGCTCGACAGGGTGCAAAAGTTTTTGGCACAGATATAAATAAAGAAGCAGGACAAATTACTAGCAATTTTATTAAAGAAGAAGGTAACGACTTTACCTTTAATAAAGTTAACATGACTAATGAAGAGGAAGTACAAGAGTTTTTTAAAAAAATTGAAAAAGAACAAAAAAAAGTCGATATTTTAGTTAATGTTGTTGGTCAGTCTGAGCCGGGAGGACCAGTAGAAATCGACAGCACCACATGGCAAAAACAATTTACTTTGAATTTAGATACAGCTTATTTTTGTATTAAATTTACAATCCCTATCATGGAAAAAAATTCAGGTGGATCCATTGTAAACATATCATCTGTTGCAGGATTAAGATATATAGGAAAACCTCAAGTAGGTTATAGCGCATCAAAAGCTGCTCTTATACAAATGACAAAAACAACAGCTGTAATTGAAGCAAAAAAAAATATTCGTCTAAATTGTGTGGTTCCAGGTTTAATGCATACTCCTTTAGTAGAAAGGTTAGCAAAAAAATATGCTGATGGTGATTATGAAGGATTTGTGAAACGAAGACATGATCAAGTACCAATAGGTAGAATGGGAGAATCATGGGATGTAGCTCATGCTGTTTTATTTTTATGCTCAGACGAAGCTAAATATATAACTGGGACTGAAATAATTGTTGATGGTGGACTTACTGCGGCAACACCATAAATAAGTTTTTAAATTACATTTTAATTCAATATTTTTCTTAAGGATTGTTTTAGACTATTAAGCCTAATCATGTATAAAAAGTTTAAAAAATTATTCATATTCTTCTAGCATATTGGGGAGGAACTTCGATATCATGATTAAGAATTTTAGCTGCATCCCATACCCATCTTGGATTAGATAAAAAAGCTCTTGCCATCGCTACCATATCAGCATCTTTATTGATGACAATATTGTTAGCTTCTAATGGATCATTAATCATTCCTACTGTTCTAACAACCATCTCAGTATCTTTTTTTATCCTTTTTGCAAGATGAACTTGATAGTGAGGCCTTAATGGTATTTTAGGATTCGGTGTGTTTCCTCCACTAGATACACAAACATAATGACATCCGATGTTTTCTAATTCTTTTGCAAAGATTGAAGCTTCATCTATATTAATCCCATTATTTTCCCAATCAGTTCCAGTAATTCTCATACCAAGAGGGAAATCTTTAGGAAGTGTTTTTTTAACTGAAGAGAAAACTTCTAGTGGGAACCTCATTCTATTTTCTAAACTTCCTCCATATTTATCTGTACGTTTATTTGAAATTGGAGATAAAAACTGATGAAGCAAGTAACCGTGTGTTCCATGAATTTCTATTAAATCAAATCCAATTTCAAAAGCCTTTAGTGAAGCAGAAATAAATTTTTTTTTAACTCTTTCTATATCAGATAATTTCATTTCTATAGGAACATGCCAGCTTTCTTGAAAAGGTATTGGGGAGGGCGATATGGTTTTCCAAGGTTTTTCCCCTTTTGTAAGAGCACTTCTTCCTTCCCAAGGCCTCTGGGTAGAAGCTTTTCTCCCAGCATGTGCTAATTGAATTCCAAAACATGACTTATTTGGAGCAACTGATTTTGCTAATTGAAGATTTTTTTTTAGAGAAACTATGCATTTATCGTCATATATTCCAACACAGTTGTGTGTAATTCTTCCAATCTCCTCCACTGCAGTTGCTTCAACCATAATTAAACCTGCTGCTGAATAACCTAATTGCATAAGATGCTGAGCGTGCCAATCGGTCATTACTCCATTAATTGCAGAATATTGACACATAGGAGCAACAACAATCCTATTTATAACTTCTAAACTTCCTATTTTAATTGGAGAGAAAATCATAATTATCTTTAAAAATTTTTTAATTAAAACTGTTGATCCAAGTGTCAACTAATCTTCGTGCAATTGAGTCCACTCTTGGTAATTTAAAATCTCCATTAATAGATGGATGTTGTAAAGACTTTAGTTCATTGATTGAAAACCAGTGAGCATCTTCAATTTCATCATAATCAATTGTCATTTGATCGTTTATAGCTTCTGCAAAAAAACCCAGCATTAGTGAAGCTGGGAACGGCCAAGGCTGTGAGTTAAAATATTTAATATTCTTTACCTTTATTCCCACCTCTTCAAAAACCTCTCTTTCAAGTGCCTGCTCGAGACTTTCACCAGGCTCAACAAAACCAGCTAGAGTACTATACATAGAATCAGGAAATCTAGGAGACCTACCTAGTAGAACTTTGTCTTTAAAGGAAATAAGGGTAATTATAGCTGGATCAGTTCTTGGAAAATGACTCTTACCACATTTGTCATTAGAACATTTCATCACAAAACCTCCTTCTGTTGAAT
>CACNEF010000033.1 GCA_902619485.1 uncultured SAR116 cluster alpha proteobacterium
ACAATGAAATTTTGAGTTCTATCTGGGTAAATAAATAATGTCGAAATTGATCCGACTACAAAAAGACTGAATATAAAAAATGATGTAAAAAAAAATTTTTTCATTTTTCCTTTATCTCTAGTGATTAAATGATAGTTGATATATTATTTTTGTATAATATAACTTAATTACAAAATTAATCCTAATTATAAGAAAGATAGTTCATGTTAAAAATTAACGATAAAATTCCTAATTTTGAAATATTAACTGATAAGGGTGATTTTAAAGTTTCAAATCATCTTGGAAAGAAAATAGTTGTTTTCTTTTTCCCAAGAGCGGATACTTCTGGATGCACAGCAGAATCTATTGCATTTACAAATCTTCAAAAAAAGTTTGAACACTTAAATTGTATTGTTATTGGAATTTCAAAAGATAATATCAAAAAACAAGCTAAATTTAGAGAAAAATATAACCTAACTTGTGAGTTAGGTGCAGATTTTGAAAATAATGTTTGTGAACAGTTTGGAGTTTGGGTTGAAAAGTCCATGTATGGTAGGAAATATATGGGGATCCAAAGAGCAACTTTTTTGTGCGATGAAAAAGGTACTATTACAAATGTTTGGGAAAAGGTAAAAGTACCAGGTCATGCTGATGAAGTACTAGCTGCTGTTGAAAAATTGAGTATGTAATTCTCTATCTTTTCATACCCACTTTTAGCGCTAGAGCAGGTTCAATAAAGACATCTATATCTCCATCCAATACTGATTGAGTATTCCCTACCTCTACATTAGTTCGAAGATCTTTAACCATTTGATATGGATGAAGTACATAAGATCTAATTTGACTTCCCCATCCAATTTCACCCTTATCAACTTTATTTTGATTATTAGCGTCTTCTCTTTTTTTTAATTCTATTTCATATAATTTAGCTTTTAGCATTGACATAGCTTGAGCTTTATTTCGATGTTGTGACCTATCATTTTGGCATTGAACGACAGTATTAGTCGGCAAATGTGTTATTCTTATAGCTGAGTCCGTTTTATTAACATGCTGACCTCCTGCACCAGACGCTCTATATGTATCAATCCTTAGATCTTTATCTTCTATTTCTATATCTATATCGTTATTAATTTCGGGATAAATCCATATTGAAGCAAAACTTGTATGCCTTCTTGAAGATGAGTCAAATGGAGAAATACGAACTAATCTGTGTACACCAGATTCTGTTTTTCCCCACCCATATGCATTAAAGCCCTCTACTAACAAAGTACAGGACTTTATGCCGGCTTCATCACCAGAGCTTTCTTCTATATAAGATACTTTAAAACCTCTTTTTTCAGACCATCTTGAGTACATTCTTTGAAGCATTAGGGCCCAATCTTGAGCTTCAGTTCCTCCGGCTCCAGCATGTATTTCTATATAACAATTATTTGAGTCAGCTTCACCAGATAACAAACTTTCTAATTGGAGCTTATTACAAGTTTTGACTAAACACCCTATTTGTTCGATAGTCTCTTCAATCAAATTATTATCATTTTCATCTTCTGCTAATTTAATTAGTTCAAATAAATTTTCTTTTTCGATTTCTATACACTTAATCTGATCAATAGTTTTTTCAAGTTGCTTCTTTTCTTTCATAATTGATTGAGCTTTTATTGTATCGTTCCAAAAATTTTGTGATTCAACCAAATCACTTAATTCTCTGACACGATTGAGAGAATTTTCCCAATTAATATGTTTCTTTAAAATATCAATTGCATGATCAATATCATTAAATTTTATTTGAATCTCTGCTTGCATAAGTTAATTACCAAAAATTTTAATATAAAGGAGATAAATTTTTTTGAATGTTTTTAAAGTCTATTTTTTTTTTATCATAATTTAAATTTGGGAGTTGTCCAGGTTTGAAAGCCTCTAAAATAGATCCTTGTTGTTTAGAATTAACTTTAAATCCAGTTTTAGGACTTACCGATATAAGTTTTATACCTGAGGGTCTCCTAAACGGTAAATCAGGTGTATTATCAAGTACACTTTTCATAAAATCTTTAAATATTGGAGCGGCCACTGAACTACCAGTTTCCTTATAACCAAGTGGACGTGGATCATCAAAACCAACAAAAATACCAGCAACTAAATCACTTGAGAAACCAACAAACCAAGCATCAGTATTAGCATTTGTTGTTCCCGTTTTACCAGCTAAATTTCTTTTTAAAGAATGAATTACACTACCTGTTCCTCTAATAACTGCACCTTGTAACATTGACACCATCTGATAGGCAGAAGAAGATGAGATGATTTTTTCTCTTGCATCTTTTGTTACTAAGGGTGGGATAACAAAGGCATTAGATTCATCTCCATTACAATTTTTGCAATTTCTTTCATCATGTCGAAAAATAGTAGTACCTCTTCTATCTTGAACACGATCTATTAATGTAGGTGTTATTTTTTTACCACCATTTACAATTATGCCATACGCATTAGTTATACTCAGTAAATCTGTCTCACCTGCACCTAACGACATTGACAAATATGGTGGTAAATTTTCACTTATACCAAACTTAGCGGCATAATCTTGAATAACATTTTTATTTCTGTTTATTTTATTATTTTGTTTTTTTGTAACATAATTAACTATAAAATTAACATCGGAAATATCTTTTTTAAGCTTCTCTGCAATTCTTTTATTTGTGTAACCTTTATCAATATAATTTTTCACAATTTCTTCTTCTTCAATTAATTTAATAGCTAAACGAGCTGTCATTAAGTTTCTAGATTTTTCAATTCCCAATCTCATTGGACTTGGACCGTAGAATTTTTTGGTGTAATTTGCAGGTTTCCATTTTTTGCAATTAGAACACTGATCATATGCCAATGCTGCATCTAGAATTAATTCTGTTGGTTTATAATTTCTCTCTAAACCTGCTAAATATACAAAAGGTTTAAAAGCAGATCCAGGTTGTCTTTTGGCTTGAGTTGCTCTATTAAACTCACTTCTTTGAAAATTATACCCCCCACTCATTGCTAAAACTCTTCCAGTATTAGGGTCTAAGGCAACTATGGCGCCATTTACATTTGGTATTTGTGAAAGAGAAAAGTGTGTGATATTTTTTGTTTGGTTTTCTTTAAGAACTACTATATCTCCATTAGAAATAAATTGTTCGAAATTTTTATATTTGGCTCCTAAGTGAATAATTAAACGGTTTTTATCATCTTTTTTTAGAGTCTGCGGTCTCAGCCAAGAAGTGTTTTTAAATTCTGCTTTAATTTTTGTTTTATTATAAAGCATGACATCAATAAAGTTTTTAGATACTTTCATTACAATTCCAACGTGTCTTTTTTTTGGGAGTTGTGTTTGTAAGTCTTGTAAATATTTAGATAATTCTTCATTTGTAGAATCTAACAAATTGTAATTACTTATTGGCCCCCTCCAACCTTGTCTTTTATCTAACTTTTCTAATCCTTCAATTAGCGCTTCTTCTGCTTTGATTTGAATAGATGGATCAAGTGTTGTTCTAACTGAGTATCCGTTTGTATATAATTTAGATCCAATTTTTTTATTTTTTATAAGTATTTTTCTTACTTCTTCCGTAAAATATGGAGCATATCCCTTATCTATCCCGCTAGATTTACGAATGTTAATTAATTTTTTACTTTCTATTTCTTTTGTTTCATCTTGAATAAATCCATTTCTACTCATTTGAGACAAAACCCAGTTTCGTCTTATAATAGCTTCTTTTTTCTTATATTTTGGATTATAATTGTTTGGAGCTTTTGGCAAAGCTGCTAAAAAAGCAGCTTCGGACAAA
>CACNEF010000034.1 GCA_902619485.1 uncultured SAR116 cluster alpha proteobacterium
TGCTTCTGAAATTGTCAATTCTGGAATTAACTTGCCATTTTGGTCAAGCACTCCTACAACATCCGTTAACATTATCATTCTAGAGGCTTTCATTGCTGCTGAAATAGAACCAGCGGCTGTGTCGGCATTTATATTATAAGTTAAACCATCTGTTCCAATCCCAACAGGGGCGATTACAGGTATCATTTTTTCATTAATTAAAGCATGAATGACATGAGGATCAATTTTTTCTGGTTCGCCCACATAACCAAGATCAATTGCTTTTTCCACATTAGAGTCAGAATTGTCATCAACTTTAATTAACCTTTTAGCAGTTATCAAATTTCCATCTTTACCAGAAATACCAACAGATTTTGCTCCTGAATTAGCAATCGATGAAACTATTGCCTTATTGGTTACTCCACTAAGAACCATTTCAACAACATCAATTGTTGCTTCATCCGTTATTCGAAGTCCATTTATAAACTCGGTTTTTATTTGAAGCTTAGATAACATTTCACCTATTTGTGGCCCACCTCCATGCACCACAACAGGAAGCATTCCTACTTGCTGTAATAATACAATATCTTTTGCAAAGCTGTTCACATATTCTTTTTTACCCATTGCGTTTCCACCAAACTTTACAACAATAACCTTATTTGCATAACGTTTCATAAAAGGTAAAGTTTCTGTTAGTAAATCAGCTTTTTTCAGCCATTCAGATTGAATTTGATCTTTATTTTTTTTCAATGCTTTAACCGTCTAAAATTTATACCACTATTATTATCATATATTTTTGAATTTAATTATTATTTTATCTTTTTTTATGAAAAGCTTGCTAAATATGTTCTCAGCATTTCAACACCATCATTTTTGAGACTTGAAGTAACCATTATTTCCGGGAAAGCAGCAGTATATTTAGAAATAATTTTATTTGAATTATCTTTCACTTTTATAATTTCTTCATCTCTCAATTTATCAATTTTGGTAAGAACCAAAATCCAACTTACTGCTGCTGTATCAAGTTCTTTCATTATAGTTTTATCTAAGTCTCCTATTCCTCGCCTACTGTCAATTAACAGGCATACAGTTCTTAGTGTTGGTCTACCTTTTAAATATTTTAAAGTAAGAGATGTCCATGATTGTATATCTTTCTTTGGTGCTTTTGCATAACCGTAACCAGGTAAATCAACTAGTCTAAGCCTGTTGCTTTGATAAACAAGGTCAAAAAATATCAATTGCCTTGTTCTTCCTGGTGTTTGGCTAGTTCTAGCTAAGGTTTTTCTATTTGTAAGAGCGTTAACAAGTGAACTTTTACCAACATTAGATCTTCCTGCAAATGCTACCTCACTACCTTCTTGCGGAGGGATGACGTTAATATCAAGAGCTGCAGCTATAAACTTACATTCCCCTGAAAATATTTTTCTAGCTTTTTCAATTTCTAGATCATCATATAACAAGAATTCTACCTACTTATTTTGACTCTTTATTCATCTTATTCATAATTACCCATTGCTGACATATTGAAAGCAGGTTATTCCATGTCCAGTATATAACTAAACCAGCAGGGAAAGTTGCTAATAAAAATGTAAACGCTACTGGCATCCACGCAAATATTTTTGCCTGTATAGGGTCCGGTGGAGTTGGGTTTAGTCTTTGCTGCAAAAACATAGTCACACCCATCAACAACGGCCAAATACCAATATTTAAAAAGTCTGGTAAAAATGACGTACTATAAGGAAGCAAACCAAATAGATTAAAAATACTGGTTGGATCTTGCACAGATAAATCTTTAATCCATCCAAAAAAAGGTGTTTGTCTCATTTCAATTGAAACAAATAAAACCTTATATAGAGCAAAGAATACAGGAATCTGAACTAAAATTGGTAAACATCCTGCCGCAGGGTTTACTTTTTCTTTTTTATAAAGATTCATCATTTCTTGGTTTAATTTTTGTCGATCGTCACCAACTCTTTCTCTCAATTTTTGGATCTGAGGTGTTAGCACTCTCATTTTAGCCATGCTCTTGTAAGATTTATTTGCTAATGGAAAAAATAATAATTTAACAATTACTGTTATGGCTAAAATTGCTAATCCAAAATTACCCAAATAATCATTTGCCCAAGATAAGGCGTAAAAGAAAGGTTTCGTTAAAAAATAAAACCAACCAAAATCAATAGCCAAATCAAAATGTTGAATATTAAATTTTTGTTCATACTCATCAAATAAAGCTAGCCTTTTTGCACCTGCAAATGTTCTTGATAAAAACTTACCTTTAGAGTTTGCAGAAATAGTTAAAGCATTTCCTAAGAAATCAGTTTGATATTGTCCACCATTTGAACTTAATTTTCTAAAAGTAAAGTTATATTTCTGGTTTTGATCAGGTAATAGAGCTGTCATCCAATATTTGTCAGTCAATCCAATCCAACCACCTGATTCATCTGGCTTTATATTAATACCCTTTTTGCCAGCCTCTGTTAAATCATCATAACTTTGTTCAGATAATGTTTTATCAAAAACCCCAAGTGGACCCTCATGCAATACAAAAAAATCAATTGTTTCTGGTTCACCAGCTCTTCTAATCAAACCATATGGATATAATGTAACTGACTTAGCAGAATTATTTTCTACTCTTTGGTTAACAGTAATCATGAAAGTATCGTCAATACTTATATCTTGATAAAAATTTATTCCTTCACCATTATTCCACTTTAAAGTGACAGCTTTTTCAGGAGTTAAAATATTATTTGATGATTGCCATAATGTTTTACCATTAGGAACTTTAACCCCATCAGGGCTGCTCCATCCAAATTCAATAAAATATGGTGTCCTATCATTTGACTTTAATAATAATTTAATCATATCGCTCTCAGGCTCGAGCGTTTCTCGATATTGTGTTAAAGTAATATCATCGATTCTTGCACCCCTTAAAGAGATGGACCCAACTACCTCTTTACTTTTCATTGAAATTCTTGGAACTATTTTATTTTGATCAGTTGGCTCAGTATTATCTGATGTAATAATTCCATTACCTACATTTTCAGGCAAAGGAATGTTTGAGGTATCATTATTTTCTTTTGTGATTTTTTCTTGTTGATATAAATCTTTTTTGGGATCAACAAATAATACTTGATAGCCTATAAGTACAGCCATAGATAAGCAAATTGCTGCAACTAAATTTCTTGTTTCTGGGTTCATTTTTCTCGCTCAATTTATATCTAATAGAATTACATATCTTATTTTTTTATATTGTTTAACCTAAAGTACCTTTTATTAAAAGAAATGAATTAAATAATTCATTTAATGGGATCATGTCCACTTTTCCCCCATGGATGACATTTAATGATTCTTTTGAAACCTAACCAAATACCTTTTTTTAGACCAAACTTGATTATTGAATCTTTTGTGTATTCAGAACAAGTGGGTAAGTATCTACAATTATTTCCTAGTAAAGGTGAAATAATATATTTGTAAGCGTCAATTAATGTAATTGAGGAAGATATTAAAAATCTTTTCATCATGATCTACTCAAACTTTGCTTCAATTGATTGTGCATCTCAAAAAAGGAAGCCTTTAATATTGACTGTTTTGCTATTAAAACATAACTATATTTTTCTTTAAACAAAATATTATCTTGTTTTAACAAGCTCAAGATTAATGCTCTCATTCTCCTTTTTGCCCTATTTCTTTTTACTGCATTACCAATTCTTT
>CACNEF010000035.1 GCA_902619485.1 uncultured SAR116 cluster alpha proteobacterium
TTAGACAACTTGCAGACTGGGGAGCTGATGTTATAAAAGTAGAAGCTCCTGAAAGTGTTGAACCGGACGGGGCGTTAGGCGCGTCAAGGCACACGTCTGATTTTCAAAATTTACACCGTAACAAAAGAAGCATTACTCTAAATTTAAAAAAATCTGAGGCTTTAGAAATTCTTATGAAATTAGTAGAAAAGTCCGATGTCGTGGTCGAAAACTTTCGTCCAGATGTGAAGAAAAGACTTGGTATTGATTATGAAACCCTAAAAAAAAGAAATCCTAGAATTATTCTTGCTAGTATATCAGGATTTGGTCAAGATGGACCATATGCAAGGAGACCAGGCTTTGATCAAATTGCTCAAGGTATGGGTGGATTAATGAGTATAACAGGAGAACCAGGTAAGGGACCAATGAGGGTTGGTATTCCTGTAGCTGATTTAACGGCGGGATTGTTCTGTGCAATGGGAATTCAGACTGCTCTTCTAGAAAGAGAAAAATCTGGTATTGGTCAATGGGTAAATACATCATTACTTCAGGCTCAGATCTTTATGTTAGATTTTCAAGCCTCTCGGTGGCTGTGTGATAACAATGTAGCGGGGCAGGCTGGCAATAACCATCCGACTAGTGTTCCTACAGGCGTTTTTAAAACTTCTGATGGTTCGATTAACTTAGCAGTTGCTGGAGAAACAATTTGGAGACGCTTTGCTGAAGCAGTTGACAAAAAAGATTGGCTTGAAATGGAAGAATTTCAAGATGCAAAAAATCGATTAAAAAACCGAGATTATTTAAATAGCTTAATTGAAGAATTGACAGTAACCAAATCCTCAAATGAATGGGTTGAAAAATTAGAAAAGGTTGGTGTTCCATGTGGTCCAATAAATTCTATAGATAAGGTTTTTGAAGACCCTCAGGTTAAGCATCTTGGTATCGCGCAATCTGTTGATACAATTCCTTTTGGGGAAACTGAATTAGTGGGGCAACCCTTTAATTTATCCCGTACTCCTAGTAGTTTAAAGCAGCGTCCGCCTGAAAAGGGTGAACAAAATAGTGATGTACTTTCCGAGCTAGGTTTTAGTGATAAAGAACTAAATGATTTTAAAAATCAAGAGATAATATAATATAAGGGAAAGACAATGACTGAAGAAAAAATGTTGTCTCGCACTCAAGATAGTGTTGGATATATAATTTTTAACAATCCAGAAAAACATAATGCAGTATCAATAGAGATGTGGGATGCGCTTGAAAAATTTCTTAATCAATTTAGAGAGGATGACAATATTAGGGTTATTGTTCTTGAAGGTGCAGGGGGGAAATCATTTGTTTCTGGAGCTGACATTTCTAAATTTGATAAAGAAAGAAGTACAAAAGAAGCTGTGTTAAGTTATAACAAACGAACACAAAATGTTTATGAACTTATTGAGGCTTTTCCAAAACCAACAATAGCCAAAATTAATGGATATTGTATTGGTGGAGGTCTCAATTTAGCTGTATGTTGTGACATAAGAATTTGCTCTGAAAAGTCGCAATTTGCAATGCCTGCAGCGAAACTATCTCTTGGTTACCCTTTTTCGTCAATAAAAAGATTGTTTGATATAATGGGACCTGGAATGGCTAAACACTTCATGTTTACTGCTGAAAAAATATCTTCAAAAGAGGCAGTTTCTTGTGGTTTAGTTCAAAAGCTAGTTAGTGAAGAAAATTTAGAAACTTTTGTTAATGATTATGCTTTTACAATTTCCAAAAATGCTCCTTTAACTATTAAGGCAATGAAACAAATTGGTATTGAAATTTTAAAAAATCCCTCTGAAAGGGATTTGACTTTATGTAAAAATTTAGCTTCTGCTTGTTTCGATAGCGAAGATTACAAAGAAGGAAGAAAAGCATTTATGGAAAAAAGAAAACCGAATTTTAGAGGGGTTTAAACTTTATATGGGATTATAATATTTAATTGCATTATCATGAAACATACACTTAATTTCATATTCGGGCATCATTGCTGTTATATTTTTAAAACCATTATAAATTTCATCAAAAGTAGCCCATAAACTATCTACAGGAAAATTAGATGCAAACATACATCTTTCATATCCAAATATATTTATAACATCCAATATAATATCTTTGTTGAGTTTAACAGTCCATTTTTTACTAGGAACACAAATACCAGAAATTTTGATAGCGGTATTTGGCTGTTCAGAAAATTCTTCTAAATTCATTCTCCATTGACTTAATCCATTAAAAGATCTATCAGAAGGAAGACCTGTGTGATTTAGAATAATGATAGTATCAGGGAAATCTTTTGCCAATTGAGTTGCATCATTAAGGTGCCACCATGGAGTTTGCAGATCAAAATGTAGTTTGTGTTTTTTTAATAAAGAATACCCCCTTCTAAAAACAGGATCATTTAAAGATCCCTTTATATTATCAAGCTTTGTGTTTGGATTATTAGTTGATTTAGGTTTATGTCTTATACTTCTTGTAAGGTCGTATTTAGCCTGGTTTTCTAGCACTTTTTCAATATCGTTCCTGTCAAACCATGCTTGTGCTACCAAAGCATTTGGAAAACCAGTCATTTCAAATAATTTATGAAGCCATTCTGTTTCCCCAACGGGGTCATTTGAATCCCATTCAGTTTCCATATGGATTGTTTTAACAATGTTATGATTTTTGCTAACTTGAAAATAATCTTTTGTTAAAAAATTTTTACAAATAGATTTATAATCACCATATCTAAATGGTATTTGTTTGTCTGGGTTTAACCAAGGGTTTTTCCTTAAACTTAAGTCCCAGAAGTGATGATGGGCGTCGATTATAGGTATATCTTTCATTGAAAATACCTACATATTCTCTTTTAAATCGAATAATTTTACTATAGATGTGCCGTCTAATTTTTCTTGTGAGCTATTTACCAAAATTGTGAATAATTGTTTGGTCAGAGAAGACATAGGTGTTGGTATGTTTTTAGCATTAGCTAACTTAGACACCATTTGTAAATCCTTTAAAATCTGTGAGGCGTATCCTTTAGGTGTAAAATCTCTATTTATTATTCTAGGAAATAGATCATTTAATAAATTAGATCCTGCATGACCATCAGAGAGTGCTTCTGGAATATTGTTAACATCAATATTCCAGGCTTGTGCAAAGGAAGCTGCCTCCGCTAAAATTGCATAATTATTTAAAACTATTATTTGATTTATCATTTTTACTATTTGACCAGATCCAGTTTTACCAAAATAAGTAAATTTTGAGGATATTTCTTCTAAAATAGGTTTGACACATTCTACAACTTTTTCATCTCCACCTACCATAATAGCCAGATTTCCCTCTAATGCTTTATCAGGCCCACCTGAGACTGGCGCATCAATCCACGAAGCTCCTGTTTTTTTATTTAGTTGATTAGCAAAATTAATTGTTTCATCTGCTAATGTAGTTGATAAATCTAAAATAATAGTATTATTATTAGTATTATTAACTAAACCGTCTTTCCCAAATACTACTTCTTTTACACTCTCAGTTTTATCAACACATAAAATTATTATGTCATTATTTTGGGATACCTCTGAAGCTTTTTG
>CACNEF010000036.1 GCA_902619485.1 uncultured SAR116 cluster alpha proteobacterium
TTTAATCTAGCAAATTCTCTTGCAGGTACTCCTGCTACCGTTACGTTAGGCGGCACATCTCTTGAAACAACAGAATTAGCTCCAATTCTTGCATTGTCCCCTACTTTTATTGCTCCTAGAATTTGAGCTCCAGAGCCAATAATTACATTATTTCCTATTGTAGGATGTCTTTTTTGATTTCTTTGCAAATCACTTTCTATTGACGGCATAATACCACCTAAAGTAACGTCTTGATAAATAGTTACGTTTTCTCCTATTTCTGCAGTTTCACCTATCACTATACCTAAACCATGATCCATAAAAAAATTACTACCTATTTTTGCTCCCGGATGTATTTCTATACCTGTAAAAATCCTGGCAAAATACATAATCATCCTCCCAAGAAATTTTAAATTATATCTCCAAAAAATATTTCCAATCTTATAAAAAAACATGACATGAAAAGTCGGATACAAAAATATAACCCCTAGCCTGCTTCCAGCAGCTGGATCTCTTTCTATAATTGAATCAATCTCGTTTATTAAATTTTTAAAAATCATTATTAATACCATAAACCTAAAATATTTTTATACTATATTCTTAATAAAAATAATTTTAATTTGAAATTAAATTTTGAAGGTCTCTTAATATTGACAGATCCTAATTTAGTAATTAATGGGAAAATTATTAATTTATATTTTAATCTCTTTAGAGTTTTATACAAACTTTATTTTATGATATAAAACATTAATTAATTTCTGGAGACAATAAATGCCTGAGGTAATTCTAAATGGTCCGCACGGAAGGATAGAGTGTAGATATCATTCTGGACAATCGCCTGATAGTCCAATTGCTTTGATATTACACCCTGAACCAAATAAAGGCGGAAGTATGAATAATAAAGTATCTTATGGCATGTATCATGAGTTTAGAAATAGAGGCTTTTCAGTACTACGATTTAACTTTAGAGGCGTAGGAAGAAGTGAAGGTATATATGAAGGTGGAGAAGGCGAACTTGCGGATGCAGCAGCAGTTTTAGATTGGGTACAATCGCAAAACATTCATTCTAGATATACATTTATTGCTGGATTTTCTTTTGGTTCTTGGGTAGGAATGCAATTAATGATGAGAAGACCAGAGATTGTAGGTTTTATTGCAGTTTCACCGCCTGCTGATAAATTTGATTTTTCTTTTCTTGCACCATGCCCAGCATCAGGCCTTATAATTCATGGAGAAAATAATAAAAGAGTTCCAAGTGAAGTTATACAAAGACTTATAGATAAAATATCTATCCAAAAAGGTATAAAAATAGAAGTGGAGTTTATAAAAGAAGCAAATCATATGTTTTCAAATCATGATCAAGAATTATTAACTTCAATTAAAAAATACCTTAATAATGCTTTAGATCCGTCTGAATACATTGAACTTTAATATAAATAATTACGAGTTTGCAAAATGAGTAAGGTTAATAGTTCAGATTTTATTAATATTATGAATGAACGAGGTTTCATTCATCAAGTTACTGACAAAGCAAATCTTCAAAGAGAAATGATTACCACGCCTGTAGTAGGATATATTGGGTTTGATTGTACTGCATCATCATTGCATGTTGGATCTTTAATTCAAATAATGATGTTGCGTTGGTTCCAAAAAACAGGAAACAAACCAATAGTGCTTATGGGAGGAGGCACTACAAAAGTTGGAGATCCGTCAGGTAAAGATAGTGCACGACCATTACTTTCTTCAGAAAAAATAAAATTCAATAAAGAAAACATTAAAACTATTTTTGAAAAATTCTTAAAATTTGGTGAATATGATAATAATGCTATTATGGTAGATAATGCAGATTGGCTAGAAAATTTGAATTATATATCATTTTTAAGAAATTATGGTTCATATTTTTCAGTTAACAAACTTGTCAACCTAGAAAGCGTTAAACTTAGACTAGAAAGAGAACATAATTTGTCTTTTTTAGAATTTAACTATTCACTTCTCCAAGCTTTTGATTTTCTACAACTTTCCAAAAATTATAATTGTAAATTGCAAATGGGTGGATCTGATCAGTGGGGTAATATTGTTACAGGCATAGATTTAGTCAGAAAAGCTTCTTCAAAACAAGCTTTTGGTCTAACTTCTCCACTTCTGACAACTAGTAGCGGATCAAAAATGGGCAAAACAGCTAATGGTGCTATTTGGTTAAATAGTGATCAATTATCTGACTGGGATTTTTGGCAATATTGGAGAAACACTGAAGATTTGGATGTAATTAAATTTTTAAAATTATTTACTGAACTTCCCATTTCAGAAATAAATAAATTGGGAAAATTAAAGGGTGCTGAAATTAATGAGGCTAAAATAATTTTAGCAAATGAAGTTACAAAGTTATGTAGAAGTCCGGAAGCAGCCGATAAAATTTCTTCATCATCCGCAAAATTATTTAGTAAATCTTCGATAGATGATACTATGCCAAGTGTAGTAGTTACTAATTGTGAAATAGGTTTGATTGAAGCCTTAAAGATTCTAAATTTTTTAAACACAAACGGAGAAGCGAGAAGATTAATTAGAGGCAATGGCGCCAAAATCAATGATATTGTCATAAATGACGAAAATTATATTTTATCTGATAAAGATTATGAAAATGGCAAAGTCAAAATTTCATATGGAAAAAAAAAGCACGGGCTTCTCATTTTAAGTTAATTAATCTGTATTCTTTTTCATAAAAAAATTATTATTATCAAGCCAATCCTCTGAAAATAATTCCCTTAAAATTCCTGGAGCAAATGACATTGTATTCAATGTGATTTCCGGATTATTAATTGATCCTTTCATTTCAAATTGCCCTGCAAACAACCCTTCTTTTTTTAATCCTGTTAACAATTCACCAACAGCAGGTACAACACTTAGTATTTTTGATATTAACTTAATTGGAGCAACTGAACCTCTCATATTTATTGATTTTTTTTCTATGTTTAAGCTACCTTTTGCTGCAATTCCAAGTGATTCACTTGTTAGGTAAAGCTTATCAAAGTAAAAATTTTTATTTTTAACCTCTAAATTTACCTCCCCTTTATCAAAAAAAACTCCTTCACCAATTATTATTGATCTAATTCCTGAAAAGCTTAAAACTGAAAGTGAATTAATTATTCCAGGTGCATTAATTAAAGTAAAATTTTTGGATTCTATTCGCCCTTCATAATGATTATATTTATCATTCAAAAATTTTATGTTAACTTTCATTTTCCCACTTTTTATATTTTGTGTAAAACCTAAAGCGTTTAAAAGCTTTCCCCCATTAGAAGTATCAAATGTTAAACTTGGAAAGTTATTAACTTGTTTTTGGAAATTAATTTTTGTCTCTGCTCCCCCAATCAAACCTATACCTAATAATCTAGAAATTTTAC
>CACNEF010000037.1 GCA_902619485.1 uncultured SAR116 cluster alpha proteobacterium
GAATTGGGTAAAGAAAATTTATTTGGCACAACTTTGAATTTTGTAATACTTTTAAATTTGGAAATTGC
This sequence comes from uncultured SAR116 cluster alpha proteobacterium, assembly GCA_902619485.1. Lineage (GTDB taxonomy): Bacteria > Pseudomonadota > Alphaproteobacteria > Puniceispirillales > Marisalimonadaceae > Marisalimonas. The sequence continues at coordinate 69 of CACNEF010000037.1, forward strand.
TTTTTCAAGATTTCCTTCAGATAAAATTAAATCATATTGAGCTTTTGCTAATTTAGATTGAGCTTCGGCCAGTGTGGTTGGTGTTACTGTGCCAGCTTGTAATTTTAACTCTGTGGCATCAACATTTTCTTTAAATCTCTCTAAACTTTTTTTTCTTAAACTAACTACAGATTGATTTGAATAAACATCTAAATAAGCTCTGATAGTATTCAAAATTATTTTTTGCTCAATAATATTTAAATTATATTGCTCAAGTTTAATATTTTCTTTTGCTATAGAAATTTTTTCATAAGCTTCTCCTCCATCGAATATATTTTTACTTAATGAGATAGTGGAGGTTGTTGTCTCATCATTTACAAATGTTCCTTGGGAATTACTGTCTTTATTGTCAGATTTAAAGGTTGTCGTAAAAGAATTTGTCCAGTCTTTAGAAGAACCAGACTCTTCTAAAGAATTTTTGGTAGCAGCTAATTTATAATTTTGGGCTTTTAATTCCAAACTATTTTTAAGTGCTTCATGAATGGAATTTTCAAATAAAATATCGGAACTAAGAACTTTTGAAGCATTTAAAAATAAAAAACAGAAAAATATTAAATAAAAAAATTTAATTCTTTTAAAAAATGAAATCATTTAAACCTCAAAAAATGCTAAATAAACATAAATATAATTTAATAGCGAATTGAAAATAAAATTCTAGTTAATAATTAAGTATTAACATGAAATTTTGAAACAAAATATTATTCTATATTTTTTTTTTTTAATTGCTTGTATGCTTTTGAAGAGTTATAGAAGTAATCACCTAACTTGTGGCCCGATGGCAGAGTGGTGATGCAGCGGCCTGCAAAGCCGTTAACAGCGGTTCGATTCCGCTTCGGGCCTCCATTTATTAGATGTAATAAATATGTTTAAGCAAAAAGAAATCCCAATAAACAATGACTTAGTGTTAATTGGTGGTGGACATTCTCACATAATGCTAATTATGGAACTCTCAAAAAGACCTATTGAAGGAACTCGGATAACATTAATTAGTAATGAAATTGATACTCCTTATTCAGGTATGATACCAGGTTTTATTGAAGGAATGTACACTTGGAGAGAAACTCACATAGACCTTTATAAACTTTGTTTCAAATTAAATATTAGGTTTATACATTCAGAAGTTTTAGAAATTTCAGCAATTAATAAAGAAATTATTTTAAAAAACAGACCAAAAATAAAATTTGACGTACTATCATTAAACACAGGCATACAAAGCAGTAATAAAACTATAAAAGGGGCTCTTAAATATTGCGTGCCCGTAAAACCAATCTCTAAATTATCTAATAATTTTTTAACTGAAATAAAAACAAATAATAATATTGCTTTTATTGGAGGAGGTCCCGCTTCAGTAGAATTAGCTTTAGGTTTGCAAAAACGTTTCAAAAATACAAAATCTAATTTGAAAATAAGTATAATAACTGGCAAAAATGGACTATTAAGTTCTTTCCCAAATAAAACAAGAAAAGTAGCAAAACAAACTCTTCAAAATGCACAAATTAATGTGATTGAAAAAGTAGAAGTAATTGAAGTACAAAAAGATACATTGATTTTATCAGATAAAACTAAATTGAAAATTGATAAGTCAATTTTATCAACAAATGGTATGTCCCCAGAATGGATAAAAAAATCAGATATTATTTTAAATCGAAATAATTTTATTATTGTCAATAATAAATTTCAAACAAATTATAATTATGTTTTTGCTGCTGGTGACATAGTTGACTTTAACAATCAAAATTTAAGTAAATCTGGTGTTTATGCAGTAAAATCTGGAAAACCTCTAGCTAGAAGTATCAGAGGATTTATTCAAAAAAAAATACCTGTTCCTTATAAATTTAATAAAAATTATTTATCTATAATAGGATTATCAAATGGACTAGCCATTGCTACAAAATATAATTTCACATTTACCTCAAGATTTAGTTTTCTTTTAAAAAAATTAATAGATCAGAAATTTGTAAATAAATTCAATGATTTAAACCAAGATAATAATTATATATTTAGGAATTTATTAAAAGTTTTTGACGTTATTATTCAAAATAATAAAAATATACCTTCTTATCAAATGCAATGTAGAGGATGTGCTGCAAAAGTAGATTTTAATTCCCTCAAAACAACTTTATCCAAAGAAATAATTACAACGTCTGAAGATGCAATTAATATAAATAATTATCCAAAATTATATCAGAGTGTAGATATGATTAGCTCTATTGTATCGGATCCATATCTTTTAGGAAAAATTGCAGCTAATCATGCAATTAGCGATATTATTGCGGTCAATTCTAAACTTATTTCAGCCCAAATGATTTTACAACTTCCATTTTCAAATTCTGAAATAAATTCAAGAGATTTAGAACAAGTCACTTTTGGTGCGACAGAAGTCCTCAAGTTAGCAAAATGTTCTATAGGAGGCGGTCATACTATGATTGGCAAAGATAAAGATCCAGTAATAGGTTTTTCTGTAATAGGCGAAAAAAAAAGTGTGAATAATAAAACCCTTGGTAAGCTAAAAGTAAATGATATTTTAATATTAACTGAAAGAATAGGGTCTGGAATTATATTTGCGGGTATAAACAACGATATTATTGATAGTTATTACCAAATTGAAGTTCTTAACCAGATGTCTCAAGGAAATATTAATTTTTCAAAAATTTCAGATAGATTGAAAATTTTGTCTATGACAGACATAACTGGTTTTGGACTAGCAAACCATCTATTAAACTTAATAAAAAGAGATGTTGGAAATACTGGACTGACAATCTATCCAGATAAAATACCTATATTTAACGGTGTTATGGAGGCTTTATCCAAAAATGTCAGATCTTCATTATTCGAGAAAAATTTTAACAGCGCACAAAAAGAATTAGTTTATGATAGAGAAATAAAGTTAATAGATGAAATATTATATGATCCTCAAACTGTTGGAGGTTTAGCGTTTATAATTCCAAAAGAAGAAAAAATTAAACAATTTAAAATTTTAAAGGAAAACAAAATTAATTTTACTGAAATAGGATATGTAAACAATTTAGATAATAAAATTAGAATAAAGTAAAAAATGGTAAAAAAGTATAAATCAATTAAAAATTGGGAAAGCAAAAACTTTGATACAATTATTGATGTAAGATCTCCATCAGAATTTGCTAATGACCATATTATAGGAGCTATCAATTGTCCTGTATTATCTGATCAAGAAAGAGAAGAAGTTGGT
>CACNEF010000038.1 GCA_902619485.1 uncultured SAR116 cluster alpha proteobacterium
ATATAATTTATTTCTTAACCATGGACAAGAGAGTGTTTCAGCTGGGGCAGGCAGCTTCATTGTAAATTGTAACCCATTATTTACTGCTTTAATTGGCTTTTTTATTTTGAAACAAAAGGTTTCATACATACACTGGCTAGGAATAATTATTTGTATGTTTGGAGTTGGTTTAATATCTTTTGATCAAGAAGGTGGCTTAAATATAGGAAGTGGATCAAGCTTGATATTATTTGCTGCTATCTTGACTGCAATCTATTTTCATATAGTAAAACCTTTAATAGTTATATATGGAGCAATAACTTCAACTGCATATACAATAATTTTTGGAACCATACCCATGTTATTTTGGTTCCCAGAAACTTATGATTTTATTTCCCAATCTACTAATGAAATCAAATTAACATATTTATGGTTGGCATTGTTTCCTACTGCATTAGGTTACTTAACTTGGACCTATTCAGTTGGTTATTATGGAGCCAATAAAGCTTCGTTGTTTCTTTATTTAATTCCACCAATTTCTATTATTTTGAATATTTTATGGTATGAAAAAAATCCATCTTTAATTACTACATTCGGAGGATTAGTAATATTATTAAGTGTTTTTTTTACACTCCTATTACAGCAAAACAGAAGAGGAAATTAAACATAAACTGAGAGTAGAGCTTACATATCAACTACTTAGGGCGACTGATTTACTTGAGATGGAGCGGGTAGCGAGAATCGAACTCGCGTCATTAGCTTGGAAGGCTAAGGTCTTACCACTACACAATACCCGCATTTTTTTATTTTATAAGGGTTAATATTTGAAATGTAAATACTAACTTTATCAATTTTAAATTTGTTATAAAATTTATTAAATTTAATTATTCCAACCTAATAAATTTTGTTTAACTATTTCATTTAAAAATTTAATTGAATATTCGTTATCATTTAAACAAGGTATATATTGAAAAGTTTTTCCACCATTCTCAAAAAATAATTCTCTTGCTTCAACATTTAATTCTTCAAGTGTTTCTAGACAATCAGAGATAAAACCAGGAGCAATCAAAGCAATATTTTTAGACCCTTGTTTAGCTAATTCTATAATTGTTTCGTCAGTATAAGGTTGAAGCCATGGTTCAGGGCCGAATCTAGATTGAAAAGTAACTAAAACTTTTTTTTGTGGCCATTTTAATTCTTCACTTAGTAATCTGGCAGTTTTAATACAATGACAATGATACGGATCGCCTGCCATGAAGTATCTCTTTGGTATTCCATGAAAAGATATAACTAACTTGTCTATTTTATCTCTATTTTTTAAATGTTTTTTAACTGTTAAAGCCAAAGCTTTTATGTAATTTTTATTATCAAACCAAGGAGGTACTGTTCGGATATCTGGTTGCCATCTTTGTTTTAATAACCACTTAAAAACTTCGTCTTTAACAGTTGCAGTAGTGCTAGCTGCATACTGAGGATAAAGTGGAACCAAAAGAATTTTTGAACATCCATTTTTTGTCATTTTATTTAAAATTTTGTCTATACCTGGATTTCCATATCTCATTGCATAGTCTATGAAAATATTAGGACTGTTTTTAAAATAATTCTGTATTTTGTTTGTTTGTTTAATCGTAAACCCTCTTAGTGGTGATCCATGGTTTTTTTCATCCCAAATTTTTTTGTAAGCTTTTCCAGATTTTGAAGGCCTGAATGTCAGTATGGGACCATTTAATATTAACCACCATAAAGGTCTAAAAAGATCTACAACTCTTTTGTCCATAAGAAATTGTTTTAAATATCTCCTCATAGACCAATAATCAGTGCCATCAGGCGTGCCTAAATTGACAAGTAATACACCAATCTTATTTTTATCAGGAAAAACTGGGTGATCATTAGGTTTTTTTATAATAGTCAATTTAATATCTTTTAAAATTATTATGCAAATTTTGAGTAATTATTTTTATTAGTTTTCTTGAAAGCGTATTTAAGTGCAAACGTTAAATCAGAAATCATTTTTTCTGTATGAAAAGGGCCTGGTGTAACTCTTAATCTTTCTGTACCAACTGGAACAGTTGGATAATTAATTGGTTGTATGTAATGTTTAAATTCATTTAACAGGATATTACTGATTTCTTTACATCTTATAGCGTTATTTACCATTATTGGGACTATGTGGCTTTTATTATCCATAAAATATATGTTTTCTTTTAATAAATATTTTTTGAGTAAAATTGTATTTTTTTGTTGTAGTTTTCTTTCTTTATCAGATTTTTTTAAATAACTTATAGAAGTGCTTGCAGCTTTTACAAGTGCGGGTGGCAATGCTGTTGTAAATATGTATCCACTAGCATAACTTCGTATAGCATCGCAGATTATGTTTGAGGAGGCAATATACCCACCCATTGTTCCAAATGCTTTACCTAATGTGCCTTGAATTATATCAATAGAATTTTGTAATCCTAGCTCTTCAGTCACGCCTGATCCTTTTTTTCCATACATCCCAACAGCGTGAACCTCATCTAAATAAGTTAATGCATTATACTTTTTAGCTATTTTTGATATTCCACAGATATCTCCAAAATCACCGTCCATAGAGTAAATGGATTCAAATATAATTACTTTTGGTTTTTTTGTGGGATATTTTTTTATTAAAGTTTCCAAATGATTTAAGTCATTATGTTTGAAAATTTCTTTTGAGACTTTTGATTTTTTTATACCAGAAATTATTGATGCATGATTTTTTTCATCCGAAAAAACAACTGCGTCCTCTAACAAATTGAGAAGAGTACTTATTGTTGATTCATTTGCCACATACCCAGATGAAAATACCACTGCTTTTTCTTTTAAATGAAAATCAGCCAGTTCATTTTCTAATTGAACAATAGCATGACTGTTTCCAGATATATTTCGTGTTCCACCTGAACCCGTTCCCATTCTTTTAACTGAATTTATCATTGAATTTATCACAAGTTTATTTTGACTCATTCCTAAATAATCATTTGAACACCATACAATTATATCATTTTTTTTTGTGTCTGATATCCATAAT
>CACNEF010000039.1 GCA_902619485.1 uncultured SAR116 cluster alpha proteobacterium
TAGCATTTATAATTCCATTTACGATAATTACCTTTGGATTAATGCCAAAAGCAATATGGCCATGGGTAATCTTAAGCATAACTTCACTAGCAGCCACATTAGCTTACGCTGGACTTAGTCAACATTTTCCTAACAGCTATGCTGCTCGTGCTTCGACAGCTATAAATTTAATATGTTTTTTGATGGCTTTTATAGTTCAATACGCTATTGGTTTTATTATGCAAATAGTTGAACCTGGAAAGCAGAGTGGATATTCAATGAAGGCTTATCAAGCAGGTTTTGGTTTATTTTTAGGTTTATTAATAATTTGTTACATAATTTTTTTGATAATGAGTTTAATAGAATTAAAAAATAAGAAAAAAATTATGGGTAATGACGTTTAGCAATCCATTCATTTTTTACATTAGTAGGTTTTAAAATAAATCTATCGTGCAACCTAAATTCACCATCTTTCCAAAACTCAAACTCTTCTGGCTTTAATGCAAATCCACCCCAAAAACTTGGACGAGGAATATCATTATCATTATATTTTTCTTCAAGTAATTTTACCTGTTGCATTAAGAAATTCCTGGATTCTAATTCTCTTGATTGTTTTGAGGCCCATGCACCAATTCGACTTCCTTTTGACCGAGATTGATAATATTTATCGGACACTTGATCGGAGACCTTTTCAAGATTACCGACCAACCTTACCTGACGATTTAGACTTTTCCAATAAAAGCATATAGCTCCTTTTCCTGTTTGAATTATTTCTCTAGATTTACGGCTCTCATAGTTTGTGTAAAAAACAAAATTTCCATCAATAATGTCCTTTAACAATACTGTTCTAACTGAGGGCATTCCGTCTTTAGATACTGTTGCTAATTGCATTGCATTAGGATCTCTAATTTCTTTTTCTTCAGCCTCAGAGAACCATTTTTTAAACAATTGTATTGGATCTACAATTTTTTCTAATTCCAACAAAAGTCTCCATATAAAAATTTATTGATAAGTACTAATTTTGCCATATTTTATAGATATATGTATTTTAATTAAATTTAAAAGATTAACATGAGGTATTAATGCTTAAAAATTTTTTATTATTTGGATCCCTAATATTACTTACGAGTAACGCCTACTCAAAAACAAATTTTTACCAAGTAACCGGATCTGTTTCTGCAGTTGAAGTGCTTAAGTCATATTCTACACAGAAAGTACCAAAAAATGAGAAAAGATGCTCAATTCAAAAAGTACCAGTAAATCAAGACGCTAATAAGTTTGGTGCAGATAACTTTATAGGGGCCTTAATAGGAGGTGCTATAGGAAATCAGCTTGGAGAGGGTGGAGGCAAGGCAGGAGCCACTGCCTTGGGAGCATTATTAGGATCAGAAGTTGTTCGAAATGAAAAAACAACTACAAATCAAAATTTTGTTGAAAAAGAGGTTTGTCGTGTTCAAAAGGTTATACATACTGAAACTATAGAGCAAATTAGTGGATATAAACTTATTATAGATGTAGATGGAGAAACCATCTCTATGAATAGCAACAGATCCTATAACCCTGGTGATTTGATTACTTTAACAAAAAAAATAAGTTATTCTCTTAATTAAGTTTCAAATTAATAATAGTTAAATATTTTAAAATGATATAAGTAATTATATAATGATAATTGATTATATCATTTTAATTTTAATTTGCGATTTTAGACCAGGAAAACTAAATAATGAAACAAGAAAACCACGGTAAAGGGATTATGCAAGGCAAACGCGGCATTGTTATGGGAGTTGCCAATGATAGATCTATCGCCTGGGGTATAGCTGATGCAATTGCAAAACAAGGTGCAGAAATAGCATTTACATATCAAGGTGAAGCATTACAAAAAAGAGTTGCTCCACTTGCTGAATCTGTTGGTTCTGATATTGTTATACCCTGTGATGTCTCAAGTGATGAAGCAATTGACAAAACATTCAATCTGCTCAAAGAAAAATGGAATAGTATTGATTTTTTAGTTCATGCAATAGCATACTCAGATAAAGAAGAATTAAAAGGCGAGTATGTTGATACAACAAGAGAAAATTTTTATAAAACTATGGATATATCTGTGTATTCATTTACCGCAGTTGCTCAAAGAGCCGCAGCAATAATGCCAAATGGTGGATCTATGATTACCCTCACATATTATGGAGCGGAAAAAGTAATGCCTCATTATAACGTAATGGGAGTTGCTAAGGCTGCGCTTGAATCTTCAGTAAGATATTTAGCTGCAGATCTAGGAGATAGCAAAATTAGAGTGAATAGTTTATCAGCAGGCCCTATAAAAACTCTTGCCGCTAGCGGTATAGGTGATTTCAGATATATTCTTAAATGGAACCAATATAATTCTCCACTTCGTAGAAATGTTACATTAGATGATGTTGGTGGATGTGGTGTTTATCTTTTATCTGATTTGTCAGCTGGAGTAACAGGTGAGACTCATCACGTAGATTGTGGTTATCATGTCGTAGGCATGAAAGCTATTGATGCACCAGACATGTCCCCAGAAAAAAAAGAAATTTAAATTACTAAAATTTTCTTATTGAAAGAATTTAAATGGCGAGCAACTCTTTTGGAAATATTTTTAAATTTACTAGCTTTGGCGAAAGTCATGGTAAAGCGATTGGATGCATAGTAGATGGAGTACCTCCTTTAATTCCAATAAATGAAGAAGACATTCAAGCTCACTTAGATAGAAGAAAACCTGGCCAGTCCAAATTTGTTACACAAAGAAAAGAAAACG
>CACNEF010000040.1 GCA_902619485.1 uncultured SAR116 cluster alpha proteobacterium
ATCTAAATCCGTTCGTGAACAACATACTAGCACAACTACAGTTCATACACCTGAACTACCTGATGGTGTTGTTTTTGCATATAGTAAGGAAGATGTTCAAAAAACTGTAAAAATTTGTCACGAACATGGTTGCCCCATTATCCCCTTTGGTGCAGGTTCTTCTCTGGAGGGGCACCTAAATGCCAATTTTGGTGGTATCTCAATTGATATGAACAATCTCAATAATATTATAGAAGTTCACCCTGAAGATTCTACTGTTGTAGTACAACCTGGTGTGACAAGAGAACAACTTAATACATATCTAAGAGATACAGGTTTATTTTTTCCTATTGATCCTGGCGCGAATGCTTCAATTGGTGGAATGACATCTACACGAGCTTCTGGAACAAATGCAGTTCGTTACGGTACAATGAAAGACAATGTTTTATCTCTTGAAGTTGTTATGCCAAATGGTGAGATAATAAAAACTGCTAGTAGAGCAAGAAAAAGTTCAGCTGGATATGATTTAACAAGATTAATTGTTGGTTCTGAAGGAACTTTGGGTGTAATTACTGAAATTACTCTTAAACTTTATGGCATACCTGAGGAAATTGGAGCTGGCAGGTGCACGTTCCCTTCTGTAAAAGATGCAACTGATGCAGTTATCATGACGATACAAGCTGGTATACCAGTAGCTAGAATTGAACTATTAGACATTGCACAAGTTAAAGCAGTTAATAATTATTCTAAATTGAGTTTACCAGAATCACCCTTGTTGCTCTTAGAGTTTCATGGAAGCAAATCTTCTGTTAAAGAGCAGTCAGAATTATTTAATGAGATTTCTAAAGATTTTGGTGGGAATAATTTTGAGTGGAACGCTAATATTGAAGAAAGAAATAAATTATGGAAAGCTAGGCATGATGTTTATTATGCTGTAAAAGCATGTAGACCAGAGGCAGATTATATCGCAACAGACGTGTGTGTGCCTATTTCAAGACTCTCGGAATGCATTACAGAAACCATTGAAGATATGGAGCAAAATAAATTATTTGGTCCTATTGTTGGTCATGTTGGAGACGGCAATTTTCATGTTCAACTTTTAATCGATCCCAAAGACCAGAATGAAATTGATGTTGCGAATGGTTTCTTAGAAAGATTAGCTCATAGAGCAATTAGTATGGATGGCACATGTACAGGTGAACATGGAGTAGGGCAAGGTAAAAAACAGTATTTACTTGAGGAGTTAGGTTCTGCGGTAAATTTTATGAAATTAATTAAGGAAGAATTAGACCCCAAAGGTATTATGAATCCTGGAAAAATTTTGTAGAAATAAAATCGAATATTTTAAAGGCATTAAATATGGATGGTAATACTTCAATTTGGTCTTCAGATAATTATGATCCTGTAAGTATCAAGTTATGTGTAAAAAAGTTAAAAGAAGAATTTGGACAGCAATTTTCAGATAGTCAGAGTATTTTAGAACAACACACTCATACAATGACAATACACGAATCTGAATTACCAAATGGTGTTGTATTTGTTGAAACAAAAGAGGATGTTCAAAAAGTTGTAAATATTTGTAAAGAATATAAGTGCCCAATTATACCATTTGGTGTTGGTTCTTCCTTCGAAGGGCATCTCAATGCACCTTTTGGTGGAATATCTATTGATATGAATAATATGAACAAAATATTGAAAGTATATCAGGATGACCTTCTAGTTGTTGTTCAACCAGGTGTAACGAGAGAGCAGCTTAATACATACTTAAGAGACACAGGTCTATTTTTTCCAATTGATCCTGGGGCAAATGCCTCAATAGGTGGAATGACTGCTACACGAGCCTCAGGAACAAATGCGGTTCGTTATGGTACAATGAAAGACAATGTCATAGCTTTGGAAGTTGTTACTCCAGACGGTCAGATAATTAAAACAGCAAATAAGGCAAGAAAAAGTTCTGCTGGCTATGACTTAACAAGGCTAATGGTTGGTTCTGAAGGGACTTTGGGCATAACGACAGAAATTACTCTCAAACTCTATGGTATCCCAGAAGTTATAGCTGGCGGAAGAGTAAGTTTCCCAACAGTAAAAAATGCAACTGATGCGGTTATAATGACTATTCAAGCTGGTATCCCGGTTGCTAGAATAGAATTTATGGATACAGCACAAGTAAAGGCTGTTAATAATTATTCCAAAACAAATCTTCCTGAAGCTCCATTGTTATTGGTAGAATTTCATGGAAGTCAATCATCTGTTGATGAACAGTCGGAGTTATTTGGAGAGATATCATCTGATTTTGGAGGTAAAGATTTTGAATGGACTTCTAACAATGAGGACAGAAATAAATTATGGAAAGCAAGGCATGATGCGTATTGGTCATGTAGAGCTGTAAGGCCAGAGGCAGAACTTTATTCTACGGATGTCTGCGTGCCTATTTCAAAATTATCGGATTGCATCACAGAAACTATTGAGGATATGGAACAAAATCAATTAATAGGTCCAATAGTAAGTCACGCAGGAGATGGAAATTTTCACGTTGCGCTCTTAATTGATAAAAATAACAAAAATGAGTTAGATAAGTTAGATAAATTTTTAGTAAGAATATCTGAGAGAGCTATAAGAATGGATGGCACATGTACAGGTGAACATGGAGTTGGCCAA
>CACNEF010000041.1 GCA_902619485.1 uncultured SAR116 cluster alpha proteobacterium
AGGTACTGCAACTGATTACGAAGGAAGAAAAGTTGATTTAGGCTTGCTGGCTGGAGCATTAGTAAATAAGAATGATATCTCCAAAGATTTGTTTACACCAGACGTTCAAAGACCAAAGATAAATAATTTTGCATCTGATTTATCATCAAAAAGAATTTTTTGTCCTGAATGGCCACAATCATTGTCAACAGAAGCAGAATTAATGTACAAATCAAATGATATCCAAAGAATACATGTAACTGGTGGCACTACAGGAATAACAGTAGAAAGTTTAAAAAAATGGGCTCCATTTACCCCTAGTTTTGTTAATAGAGCGGAAGATCAAGCTTTTGTTATTTCATCTATTAATAAAAACGAATATCTGAGTCATTGTCATGCCAAAAACTTGGTCATGAGACATGATAAACATTCATTTGCTCAAAAAAGTATAGAAATGTCCAAGTTTGGAAAAGAAATAGGAAATTTAGAGAGAATATTAATATTTAGTAATTATTTTGAAGCGCATGAACTTGATTTTCAAATTTTAAAAGAACACTTCTGGCCATTTACATCAGTCTTTTCTACTAAGCATGCTGAATTCCTTGTAGGATTAATATTTTTAATTGATGGGTGTTTTAATGGTGAACAATATGTAAGTTCAGGTGCTAAAAGATTGTTGGATACTCAAAAATTTTGCAAAACAAAACTAAATGCTAAATACAAAACTGAAAAACGATTTTGGCGGGAGTTTGTAGATCGATTAGAATTTTTTGATGATAAAAATCATGTGTTAAAATCAATAATAAATTCAACTAAAATATTATAATTTATAATACTAGTTTAATTATACCTTAAATAGCAACGTATTTATATCCACTTCCAAATTTATCTAAATATCCAAATTTTGGTTCTAGAATATGGCCTCCCGAACAAATTATTCTATCATTACACACCATATCAAAAGCTTTTTTTCTTGATTTAAGTCCTTGCTCAACATCAATGTCAAATAGTACAGAAATATTTGGGTCTGATAACTGTAAATTAGGTGTATGTAAAACATCGCCCATTTGAACAAAACTAATATTATCATCGTCTATTCTAAAGCCACTATGACCCGGTGTGTGTCCTGGAAGTGGTACAGGAAATACTCCAGAAATTATTTCTTGATTAGTTTTTATTGTTTTTACTCTTTCACCATAGGCTTTGATAACAGATTTATTTAAGTCAGCCATGTTTTTACCATTTACCTCAATATCTTCAAAATCATCCTTACTCCAAAAGTTTAATTCATCTTCTATAATATTAACGGTTGCATTTGGAAAAATTGCCTTACCATCTTTGTTAATTGATCCTCCTACATGATCAGGATGTAAATGAGTAAAAAAGATGTCGGTTATATCTTCAGGCTTGACATTAGCTTTTGCAATTTCTTCATGAACAAATCCACAGGTTGGTCCAAATAAATCTCTACATCCTGAGTCAACTAATAGAATTTTTTCATTTTTGAATATTAGATAAGCATTAATTTGACTGTTTGTGAGTTGATTATTTTCTTCAGAGAGTTTTTTAGTAGTTTCTTCGTCTATATTAAGAAGTATTTCCTTAGGTAAAGTTAACTCTCCATCCTTTAGAGCAACTACTCTTGTTGAACCAACCATTAGTTCTTGTAAATCTGACATGTTTTACTCCTATAAAATAATCTGCAGTTAAATGTTAGAAAATAAAATTTTGTAATTCAATACAATTAATGTAAAAAATTTTTACAAAAATTCTAGTTTGAATTCACAAAGTTGTATCACTTCGCTAGTTGGCTTATCTTGTCTAAGCCTCTTAATTCTAGGAAATCTTAATGCAACTCCAGACTTATGTCTTGTGCTAGAGTTAACAGAGTCAAAAGCAACTTCAATAACGAAGGTTTTTTCTACTTCTCTTACAGGACCAAATTTTTTAATCGTGTTGTTACGAACAAATTTATCTAAAATTTTTAATTCATTATCATTGAATCCAAAATATGCTTTTCCAATTGGAGAAAGTTGGTTTCCATCCCATAAACCAAAAGTAAAGTCAGAATAATATGAGCTTCTTTTGCCGTG
>CACNEF010000042.1 GCA_902619485.1 uncultured SAR116 cluster alpha proteobacterium
GGCGGCATTCTATAACTTGGTGGCGTTTCATGCATTTTAATTGGGTTTGCTATTAATTTTAGAGGAGATTTGCCTGTTTTTTTATGATCCATATTCACTATCATTTCTCTAGCCTTAACATGCGGGTCTGAGAAAACTTCACTTAATGTATTAATTGGACCACATCCAATTTTTTCTTTCTCTAACTCTTTTAGCCACCACTCGGATGTGTGTTTCTTGGTAATTTCGTTTAGAACATTAGTAACAAATTCTCTGTTTGATACTCTGTCCGCGTTGGTTTTGAATTTTGGATCATTAATTAACTTTTCTTCGCCAGCTAATTTACAAAATCTCTCAAAAGTTGGGTCATTTCCAACTGAAAGGACGATATATCCATCAGATGTAGGCATGACTTGATAAGGAACAATATTAGGATGCTGATTGCCTAGTCTTTCAGGGTTTTTGTCTGTAGATAAATAATTCATTCCTTGATTAGCAAGCCATGCAACATGTGTATCTAACATACCAATATCAATGAATTGACCTTCTCCAGTTTGAATTTGATGTCTAACAGCAGCAAGTATTCCTACTGATGCAAACATTCCTGCCATCAAGTCTCCAATAGGAACTCCAACTTTCATAGGCTCCCCATTAGGTTCTCCAGTAAGAGCCATAACACCGCCCATTGCTTGAATCAAACCATCATAGCCTGGTCTAGATGCATAAGGACCAGTCTGTCCAAAACCAGTGATAGAACAATAAATTAATCTAGGAAACTCGGTCTTTAAATTATTATAACCAAGTCCATACTTCTCTAATGTACCTGTTTTAAAATTTTCTACTAATATGTCACAATCTTTAAGTAGTTTCTTTATTAAATCCTGCCCTTCTTTTTTACTAAGATTGACAGTTATTGATTTTTTATTCCTGTTTGCTCCACAATAATACGCACTTAAATCGGTCTCTTCTCCATTTTCATCTTTTACAAATGGTGGAGCAAATCCCCTGGTATCATCTCCTCCTCCTGGCCTTTCAACTTTTATTATCTCTGCACCAAGGTCACCAAGCATTTGGGTGCAATAAGGGCCTGCTAAAACTCTTGTTAGATCTAATACCTTTATTCCGTCTAATGAATTTTTCATAATGTATCTCTTAATGTTTAATCTTTTTAATAGTAAAAAATATACTTTAAAAATCTTATATTTTCATTTTTTAAATTTTATTTTAGATTAGCTAGATCTAATTTAGATTTAATGTATATTCTTAACATCTTAATTAAAAATTACCACGATAATTCATGACGAGCAATAAATGACGAAACTAGAAATTAATAAACCTAAATTTGGGGAATTAACTCAAATCGCTTCTGATTTATGTTGGTTACATTTTGAGCTTCCTTTTAGATTAAACCATGTAAATTTATTTTTGATGGACACTCCAAAGGGAATATTAATTTTAGATGCTGGCCTAAAATCTGAACATTCTGAAGAACATTGGGAAGCGCTTATAAATGGCCCATTAAAATCTAAAAAATTTGCAGGTTTATTAATTACACATTATCACCCTGATCATATTGGTATGGCAGGCTGGCTTCAAAAAAAATTAGATATTAAATGTTATACAACAGCAAAAGAATTATTCACTGCCAATATTTTTAGATCAATGCCAGATGATGAATATGCAAAAATTTTTCGTAATGTTTTTGTAAGAGCTGGAATGAGTGAAGAAGATATTCTTGCTAAGGGCCCAGCAACAAGGCTTTACAAAAATAGAGTATATGAACTACCTGAGTTTGAAATCATTAAAGCTGGATACGAAATTGAGTCTAATGATGGATTATGGATAGCTAGGACAGACTCTGGCCACTCACCTGAACATATTTCTTTGATGGATTACAAAAGAAAATTATATCTTTCAGGAGATTTTTTGTTACCTAGAATATCACCAAACATTTCTGATAATTTTTTTGATCCACTTGATGATAGATTAGGTGGTTATTTTAAATATCTTAATGAAATATCAACCATGGAGCCTGATACAAAAGTATTTCCTTGTCATGATTGGCCATTT
>CACNEF010000043.1 GCA_902619485.1 uncultured SAR116 cluster alpha proteobacterium
AATTTTTTTATTGATATTATTTATAAGATTTAAAAGAGGTAATAAAACACCTGGTATCATTTTTCTATAAATCCAATCGCTATTTAAAACAGTTGAGTTTAGCTCTGGAGGATAGATTTTGAAATGCCATAAACATATAAATGCAAATGCAGCAAATGTTAAAAGCTGCAATTGTCCAACAACGTGGCTAAAGTCATATGGCTGATATTGAATTTGATAGGGTAGAATTTCATAGAAATAAGAAGGAAAAACTCCAATTAATATACAAAGAATAGATGCCGTAATCATTGCAATTATCATATTTAATGGAGCTTCTTTTGTTTTAATACCACTTTCATGAGCAAAAAAAGCAAAGAATGGGATTTTAATCCCAGAATGATGAAGTACACCAGCAGATGCAAATAAGAGCATAAAGTAGACAAAAACCAGTCCTTCTTTGCCAAGTGCTGACATTATAAGTGATTTTGCAACAAACCCACTAAATAAAGGAAAAGCTGATATGGATATAGCACCAATGATAGTGCATATCGCAGTAATTGGCATGAATTTAAATAGCCCTCCTAATTCAGAAGCTTTACATGTTCCTACTCTATAAAGAACTGCTCCCATTCCCATGAATAGTAAACCTTTGTAAAGAATATGAGCAAAAGCATGAGCTACAGCCCCATTAATAGCTAATTCAGTACCAATTCCAATTGCAACTATCATAAAGCCAAGTTGGTTATTAAGGCTATATGTTAAAACTCTTCGGAGATCATTTTCAATAACTGCAAAGAAGATAGGATAAAATGTCATAATTGCACCAATTATGATAAGTATTTCAGTACCCGCAAAAGATTTGGCAAAACAAAAAATAGCTAATTTAGTTGTAAATGTTGAAAGAGCAACTGTACCGATCTCTGAGGCTTCTGGATAAGAATCCTGTAACCAGCCATTTAACAATGGGAAAGCTGCTTTTATTCCAAAAGCTATGAAAATTAATTGTCCATAAAGGGAATTAATATCAAAATTTCTAAATTCAGCACTACCAGTTTCAGACATTAATAAAATTGCTCCTGCTAATAAAAACATGCCAGAACCAACTTGAATTAAAATGTATCTAAATGCTGATTTATAAGATCTTTCGGTTTTACTTGCTAAAATAAGAAAAACTGAAGTAAATGCTGTAGCTTCCCACCAAATAAATAATGTGAATAAGTCTCCAGCATGAACTGCTGCAATTGCTGCTCCACTGTAACTCATAATTGCTACATGCTGATTCCAGTGTTTTTCATGAGCACCATAAATGACATTTAATATAGCTGCGATGTGAAATATTATTGCAAAGGGTAAGGTTAAGGAATCTGATTGAAATATTATGAATTCAATATCCATTACATCAATTTTAGAGTGTATACCAAAACCTAATGTTAATGCGTAGGCTGATACCAGGATTAGAACCATCATATATATCTGTCTAATAATATGAGGTAAAAATGGGATTAATAATGCCCCAATCATCATTATTAAACCTGGAGGAAAGCTACTTATCATAATAATCCTCATCTTTCATAAGGAATGATCGTAAACTAACACCAATTTTAAAAATAACTATGCATGACACATATCCAAAAAAAGCTGGAAAGAATAAAACATCTTCTAATGATGTTTCTCCATGCCTATGTCCAATTAATTCTAAAATTAGAAAAATTATACAGAGAAAAAGCACTGAGGTATTTATTTTACCAAATTTTTCGATTAAATACTTCATATCCTACTCACAATCATAGAAGTTAGATTTTGAAATGTTTCTATAAAAAAGAATAATAAAATAGTTAAAAAAGAAGTTATTAAAGTTGGGATTAAAATAAGTTTTGGTATTTTTATATTTATTTCTCTTTCTTTTTTAAAAAAGAATGCTCTAGCAGGGATTTCCATCAAATAAAATGCATTAAGTATAGTAGATATGCAAAAAACACCAATAACAACTACATAACCACTGTCTGCTGCACCTAACATTAAAAAGAATTTACTCCAAGAA